>JBBRNL010000002.1:0-495928 GCA_038230335.1 Chthoniobacterales bacterium | reverse complement strand
GGGATAGGTACTTGTCGCATCATTCCACCCACCGCCCGCTTGCCAGTTCGCTCCCTTGCGATCGCCATTGTTGAGCGAGGTTGCAGGAAAGTTGCTACTCCAGGCGGACGACGCTGTGACCTGGCCGCCATTGGACGCGAGCGCCACGTTCACCCCGGGAGCGTAAGCCTCGATCTCAACGAGTCGACTGTAGCCGCCCAGAGAGTTGTTCACCGCCACTCTGATCTTGTTGGTGGTTATGTTGGCAAAGATGAATTTGCGCCACACGTTTCGATTGCCCGTCACGTTGCCGCCCGGGACATCCTCCCACGCCGTCCCGGTCCAATATTGCACCTGGAAATCGGTCACGCCCCATTGACTGAATTGCATGCTGAGGTTGGGCGCGCTTGGATTGCCATAGTTGTCCTGAATGGTGAAAACATCGATTTCGTTAATCGTTTGGCTCGTATTGAAGTCAATCTGCACCCAGTCGGGATAGGTACTTGTCGCATCATTCCACCCACCGCCCGCTTGCCAGTTCGCTCCCTTGCGATCGCCATTGTTGAGCGAGGTAACGGGAAAATTGCTATTATAAGATGAGGACGCCGTGATCACACCGCCATTGGACGGGAGCGCGACGTTCACTCCAGCGTGGAGACCCTGAGAGAGTCCAACGGTGAGGATGAAAAGGATAAAAGCAGCCTTCAATGTAAAGAAGGGAGCCCTAAGGATCGACATAAAGAGAGAGATGCCTTGCGCGCGCGAGGCGCGACTTGGCGAACTAATTTGCGGGGTTCCTAAGTGGAGAAAAATACTGGGGGAATGGTCCGTCACCATTAGAATCGTCGAGACGTGACAAGGCAAGTTTCTTTTAGAACTTCCTCCAATATTTTTGAAATGGCCGTCCTCAGTCTTAGCTCCCTGACTTCTATCAGCCTTCAAACTCAGCTTCCGACCTCGTTTTAAGGGTGGTTAAGGTCCGAGGCCCGGGACGGGCACCCCGGCAGGCGTTCGGTTATTAAACAGCGTGATATTGATACCCGTGGCGGAATTATCAACGGCATAAAATGCCAGTCCAATCGTGTTATTCGACACCGTGGCGTCAGTGAGAAGGGAATTCCCCATCCCCCAGAACGAATTGACCCCGGCGCCTGAAGTATCAAAGGTAATCGTATTGTTGTTGACCGCGAGATTGGTCGTTGGTCCGTAACCCACTACCATTCCGTAACTCGCCCCATTGAGGACACGATTCTGAATCTGAAAGTTGTTTCCACTGATCTCAATATTTTGTTTCGGTTGTACCCAGGAGCTAAGCCCGACCCCTAACCAACCTCGAATGACGGTATTGTTGGTCACCTTCAGTCCATCCACCGATTGCGTGTCGATATAAGCGGCTCCTAAACAATCAGTGAAAGTGTTGCCATCGATCTCGCAATCTTTGATATGTGCAAAATTCACTCCGCCACTCGCGAAGCCTTTGCCCGTGCTCAGACCGTTGTTCACTCCCACGGCCGTGCAACCTATGACCTTGGAATTTGTCAGAATGCGCATCGGCTCTGACCAGACCCAACCGGCCAATCCAAAGGGCGCCTGGTGATTGCCCTGTGGCATTTCCACGCGGCAATATTGAATGACATCATTGGTCCCGTCCACCGACGAAGGGCTCACCAAAAAGATGGCGAAATCCTCCTGGTAATTCGCCAGTGACCCATAGGTGTTGATGGAGCGCACGCGGTCGATCACATTATAACTCCCGCAAAGCATGATCGCTCCGACTTTACAGTTCTTCTCCCCACCAACTCCCATGTCGGCACTAGCCGAAAGCTGCGGCCAATTAGAGTCGATCGTCAGATTGCTGATTGTGATATAATCTGCTGCATAGCTCGCATCAGATCGGAAAACTGCGACGTCGCGCAGCCCGGCCATGCTTCCCGTCAATTGGATGGTCGTGCCGTACATGCCATCCCCTGAAACAACCCATCCGGAACGCACGAACCAGTCGTGCGTGACCGAGGTGAGAAAAGGACCAGGCCCCATCAGGTGAATGCCCGGGTTTAGAATCCATTGCAGGCGGCTCATGACTGCATCAAATTTCCCTTGGCTACTGCCGTCGTATGGATCGGCCTGCGTACCCGTCCCTGGCAAACCATCCGTGCGGGTCGCAATCCAATACTCCTGCGCGGGCGTCGGTCTCGGTGACGCGCTGGGGGTGGCGGTTGGAGCTGGGGTCGCAGTTGGTGTGGCCGTCGGACTTGCAGAGGCCCCGGGCGTCGGGGTAGCCGTAGGCGCGGGGCTTGGGGTAGCCGTGGGGTTTGGGGTACCCGTAGGAGCAGGGGTCGGAGTCGGCGAGGGCGTATTTGCAATGGTGACCGACGCCTTGATTGCGGTGGAGAGCTTGTAACTCGTCCCAGATTTTAGGGCCATCGTAGCTGCTTCGCTTCCCGTGTTCAGATTATTGTTTAAGGCAGTGAGCGTGACGTTCGCGGAGCTGGCGCCGGCGGGGATGGTGATCTTTCCAAAGGTGCCGTTGAGATCGTAATGCGTGCCCCGGACAGCGGTGCCACTCATCGCGTAGGTGACGGTTGTGGAACTGGTCGAATTAACGCGCGATGCAGAGACGGTATAAACCGCTGTTGCGCCCTCATTTACAATCGTCGGCGAAGCCATCAGCGAAAGCGTGGGCACTGAGCTTGTGCGGACTCTATTGGTAAAGGGAGAAGCCTCGGAGGTGGCGCAGGAGCAGCCGGCCGCCAGGACGAGAAAGCCGACAAGCCCTTGCAAGAGCAAGCCCCGAGCGCGGGTGTGAATTACCATAAATACCGTAACAGCACAATCTATGCTCGATTGTGGCTTGAGCCGCTCAAAGAATCTTCTACCAGGCGGCCCGCGGCGAACTACGCTGGAGCCAAACTTCTCAGTTTCGGGCCATCCAACGAGAATCCCGCACACGCGATCTGCCCGCGAAAGCCAGCAGAAGGAGCCATCCGGGGCTGCTTTTCCGTTACGTCTCCTCGCCGCAGAATGGCGTCCGCCTTAAAATCAAATGACTGTGCGAAAGTATCCTTGTAACTCACTTCCCGTTCACGGCTCAGACAGGCGCACCCTGAAAAACATCTGGTCAATGTTCATTGGAGTAGCGAACACGCGCGGCTGCGACATCGCAGGGTATGACGGGAAATTCCCTGGCACGTCCCAGAGATTCCAATTGGCTAGATCAATACTTGTCTCGACAATGGCGGCGCGGTTTGCCGGCTGAATAAAACTGAGTTGGAGCTCGTCACGAACGGGCGTTAATAGAGGCGACGTCGAACGGCTTGCTGCGCTGTTAGGATCGGTGCCCTCCAGGAATTCTTGCTCGTTCGTCCGGCCATCATGATCGGGATCTGCATCCGGGGCGGCATTTGCATCTGTTGTCGAGCCAAAGTGCAGCTGCTGCCAAGCAGTGAACGAAAGCCGAGCGGGTAAATCCTGTGTGATCCAATCGGTCAGGAGTTGAATCGCATTTGGATCCAGTTCGTTTGTAGCCAATGGCGGCATGCGCGGGACGCCATTTCCTTGAATCCGTTTTAATACCATTGAATGATTGGGATCCCCGGGCACAGCAAATTTGTTCGCCGCATCGCCGCGATTGTCCACTAGCGCGCCATTAATAAGGTTGGCCGCGTCTGTTGGTGTGGTCGAGCGCGCATCCCAATGGCCCTGGGAAGGGCCCCCGGGTTGGTGGCATTGGATGCAATTTACGGCGAAATAGGAGCGGACCCGCCATTCGCGACTTTGCGTGCTATCAGTGGCTGAAGCGAAGGCCGGCATATTATTCACACCGGTGACAGGAGTCGAGAAGTAGCCGAGATCATTGAGTTTCTGAATTTGGTTTGGGCTTCCACCGGCGAATCCATTCACTCGGTTCAGTTGCCGTGTGTTGAAGCCGAGAGCGTGACCTGCGACGGGCGTGTGGCATGTGCGGCATTCGTTTCGGCTCGGATACCGCCAAATCTGCGTGGTGGGCATGCCGCCGACCTCCACATTTAGCGCCTCGCTAAGGCCGCCCTCAGCCACCAGATCGGCATCGGACTGATCTGCACGCCAGCGATAAGTGACGCCATAAGTTGCAGAGGCGGTTTTGACCAGGAAGCGCGTCTCAAGTTTTCGGCGCGATGCGGGATCACCGCGACGCGTTTCAAAATCGAAATGCTTTATCCAGACCGTTCCCGTTGGGAACGTCCAGTTGCCATCCTGGTTGAAGTCGATGGTGGCGACAGGGTTTGGTACGCTAAACCAGCGACTCTTGATGGCGTAGTCCGACCAAAACGCCACATTCGGCGCGAAAGCGACAATCCCGTCATTTGGCGTAAGCGTGCTCAGATTGGAGAAAGCACCCGTCTGGGAAAGACGCGCCGGCGGGTTGGCGCCGATCGTGCCGCTACGTACGAGGCGCATGATTGCGGCGGTATAGACATTAGCGAAAAGTGGATCGCCGTTGCGCGGATCAACTCCGATCCCGACAACGCCCGCCCCATCTCCAGCCGAGAGATGCTGTGCGGACCATGTGCCGGCATTTTGTCGAAGCGCCCAGATGTGGCCGCTACCGTAATCGGAAAAAATGTAGGCCTCGAAGAGATCCGAAAATTGCGTGCCACGATAGACGACACCGCCCGTTACGCTGTATCCCTCAAAAGTGCCAAAGCCATGAGGATATTCATAGATCGGGGGGATATAGGCAATGCCCGCGGGCTTACTCGCGATTCGCGGGCCGTCATGCGTTCCTTCATAATAGCTCCACCCGCAATCGCCCCCCTCAGTCGCGATATTGACTTCTTCCCAAGAATCCTGGCCAACGTCGCCGATGAAGACCCGCCCGGTAGGAGCGTCAATCGAGAAGCGCCACGGATTGCGCAGACCAGTCACCCAAATTTCCGTGCGGACAGTACTCGGATCAAAGGTGATGCCGTTATGGGAGGTTGCGCCGATAAAGGGATTATCCGCCGGGATTTTGTAGGCGCCGGTGTGCACGGCAGACGGGTAAGTTGTGGAATTCTGGGCATGCGGATTCGGCGGGAGATTGCCCGGCTTGTTATCGACGTCGATGCGCAAAATCGCTGCGAAAAAATCCTTGTTGATGTAACGGGCGTTATTGAGCGTATCATTGCAACATGCCTCGTCGCCCACAGAAACGTAAAGGTAACCATCGGGGCCAAAGTGAAGATCGCCGCCGTTGTGATCCGAAAATCGATCCAGCTGTGAAATGAGCGGTGTGTGCGTAGTCGTGTCCGCCGCGTTCGGCTCGTTTTGCGAGACGCGAAACCGTGCCACCCGTTCGAATGTCTTGTTTGTTCCGCCCTCGTTAATTGTCATACTGTAAAAAACAAAAAAGAGTCCGTTTTGCGCGTAGTTCGGATGAAATGCGAGACCGAGCAACCCTTGGTCGCCATCGATGGAAAGAGTCCCTCCGCCCGACGCACTAAGAAATGCAGGAAGGTCGAGGAACACTTGCTTTGTCGGCGTCCCGTCGAGGTTATTGATCACTTGGATCGTTCCGTTTTTCTCCACCACAAAGAGCCGGTTTGTCTCGCCGGGCGGCGAGGCAATAGCAAGGGGTAAGTTAAAAGTCAGCGAGCCGAGCGCGTTTTCTGTCGCATAGCCCGATGCAACGGGTAAATCAGGCGGCAAGGTCAGCGTGTTGTTTCCTTGATGTGCGTGTGCCTCGTAGGACGAAAGACTTGCGACTGCGAACAATAGGACAGTGTGAAGTCGGCTAACTCGGTAAAACACCTATGAAAGTAAGCAAATTTCGAGAAGAAAAGCGATATGAATATGATTATGTAAATTTGTAATGCGCTTGGGGCTATTTCTCAGGGGAGGCTTCTAAGAATAAGCGGGCTTCTTTCCCTCAACGACATCCTTCGCCACGGCCAACGCTTGCCCCCCCACCCCGTTGAACATCTTCGAACTGGCTTGAGAGCAGCCGATTGTGCGCATTGCCTAAAAACGTACGGTGCCGAGCGACAACCCGGTTCGAGAAGCAACAGCCAGTAAGAAGACCCACGCAACATCGACGCGGAGACAAGAATACCGCGTGATCGCGTGAAAAGATTTTGAAATAATCAGAAACGGGAGAGTTTCAGGAAATGGCTTTTAAGTGGCGATATTTACCGAGCTACGTTCGCAAAGTTCCGACAAAACTGAAGCTTTGTTACGACATCCTGCGCGCGCCTTATTTTAAGTCGGTGCCTCCCGGCCACTTTTATTCGCCACTGCCCGACCTGGACGAAATCAGACGAAGATCAAAGGCAATTTTTGCTGTGCCCCCTAACCAATTGCCTGGTTTGGATCTCAATCACGAAACGCAAAAGGAATTGCTGGATAAGTTTAAGGAGTACTACTCCTTTTTGCCCTTTGAACGGACTGTTAATCCCAAAGCCAGATTTTTCCGCCCAAATGGCTCGTTTCCCTTTCAAGATGCATTTTGCCTGTATGCCATGATTCGGCATTGGAAACCAAAACGGATCATTGAAGTTGGATGCGGCGCGTCCAGTTGTGTCATTATCGACACTTGCGAAGCATTGAAGCCCGACACGCAAATCGCCTTCGTTGAACCCTATCCCGATCTTCTTCTTAAATATATTACACCGGAGGATCGCTCCCGTTTTCAGATCGAGAAGAAATTTGTCCAGGATGTTCCAATCGAATTCTTTGCCGCCTTGGACGAGAACGATATTTTATTCATCGATACTTCCCATGTCAGCAAAGTGGGCAGCGATGTGAACTTCATTTTCTTTGAGATCCTGCCAGCTCTGAAAAAAGGCGTGATCGTTCACTTCCATGACATTTTTTATCCATTTGAATATCCCGAAGAACGGATTTTCAGCGGCACACTTTGGAATGAAGCATACCTGTTACGAGCTTTTCTAATGTTTAATCGCGACTTTGAAATATTGATGTTTACGAGCTATTTGAACCACGTTTCGGCCGACGAAATCAAAGCCTCATTCCCTTCATCAGCGCTGGAACCGGGAGCCAGTTTATGGATGCGCCGGACCTGAATTCCGTGACGTCGGTTTTTTCGCCCGGGATGCTCGTCCGGCTGGACTTAGGTATTCGCTAATGGAGAGAGCAATGCCTTTTTCGCCGGAAGGAAAAGCCTTTCGAACAAAAGTGATCCGTTGGCGCGGTTCTATCGCATCCACTCGCTCACAGATCTTGGGCTCCCTGCAACGGGATTGGGCCTATCGAATGATGCTTGTGGAATTTGAAAAACTCAACACCGCGGGGCCAAGCTGAGCATCCAACTTCATCCGCTGGCAGAATACCCGCTGAAAGGCTTGAAAAGGGTGCCGCCCTGTTCAGTTCCGCGTTCCGATGCTGCGTATCTCAACGCCTTGATGATTGAGGCGTCACTTCTCCAGTGCAAAGAATATGTCTCGGGAAAATTGCTCGATGTCGGGTGCGGTCGCAAACCCTACAAAGACACCCATTTTTTGAAAGCAACTTCCTACACCGGCGTTGACTATCTCACGGAAACTTCCCGACCGGATATCATTGCCTCCGCTCTTGATTTGCCCCTGGAGAATCAATTTTTCGACACCGTGGTTAGCACTGAACTGCTCGAGCACGTCCCGGATCCTTTGCGCGCCCTGCGCGAAATGCATCGCGTGCTGAAACCAGGCGGATATCTCATTCTTTCGACGCCAATGTATTGGCCGCGGCATGAAATCCCCTACGACTTCTTTCGCTATCCCTACGACGGCTTGCTTTATTTGCTCAAGGAAAGCGGCTTTGAATTGGTTAGAATGTTCAATCGCGGGCACTCCTATGCTTTTCTTGGCCAGGTCCTTCAGCATACTTTGCCCGTCTTCATTCGTTTCCGTTTTCTCAGAACGTTACTCAACAGTTTCTTCCTTTGGTGTGATCGCCGTCACGCTTACGACGCGGTTACTTTGGGATGGACGGTTGTCGCGAAGCACGCTCGTTAAGCAGCCACACTTCGCATGATTCCTCACCGACGCTTCAGTCGATTCCTGCATGCCGTCGCCTCCGGCTACGCCTTGTTAGTCGCCAACACTCTATATGTTCTTGGTTCGATCCCGCTGGCTCTGCATTTTCTCGAGAAGCGTGAGTTTGGTTTATGGGCTCTTGCCATGCAGCTGAGCGGTTATTTACAGCTGGTCGATATTGGGATGTCGGTCTCTCTCTCTCGGCATCTTATCGATCACAAGGACGCGCGAGCGAGCGGTGAATATGGCGGGATGATCCAAACCGGAGTGCTCGTTCTGCTCCTGCAAGGCTTAATTGTGCTGGGAGGCGGCGCGCTCCTCGTGCTTTTCGGAACGCATTTCCTGCGGATCGATCCCGATCTGCAGCCTTCTTTTAAGGTCGTTATGCTGGTGCAGTGCGCCATTATCGCAACCGATTTTCCAGCCAGACTGTTCGGTCATATTCTCGTAGCTCATCAGCGCAACGATGTCTTTAACTACTCACAGGTTGCGACATTCCCCGTCGCCTTTGTCGTTCTCTGGTTTTGTTTTGCCCAAGGCTTGGGCATTTACAGTCTCGTCTGGACAAATGTGGCTATCTTTCTCGTAATCGTCATCAGTAATGCCATCGCGTGCCTTCGCCTGAGACTCTTACCCAAGGGAGCGGAATGGGGTGGTCCAACCTGGCTCAAATTCCGGGACCTTTTCGCCTACGGGAAAGATGTCTTCTGGCTTGCACTGGGCATTCAGATGATTAACGCCAGCCAGACAATTGTCGTAACACGTGCCCTTGGATTGAACACCGCCGCCATCTGGTCGATTTGCACCCGCACTTTTACAATGGCAAATCAGCTCGTATGGCGTCCTTTCGATTTTTCCTATTCCATGCTTTCCGAGATGGAGGTGCGCGGTGAAAAAGACCGTCTCCTTCACCGGTTCCGTGGCCTGGTCATTCTAACTACCTCTCTGGGCGTGTTAGCGGCCGTAATGTTCGCCTTATGCAACCGGCCTTTCATAGCCCTCTGGACGCACGGGAGTATTTCGTGGGACCGAAGAAATGATCTCCTACTCTGCATCTGGATGGTTGTGCTCGCTCTCGTGCACTGCCACTGCGGGCTGGCTGCGATTACCAAACGCATTGGTTTTATGCGCTACATTTATTTCATCGAAGGCGCGCTCTTCATTCTGGTCGGGAGCTATGCCGCCCCGAAATACGGCTTTAGCGGGCTCCTGGCCACATCCATCCTGTGTAGCCTATTCTTAAGTTGCAGCTATGGCATTTGGCGGACGATGCGTGAATTCAATTTAAACCTGAAACAGGTGCTCAGCTGGCTCATTCCAGCGGCACGGCTTTTGGCGCCGTTAGGCGTTTTTGCCCTTTTGCTTTTTTGGGCGACGCAATCCTTTTCGCCTAAGATTCAACTTTCGCTCTACACTGCTCTCGTCGGGACCGGGGGCCTTGTTTTATTTTTGCGCCTTGGCCTGGGCTCCGAGCTGTTGCGAGAATTCCGGAGCCGCGCCCCGGTTCGAGTCTCGTACGTCCTTGATTGGTTCTTTCCTTCGCAATGAATCCTGGGCCTCTTAGACCACCCTGTTTCCTTTGTCGCGCAACTGAGCCTGAAATTCACCAAAGCCTGACGGTCGAAGAAATTTTAACGGTTTGGCGACTTGCCGGTCTGGAATTTGATGCCGACATTTTCGGCAAGCTCGCGACTGTCGGGAGTATTCATCTCTACCGTTGTAGAAAATGCGCATTCAAATTTTACGACCCGGCATTAGCCGGGAGCGATCGTTTCTATCGCGAACTGCAGGATCTGATTCCCGGATACTACTCCCCGAGCCGGCCAGAAAACGAACGTAACGCCCATTTTGCCGGAAAGCATGGTTTTCGCACCATTCTCGACATTGGCTGTGGCACAGGGTCCGCCCTTGATGCCGCTCGTGAACAGGGCCTTCAAACTTACGGCATCGAGCTCAATCCCAACGCTGCGGCCGAGACTCGTTCTCTCGGACATACCGTTTTTTCCGTTTTGATTCATGAATTAGACTCACAATGGACTGGCCGATTCGATATGATTTCGCTGAATCAAGTTCTCGAACACGTGCCGGACCCAGTCGCCCTCGTGACAGATTGCGTTCGACTTCTGAGCGCACGCGGCGTTATCGCCATCGCGGTTCCGAGTTCGACCGGAATACTTCGCTGGCATCCATGGATGGCCTTGAATTGGCCGCCTCACCATCTTTCGCGCTGGCGCCGGCAAGATTTCGTGACTTTAGCCGACCGTTGCCAATTGCATGTGTTGAAAAGCGGGGGCAATCCACTTCTCGGAAGCGAGCTGGAAGAAACACTGCTGGCAAACCACCGACATTGTTTGGCACTTGGCAAATCGTCTACGGAGATGACCCCCTCCTTCATAAGAGGAATTTCGTTCTGCTACCGAAAGGCTGGCTTAAAATTTCTGTTCCGTGCACAGGGACACAGCATTTATTGCTTTTTGAAACCAAGCCCGGACTATCCTCCGTCGGATTAAAGCAACGCTTCTCTCTCTTCAACTTAAGAGCGGGCGGCAAGACGCGTTGAAGTCCAACGTCGGCGCCATCGCCGGATAGTGCGCATCGGTTCGCGATACCAAAGAGAGTCGTGGTTGATCGGTCCCGTCACCTTAAAATCAGTCAACCATTCTGCTTTGTCGTTTTTCTTCGTTCGATCCAGTACGGTCAACCACCGATCGGTCATCGCAGCCACAGAAAATTGCGCTCCGACTCGCTGCCTCGCTTTTTCTGACATACCGGAGAAAGCGGCTGGGTTCCGGGCAAGCCAGATGATTCCATCGGCATAGCCCGTGGGATGGTCCGGATCGACCAAAATCCCGCATTCCCTATCGACTACCTCAGATACCCCGCTAGAAAGGTTCGACACTACCGGAACCAGTCCATCAGCCATCGCCTCGAGCAGGCTTAGCGGCAGACCCTCCGCATCCGAAGCCAGCAGGAAAACGTCATGCGAAGAAAGCAAACGCGGCACGTCCCGGTAACCGACTGCTCCAACGAACTCGACCACTTTATCGGGCGGCGATGAAACCATTTCCTTTTCCAAACCGGCCCGTTCTGGCCCATCTCCCGCGATCGTCCAGTGAAACGGAAATTCTGCCGCCTTGAGCTGACGCAAAACTTCCGGGAACAGATGGACTCGTTTTTGTTGCCGCACCAGGCGACCCAAGTACAAGATTCTAAGGGGAGTGCCTCGTTCCGGGACAGCACGACCAAGAGCCTCCGCCGCGGGTACTCCATACGGCAGGTAAAACGCTGGCAGTCGCCCGAGGACCGGATGAGAGCGCAGATTCGATTCAATCTGCCTGGAAACCCCTACGGTGGCGTCAAAGAATGGCGCATAACGGGCGAACACAGGATACATGTCCGGAGAATCCGCCTGCATCATTCCAAGTCGCGTGACCGACTTGGGCACGTAGCGCAGAATTTCGTAGCTGGAGGGACCGAGGCAGGAAATCACGACGGTTGGTTCGAAACGACGGAGGACTTGCAGGGCAGAGGATAAGCGGTCTTCGAAAATATTTATTCGCTCGTCCTCGACGTGGAGTGGAATACCCAGCAGCCCAAAATCTGTCGCATACGGATTTTCGTGCTCCAGGCTAACGACCTGGACAGGAATGCCGCGCCGCACCAGTTCTCCGCCTAAATTGAGAAGGAAAGTGGCGGCACCACCGAGTTTTATGCCACCCGACACCAGGACAATTCGATGATTACGATGTTCCACTTGTCCCTTCGGCTAAGTTCATGATGCGTTGGAGCATTTTCTTTTCAATGGCAAAGGTCGCATAGTTCATCGAAAATAGCGGCTTCGTGATTCCACCAGCAAAGTCGCGCGCCCTTCGCTGCCTGCACCGGCAGTTTGCTGAGGCTCGACTTCTCTAGATGCCCGCTTTCGATCCGTCTGTCCTAATTTTAAGTTGCGGCAGCTGGCATCTTCCACAGACCGCAAAGGCATTTTCGGAACGGGGAGCGCTGGCTGGCCTCTGGATAACTCTCGGAAATCACGCCGGCATTCCGGCTGAAAAATTTCGGAGAGCCTGGCCTTTTCAGGCTGCGATGATGCCATTTTACATGCTGGCTCCGCAGATCGTAGGCGAGCGAGCTTTTTACGCCTTCCTGCCCCTCTGGCAGGCCTGGCTCGCCCAACAGCAATTTCCGCCCTGCAATGTAGTGCATGCCATCATGGGTTACGGAACGGAACCGTTCGATCGAGCGGACAAGATCGGCGCGCTTAAGGTCCTCGATTGCCCTAACAGCCATCCAGTGACCTATCATGGATTTTGGCAACGCGAATGCGATCTCTGGTGCCCAGGAGACAAAATTCCGATACCGCAGACCATGTTCGCCCGAATGAACCGCGAATTGGAGCGAGCGGACCTGATCATTGTTCAATCCAAATTCTGCAAAGAATCGATGCTCATCAGTGGAATTCCGGCGGAGAAAATCCTCGTTCATCCAATGGGCGTTGATCCGAAAATATTTTCAAAACGTCCGGCCGTGCCCGCCAAAGTGCGTTTCGTATCTGTCGGGACCGTTTGCCTGCGCAAGGGCCACCAGTATCTATTTAGAGCCTGGGAGATTGTGAAAAAGGAATTTCCCGACGCCGAGCTGATTTGCGTGGGTAACGATAAAAGCGACTTCCGCATGGAACGCCCGAAATGGGAAGGAAGATTTATCCACCACCAGCATCTCAGCCACCCCGAGATTGCGGAGCTTCTTAAATCCTGCACTGCTTTCGTATTCCCGTCGCAGGAGGAAGGTATCGCGCGCGCCCAGATCGAAGCTCTCGCGTCCGGCGTTCCCGTCATCGGGACGCACGAAGGCGGCACCACCACCGTGGTGGACGATGGAATCGAGGGCTTCATCGTGCGCGGACGCGATCCCGCCCACATCGCTGCAGCGATGATTCGGGTGGCAAGTGACCGCGACCTGAACGAGCGCATGGGCGAAGCAGCCTACCGGCGGGTGGGAACGCAAAACTCGTGGCAAGAATACGGTGATCGATTGTTAGAGCGATACACCTCGTCGCTGCGCGACCGGGAGAACCTGTAATCGGCTCGTTCATGAAAGTCGCCATTCTGACCACGGATAACCGTGAGCACCTTCGGGATTACACGGCCACTACTCCCTATTTTGGAACGGCCGCCGAAGCGCTTCTCCAAGGCTTCGCGAGTTTACCCGAAGTTGAAGTCCATGTGGTCTCCTGCACCCAGCGCCCCATGCAGTCCCTGGAGAAGATTGCCGGAAACATTTGGTTTCACAGTTTGCACGTCCCCAAGATCGGATGGATGCGCACGGCCTACCAAGGTTGTATTCGTGCCACGCGGAAAAAGTTGCGGGAGATCAATCCCGATATTGTGCATGGCCAGGGAACCGAACGCGACTGCGCGATCAGCGCTGTATTCTCGGGTTTCCTGAACCTGCTCACCATTCACGGGAATATGCGTCTGATCGCAAAGGTGAATCGGGCCAGACCCTTTTCCTACCAGTGGCTGGCCGCGCGGCTCGAGCGCGTCACCCTTCCGCGCACCCGTGGCATCGTTTGCATCTCGCGTTACACGCAGGAGTCCGTCCGCGATCTTGCGCGCCAAACCTGGGTAGTGCCCAACGCCACCGCGAAAGATTTCTTCGACGTAAAACGTGCGCTCGAAAACGAGCCGGTAATTTTGTGCGTCGGACACGTTATCCTTCGGAAGAATCAGAACGCCTTGATTCGCGCCCTCGATGCACTCGCAGCCCGGATTCCGTTCCAACTTCGCTTTCTCGGCCAGGCTTTGAGCCACGATCCATACGCTGCCGAATTTCTCGAACTCGTTAGGTCGAGAAATTGGTGTCAGCACCGCGGTTTCGCGAATCGTGAAACCTTAAAACGGGAGCTCGCGAGCGGGCGGCTGCTGGTCATGCCTTCGCTCGAAGAGAATTGCCCCATGGTGTTGCTCGAGGCGATGGCGACCGGTGTGCCCATCGTCGCGGCCAGGGTCGGCGGCGTTCCGGACTTGATCGACGAAAACGTGAACGGAATCTTCTGCGATCCAAACGACATGGAGAGCATGCGCGAGGCAGTCGCCCGCGCGCTCGGGGATCCTCAGCAAGCCCAAAGAATGGCTGAGATCGCGAAACGTCGGGCGCTCGAACGTTACCATCCGACGGTGGTGGCACGGCGGCATCTGGAAATTTACGGGGAGGTTCTGTCGTGATGGCACACTTCGAAAAGCTATGAGGGTGCTCGTCACGGGCGGCGCTGGATTTATCGGACGGCATGTGGTCGAGCATTTCCACGAGAAGGCCGAGGTCATCGCCCTCGATAATCTGCGCTCGGGGTCCCAGGAAAACCTGGCCGGGTTACGCTGTCAGTTCATGCAAGGTTCAATCCTCGATCGCGAGCTCGTCCGGCAGGCGATGCAAGGCGTGGACTATGTCTTTCACCTCGCCGCCATGGTGAGCGTGCCGGAGTCAATTGAGAAGCCGGACGAATGCGCCGAATTCAACACCGATGGAACGCGCATCGTACTGGAGGAAGCGGCGCGGGCCAAAGCCAGGAAACTGGTTTTTAGCAGCTCGGCCGCTATTTATGGAGACAGCCCGATCGTCCCCAAGGTCGAAAGCATGCCCGCCGAGCCGCAAAGCCCGTATGCCTCGACCAAGCTGGAGGGCGAGCGTCTTTGTCAATTCTTTGCGGATGAGGGGCTCCTCGCCACCGTTTCGCTGCGCTACTTTAACGTCTTTGGCCCTCACCAGGCACCGAAGAGCCAGTATGCGGCGGCGATTCCTATCTTTATCGAGCAGGCTATGGATAACCAGCCGATCATCGTTTTTGGCGACGGGCGCCAGACTCGCGACTTCATCTATGTCAGGGACGTCGCCGCGGCGAATGCATTTTTCGCCATCGAATCTTCGTCCACGGGCGCGTTCAATGTCGCGTGCGGTGGTCGCACCACAATTCTCGATTTGGTATCTACGATTCGCGCGCTAACGAACTCTTCATCGGAAGTAATCCACATCCCGGAGCGGGCCGGCGATATCAAGCATTCCGTCGCCTCGGTCAACAAGGCACAGTCAGCTGGCTACACTCCTCACTGGGAATTTGCCGAGGGCTTGCGCCGGACCATTCAATTTTTCAGGAAACCGGCGGCGCCGTAACACTCCTACTGACCGCTCGATCTCCTTCCGAGAGCACGCCTTGGTAGACCTTAGTCAGCATGGCTCCCACTTCGCTCCAGGTAGGCGGCGTGGGCGGCGCGGGCAACGTCGGTGCCTCATCATAAAAGCGGCGCAAACATTCGGCGGTCCGCTCCACTGAACCGATCGGGCAATAACTCACATCAGAAAAAGTAGCGTGCGCCCAAGGCAGATCACTCAGAAGCAAGGGCGTCTCACACGCCGCCGCCTCGAGCGCGGAAAGACTCTGCGTTTCCCATCGACTCAGGAGGACAAAGCCACGTGCCTGGCGATACAGCTGGGCCAGCTTCGCGTGCGTCTGCATGACGTTGTCATAGCGCAAGACCTCCGCGTGTTGGCGACAGAAGGCGCAAAATTCCTGGAAGTAATGGTCGTTCTCCGACAAGGGACGACCAATAACCCAGTAAGGCGTTTTCGCGATCACGGCCGCCTTGGCTGTTTCGAGGAGACGCTTTACCGGAAAAATAGAGGCGGTCGTCATGAGCCACTCGCTACGCTTCCGCGGACTCTCCTGAAAAAAGAGGTCGCTCACGCCGTTAGGAACAACATGGACCCGGTCAGGCGGCGCACGGAAAACGTCGACCATCAACTTGGCTTCCCAGGAGGTCACCGCGATGAAAGCATCGGCCGTTCTCCAACTACTCCAGCCGGCGCGGGCGAGCGCGCCCGCGGGAAGCGCCCTCAAGGAGCCCCGAATAATCAGTTTCTGGAAAAGTCGCTTCCAGGCCGGTCGCGCCCCCAGTCCACCGAGCAAATGCGTCACGACGAATTTCATTCCCTTTCTGTGGGCCAGTTCCGCATGACCGACTGGAGCAGCGCCGAAAAAATGGATCAGATCACCGCGCTGCGTAGGATCCCACCAGCGCAAGTATTCGACTTCCACGTCCTCTTTTTCCAAAGCTGCCTTCGTCTCTTCGATCTGAATCTGGAATCCTCCGTGCGCTAGCAGGAAAGGACTGGAATGATCAAAAAGAATCTTCATAACGGCACATCTTCAGGGTGTCGGCGTAAGGATAGCACAAGGAGCGCCAGCAAAGTGCGGTGGGATAAAGCAACTTGTCCCGGCCCCATTGCTCGCTAAGACTCGCGTAGACATGGATAATCCCCTGATCGCACGGCGCTTGACGATGCTCTCGCTCTCAGGCGGGGGATTGCTCCTGGCGATCATTGTGGGGATGAACATCGGCAATGCCAATTATGTGCCGTTGATTCTCGGCAGTGCGGTGGTGGCGGTGGCTTGCCTCGCGCTTTTCACGGGCCGTCTGTATTGGGTTCTCACCATCGCCTCCTCATTTCTGGGAGGAACATTCCCAATTCTGGGAGGCTCATTCACTCCGTTCCAAATATTGATCGCGGTCGGCATTATTAAATTCGTCATTGAGGACCTCATCTTCAGACGAGTGCGCTGGAAAAGGCTGGAGCGGTTAGACGTTCTTTTGATGGTCGGGTTCATGGGAGTGTTAACCCTCCATGGCATCCATGATCGCTTTGGTATGCGTTTTCTGGGTTCGAATGTCTGGGGCGGTAGAAATTATATCAATGTTTACGTCGGTTTGGCTGCGTTCCTGGTCGTGCAGAGCATTCCGATGAAAAACTCAGTTTGGTCCAAGCTGCCTTACTTCGTGGTCGCGGTAACCGGTTTTGATCTTGTGATTGCGATTATCACGACGGTGTTCCCGTCATCGATTTATAAAATCTATCCGTTTTACTCTGCGGTCTCGGTAGCCGGGCTCCAGGAAATTATCTCGGGGGATACTGGACAAACAGCACGGGTCGGAGCTTTTGGTACAATCGGATTTACCATCGCCGTTCTCGTGCTTGCAGCCGTCTCGTTAAGGAAGATCCTGCTGGCTTCAAACTTTTTCCGTCTCTTGGCCTTGAGCATTGGATTTGTCCTGGTGCTATTTTCGAGTTTTCGGTCCGCGGTCGTGAATGCGGTGATCGCGGTCGTGGTGGCTGGTATTCGGGATCTAAAATGGGGTGTGCTGGTTCTGCTGCCCCTTCTCGCCCTCTTACTCTTCGGCGTTTCTGTCGTGAACTCTGAGTTCGTTCGTCTTCCCAAGCAGATGCAACGCAGTCTGGCCTTCATGCCCGGAGATTGGGATGTAGAGATGAAAGGTGACGCCAATGCTTCTAACGACTTCCGTCGGAACGTATGGGCGGTTTGGAAGAAGGATTATTTCCCCCTGCATCCATGGATCGGCCGAGGATTCGGCTTTCGCAGCCAATGGGCGGAGCGCTCCGTTTATAAATACGATCCCTACGAAGATGTGCAGATGGTGGAAGTCGGAAACATTCACAACGGATTTTTCGCCGCCTTGGATACTTTTGGAATTATCGGAACCATTTTCTTTGTCGCTTGGAACGTTCGACTTCTGATCCGAGCGCTAAAGATACCTTTTCGCCGCGAAGATGCAGAAGGAACGGCCCTGCGTTTCCTAGCCCTATACCTCGCAGTTTCGATCATATGTTTTTGGATGAACGCCCAGAATGTCGGTACCTTTTTGCCGCAGGAATTCGCCCTGGCCGGGGTTTTTCTTCGACTGGGAGGCGACAGAAAGTCCGCCCGCGACGCCTTGGCGTCTGCGCCATCGACGCAGGAACTGGACCCTGGCAGGAAATTCGCGGTGGCCAGGTAATTTTCTCACCGGCAGCGTGGCCTCTCTCCCTAAAATATCGGTCGTGACTCCCACGTTTAATGGGATCGCTACCTTGCGTGAAACCATCGAAAGTGTGCTCGCGCAGGACTACAAGAACTGGGAGCACATCGTCATAGATGGAGGATCGACTGACGGCACCCTGGATCTTCTGGGTGAATACCCACATCTGCAGTGGGTTTCAGAAAAGGATAACGGGCATTATCACGCCATGAACAAGGGAATCGACCAAGCCACGGGCGAGATCGTCGCAATTCTAAATGCGGACGATTGTTATCGCACCGGCGCCCTGAGCAAAGTGGCGGATGCCTTCGCGGCACATTCGGATTGGGATGCGCTCTTCGGAGACATCGTCTACGTCGACGGCAACAGCGATGAAATTTTTCGCCGGGAAGAAGCGCGCTACGACTACGATGTCTTACGTTTTGGTAACGTTTGCTACATCATTCATCCGACACTTTTTGTCAGGAAGAAGACGTATGAGCGGCTCGGCGCCTATCGCTACGACAAGTTTCTAAATTGCTGCGACGTCGACTTTATCCTCCGCCTCGGACAAAACCGCTGCCGGGTCGGAACTATTCCGGATTTCCTCGCCAATTATCGTCTGCACGAGTTCGGACAATCAGCCGATCGACGAGTCGCAGAGAACATGAGACGTGAATATCTGGCGCTGCGAAAGGAACATGGCTTTCCCGATGGTCTGCGGGGGCGATTGCTTGAACATTTTGCGCGTGTAAAGCGGCAGGCGCAGAAGATCATTTACCGGCGCAAGTTCGATTTCGTATCGGGCAAGACCTTCCTAAAAAAACACATGCGCGATAAAGGGACATTCTCGTCGAACATTGGTGTCGACAAGCTTTAACCGTCAATGAGGCAGTGATCCGGCCTTCTACAATTCAGCTAAGAGGATGTGCTTTTGGTCGCGCTAATACAGTGAAAGAATCCGTAGCGATTTCCGCTGAAACAAAAATTTTCGGAGCGACGCGGCTGAACTTCCCGGATTCTGGCGTCTCCCGCGGAAAGCGGTCGCTCCACATAGTCCTCGAGACGCCATGGACGGGAGTAGCCGCCGAGTCTAAGCACCGTCCGATAAATCGCGTTTAGGGGCGGCATGGCCGAGGCGGAAAGATAGTCCGCCGAGGTAATCTCGGTATGAACAGATACCCCCTCGAGCGGCAGCTTCGCCAGCATCTCGGAGAGCTCGTTCCGCGTATAACCCTTCGTTCCGACACTCTCCATGTGGTGCCAGAGAGACCACTTCAAGGAACGCCATGGCTTCCCCTTCAACAGGGCGTGCTTCACCCACTGATTGAACGCGAAAATGCTATGCCGATTGTAGAGCATAATCTTGCATTCACCTCCACCGCGGACCACCCGGACCAATTCGCTAATCGCTTTTTCAGTATCTGGCGAGTGATGCAAAACACCGAAAGAATATCCCAGATCGAAGCTGTTGGATTCGAAAGGCAGGTGCTCTGCGTCAGCCACCAGTATCTGATCGGGATCCGGAAGATCATAAACCCTGATCCTCTCGGTCAGATTCGCCAAGGCTTCCGCGGTCAGATCAATCCCGGTGGCACGCGCGCCCGCGCGGAGCCATTGGATGAAATCCGTGCCGGCCCCAAATCCAACCTCAAGCACCCGTTTCTTGTGATAACGCGTGAACTGGGCAAAGGCGTGAATGAATGGCTGGTCGAGATAGCGGAAGGATTCAATCTGCCGGAAATAATCGAGAGAGAATTTTTCAGAGGACGCCACCTGGGTGTCACAGCTTAGTTGGTTCCAGAAATCGCGAACCTGCTCCTTCAGCTCCTCGTTAGGCGGGTGGGCCATATCCTCTAAAGTTTCCAAGTCGGGAGAGTCTTGGCGGAGGCGGGCAATGTAATGTCCCGATATTGCGGCCAGGGAGAACAAATGACCGCCAACCTGATGTCTTTTGTGTTTTTCAGATCGGCCAATTTCGTCACCACTTCAAACTCATGCAGGGCCGGGCTGTTCGCCGGGGTAGCCGCATAATCGTGAACCAGCACGCGATAACCGTGCCGTTTCAGATTTTGCGCAAGATGAAGACCGGCCGATTCCTCCGTGATGTAAGTGTCGGGCTTGTACGAGACGCCAAGCACCAGGACGGTGTCTCCCGGCGATACCATCCCCTTTACCTTTTCCAGGAGATTCGATTTGGTCAACTCGTTGACGCGATCGGTCGCTTCCGCCAACGGTGCCTCCATTCCTGCCTGGCGCGCCGCGTAAGCCAGTAACCGGTTGTCCCGCGGAAAGCAGGGACCGCCGAAACTCAGGCCCGGGCGCAGATATTTTTTCCCAATCCGCGTATCCGTGCCGATGGCGTCCAACATTTGATTGATATCGGCCTCCGGAAATTGTTCCGCGATCATGCGGAGCTGATTCGTGAAGCTGATCTTCATCGTGATGTAGCTGTTCACGGAAATCTTGGTCAGCTCCGCACTGATAATCGACATGCGGGCGATCCGGCATTCGTTGCGCACATAACTCCGGTAAAGCGCTTCCAGCGCGGCGCCGCTCTCCGCATCGCTCTCTCCAATCAGAACCATATCTGGCTCGAGCAGGCCGTTGATAACGTTGCCCAGCGCGATGAATTCCGGGTTATAACAAACGTGGAAGCCGGAACCGCACTTCCAGCCGGTCTCCTTCTCCAACATCGGAATCAACACTCCATCCACCGCGCCGGGCGTGGTGGTGGAACTGCATACAAAAATATGTCCCTTCTTCCCGGCCTCGCGCAGGGCCCGCGCGATCGGCTGCATCGCCTTGAGTAAATATTCGTTGGAAAAGCTGCCGTCCGGAAGACTGGGTGAAGGCGGGATAAAGAATGACGCGTCCGTCTGGACCGTTTCCGCGGGATCATCCGTGGCGCGCAACCGCCCCTTCGCTTCCACGATCGTTTCCGCCAGCAATGGCTCATCCACCGGCGGCTGGCCGGCGTTTATTTTTCGAATCTTTTCGGGGTCAATATCCAGGCCGACCACCGGAAAGCCGCGCGCCGCATAGGTTGCGGCAATACAGGCCCCGAGTTTCCCCAGACCGCAGACGGATATGGTTTCAATTGGTCTCATGAAATATTTTGACGCTTCCTGCGTCCGGGCCGCAGGTCAAACGACGGTTCTCTCAAGGGGACCCAGAAGCGACAATATCGGCCCTACTAGCCAATCTTGTGCCGCTTTTTCGCTGTAGCGCTCTTCAAAAATCATCCGATTGGCCCGGCCCCATTTCTTCCATTCTTCCCGCCGGCCTACGGCCTGCTCCAAAGCGTTGGCCGTATCGTTGGCCAGAGAGGAAGAGATCGGGTAACAAATTGCGCCGGCGTCCGAAGTAAGAACATCAAAGTTTCCGCGCCATCGGGTCGCGACAATCGGCAGCTCCCAAGCCATTGCCTCGGCCAGCACTAACCCAAAAGACTCGTACGGTGCAATCGTTGGGAAGACGAACAAATCGGCGAGTCCAAACGCTGCCGCTTTCGCATGTCCGGTCAGGACTCCCGACAAACGCACCTTTGATCGAATTCCCAGTTTATCGATACGTTGCTCAAGCTCCTCCTGACTAAAGGGCGGCAAACACTCACCGATTAATTCGAGCGTCGCCTGCGGAAACTTTCGACTTAGCGTCGCAAAAGCCTCGAGCAGGTCAGGAGTTCCCTTGTCGGCGCAGAGATGACCGACATAAAGCAAACGAAGCGCGCCCGCGTCGTCCCGGGACACGAGTAGCGGATCGAACCCATCAGCTATGCGCAACGGCACGACCGCGATTCGCTTGATGCCGACGGCTTCCGGATCACAGCGGTTAAAATCCGTCATGACCACCGCGGCAAAAGTGCGGCGATACAAAAAAGCAACCAGGCGAACGAGGATCCCTCGGTTCGTCGCTAACTTGTCGGCAATCCCCGCCGCGTGAAAATGGAGAGCCACCCGCCGCGACAAGGCCAGGACCCATGGAAGAAGAAGCAGATCGCGGATCATGGGTACTCTTTGCGGCCCCCCGGTGGGATAGAGAACAAGGTCAATCGGCCCCGCCCGGCGAATTTTGATGAGCCGACCTAACACTCTGAACAACTCCAGAATCTTGGCGGCGCTCCCTTGACGCGCAGTTTTGAAATCAGGGGTGAAGAAAAAGGGAAGGTGCACGGACTCGCATTCGTTCGAAAGGCCGAATTGCGTAATCGCCTTCTGAATCATAATATTCTGCCCGCCCAATGGTGGAGGGACCTGACCGGCAACGACGACCCTGAGTTTTTTCAAAGGCATGTAAGATACGCAACGATTAGTTACGACCATTGCTTAATCGAACTTTTTTCGCGCGGCTGCACCGCGCCTCTGTCAGACAACCTAACCCATGAAGCTTTTGATCACGGGCGGCTCCGGATTTATTGGCACGAACCTGATCGACGTGCTCTCGTCTGGGACCGGCACCATCCTCAATTATTCGCTCGATCCTCCGCTCAAGGCCGAGCACCAGCGATACTGGCGCGGCGGGGACATCCTCGACGCGGCCAAGCTGACTGCGACATTGCAAGAGTTCCAACCGGACCGCATTCTGCATCTTGCCGCCCGCGCCGAGTGTGACGAGAATACCACCTTGGAAGTCGGATACCGGGTCAACATCTACGGGACGCGTAACGTCCTGAATGCCATCCGCGCTACTCCGTCAGTGCAGCGAGCAATTATGACTTCGTCGCAATTTGTTTGCGCTCCCGGACGCCTGCCGGAGAGCGATACGGACTATTTTCCTGAAACAATTTACGGCCAGAGCAAGGTGGAGACGGAGAAGTTAACCCGGGAGGCCAACCTTCCTATCTGTTGGACGATCATTCGCCCGACCAATATTTGGGGGCCGTGGCACCTGCGCTACCGGCGCGAGTTTTGGCGGGTCGTGCAACGCGGTCTATACGTCCACCCCGGGAGGCAACCGGTGATCCGTTGCTACGGCTACGTAAAGAATATCGTGCATCAGATCGAAAGACTCTTCGCCGCGCCGCCTGAGATGGTGCGCGGCAAAACTTTCTATCTGGGAGATCGTCCGATCAATTTACTGGATTATGTCGAGGGATTTTCGAAGGCCCTCGCCGGGCGGAGCGTTCGGGTGATTCCGCGGCCGCTCATGCACGTTCTCGCCCGTTTGGGAGACATCCCCACCAAACTCAGTGGCCAACCCTTTCTCATCAACAGCTCGCGGCTTCGCAGTATGACCACCGATTACGAGACTCCCATGGAACCGACGTTTCAGCTCCTGGGAGAAAATCCTTATCCACTCGACGTCGCAATCAAGGAGACGGTCGAATGGTTGCGAACCTCCCCCGAGGTGAGTCGTGTGGCCGGCGGGTCGTGAGGCCTCAGGGGCCCGGGGTCGGGGATACTCTTTGCACCAAAGGAACGAAATCCTTGATGAATTCCCGCATCAAATCGTCGGCTTGGTGCTCATCCCGACCAAAAATCCTGAAATCTTTCGTGATGTTCGACGCCACGGTTACGTAAGCCCATTGCTGGTTTCGTCCTCTCAAGACGCGGTCGCGGATGTCAATCCACGTTCGTTCGTAATGCGATGCGGTCACATCCGAGTGCCCCACAAACCAATAGTAGGTCAGGCTTTTAATCGTGAGCGATCCACCGTTGGTTGACGGAATGCTGCGGAGATTGTGCAGGCGCGTCGCATAAAGATTTCGTTCACCCGCTTGAATACTTGTTTTTTCTGAGCTGGAAATGGTCCAGCCCTGGGCCGGCAAACACCGCTCGGGCCGATGGATACTGGTGTTCATGTCTGGGCCCGACAGGACGATAGAAGCGAAAATTTCATCCGTCCCGCGGCTGTAAACCTTGCGCGAAAATTGCGTGTCCGCTCCCAGAATATCACGTTCCCCCTGGCTGATCGCCTGATCTTTGCCCTGCCAGCTTCCCACGAATTCGGGCAGCGCGAGGTCGATGCTCGCCGGTTGAATTCTGATGTCTTTAGGAAGGATGAAGACCGACCCCAAACCTCCGAGAAGGATCACCTGCAGGCTCAACAGCCGTTTGATCGTCATCTCTTCTCCTCGGTGACCGCGGTCCCCGGTTCACGGTCGGAGGCGGCGCGCTTTCGGTCACCCATATTTAGCAGTTTGCTGAAAAAGACCATCGCCATGAGTGCGATTGGAAAGAAAACGAATCCGGAATAATCGTGATAAATTCCCGAGGCCAATTTCGGATCAATAAATTTTGCCACCAGAACGACCGTAAAAATTCGGCCGATATTGCCGGCGATCGCAAACACGATGGAGAAAGCGAAGATCGTGAGCTTCTTCCAAAGTTTGTTCTGGGTCAGATGAACGTAAATGGCGGTGATCATCGCCATGGCAGTGAGTGACCGGATACCGCTGCAACCTTCCGCGATTTGAAAATTAAAGCTGCCATCTACGGCGGTTAAGGTTGTGCCTAACGCCTGAATTTTTATGCCGACGAGATTCGACAAAAAGCCAACCGCACTCGTGATCACAAACTGCAGACGAAACGTTCCTTGCTCGATGGCCGCGACCGGTACCATGAAGATGAGAAACGCACAGGGAAAGAGGACGATGCGGGCGACCTGTCGCCCCCATAAGTAGAGAACGGAGCCGTAAATCAGGAACGGCACCGAGCTGAGAGCAAATCGCGGTTGCAAACAACGGGCACTCAGAAGGAAAAGTGCAATGCCGATGGCCACAAACCAAAGCCCTTGATTTGAGCCTCGTTTCTCCGCCTTCCTGATATCGTGGCGATGATACCAAATTAAACCCAGGGCAATGAGTGGAACCATCTTCGAGTGTTCCTGGTTCATGGCCGGGTTCCAGGCTTGCCACGCCCATGCCGCCGTCGAACTAACGCCGCTCGCGAAGATTCCTTTCACGAATAGCGGCACAAAGCCAAAGAAATAAACCAGGGTCGCCCCGATGCTCAGCAACAGGAGGAATGACAGCGGGTCGACCTTGAAAGACCCCGGAGCCGGCGCCGCGCGGACGTTCGTGTCACTGCTAAAGTTCGGCACAGACTCGTGTTTCATTGGGCCGCCATGGCGGGACCCTATACCGCTTTAGCCAGGGTCGGCTGCTTCGCCGCGGAATCCGCCGTCATCTGATCATGGATCCAGCGGTAGGTTTTCTCCAGTCCGTCGCGCAGGCGAGTGGAGGGTTCCCACTTGAAGACTTCTTGGATCAGGGTGTTATCGCTGTTGCGACCATTCACTCCTTTTGGCGCGGACAGATTGTAGCGGCGCGTTAGTTTTACTCCGGCGATTTCTTCCGCGATGTCGACCAGTTGATTAATGCTTACGAGCTCGCTGCTACCGAGATTGATCGCATCGACAAAGTCCCCCTGCATGATCATCTGCGTGCCTTTCACACAGTCGTCGATCCACATGAAGCTGCGCGTCTGTTTTCCGTCTCCCCAGATTTCGATCTCCTGATTTCCCGAAAGCTTGGCCGCGATGACCTTTCGACAAATGGCGGCCGGCGCTTTCTCGCGCCCACCGTCATAGGTGCCGTGCGGACCGTAGACGTTGTGGTAACGCGCCATGCGTGTCGTTAGGGCAAAATCTTCGCGGAAATGGCGGAGCATGCGTTCACTGAACAATTTCTCCCACCCATAACCATCCTCCGGCATGGCGGGATAAGCGTCCGCTTCTTTCAGGGCCGTCACGTTGGGATCGGTCTGCTTATCCGCCGCATAAACGCAGGCCGATGATGCGTAGAAAAACCTCTTTACCCCGGCATCGTTGGCGGCCATGGCCAAATGGGTATTAATCAGGACCGTCAGCATGCAGAGGGCTTTGTTGTTTTCGATAAAGCCCATCCCTCCCATGTCGGCGGCCAGATTGTAAACCAGGTCACATCCATCTACTGCCGTGATACAGCTTTGCTTCTCGCGCAGGTCGAGCTGCTGATTATCGGCGTCCGGGAACAGCTGATACCACTCGTCCAACGGTTTGACGTCGATCGATCGAACCGTCGCGCCTTGGCGCAGTAAGTCCGCGACCAAGTGGCCTCCGATGAATCCGCCGCCGCCGCAAACTACGATTTTCTGAGCCATTTTTAGAGAGGGAGCTTAAAGTGCGCTAGGGCCTTGCGGTGGCAAGTAGTTTCGCAATCCGAGTAACTGCGCGCCCGCCCGCAAAATAAAAAGCGGATTGTTCAGCAAGTAACGTTTCCATAGGCGTTTAGGTTCCTGCGAGAGACGAAACAGCCATTCCAAACCGGCCTTCTGCATCGCACTCGGAGCCTGTCGCACCCGACCAGTCAGCAAATCAAAGGCCGCGCCCACTCCAATGAACACTTTTGCCTCAGGAAGTACCGAAAGATGCTGCGCCATGAAACGCTCCTGTTTTGGCGTGCTCAGCCCAACCCACAGAAAATCTGGCCTAGTTCCTCGCACCATTTGTTGTAGATCGCTTAATTCTGCGTCGTTCAGCCGACGAAAAGGCGGGGTGTAACTGCCCACGACCTTGAGTCCAGGGAACCTTGTCACTAAATTCTTGCGCAGTTCCTCCGCCACGCCGGGCACGCCGCCATATAAGAAGTGCGAGAATCCTTCTGCCACCGAATGCTCACAGATACTGAGCATCAAATCGGGTCCGTAAACGCGCTGAATTGAGCGATGTCCCTGCATTCTGCCCATCCAGACCATGGGCATTCCGTCGGGTGTGACCAGTAACGCTTGATTGAAAATAGCCCGCAGTGTCTCGTCATTTTGTGCCTCACTGACGCCGTGCACACCGGTCACCGTGACGTATCCGCGTTTCCCCTGACGCACCGTTTCAAACAGGAAATCACGCGCGCGGTCCTGATCGAGGACGCTCACCCCGATGCCGAGGACGTTCACCTTTTCAATTTCCACAGGTGCGGAATGGTACCACACAAGACGCCAGGCGGACAGAGGTCGGATTCCACGGACGACTGGGAGAGCCATCCCTTCGCGCCGCGTTCGGTGGTCATAGACCGCCGCTACAGTTCAGCTTTTCAGCTTTCAGCGACTCAGGTTTTTCTTCCGAATTTCTTTTCCAGTTCGGCGTGGGAGATTTGGATCATGGTAGGGCGGCCGTGGGGACAGCAATAGGGGAGATCGCACTCCAGGAGGTCTTGGATGAGTTTCTCGAGCTCCGGATAACGGAGCGGATCGTTGGCTTTGACGGCGTGGCGACAGACGGTTTTGGCGATCATGTCCTCGCCCAGGCGCATGGGTGAGCTGCTGTTGCTCGCGCTTTTCAGTTCGTCGATGACGGCTTGCATGAATTGCGCGGCGTCCGGGGCGGAAACGAAGGCGGGCAGGCTGTCGATCTTGAATGTGTTTGGTCCGAAACCTTCAATCCCGATGCCCATCTTTTGCAAGACGTCGATGTTGCGCTCGACCCATTCGGCGTCGCGCGGTGGCAGGTCGAACGTTTGCGGGAGCAGTAACCGTTGCGATGGCACGCCCTGTTCCTCCATGCGACGGCGCAGTTCTTCGAAGAGAATGCGTTCGTGCGCGGCATGTTGATCGACCAGCACGAGGCCCTCGGCGTTTTCCATCAGGACGTAGAGTTTGTTGAGGACGCCGATGATTTGGAAATTTTGAGAGGCGCGGGCGTGACGTTGGCCAACGTCACTTAACCCGGCGGCGAGGGAGTCTGTGCGAGATCCCCCGCCGTCTTGGCGGCTCGGGATGACAACGCGAGGGGGCGGTGCGTACTCGATGGATGCCTGACCGCGCAAAGCAAAATCCGTGGCAAGGTGTGGCAGCTCGCTCGTCGTCGCTGCGTCGGAAGGAGCGGCGATGGATGGAATCGTCGGAGCCAGCGAGGGCGTTGTGACACGACCGGGGTCAACGACCCCTGCTCCAGGAGCCGCGGGCGAGCGGAACTGTTGCTGCCAATCTGTCCGGTCGCTTTCGAGCGTGTGTTGGATGCCTTGCACGACCGCCTCCCGCACTGCGCTCGGTTCCCGGAATCGGACTTCGCGTTTGGCCGGATGGACGTTTACATCGACCGCGCCGGGATCGAGGTCGACGAACAGGAATGTGACGGGGTATTTACCCTTCATCAGGGCAGTATGATACCCCTCGCGCACGGCCACGTTCAGCACCGGATTCTCGACGGCGCGACCGTTGACGAAGACCAACTGTTGGTCGCGTGACTGCCTGCTCACACCGGCTTTGCCGATAAACCCGCGCAACCGAATTCCATGCGCCGGAGGCGCGGTCACCTCGAGCAAACGCTCGACCGAGGTGGCGCCGTAGAGATCGCGCAACCGGTCGAGCAGATTGGCGGCACATGGAAGTTGAAAAACGACCCGCTCATCCCGCACAAAGGTGAACGCGATATCGGGATGACCGATGGCCTGGAGATGGAGCTGATGCTCGATGTTCCGACTCTCGGTATTTTCGGAGCGAAGAAATTTCCGGCGGGCCGGCAGATTATAAAAGATGGAACGTACCTCGACCTGGGTGCCGGGCGCCTCGCCCCCATCCCGGACCATGTTAATCTTACCGCCGTTGACGAGGATCTCGGTGCCGGCGATGGCATTCCCTTCGCGCGTCGTCAGGCGAAAACGCGCGATGCTGGCGATACTGGGCAACGCTTCTCCGCGAAAACCAAGCGTGGCAATCGCCTCCAGATCGGCGGCCGAACGAATCTTGCTGGTGGCATGGCGTTCGAGCGAGAGGAGCGCATCATCCCGGTCCATGCCCCAGCCGTCGTCGATCACCTGGATCAGCGAGATGCCGCCGCGGCGGATGTTCACATCGATCTTGCGCGCGCCGGCGTCGATGCTGTTCTCCACCAGTTCTTTGACCACGGACGCCGGGCGTTCGATTACCTCTCCGGCAGCCACCTGACTAGCCACAGTTTCGGAAAGTAAACGGATGCGGCTCATTTCTCGGACAGAGTCCGATAAAAAAGCGGAAAACGGAAAGCTGAAATGGTGAAATAGGAATTTTAAAGCGCAAAACAAAGCTGGATATGCATGCGAGCGCAGATTGTCCGACGGCAGAGAATAAAGGGCCCCCTTTTGAACTTTCCGCCTTTCCTTTTTCAGGTTTGGGCTTTTCAGCGTTTTCCGCCCATCGGTTGACTAACGGAGGGTGCGCCTTACCTTTGGAAGACGACATGATTAACGTGACGGACAACGCTGTCCGACAACTCAAATCCATCCTGAACGGCGATGCGCAAAACTCGCGCAAAGGCTTGCGCGTGCAGATCGCCAAGGGCGGTTGCTCGGGTCTTTCCTATGAGATGGCGCTGGACGAGCAGCACACCGGCGACGCGGTGGTTGAACGCGAAGGCGTCCAGTTCCTGATCGACGCGGAGAGCGCCGGTTACCTGAGCGGCGCGACCTTGGATTTTCGCGATGGTTTGACCGGCACCGGTTTTCACATCGTCAATCCAAATGCGGCAAGGACTTGCGGGTGCGGTACTTCGTTCGAAGCCACCCGCCCGGCGTGAGGAAGAGCCTCCACGCGCTCGCTTAGATGGATTACGGATATTTCCATTACGACGAGCCGTATGCGCGGCCGCGGCGGCGCGTGAATTATTTCGGCTGGACGCTGGCTATTCTTCTCCTGACCGGTGCAGCCCTGGCGGCGTGGATCCTCAGTTTTTACATCTTTGGCCAGCCCGAGCGGCCGGAAAGCTACCGCATCCTGCAAAAACTGCACAAGGTCGAACAGCCCAAGCGTTTCGAGCTGACCGCGGCGCCCCCCGGCGAATTCCTGACGCCCAAACAATTGTTCGAACGCTATTCGGCCCTGGGCACGGCGGCGTTGGCCCAGAAAAATGCCGAACTGGCGCGTAATTATATTCGCAATTTTCAGCAGGTGCGCGGCCTCGTGCCCTACATCATCGGCCGATACGTGATCGAAGAAGCGCGCGAACTCGGGTCGCAGGACATTTTTACTTCCGGGATGGTCGCCCTAACGAATGCGGTTGAGAACGGCGAGTTACTGATGGAGCACGTATATCCGGCGGATCCACAGGCCATGCCGCTGATGAAACAGACGCTCACGCCAGGCCTTGAGATCAAGTTGGAACGAACCCATGATCTTTCCGCGGTGATTCATGCCGAACGCCTCAGCGACGGTCGCATGTTAATCACCGCAATCCCATTACTTTACGGTACTTACACTGTCACGCGCGGGCCCGGGACCTTTACCTTGGAGCCCCCGCTCACGCTCAATCTCGAAGGCGGCTGGCCTTTGCATAAAGAGCAGGCCCGGCTGCGTGCGGAGATGCATTACGCGGATTATCGACGCGGCGCTTCGCCCCAAGGAGAGGTCTCCATTCAGGGACTGGCGCCCAGTGGGACGCCGCCGCCTGCTGCCCACTCGCTCGTCGGAGTGGAGGCGGCCAAGGCGGTCCAGCCAGCGGTACCGCCCAAGCCGACCCCGGCTCCGATCGCCGTAGCCAAGGCAACGCCCGTTCCGAAGCATGGCAAAGTGGCGAAGAATCAGAAGCCCACGCCCGCCCCCGCGCCTTCCGCCGCCCCGTCGCGACCGCCGGTTGTCGCGCAACAGCATCCGGTTGCCCCACCGCCCCAGGCGCCGGTCGCTCCACCCGTGGCCGTAGCAGTCGCTCCCTCGCAGTCGGCACAAGCAGCGACCACTCCCCCGACCGCGCCTGCCGATCAACCGGCGCCGCCCAATCCGACTGGCGCTTTGGCTTCAACGGCCGGCGGCGGGTCGTGGAAGACTTTCGCACCGGGCAAAATGCCACTGGGCCGGCTGGTCGAGACGAATGATCTCAAGGACTTGGCTGACCGCGGAATTGTCGGTGAGAGAATTTATTTGAAAGGTCAGTTCGTGGTCAACTTCGCGGATGCGAACAAGGCGGTTTTGCGGCCGCGCACACGCCTGGCCAGTGCGATGTTGCATCTGGGCGGAACATCCACCCGTATCATCGTGGAATTTCCGGCGGGCTACTCTCCTCCTGCGCAGGGTTCGGTCGTGAGTCGCGACGAGGCGCGTCCGCTCGAAATCACTGAAGTGCGCAAACAGGAAGACGGGCAGCTCAATGTCTTCGCACGCGAAATAATGCAGTAGCAAAAACGTTTACTGCTCGGCGCTGCCTCTGCTTTCGAGGATGACCTTGCCGTCCCGGATCTCGAACGTCTTTATGTCATTCTTGTCCGTCCATTGTTCGATATAACGCCGGAAACCCCAGGGGCCGCGCCAGTTCAAGACATCTTCACCGACCGCTTTGCCGTTTACAACGACACTATTGAACCGGGCGTGAGCCGGATCGCCATCGGGGGCTGATTGCACGGAGCACTCCGCGTTCATGTAGCGGCCCCGCAGCATTCGTAATTCACCGAGCGATACGCTGATCTGAAGCCGGGCCGTGTCGTTGTCGATCGTGACCAACGCTTTGCCGCGCAAGTCGGGTTCCGCCGCGATCAGCGCATTAATCTCATCCGACGTCATCTCAATCCGCTGGGCCGTATGCGCTCGCGCGCCCCGTTCGAACTCGTACCACTTTGCCACCGCGTTTTGCTGCTCATGTTCCGTCGTGATGGCCACCGGCAGCTGGACCTGAGTCGTGGCAAAGTAGGAGCTTCGCAGAACGCGGACGGCTACGAATGTCCCGCCAATAAACGCCACGACCAGCAAAATGAAAAACGCGAGGAGGATCAGGCAGCCCTTGCCGAAACAGCCCATCCCGCTCTGCGTTGGTGGCGGCTCGATCCAGGAAGCGTTCACGGCCGGGATTCTCTCTCCATTTTGATTTGCGCGTCGATCAACTTGTCGTAAACGCCGCGCAATCCTTCGGAGAGAGAGCGAGTTCCGGTAAGCATCGGCATAAAATTCGTATCACCAGTCCAGCGCGGCACGATGTGCAGATGCAAATGATCAACCACGCCGGCCCCCGCGCTTTCCCCAAGGTTTAACCCAATGTTGAAACCTTGTGCTTTCATGGTCGCACGCAAGAGCGCCTGGGCGTGGGTCACAAGGTTCCACAGCTCGATGACTTCGTTTTCTCCAAGCGAGGCAAGATCAGCTGTTTTTCGGTAGGGCACAGCCATGAGATGCCCGATCGCGTAGGGATAGCGATTCATCATGAGAAACGCGTTCTTCCGCCGGGTCACCACCAGATGTTCCGCATCGTTGCTGGCCGTGCCTGCTTCGGAGAGAAAATTCGAGTTGCGCGTTTCCTTTTCGAAGTACTCCACGCGCCAGGGGCACCAGAGCGTTTCGAGTTCGGATTTGGGGAATTCCGACGCCATAGCGATCGGTTGCGAAGCTAAATTTCTGAGCGCGAAAGTCGAGCAGGCATTTCGCCAACTGGAATGTTTATGGGAGTCGCAATACGTTTTCCCGGGTCGCTCAGGCGATTGAGTCAGTCGCCCCTACCTTCGCGTATCAGGAGAACGTATGTGTTCCCCTGCTCCGCCCGCTTCGCCGATTGCAGCCGCGCGACGGTTGAACCATGGAGGTCAGAGGTATACCTGGCTGTTTCCTCTGCCGGGAGGACGAGCGCGTCCAGGTTCCCGGCATTCCATGCGGCCACCGCGACCCCGGGTTCAGCAAAGCTTGATTTGTCCAGATAGAGAAGCATGCCCTCATCACTTCCTGCGACCGCTTCGTAGCGCCAATGATGGGCGGCGGCTTCCTCGCGCACGCGGCGACCGAATTCGACAACCGCGTCCCGTCGACCGCGATAGCCGCTTGCGACTTTGAAAACGGTATAACCACCCGTAAACAGAATGGCAAAGGCGAGCGCGCCGACGGCCCATCGTCGCGCCACCACGCTACGTTGTTCGTTAGACCGAAAATGCCCGATCTGCGCGGCGAGCAAAAGACAGAGCGGCGGTATAACGGGGAAAATTCGGTCAACGCGTTTGGAAGGAACGCACGACATAACGATCACTCCGCCGAGGCTCCAGCAAAGCAGCCACATCGTGTCCGGCGCAAACCGGGGCGAGGAATGGCCCGCCTCGGCCCTTCGGGCTCGCCCACCAATCCACGCAAAAACGATGAGCAGAGCGCTCCATGGTGCAAACTTGTGCAGCAGATGTGGCAGATAAAAGTAAAGCGGCTGCGGTCGATGAACGGTTTCACCGAAACGGCCAAGGAATTCGCGCACCACCACCTGATCGTAAAATCCTGGAACAAAACGAATTCCGGCGATGGCCCAAATCAGGAAAATGGCGAGGGAAGCGGCCCAGGGCCACCAGCCTGACCAGGCCGACGCCGCGTCTGTTCTGCGCCGCCACCACTGGAAATACAAAATCCCGGGGAGCAGGAAAGCGTAGACGATCGGACCTTTGATTAACATTCCAGCGGTGAGGAGCGCGAACATCCACCATCGGTCGCGCGCCACCCACGGCTCGTTCGTTCGAATGTGCTGCCAAATTAACAGGCCTGTTAGAAACAGAATTAAGGCGAGCGGCATATCCGTCCGCACCAGAGTGGCGAGTCGCGGGCTGAGCAGATTGAGTGTAAGGGCGCACAGCGCGATGAGGCCGGCGAATGGGCCGTAGGCCAAAGTTCCCGCTCGAGCAAGGCAGATGGAAAGCACGATCGCCGCGGCAAAAGAGGGCAAACGCCACGCTGCATCCCAGGAGCGCGTGATTTTAAAAAGGCCGGCCGAGATCCAGCCAACCAACGGTGGCTTCGTCGCGACGCGGGCGCGGGGGGTGTGTTGGTAAAGCCAATGTCCTTGTTTCACCATCTCGAAGGAGGTGAAGGCTTGCTTGGCCTGATCGTAATCATCCAACTGCCACGGCAGGTTTGTCGTAACACACACGGCACACGCAATCGCTCCCACGATCCAAAGAGCGCCTTTGCCGCTAACGAAAGTCTTCGACCAGGTGTCAACCATGAGCGCGCGACTACTCGCGCCACAGGACCGCGCGCACGGGGGCACCATCGCCGCCGGATATCTTTAAGGGAAAAGCGGCAAAGTTGTAGATCCCTGGCGTCACGGCTGTGAGATCGAGGGATTCAATGATCCAAATGCCGGCGCGGGCGAGCGCGTGATGATTAGCCAGCACTTTGGCGTCAATCGGATCGACCGAGGGGAGATCAAGGCCTATTAATTTAACACCTTTGGCCCCGAGCCATTCCGCCACTGGCGGCGTGATCACGGGAATCCACGAAGGAAACACGGTGGAATCGCGCCAGACACCCGTCTTCACCAGGAGCCGCGAGGCTGTCGTCAGGGCCTGCTCGTGCGTTTGCAGATCGTCGATTTCGATCGACCTCTTGCCGTTCTCGGAAAACTTCCCGGTCAGATCGACCACTGTGGCGCGGCCCACATAAGTCTCAAGCGGCGCGCGCTCGATGGTTAGACCATTTGCCTCGAAATGAAAGACGGCGTCCGCGTGTGTGCCGTTATGCACGCTCATGCTGATCGACCCAAGATTGACCACGTCGCCCGAGTTGATATTCCTGATCAATTTGAAACCGAAGGGGGTATCCCCCGGCCAGGGCGCAAGATCGGCGGCGAGTGTCCGCGAGATATCCCAGATCTTCATACCGCTGCTAGACAGAGAGAGCGTCTGAACAATCCGGCTGAACCACGGATGAACACAGATTTACACAGATAGATGAATCTTCCTCTTTTGCTGATCTGTGTCCATCCGTGGCGAAATTCTTCTTTAGACGCTCTCTTCAGAGCAGCGCTGGTTTATGGTCTCCAAGTTAGCCCCCTGTGCACAGCTCCTGGATAGATAAAAGAAGGCACCGTGCAAAGCATGGAACGGCATTTCGCCCGCTCGGCCGAGTCTCGCCCCAGCGGTGAGAGCAACCATTTCAGGGCGACGTGGCCTTCAACTCTTGCGCAATGGCCTTGGCGGCCCGCTGACTTGCGCCGCCCTCCCCCAGGCTGCCGATAATTTGATCGAAACTGGCCGTCATCTGTGCGCGCGCGCCCGCATCATCCAACAACGTGCCCACCGCGGCGGCCAGGCTACGCGGTCGGGCTTCGTGCTGAATGAATTCGGGAACGACGGCGCGATCCGCCAAAACGTTAGGCATTCCCAGATAATCCACTTTCACAACCAATCGCCCGGCCAGATAGGTCAGCCAGGAAACTTTATAGATCAGAATGAAGGGCAGGCGAAACCAGGCCGCCTCCAGCGTGGCGCTACCGGATGCCACGAGCCCGGCCACCGCCCGTTGCATGAGGCCGGCGGCTGTCCCCAGTTTGATCTCAAACCACGATCGTTCGTTAGGCCGAGCCAGTAATTCCTGCTCCATTTCCCGTGCGAGTTCAGTCGACGCAGCCGCGACCTCGAAACGCAGCCGCGGTCTGCTTTGGCGGAGTTCCCTTGCGGTTTCAAGCAGGATGGGAAATATCTTGCGAATCTCACGCCGGCGACTCCCCGGAAAAAGCGCGACAAGATCAGGATCGCGTTCTGCCTTGATCCGGAGAGGCTCGAGCCGCTCGTGCATGGGATGGCCCACGAAAATGGTGCGCAATCCCGACTTGTTATAGAGCTCGGCTTCGAAGGGAAAAATACAAAGCATCAGATCAAGCCAGAGCGCCATTTGTTTGATGCGGCCGCGATTCCAGGCCCAGACCTGCGGGCTGATATAATAAATGATGCGTGGCCGGTCTGCCATTCGCCGCAAGGCGCGAGCGAGACGCAGATTGAATCCTGGATAATCGATCAAAACGACCGCGTCGGGGCGTTTACTTTCAATCTCGCGAAGTGTTTCGTGAAATTGCGTCCGGAAATAGCGGTAGTTCTTAACGACTTCCCACAAACCCACCACCGCTGCACTGTCGATCCAATCACGGAAGTCGTTGCCGGCAGTCGCCGCCATCTGGGGCCCGCCCCGGCCAACCGACCGCAGGTCCGGCTCAATCTCCTGGAGCGAACGGATGAGCGCCGCGCCATGGTTGTCACCGCTCGCTTCGCCGGCAACAAAGTAGATCGTTTTAGGCACTCGCTACGATTCGCCTCGTGATTTCGACGGCCAGTTCGAGGGCGGCGGTTGCCTGAAATCCGGTGACGCGCGGCTCGCGGCCGGTGCTGGCACATTCTATGAAAGAGAGGAGTTGCCGTTTCAAAGGCTCTTCCTTTTCGATCTGCACTTTGTCGCGTGTGATGCGACCGTCCACCTTGCGATAGATTTCGCCGCTCTGGTTCTGGTAATCGAGCGAGAGGTAGGCGTCCTCCTGAAAGACGCGGATCTTGCGCATCCGCTCCGGGCTAATGCGGCTGGAGGTAATATTGGCGACGCAGCCGTCTTCAAATCGGAGCCGCGCATTGGCAATATCTTCGCCGCGGCTCAGCACCGGAACGCCCACGGCATCGATGGTTTGCACGGGTGAACGGACCAGATGCAAAATAATTTCAAGATCATGAATCATGAGGTCAAGCACGACTCCTATGTCGGTGCTCCGGTCGGGATAAGGCGACAAGCGACTCGCTTCAATAAAACGGGGGTGAGTTAGCCGCGCTTCCAGCACGCTCAGAATTGGGTTGAAGCGCTCGACGTGCCCCACTTGCAAGATCAGGTGGTTACGGGCCGCGAGCTCAACCAGCTCGCTCGCGTCCTTCGTGTTCTCCGTAATCGGCTTTTCGATGAGAAGATGTTTCCCAAGCGAAAGCAACGGATGCGCTACTTTGTGATGAGTGCTCGTCGGTGTGGCGATGGAGGCGGCATCGATCAGGGTGGCGAACTCTTCAAGCGATTTGGCGGCCGGGATTCCATATTTTCGCGCAATGCCATTGGCGCGGGATGCGTCGACGTCATAGACGGCGGAGAACTCGACCGACGGCAGTTCGGCGTAGAGTCTGGCATGATTTGAACCGATATGTCCGACGCCGGCTACGCCAACACGCAACGTCTTGGCAGTTGAAGGTTCTTCCATTTGCATGACAGCCGTCGCCGCACTCAACCGCAATGGCAAATTAAACGCAAACGCGTAGGCGGAGAGGAGTGGCACTTTAGAGCGCGGAAGGCGCTATCTCTCCAGCATCGCGCTCGGAGATTGCGATCCACCTCCCGGCATTAGCGCCGATCCCAGTGGCGCAACGACCTCTCCGAGGGCGTTGCCAGGAATTACAGCGGCAAGGCCGCTCATTTTAGCCATGCAGTTTGCCTTTTCTTTTAGAGACGATTGCGCAATCGTCTCTCGTGCCAAAGACTCAGTCACGTTTGGCGGTGCAAAAGACCTACAAGCTTTTCATCGGCGGCAAGTTCGTCCGCGGTGAAAACGGTCGCGTCATTGCCGCCCACGGTAAAAAGGGTCAGGTCCTCGCGAATTTCTCGCGCGCTTCCAAGAAAGATTTCCGCGATGCCGTCCTGGCTGCACGAAAAGCTTTCGGTAATTGGTCGAAGCAAAGCGCCTATCTGCGCGGACAGATCCTGTATCGCGCGGCGGAAATGCTCGAAATGCGCCGCGCCGAATTACAGGGAGAGCTGGCCCGAGCCAACGGCGCGACCAGTTCGGCATCGGTGACAGAAACAACCGCGGCCATCGACCGCCTCGTCCATTACGCGGGCTGGACCGATAAATTCAGCCAGGTCTTCGGTTCCGTGAATCCGGTGGCCAGCTCCCATTTTAACTTCACCACGCCGGAGCCAACTGGAGTGGTGATCGTCGTTTGTCCGGATGAGCCCTCTTTGCTCGCGCTGGTCTCGCTGGTCGCACCGGTGATCCTCAGTGGCAATTGCGTCATCGTTTTGGCGTCGCCTACGCAGGCCCTGGCCGCACTGACTTTCTCCGAAATCATCGCGACGAGCGACCTGCCCGGCGGGGTTGTCAACGTGCTGGCAGGCGACCGCGCCGAGCTAGCTCCGCATTTTGCCAGTCACATGGATGTCAATGCGATCGTCGATGCGAGCGGCGAAGGTAAAATCGCGCGCGAATTGCAGCGCGGCGGCGAGTATAATGTGAAGCGCTATGTGCGTCGGGATCTCACGCCGGCGCAATGGCGCGGCGCCGATGCGGAGAATCCGTATTGGATTCTCGACACCGTGGAGATGAAGACGGCCTGGCATCCGATCGGGCTCTGAGCGTGCGCGCGCTCGTCATCGTTCTGGATAGTGTGGGCATTGGGCACGCCCCCGATGCCGAACGATACGGTGACGAAGGAGCGAATACGCTCGGGCACATTTTAGAACAGGTACCGGACCTGGCCCTGCCCCATCTCTGGCAACTGGGTCTGGGCGAAGTGATCGGCCGATCCGATCCAGCTCTGCGCCCGTACCTCGCCAGTTTTGGAAAGATGCAGGAACGTTCGGCGGGCAAGGACACTACGACCGGACATTGGGAATTGGCCGGCGCGATCCTGGACGTCCCTTTCGCCGTCTACGAAACTTTTCCGGAACCGCTGGTCCGGGCGATCGAGCGCTCAGCGAACGTTACATTGATCGGAAATTACGCGCGCAGCGGCACCACCATTCTCGAAGAACTCGGCGCGGAACACGTCCGAACCGGCTCACCCATTCTCTACACTTCGGCTGACTCGGTGCTTCAGATCGCCGCGCATGAAGACGTCGTGCCGGTCGCGCGGCTTTACCAAATCTGCGAAATCGCGCGGCAGTGCAGCAACGAATATCACATTGGACGTGTCATTGCGCGGCCATTCACGGGTGAGCCCGGCCACTTCCGTCGCTCGGCGAATCGGCACGATTATTCGATCAAGCCCGCCCAAACGGTTCTCCGTGCCATCAAGGACGCCGGTGTGACGGTGACCGGAGTGGGGAAGATCTACGACATCTTCGCAGGTGAAGGGATCAGCGAATCCCATCCGACCGCGTCCAATCGCGAAGGCATGGAAAAAATCGATGAATTATGGGGACGGATCGCGGATGGCTTGATTTTCGTGAACCTGGTCGACTTCGACATGTTGTATGGTCATCGCCGTGACGTGCAGGGCTACGCCCGAACCCTGGTCGAATTTGATGCGTGGCTGGGTCGTTTTCTGCCTAAAGTTTCGCCTAACGACCTGGTAATTATCACGGCCGACCACGGAAACGATCCGACCTTCGGTGGGACCGATCACACGCGGGAGCAGGTCCCCTTGCTCGTCCTGCACAACCGGGAATCACGTAACCTCGGTACACGCTCGACCTTGGCCGACGTGGCGGCTTCGCTCGGCGACTTTTTTCAATTGCCCGAGCCGTGGCCGGCTGGCATTTCGTTCCTCGATTCGGTCCCCGCCTAGACCTGCATGCATGTTCCTACGCTGATCGAGAAGAAGCGCGATGGCGGTGAACTGACCGCGGCGGAGATCGAAGAGATCATCGCTGAGTTCACGCTCGGCCATCTGCCCGATTATCAGATGAGCGCGTGGGCTATGGCGATTTTCTTTCGCGGGATGACCGCCGCCGAGACACAGCATTTGACCGAAGCGATGATGAATAGCGGCCGCGTCCTGAAGTATCCAAAGGACGCTCCGCCCCGGATCGACAAGCATTCGACCGGTGGAATTGGCGACAAGGTTTCATTGGTCCTGGCACCCTTGCTGGCCTGCGATGACGCCTGGGTCCCCATGATCTCGGGCCGCGGTTTAGGCATCACCGGCGGGACGCTCGACAAGCTCGAAAGCATTCCCGGATTCAATGTAAACTTGGATGAAAAACGCGCACTCAAGCAGCTGGAGGACATCGGTCTGTTCATGATTGGGCAGACCGCGGACATTTGCCCGGCCGACAAAAAACTCTACGCCTTGCGCGATGTGACCGGCACGGTTCCGTCGCAGGCCCTGATCGTGGCCAGCATCATGAGCAAGAAACTGGCGGAGAATCTGGATCGCCTTGTCCTGGATGTGAAATTTGGTCGCGGTGCATTCATGAAAACAAAGAAGGAGGCCGAAGAGCTGGCCGCCGCCATGACAAGCGTGGGCGAACGCATGAACGTGCAAATGTCACACCTTCTCAGTGCGATGGACGAACCGCTCGGTCGCACCGTGGGTAACGCCCTTGAGGTCGCCGAATGCGTTGAGATATTACAAGGTGGCGGGCCGGCGGACCTGGTGAAACTGATTCTCGATCTGGCCGCCAAGGTATCGAAGACGCCACGCCCAAAATTAGCGGAGCGGCTCACGGACGGCCGCGCCTGGAAGAAGTTTGTCGCGCTGGTGTATGCCCAGGATGGCGATGCGACCACTCTCGAAAAAATGACAACGGTGCATCGTGCGCCGGTGATCAAAACACTGCCGGCCACAAAAAACGGCGTGATCGAGCAGATGGATGCCGAATCAATTGGCCGCGCCTCCCTTTTACTCGGCGGGGGTCGTCAAAGAGCGGACGACGCGGTTGACTTCGCGGTCGGCCTTTCGGCCATAAAAAAGATCGGAGAACGCGTCGAGCGCGACGAACCGATGATGATGGTGCATGCGCGCGATGAGTCATCGCTCGCGACCGTTATGCCGCTGCTGACGAAAGCCGCGGTGATCTCATGATGGTTCTGAAGGGCTCGCGACGTCTGTTCGTCGCATGTCTGAGTTTTGCGCTCGCCGCTCTTAGCGTCCCGGATGGGAAGCTGGCAGCTTCGCCTACAGAGGGAGCGCAAGAAGATGCACGCCGAAGCGCGCCGGTAGATCAGTTGATTCCATGGCTCTTGGATGAGGACCGGCAATTACGAGGCATTCCTCTGCGCGATGTCATCTTCGATACGACCGGGAAACGCGTCCTGCCGATCGATCCGAAGAGTGAGGTGGACCAGCGTGTCGTCAAACAAATTGGAGAGATCCTCGATGAAGTCGTTAAGGGAATGAATGCGACGGACAGCTCCATTCAGACTATTCCGCGCATCAACGAGGTAAGCAGTCACTTCGAAGATGTGCTCCGACAGCTGCTCAATGCAAAACCCGGGCTGACCTGCGATTTCCCGCGCACTGCGGGTGACAAGATTCAGCGAGCGGGCTACCCTGATTTGAAAATCGTCGACCGCGCGAGCCAGCGTGTTTATTATCTCGATCCCAAGCTTTACGCGGTCGGGAGCCGTGATAGCACGTTCCGTACTTTCTACTTCGAACCGAAAGTTGCGACGAACAAAGTCCGCGATGACGCCGTTCACCTGATCGTTGGTTTCGAGCACGAACCGAGGAAGGGTGATCATTGGACGTTTACGCGATGGGACCTGATCGATCTGTCTCGATTCAAAGTGAAACTGAAAGCTGAGTTTCAGGGGAGCAATCGCGATATGTACCGGCCGGACGCAATTATCGCGACCAGCGCGAAATGATCGTCGCAGCGGCGGCTCTCACGTCGAGTCATTTGGCGGCGGCAGAAATTTGAACGGTTCTGCCTTTGCACTCCAACATCGCGCTCGAGATCGCGATCCACCTGCCGGCCATTCGCATCACTCTCAGTGGTGGAACGACCTCTCCGAGGACGTAGCTAGGAATTGCAGTGGCGCAGCCGCTCATTCCAAGGCGGGCTGGTGCACGTAAATCCGCCTCCTTCTCATCTCAGGAATTGACGTTGCCGAGAGGGGTGGCGACGGTCATTGTTAAGAATGATCGCGGAGGCGACGCAAACGTTTCAATTCGACCAGATTGACGATGTCATCACCGACATTGCCGCGGGCAGGATTGTCATCGTGACGGACGACGCCGATCGGGAGAACGAAGGGGATCTCGTGATGGCCGCGGAAAAGGCCACGCCCGAAGCGGTCAACTTCATGACCAAGTACGGACGCGGCTTGATTTGCGTCCCTATTTCGAACGAACGCGCCGAACAACTGGGCCTGCAACGCATGGTGGCGCAAAACCGCGAAATGTACCGCACCGATTTTACCGTGTCGGTCGATGCGGCCCGTGGTGTCACGACAGGGATCAGTGCGCATGATCGCGCCGCTACCATTCAAGCCATCGCAAATCCCAAGTCGTTACCCGAGGATCTGGTTCAACCCGGGCATGTCTTTCCTCTACGCGCGAAGGAGGGCGGCGTCTTGCGTCGGGCCGGTCACACGGAGGCGTCAGTCGATCTTGCGCAGATGGCCGGACTGCAACCAGCCGGGGTTCTTTGCGAAATATTGCATGACGACGGCACGATGGCGCGGCTGCCTGAGTTGATGGAATTTCGTAAGAAACATGAACTCCGCATTTGCACGATCCAAAGTTTAATCGCGCACCGCCGCGTGCGGGAAAAATTAGTGGAACGGGAGCAGGTCGTGAAATTGCCGACCGACTACGGCGACTTCGATCTGCACATGTACCGATCGAAACTCGATGGTACGCATCATCTGGCGCTGGTTAAGGGCGTGATTAACCAGGAACACCCCACTCTCGTTCGTGTTCATAGTGAATGCCTGACCGGCGATGTGTTCGGCTCTCGCCGCTGCGATTGTGGTCATCAGTTGCACGCCGCTCTGCGCCAGATCGCGGATGAAGAAAGCGGAGTGTTGGTCTACATGCGGCAGGAAGGCCGCGGGATCGGTTTGGCCGCCAAGATTCACGCTTACAAATTGCAGGAGGAAGGCTTCGATACGGTCGAGGCGAACGCCAAACTTGGATTCCCCAGTGACCTGCGCGATTACGGACTCGGCGCGCAGATTCTTTTCGATCTTGGGGTTCGAAAATTCCGCTTCCTCACTAATAACCCCAAGAAGGTCGTGGGGTTGGAAGGCTACGGAATTCAGATGGTCGAGCAGGTTCCGATTCGGAGCGAAGCCAACCCGCACAACGCCAAATATCTTGAGACCAAGAAGGTAAAGCTTGGGCACATGCTCTGAAGGCCGGGAGACCTCTCGTGCCCCTCGCATTTTGGCCCTCGATAATGACGGCCGCGGTTGCTGAAAGGGCGATGTTAAGGCATTAAGGCATCCACATGTCGACTGCCATACCGCCCCGGCCTCGCTTCGTTGCCGGAAAGCGTTCCTTCGTGATTGTAGCGAGCCAATTCAATGCCGAATACGTGCAGGGCCTGGTCAGCCATGCCACGGCCGAGCTACGCCGCCTCGTCCCGACAGCCAAGATTATTCTGCACCAGGTGCCTGGAGCTTTCGAAATTCCCGTGATCGTCCGAGAGGTGGCTGCTCAGAAAAAAGCCGACGCCATCATCGCCCTCGGCCTCATCCTGAAAGGGCAAACCGATCACGCCGACAATCTGAGCCGTTCCGTGACCGATGCCCTGCAAAGGATCGCGACAGAATTTGGCACCCCTGTCTTGAATGCCGTGCTGAGCGTGAACAACGAGATGCAGGCCCACGAGCGCTGTCTGGGGGATCAAATCAATCGTGGCACCGAAGCGGGTCGTGCCGCTGTCGAGATTGCCAGCGTCATGAGCGATTTGCGCGAGTAAAGCCAATCATGGGTAAACGCCGAAAAGCCCGGGAAGCTGCCATCCAGTACCATTTCTGGCGCGATCTGCAGCACGGGGAGATGCCGGAGCGAATCGACGACTTCTGGGAGTTCTGTCCGGCCACGCCGCGGGTCCGCGAATTCGCCCAGCCCCTCATCGAAGGAATGGTGGCGCATCTGGACGATGTGGATGAGCGAATCAGGCGCTATTGCGAGAACTACGAGTTCCACCGCATTTCTCCGGTGGATCGCAATGTCCTGCGGCTCGCCATCTACGAAATGCTCTACCGCGACGATATTCCGCCGGTTGTTTCGATCGATGAAGCGATCGAGTTGGCCAAGACATTTGGCGGTGGCGAATCGGGCCGCTTCGTGAATGGCATTCTCGATCGGGTGAAGAACGATTTAACCAGACCCCTGCGGGAAGCGGGACCCTCGCCTGAGAAGATCGAACCGGATCTGCCAAAATAAGGGCGAAGCCTTTTCTGTCCGTTTTTTATTTCGGCCATCCAGTTCAGGCTTTCTTGCGCCATTCGGAGATATGAATTTCTTTCAATCACTCATTCAGAAATTCGCCGGACGACCCGTCGACTGGGATGAGCTCGAGGAGAACTTGATACGCGCCGATCTGGGCGTGCCGATGACGATGCGGATCATTCGCGCGCTGCAAGAGCGCGCTACGCGATCGACCATCACGGCGGACGACGTCGTCGAAGTCACGCGTGAGGAGATTGCCCGTATTCTGCCGCTCAATCCTCCGCCGATCCGTCCTTTGCCGGCCAAACCGAAAGCGATCCTGGTCGTGGGCGTCAATGGGACTGGCAAAACCACCTCGACCGCGAAGATGGCGCGTTATTTCACGAAGAATCGTCATACCGTCCTGCTCGCGGCAGGCGACACTTTTCGCGCGGCGGCCATTGAACAGCTCGGGATTTGGGCGGAGCGCCTGGGCGTCGAAATGATCCGCGGCCAATACAACGCGGATCCGGCCGCGCTCTGTTACGAGGCCTATGAGGCAGCCGAAAAACGCAACAGCGAGTTCCTGCTGTGCGATACGGCCGGCCGTCTGCACACAAAAAGCAATTTGATGGCGGAGCTGAACAAGGTGAAGCGGAGCCTGGCCAAACATGATCCGAGCGCTCCACAGGAAACATTGCTCGTGGTCGATGCCACCACGGGCAGCAACGCCTTGTCGCAAGCCCGCGAGTTTCACCAGGCCATTGGCCTAACCGGTCTGATCGTCACCAAACTCGACGGCAGCGGTAAAGGCGGAGTCGTGATCGCGATTCAAGATGAACTGGGAATCCCAACGCGGTTTGTTGGCACCGGGGAAGAGTTGGACGATTTTGCACCGTTCGATGGACGCGCCTTCATTGAGAAGATGCTGTAGCCGGAGTCAACAACCTTGGGAGATGTAAGCAAAGAGTCGTTCGGGCCGGAAGAGAACGTCGTTCCCATCGCCGCCACGGGTCTGCGCGGTTTTCTCGCAAAGTTCACCGTCCTCAAAGGCGCCCAGCGCGAGTTGTGGCTCACCTTCGGGATCAAGTTACTCATCATCACGGCCTACTCGGTCACGAACAAAACGCTGATCCTGTGGCTTTCGGCAGATCTCGGGTTCAATGATCAGCACGCGGGCGCTCTAGTAGGGTGGGTCTGGGCTCCGGCCATGACCGTGTTCACGCTCTTCGCTGGATCGGTCACCGACGCCGTCGGCCTCCGCCGAACTTTCTTTCTTGGTGTTTGCGTCTGCCTGGTCGCCCGCACCGTTATGGTGTTTACCACGATCCACTGGGTGGCGCTGGCCTTTGGCTTGTTCCCTTTAGTCATCGGCGAAGCCCTCGGCACGCCCGTCTTGATTGCCGCGGCGCGACGCTATTCGACTACGCGGCAACGCTCCATCTCCTTCTCGATGATCTACATGGTCATGAACGTTGGCTTCTTGATCGCCGCGCGCATCTTCGACTACGTCCGGCATACGTTAGGCGAACATGGTCATTTAAGTTTCTTTGGCTTTAACATTACGACCTACCGGACGCTTTTCCTGGTCAGCCTCGGTTTCGAGATTCTGCTTCTTCCCACTATTTATTTTCTGCGCCGAGGAGCAGAAGCGACCGATGAAGGGGTCCGGTTCACCGGCGAGCCGGTGCGATACGCCACGGGCGCCTTCTGGGAGCGTATCTGGCTCACTATCCGTGACAGTGCTCTCGATACCGCCCGGTTGTTTCGGCGGCTTCTCGGTCAGTCCGGCTTTTACCGGCTTCTCGTTTTTCTCCTCTTAATCGGATTCCTGAAACTCATCACCATGCAAATGGATTACGTGTTTCCGAAGTTCGGTATTCGCGAGCTCGGGGACGGCGCTCCCATCGGCCAGTTATCTGCCATCAATTACCTTCTGATCATTCTGCTTGTGCCGACGATCGGCGCGCTCACCCAACAGTTCTCAGCCTATCGCATGGTCATCGTCGGCGGCGCCATCTGTGCTGCTTCGGTCTTCGTCATGGCCTTGCCGACAGCGTGGTTCGAAGGCTCGGCCAACGGCGCGATCGGGCAATGGCTCGGTCACAGTTATCTCGGCCTGAAAGGTGGCATTCATCCGTACTACATCATGACGGCCATCTACATCGCTATCTTCTCCGTGGGCGAAGCTTTCTACTCTCCGCGAGTCTATGAATATGCAGCCGCCATTGCTCCGAGAGGCCAGGAAGCTTCCTACGGCGCACTCTCCTATATCCCGTTCCTTCTCGGGAAACTGCTGGTTGGAACCGGAGGATGGCTGCTCGCGGCGTTTTGTCCGGAACGCGGCCCGCGCCATTCCGGCACGATGTGGCTTATCTTTGCTCTGGCCGCATCGATCGGTCCGATTGGATTGCTCATGTTCCGTCGCTACATCCGTGTCCCCGAGGCCGGCCGGCAAGATGCAGATTAGCGCCCAAGGAAAAATCCTGTAGTAGCGGCAACCTTCTTAATAACGCGCTCGTGATGACTTCGTCCTGCCTTAAGGTTCAGCGCGTGAAATAGAGGTAGAGCCCGGCAGTTTTCGCTGTCGCAGCGCTTTTAAACGCGTTACTTTTTCCGGTGATCCAGTTACCGCAGCGTCCGCCGCGATCGTCTCGCGGGATGCTGGTTCTCTGCGCTTTCGTTTTTATCGCCCTTGCCGGAGTCGCCCTATTTTTAAATCGTGGGGGTGCCCAAAAGAAGGAGGAAGTCCCCGCAACAAAGCCTATGACAAATCCATCGCCTGCCCCCACCCATTCCCCGCAAGCCAAAGAGGCTGACTTACGTATCAAGCTGACGCCCGAACAATATCGCGTGACGCAGATGTGCGGAACGGAACCGCCTTTTAATAACGAATTTTGGGATAACCACCGGGCCGGTCTTTACGTGGACGTCGTGAGTGGAGAACCTTTGTTTGCATCGCTCGATAAATTCGACAGCGGCAGCGGCTGGCCAAGTTTCACCAAACCGGTCGCGCCAGAACATGTGAAGGAAAATACCGATACGTCACACGGCATGGACCGCACCGAGGTGAAATCAAATACGAGCAACTCACACCTCGGTCATGTTTTTGACGATGGCCCCGGCCCTACCCAGCTGCGCTATTGCATCAATTCGGCGTCGCTCCGGTTCGTTCCCGTGGAAAGACTACAGGACGAAGGTTACGGACAATATCTCGAGCTCTTCGCCAGGGACGGAAAAAAACAGTAACTGAACGAGCTTTGCATGGACGCAACGCTCTTTTTCCTGCGAATATATATGTGAGAGCGCGACGATTAATCGCCCGAAGCTGAAAATAGGTTTCGGTGCGGCAACTGTGGGTTCTGCATATGACAACAAGAATACATACTTCCGATAAGCGATCGTCCCGGCTTTCGCTTTGGCTTGGCTTGGTCGGTGTCGTCGCCTTTATCGGGGGTGGATTGTTTTGGTTTGAGCGAAGTCAGGCCCCGCAGGGCGTTCCGGGAGAGGCCGGATACCTGAAGGCGGTCCCGAGCAACGAACGGTTGAAAGCCCAATTGAGCGACGCGCAATATCACGTAACGCGAGAGAACGGCACTGAGACCGCCTATCAAAACCTTTACTGGGACAAATTTCAGCCCGGCATTTATGTCGACGTGATCACGGGGGAGCCTCTCTTCAGTTCGCAGGACAAATTCAACAGCGACACGGGACGGCCGAGCTTCTCCAAGCCGATTTCGGCCGAGAGAGTCATGGAAAAGCGCGACACTTCGTTCAATATGGATCGCACCGAGATTCGTGCTGTCCGGAGCGATTCGCACCTCGGCCATCTTTTTAAAGACGGACCACCGCCCACCGGTATGCGCTATGCCATCAACTCGGCGGCCCTGCATTTCGTGCCTGTCGAGAACATGGAGAAGCAAGGATACGGAGCGTTCATCCAGTTTGTGACACCCACCGCGGCCACGCCCGCCACGCCCGCCACGCCGGCCTCTCCTGTCGCAAAATAACTGTAGGCCCGGTCTGCGAATGCCGGCTTGCCGTGTCCGGAATCTTGCCACGCTCGAAGAGCAAGACGCCTCAACTGAGTGAGGCGGCTACAGCGCTCTCTTCCTGTAGCCACCGCACTCTGCTGCTGTGTCCGAGGAACGCACGCTCCCCGGACGCTGTCCATTGCGGCGCGCTCTAGGCAAGCAGCTTTTGAAAACGCGCGTCTCCGCGCAACACATCCCATTCGGGTTCGATCCGCAAGGTTCCCGGGGTCGGACCGTTAGGCACATCGCGCAGGGACGTCAGTTGCTCAATCGCTCGATCGACGTGGCCGACCCGCGCATAAATCACAGCCAAATTCGTCGCGAGCATTGGCCCATCGTAAGCATCCTGTGAGATCGGCAAAAGTTCCACCGCACGCTGCCCCTCCCTCACGGCATCTTCACCGCGACCAAGCGCCGCATCAATCAAACCGAACATGCTGTGCGTTTTGGCATCGCTTCCACATTCGTGTGCGGAGGTTTCAGCGCTGCGTCGAGCTTGTTCGAAGGCCCGCTGCGCTCCTGCGGCATCGCCTTGTCCGGTTAAGACGAGCCCTTCGTACCAGGCTTTCGGGAATGTATAGCCATCGAGCGAGGCAGCCGTCCCGCCGATTCCCGCATCGTTTAATTGTTCGTACGCGACCGACTCAAGCAACCTCGCACCTGCCGTGTAGTCGCGTCGAATCAAACTCAGGCGCAGCGCTACCGTGGTGACCGCGCCGCCCGGGTCAAAGTCTTGCGGAATACGCGAGAGCGTCGCCGCAAGCGCCGCGCTGTCTCCATCACGCTTCAGGTCGATCGCAGCCGTGGCCAGCAGAAACAGATGGGCCTGCGGATTAACGCTGAAGCCGTCGGCGAACCCGCGCCGGGCTTCCTCGTAACGACGCAAACACGCGTAGGTCTCGGCCAGATTCCATAGGACGGAGGCATTGCGCGGATCGAGCTGCCTGGCCTTTTCAAAATTCGCGACTGCATCATCCCAGCGACCCTGGCGGCGATCGACGGCCGCAGCCCCGTCCCATACCTCAGCGTCGTTAGGGGTGGCGCGGAGAGCCGAAGCAAGTTCCCGGCGGGCCAGGTCGTACTGGCGGCCTCCGTAGTAATGATAGTAGGCAAGCGCGAGACGGCATCTCCCAGATCCGGGCGGATGCGCAAAGCGGTCTCAGCTTCTGCTTTCGCTCGAGCCAGCCGGTCGCGCGTACGATCATAGCCAAACCAATAAAGTTCAGCATGAAAACGGGAGGCGAGCGTATGCGCGAGGGCGAAGTGCGGATCGCGCGCCAGAGCCTGCTCGAGAAGGCGAAGGGCTTTTTCCCCGTTTTCCCGCGGGTCTCCCGCTCCACTCCAACGGAATAAATCGCGAGCCCGCAGATAAAGATCATAGGCATCGAGATCCGCTGTGGGATGCACCTGAAGACTCGCCTTCTCCTGCGCCGACAAATTAGCCCGCAGAGCTGCCGCGATGCGCTCCGCTAACTCGCTTTGTAAGGCAAACAGATCGGTCATCTCGCGATCGAATGTGTCGGCCCAAAGATGCGCATCGGTGCGCGCGTCGATTAATTGAGCATTGACCCGCACGCGATTCCCCGCGCGTCGAACCGTCCCTTCCAGAATGTGAGCGACCCCCAAGACCGCGCCGATCTCGCGCAGATTGCGCGCGCCGCCCCGGTACTGTCGGACGGAAGTACGGCTGATCACCTTCAGGTCCGCCACTTTGGCCAGGCTGGAGAGGATGTCGTCCTGAATCCCATCTGCAAAATAAGCATTCTGCTGATCGTCGCTCAAATTTTCGAATGGCAGCACGGCGATGCTTTTTTCGGGCGCGTCGGGTAGGCCAGGCCCGGGCAGTGCGTCATCGGTTCGCTTGATCCCCTGGAGCGTGAAATCGAACGCCCACGAAAGAATGAGCGCCACCGGGAAACCGAGGGCAAGAAGAAGAATGAGGAGACGAATGATCCAATTCGGAACGTCGAAATACGGGAGGAGCTGTGTCACGATCTGAGCCAACACCCAGGCGCCCACGGCATACGCGACAGCAAGCCGGTAGACTTTCCGGCGCTTCAGCTCGCTGAAGAATTTCCCTGGATTCACGAGTTCACCCGCATTGTTTCTACCTTCATCATTTGCCGACTTAGCTCAACCGTGAAATAGGGGGAGATGCTTTCGCGGAAGGGCCACGGGGCAACCCACGAGACGTCCGCCTTGATCGCCGGAATCGCGGCGTTCGCCACCTGGGGCTTGATCCCGGGCTATTGGAAGCTGCTCAAAGCTGTCCCGGCCACCGAAATTCTGGCGCACCGATACGTTTGGACAAGCCTGTTTTTGACGGCGCTCCTTACATGGCAAGGGCGCTGGAGCGAAGTGAGAGACAACGCGCGCTCGCCCCGCGCCGTCCTCTATTGCCTGGCCAGCGGATCGATTATTTCCATCAATTGGTTTCTGTTTATCTGGGCGGTCAACATCGGCCGCGTCATCGAGACAAGTCTTGGCTACTTTATGACCCCCCTCGTGAACGTTCTTTTCGGCGCCATTTTTCTGCGGGAAAAACTGACACGCTGGCAGATCGTTGCTGTGCTCCTCGCCCTTCTGGGCGTAGCCAATCTCACTTTCGGTTATGGCCGTTTTCCATGGGTTGCGCTCACTCTGTGCATCTCGTTCGGGATTTACGGTCTGCTGCGCAAAAAATCGGGGACCGCAGCCATTCCCGGACTATTCTTTGAGACCATCCTGCTCGCGCCAGTCGCGCTCACCTATCTCATCTCTCTGGAGATGCATGGCGGATTGCTCTTCGGACGCGGCGGCGCAGGCCTGACCACATTATTGATCAGCACCGGGATCGTGACGGCAGTGCCGCTGGTTTGGTTTGGTTACGCCGCCCGTCATCTCCGCCTAACCACAGTGGGATTTCTCCAGTATCTTGCGCCGAGCGGATCCTTTTGCCTCGGCGTCTTTGCCTATCACGAAACCTTGACGCCAGCTCATCTCATCACCTTCAGCCTTATCTGGCTCGCCCTCGGTGTCTTCACAGTCGATGCGCTCTACCGCTGGCGCTCGGGTCGTTCCGCAGCCGCGGACATACCGTTAGCCAGGCCGATCTAGGTAGGAGCAATTGACGCAATCGCGCGCGGGTCCGTTGGGCCTTGGGTCTTGGAGCTTTTGCGTCGGAGTATTGTAATCGCCCCCTCCGGCCTTACCTTGCCGGCGCCGCCATGAAGCCCGACGATTTTCAATATGCGATCGAAAATACCCAGGTCATCCTGGCGCCCGAGCGTAAGATCGCGACTTTCGGCAGCACGAGCTTTCGCTTTTATCTGATCTCGGAGTTGATGGATCGGGTCAACGAAGTGCGCGTCCGGGATGGACGCATTCACGCGGACCGGCCGCAGATCCTGACCCCGGAGTATTTTAGCCGATTACTACTGGACGGGTTCGGCGAGAAAGCGGGGAAATACGCGGAGCAACTGCGCGAGAACGCCGGCCACATGGCCGTCCTGCGCTACGGTTTTCAATTTCGCAAGACCGACGTCACCGAACGGATGTTTCGCGACCCGATCGAAGCCGTCGTGGCGCGCACCAAGTCCGAAGTAGAGCATCTGCAGGAGCCGCTCAGCGCGATCATCCAAGGCGTGGATGACGCCTGGGAGATTTGTCTCCTCAAGTTCACAGTCGACCTGATCGAACGCTCGGCCGGCGGGAATATCGGCGACTTTCAAAAGCGCGGTCTGATCTAGCCCCTTCCGACGACGACGTCATCCTCCTGATCCTGATCGATTCCCATTCCCATTCACCCGGGAAAGAGTAGAGGGTTTCGGAGAGGTTAACGGGTCAAAGGAACGGTGACACAACCCATCCGTTTCTGGCGTTGCATGAGTTTGAAAAAACGAATCGTGTCGCGCACCGGATGAATGCTGCTGACTTCGTCTGAGTAGACCGTGCTGATCGGCACAGATTCGATGCGAAAACCTCTTCGACTGGCGAAAATCAGCATTTCCGTTTCGTAATCGAAGCGCTCGGCTCCGCCAAACATTTCCGGGATTAGATCGCGGTGCAGCATGCGGTAACCGCACTGAGTGTCCGGAATGGCCTGGCCGCACACCCGGCTGATTTGGTTACTCATATGACGGTTCACCAACCGCCGCAGAGGCGGCATGCGTGCGACATCTTTCATTCGGTTGCCGATGAGCAATCTTGGATGCGCGGGCCCGAGAGCGGCGGCTACAAAGCGGTCGATCTCTTCGGGGCGATGCTGGCCATCCGCATCGAGAATGATGATGAACTCGAAGTCGCGGTCGAACCAGTGGTGCAATCCGGTTTTGATGGTCTCGCCTTTCCCGCGATTCGCAGGATGAACAATCACCTCGGCCCCGGCCTCGCGGGCACGCAGCGCGGTTTGATCGGACGACCCATCGTCCACGACAAGGACATGATTCAGCTGAGCGCGTGTCCGTAAAACCACGCCGCCGACATGCTTCTCTTCCTGATACGCGGGAATGATGGCGGCGATCTTGCTTCGATTTGGCGCGGCCGCGCCTGACGGTTCCATGGTTAGCGGACGACGGGATGAAAGTCGGCCGCGTGATATGAGCTGCGCACGAGTGGACCGGAGGCGACGTGGTCGAACCCCTTCTTTCGCGCAATCTCACCATAAAGATCGAACTGGGCCGGCGTGACGTATTCAACCACGGGCAGATGTTTAGGAGTGGGACGGAGATACTGACCGAGGGTCAGGACCTGGCAGCCGACCTCACGCAGATCGTCCATGGTTTGGAATAATTCCGTTTCGCCCTCGCCCAAACCGAGCATCACGCCACTTTTGGTCACAATTTTAGGGGACAGTTCCCGGGCCCGCCGCAGCACTTGCAACGAAGTGCGATATTTGGCGCGGCTTCGCACGAGCGGGGTCAGACGTTCCACCGTCTCCATGTTGTGATTAAAAATATCGGGCGCAGCGTCGAGGACTATCTGAATGGAATCGTCCTGCGCGTGAAAATCCGGCACCAAAACTTCGACGATGACTGATGGGTCCATCTGGCGAATCGCCTCGATGACACGGGCGAAATGATTGGCACCGCCGTCCTTCAAATCGTCGCGAGCCACGGCCGTGATCACGACATGTTTCAATTTCATGCGGCGCACGGCTTCGGCCACCCGTTCCGGTTCGTCCGCTTCCAAGGCGAAAGGTTTTGCTGTGGTGACAGCGCAAAATCCGCAGGCCCGTGTGCAGCGATCGCCCGCGATCATCATGGTGGCCGTGCCCTGGCTCCAGCATTCCCACCGATTGGGGCACTGCGCGCTCTCACAAACTGTATGCAGGCGCAGATCGGAGATGAGCGCCTTGGTCGAGAAGAAGACCGGGTTAGATGGAAGTCGGACTTTAATCCAGGAGGGCTTCTGCGGTTGGTGCAGGGCCGGATCGATCTTGGCGCAGGACATGTTTAGCAGTTTTAAGAACTTAAGTCTTAAGTTTTAAAGGAAGAAAGGCAAGTTGCGCTCCGAATCTGACTAAGACTTAACACTTAAAACTTCTAACTGCCCTCATAATCTCGTCCGGCCGGCCAGCGCTTGGTAGAGGGTTAACTCATCGGCGGACTCAAGCCCGCCTCCGGCGGGGAGGCCGCGGGCGATCCGGGTGAAGGCGATCGACTTCCCTTTCAACAAATCAACCAGATAATTGGTCGTGGCCTCGCCTTCGACATCGGTGGCGAGCGCGAAGATCACTTCGGAAAACTTTTCCGTCTCGATCCGTTGGACGAGCTCCGAGATGCGCAAGTCTTCCGGAGCCACGTGATCGAGCGGCGAAATTCTTCCCCCTAACGAGTGATAGAGCCCGCGAAACGCGTTCGTCTTCTCAAGCGGCAGGATGTCAGTCGGCTGCTCGACCACACAGAGCAAATCCTGAGCGCGGGTCGTGTCCGAACAGATTTCGCACACTTCTGAGGTGGCGAAGAATCCGCAGCGAACGCACGGTCGCACGGATTGCCGAGTCGCGGCGATGGCTTCAGCAATGTGCTCGGGTTGACCCGCTCGAGCTTGAACCATCCACAGGGCAATTCGTTCGGCCGAGCGCGGACCGACCCCGGGCATTTGCCGAATCTGCGTGATGAGCTCCCGCAACGCCGCCGGATATTCGGTTCTTCTCAAGGCCGGCTGCGTCGTTACTCGCCTGTCGTGGTCAAATGCAGGGCGAGTGTTTCCAATCGACGCAGATACAACTGGAGTGGGGCATCGTCGTCCCCATCCGGTCCGCGCGCCTTTTGGAATTCGGTGTAGGCTTCGGCCCAGCGTTTCTCGCGATAGAGCACCACGCCATTCCAGAAGGAATCGCGCCGCGCGATATGCTCCGGCTTGGCTTCGGCAGCGAGCCAGAGCGGCTCATAAATTTCATGCCGCTCCTGAGAATTCACGCCGCTCAGAAAATCGATTGGGCGAGCCACAATGTTTTTGCTGGCCAGCTCGAACGTGCGCGGGCCAATTAGAACGCGGGATCCGTAGAAGCGATTAGCCACACAAAAGCGACGGGCCAGTTCGACCGGCTCGCCCGTGCTGAGCAGCCCCGGACGTTCTCCGTTTTGCAAGGGCGCGACGATGATCGTGCCCGAACTGACTCCCATGTGCACATCGCACTTGCCGAAAGGATCGCCATTATTTTGCTGGCGCGTCTTATTGAAAGAATCGACCAGACCGAGTGTGACGCGAACCGCTTTGTCCGCGTGATCACCGCTCTGATCGGGAAATCCGAAAACAGCCACGACGCCTTCGCCATCGGCTGCCTGGATATAACCGTCGGCTTCGAGAAACAAATCGGTGGTGCGCCGGATGAAAGCCTCGGTGGTCCGAGCAAATTCGGCGGGATCAGCTTCCTCCGCCAGATCGTATTTGTTCGCGATATCGCAAACGACCACCGTGACCTCGTGCGCCTTCGCCTCTGTCTCGAGCGGAATCTCGCCTTCGATCATGCGATGAAGCTGGCCCTTCGATAAACGCTCGCTGAAGTAGGTCCGGGCCAGGGTCGATCGGCTGCGTCGTGAAAGGGAGGCCCATCGTTCGGACAAAACAAAGGCAAGCGCGACCGCCATAAGCGCGGGCAGCGGCTGAAACGCGATCCGGTAAAGCGAACAGATCCACGCGACCCCTGCAAGTTCGAAGAGCAGGATCAGGGTGAGCCATCCGATGCGGCTGCGGCGTGCGCTGGTCAGAGTGAGCCAGGCCACGATAAACCCGAGCGGCAGCGTAATGCCAAGCAGCCAGGGCGTTCCGACAATGGCATTGCCGGGGCGGTGGTGGGAAAGGAAGGCGAGAGCGGCCGTTTCGAAATACACCAGAAAACCGGCGACGTGCAGTGCGCCCACCAAAGCGGTCAGGACAAGACTGATGAACAGGGCGCTGGCTAACGAACGTTTCATTCCGGCTTAGATTTTTTGGGCCATGGCCGCCGGGTAGTACGATTGCACCACCAGATCACTCAAAAACTTATCCGGATCATCGACGGCCGCCGCATTCAGAATGAAACGACCCTGCTCAGTGTTTTTGCGAATTAAGCTCAAACCGAATTGATAATCCTTGAACAAATGCGCGCACAACTCCGCCATGGTCATCCGCTCGCTCTGGGCGCGCTCGGCCAGCCGTTCCAGGCCGGTCTCATCGAATGCGATTTCGATGTTGTGCTCGCGCGCGAACCTCTCGGTAAATTGACGGGCGTTGTTGCGCAGTGTTTCCGCTTCCTGCTTATGACCTTCCGCCATCAAGCGGTCGAGCACCTGCCTCGGTTCGCGCACCAGCTCGGCGCTCACGCGCAACTGACTCAAACCGGACCCGGCCAGGTGGTACTTGTAATCCCGGAACAGCTTTTCAAATACGGTTAACAAACCGCGCGCGCCCGTTTTTTCCAAGGCGGCGGCCTCGGCAATCAGGTGCAAGGCTTCGTCTTCGAAGCTGATCTCGATTCCGTAGGCGCGAAAAGCGCGCTCATATTGCCGAAGAATGCTGCCTTCGGAAAACTTCATGATCTTGTAGAGATCGTCGGCGTTGAGCTCATTGCAGGCCACCCGCACGGGAAGACGCCCGATGAACTCCGGTTCGAAGCCGTACTCTACGAAATCCTGCGTCGTGACCTGCTGAAATAACTCGTTGTCCATGACGGGGGCTGGTCCGGCGGTGAATCCGATCTGTCCCTGCGAGATGCGACGCGAGACTTGTTGCTTGAGCCGGTCGAATGCGCCGCTTACGACGAAGAGAATGTGCCGCGTATTGATGGTCTCGCGCTTCGATTTGCCCCGCTTCTGGAATTCGAACGCGGCCTGCAACTGTCCCTGCAAATCGTTCATGCTGCGCAAGGGCACTTCCGTCTCCTCCATGAGCTTGAGCAAGGTCGTTTGCACACCCCGTCCACTGACGTCCCGCCCGATCATGTTGCCGGCGGCCGCGATCTTATCGATCTCGTCAATGTAGATGATCCCGAATTGCGCGAGATTGACGTCTCCGTCCGCCTTCTGCACTAATTCGCGCACCAGATCCTCCACGTCCCCGCCCACGTATCCGGTCTCGCTGAACTTGGTTGCGTCAGCCTTCACGAACGGCACCTCGATCAGCTCGGCAATGTGCTTAATCAGGTAGGTTTTACCCACACCGGTCGGTCCCACCAGAATGACGTTCTGCTTGGCGTATTCGGTCTCCTCCGCGCGCGTCGCATCTTCCTTCTCCAGTCGGTGCAGATATTTTGCGTGGTTGTAGTGGTCGCACACGGCAATGGCCAAAACCTTCTTCGCTTCATCCTGTTGAATGACGTAACGATCGAGGTGCGCTTTAATATCGCGCGGAAGGAAATTAAAAATGAAGTCGTCGCTCTTCTCGGCTTCAGGCTGGTTCTCTGTTCCAGTTTCAGCCGGCTCAGTCGTCTCGGGCCCGGCAAAGGTGGCAAAGGAAACGCGGTCACCGAAGTTCGACTTCATAAACTCGGCGATCTTCGTTTTCAGCTCTTCCGGTGATGGAAATGGCGGTGGCGGTTTCTGCTCCATGTTTCGCGATCAATGATCGCGCGAAAAATCTACCATCCCAGGGGCGGGTGTAAATCTGACTTTCCAGCCCTGAATTCGTTCATTTTGCCGGGGATGCAAGTCCCCAGCCGGAGAACGGGTCAGACCGGACCCGACACGGCCGATTGGGCGCGAGTGCTAGCGACTCTGCGCGACGTGCGGCGCGGCCCCGCCGGCAAACATCGCATTCATGTCGGCCAGGACTTTCTGCGGCCCAAGATATTCCGTTCCAGCATAACTGTCGGAAAGGACCTTGCCGGTCGAATCGATCAGGACCAGGCAGGGAATCCCGCTACCCGCATATTTTTTTACCGCGTCTTTTTCTGGAATTTTTCCGAAGTCGATGGCCGGCCACGGCATCTTCGCTTCGCGCATGTAAGTCTGCATGGCGAAGGCGGATCGGTCGTAACTGACAAAGATGATTTCAAATTCAGGATGCTGCGGCGCGACGCGATTGTAAAAATCGACCAGTTCAGGAGTGAACTTTCGACAGGGTGGACACCAATGCGCGGAGAAATAAAGGGCGATCACCTTTTTATCGGCGGTGGCTTCCTCATCCGCATGGACGACAGAGCCATTACTAAATCGAACCAGGTCCCCTTTGAGCGACTCATAGAAAGCGCTGACCGCAACTGACGGAACGCTTTTGGCGTTTCGTTCGCGAATCACTTCAGCTTGAAAGACGGAATCGGCCTTGCGCGCACGTTCGGTTTGCATCGAGCTGCGCACGTTTTGCCGTGCCAGTTGCTCTTGCGCGTCGGCCACATCTTTCGATGAAACCGCGTAGATCCCAGCTTTCAAGGCATCGACCAGGTCCTGGGTGGCACCCACCTTCAAGAGAGCGCTTTCCTTATCGGCGTCGACCGTGTCAGCGAAATGCCTTTTTTTCAATTCCTGCATGACCGTCGGGTTGGAATACCCGGACCGCAGCATGAGGCTGACGTCTTTGCTGGTTAGCGGCAATTGCGCCCCGTTCCCCAGATGGGGCAGGCCAAGGAGGAACAAGAAAAGGAGAAACCTGCGCATCCCGAAATGAGAGCACAAGGTGAGCCAATGAACCCGGTCGACCTTCCCCTATTACGCGAAGAGATGGCCGGCGAAGGCAGGTAGATCAGCGCCCAACGCCGGCCGCGTTTAGCAGAGTCAGCTGTTCGCGATATTCAGGTTTGGCCGCGGCCGCCGCCGCCCCTAAAGCGCGCGCCGTCTCGGGTTGACCAGTCTCGGCTGCAAAAACCGCCGACAACCATTGCCGATCGGGATCCGTCTTGGCCAGGGCCCCCGATACGGCAACGAGCGTCTTGGGCGTGAATTTTATGAACGCCACTTGCGCAGATCCATACGGCGGAATCTTGACCGTCACATGTTGCGCATCGGCCGCATCAATCCCGGAATATTGGGCACCGGCGATATCGGTAATGACACCCCCGAAATGCGCGGCGTTCAAATCCGCGACCAATCTTGTTTTCCAATCGACCAGCCATTTCGCCTTTTTCACAGCGGCCATCTGCACGGCTTGCAGACCCGGCTCGGAGATCTTCGGTGCACTCAGAGTGGCGAGCGCGCCGGCGAAATCGTAGATGGCGACGCGTTGTTTGTATCCCATCATCGCCGCGTTCCAGACTGGGGTCTCCGTTTCCAGTAATTTTTTGCGCTGCTCGGCCAGCTTCGAATCTTCGTTCTTTTGCTGATCACCCACCCGGGCGGCCATGCTTTTTTCCTGCGCGTTGACGTCATCCGACATCGGGGTGCGCGTCTTGAGTTTCTTTTTCAGGTCTCGAGTACGCGCCAATTTGTCGGCCGCTCCGGCTGCCGTGCTTTCGTTGCCCGGCTGGTTTTTCCAGGCCAGATAAGCCTTACAATCATCCAGATATCGCTGGGAAAGAGGTTTGTAGTCGGTGATCCAGCCGACCGCACCTCCTGGCGTTGAGTTGTTGAACTGCTCGAGCAGAAGTACAGCTTGATCCCCGCTCCCCTGCTCCACATTCTTCAAAGCGAACAGGAGCAAGGCGAAGGCTTCATGAGTCGATGAGCTTTTCGGACCAGCCTCCGCGGCCGAGACGGCTCCCGGCGCGAGCAGTCGCTTGGCGGTCGTCACGAAAAATCTGGCGAGATCGGAATCCTCTTTGGCAAACCCGGACTGCCCGGCGTTCTCCACATCCTGGAAGGACTGCTGCGCCTGCGACTTTTCCCGGCCCACCATGGCAGCGAGGGCCTGCTGCAAACGTGCCCAATCATAAAGCGGTTGCTTGCCTCGCGCCTCGGCCGCGATCCGGGCAAACTGTGCGCCAGCCACATTATAATGATTGAGCACGAGCTGATGCCGCGCCTCGACCAACTGTTTTTCCAGGGCAGCAACGGCCGCCGCCGAAAGGGGCGGCGCTGAAGGAGCTCCGGCCGTGGCAGCGGGCACGGGTCTGCGCGCGTTCCAGATGAAGGCACCGGCTGCGACAGCGAGCGCAATCACGATAGCGACAGCCGCCGCCACCCAGGGGGTCTTCCGTCCGGCCGTTGCTCCCACGCCCTGGCCAGTAAAATTACCGTAGGCCGTCTCGAGCGCGGCAACCAATTCGTCGTACGAGCCGAACCGTTTCAACGGCTCCGGCGCAATCATCCTCTGCAATACTCTGGCCGTTTCCTCCGACACCTCGGGAGAGACCGTCGCGAGATCGAGCGGCCGATTCTTCAGATCGCGCAAGGCTGTCGCGGAATTTGTGTCTCCTTCGATGGGCGCCCGGCCGGAAAGAGCATGGAAGAGGGTGGCGCCGAGACTGTAGATGTCACTTCGGAAATCTTCCGGCCGATTGTATAACCGCTCGGGCGCGACATAATAGGGTGTGCCCCAAATTTCGTTACGTGTTTCACCCGTTTCGGCGGCTACACCGGCCAGACCGAAATCGCCGATCTTGGCGGTGTGTTCGTCGGCAAACAGGATATTGGCCGGCTTGACGTCGCGATGGATGAGACTCTTCCCATATGCGGCCCGCAAACCTTTGGCCACCTGGATACCCGCTTCGAGCACCAGTTCTTCGGAGAGTTTTTTCTTCTGCTCGATCAGATCATCGAGACTGCCGTGATCGACCAGTTCCATGACCAGATAAAATTGGCCGTGATCCTTTCCGGACGAAAAAACCTGAATCACGTTTGGGTGATTGACCGAAGCAGCCACGCGCGCCTCCTGTTGGAGCCGTGTGGCGTAGTCCACTTCTTCGCCCAGATCCTTGCGCAATAACTTCAAGGCCACGAAGCGATCGAGTAAAGTATCCCGCGCCTTGTAAACCGTGCCCATGCCTCCTATGCCGAGCGTCTCGACTAATTCGAAGTTGTTGAAACTGCGCTGGACGCGAACCTTTTCGCCGCACTTCGGACAGGCCACACGCACCAAGGGGTCGGCCTCGGTCGTGTCGATGATCGTCCCACACGCCGGACAAGTTTCGGTCGTCGCTGCAGTCGGTTCTGCCGCCATCGAGGTCGATTGTAGCATCGCCTTTTTGCGGAGCAATCCCAGCGAACGCTAAATGACGACGCCCCCTGCACCGGCCGATCCGGCTGAATTTACCGTGCCGAAGGAGTCGGCCCGCCTGCGCCTCGACCTTTTCCTGGCCGGCGCCCTCAGCCAATACTCGCGCTCGCGCCTGCAACAGTTGATCAAAGACGGGTTCGTTAGGCTGAACGGCCAGACCGCGCGACCCCGCCAGGCCGTCCGGACGGGCGACCGCATTGAGGTGAAAGAACCGCCTCCCGAAAAGGTGGATAACGCCCCTGAGGATATTCCGCTTAGTATCCTGTTTGAGGACGACGATCTGATCGTGATCAACAAGCCACCGGGCCTCGTTGTTCATCCCGGGGCGGGCCATCGCGAGCACACCCTCGTGAATGCGCTGCTCCATCATTGCAAAAATCTTTCCGGGATTGGGGGCAAAGAACGGCCCGGCATCGTTCATCGCCTCGACAAAGACACCAGTGGTTGCCTGGTGGCGGCTCTGAACGATGAGGCGCATCGCAGTCTGTCCGCGGAGTTCGCCGGGCGTACCGTGGAGAAGGTCTATCTCGCCATGGTCAAAGGCCGCGTAGTCAAGAAGTCAGGCTCGATCAACGCCGCGATCGCGCGGCATCGGGTGCATCGCCAACGCATGACGGTCACAACTCGCGGCCGGGCCGCCCACACTGAGTATCGCGTGGTGCAGGAAGGCGCCGAGGCCAGTTTGGTAGAATGCCGAATCCACAGTGGCCGGACGCATCAGATTCGCGTCCATTTCCATCATATCGGCCACGCTGTTTTGGGAGATAAGCTGTACGCGCCCAAGTTTGCCAAAGATTTTCCCCGCCAAATGCTGCATGCGTGGAAGCTCGGGTTTAAACATCCGCGATCGGGCGATTGGAAAAGTTTCGAGGCACCGTTGCCTGCCGATTTTGAAGAAACGATGCGAAGACTTGGTTTGCGTTAGCGACGCGTTTCTTCCGAGCGCTGGTCCTGTCGCAACTGTAGCGGCGCTCTATGAGCGCCGAAGCCAAATAGATCGGCGGTCATAGACCGCCGCTACTGTTCTGTGGAGGCAACCGGGTCGGCCGCCATGACTTTCGGAACCGTGACCGGAGCCGCCTGGCCGGGCCGAAGAATCCGTTGCAGGCCGGCGCGATAGGCGGCCACGTCCACCAGTTCTCCCACCCGTTTTTTAAGGGCAAGCGCGCGTGTCGCCAGGAAAATGAGAAACAACCCGTACAGAATAATCGACCAAAGATCGATGTGCGGCGCGTTCAGTTGCCGATAGATCAGAATGGCCACGGCCACCAGATTCACGACCACCGTGGTGGGGACGCGTTGATAGCGCAGCCTGACCCGCGTGAGGCATTTCGGACCGCCATGATATTCCGTGACCGTTTGCAGCACGATGCTCCACCAAAAATTCCCGTAGATCTGAATGTCCCATTCATTCCAACCCGTATCGCTGGAATAGCGCCAACCTTCCTCTTCGAGCATCTGGAAAATGGAGCCGAGAAGATGATGCCGATCCTTGCCCTCCTCGCTCCAATAAACGCGGCGACGCGCGCTTGGAACTTCGGACCGGCCCGGCTGAGTTTCATGCGTACTGATAACGCTGCGGGGCGTGCGTTTGAAATGCAACCAGGTGAAGTAACGCGACCATCCGCGCACGAGCGGTTGCGCGAAGGCGAGTACCATGACGAGCAATCGTGCATGGACGGTGTCGTATTTCGGTTCGATGCGCGCGCGCACCATATAGGAAAGCGCCACACATAAAGTTCCCCCAAACATCAGATACGGCACAATGCGCAATCCGGGCAAAAAGATGCCAAGACCGAAAAGGAAGATAGCCAGAGAGAACCACTCAATGCTGCTGAGATAAGCGGCGACGTCAGACTGCGGCGTCGGATAAATGGATTGAAAGAAGCCATCACCGAAAACGCCGTGGTAGATGACGGGCCTGTTTAAAAACCAGTTGAAGCGTGGTGTGCCATAAATCTGGCCACGCCATTTCGCGGTGCCGGTTGGGCCGAAAAAGATCAGATGCTTGAAGCGCAGGAGCGACTCGGCCTCGCCGTACCCTTCCTGTTGTTTAAAGAACGCGCGCAGAGTAAATCGGCGATGGTGCCAGACCAGCGCGGTCGGGCTGAATGCGATGACGAATCCTGATTGTTGCAGACGCCAGCAGAAATCCACGTCGTCTCCCGCCTTGTGATATTCCGCATCGAATCCCCCGACGCTTTCAAAAGCCCACCGATAAAAAGCCATGTTACAACCGGGGATATGCTCGGCCACCGTATCCGTCAGAAGCACGTGGCTGGGACCGCCGGGCGCGGCCGCCACACATGCCTGGATCCAATTTTGGGCGGGCGGCGTCACATTCGGCCCTCCCACCCCGGCGAACTCGCCGGTCACGAGAGTGCTGATCAAATAGTAAAGCCAATCGCCATCGGCCATGCAGTCGGAGTCGGTGTAGGCGAACACATCACCCAGAGCCGCGGCCGCGCCCGTATTGCGGGCGTGACTCAGTCCATGGTTGGACTGGTGGATATAGCGGACCTGAGGAAACTGTCCGGCAATCTCGCGCGTATTATCGGTCGATCCGTCATCGACCAGGACCACTTCGTAATGCGGATAATTAATCTTGCCTAACGAATCAAGACACGCGCTGAGCGTTATCGCTCCGTTGTAGGAACAGACAATGACGGAAACGAAGGGAACTTGCGGCAGCCTCCGATGGGGCAAGGCGGCATCGTCCTGTCCGAGTTTATCGCGCAAGGCGTGGAACGATTTCTTGGGCTGCCGGTCCCGCGTGACCAGGCCGAAAGCCCAATCGGTGATTTCCTGGTCGCCCGTGTACCATTCGTCCGTCCAGGCAAAGAAGATGGTGCCGGCCAAACCGCAATGCACCACGCTGTCGACATGCCAGCAGAGCATTTCAGCCTGCTCCTCCTCGGAATGGCGGATCGTGTCCATGCCGAACTCACCGAGGATGAGCGGCCGGTCTTCCGTTAGATTCTGCAGACGCAGAAGGTAACGCTCGAAATCGCGCTGGTTGTGCAGGTAAACGTTGAAACAATAGAAATCGAGATTCTGCGGGAGCAGAAATTCGGTCGGTGGATAGGTGGCGTAGGAGAAAAGAACGTCCGGATCGATGGCGCGCCCGATTCGGACCAATTTCTCAACGAACTCCGTGACGCGGCGCACTCCCAGCCAGCGCGCCATCTGCGGAGATATTTCGTTCCCCACCAAATAGCCGAGGAGGGCGGCGTGGCCGGCATTAGCACGCACGGCGCGCGTCACCGAATCCTCAATCTTGTCGCGCGCGCTTTTTTCGCGCAGGAATTCGATGTGCTTTTCCCAAGGCAAGGTGATGAGCACGCGCAGACCGACGGCCAGACATTTATCGAGAAACCAGCGGGGCGGCGCATGATAAATTCGAACGACGTTAATTCCGATCTCTCGCATCAAGCCGAGATCAATATCGGCCTGCTCCGGCCGTCCTAAATAGTGCCCTTCGCTGTCTGGCTTGAACGGGCCATACGTGACGCCTTTGACGAAGAATTTGCGATCACCTTCGAAAAAGAATTTCGCGACGGAGCGAATCCGCGGGTTTGCGCTCACTGCGGCTGTTTCCTAGTGCAAGTGGCGAGGTGAAGCAAAGCTTTTAAGAGAGGCACTGAACCACGCGGTGTTACCCTAACTGGTCAAGCGCCTGGCTCATGACCGCAACGGTGCGCGCAATGTCCTCGCTCGTGTGCGCCGTCGAAAGAAAACCGGTCTCGAATTGGGACGGCGCGATGTAAACGCCTTCCGCCAGACAGGCGTGAAAGAATTTCGCGAACTTCTTTAGATCGCTGCGCTGCGCACCGGCCAGGTCGTCGATGGGACCGGGCGCAAAGAACAGGCAGAACATCGAGCCGATCCGATGAAAGGTGACCTCCGCTTCCTTTTTTTTCAGGGCATCACGCGCGGCCCACTCCATCTCGGCGCCGCGCTCCTCCAGCACCTGCCAGGCATTGATTCGATCCAGCTCGCGCAGTTGCGCCAGACCTGCCGCCATGGCAAGCGGATTGCCCGACAACGTTCCGGCCTGATAAACCGGACCGCTGGGCGACAATTGATCCATAATTTGAGCGTGACCGCCGAACGCGCCTACCGGCAGACCGCCGCCAATCACTTTACCTAAGGCAGTCAGGTCGGGCTTTACGCCGTAGAGAGCCTGGGCACCGCCGCGGGCCACGCGGAAGCCGGTCATCACTTCGTCGAAGATCAGAAGGGCACCATGGCGGGCGCACTCCTCGCGCAGAGCAGAGAGGAAATCTCCGCGCGGAAAATAGAGGCCGGCATTGGCGGGAATCGGCTCGACGATGATGGCCGCGATCTCTTTGGCGTTTTCGCGGAAGGCGGCGCGCACCCTACCGATATCATTGAAGGGCACCGGAATTGTCAGTTCGGCCAGGGATTGTGGAACTCCGCTGCTATCGGGACGACCGTGTGTGAGCGCTCCGCTGCCCGACTTTACGAGGAGCGCATCGACGTGACCATGATAGCAGCCCTCGAACTTGATGATCTTGTTTCTCCCGGTGAAGCCGCGGGCCAGGCGAACACACGACATGGTCGCTTCCGTGCCGCTGTTGACCATGCGCACTTTCTGAATGGACGGGACCCAGGCGCAAATCAGATCCGCCATTTCCACTTCGAGCGGATTTGGTATGCCAAAACTGAGACCCCGTTGAGCCGCCTCGGTCACGGCATCGACGACGAGGGGGGGCGCGTGCCCGAGGATGGCGGGACCCCAGCTGCCTACGTAGTCGATGTACTCTTTGCCATCGACGTCCCAAATTTTGGAGCCGGCGGCGCGGTCCACAAAGAATGGCTCGCCCTGCACATTACGAAACGCGCGCACGGGCGAATTGACTCCGCCCGGAATGCGCTTTTGTGCGGCGTGAAAAAGTTGAGACGAACGCGAGTCCATGAGGGAAGAAGCAAACCTCCAATGCTCAACCCGCAACGTCCAACGCTCAAATGGAACTGACCGAAGAGTACGAAAGGGCTGCCCGAATTGACACGACACGACGTCGTTCGATACTCTCCGGCACGCCAAGCAAAGGGCGGGGTAGCCAAGTGGTAAGGTCGCGGTCTGCAAAACCGCTATTCGCGGGTTCGATTCCCGCCCCCGCCTCCAGGTTCTGCACCGTCCTTGCTGTGACCGGCCCTTTCTCGAAGCTTTTCACCGGAGGGCCTGCTGCCAGGATCCGACCACCGCACCCGATGATTCAAAGCACGACAGGATTGATTCACACGATCGCCGCGTGTTGCGCGTTGCTGGCCGGACTGGTGATCTTTTCGCGGCCCAAAGCAACGACGGCGCATCGCATCCTGGGTTATACCTACGCCACATCCATGATTGTCGTTATTGCGACGGCATTGACGCTTTACCACCTCACGCGCTCGTTCAACTTCCTGCATTTCTTCGCGCTCGTCGCAACCCCTCCGCTTTTGCTTGGGCTAAGCTTCGCAATAATCAGACGGCCACCGCACACCTGGGTCGGTCGTCACTACTATTGGATGAGTTGGTCTTATATCGGTCTGGTGGCCGCTTTCGCAGCCGAGATGACAACGCGTGTCATTATACCCTTCGCGTATCATCGCTACGGCATTCGATCGATGGGATTATTTTGGGGACTGGTCGGCGGGGCTTCCTTCCTGATCGCAGCGGCCGGCGCTTTTCTCGTGAAGAAGAATGAGAAACTGGTCCTTCGCCATTCGCGGATCGGTCACAAGCCCTAACGGGCTAACAGATCAGCTGCGCTGGGCCATGAAGCGAGCCGAAATAACTGCCCTCTTCTCACTAAGGACCTTGACGTTTCAAGTGTTATCAGGAGCGGACATCCATTTATAAATGCGTCGCTCAGAAAGTATCAACTGCATCCACCTCGGGTGCCGCTTATGATACACTTTCGCAAGGACCCCTGATGAAACAAGAACCACTGGTGGAAGACATCGAAACGTACGCGCAGGACATCGTGGACACGGTGCGCGAACCGCTCCTGATGCTGGATACGACCTTGCGCGTGCGAAGCGCTAATCGCGCTTTCTATCAGACGTTTCATGTTTCTTCCGAAGAAACCGAGAACCGGCTCATTTACGAGCTGGGCAATGGCCAATGGGACATTCCCGCTCTGCGGACCCTCCTCGAAGACGTGATCCCCACGAGCTCCGTCTTCAACGATTTCGAGCTGGAGCACACCTTCCCGATCATCGGGCGGCGCGTCATGCTGCTCAATGGTCGCAAGCTGCGCGCGGGCAGTCACTCCGAGTTGCTCGTGCTGGCCATGGAAGACGTCACAGAGCGGCGGCGCTCTGAGGCGGACTTGAAAGCCATTGAAACCTACGCCCAAAACATTGTGGATACGGTGCGCGAGCCGCTCTTAATTCTCGATACGACCTTGCGCGTGCGATCCGGCAACCGCGCCTTTTACCAAGCCTTTCAGGTCACTTCCGAAGAGACCGAGAACCGTCTCATTTACGAGTTAGGCAACGGCCAGTGGGACATCCCCGATCTGCGAACCCTCCTTGAAGATATTGTCCCCAAGAGTTCGGTCTTCAACGATTTCGAGCTGGAACACACTTTCCCGATTATCGGGCGCCGGGTCATGCTGCTCAACGCCCGCAAGCTTGAGGCGGGCCACCACGGCGAGTTGCTCGTGCTGGCCATGGAAGACGTCACCGCACGCAAGCGGGCCGAAGAAGCGCTCCTCAAAGCGGGGGCATTACAGAGCGCGATTTTCAACAGCGCCAACTTTTCGAGCATCGCGACCGACGAGAAGGGCGTCATTCAAATCTTCAACGTCGGCGCCGAACGCATGCTGGGCTACACCGCCGCCGAAGTGATGAACAAGATTACCCCGGCGGACATTTCCGATCCGCAGGAGGTGATTGCGCGCGCCAAAGCTTTGAGCGCCGAGCTTGGGACCCGGATCACGCCGGGCTTTGAAGCATTGGTCTTCAAAGCCTCGCGCGGGATCGAGGACATCTACGAATTGACCTACATCCGCAAGGACAGCAGCCGCTTTCCGGCGATCGTCTCGGTCACGGCGCTGCGTGACGAGCAAGGAGAGATCATCGGGTATCTCTTAATCGGGACCGATAATACCGCACGGAAACAGGTCGAAGCCGAGCGCCTGCTGCTCGATCAGCGCGTGCGCGATCAACAATTCTATACCCGTTCGCTGATTGAATCGAACATTGATGCACTCATCACGACCGATCCGCGCGGCATCATTACCGATGTGAACAAGCAAATGGAGGCGCTGACCGGCTGCACGCGAGACGAGTTGATCGGCGCGCCGTTTAAGGACTACTTCACCGACCCGGAGCGAGCCGAAGCTGGCATCAAGCTGGTGCTGGGCGAAAGCAAAGTCACCGACTACGAGCTGACGGCGCGCGCCCGGGACGGTAAGGAAACCGTGGTCTCTTATAACGCGACGACCTTCCACGACCGCGACCGGAAACTGCAGGGGGTGTTCGCGGCGGCTCGCGATGTGACGGAACGCAAACGTTACGAGCAATCGCTCGAGCAAGCGAATCGCGCCAAGAGTGTCTTTCTGGCCAACATGAGTCACGAGCTGCGCACGCCGCTGAACGCTATTCTTGGATACTCCGAGATGCTGCAGGAGGAAGCCGTTGAGCGAAAGCTGGATGAATTCGGCGCCGATCTTGAAAAGATTAACGGCGCGGGCAAGCACCTGTTGGCGTTGATCAACGACATTCTCGATTTATCGAAAATCGAAGCGGGCAAGATGGAGATGTTTTTGGAAACCTTCGACCTCGCCCAGATGATTGATGAGGTCGCCTCCACCATCCGACCGTTGGTTAAAAAGAACGCCAATACGCTGAAAATCGAGTGTGCACCGAATTTGGGCGCGATGCATGCCGACCTGATCAAGGTGCGCCAGGGTCTCTTCAATCTTCTATCCAACGCGGCCAAGTTCACCCATGAAGGGAATGTTACGCTGGACGCCGGACGCGAAGTCATGGATGGCAGCGAGTGGATTGTGTTCCGTGTGGGTGACACCGGCATCGGCCTGAGCCCCGAGCAGATCGTTAGACTCTTCCAGGATTTCACGCAGGCGGATGCTTCGACCACGCGCAAGTTCGGCGGCACCGGCCTCGGCCTCGCCCTCACGCGCCGCTTCTGCCAGATCATGGGGGGCGATGTGACAGTGCACAGCGTGCCGGACGAGGGCAGTATTTTCACTATCAAACTGCCCGCGGTTGTGAGCGAGGCGAAGCCGGATTTTCCCGGATCCGAGAAAATGATCGCCTCACTGGACGGGGACGACATCGAACAGTTCCCGCCTAACGAAAGCTGCGTGTTGGTAATCGATGACGACCCGGTGCAACGGGATTTAATGGAGCGTTTTTTAAGCAGGGAGGGCTTTTGCGTTCGCACCGCTTCCGGGGGCGACGCCGGGCTCCGGCTGGCGAGGCAATTGCGGCCGGTGGCCATCACGCTGGATGTGATGATGCCCGACATGGATGGCTGGAGCGTGCTTTCGGCGCTCAAGTCCGACGCCGCCTTGCGCGACATTCCGGTTATCATGCTGACGATGGTGGACGACCCTGAACGGGGCTTCACCCTGGGTGCAGCGGACTACGCCACCAAGCCGGTGGATCGCGCGCGCCTGTCGCAGATTCTCAAGAAATACACCTGTCCACATCCACCATGCCCCGTTCTGCTGGTTGAGGATGACGCCGCGACCCGCAAGTTGACGCGCGCGATTTTGGAGAAGGAAGGATGGAAAGTCAGCGAGGCCGAAAACGGACGAGTGGCGCTTCAATGCATGGAACGGGAGCGCCCAAGCCTCATCCTGCTCGACCTGATGATGCCCGAAATGGACGGATTTGAATTCGCCGACCGTGTGCGCCAAGACCCGGCATGGCGGAAAATTCCCATCGTGGTATTGACAGCCAAAGACCTCACTGCCGCGGAGCGCCGGCGGCTCAATGGCTCGGTTGAAACGATTCTCCAGAAGGCGGGCGACTCGCGCAAAGCGTTGCTGGATCGGGTGCGCGAACTGGTGGCCCACTCCGCCGCGCGCCATAAGAGTGAGGAGCATGCCTAAAATACTATTAGTCGAAGATAACGAGATGAACCGCGATATGCTCTCGCGGCGGCTGCTGCGCAAAGGCTACGAGGTCGTGCTGGCGGTGGACGGGCAGAGTGGCGTGGAGATGGCTCAAACCCAGGCACCGGATTTGGTTTTGATCGACATGAGTCTGCCCGTGCTCGACGGCTGGGAAGCGACGCGCCGTCTCAAGGCCGACGCCGCGACACAGCACATTCCCGTCATCGCTCTCACGGCGCACGCCATGTCGGGCGACCGCGAAAAAGCCATCGAAGCCGGCTGCGACGACTATGATACCAAACCCGTCGAACTGCGGCGGCTGCTCGGCAAAATTGAGGCGCTATTGGGCGGGGGCGGGGCGAGATGATTTCCACCGGAAAAGCAACATCGTGACCGAGCCGCAACCCCCAGGCAGGGAAGCGACGCAGCACGCGCTGCCATCGGATCTGGTCCACGACTTGCGCACGCCGCTCAATCAAATCATCGGATACTCCGAGATGCTGATCGAGCAGGCACGGGAGCAAGGCTTGGACGACTTCGTGCCGGATTTGCAGAAGACCCATGCGGCCGGCAAGCAACTGCTGTCGCTCATCAACGACAACTTTCGTCCCGTGCCACGTGAAGAGAGACCAAGGCCGCGAGGACAGGAACCCGCGGCCGAAGCATTCTCTGAAAACGCGGCGGCTGTCGAACTGGCCTCCGGGCCCGCGCCGGGATTCCTGCTGATCGTGGATGACATTAAAGACAATCGCGACGTGCTCTCGCGCCAATTGGAGCGTCAGCGCTACACGGTAGCCACCGCCGAAAACGGGCGGCAGGCGCTGGAAAGATTGCGGTCCGAGACTTTCGACCTCGTGCTACTCGACATCATGATGCCGGAAATGGATGGCTACGAAGTGCTCCAGCACATCAAGGCCGATGAGGCATTGCGCCACATCCCGGTCATCATGATTTCAGCTCTGAGCGAGTTAGGCTCGGTGGTGCGCTGCATCGGGATGGGCGCGGAGGATTACCTGCCAAAGCCGTTCGAGCCGACCCTGCTCAAAGCTCGCATCGGCGCCTGCCTTGAGAAAAAACGCGCGCGCGACCGCGAGACGCACCTCTTCAACCAGTTGCAGGTCCGTAACTGCGAGATGGCCCGCTGGCGCGAGGCGCAGGAAGCCGATCTCGCGATTGCGCGCACCACCCAGCGGAGCCTCGTTACCTCCGCGCTGCCGAGCCTCGACGGCTGGCAAATGGAGATGATCTATACGCCACTGCTCCATGTCGGTGGCGATGTGTATGGCTGGCGACAGTTGGACCACGGGTCTGGGCTTTTTTGGCTCGCCGATGCCACTGGTCACGGCGTGGCCGCGGCCCTCTTCACGACCCTCGTCGCCTTGCTTTTCAATCACGCCAGCACCGAATCGAGGACAGCCCGCGAGATCCTGACGCGCGTGAATGCCGAGTTCTATAGTGTGCTCCGCGGACGTTCTTTCATGACGGCGTGTTGTGCCATCGTTGAAGGCGACGGCCGGTTGTCTTTCGCCGGGGGCGGCCATCCTCCGCTCCTCATTCGGCGGCGCGACGGCAAAATCGAGGCGCTGCCTTCGCGCAACACGATGATCGGCATCTACCCGGCGGTAGAGATAGGCGACACAGTCGCGACGCTCGCATCCGGCGATGTAGCGCTCCTCTACACCGACGGGCTCTACAGCTCGAAATCAACCGGCGGTGAGCGTCTCACCAGCAACACCCTGACGGAAACCTTCGCCCAGCTCGGCGGAAGTGCGGATTTCCTACCGCGATTGATCGCAGAACTCGTCCAGCGATCCGACGCGCAAGGCTTTGATGATGATTTGGCTGCGATCGCGCTCCGGCGCGCGTAGTCGCCGTTCCGGGAGCACCGGGCAAAACGTGGAAGACGTATCAGTCAACGAACATCCAGCGTATGATATCAATATGATATTATTAAGAACATTCACGGATCCGAGTGCGGCGGCCCTGGCCAAGACCATACTCGACGCTGCCGAAATCCCCTGTGAAGTGGTGGACGAGAATGTTCATCTTGGGATTGCCATCCGGCTGCTGGTCGACGAGGAGCGAGTGGCCGAGGCTCGCGGAGTGCTGGATTCCGATGCCGACACCGGAAGCAAAGTTGTCGAGTCATAGAGTCGTGAAGATCACGACTGTTCGCCATTGACATTAAACGACCCATTCGGCACACCGAGTCCGGCGTGAATCGGCGGCTTCGTCAAATCTTGTGCGCGGGTCGTGGCACGGCCTTCCTCCTCCTTGCCCTCGTCCTGCACGGAAAAGCCGCAGCCGAGAATTTGAAAACGAATTCCGGTCGCATTTACAAGGATGCAACGATTCTGCGGGCCGACTCCGGCGGATTGGTCATCGTCCACAAATTTGGCGTGGTGAAGATTCCCTTGAGCGACATATCGCCCGAATCACGAGACACATTTAATCCGGCTGCCGCCCTCGAAGCGGCGCGACAGACGCGATCGCAACAGCACCAGCGGGCGGCGGAGCGGGAATCGGAGAGAGCTGAACGAATGCGGCAGCAAAAGGCAATCACACAGAGGGCTGGAGTCGAAGTGGACGAGCAAAATCAAGCTGAGGCGGAAGCCCTTGCCGCACGATTGCAGCGGCGGAGATCTGAAAAATCTACGGACCATCGCACATCCCAGCGCTACCATTTGCGCGGTGAGATCATTGGCCTGGGATCCGACTACGTTCTTGTTCTCTGCGAAGCGGACGGTGGCATGTCCCGGGTGAAACAGGAACTCGCCAAGTTGCGTGACAGTCCGTTTTCCGCACCCACCCCAACCGTGCGAGAAGTCCTCGTCGTCACGGGGATGCGCAAGTCGTTAGCCGACGGCGACACCGTTGATGTATCAGTCCAACCAGCGGGTAAGCGAACCAATTTGCGAACGCGATCGGGTGACTCCTATTCTGGCCAATTCCGCGTTTTTCATGCCGTTGAATAGACGGCGGGCACCGGTGAACCGCTGACCAAGTATGCAAATAAAAGTTACCTACTATCTCGATGTCGCATCTTCCTGGTGTTTCTGGGCCGAACCGGCCTGGGCGGCTCTGAAGGCGCGCTACGCCAAGAGCGTCGAATTTAATTGGAAGATCGCGCTCATGGATGCCGCTGCGCTTCCCACATCGCGCGAGCAGTTGGCATGGTTTTATCGCCGGAGCGGAATCATGATGGGCGCGCCTTTCCTCTTGCACACGGATTGGCTCCAGCCCGGTGCGACAGAATATCCGGTGCGCAATTTCGTGGCGGAAGCGGCCAAAGACTTTGGAGTGACGGACGATCGCGTTAGGTTAGCTCTGGCCACGGCTGTGCTTCGCGATGGCCGGCCCGCCGACGAATGGAACCTGGCCGCAGAGATCGGCGCGCAAGCGGGCGGGCTCGATCAGGCAAAGCTGCTCGAACTCGCCCACTCGCCGAAGATCGAGGCGCGCGTGCGAACAAGCACGGCCGAGTTCTTCTCGCTGAAAGTCACGCAACGTCCGACGTTCGTGATCGACACAGACATCGGGGATCGGGCGGTATTCTCAGGGTTTGCGAAGCTACCGCCCCTGACAGCAGCGATTGATTCCATGCTGGAGGATGCGTCAATGTACGCGTCGTTCGCGGCGCATTTCGGTGCCCCCCCCGAATAGACCCTAGCGGGGCGCAGTGGGCTTGACCGCGACTTTTCGAATCGAATCGTCGACCGTGAAAATGGAGCTGCCACCCGCAGCTGGGGGCATGGTTCGATGGGGAAAACGGGGGCGAAGAAAAGCGTGGGCGTTGCACGAAAGAGCCAGTGCGAGGAGGATTACGGCAGCCGCAGTCTTCATAATACCCACAATGATGTGCATCAATCGTGCCAGTCAGTGCGATGTATCCAAAAGTGTCAGCGCTCTTGAATCTGTGGCTAAAGAAATGGGAGGAATTAGGAAAACAGGAACGCAAGAAGAAGAAAGCTGAGACAGGAGCAATATTTTTCAGGATTCCGGAGAGGCAGAGTTGCGAAGTGGTGGATATATCTGGGCCAGACCGCCGGCAGTTGGAAATCGACTCTCCTTGCGTTAACCTCAACCGGAGATGCCACAGTTTTCGTATCGGGCGCGGAATGCGCAAGGCGGCCTGGTCGAGGGGGTTTTGGATTGTCCCGATCGGTCGGTGGCTATTCGCCAAATTGAGCAGCAACATTGCATCCCGATTCGGATCGAGGCGATGGCGGGCGACAACAAGAATGGTGCGCGCGAGGCCGCCGCAGTCGGTCCGGCCACGCAAAGTTTAAAAGTTCCGCACAGTCAGTTGCTCGTTTTTACGGAACAACTCGCCCACCTTTTGCAGGCGGGAATGACGCTGGACGAGGGGCTCTCGATTTTGCAGAAGCGGCTGAAGCAACCGCGTGTGCAGCAGATGACCCGGACGCTGCACCAGGCTCTGGTGGACGGCCGAAGTTTCTCGCAGGCGCTGCGCGAATTTCCCCGGATCTTTCCACCGCTCTACGTCAACATGGTGGCGGCGGGCGAGGCGAGCGGCGCGTTGCCCGACATTTTGCACCGGGTGGTCAAACATCTGATGCAGGCCAAAAACCTGCGCGACCGCGTGCAACAGGCCCTCATCTACCCGTCATTTCTGGCCGTGGCGGGCATCGTCCTGATCACGATTTTCATCACTTTCATGGTGCCGCAGTTGACGCAGTTCATGTCGGCCAACGGCGGATCGCTGCCTTTGCCGACGCGCATGCTGCTGGAAGCGAATCACCTCATCACCGGATACTGGTGGCTCGCCACCCTGCTTGGCATCGGTGCGAGCGTCGGATTTCGCGCGTTCGTCCGAAATGATGATGGCCGCATCACGTGGGACCGGCTCCGGCTCAGCATTCCCGGTTACGGTCGCATCATGCGGCACAGTTATTATGCGCAGTTTGCGCGCACGCTCGGGACGCTCATGGAAAATGGCATCCCCCTGCTCCGTGCGCTCGAGCTGGTTACGGAGTTCGCAGGCAATCGGTATCTGGAAGTGAAACTGGCCAACGTTCGCCGCGCCGTGATCGACGGCGCCACTCTATCGACCGCCCTGGCCGCGCAGAAACTCTTCCCCGAATTGTTCACCGACATGATGGCGGTGGGCGAACAAACCGGTCATTTCGCCGAGACCATGCAAACGATAGCGGACGTCTACGAGCGTGAACTCGACCGCACTGTCGCCATCGTGTCTCAACTCATCCCGCCCTTCATTATTCTCCTGATCGCGATTGTTGTTGGGTTTGTCGTCTATAGTATTCTGTCGGCCGTATTTGAAATGACGCACAGCTTGCAGGTCCGGCCGCACTGAGTTAGTCTCAGAACCGATTTACATGCTTATCCGCCTTGTCGCGTTCGCAGTCCTGGCGCTCGCACTGTCTCCCCTCCACGCACAACAGGCGCTCGATGACGGATTGCCGGCACCGGCTGAAACAATCTCCAAGCCGGCCACGGCTGAAAGTGCCTGGGTCGATTTGCGTCAGAACAAACCGGCTCATGCCAAACCGCAGGCCGCCCCGCGCTGGGTCGAAGCCGTCTCGTTAGTCCCAGGCCAAATGGCCGATGGATCGCCCAAGGCGATTTTCCGGATTCGGGTCGCTCATCCGATCGGTGATTATCGCATTCTTTTCTTCCGGCTGTTTTTCGATGACAACGCGGACGCCCGTCCGGAACTGGTCTGCTGGGACGAATCCGGCAGCCAGGTTTTGCGCTCGGGCGCACTTGGATCGGGCCTTGGCCTGCCCACCTCCGACTCGCAAATGATTCCGATGAATGGAGTGTCGGTGGTCGACGTAGAGGTGCCGGGCGACGGCAAAGGAATTCGCGGCGCCTACCTCGACTGGATGACCAGCAGCGAAGTGGTGCATCCGCTCAGCGCCGATCACCGCGATATTATCCCCGAGCCATTCTCGGCGGCGCCCCCGCTGCATGCGCCGGATCGCGATGTTGAGCAATTCGGCACGGTCACGGCGACCCTCACGGCGGAAGCCATTCCAATCGGACCCGATGTGGCTCAAGCCGCTTCCTTCCAATTCGACATGGAAGCGCAACCGTTGGTCGCCCTCATTACGTTCGACGTGGCCAGTCCACGCATCGATTCTCCGCCGGAAGTCTATGTTAACGGAGAGGCGCTCGGGCCGGTCAATCTGGTCCTGCCCGAACTGGCTGACCCGGGTTACCGCGGCGAGATGGATTCCATGGTGAAGGAGATGCAATTCCAGTACACCGGCTGGTTGCGCGCTCAAAAAGTGATCCCCGTCGCTCACCTTAAGGCGGGCGCGAACGATATTCTTGTCATCGCGGGCAGCGCCACGTCCACCTCGGCCATCCGCGCCACACAGATCCAACTGAAGTATCTTTGGGATAAATCCGATTACCAGCTGCGGCCGGCTAAGTAGTCAGTTGCAACGCCGCGCGGTTATTTTTGTCAGATAAGGAAATGAAACTATCACGTCACTCTGCCGGCTTCACTCTCCTCGAGATCATGCTCGTGGTTACAATCATTGCGCTGCTTCTCGGCACGGCCATTTACAAGCTTTCCGGCAACGTGGAATACGCCAGGCACACCCGCATCGCGGCAGACGTGCAGGGCATCAGCACGCAGCTCAAACTTTACGAGAGCATGAACGGCTTTTTTCCCACGAGTGAGCAGGGTTTACAAGCACTCGTCGTGCAACCGGAGAGTGATCCCAAGCCAACGCGCTGGTATCAGCTATACAAGGATATGCCGAAGGATCCGTGGCAAAGCGACTACATCTATCGCAATCCCGGGACCAAGAACTCGAGCGGCTACGATTTGTTTTCGGCGGGCCCGGATCGAAAGCCGGACACCGCGGACGACGACTGGGGTAACTAGCCTTATTTACTGATCGACGGGAGGGTCCCCATTCGGCCTTTGCGCGGGTGCATTTGGATTCCGCTGAATCAGAGGGCGCGTATGCGGCGGCGTGGGTATGCCGGCAGGATTGATGGGCTTGGGCGGAACATAGGCTGGCACCGGAACGGACGGCTGTCCTGGAGCCACCACGCTGCCGGGTTGCGGACCGGTCGGTGGCGCCGTCGCCATGAGCGCCTGGTTAAAGGCGAGCGTGGCAAATTGTCCATCCTTGCTAATGGTCACCTTCGTCTGCCCTGGTTTCTCGGACCACTCGATGTTGCTGATGGCATAACCATGATCGTTAGGCGCCTTGGTCGTGAGAAACTCTTTCATGTTCCGGTCAATGGCTGACTGGATCGTGACCAGATCAACGTCGGATAGGTGGGCGGCGTTGGCCACGTAAAGGTCTTTGGCGAAGTTGGGAGTTGCCGCCGGGGCCACCACCGCTGTGGCCACGGCGAAAGGCGACTTGTTCATCATGGCCGTGTACCGATCGAAGGCCGGACGCCTGGGAATTTCGTCCGTCGCAAGAAGGTGAGACAGGCACAAGAAAACGAGCGGCGTTAAAACTGGCACGAGATGGAGAGATCGCGTTTCCATTGCTTCAAGATTCTAAAGTGATCGGCGCTTTCATTCCATTATTTTCTCGGCTGAGTAGAGCCGAACCAGCGAGCGATTTTGAATTTGCCGCGCATCATGGTCGGATCGCCCGGGTCAATCGCGAGGCTCACGCTTTCGAAAACGATAAACGCTTCTGGTTGCTGAACATCATAAAGAAAATGGACGAGCGAATCCCAGTGGCTTTTCGTCTCCAACGACGCCCACACACTCTGATGATTGGGCGTAGTCTCGCCGGATCCAATCTGCGGATTTTCGATGAGGACGGTGTGCTTGGCCGCGACCGGCCGGAGTTGTTGCTCAAGCAACGTGGAGGCTTCCCCGGCCCCTTTGAAGACAGGCTGGTGCTGCTCCATCCATTGTTGCCGCTTCGTCCAAAGGTCACGTTCTTTCAGGAAAATCGCCTGCTCCTTGCGCAGTTCCTTGCGCTCCGCCAGCTCGGTGTGGCTGCGTCCGATTGCGCCGAAGATCCAACTCCAGATGAACACATTGAGAAGGAGGAACACGACACCACCAACCAGGCCCGCCAGAACCCGCTCGCGCTGATTCAGGCGCGTATAATAATCGAGCAGTTTCATCGGGGCCGGCCTTCCACACGAAATTGAGCATGGCTATTCGGTAGAATCCGCGGGTCAGCCATGGTGAATTGAAAAATCCTAAGGCCCTCGTTCTTCTTCAGTTTGTCCGCAAATTGATAGGCGAGGGCGGCCGTCGTCGCCTCTCCATCAATCGAGATCTGCCGGGCCGACTGGTTATAGCCGGTGATGTGCACATCGGGTGACGGCAGGCTCTGCGAAAGATGGTACAAGATTTCGACCGGGTAATAACGGGTGTCGATGGCGGGCCCGAGCGCCTTCCAATTCGCATCGGCTGCACGAACAAACTCCGTCTGCGGCGCATCATGCGCGATCCGACGATCGAGATAAGCAATATGGATGCGGGCGTAGATGAGATACAAAACAAACAGCAACATGAGGAGGCCGTAACCCGCCGCCGCCCAGGTCAACCGTTTGCGCCACTCCCCGCGCCGCTCCAGTTGGAGGCGGCGTTGCCGCCAACTTTCCGGGAGCAAGTTCAGCTTGACCGTCGCCGGAGGAGTTTCGATGCCTATCAGTTCGGGCCGCTGGTCGACGATTTCGTGCACGGCATCGCGCAGCTCGTAACACGTCTCGTCCAGCAGAACGTTCGGGAAAGAGGCCGGGATTCCCTGCAACTCCGCGCTCAGGGCCAACTGCGGCAGATCGGTCTGAAGATGTTCGCGTTCGACGCCTTCCAGCGTCCTCGTTAGGGTAACACGCCCATTCTCCGTCACGGCTGACACGAGCGACTCCCCTTCCGGATAGATGAGGAGAGCCCGGCCTTGCGGGACGTGGGTCGTGCCGCGTTGCGATGCATACACCGCGACCTGTCGTGGAATAAAACCCCGATCGACCAGGGGCGCGGCGATCTCGGCCAACTGGTCGTTCCGGACCGCGACGGCCGAGACGAGGCTATCCGTCTCGTTCTGCTCGATCACTTCAAAATCCGTTGTGACCTCTTCCGCCGAGAAGGGCAGCGCCTTCTCGATTTGCAAACGCACCATTTCGGGAAAGTCCGCCGGATCGACCGTGGGCAAACGGAAGCGCTGCGCCAGCACGGCTGAGACGGGGAGACCGAGAATCAAATCGTCACCGGCCCGCAACAAGGGCACCGCCTCTTCCAGAGTGGCGATCATGCGCACGTCCCACGAGCCGTTTCCTTGCACGGAGCGGAGCACATTCCAACCATGGGCCGTCGGAACGATGAATACCGATGTGAGTGCTGCCTCTATAATTAGAGCTCCTTCCAGGTGATCATTTGCGGGCTACTACCTACTTTACGCACTACCATTTGCACAACACGCGTGGTGTCGCCGGATTTTCCCACACTCACGATACGAAAAACAGGATCTTTGAAGCCGACGAGTCCGTTCAGGGCCGCAAACTGATCAGGCGAAATACCCAGAACAGCGCGAATTTCATCGAGCGACTTGAATTGAGGATCATCCTCCGTGCCGTCGATCCCATCAGGCCCGCGCCGGATTTGCAGAAACGCATCGACCAGCGGCTCGGTCATGCCAGGTAAAGCCAGCATGACCTCGCGCGAAGCCCAGGAAAGATCGACCGGCCCGCTGCTGTTCAACGTTAAATCATCGTCCCATCCGGGCGTCGCGGTAAACTCCGACCAGCCCTTGATCTTCCTGACCTGATCGAGGCGGGTCAGCAGCGAATTCGCCGGGTGATAATCCCCCTCGTCTTCCGCGCCATTCAACCGGACCAGATTGTCGGGGTCGATCCAATCGAGCAGACAATCGATCATCCTATCGCGCTCATTCAGGTCGATGCCTTTAATCTCAAAGTATTTTCGCAGAATTTCCAGGCGCACCGGATCTTCACCCGCAATCAGCCAATTCAAATTCAGACGGCCCCCTTCCCCGGTGACGTGGGCTTCATAACTTTGCCGGCCGCTGACCTGCCGTTTCAAGTTCGGCGAAGTCCGCTTCACGGCTGGGTGCAGAGCAACTTCGGCGCCGGAACAGGCCATGGCTTCCGCCTCCAGGATGCGATTGGCGCTGCCCGAGATGGAAAGTTGCGAATCGATATCAAGCGCCCACGAGATCACCACGGCGCTCAGAAGAAACAAGGCCCAGAGCGCCAGCATGAGAGCCGCACCCCGCGCTTTGTCCGGCCATCTTCGACCTACTTTCATAAAGGAGTTCGTCCGAGCGCGATGATCGCCTCCCACGCCACGGCGGCGTCGTTTCGTTCCACCGATACCTTAACGAGTCGCGGCAGCGTCACGTTGTCCGTCCATTTATCCTGCCACACATTAAGGCGCGGATCGAAATAACGGATTTGCAGACTGCGCACGTTTTCCAGAAGTGGCACCCATGATTCGTGCGCGTTGCCCGCGGTGCGGTCTTCCACCGGTTTGCGCAGAAAACCGAGATCGATTCGATCGCCTTTGGCGCTGCCCGCGCGTAATCGCATGCTAACCAGGAAATCGCCGCCCGCATATCGCGTGAGCAAGCCGGGCCCGGCTCCGCACGTCCAGGTAATTTGATCCCGGGAAACATCGTTAACCTTCAACGCCTCACCACTCAACGCGCCCGAACCCGAGGGAAGGCTTTGCCACTGCGCGCTTAAGAGACCGCGCAAGGCGTCGTAGCGCGCATCCGCCACAGCGGCTTCAGAAGAAACACGCAATGCGACCAAATTGACCTGGACGAAGCGATAAATGGCTAACGACATCGACGCCATGATGGCGACGGCCAACATGATCTCGAGCAGGGTGAAGGCACGCTCCCGTGACCTAGCTGGCGCGATAAACATAAAACTCCAGGTTCTTGCTTTGTTTCACTCCGCCGCGTGTCCATTCGGCCGTCAAAGTCACGGTTCTCACACCAACCAGATCTGTCTCGTCGTCCTCTTTCAAATTGGCGGGAACGACCTTCTGCACCAGCCGCACCACGCCATAACCGGTATCGATCTTCGTTTCCTTCGCGGGGTCAGGCGCACCCGGCGTTGCTTGGATTTCGGACATCCGATTGGAAAGGACCAGCCGAATCCGATTGTCCTCCGCACTGAGAACGCTCGCGTTCAAACAATTCTCAACCGAACGGCCTAGCGCGAGCACTCCGACGACGAAGACTGTCAATCCCAACAAGACTTCGTAGAGCGCGAAGGCGCGCCAGGCTTTTCTAGCGCGCTGCATAAGCGGTGAGTTGGGCGCGCGCGGTCAGCGGTGAATAGCTGGCCGTCCAATTCCCATCGCGGCCCGTAAATTTCACGTCGGCCGGCTCGCACGTGCCGGTGGGCCAGAAAATCCATTGCGCCGGCGGATCCTTGGCCAGGGCGGCCGACAATGTCAGCTTCAGCGATTCCGCTTTCGTCACTTCGAATTGGGCGACCGGCTTCGGATCGTCGCCTTTGAGCAAAAGTTCCGGACGCAGCTCGATGTTCTTGGTCGTCCAGACCAATAGATAGGGCCGATGCTCAGAAATGCTCCGCTCTTGGGCCTGATGCACCAGACTGTTAAAGGTGTCGAGCGAACGCCGCAGCCGGCGATCCGCCAGCACCCCGGTGACACTGGGCACGGCCAGCGTGACCAGCAGCATCAGAATAAAGACTGAAATAACGATCTCGATGAGCGTAAACGCTCCTGCTTTTCGCACCGGCCAATGTACTCCCACCGGGCCATTCCACAATCAATCACCGGCCGGGTGGATCGTGCTCTCCGAGCCCGATGTCAAAGCCGTGCACGAAGCGCACAAATTTGGTGCGCTCGCACCCCCGATTGTCATTCCGATTCGCGCAGACGAAGAGGGACCTCGCACCCGCGCCAGTGATCACGCTGATTGGCGCGCGTGCCTCATGGCGATGTGGATCAGATCCCTCGCCGTCTGCGCTGGCTCAGGATGACACACGTTTGGGCCTCGACTCTGATCGACGTCAGCGCCCCGGGATTCTCGTGGCCGACCCGAGAACCGCGCAAGGCGCCGCTAAAAAAAAGCAACCAAACGGCAGCCCGCTCGCTCTCGTTGTGATAAGTTCAATTGTTCTAATAAATGACTAAATCAGCCGGCCGGGCCCTTCTCATCGGCATCTTTCTCGCGGCACTGTGCGTGATCGCCATCCTTATCTGGCAGGGCGTCACGGCACATGGCGCGCCCGATCCCATGCAGCCCAATACCAGTCCAACGGTCGCGTTTCTAGATATCGGGGTCCTCGTATTCCGGGAAGGCCTCGAGTGTATCCTCGTCCTGGCGGCGGTCACGGCCAGCATGACTGGAGCAAAACAGGCGCATCGCCGTCCCGTTGCGCTGGGTGCCGGGCTGGCCTTCGTCGCAACTTTGATTACGTGGTTCATCGCCACCGGAATCGTCGGTCAGCTCACCGAAAGCGTGCCGGCGCTGGATTTGCAAGCGGCCACCGGTCTGCTCGCGGTCGTTGTGCTGCTCGTCATTATGAATTGGTTCTTTCACAAGATTTATTGGGGCGGCTGGATTCGCGCGCACAATCGCCGACGCAAATCGCTCCTCGCGAATGCCGGCGCATCAGAGATTTCAAAACGAGCCTTGCTGTGGGGGCTGATTCTGCTCGGTTTCACTTCCCTTTATCGCGAAGGGTTTGAAGTCGTTTTATTCCTTCAGACCTACAATCTGCGGCTGGGCGGCGATGTCGTTTTGAAAGGTACGCTTCTCGGCCTGGTTTTGTCCGCCATGGTGGCCGTCCTAACGTTCGTCCTGCAGCAGCGTTTGCCCTACAGAAAAATGCTCATCACCACGGGCGTGCTCCTTGGCGTCGTGCTCCTCGTCATGGTAGGCGAACAAGCGCAGGAGATGCAGCTAGCTCACTGGATTTCGAAAACCGATGTGCCCTGGCTTATTCATCTGATCCCGGCCTGGATGGGCCTGTGGTTTGCCGTCTTCCCCACCTACGAAACACTGCTTGCGCAATTGCTCGCCGCCCTAGTGGTGGTGGGCTCCTATTATGCCGCGCAAAGGGTGCGCTGCACGGCCGAGCCGGAAACGGCGATCCCGCCTCAACCGGCCGGGCCCGCCCCGGAAGCGCCCATTCTCAAGCACCTCAAAACGGTCGCATAATGCTGGCGACTCGTTAGGCGATTAACCAGGCACCTGGGATTGTGAAATCGCTGCGCGTGCTTTGTGCCATGGCCATGACCTTATGGCCGACCGGCACTTGGGCTGGGGCCCGCCACTTCACCTTCGTGTATGAAGCCACGCCCTCGACTCCGGGCAGCGTGGAGATGGAAAACTGGGTCACTTTTAAGACGGGCACAGACGGCAGCCGTTTTTCCCAGATCGATTTCCGGCATGAATTTGAATTCGGCGTGACCGAACATTTGCAGCTCAGTGTTTATGTCGCCGATTGGAATTATCATTCGGGATTCCCCGATCGTAGATCCGGCTACGCCTATTCCGCGACGGCAGTGGAAGCGATTTATAATCTCACCAATCCGGTGATCGATCCGATCGGAATCTCCGTTTACCAGGAGGTGCGGGGTGGCGATCAATTGTTCGAGTCAGAGTCCAAAATTATCCTGCGCAAAGACTTCGGCCCGCTCATCGTGGCGTATAACGCCACTCTCGAAGCGGTGTGGGAAGGCAGCTCTTTACGCGAACGTACCGGCGAACTTTCGCAGTCCTTCGGCCTTAGTTACGAGTGCACGCCCTCCTTGTCCGTCGGTCTTGAGATGGTGCATGAGGTCGTCCTGCCCGACTGGGCCACGGCTCGCGCCCTAAATAATTTCTTTGTCGGGCCGAACGTTTCCGTCCGCCATGGCCAATGGTTCGCCACGGTGACGGCGCTGGCGCAAGCGACCCAAACATCGGGCGAGTCCGATCTACAGCTTCGCACCATCGTCGGATTCGGTTTCTGAAATGAGGCGCCTGTCGATTTTCCCCGTTGCGTCTCTTGGCCTGACCTTCCTCGGCGGATGCCAGACGTCCCCGTCACCGGCGCCGTTCACTGCGGCCGTCATCCGGGCGGGCGCCGCCAACCATTCGAACGAGGACACCCTGCGCGCGGGACGCACTCTTTTCGTCTCCCGTTGCATTGAATGCCACACGCTGCCGGTCGTTTCACGTCATAGCGCGTCGACCTGGCCGGATGTGGTCGAATGGATGGCGAAACGCGCAGATTTGAAACCAGCCGAGCGTGAAGCCATCGTGGCCTACGTCGTCGCGGTGAGGAAAACTCAGTGATCGTTGGCAACCCAACAAGGGAAACGCGAGTCCCACATTCTAGTTGAATGAAGCGTCAACCATCTCACCTTAACCGATGATCTTCCGCCGCCTGCGCCTGCTGACCGTTCTCATTCCATTTTTGTTGCTGGGCCTTGGCCAATCCAGCTACGCCGCGGCGCCCTCGCCCACCGCGACTCCCGCGGGGAACATGGACGAAAAGCTTTTTAAAGGAATGCGCTGGCGTCAGGTCGGACCCTTCCGCGGCGGCCGCGCCCTCGCGATCGAAGGCGTGCCTGGTGAACCGGACACGTATTACTTCGGGGCCGTGGCCGGCGGCGTCTGGAAGACCACCGACGGCGGCGCGAATTGGGTGCCCCTTTTCGACAAAGAGGATATCTCCTCCATCGGTGCCATCGCGGTGGCGCCGTCCGATCATAATGTCGTTTACGTTGGCACAGGCGAAGCCGCCATTCGCGGAAATACTACCTACGGGACGGGCGTTTATAAATCTATTGATGCGGGACGCACGTGGAAAAATATCGGGCTAAAAGATACGCGCCAGATCGGGTCGCTCATCGTGCATCCACAGAACTCCGATGTGGTGCTGGTCGCCGCCCTCGGACACGCCTTCGGCCCGAATGCAGAACGCGGGATTTTCCGGACAACCGATGGGGGCAAGAATTGGGTGAAGGTTTTGAGCAAAGACGACAAGACCGGCGGCATTGACGTGGTCTTCGACCCGCATAATCCGAACATCGTATTCGCGTCACTTTGGCAGGCGCAGCGGCAGCCATGGTTTTTTTCCAGCGGCGGACCCGGCAGCGGTCTCTATCGGTCCGAGGACAACGGCGTTACCTGGAAACATCTGGAAGGGAATGGTCTGCCCGACGGAATTCTTGGACGCATCGGCATTTCCGTTTCTGGCGCTGACGCCAATCGCATCTACGCGATCATCGAAGCCAAAGACGGCGGTCTCTTTCGTTCCGACGATGCGGGAGGGAATTGGACACGCGTTAACGAAGACGGCCGCTTCCGTCAGCGCGCCTGGTATTTTAGCAGGGTCTTCGCTGATCCGAAGTCGCCCGACACGGTTTATATTCTGAACACGGGCGCATTTAAATCCGTCGACGGCGGGAAGAGCTTCAATCTTTTGCCGGCGCGCCACGGCGACCATCACGGGCTCTGGATTGACCCGCAAAACCCGAACCGCATTGGGAATGCAAACGACGGTGGCGCCAGCATCTCAAACGACGGAGGCAAAACCTGGACGACCCAGGGAAATCAGCCGACCGCGCAGTTTTACCACGTGGCCGTGGACAACGCGTTTCCGTATCACATTTACGGAGCGCAACAGGACAACTCCAATCTCGGCATCGCCAGTCGAACGGACTGGGGCGCCATCGGAGCGGCTGATTGGTTCGTCGCCGGCGACGGCGAATGTGGCTTCGTGGTGCCGGACCCGCGCGACTGGCACATCATGTATTCCAACAGCGAGGGTTACGCAGTTCGCTACGACAAAAGCAAAGAGGACGCGCAGGACATCAGTCCAGTGCCGATCGACAATTCCGGCCACGGCGCGGACGATCTGGGGCACCGCTTCCAGTGGGTATCGCCTCTCCTCCTCTCGCCCCACAATCCAGACACGCTCTACACGGCGGCCGAATGCGTTTTCCGTTCGACCGATCGCGGGCAAAGCTGGACCGAGATCAGCAAGGATCTAACGCGCAACGACAAGAGCAAACAGAAGCCAAGCGGCGGACCGCTCACGAATGACATCACTTCCGTCGAATATTACGACACGATCTTTGCCCTGACCGAGTCGCCCCTAAAAAAGGGAACGCTCTGGGCCGGAACGGACGACGGCCTCATCCATGTCACCACCGATGACGGCGCCAACTGGGCAGATGTCAGCCCGAAGATGCCGGAGTGGAGCACGGTCGATTTGATCGAGCCCTCTCCGTTCGATGCCAACAGTGCCTATGCCGCGGTCGACCGGCATAAACTCGACGACTTCAAGCCTTACATCTTCAAAACGACCGACCTCGGAAAGACATGGTCCTCGATCACGGCCGGAATTCCTGACGGCGCCTATGTTCACGCAGTCCGGGAAGATCCCAAGCGCAAGGGTCTCCTCTACGCCGGCACCGAACTTGGGGTGTTTGTTTCATTTGATGCGGGCGCCCATTGGCAGCCCCTGCAACTGAATTTACCCGTATCGCCCGTCCACGATTTAGTCGTGAAAGATGACGACCTTGTCGTCGCCACGCACGGCCGCGCTTTTTGGGTGCTGGATAATCTGACCCCGATTCGTCAGGTCAACGCACAGGCGGCCAGCGCCGAAGTGGTTTTGTATCAACCGCAGACAGCGCTACGCCTGCACTACCCTGAGGAATTCGACCGGCGTCAACCGGTTGGCGAAAATCCGCCGGCCGGCGCCATGATCGATTATTATTTCAAGAACGCGCCCAAAGACGAAGTGACACTCGATATTCTGGATGGCCAAGGCAAACTCGTTAGGCACCTGTCCAGTAAGGAGAAAAAGGACAACGACCAACCACCGGAATGGCCCGACCGGGTCGAGAAACCCAAAGTGATTCCGGCCAACGAAGGCATGAACCGTTTTGCCTGGGACCTGCGCTACAATGAGCCCATCCAAGTACCCGGCGCGTTTTATTCGGGTGACGGTCCACGCGGTCCCCTCGCCCTGCCCGGCGAATACCAGGTCAAACTAACGGTAGACGGAAAGAGCCAGACCGCGCCCCTCCATCTGGTGATCGACCCGCGCATGAAGGGCGCGGAACCACAGGTGCAGAAGAACTCTGTTTTGTCCACGCAGGTGAACGACCGCATTTCCCAGTTGCACCAAGCGATTAATGAGATCCGCGATATCAAGTCCCAGATCCAATCGTTGCACCGCCGCTTCGGGAGCGAGGAAAAACTAAAACCTGCGTTAGCCGCCGCCGATGACGTCGACCACAAAATGTCAGAGGTCGAACAGCAACTCATCCAGGTGAATGCCAAAGGATCGGAAGCGACCCTCGCTTTCCCCAGCATGTTGAACGAGCGCTTCGACGTCTTCAGTCACACTTCCGAGAGCGATCACGAACCGACCAGGGCACAGCTGGATGTGTTCAAGGTACTGAGCGACAAACTGGACGATCAACTCAAGAAATGGACGCAAATCAAAGCGGACGATGTTCCGAAAGTAAGCACACTCATTAAACAGCTCGAACTGCCGGCTCTCAACCTATCGGAGCCGAAGAAGTCGTGAACCAGGGCTGAATGGTTACAGAACCGATCGCGCTGTGGCCACGGCACTCTGTTGCCGTGTCTTGGGGCTGGTCGCACGTGAAAGCAAAGACGCCTCAACAGAGTGAGGCGGCTACAGCTCTCTTCCTCTGAACTCGCTTCCCTAGTTCTTATCCACGCTGTACTTGCCCGGTCCGATCAGCAGGAGGCTGACAAGGAGGATCGCCATTTCCAACGCGGGCAGACGCGTCAGAAAGTCTCCGTGGCTGTCCCATACACCCACGAGGTGGATCAATGTGATGGTCAGTGCGAACAACACTCCCAGCCGGAAAAAGAGTCCGAGGATCATAAGAACGCCTCCCACGCATCCGAGCAGCGCGCCAACAAACCCCCAGAATTGGTAGTGCGAATGAAAATCGAGGTGACGCATGGCCGAGCCGAAGTGTTCCCAACTGCCCCGGCCACTCCACAACACTGGTGCAATAAGGATAATGAAGATGATTCCGATGCTCGCCCGAATGAGCAACAACCCGGTCTCGCGATATTTACCAAGAAACTGCAAAACAGCCATGCGCGCGACTGTGGTGGAGCGGCCGCAGGATTTCAATGCAAACCGCTCCTCGGCCGTCGGAACGAAACACGAGAGTCCGCCATAAGCCGGCTCGACAGAACCTCTGCCTGACGGGAAAGTGGCGCCTACTCTGTATTCACAAATGAAAATCGAGAAGGCGGTTTTACTGGCAGCCGGACGCGGCACGCGCATGCGCGAACTGACGGCCGACCTTCCCAAACCGATGGTCGAGGTGCACGGCAAACCGGTTCTGCATCACATCATCGAAGGGCTGCGCGACGCCGGCATTCGCCAATTTCTTGTCATCGTGGGTTATCGTGCCGACGTGGTGCGAACATACTTCGGCAGCGGGTCGGATTTTGCCGTGCAAATCGACTACGCCACGCAGGTCGTGCAGGACGGCACGGGGCGCGTGGTCGATCTGGCGCGAGACTTCGCGGGCGAGTCGCTATTCATCCTGAGCTATGGCGATATTTTAGTGGATCCGCAGAACTACGAAAGGATCGCGACTCTCCCTGAGGGTGTCGAAGCCACCATCAGCGTGAAGCGTAACGAGGACGTGAGCCAGGGGGGTGCCGTTTTTTTGAATGACGCGTTCGAACTCATCGATCTTCGAGAGAAACCGAAACCGGGCGAGCCGACGAGCCCTTGGTACAACGCCGGCCTCTACTCCTTCCGGCCGAGCATTTTTGAATTCACGGCCACGCTGCAGCCGTCGGCGCGCGGCGAATACGAACTGACCGATGCCATTCGCAACCTCGCTTTGGCCGGGAAAACGGTAAAAGCTCTGGAACTCATCGGAGCATGGGCCGACGTGCGCGACCCGGAAATCCTCGCGCAGCTGAACCAGCCCTTGTAGCCGTTTCGCTCTGCGAAACGCTCAGGATTGGTGCGCTCGTCACGCTGTTGCCTTCTCCTTACAACGTAATGGTCGAGTCAGGCGCCGCTTCGGAGCCGTCCATCGGCTCCTCCTCGATTTCCTCTTCGATCTCGCGCCGCCATTCGCGGGACAGCCAGGGCCGGAGAAAACCGTAGAGCAAATACGAGAGGAACAGAATGGCCGGCATCCACTCATAATTCAGGACTGTGAATAACAGGATAAGACTGATGACAAGAAACCGCGGAATCGATTTCTTGGTCCGCCAGTTCACGGCCTTAAAACTGGGATAACGAAACCGGCTGAACATCATGAACGACAGGAAAAGCATGAGAGGCGGCAATACGAATTTCCACTTCCCGATGTGATGCTCGCCTTCCGCCAACCAGAGCAACAAGAGCGTGATCGACGCGATCAGTCCGGCCGCCGCTGGAATGGGGAATCCCGTGAAATTCTTCTCCGCCTCGCCGCGATGAGAATCGGGGTTCGCGGAAATGCAGTTGAACCGCGCCAGACGAAGCGCGCCGCACGCGAGGTAAACAAAGGCGATGATCCAACAAGCGCGCGGGAACTCCTGCAAGACCACCCGGTAAACCATCAGAGCCGGCGCGACCCCAAAAGAAACAATATCGGCGAGCGAATCAAACTCACGCCCAAAGGCGCTCTCATGTCCGCCCAGCCGGGCCAGCCGGCCATCGAGCAAATCGAAAACACAGGCACCCAAAATAAACCAGATGGCGGTGTGAAAAAGATTTCCGGCCGCGTCCGGATCGGAAGCCTGAAGGAGCGCTCCTTCAAGAATCTTGAGCGTGGCCGTGAACCCGCAGAAAAGATTGCCTGCCGTCATCAGGTTCGGCAGAAGGTAGATTTTCGGGTGCGATTCGTTCATGAATCCGACAGCCGCGCGATCACGGTCGATCCGCCTGCTACGCGGTCCCCCACTTTTACCATAATAGCGGCGCTAAGAGGCAAATATACTTCGGTCCGCGAGCCGAAGCGAATCATTCCGAACCGCTCCCCTTTCTTCAACTCATCCCCCACCTCAGACCAGCCCACAATCCGTCGCGCGATCGCCCCGGTCAGTTGACGCACCACCACTGTGACGCGCACATTCTGGAAGGCCCAGGTCATCGACTCATTCTTCTCCGAGCAATCTGTCCGGCGCGCGTCCAGACAAAGACCCTCACGATGCTGCCGGTAAGTGACCCGTCCAGTGACGGGCGCACGGTTCGTATGTACGTCGAACACAGACAAGAAAATCCCGACCCGCCGCGTGCGGCTCTTCAGGACATCGGGCTCTTCGATTTCCATGATGTCCGCCACCACGCCATCGGCTGCAGCCACGACAGCGCTTTCTTCAGGCGGGGTCTGTCGGTCGGGATCGCGGAAAAAAGCGAGCGTGTAGAGAATCAGTAAGATAAAGATGAACGCGAGCCAGGGCGTGAGGAACCAACTGGCCAGAGAGAGAGCGGCTAGGATCGCGAAAATCCAGCGGCCTTCATAGAGGGTTTGGAAGCGCATTTTTAGGCCCTAGTTTCCGGGCCTAAATGACTCTGGTCAAGCCAGCGAAATCGGGCAGCCCTTCCCGTCACGCAAAAACACAATATAATGGGTTTGAATTGGAGCCACCTCCTACAGATAGGGGCAAAAAGGTTGTGAAAAACACCACATATTTAGTTGTTTAGAAGCCGTTTCTGCCTATCCTTTTTCTTACTCATGCCAGCTGCTGTTTTACCCGCCCCCGAGAACGAAAATTTGAGCGAAGAGATTACAAAAAAAGACGGGACGGAGATTCAGAAATCTCAGAAGTACGACGCCGCTCAGATCGACAAACTGGAGGGCTTGGAAGCAGTCCGGAAACGACCGGGAATGTACATCGGCGACCCCGATGAGCGCGGCCTGCATCACCTCGTCTTCGAGGTGCTCGATAACTCGATCGACGAACATCTGGCCGGCTTTTGCACTAAGGTTGACGTGACGGTTCACGTCGATGGATCGGTTTCCGTGCGGGATAATGGCCGCGGTATTCCTGTCGACGTTCATCCCAAGTGGAAGATGCCGGCGGTCGAGCTGGTCCTCACCAATCTGCACGCGGGCGGCAAATTCGGGCAGGGCGCCTACAAATATTCGGGCGGTTTGCACGGGGTCGGCGCGAAATGCGTCAACGCCCTTTCCGATTGGTTCAAAGTGGAGGTCACGCGCGATGGCAAAGTCCATCACATGGCCTTCGAAAGAGGCAAAACGACCGAAAAGCTGAGCGTCATCGGCGAGGTTAAAAACAAGAAGCACAGCGGCACTTTCATTACCTTTTTGCCGGATCCGACGATCTTTACGATCACCACCGAGTACAAATTCGAGCGTCTGGCCAGCCGATTGCGCGAACTGGCCTTCCTCAATCCCGGACTTGAGATCACTCTCTCCGACGAAAGAGTCGAGCCTCTAAAGAAGGAACTCTTTCTCTACAAGCACGGCATTGAAGAGTTCGTGAAGCAGTTGGGCGAAAACAAGCAGGTCATTCACCCGAAACCGGTCGTCATTTCACGGCAGCGCGATGAAGTCTTCGTCGATGTCGTCATGCAGTATAACGACAGCTACAACGACCAGATTTTACCATTCGCAAATTCCATCCCGAATCCGGATGGGGGCACCCATTTGACCGGCTTCCGCACTGCACTGACCAAGGCGGTTAATCAGTACGCGCGCTCCACCAACCTGCTCAAGGACAAGGACCCAACCATCTCGGGCGACGACGTGCGCGAAGGTTTGACCTGCGTTCTGAGCATCAAGTTGCCCAATCCGCGCTTCGAGTCGCAGACCAAGGTGAAGCTCGTTAACACCGAGATCGACGGGATTGTCAATTCGGTCGTCTACGAAGGACTAATGACGTTCTTCGATCAGAACCCGCCGATCGCGAAACGTATTTTCGACAAGGTTTTGACGGCGGCACGCGCACGCGAAGCGGCCCGGAGAGCGCGAGAGACTATTCGCAAGGGTGCCCTTACCGGCGGTGGTTTGCCTGGCAAACTGGCGGATTGTTCCGAGCGAGATCCGGAATTAACCGAACTGTATATCGTCGAGGGCGACTCGGCCGGCGGCTCCGCCAAACAGGGGCGCGATCGCCGTTACCAGGCCATCCTGCCCATCCGCGGGAAATTAATTAACGTCGAGAAGGCGCGCGAAGATCAGTTTCTCAAGAACAACGAAATTCAGTCGATGATCACGGCCATCGGCGCCGGCATCGGCCGACCGAAAGAAGATGGCAACGGCAAAGAGGAAGGCCGTTTCGACATTACGCGCCTTCGCTACGGCCGTATCATTATCATGACCGATGCCGACGTGGATGGCTCGCACATCCGGACCTTGCTTCTCACTTTTTTCTTCCGGCAAATGACCGAGCTCGTGCGCGCGGGAAAGATTTACATCGCCCAGCCGCCTCTCTACCAGATCAAGCGCAAGAAGCGCGAAGAGTACGTCGATGACGACGTGCAGTTGAACAAGATTCTGATCTCGCTCGGCGCGGAGGATGTCCGGCTGAAGAACCTGGCCGATAATAAGGAAATCACGGCCGCGCAACTCAAGGACATTCTCGAATCGCTCGAAAGATTGGCCAAGCTGAGTGAGTCGATCCGACGGCACGGCGGTGATTTCGAGAGTTTCCTCGCCGAACGCGAAGCCAAGACGGGGAAATTGCCCAATTATCTGGTCAAGGTGCGGGACGGCAACGAGGAATCGGTGCACTACTTCCACGACGAACGAGGGGTTCGCCATTTTCATCAGGAAAACCCGGACCTGAATTTATTCGATGACGATGCGCAGCAAGAGTTGCTTCCGTTAGGCACAGTCGCGGCCAGCGCCGCCGCCGCCGCGAAAACGAATGGAGCGAACCGGCGACGTGGCAAACTGGTCGAGCTGCACGAATCCGCCACCATTCAGAAGATCATCGCTGAGCTCGCCCGCAAAGGCCTGAAAGTCGATCATTACGCCGCCAGCGACCGGCCCATCTTTGAGCTCATGGAAGGCGAAGGCGAGAAAGCCACCACGCATCCTCTTTTCTCCATCCCGGAAATTCTGCAGAAAATTTTGGAAATCGGCCGCCGCGGCGTCCAGATCAAGCGTTTTAAAGGTCTGGGTGAGATGAACGCCAAGGAGCTGTTCAACACCACCATGGACCCGAACAAGCGCAAACTGCTCAAGGTCGATCTGAACGACGATAACGCCGTCGACGCCGACAAGATGTTCACCATCCTCATGGGCGACGTGGTCGAACCCCGCCGTCAATTCATCGAGGATAACGCTCTCAATGTTCGGAACCTCGACGTTTAAAGATGATTAACCCTCAGCTGTCATCCCGAGCCAGCGAAGACGGCGAGGGATCTCACACAGGCTAGTCGACCTTGCGCGTGCCCAGGGCTCTCTCTAAACCCGTCCACTTTCCATTCCCGATAAATTCTTGTGTATAACGCCAACGAAAAAATAGAGAACATCAACGTCGCCGAAGAAGTTTCGAGGTCGTTCCTCGATTACTCGATGTCGGTCATCATTTCGCGCGCCTTGCCCGACGCGCGCGACGGGCTCAAACCCTCGCAACGCAGAATTCTGTACGCGATGCATGATCTCTCGCTATTCCCAAATCGGCAGCATCGGAAGTGCGCCAAGATTTGCGGTGACACGAGCGGTAACTACCACCCGCACGGCGAAGCCGTGATCTACCCCACCCTCGTGCACATGGCTCAGCCCTGGGCCATGCGCGAAAGACTCGTCGACGGCCAGGGTAACTTCGGCTCCGTCGAAGGCGATCCGCCCGCCGCCATGCGTTACACCGAGGCGCGCATGACCCATCTCGGCGCCGCTCTCATGACCGACATGGAGAAGGACACGGTCGATTTCGTCCCGAACTACGACGAGACGCGCACCGAACCGACCGTTTTCCCCTCGGCCTTCCCGAATCTCCTCGTCAACGGCGGAACGGGCATCGCGGTCGGCATGGCTACCAATATGCCGCCGCACAATTTGGTCGAAGTGATCGACGGAATTTGCGCCCAAATCGACGACCCGGAGATCACGCTCGATGAGTTGATGAAGCATGTGAAGGGTCCGGATTTTCCGACCGGTTGTGCCATTTGCGGTGTCAGCGGGGTCCGCCAATATCTCGAGACCGGCCGCGGCAGCATGAAGGTTCGCGGCAAAGCCGGGGTCGAAGAAATCAAGGGCGGCCGCGAACAGATTGTCATCACGGAAATTCCCTACAACGTGAACCGCGCCACGCTGGTCGAACGCATTGCCGACCTCGTCAACGACAAGGTGCTGACCGATATCAGCGCGATTCGCGATGAATCGGATGAAAACACACGCGTCGTAGTCGAGCTGAAGCGGGACGGCAATCCAAAGATCGTCATTAACAATCTCTATAAGCACACCGCGATGGAAAGTTCGTTCGCGGTCAACATGCTCGCGATCGATCATGGCCGCCCCAAGCTCCTGCCACTCAAGGCCGCGAACCAGGCTTACATCGATCACCGCCGCGAGGTGATCCTGCGCCGAACTCGCTTCGAACTGCGCAAGGCCGAGGAACGAGCCGAGACGCTGGAAGGTTACCTGATCGCCCTGGCCAACCTCGATGAATTCATCCGCATCATCCGGGGCTCCGCCAATCGCGACGAAGCGCGCGTCAAGTTGCTGGCCTTCGAATTCACCCGCCGCCAGGTCGAACAACTCGGCATTCTCATTCGGAACGAAGCGCGCATCGTCGATGGGCGTTACGCATTCAGCGAGCACCAGGCTAATCAGATTCTCGATCTCCGCCTTTACCAGCTCACCGGCATGGAGCGCGGAAAGATCGAGGACGAATACAAGGCTCTGATCAGCACGATCAAGGATCTGCGCGACATCCTCGCGAAAGAGCAGCGCGTCTTTACCATTATCAAGAAGGAGCTGCGCGATATCCGGGACAAATTTGGCTCACCGCGCTTGACTCAGCTCGTGCCCGATGAAGGTGAGATCAACATGGAGGATCTCATCGCCAATGAAGGATGCATCATCAGCATCACGCACGGCGGATTTATCAAACGCACCGCCGTGAGCGCTTTTCGCGCGCAGCGCCGCGGCGGCAAAGGGGTTATCGGCATGGCCACTCGCGAAGGCGCGACCGAGGAGGAAGAAGGCGATTTTGTTCAGCACCTCTTCACCGCCACTACGCACGACTACCTCATGTTCTTCACCGAATCGGGCCGTGCTTACGTGGAAAAGGTTTATGAAATTCCGGAAATGGCGCGAACGACCAAGGGACGTTCCATCGCCAACCTTCTGGAATTACGGACGGACGAGAAAATTGCCGCGACCATTCGGGTGCAGGCCAAAAAATCCGGGACCGGTGCGAATATTGTCGACGAAACGTGGGATGAAAATCTGCACATCGTTTTTGCCACCCGCTCGGGCATCGTAAAGAAATCGAATCTTTCCGATTACTCCAACGTGCGAAAGGGCGGCATCATTGCCATCCAGATCGAATCCGACGATTGCCTGATCGACGCGAAGCTAACCAACGGCAATAACGAGGCGGTCCTCATTACCAAAGAAGGGATGAGCCTGCGTTTTCACGAGGAACAATTGCGCGATCAGGGACGTAACACCGTCGGGGTCTGGGGAATTCGCCCGGACAAAACGGATCACGTAGTCGCGCTCGCCATCGTGGACCTCAACGCCATGTTGCTCGTGGCCGGCGAAAACGGAATTGGCAAACGCACACCTTTCGACGATTACCGGCGCCAATCGCGCGGCGGTAAGGGGATCATCACCATGAAAACCGGCGAAAAAACCGGAAACGTGGTGGGCGCTTTGACCGTGACGGACAAGGATGAGTTGATGCTCATCACGACCAAGGGTCAGATGGTGCGTACCCGCATCAAAGAAATCCGGATCGTCGGACGCAATACCATGGGCGTAAAATTAATGGATTTGCGAGGAGCCGAAAAGCTCCAGGCCATCGCGCCGGTCGTTAGCATGGGCGAAGCGGAAGTCGAAGAAATGGCGGAAGAAGCGGCCACCTAGGCCGCCCACCGGCAGCTATAAGGCTCCGCTGTAGCCGCCTCGCTCTGTCGAGGCGCCGGGCGAGGTCGGCGACAAAGCGCCGGGAGCCACGACGACGCGCGTCTAGTTCGCCACTGGCTCGTCGTTTAAAAGTAAAGAGGGACACACCTTTCGGCGTGTCCCTCTTCAAACTGCTGCAACTGCCGCGGATTAGTAGCCGGTGGCGCGAGTCGTGGTCGTGCTCGTGCTCGCCGCCGGTCTCACCGCGGTTTCGTGGGTTGTCGTTGTCGTGCTGGTCGTGACCGGCTCGTCGTGCGCACACGCGGCCAGAAACAGGGTAGCAGACACCGAAAACAGTGAAGTAAGGATGGTAAGTTTTTTCATATTGAAGTGATTCTTTCTAAGACTAATTCGTCGCAAGTGCCATCGGCAAATGTATTAAAGCGTCATTTTTGTTTGGTTTGGGCAATCGACACCTCGCGACCCAGCTCGCTGGAGGCATAAATTCCATCAACCATCTCCATGAGGGCCACCGCTTGATCCGCATCATTGGTCGGTTTCTCCTCCCCCCGGATTGCGCCCAGGAAATTGCGTAACTGGAGCTCGAACCCATTCGCTTCATCCGGCCCTGCCTGCAGGGGGACGTTCACAAGTTGGCCATTCTGGTCCTCGAATAACGCCAGCGGTCTGAGACGAATGGACGCTTTGGTTCCGTACAGTTCGGAATTAATCGACTCGCGTCCAAAATATTGTCGGACCGGAATGTCATCGGTTAAATTACCCGCCCAGGAGGTTTCCAGGTGCACAACGGCACCGTTGTCGAAGCGAATGAACCCGAAAGCGGCATCATCGACATCAAACACGGGGACCTTAACAAGATGTTCGAAATTCCTGAAGACCTGCGCACTCACCGAAATCGGTTTGGGTGTGCCCATCAGATACCAGACCGCATCGAGCGCGTGAATGCCGATGTCTATTAAGGCGCCACCGCCCGAGCGCTTCTTTTCCGTAAACCAACTTCCTACGCCAACGGGGATGCCCCGGGACCGGACGAAAGTGGCCTTGGCATGGTAAATCCTGCCAAGGCGACCCTCCTCCACCAGGCCCTTGGCCACGCGCATCTCCGGAGTGAAACGGAATTGGCGGCTGAAGTAGTAGAGCAAATCGCGCTTCCGCGCCTCCCCTCGTAAAATCTTCATCTCGGACGCGTTCAGGGTCGGCGGCTTTTCGCACAAGACATGTTTCCCCGCCTCGAGTGCGGCCAACGAGGCGGGGAAATGAAGAAAATTCGGGAGACAGATGATTGCCGCATCGACCCCCTTATCGTTCAGCAGTTTGTGGTAATCTGCGTAGCTCTTCTGCGGAGCGTATTCCTTCTCGAAACTTTCGCGCCGCTCGTCATCCAGGTCCGCGCAGCCGTAGAGCACAGCCTGCGCGATGGCTTTCGTGGCTTGCGCGTGCATCTGACCGGGCCAACCCGTCCCAATAATTCCGACGTTCAGCTTTTCCATTCGCTCAATCGTCAACTCGCCCGCGCTGCTTCTTCAAATCACTGCGCTTCCTCTTCCCTTCCAGAATCTTCCGCTTCAGGGACCTCGGTCGAGGTGATCGACGCCGACGCGCCTTTTCTCGTTGCGCAATTTCGATGGCCCGGCGCTGCATCCGTTCCTTTTCGATCGCATCCGCTAACCGTTCGCGCGCCAACTTCCGGTTCTGCGCTTGCGAGCGCGAATCCTGCACAGTCACGGTGATTCCAGTCGGTTTGTGGCGCAGCGATACCGCCGTCGAAACCTTGTTCACGTTCTGCCCACCTGGACCCGACGATCGCGCGAACGTCTCTTCCAGGTCACTTTCGCGGATAATTAGCCGGGAGGGCGGCGGTGCTGTGCTCTGCCTCATCGAGTCTCCGGCTCACACCGGTGCGATGCTATCGCGGCCCTGTCGAAGCACACGCGCCATCCAGATCAGTTCATCCAAAAACTTATCGATCCGGCGAGTCCAACTCGGATCCAGTAAGTTTCCGGCCTCGTCGAATGTTTTCCCGATTGTTCCAAAATTCACATCGGTGGAAATTGTAACAAGGCCCAGTTCACGCAGAACCGGCAGCAGTTGTTCGATGACCCTGGTGCCGCCAAATGGTCCGGCCGAAACGCCGCAAATCCCCGCGGCTTTGTGAATGTATTCCTCCAGATTCATGTCGAGTGCGTGTTTCAACAAACCTGGATAGCCGTGATTATATTCCGGCACGACCAGAATGAGGCCGTCACACCGCTGGATCGTCGCGGCAAAACCGGGATCCTTTATTTGTTCACCGGCATCGTCCAGACGCATCGGAATGGATCGGACGTCGATGAGTTCGGTTTCTACGCCGGCCCGTTTTTTCGTCTGCTCTACGACAAGGCGCGCAGCATTCTCGCTCTTTCTGCCCTGCCGCACCGTGCCGAGAATTACCGGAATGAACAATGATTGCGACGAGTCACTCATGCCGTTCAGTGTCGGAAGCTTCTGCGGCCAATCAAGCTCTTAACGTTCGTTCCCCACTTGTCATCCTGAGGCACGCGCAGCGCGCCGAGGGATCTCGCCTACTCGCACAAGGCTAGCCGAAACTCCCAACGGCTCACCGCGAACCGAACGTTTCCTGTGCGGCTGATCGTTTACGGGTTCGTCAGTCGCACCCGATAAAATTCACTCGACACACCGGACGGATCGTCCGCAGACAAGTTGAGTTGCCCGGGCCCTGCCATCATCGGCCCGCCCAAGGGTCCCCACGTGGGGCCAAGCTGCCCCGCCGTTTCGACCTGATAGTTTTTACCGGGCACCGAATTCCATTTAATCGTGGTTACTCCATTTGTCCGCGTGATCTGCGCAACCACGAAATCGAGGGCCGGATCAAGCCGGTCGTATTTACCATCGGCATTCTCGTCTCTGATGGCGGCGATGGACAGCGGCATGAATTCGCCCGGATCGATATTCCCGTCCCCATTCCCGAGGAGTGCCTGCGCGCTCAAAGCGCCCCCATTGATCGTCGCGTAGGCAGCCGCCGCGACATAAACCGTATTAGGAACGGAACCGAAAGCAGCGAGCAAGTCGATGGTCCCTTCCATCTGACCGCCATTACTGGCGGACTTCACCACTTTGGCCGAGGCGGGTGCGTTGAACCACCCGCAGAAACTGCTCAAACTCTCGCCCCCAATGAACGGCTTGTTTGCCGCCGTGGCGACAAGCCCGGCCTTGACCCACGGAGCAGCCGCCGCCGCGGAAGGCAGCAGTTGGTCAGTCACGAAGATGAAATGATCGTTCGCGCCGCCGCTGCTACCCGGTGACCACGTGGCCAGGTACAAGATTCCGCCGCGCACCGCGGCATAGATCGTCATGCCGTTGTTATACTCGAGATAACCCGCCGCATCGGCTTGACCGTCGAGCGTGAAGGGAATCGGTGTCGCGCCTGGGATGGGTGTGGGCGTCGGAGTGGCCGAAGGAGTCGGCGTCGGGGTAGCGCTTGGATTGACCGCCACGTAGACATGTTGAATCGGAGAATTGAAAGTATTAGCGCGCGCATCCGTCGCGGACACGTAGTAATCCGCATACGTGTCCGAAAGGCCGGTCACCTTGGCGTAATAATAGTCCGCGATAAATTGCGGAGCCGCCCCGATCACTGGATTCGCCACGCGCTTCGTCATCGTGATTGAATTCCAGACGCCTGTGTTCGCCCCGCCCGCATAAGTTTTAAACTGGTCCTGCGTGGGCGGGTGATTGTTTCCATTCGAGCGAAACTTCAGTACGACATTGCCAACGCCGGAAACATCGTAGGCATAAGTCCAAATCCAGAAATCCGTGTTGGGCGGCGTCGTCGCCTTGTAGCTGTACTGCACGCCGTAATTCGGCCCGCCCGGATTCCACGGATGACGCTGCGGCAGGAAGAGGGTCGGTGGCGTCGTGTCTTGCGTCTCGTGCCCCGTAATCACCGAGCCGATCTCGCGTTCCGCATTCGTCTGCGCGGTGACCGGCCGCTGGCACTCGTCATCGTGACAGCCATAATAAACGAAACCGCTATCGAGTCCCGCCAGGTAGTAATGCCAGCCCAATTCAACGCTGGTGGGCGTGCCGGAAAAACTTCCGGGATCACGCACTTGATCGATTCGGGGAGTGCTTGCGCTGATTTGCTGCGCGGTTTTCACGCGGTTCTCGGTCGCGACGATGACACGCCAGACATCGGCCTTATCGGAAACACCAGTACTCGGATCGACCACGTTGATGTTCGATGAGTTCCTGAAGCTCGGCGGAAAATGCCAGTTCACGAACATGGGCGAACCGAAATCACCATCGGCGTACATCCAGCCCCCATCCTCCACGTGCACAACATCGTTCGGATCAGCTGGCCAATCTGCCAGAAACTGTTCGATCGTGGTCGCTTCGTAATTCGCGGCCGTAATCTGGCTAACGAAATTCTTCACCCATTCCATGTAATAGGAATAGCCACCGCTCCAGGCGTTATCGCCGTCGTGCGCGACCAGAACCAGCGACGGTTTCAATGGATTGTTCCGGTCGCGTAAAGGAGTGATCAAACCGATATCCCACGTGCTGTAACTGTCCTTCCAACCAAGCGCCTGATCGCTCGGCACAACCATGATTTTCGATTCAAAGCCGGTCGCCGGGTCAACATAGCGGGCTTGGTGTATCTGGAAGGCAAAAGGCAGCGCGGCCGCCGGCGACACGCCCCGATCAATCGTCAAACGCTGGTAGTTTGTCTGCGCCGGATTGATCTGATCGGCTTTGTTCGGGATATCACAATTCTCACCGCCCGATCCGAGGACGAGCGGGAAATCAGCGCACGCGCGGGAAAGGTGATTGTTCGCAATAATGCTCCAGGCGATTCCCACTTTTTTCAGGATGGGAATCATCCGTTCCGAGAAACAGGTTTCCGCCGGAAAATAGCCCCGCGAAACCGGGTCGCCCCAGAGAAGCTGCATATGGCGCTGATGAATGCGCAATTCCATCTCGAGCGTTTCATCACTGAGCAGCGGGGCGAGTGAGTGATGATACGTAAAGTTGGTCAGGTCCATGTGCGGCTTCCCGCCCGACGTCAACCAGGCTTTCCCATTCTTATCTCCTTGGAACCAATTCCCTCCATACTGAAGCTGACCGGCGGACCCAAGACTCTGAATGTTTTCCATGAGCGCACCGGAATAGTTGAGTTGCACGCCGGCCTTGGCCAGGCCGAGCTGTCCGGAACCGGTGCCAGCGATGGAATCGAGCGCATCCTTCGGACGCTGCTGGTAGGCCGCGATTCGATCATCCAGTCCGAAAACCTGGCGAAGAATCTCCGGACTGGGATGCGGGCGTCCGGCATCCTGAGCCTGGATGGTATCCCACGCATTTTCGTAATGATCGTTGCCGGCGCGTTTGTCCGGCCAGTAGATGGGCTGATGCAGGTGCCACAGGAACGACGTGTGCACACTGCTGTTTTGTGCTCGCACCATAGCCGCTGTGGCCAGCAGCAAGGCGATGCCCACCGCAACACGAAAGGACCGGTTAGGAAATTCGTTTCGCATGTCCCGCCCTCGCGGTCGTACTCGATGCATCACTTGAGTGCGGCCCAGACGCGGTGCACGTCGTCGTGATCTTCGAGTGTTTGAAGAAAACCGGAAGTCTCAGCGCGCTGCTCATCCGTCAACGCAGGGAAATTTTTGGCAAGATAGCCAAGCTCGCTCGTCACGATGGTCCAGCCATTCTGAGCCAGCCATTGTGAAACCGCGTGCAGGTCCGTGCGCTCGGAAATGAAGCGCGCTCCGGTTGCTTCCTGCGGAATATCTTCGTTCTCGGTGTGCCCAAGGGGCTCCACATCCCTCGCATTCGCTTCGATCGCGGCTGCTTCGATGTCGGCCCCGGCCTCCGCTCTAAAGGCTTCCACCAGTCCGACGTGATCGAAAAGAAACTTGTTACTGCCAAAGGCGCCCAGTTGTCCGCCCTTTCTGAATATGATGCGAATCTCAGGCGCCGTGCGGTTGTTGTTGTCGGTCAGGACTTCGACGATCAACGGCACTTTGTGCGGGGCGTAGCCCTCCAAAACGATATGCTCCAACACCAGTTTTTCATCGCCGACCCCGGCGCCCTTCTTGATCGCACGTTCGATCACATCCCGCGTCACGCTGGCCCGGCGCGCCTTGTCGAGGGCGGCGGAGAGTCGCGCGTTTCCCGCCGGGTCCGCTCCACCCATCTTGGATGCGACCATGATTTCTTTCACCAATTTCCCGACGAGCTGCCCCTTCTTTAGACCGGCAACCTCTCGCTTCGCGTGCAACCATTGGCGACCCATCTCTCCCATGTATCAGCCGGAGATCAGCCCGGCAAGCATCCGCCGAAAAGAGACGCCATGGCAATTATCCGAACGCAGAGTGCCCGGTCTTGACGAATCCCGCGTCACAGCAGATTACAAAATTACGCCGACGGACTCGATTAAGCCTCCGCAGCGTTGTCAATGAAGAGATCAAGGATAAGCGCCGGGTTATTGATGTTTCGAAAACGGGCCGGAAAACTGGAGGTGTTGCTCGCCCATCCTGGTGGACCTTATTTCAAAAATAAGGATGATGGTGTCTGGTCCGTGCCGAAGGGCGAATTAGAGGACGGTGAAGACCTGCTGACGCGAGCAAAGATTGAATTCGAAGAGGAGACAGGCATCTCCGCCCCCTCTGCTGTTGAAATGATTGAACTCGGATCGATCAGGCAAAAGGGCGGCAAAACGGTGCATGCATGGGCCTTCGAAGGAGATCTCAAAGAAGATTTTGCGTTGGTCTCCAACACTTTCGAGATGGAATGGCCGCCTCGCTCGGGCAAAATGGAGCGGTTCGCCGAAGTCGACCGCGCCGCCTTTTTCTCGCTCGGGGCCGCCCGGACCAAGATCAAAGCAACGCAGGAAGTCTTCTTTGACCGGCTCCTCCAGGCTTTGAACTCCTGAAGGTCGGAACGGTGGTCTCCGTATTCCAGACAGGCGAATTATTTGAGGTGCCGATGCCCGGACTCGAACCGGGACTCCCAATTACGAGAAACGGATTTTAAGTCCGTTGCGTCTGCCATTTCGCCACATCGGCGGCGCTGAAACCACTTCGATACTTACATCGAATAGTTTATGACGAAATGCGAGCCCCGTTTTCCGGTTCGAAAATCTGGCCGCGTAAAATCGAAATGCCACAGCGCGGACCGCTGAAGATGGCCAAAGAAGCGACTACCGACCCTCCGTTCACCCTCTCCGCTTCGAGATTCGTCAATTCCACTTATCTCTGCCACTAAATCGGCCGCGTCGCGCGGCAGCCGTTGTTAAACTTCGAACAACCCCAGAACGATTGCCCCGCATTCGCGCCCTTCTTCGCCATCCGCACCTTCATTTCAGACCCGCATTTCGGACAAACCGGTGTCAGATGATCCGGAACTTCCGGCAGGACAATAATGTTCGGAGAAGTCTGAACACTTCGAATCAACCGCAGTAACTCATTAGCGCTGACCAACTCAACCGCCTTCCTCTGACCTCCGGAAATCCCGTCGATCCAAAGCCGTTTTACGCGAACCGATAACCAGCGGGCAACCCCGCTTCCGCTATCGCTTTTTTGCCGGACCGCCGCCTTCGGCCGTCTTGACCGATTTTGCGGACGCCGGCGTAAGCCAGGAATGTGTTAGCTCCACCCGATAAAACATCGTGTCGCCGGCGGCATTCGCATCGCTCAAGGTAATCACCTGATCGAAGGCCGGGGTAATCGGCGAGCCGACCACCTGCCAGTTCACGGCTCCCGGATCGAGCGAAGGCGTCCGCTCCAGAAAATACGTGCCGCCGCCGGCGTAAGCCTGCACCCGCATGCTAAAGCTAGTTCCCGTCCGCGTTAACGACCGGATCGCTGTCGGGAGCGAATCGATATCCTGTGGGGTCAGGATAAATGCGTGATATTCACCGTTGCTGGCCTGTCCGTAACCAGTGATCTGGTAATAATTGTTGATAGCGTAGGCATACTTCAGGACAAAGCCGCTCCCCTGTTTGATTCTCAGGTTCAGATCCTCCATTAGACCGGGCCCGTAGTAAATGAATGGAGTCAACGCATCTCCGGACGCCGTATCCGTCACGCCGACCACCGCTCCCGCGGCGTTGATCCCCAGCCCTTCGCTGAATCCATACCTCGTGTCGATTCGCAAGCTCCCCATATTAGTGAGCGCACCGCCATTGGGAGCGCTCACGAAAGCCAGCTGGGGAATGTTGCCCGCGTTGATTGAAGAATAGCCCGTGACCTGGCCCGAGGCGTTGACTGCATACCCGTTACTGTATGCGCCTCCCAGCGTGCCGAGATCTTTTAAAGCTCCGCCATTCGGTGCGCTTAGGAACGCGTGCCCGGAGGATCCTCCGGGCAGATCCGCGGTTCCCGCTACGCGTCCATAATAGTTAATGCTCGCCCCCGTGCTGTTAGCGCCGCCCAACGTCCCCAAATCCACCACCGGGCTGCCGTCAGACGGAGCGAAAAATGCGTGAGAGGGAGAGCTGTATGGCGCCCCGGTGTAAAAGTATCCCGTGACCTGGCTCAGATTATTCACTGCGAGAGCGCTATTGCTGCTCGACCCGAAATCGCCCAGGAGTTGCAAAGAGCCCCCGTGAGCAGCGCTGATAAACGAGATCGCCGGCCCGGTCGATCCCACCGGAGGGATATAATCCTGGGAATATCCGACCACCTGCCCGCTGTCGTTAACCCCTTGCGCGTAGCTGTTCGGTTTGCCGAGCGTGCCGAGGTCCCGGGCAGCGCCCAAACCGTTAGGAGCGCTTAGAAACGCGTGCCGGAAACCGTCGGCCGTGAAGTAGTAGCCTGCTACTTCTCCGCGATCGTTAATCGCGTACCCTGTGCTAAACGTCCCACCCAGATTCCCGAGGTCATGCAAAATGAAAGGATAAGGAACCTGATACTGAGACTGGGCCATGGGAACGAAAGCTCCTGCCAAGACGAACGTGAGTGTGATAAACCGCACAGCTTTCGTTGCAATACGACACGCCTGTATCGACTACCATCCCAAAACGCGAGCGTTAAAACGGCGACTCTCTAAATCTCCTGGAACGGCGCATCCACCTAACGGCCCAGAAACCCGTTGAGTGGACTCCGGAGCCCGATGGGAATTCGGGTAAGCGTCTTGGGCAAGCGCGAATTAATTCCTATTCCGCAATTCGCTCGGCCCGTCGCGAAGCGGCAATTCTCTTCGGCGCACAGCTCGCAATCCGCCGGCAATCTTCCACGGTTTTTTCAAACAATCCCCGGCTAGAACTCTACGTGCGACAGTTGGCCCGGTTAAGCTATCTCACGCTTCATCACGTCCAAACCGAACTCTCCCTTCTTCACGGTGCTCGAATTGTGCTTAGTCGTTCAAACGGATATCAGCGCTTCTATCGCGCAAATTCCAAGCATCCACTTTACATGACCTTACGCAGACTTGTTATCAAAGGGGCGGTCTTGCCCACGCCAAGCGGAAAGGCACGAAGACAAGGAAAGCAGAATCGGGCCTGATCTTCACTTTACACTTTTGACGAAAGCCTCGAAGACGACGCGGCTTTGAAAGCGGAAACGTGGAAACGCTGACAAGCTGAAAAATTCGAAGAGCTCGCCAGGCGCGCCGTAGCCCTTGCGAAGAAGGCAAGCTCCCTCAGCCAGTTTGCTGAGTCGAGCGTGCTTGGACGCCGCGAGATAGATGGGTGATCGGAGCAGAGGCTACGCCGAGGAAGGCGAGTGTGTGCTGATCGAAGGAGTTCCCGTTCAATTTCTGCCCGCGTTCAATGCCTTGCTGGAGGAAGCCCTGGCCGAAGCGAAGGAGATTCCCTATGCGGAGGTCTCGGCACGCGTGCTGCGAAGCGAGCACTTGGTCGCGATCTGTCTGCAAACCGGCCGTGACAAAGACCGAGAGAGAGTGCGCGTCTTGCGCGAACAGGGAAAACTTGATCTGCCGTATCTTGCCAGCGTCCTCGCGCGGCATCATCTTGAGGAGCAATGGAACCGATGGACGAATTGAAACCAGAAGTGGCGCGGCTTTTCGTAGCCAAAGAGGCTCGTCGCCGCTCACTCGCGGCATTGTCATTTCCGGAAAAAGTCCGTGCGGTCGTTCAGTTGCAGCGGATCGCAGTCCCTATTCTAAGAGCGCGGGGAAATTCGATGCGACCGTGGCAGATTGGTATTTGAGCGCGGCAAACGCTCCCATTCGCTTAGCCTTCCTCCGCGATCTCTGCGGCGAAATAGCCGCATGCCTGCAGGTGCGGCCACAGCGTTACATCCAAGCGGAACGTGCGGCACGTAGTCTTAATACGGCAGGGCGAGCTAATCGCGCGGGCCCATTACTGATCGCGTATCAATCAATTACAAAAGGAAAATATGGCTGGCAAACTTGATGGAAAGAGAGTGGCAATCCTGGTGACGGATGGTTTTGAACAGGTCGAGATGACCAAGCCGCGCGAGGCCCTGATCGAAGCGGGGGCGGTGACCAAGATTGTTTCGATTAAATCAGGCCAGATCCAGGGGATGAATCATGCGGACAAAGGCGACAAGTTTGAAGTCGACCTGACTCTGGACGAGGCGCGCCCGGAAGATTTTGATGCGATCCTGATTCCAGGCGGGCTGATGAATCCGGACCAATTGCGCTCCACGCCCGAGGCTCTGGATTTTGTGCGTCATTTTTTCGAAGAAGGCAAACCTGCGGCGGTCATTTGTCATGGGCCGTGGGTGTTGATCGACGCGGGTGTGGTCCGCGGGCGGACGCTCACCTCGTGGCCGGCTATCAGGACGGATGTGACGAACGCGGGCGGGCACTGGGTCAATGAGGAAGTGGTGGTCGACAACGGCTTGGTGACCAGCCGCAAGCCGGATGATATTCCGGCGTTCAATCAGAAGATGATTGAAGAATTCGGGGAAGGTCGGCACGCGGCCAAGGCGGTGGCCAGCACAGGAGATCTCGAGACTTAGCGTTCCGGGAAGCTAGCAGCTTCCCCTACAGTTTTGTGGGTCCCGCGATTTAAGGACACACGGGACTACGCACCACACGGCTTGATTGTTGCCGGCAGGCTGCCGGCAACCAACAGGCTGGCAGCCTGTGCTCCCCGGAAAGGGAAGAGGAACGGCGACTTTGGCGGTTTCTCAGAAACGCCCTACAATGTCTTCTACCATGACGACTGCGAACAAGATCACAATCGTTAGGATCGCGATGATTCCGGCTTTCGTGCTCATGGCCATCTACTATGGGCAGAGTATCCAGCGCGGCGCGCCGGAAGAGTGGCAGCGTTTCACTGCCATATCCATCTTCCTGATTGCCGCGGTGAGCGATGGTCTCGATGGCTACGTAGCGCGCCGCTACAATCAGCGCAGCAAACTCGGCGTCATTTTGGATCCGATCGCGGACAAGGGGCTGCTGCTCAGCGGTATTATCACTCTCAGCATTAGCAACTGGAGCCTGGCGGATCCGAATTATGGAAGATTTCCTCTCTGGTTTCCCGTCCTTGTCATCACGCGCGACGTCGTGATCCTCGTCGGAAGCATTGTGCTCCACCTGCTCAATGGCAAAGTGATCGTGAAAACGAGCTGGACCGGAAAAGTCGCCACCGTCCTGCAAATGGCGGCGATCGCCTGGGTCATGCTTCAACTTACTTTCCTGCCTTTACCGTATGTCGTGATCGCGGCCGGCATTTTCACGCTGATCTCAGGCTGTATCTATGTCGCCAACGGCGTCCGGCAACTTCAGGCTGAGGGACACGCCAACGCAGAGGTCAAATAGTTAGGGCGGAGCCGTTATGACGATCGAACAGGCCATGCCCAATGTCACGATTGTGGGACGACCCAACGTCGGTAAATCCGCTTTGTTCAACCGTCTCGTGGGAAGGAACACGGCGATTGTTCACGATCAACCGGGGATTACGCGGGACCGAATCTCCGGCCTGTGCAAGCGCGGTGCTCGCCCGTTTACGATATGGGACACGGGCGGCGTGGGCGGAACGGGTGAGGCCGAGCTGACCCACCAGGTCCGGCAAACGGTGGGCCAGGCGATAAAGGAAAGCGATGTCCTTCTTTTCGTGGTCGACGCCAAGCAAGGGCTTTCGCCGATCGATCAGGAGATGGCTGGAATGGTTCGCAAATCGCGTAAGCCGGTGATTTTGACGATTAACAAGATCGACGACCCGAAGCATGAAGATCTTGACCTGGATTTCACGTCGTTCGGGTTCGACACGGCTGTGCCCATCAGCGCGGCGCATGGAAGGGGGATTTCCGAACTACTTGAACAGATCGACCTGGTCCTGCCCATCCATACGTCCGCCGCCGTCGAACCGCACAGCGCCAAGCCTGTCGCCGTTGCCGTGGTGGGACGCCCGAACGCCGGGAAGTCTTCACTGATCAATGCGATCGTGCAGAGTGAACGAGCCATCGTGAGCGAGCTGCCCGGCACGACGCGTGACGCGGTCGATATCGTTTACGCGCGCGGCGACGATCGATTTGTTTTCATCGACACAGCGGGCATTCGGCGGCGGGGAGCGCATTCCACCTCGGTCGAAGTTTTCAGCGTGATGCGGGCCGAACGCAGTATCCGCCGGGCTGATCTCTGCATCCTGATGGTCGATCTGACCTCGGGCGTGACCGCGCAGGACAAAAGAATCGCCGGGCTCATTCAGGAATCGCGAAAGGCTTGTATCGTGATTCTAAATAAATGGGACCTGGTCAAGCCGAAGCGCGGCGTGCGGGAAGCGATGGTTGAACTGATCGAGGAGACACGCCGCCGGGCCTTCTTCCTTGGCTACGCCCCGATATTGATCGCTTCCGCGACGACCGGGGAAAACGTCAGCCGTTTGTTTACGCTGATGGCAAATGTTCGGCAGGCCAGCGGGATGCGGATCGGAACCGGCGTGCTCAACCGGACCTTGCGCGCCGCTTTCGACGCCAACCCTCCCCCCATGGTTTCGGGTCGACGATTGAAACTACTTTACGCGACGCAAGCCGGTGGGGCATCCGACCGTCCGCTCGCCCCGCCGGAATTTGTGCTTTTCGTCAACGATGCAAAGTTGCTGGGCGAGACCTATCGACGCTATCTGGAGGCGCGGATCCGAGACCGGCAGCCCTACCCCGGATTGCCTGTCTTATTGACGTGCCGTCCGCGTACCGACACGAGGACAAAATAGCAACGACGGGAAGCGTGGGGCTCCGCAGTTTGTTCGAACATCCACGCCTTGTATTTGTCTTAACACACACATGAAATCCACGCAGGAAATCACGCAGCAGGTTCAGCAACTCGGCCAATGGATTCCAGCGGTCCGTGAGCAGATTGGCCACGTTGTCATCGGCCAAAAGTATCTGGTCGACCGGCTCCTGCTCGGCCTGCTCGCCAACGGCCACATTCTACTGGAAGGCGTGCCCGGTCTGGCCAAAACGCTGACCGTAAAAACGCTGGCATCCTGTATTCAAACGGGCTTTCAACGCCTGCAGTTTACCCCCGATCTGTTGCCGGCCGATCTCATCGGCACGCTCATCTACAATCCGCGCAGTGGGGAGTTTACGACCAAACTCGGCCCTATTTTTTCGAACCTGATTCTGGCTGACGAAATCAATCGGGCTCCCGCCAAAGTGCAGAGCGCGCTGCTCGAGGCGATGCAGGAACGTCAGGTCACGATTGGAGAGAAGACCTATCCCCTGCCCGACCCGTTCCTTGTTTTAGCGACGCAAAATCCACTCGAACAAGAGGGCACCTACCAATTGCCGGAAGCGCAACTCGACCGGTTCATGTTGAAGTTGAACGTCGGTTATCCGGAGAAATCGGAAGAGCGCAAGATTTTGGATCTCATGGCGACCTCAGCACCGGACTTGCAAGTGAGTGCCGTGGTTGATCCGAAGCAGATCATCGCTTCGCGAGAAGTGGTCAACAGCATCTATATAGATGACCGCGTAAAGGATTATATCGTGGATGTCGTTTGGGCCACGCGCGAGCCGGCTTCTTATAATCTTCACCTGGACGGCCTGATTCGCTACGGCGCTTCTCCTCGCGCCACCATTTACCTCGCCCTCGGAGCACGTGCCCACGCTTTCCTGAACGGCCGTGGTTACGTCACCCCGCAGGACGTAAAGAGCATCGGAGCCGATGTCCTGCGGCATCGCATCATAATTAGTTACGAAGCCGAGGCGGAAGCCATGACCAGCGAAACGATCATCGAACGAATCTTCGCCGGACTCCCCGTTCCCTAACCGACTGTTGATGGAAGGATTGACCAAAACACCGGCCGAGATTCTCAAAAAGATACGCGCCCTCGAAATTAAGACGCGCGGCCTGGTCGAAACCGCTTTCGCCGGGGATTATCACAGCGTCTTTAAAGGGCGCGGTATGAATTTCGAGGACGTGCGCGAGTACCAGCCGGGTGACGAAATCCGCGCCATCGATTGGAACGTGACCGCCCGGACAGGCACTGCCTTTGTCAAAAAATTCACGGAGGAGCGCGAACTCGCCGTCATGCTGATTGTGGATGTCAGCGCGTCCGGCAACTTCGGCAGCACCTCGCAATCGAAACGCGAGCTTGCCGCCGAAGTTGCCTGTCTTCTCGCTTTCAGCGCGATCCGGAACAATGACAAGGTGGGCTTGCTCCTTTTTACCGATCAGGTCGAGCTCTTCATCCCGCCGAAGAAGGGACGTTCCCACACCCTGCGGATCATCCGGGAGATTTTATTTTTCCAGCCGGCCGGTCGCGCCACGAGTCCCGCGCTCGCCCTGGATTATTTAAACAAGATTGTCACGCGCCGTTCGGTCGTTTTCTTCATCTCAGACTTTCAAGCGCCTGACTTTTCCCGAGCCCTCGCCGTGACGGGTCGCCGGCATGATCTCATCGCGATTCAAATCCAGGACGAGCGAGAAACTGTGCTGCCTAACATTGGCATCATCACGTTGGAAGATGCGGAAACGGGCGAGCAGATCGAAATCAACACGGCTGACCGTGCCTTGCGCGCAAGGTTCGCCGACCTGGCGCAAAAGCAGGAAACCGATTTGCTCAAAATCCTGCGGCGCAACAATATCGACACGATCGATCTGCGCACGGGCGAGGATTACCTCCCGCCCTTGCGAAGTTTTTTCAAACAACGCGAACGCCGCCTGGCCATCCGGTAACGACCCATGCCACTTTCGTTCATCTTTCTGCTGCTCGTGGAGGATTTTCACGATATCGCACCGGCGGTCGATTACTCACTCATTCCAACGTGGGCCGTTTTCGTCGGAGCCTTTGTCGTTTTGTCTTTGCTCGGTGGTCTGGTCTGGTGGCTCGTCGTCCGGAATCGAGCGCACGGCATACCACCGCAACTGCCGCGCGACCGTGCTCTCGCGGCCTTAAACGCGTCCGCCGTGGAAATTGACGCGGTCACTCCCTATCAATTCAGCATTCGGGTGTCCGATATCTTGCGCCGCTACGTGACGGACCAATACGGTTTTCCCGTGACGCGACAGACCTCGGTCGAATTTCTCGAACAGCTGAACCACCGGCCGCAATTTTCCGACGACGAGAAACATCTTCTGGAAGATTTTTTAAATCGCTGCGACCTGATCAAGTTTGCGCGCTACGCTGCGGCGCCATCGGATAGCCGGCTTTTGCTGGAAGACGCGATGCGCTTTGTGCAAGGAGGACACCTGACTTATGCAACCGCTTGATTGGTGGCCCGCCCACACCGCGCTGACCTTCGGCCACCCGTGGCTCCTACTCTTGCTGCTGTCCATCCCGGTGATCGCATATCTGCGTGGTCGGCGCGGTGCCGCCGCCGCTCTCGTCTTCTCTTCTACGGCCACGCTGGCGGCGCTGGGAAGGCGAAGCGCGTCGCGCGCCGGCCGAATTCTGCGCAGCCTGTTATTGGCCGCTCTAGCCTTACTGATCGTCGCACTGGCCCGACCTCAGCTCGGCCGGACCCTGAACCAGGTGGAAGCCAGTGGGATCGACATCATGCTCGTGCTCGACGTCTCAGCTTCCATGTTGATCAAAGACTTCACTATTGGCGACGAACCGGCCACCCGGGTTGACACGATCCGCGAGGTGACACGCAAGTTCATCGAGGGCCGGCCTAACGATCGCATCGGCATCATAGCCTTTGCCGGTCGTCCTTATGTGGTGAGTCCGATGACTCTCGATCACGCCTGGCTCTTGCAGAATCTCGAGCGCGTGCGGATTGGCCTGGTCGAGGATGGCACCGCCATCGGATCGGCCATGGCGGCGGCGTCAAACCGATTAACAGACAAGCATTCAAAGAGCCGCGTCCTCGTTTTGCTGACCGATGGTGACAATAATGCAGGAAAAATTCCACCAAACACTGCGGCCGAGGCAGTGAAGGCATTGAAGATCCATCTCTACGCGATCGGCGCAGGCATTAATGGAGTTGCCCTGGCGCCCATTTTTACTTCGCGCGGGCCGCTCACTGACCTGGAGGGGAATGTTCGTTATCAGCGCCAGAATGTTCAATTCAATGAAGCAGGACTGAAGGAAGTGGCTCGAATTGCCGACGGCCAATTCTATCGAGCCACGGATACGAAATCGCTCGAGGCGATCTATCAAGACATCGACAAACTGGAAAAATCGACAATCAACGTGAAGAAGTATCAAGAGTACCGCGATCTGTTTCCGTTCTGCATCATGAGCGGTTGCGGCTTACTGGTCGCACAGCTTTTGCTAGCCCAGACGATTTGGAAGAAACTGCCGTGAGAGAGGCTTCTATCCTGGTCACACATCGATCTGGCATGAGCTCCCTGTTCATTTGTCATCGGCCAGCTGCCGATATCAAGTTATGAGCTTTGGCGCGCCCCAATGGTTCTGGGTCCTCCTCGGCCTGCCCCTCTTTGTCCTGCTGTTCGGACAAGCGGAACGCAAGAGCGCAGAACGGCTCCGCCATTTTGTTTCCCCCCGTCTCGTTCCGGAGTTGACCGGCAAAGTGGATCGCGCACGTCGTTATTTTAGATTCGCTCTGCAGCTTATCTGCTTCGCGCTCGCCATCGTTAGTCTGGCTCAGCCGCGCTGGGGCTATTCGTTCGAGGAAGCGCGCCGCAAAGGAATCGATCTGCTCGTCGCCATCGACACATCGCGCAGCATGCTCTCAAACGATGTTCCGCCTAACCGGCTGGAACGGGTTAAACTTGCGACGCAGGATCTCATCAACCAGCTGCAAGGCGATCGCGTCGGGTTGATTGCCTTTGCCGGACGCGCCTTTATCCAGGCACCGCTCACCATCGACTACGACGCAGTCGTTGAAGCGATCAATGATCTGAACACGGAGACAATTCCGGAGGGTGGGACAAACATCTCCGAGGCGATTGCGCTGGCTGACAAAACCTACGGCAAAAGCGCCACTGGAAATCGCGCTTTGGTTATTTTCACGGACGGTGAAGAACTAAGCGGCGACGCCGTGAAAACGGCCCAGGCGGCGGCGCAGGCGGGAGTTCGAATCTTCACCGTCGGGATTGGGACGCCGCAAGGTTCGCTTATCCCGATCAAGGGCGAAGATGCCCAAAGCGCATTCGTCAAAGATTCAAAGGGCCAGGTGGTAAAGTCTAAACTGGACGAGAAGCGGCTACAGGAAATCGCGCAAGCGGCCGGAGGGTTTTACCTGCATTTGGAAAACGGGCCACAGGCCATGCAACAACTGGCAGCCGCGGGGATCGGCAAAATGAAGGCGGCCGACATCGATGTCCGTTTAGGCCGGCGTCCGATCGAACGGTACGAGTGGCCCCTTGGCCTGGCCATTCTCGCGCTCGGAACTTCTATCCTGGTCGGCGAACGCAAGCGAGACCGACGGCCCGGGCGAACGCCCTCGCGCCTGACCGCTCCGGCTGCTGTGGCGATGGCCCTCTTTCTTTTGGGGCTGCCACCATGTTTCGCGACCGCCCCCGGGCTCGATGCTTATCGACAGGAAAAGTTCGACGATGCCTACGCCAAGTTTCAGGAGACGTTAAAAGCTCACCCGCAAAACAGCGCCGTCGATAAGCTAAATTTCGATTCCGGCGCGGCCGCTTTCAAAATGAAGGAATACGGCAAAGCGCTCGAATCCTTCAGTCAGGCTCTCCTTTCCCCCGACAAGTCCCTGCAGAGCAAGACACACTACAACCTTGGCAATACACTTTACGAACACGGCGAAAATGAAAAGAGCGATGACAAAAAATTGACCGATTGGACGAACGCGCTTCAGCATTACGAACAAACGCTCAAGCTCGACTCGCAAAATAAGGAAGCGAAAGAGAATCATGAGTTCGTGAAGAGAAAGATCGACGAGTTAAAAAACAAACAGCCAAAGCCTTCTCCCACTCCGTCGCCCAGTCCGAAACAGGATAAAAAGGACGAGCAGAAGAAGTCCGACCAAAAGGATCCATCGCAGCAGCAAAAAAAGGACGATCAGCAAAAGTCTTCCGGTCAGGACCAGCAAAAGCAGCAGGATCCATCTCAAGGCAACGCGGGGGCAGACCAGGACAAGAAGGAGCAGAGCGGAAAAGATCAGTCTCAGTCCAAAGACAAGCCGCAAAAAGATCAAAAGGAGCAACCTCCCGAGACCGGCCAAACTCCAACTCCATCGCCGGCCCCGGAAGGCGATCAACCCACAGCGAGTCCATCTCCCTCACCGTCCGCGGCGGTCGGAGATGATAAGAAGGGCGACTCACAAAAGGATCAACAACCGTCCGCCACGCCCTCGGGTCAGGGAAGTTCACCTTCACCCTCTCCTTCGGCCGGGACAGGACAGGGAACAGGAGACAGCGGATCGCCCTCGCCGACGCCCAATGCTTCACCTAACAAAAAGTTCTCAGGCGACATTAAAGGAAGCGCTGGGGACAAATCGGAGAAGCCTCCTGCCGAAACAGAGCCAACCGAGGTCGAACCGCAAAAAGAAGGTCAGATGAGCGAGCGGCAGGCGCAGGCTCTCCTTCAATCGATGCGAGATGAAGAGGCGCGAGTTCCCCTTGATGAACGCAGAGCGGCGCGTCGTGTCTATAACGATTGGTAACTCAACGGATGTCGAATCTCAAATCACAATTGCCATTTGCGCTTTTGCTGAGCGTATTCGTAGCGTGGCTGCCCTTGCCGGCCCATGCCGAAACGCCCAAGGTGACGGCCGTGCTGAGCAATTCTGACGTCTCCATTGGAGAGGTTGTCCAGTTGCAGATCCGCGTGACGGGCGGCAACGGAACCGGCACGCCCGGTGAGATTACGGTCGATGGACTTGAGATTCATCCGACGGGCACGTCGCGAAATTACGAAATGCACAATTTTGATGTTTCCCAGAGCGTCACTTATAACTACACGATTCTGCCGCTCAAAAGCGGGACGTTCAAGATTCCGCCGCAAACCGTGCGGGTTGGGACCAGCGCATTCAAAACACCAGAACTTCAACTGACTGTGGCCGGCTCCAACGCTGGCGGAACCAGCCAGGGCCGGGCCAATCCAAAAAGTGCGACCACTCAGGCAAGCGGCGGAAAAGTGGCCTTCGCGGAGCTCATCGTGACAAAACCGTCGGCCTACGTAGGCGAAATGGTGCCGGTGGAGGTTCGGCTGGGTTTCCATTCCATGTCCCGGGCCCGGCCGATGGAGGGACCCGACATTGCCGGCCAGGGTTTCACCATGCAAAAACTGCAACAAGCTGAACAATCCAGACTGGAGACAATCAACGGAAACACCTATCAAGTTTTGACTTTCAAGACGGCGATCGCAGCCGCGCGTCCCGGGAAATTGGAAGTCGGGCCCGTCCAGGCGGGTGCCATCGTGGCGGTCCAGCGGAAGCAGTCCGGGGCGCGTTCCCGTTCACCCGTCGACATCTTTGATTCGGACGATCCATTTTCCGATCCGTTCTTCCATGATCCGTTTGGCGCTTTCGGTCAGCAGGAAAAAATTTCGATCAAGAGCGCTCCCGCCACGCTTGAGGTGAAGGCTTTACCAGCACATGCGCCGGCCAACTTCTCCGGCGCGGTGGGCAATTTCACCATGAACGTCGCGGCCAATCCAACGAGCGTTCAGGTGGGCGATCCCGTGACGGTCACGGCAGCGGTCTCGGGCCGTGGCAATTTCGACCGCGTGACTGCGCCGAACCTGCAGGACGAACATGGATGGCACAAGTATCCGCCGTCATCCAAGTTCAAACAGGACGACAACGTGGGAATCAGTGGAACCAAAACGTTCGAAACCGTTCTGTCCCCGAACGAAAAGAAGCAAACGATCCCGCCGTTCGAATTCTGTTTCTTTGATCCGGTCGCGGAGAAATATGTGACTCTCAAGAGCGAGGCCATTCCGATCCACGTCGAAGGCGGGAGCAGTGCGCCGGCCGCGCTATCGGGTACTGCGCCGTCGACTCCTGCCTCCACGCCGACGGCCACGGCGGCTCCGCAAGCTTCGGCCAGTCCCGGCGACATCCTGTATCAACTGACCGAACGGCCCAAAGCGGTCGAATCATTCGCGCCCCTCTATCTGCACAAGGCTTTTTGGTTGGCCCAGTTGATTCCTTTGCTGGCGCTGTTCGGCTTCATCGGTTGGAACGTGCGGCGGGCTCACCGGCAAAATCAGGAGACGTTAAGAACCGCGGGGTGGCAGAATGAATCCGCGGCTTTGATGCGGAAACTGCGTCGCGACAATTCAGAGCCGCGCGAATATTACGCGGATGCCGCGCGGGCGGTTCAGATAAAAACAGCGCTGGCGACGAACTCCGATCCCAATGTGGTGAATGCTGAAGGAGCCGCTCGCGCTTTTCATTTGGATGAAAAAGCTCGCGAAATCCTGCGGGAGCTTTTCGAACGCCACGACGAACTTCGGTATGGCGGTTCCCAAAATGGAGTGAGCAGTTTGTCGCCCGAACAACGGCGTGAGGTTTTGGAGTTGATCGATCATCTACAGACATGAAATCCTGCTCATCTATCGGTCGATTCGCCGCCCTGTTTGTCGGATTCATGGCCATGATAGCCTCCACTTTGGCTGACTCAGAGGCGCCATTTGCTCGAGCGAACCAGGAATTTTCCGGAGGTCGGTTCAAAGAAGCGATCGTCAGTTACGAAGCGATCGTGCGTTCCGGCGATTGGACCGCAGCGTTGTTTTACAACCTCGGGAATGCATATTTTCGCACGCGCGATTTCGGACGCGCAATCCTGAACTACGAGCGCGCTCTCGCGCTGGAACCAAATCATCCTGAAGTACAGGCAAATTTGCGGATTGCGCGAGATGAAGCTCGCGCGCTCGAACTTTTGCCCGCCTGGCCTGAGCAGTTCCTGCGATTCGCCACTCTGAACCAATACACGATCGGAGTGGCTGTTTTGTTTTGGACCAGCGCCATCCTGATTGCGGCGTTTGTCCTGTCGCGACGCCGCCGCCGGAGTGTTATGGCCCTCTCCATTTGCTCACTTGTATCAGCTGCACTGCTTTTTTATGTGATCATGGCCGTGGAAGACGGGAGGAAGGGACGATCGGTTGCCATCGTGACAGGCGTCGACGTGCAAGCGCGATTGGCCACGGCGGAGACGGCGGCCAGCGTTCTCGCTTTGCCTGCTGGAAGTGAAATCAAGGTCGAGCGACAGCGCGGTGACTGGGTCTACGCCACTTTGCCCAACAATCTGAGGGGCTGGATTCCGGCGACGGGTGTAGAATTCGTGCGGCTTTAAGGAGGGGAGGCGGCGTCTCCCTTCATTTCGCCCGCGCTTGCGGCACAGCCTGACAATTGCTCAGTTGAGAAGCGCGCAATTGCTTACATCTTGAGTGGTCTATGAGCCCAGAGATGGATGTCGGCACGAACAAAAAGGCATTCCAGATCAATCTGGACCCGAAGAAGTACGGGACCTTTGCCGAGATCGGCGCCGGGCAGGAAGTGGCGCGACGATTCTTCCACGTGGGCGGCGCCGCAGGAACCATCGCCAAAACCATGTCGGCCTACGATATGACATTCAGCGATGCCATCTACGGGCCGACCGACCGATACGTCAGCCGGGTGCGTCTCCGCACCATGCTCGAGCACGAATATGTTCTGCTACGCGAGCGCTTGGATGAGAAATTTGGCGAAGATCGGCAGTTCTTCGTTTTCGCCGACACCGTCGCCGCGCGCAGCTTCAAACTGCACAACGAATCGCACGGCTGGCTCGGGGTTCGGTTTCAAACACAAACCCGCATGGAACCGAGCGAGATCATCATCCATGTTCGCATGCTCGACGAAGCAAATGTCGATCAGCAGGAAGCGCTTGGGATCATCGGCGTCAACCTTCTCTACGGCGCCTTCTATTATCACACGGAGCCGGAGAAACTCATTTGTTCCCTGCAGGAGAACGTCGCGCCCGGCCGTCTCGAAGTCGATCTGATCAAATTTTCCGGCCCTGCGTTTCCCAGCGTCGACAACCGCTTGATGAGCTTGCAATTGGTGAGCCAGGGATTGACCAGCGCAGTCATGTTCACGGCCGACGGCGAAACCGTGCAACCCGCCGAGATCTTTTACAAAAAGGCCATCCTCATCGAGCGCGGCAGTTTTCGTCCGGTCACAGTCGCAACCAACGACATGCTGGACGGGGCGCACCGTGTCTTTCTAAAGGAATCAGGTTGTTCCGAGAAAGATGTGGTTGTCCTCATGGAGATGACTCTGGAAAATCTTTTGTCCGAAGGGCAACTCAATCACGCGGATTTTCTGGCCCGTGTCGATATCCTGGGTGCACTCGGACGCACCGTGCTGATTTCGAAATTCGGGGAGTATTATCGGCTGGCCGGATACTTGTCGCGTTACACAAATCGCATGGTCGGGCTGGTCATGGGCGTACCGAGTTTAATGGAAATCTTCGACGAGAAATATTACCTGAACCTGGAAGGAGGGATCCTCGAAGCGCTTGGCCGAATGTTCAAAGGTGGGTTGAAGCTCTTTGTCTACCCCATGATCGACGATAAGACCGGCGGGGTTCGCAGCGCCACGCAGTTGGAGGTCGCTCCCAATCTCCGATCGCTCTTCCAGTACTTGATCGACAACAAATTCATCGAAGAAATTACCGAATATCATCTCGAGTATCTGCGGATTTTCCCACCGGACGTACTGGCCAAATTACAGGCCGGTGATGGAAGTTGGGAGCGAATGGTGCCGCCCGAAGTCGTTCGGATGATTAAGGACCGCGAGTTCTTCGGATATCGCGCTCCGAAAGCGGCCTAGCGTTCGCCCTTCCCGCATGGCCGATTGGGTGGGGCATTGCACGGTCGAGCAGTGGAAAAACGGGGCTGTCGGCACGCTTTCCGCTACATGGGCTTTAGCATCATGGCCCGACGCGGAGACTCAGTTATTGGCATCGATTTAGGCAAACACTCGTTCAAAGGTGTCGCGCTCCAGCGTCGAAACGACGCGCGCATTGTCTTGACGAGCTATGCATCGCGCGAAGTGCCGCCGGAGATGGACTCGGCCGAGGCGCTCGCCCAGCAAATCAAATTGCTCGTAAAAGACCTCGGTGGAAGCGCCAAAGGTTGTGCCCTGGCCTTCTCCGATCCGTCATCACTCCTTCGCATCATCGAGCAGCCAGATACGCCGGTTCCGTTATTGCGTAATGCTTTGCGCCTGAACGGCCTCGCTGTTTTGAACCAGGAATGCAAAGATTTCGTCCTCGACGTTGCGCCAGCCATGGCCCACGCCGTCGATCTCCCCGCCGAAAACCACGACTCGGGTACTGTGGCTGTGCAAAGCGGCGTCCTAACCAAGACGCGCTATCTCGTCGCCGGGATGTTGCGTAATGGCGTCAAGCAACTGATCGAAGCAATGGGAAAGACGCGCCTGACTCCCGATATCTTGCAGCTCGCACCGATCTGCTCATTCAACGCTTTCGAATTCGCCTACCCCGATATTTTCAACAACGAAGCTTTCCTGCTTCTCGATATGGGTCATGCGCAGAGCACCGTCCTCATCGGCAGCAAAGCCGAACTGGTGCTCGTGCGCAGTATTGATTATGGCGGAAAGGCGCTAACCCAAGCCTTGACCGCGGATGGGGCCATCGAAGCGCAGGCTGCCTGGTCCATGGTTCAGGAAGCGGACGCCGGAATGGCTGAGATCTGCCGGACGTCGCTCACCCGCCTTGCCACCGAGGTTCGCAACTCGATCGGATTCTTCGAAGGACAACGGGAAGAAAGTATCAGCCGCATCTTTGTCTCCGGAGGTCTCGCCCGGGTGGAGGCGGTCCTCCAGACCCTGAGCGACGAACTTGCCTTGCCCTGCGAAATTTGGGACCCGCTCGAAACGTGCGAGGTCGCACTTCCCGCAGCCAAGCGGCAGGCCCTGCCCCACGAATTTGTCTCGCTCAATGTCGCGTGCGGTGCCGCTTTTGAATACCTGAGCAGCTAACCCAGCCATGGCCCTTCATCTTAACCTCCTCCACGAGGAGATTCTGCAACAGCGGCAACGTCAGCGCGATCCACTCAAGATCGGGGTGATGGTGTTGATCGCGTTGGGTGGCGTGCTTTTCGTCTATTACATGTTCAACGCTTATCGCACGCTGGAGATCAAGACCAAGCTGAGCGCAGTCGAGCGCGAGTGGGCCAAAGTCGAACCTCAGGTGACGGCCGCGCAAAAGCGCTCCGCTGAATTGACTGACATCATCAAAACAACTCGGGTGCTGGACGAGTACATCGAAAACAGATTTTTCTGGGCTCCCTTCCTGCAAAAAGTATCGCGCTGCGTCGCTCCAAATACTCAGCTGACCAGCATCGAAGGCAAGGTCATGGACGAGAACAAGGGCATCTCCGTATCCATTGAAGGTGTCGCGGCCGGCCGCGAACCGCGCGCTGCCGCCGAGGATTTACGCCAGATGTTGGTGGAACAACTGGCCCAAAGTTATCGCGAAGTAAAAATCGAGTTCAAGGGACTGGAAGATCTCGACACGATTGTAAACGTCGGCGGATCCAACATGGCGATGGCTCACTATACTTTAACTGTAACCTTCAATCCTGGTGCGCCGACCAAGACAACTGCAGTTCAGCCACCCGACCGAGCTCCCCGACGATGAGTGCCGTCAATTTTAAAAAAGAACAGATCAAAAAGATCTCGCTGAGCGCTATGGGCTTCGTCTTCCTTCTCTACGTTTACTTCAGCTTCTTTCTCGGGCCACTCAATCGCAGCCGCAACGCGATGACGGCGGCGATGAATGATAAACAATCCAAGCTCAACTCATCCAAAGACGAGATGAGCAAAGCCAGCACGCTCGAGCATCAGGCGAAATCAGCCACCACTCGATTCGCAGCTCTCAAGAAATTGAATTCAGAAGGCGCCCCGATTGCCTGGTTCCCTCCCCGCATTAAGGTCTTCTTCGCTAACGAACAAATAGACAAGGCCGTGGCCCGGCTTGAAAACAGCACTCCTTTCAAGGAGGCCGAAATGGCCGGTTGGATGAAATACAACTGGATGATCGAAATTCCGCAGGCCGATTACTCCGCCTTGGGCAAGGCCATGGCAGACCTGGAGAACGCCGAACCCCTTCTTTCGATCACCAAAGTCACCATCCGCGCCCTCCCCGAGCAGGGGCAATTCCAGACCGTTGATCTTGTCGCTACCAATTTCATCCAAAAGAAATGAAGAGGCTCGTTTTACTTTCCCTCGTCGTATTCTCGGCCGCTCGCGCCTTCGCCGTCGAAGGGTCCGGTCTTGAGTTCAAAAACAAATCGGCCTTCACCATGGAGAACAACAGCCGGAACCCGTTCTGGCCGATTGGATGGAAGCCGACCGCCAAACTTTCAGAGCCCGGCGCGGCCGAGCACGCGGGACCCGACATTTCCGCCTCGGCCTTTTTGGTCAGCTCCATCACACTGGGCCAATCGAATCGTTACGCCATCGTGAACGGCAAGATTATGCAGGAAGGCCAACAGTTCGGCCTGCAAATCGGCAGCCAAACGTACCAGATTACCCTGAAAGCCATTCAGGACGGCCGTGTCGTCTTCGGCCGGCGCGATCAGGAAATCGTCGTTCCGCTACGCCGGAAATAGCCGGAACTTTCGTCTGCGCCGACCTGCCCGCAGGCTGAGCGTGTTCACTGCTGGTTGCCGCCGCAACGAAACGTGTATGCTGATCCCGTGAGAATCGCTGTCGCCCAGATTTCGTGCACCCTGGGCAATCTTGAGGCGAACCTTCACACCGTCAGCCAGTTCGCCGAACGTGCCAAAAAGGGCGGCGCTGAAATGGTCGTCTTTCCGGAGGTGGTCGATACGGGCTATGCCATGGCGACAATCCGGGAACAGGCAGTTCCATGGACAGAAGGCGCTCTGCCGCGACTCCGCGAAGTGGCCCGCCGCCTCTCGCTGAGAATCGTCTGCGGTCTCTCCGAACGGGAGGGGAAAGCAATCTACAACTCTCAGGTGGTCGTCGATCGAGATGGAGAGGTCATCGCCAAATATCGCAAGACCCATCTCTTCACCGCTCCACCCATCGCCGAAAATCTTTGCTTCACGCCGGGCGACAGTCTGACGGATTTTCAGCTTTCCCCATTTAGCTTCGGACTCAGCATCTGCTACGACCTTCGTTTTCCTGAAGTCTACCGGAAGCTGGCCACTGCTCACAACGTCACCGCCTTTATCATCTCTTCGGCGTGGCCATTTCCACGCGTCGAGCATTTCCAGACACTCGCGCGGGCGCGCGCGATCGAAAATCAAAGCTACGTCATTGCCGCGAACCGGGTGGGCACGGACGACGGTGTCACCTTTTGTGGCAGTTCCGCCATGGTCGATCCATCCGGAGTGGTGATCGCTTCGGCCTCGCCCGATCGGGAAGAATTGATTCAAGCCGATCTATCGGAAGAGGTGCTCAAATCGGTGCGCAGCCGGATGAACGTCTTCCCAGACCGTCGCGTCGATATTTACAGGTAAATCTCGAACTTTGCCGGTGCTAGCGGGCTGCGTTAAATCCTGATAGCGGAACAAATTCGCTCTCGTTCAAAATTGCTGGCCTGGTTCCACGGATCAGTTGCCACCACTGCACGGCCGAGCCGATGACGATTAGGAGAACGAGCACAAGAAAGGATCCGGCGACCAGCGCATCGAAACGCCAAACCGTCGCCTGGCGCAGCATATCCGCACCCTTCCCTCCACCGAGTGAGCCCGCTTTCTCCACCAACTGGCGCGCGCCGGAAAGGAAACCCAGTCTCGGTTCCAGAGAAAAGATTTTGAGATACCCGGCCGAAAACGTGACTGCACACATAAAGAGCAACGGAAGAACGGTGACAAATGCATAACGCGCCTTCTGCATCTTGATCAGAAGAGTCGTGGCAAGACAAAGGGCGATGACCGAGAGGAGTTGGTTGGCCAGGCCGAAAAGCGGCCAGAGGGTGTTAATCCCGCCGAGAGGGTCGACCACTCCCTGATACAAAAACCAGCCCCACGCGCCCACGAGCAGAGCGCTCGAGAAAAAGTTTGCGCTCCACGACCGGGTATTCCCAAGGGGACGCCAAAGGTTTCCAAGTAAATCCTGCAACAAGAACCGTCCGACGCGCGTGCCCGCATCAATCGTGGTGAGAATGAAAAGCGCCTCAAACATGATGGCGAAGTGATACCACAAAGCCAGCGCGGTCGGACTGGCGGAGACCCGCGCAAACATATGCGCCATCCCCACGGCGAAAGTTGGCGCGCCGCCGGCGCGGCCGAACATCGTTGTTTCGCCGAGATTGTGCGCCAGATCAGTCATTTGCTGTTCGGTCACGGGAAAACCAGAGGCCGTGATGCTCGCGACCACTTCACTCGGTATTCCTTTCGCATTGATCGCGAAATACTCGCCCGGTTGCAGTACGCACGCGGCAATCATGGCCATGAGTGCCACCATCATTTCAGTGACCATGGCCCCATAACCGATGTCCCGAATACGCGACTCGCTTCGGATCATTTTAGGCGTGGTACCCGACGCGATGAGTGAGTGAAAACCGGAAACAGCGCCGCAGGCGATCGTGATACAGACGAATGGGAAGACCGGCCCGGCGAATACGGGACCGGAGCCATCGGCGAAGCGCGAAATCGAGGGCATCAACAAAGTAGGCCGCAGGGCGATCACGGCGACGGCGAGCGCCGCGACCGTTCCCAGTTTTAAAAATGTGCTCAAATAATCCCGCGGGGTCAGGAGCATCCAGATGGGCAGGATGGATGCCGCCAGGCCGTAGATCATGATGGCCCACGCCAGCCACTTCTGATCCTGCGTGAACCAGGATTGGATAGACGGATACTGCGCCAGAAATTGTCCGCCCCAGACTGACAAAGCCAGGCCAAGCACCCCGAAAATCGTGATCGCAAGCACGCTGACTTTTCCGCTGCGCAAACCGATCCCCATGACAAAGGCAACCGGGATGGTCATCGCGATGGTGAATACGCCCCACGGGCTGCTCGCCAGCGCCTGCACGACGACCAAGGCGAGAACCGCCAGCAGGATGGTCATGATCGCCAGCACGCTGATGAGGGCGAGCGCGCCGACGCCGCGACCCACTTCTTCTTTCACGATCTGACCCAGCGTTTTCCCGCCGCGACGGACCGACGCGAACAAGATAATCATGTCATGCACGCCTCCAGCGAGGGTGGCTCCGATCAAGATCCAGAGAGTGCCGGGCAGAAAGCCAAACTGCGCGGCCAGCACCGGACCGACGAGCGGGCCGGGTCCTGCAATGGCGGCGAAGTGATGACCGAAGACCATCCATCGATTCGTGGGCACGAAATCCTTGCCATCATTTTGCACCACCGCAGGCGTGGCCCGTTCGTCATTAAGGACAAGGACCTTTGTCGCCAGCCACTTGCTGTAAAAGCGGTAACTAATCGAGAGCGCGCACAATCCGGCGACGATGATCCAGAGAGCGCTCACTTGCTCACCGCGCGAGAGGGCGAGAACAGCAATCGCGACAACCCCAAGGATTGTGACCGCCACCCAGAGCAGCTTCTTCCACACGCTCATTTCGCCGCAGCTTACCTGAAATTCTGAAGAACTGCTATCACTGGAGAGAGGACGCGCCGCGGTGTTTCTACCATCACTCCAAGGCCGCAAAGGCCTGCGTCAGTTTCGTCAGTTGCTCTTCGAACTTTTTCTCCCGTTGCCGATGTTCTTCTACGACTGCCCCGGGCGCGCGATCTACAAATGACGGGCTGCGCAATTTCGCGCGTACCGTCTTTAATTCTCCATCAATCCTTCCGATCTCTTTTTCGAGCCGATCACGTTCGGCCGACACATCCGTCACGGTCGTCGGAAGAAAAATCTCGCCTAACGGCGTCACCGTGACGGGCACACCCGAAGGGGCCTTGTAGTCGGGATCAAGCGTCACTTCTTCGGCGTTCAACAGTCGCGCCAATGTCGGCAATTCGTTTCCTATGCTTTCTGCGCTCGAGCGCAGAATGAAGCGTACTTTCTTGTTGGAAGGCACCCGGGCTTCCGCGCGCAGATTGCGTCCCGCTTGAACGGTCTCGTAGATTTGGCTCGCGAATTTTCGGGCATCCGCCACTTTTGCTCCGTCGAGTGCCACCGGCTCGGGAGGCCTGACAAACTGAATCGATTCCTTTCCGAATCCAAGGAGCATCCAAAGCTCCTCGGTGATATGCGGCATGAACGGATGCAGCAGCCTTAGCGTAGCCGAGAGCACCAAATCCATGACGGCCAGCGCGGACACCTTGCGCGCCTCGTTTTCGGCAAAGATTTCCGTCTTGGTTGACTCAACAAACCAGTCGCAATAGTCGTTCCAAAAAAAATCGTAGAGCCGTTGCGCGACGGCGTTGAAGTTGTACTCGCTGAAAGAATCCTCCACCGCGGCCATCGTCTCGTTCAATCGAGCCGCAACTTCGACCGCGTAGATCGACAGGGACTCCGGATGGATCGTGGGCTCGGCTTCGCTCGGCCCATGCATCTGCCGAAAGCGCGCCGCATTCCAGAGCTTCGTGGCAAAATTCCGACCCTCTTCGATCTGTTTCTCATCGAACCGGATATCCTGCCCACTCGGCGCGGTCCGCATCAGGGCGAAGCGCAATCCATCCGCGCCGTACTTCTCCATTAATTCCACCGGGTCCGGCGAGTTGCCGAGCGACTTCGACATCTTTCGGCCCTGCTTGTCGCGAATTAATCCTGTAAAATACACGTCACGGAAAGGAATGTTGTCTTCAATCCGATCACCCTGGCCGGGTTTAAACTCGAGCCCGGCGATGATCATGCGCGCGACCCAGAAGAAAATAATGTCTGGCGCAGTCACCAGCACCGACGTCGGATAGAATTTCTTTCGCGTCTCCTCGTCCATGGTTTCGTAGGCCCAGAGCCATGAAGAAAACCAGGTATCGAGCGTATCGGCATCCTGCGTCCAGTTCTCTGGATCCGGCGGAGGCTCCACTCCTACGTAGATCTCTTTGTTGGACTCTGAAGTTGAATACCAGGCTGGGATGCGGTGTCCCCACCAAATCTGCCGGCTGATGCACCAATCCTGAATGTGATCGAGCCATTGCGCGTAAACCTTCTCCCAGTGCTGGGGGAAGAAACGGATCAAATGATCGCGCACCACGGCGAGCGCCCCCTCTGTTTTGGGATAACGCAGGAACCATTGCTCGCTCAAACGAGGCTCGATCGGCACCTCGCTGCGCTCGCTGAATCCAACGTTGTTCTCGTAAGCCTCGAGTTTTGCCAGCAGCCCTTGCTCTCTCAATAATTCCACGGATTTTTCGCGAGCGGCAAAACGATCGAGTCCGTTCAATTCCGGCACGGCCCGACAGTTGATGCGTCCGTCCGGGTGCAGCACGTCCACCACGGGCAACTGATGGCGCTGACCGATTTCGAAGTCTACCTTGTCGTGCGCGGGCGTTACTTTAAGAACACCGGTGCCGAATTCAGGGTCGATCGCCTCATCTCCGATGACAGGGATTTTTTCGCGAGCGAGCGGCCGCCACGCCTGTCGACCGATCAAATCCTTGTAACGCTTGTCGTTAGGATGAACGGCCAGCGCCGTATCCGCCATGGTTGTTTCGGGCCGGGTTGTGGCCACTTCCAGAAATCGGCCCGGTTCCTCCACCATCTCATAGCGAACATAATAAAGACTCCCCTTTTGCGGCCTTGGAATCACCTCCTCGTCGGAGAGCGCCGTTTGCGCGGCCGGATCCCAATTAATCATGCGACGGCCGCGATAGATCAGCCCCTTGCGGTAAAGATCGACAAAGACGCCTTCCACGGCGCGGACATATTCCTCGTCCAAGGTGTAGCGTTGGCGCGACCAGTCGCACGAACAACCGAGTCGCTTGAGCTGCTCAATAATAATGCCGCCGTGTTTGTCCTGCCATTCAACCACGCGCCGGAGAAATTCTTCGCGACCGAGATCGCGGCGCCTGGTCTTCTCCGTTCGCCACAGAAACTTTTCCACCGCGGTCTGGGTGGCCACGCCGGCGTGATCGACCCCCGGCAGCCACAACACTTCGCAGCCCCGCATCCGCGCGCGCCGCGCCAGGATGTCCTGAATGGTGTTGTTGAGGACGTGGCCGAGAGTCAAAACACCGGTGATGTTCGGCGGCGGAATCACCAGCGAAAAAGCGGGCTTGGGCGAATGCGGGTCCGCCTTGAAATCGTCGTGCTCGAGCCATTGCTGATACCATTTCGGTTCAACCGAACGCGGATCGTACGTTTTCGAAAGTTCAGCCATGGCGCATGCCATCATCCGGAGACGGCGCATGATTGCAAAATGAAAAGGTGGAGAGGATCAAAGAAGCGATAGCCTTCCTCGGTCCGTGGGTCTTCGGCGCGTCGTCCTGCCGGAGCGACGATGCACTTGCGACGCGCGACAAGAGCCGCCAAGTTTATGTGAATGCGCAAGTTTCTTGGCCTGGGCGTCACTCTCCTCCTAATCGTGGGGTTCGCTCTGGCCAGTGAAGACTGGACGGTGACCCGCCTGAACGGCCGGGATTACGTTACCTTTACCAACGTGGCGCACTTCTACCAGTTCCCCGAATACACCCGCGTCAGCCATACCGTTTCCCTGCGCAAAGAACGAACCGGGATCCGGGCGCAAGCCGGCACAAGTAATCTCTATATTAATGGAGTCCGCTTCTTTACCGATTTTCCGATCCTGGCCGGCGGCACGGACGAATTAATTTCCGCCATGGACGTGAGCAAGATCATCGAGCCAATCGTTCGCCCGAATCGAGTTAAGAACGCCCACAAGATCGAAACCGTCGTGCTGGATCCGGGTCATGGTGGAATCGATTCCGGTGCAACGAATCGCTGGGGAACGGAAAAGGCCTTCGCGCTCGACGTGGCTCAATACGCGCGCCTCCAACTCATGCATGCCGGTTACAAGGTCGAGATGACGCGGGCGACGGACAAAAGCGTCGCACTGGAAGATCGTGTGGCCTTTGCCAACCGTTTCCCCAACGCGGTTTTCGTCAGTGTTCATTTCAATACCAGCGGAAGTGCCGAAGGCCTCGAAAGCTATTCTCTCGCGCCCGCCGGGGTCACGTCGAACGCGGCGAATGAAGTCTCCGTGGCCGACACGCGCTGGTGTTCGGGCAATGGACAGGATGAGCAGAACGTCGCGTTGGCCGCTGCGATCCACGCCACGGTGTTATCTCGTCTGACCATGTTCGATCGTGGGGTCAAACACGCGCGATTTCACGTGCTGCGGAATGTAAAGGTGCCGGCCCTCCTGATCGAATGCGGTTTTCTGAGCAATGTCACGGAAGGTCAGCGCATCGCCACGTCCCAATTTCGCCAGCAGGTCGGCACCGCTATCGCGCAGGGCATTCAGAACTACGACGCCGCCATCAACTTCCGCGCGAGCGACCGGCAGACATTCGCGGCGGCCAAAACCAGCCTGCCTTTGCACTCGCATTCCATCAGCGAACCCCTGGCGGATTACGTTCCGGCCGATCTCAATCGGCACGATACTCCTTCTATTTCGATCAGCGGCGGTGAATAACAGACCATGCCGCCTCGCGACGAAGAAACTCTTTTGCGCCCAATCGGAGTTTTCGATTCCGGTATCGGTGGTCTCACCGTAGTCAAAGCCCTGCGCGATCTCCTGCCTTCGGAGCGCATCATTTACCTGGGGGACACGGCACGCTTGCCCTATGGCAACAAAAGTCCGAGCACCGTCGAGCGTTACAGTGTGGAGATCGCCGAAATGTTGATGGAGCGAAACGCCAAGGCCATCGTCGTGGCATGCAACACGGCCTCGTCCGTGGCACTACCGAAGTTGGAACAAACTTTTTCTGTCCCGGTCATCGGCGTGATTCGGCCCGGTGCTGAAGCCGCCATCGCTACCACGCAGAAGGGCCATATTGGGGTGATCGGCACGCGTGCAACCGTGAAAAGCGGCGCCTACGAACAGGCCCTGCGGAACCTCGATTCTTCCGTAAAAGTGACGAGCCAGGCTTGTCCCCTGCTAGTGCCATTGATCGAAGAGGGATGGCTCGATGATCCTTTAACGGATCGGGTCATCGCGCGCTATCTGGAACCGTTAATTGAAAAGGGCATCGACACACTGGTGCTTGGATGCACGCATTACCCGTTGCTTTCTTCTGCCATCCAGCGAGCCCTGGAGGGCGAAGTGACGCTGGTTGATTCAGCGCGGAATTGCGCCGTCGCCGTCCAGCAGTTGTTAGACCGGGAGGGCATGCAGGCGAATAAAACCGGTCACGGCGGACTGGAGGTCGCACTCACGGACGCTCCCGACAATTTCTTGCGCGTAGCCAGACTGGCCTTGGAATTGGAAATCGGCGAGGTGGAGGTGCGAGAAGTTTTACACCGGACGGCGGGAGGGTGAATATCCTGCTCTGTCGGCTGTCCTAGACCGACGCTACCACAGCGCAGCGCGTATTTTTCGGGGCAGGCTGGCCATCACCAATTGATAGGAATGGTCGACCATTTTGCGCAGCTCCGATGCCGGAACTCCCCCTTCCAACTCGACGGTATTCCAATGTTTCTTGTTCATGTGATACCCCGGGCGCACTTCTTCGTAGCGATCGCGCAATTCCAACGCCCGATCCGGGTCGCATTTCAGGTTGGCCGTGGGCGGCACCTCATCGAGCGAGGCGAGCGCGAAAATCTTGCCGCCAACCTTGAACACAAGAACATCCTCCCCAAAGGGCGTGCTCTCTGCCGCGTGGGGCTTGGCCAGGCAATGCTCGCGAAACTCCTCGAGATTCAAAGCTGATAAGATCCGACTAAGCGATGCGCGCGGCGAGCAACTCCCTTAACTCGGAAATCTTGACGCGCTCCTGCTTCATTGAGTCGCGCTCACGCAATGTGACCGTATCGAGGAGTTCTTCACCTTTCTCGCCCAGAGTATCGAAATCAACCGTCACACCGAACGGCGTTCCGATTTCATCCTGGCGGCGATAACGACGCCCGATCGCGCCGGTCTCGTCGTAAAACACGTTCATGTGGGGCCGGAGCAAACGAACGATCTCGCGGGCCTTCGTCACTAGCGGCTCTTTGTTCTTCAATAAAGGAAAGATCGCGCATTTGATCGGTGCCATGCGCGGCGAGAAACGCAGGACAATGCGGGACTCCTGCTTCCCCTTCTCATCGGGCGCGGTGTCTTCGTCGTAAGCTTCACAGATCAAGGCCAGCACCGTGCGATCGACTCCCGCGCTCGGCTCCACCACATGCGGGATGAACTTCTCCTTCGCCTCTTCATCGAAATACTCGAGCGGTTTACCGCTCGCTTTCTGATGCTGGGACAAATCGTAATCCGTTCGATAGGCCACGCCTTCCAGTTCCTGCACCCCAAAGGGAAATTCATATTCAATGTCGTACGTCCCCTTCGAATAGAAGGCGCGGTCTGCGTCCGGCACGGTGAGCACGTGCAACTTCCCGCGTGGTATCCCGATGTTCTCGTAAAACTTGAGGCGCTCTTCCTTCCAATACTCGAGCAATTCCATCCCCTGCTCCGGTCGACAGAAATATTCCAACTCCATTTGCTCGAACTCGCGGGACCGGAATATATAATTACGCGGATTGATTTCGTTGCGGAAAGCCTTGCCAATTTGCGCAATTCCGAAGGGCAACTTCTTGCGCGAAACCTCGAGCACATTCTTAAACTGAACGAAGACGGACTGGGCCGTCTCCGGGCGCAGGTAAGTGACGGACGAGTCACTCTCAGTTGCGCCCACATAGGTTTTGAACATCAAATTAAAAGGTCTTGGTTCACCCAAACGAGCCCCGGTCTCGGGCGCATACAAATTCGAATTCTCAACGCGCAAGGGCTCGAGTCCCCCGATTAATTTGGGAGTGTTGATCCCGCGCTGCTCATAAAATTGCTTCGCCACCTTTTCCGCCGATTCGCGCGGTTTCCCCATCGGAACCATGACTTCGATAGGTTCCTCCAATTTTTTCCCTTCATCGTTTCCGGCCCCGGTAAATGCAAAAACCAATCCGGTCTGGCGCTCGATCGAATCCGCTTTATACCTTTTTTTTGTGACCGGACACTCCACCATCGGATCGCTGAAAGTTTCTTCGTGCCCGCTCGCTTTCCAGACCGCTCGGTTCATCAGGATCGAGCCGTCCATGCCGACTACGTCGTCCCGCTCATGCACCATCTTGCGCCACCAATAATCTTTCAGGTTCCGCTTCAGTTCGACGCCCAGCGGGCCGTAATCCCAGCAGCCGTTCAGACCGCCATAAATTTCGCTCGATTGGAAGATGAACCCTCGTCGCTTGCACAAGCTGACGATCTTTTCCATGCGCTGACTGTCGGGTTTAGCGTCGGACATTGGCATACAACTGTGATGCCCTTAGCACTTTGGCAAATTATTTGGGCGCGAGCGTTCCGCTCGGAGCGTTTTGTATCGCGTTCTTCCTCGAAATCTACGAGCCTAAAGGGGCGTGTTTTCAGGGTTCGGAAGGCTTGCCGGCAGCGCGTCGGCCGGGGTGCTGATTTTTCTCAGCTCGGAAGCTGGTGCCCAGGTCTTGGAGGCTGGCGGAGTGGCCGTTCTTGAGGCAGAAAATTTCGACGCCAATCTTTCTCCTCGTTCGTCGCACCAATGGACTTTAGACGCGGCGGTCACCGGTTTCAGCGGAGCTGGATATATGGAAGCAATGCCCAACAATGGCGGGAATATCGCCGCGGGGGCCACCAGTCCGGAATTGCAATTCACCGTCAACTTCTCCAGCACCGGAACGCACTACGTTTGGATCCGGGGACATGCCTCCGCCAACACGGACGATTCAATTCATGCCGGTATCGATGGCGGATCGGCCGTCAAAATGACCCTGTCGCAGACGAACGCCTGGCAATGGAGCAACGCCATCCAGGGCGCAGCCGGTGCGGCCAGTTTCAACGTCGCGAGCACAGGCAACCACACCGTGAATCTTTGGATGCGCGAGGACGGCTTCCGCGTCGATCGCGTCGTGCTCACCACCAATGCAGCGTTCGCGGCACGCACCGGGAATGTCTGGCATATCCCGAATAGCGCGGAAGCTCCGGGCGGCGCGACCATGCGCAATCCGCTCTCCGTGAATCCCGGAACGCCGGTCGTCATCTTCAACGGAGGTCAGTTCCAAGGCGCAGGTGGAGATCCGGGCAACCAATTTCAATCCGGGTCGACTATATACTATAGGCGAATCACGGACGCTCTCTGGTCGTCGACCGGCATGACTTTCCAGGGCATCAACGGGAACAACAAATACTATGCGGGCACTCTGCCTGCCTTCAACGGAGGCGAGACTATCCAGTATTATCTGAAAATCCCTTTCGGCGACCACCTGCCCACATTTATTTACGGCAACGATTCGCAAAGCCAGACAGCCGAGCTTGAATCTGTCGCGCGCGCGAATCCCTTTACTTTCAGCGTGCCGGTTCCGCTCCATTCGGGAAACACAACTCTGGTTCTGCCGGCGGACTTGCCCGCGGCCACTGGTTACACCACGGAAAATGCACTGGGATCGCTCACCTTTGCCGCGCCCATCGCCATCGCTTCCCCTCCCGGAGAAACCAACCGGCTTTTTGTGGTCGAACGCGGCGGGACCGTTCAGGTAGTCAAGAATCTGAACGGCACTCCCACCAAACAAACCTTTCTCGATATCCCGGCATTTTTAAGCGCGACCGGTGGCGGCACGCTCTCCACCGCCAGCGAACAAGGTTTGCTCGGCCTCGCTTTCCATCCCAACTACGCGCAAAATGGATTGTTCTACGTTTTTTACAGCGTGACGGTGAACGACGCCGGCACGAACAAGACTTTTGAGCGCATCGCGCGTTTCAGCGTTTCGTCGAACAACCCAGACCAGGCCGACCCAACGACACATCAACCGCTGATCTCGCAGCTGGACGAGGCCGGAAATCACAATGGCGGCGATCTCCATTTCGGATCCGACGGCTACCTTTACATCTCGATTGGTGACGAAGGTGGCGCGAATGATCAGTACGATAACGCCCGCTTCATCAATAAGGACTTCTTCTCCGCTATTCTTCGCATCGACGTGGATAAAAAGGCAGGCAGTCTTCTCCCAAATTCGCATACACAAGCTTCCGGGACTTATCCCTCCGCCGTTCACGCCGGCACCTACACAATCCCGCCCGATAATCCGTTTATCGGCGTGACCTCGCACAACGGGATCAACTTCAACGCCGGCACAGTGCGGACAGAAATCTGGGCCACCGGACTGCGCAATCCCTTTCGATTCAGCTTCGACCCACCGACTGGCCGGATGTTTGTGGCCGACGTCGGCCAGGATGCCTGGGAAGAAGTCGACATCGTCGCAGCGGGCGCCGATTGCGGCTGGAGCTATTTCGAAGCGACCCACGATGGACCGCGCATCGCCAGTAAGCCGGTCAACGCAAGCTACCTTTCACCCATTTACGAATACGGCCACGGCACCGGAAATTTTCAAGGAAACAGCATCACCGGCGGGATTTTGTATCGAGGGTCCAAATTCAGTGAACTATTTGAGAAATACATCTTCGCTGATTACGTGAGCGGACGGGTTTGGGCCCTCACGCAAAGTGGAGCAACCTGGTCTGTCTCTCTTCTGACCACCAATCAGAACATCGTCGGTTTCGGGGTTGATCCTCGTAACGGCGATACACTATTTGCGGACATCGTCGCGGGAACCATCAGCCGACTCGCCCGCACCGGAACCTCGGGTACAGCCCCTCCGGCGTTGCTCTCTCAAACGGGCGCCTTTTCGAACCTGACCACTCTGGCGCCCAATGCAGGCATCGTTCCGTACGCACCGAATGTGGCGTTCTGGTCGGACTACGCCATAAAGACAAGATGGTTCAGTGTGCCAAATCCCGGAGCGACCATCGGTTTCAGTCAGGACGGCAATTGGACATTCCCGACCGGCTCCGTCTGGATCAAACACTTTGAGCTGGAGACGAAGCGCGGCGATCCAACCGCACGACGTCGGCTCGAGACACGTTTCATCGTCAAGACCACGACGGGCAGCTACGGCATCACTTATAAGTGGCGGGCGGATCAGTCTGACGCGGATCTGGTGGCCGAAACCGGTCTGGACGAAGTGATCAATGTCGAAGTGAACGGCGTGCCCGCTACGCAAACCTGGCATTATCCGAGCCGGAACGAATGCCGAACCTGCCATACGCCGGTGGCTGGTCATGCCCTTAGCTTCAACACGCGGCAATTGAACCGCACGAACAGCTTCGGTGGCCAGACCCTCAATCAGATTCAATACTTGAACGATTCCGGTTATTTTTCATCGCCTGTCACCGGCGTAAATAACTTTCCTGCCTTTGCCCAGGCCACGGATGCTTCACAAAGCCTGGAGTGGCGAGCGCGCTCCTACTTTGCGGTGAACTGCGTGCAGTGCCATCAGCCGGGTGGAGCGGCTCTCGGCAATTGGGACGCGCGGCCGACTACGCCGACCGATTCGGCCAACATGATCAACGGGATCCTTGCTGATAATCGCGGGAATTCAGCCAACAAATTTGTCGTTCCGGGCGACCTCTCCCATTCCATGGCGCTCAACCGTATCGGGGGGAACGGCGTTCCCCGCATGCCGCCGCTCGCTACGAACGAACTCGACCCAGGCGCCATTCAGCTCTTGAGCGATTGGATCACGCAATCCCTGCCGCAAAGGCAAAGCTTCAACGATTGGCAGATTCAATATTTCGGCTCGGCTGGCAATCCGAATGCCGCGCCCGGCTTTGACGCAGATGGCGATGGCCAGACGAATTTCCAGGAGTTCCTGACTTACACAATTCCCACGAACGCCGCGAGCGTCGCTCCGGCCACGACCCTCATTTTTTCAAACAGTCAGATTCAACTCAGCTTTACGCAGCCGCCCAACCGATCGGCCTTGGTCGAGTCGAGCACGGACCTCAGCGCATGGACCCTGTGGGATGTTCCCGGCAACGGCCCTAACTTCTCGTCCACCAGTCAAACGCGTAACTTCAGCCTCTCGTCGGGAGAAGCCCGCCGGTTTTTCCGCCTCCGCCTTTCCCTGCCCTGATTCGGAGGGAAACGCATCGTAACACTCCCCGCGGCTCACAAGCAGTTCCTACCTGTGGAAATGTATCGCGCCTCACCGCCGAATCAGCTACCCTTCGCGCCTGTGTTCGACAGGCTGGGCAGATGGGCCGGCGTCGCCTTTGCCGCAGCATTCGTTTTGCTCAATCAAAGCGTTCGCGGCCAAATTAGCGAGACTGGTGGAGTTGTCGTTTTCGAGACCGAAAACTACACGGCAAACTTGTCGCCGCGGCTCTCGCCCGCCCACAGTTGGACTCCGGGCAATGCGGTGACCGGCTTCAGCGGCATCGGCTACATGGAAGCATTGCCTAACGATGGCACTCCGGGCGCCGCTAATTCGACTGCGCCCGAGTTGCAATTCACCGTGAATTTTTCCAGTGCCGGCACGCATTACGTATGGATTCGCGGACATGCCGCAACCACCAATGATGATTCGGTCTACGCCGGGATCGACGGTGCCAGCAGCATCGCGCTGGCGCTCACGCAAACGAATGCCTGGAATTGGAGCAACACCATCCAGGGCGGTGCGGCCGGCGCGAGCATCAATGTCCCAACCACGGGCAACCATACCATCAACCTTTGGATGAGAGAAGACGGACTGCGCATGGACCGTGTCCTCCTTACAACCACGGCCACGTTCTCACCCACGGTCGGCAACGTCTGGCACATTCCGAATCACGCCGAGCCCACTGGAGTGGTGAGCATGCGAACACCGTTCACCGTGACCGCGGGCAGCGATGTGACTATTTATAGCGGCAACCAGTTTCAGGGCGGCACCGGGTCCGGCAATCAGCTCGGGACCGGCAGCACCGTTTTCTACAGGAAAAGCACCGATCCCGCCTGGTCGAGCGTTGCCATGACGTTCAATGTCCAGGCGGCCAACAATAAGTATTACACGGCCACCGTTCCCGGGGCGACCTTCGCCTCCGGCGATACGATTCAGTACTATTTTAAAATTCCCTACAGCGATCATCTGCCCACCTTCGTTTACGGCAACGATACGCAATCGAGCACGTCCGACCTCGAAACCGTCGCGCAAGCAGCGCCCTTCAGATTTGTCGTGCAGGATTTTAACTACTGGCAGGGTCAGAACATCTATCAAATTCTGACCGACCGATTCTTCGACGGCGATTCATCCAATAACAACGCCGACGGGAACTTCTCTGCGAGCGCGAGCAAGGCCGTGCATGGCGGCGATTTCAAGGGGATCGAGCAGAAACTGGACTATATAAAATCGTTAGGCGCGACCGCTATTTGGGTTTCGCCCGTGGTCAAAAACACGGCCGGCCAATATCACGGCTATGCCGGGCTCGATTTCTACAGCGTGGATCCGCACTTCGGTTCCATGACCGACCTCCAACACATGGTCAATGCGGCGCACGCACGCGGAATCCAAGTCATCGACGATATCGTGCTCAATCACGGTGGAGACCTGGTCTACAGCACCGACGCCGGCTATCCGAACTTTAAGGCTGCGCCCGGATACACCATGAAGTTTCGGAATAACGCGCAGCAGTATCCCCCGCCCTTCGACCTCAACGCGACCAATCCGAAGATAGAATCGCTTTTTCATAATAACGGAAACATTCAGGATTTTGGCAATACGACACAGGTTGAAACGGGCGATCTCCGCGGCCTCGACGATCTAAAAACAGAGACCACGTATGTGCGCAGCAATCTCAGATCGATCTACAAGTTCTGGATCGAGCAGGCCGGCTTTGATGGTTTTCGCATCGACACGGTGAAACACGTCGAAGCGGGATGTTGGCAGTACTGGTCGCCCTTGATCCATGCCGACGCCGTCGGCACGGGGAAACCGAACTTCTTCACCTTCGGCGAATGTGAAGACGGTTCGGATGCAAAGGTGGGGTCCTACACCGGGATCAAGTCGGGCGGCGCCTACGAACTCGATTCGGAGGTCGATTACCCGCTCTACTTCATGGTCAACGGCATCTTCGCTCAAGCCAATGCGAACTCGAAACAGCTGGAGGATCATTACAACGCCATCGCCGCGAACTATGATGCGCCCGCCCAGAATCGACTCGTAACCTTCCTGGATAACCACGACAAGACCAGGTTCCTTAATTCGGCCAACGCGAACAACAACGTGGCCAGATTGAATCTCGCCCTGGCCTTCCTCTATACCTCCCGCGGGATTCCCTGCCTCTACTACGGCACCGAGCAAGCCTTTAACGGAGGGGCCGACCCGAGCAATCGCGAAGACATGTTCGCCGGCGGCTGGGAACCGGGTGCATCGGTCGGCGACAATTTCAACATGACGCACAACGAGTTTCAGCTTGTGGCTAAACTGAACAACTTCCGGCGTCTCTATCCCACCATGTCGTTAGGCACTTATATCAACCAGTGGAACAGTCCGAATGGGCCGGGTCTCTTCGCCTACACACGACGCCTTGGCCTTCAGGAAATATTCGTCGCCTTCAATACGGCAGGAACAACGCAAACCCTGCCCGCACGGTCAACCATCTATCCCGTGGGCACACCATTGGTCAATTTGTTGAATCCGGCCGAAATGGTTACCGTCGGAGCGGGTCCGCAAATTCCAGCGCTCAGTATTCCGGGCACCACGGCTAAGATTTTTATCGCCCAGTCCCTCGTGCAACCCCTCGATCCCGTGGTCACGGCAATTACGCCAGCCCACGATGGCAGCAACATCGCCACGTCTGCTTCGGTCGTGATGACTTTCAGCAAACCGATGGATACAGCGAGCGTGCAATCGGCTTTCAGCACTTCTCCCGCTACTGCCGGCACCTTCTCTTGGTCTCCTTTGCACGACGTTCTCACGTATACGCCTAACGATCCGGGCTGGCCGGGCTCGACGTTAATGAGCGTCCGTATTGCCCCCGCCGCTGCTGATGCCGTGTCGGGCAAGAATTTCTACGCGGCTTTTGAAACGCGCTTCAAAACGACGGCTTCCACTTTTTCGGACACGACCGCTCCAGCCCTGCTTCTTAATTCTCCAATCGAGACGGCCACTGTTTCCGGACAAATATCAGTTTCGGGCAACGCCTCCGACAACATCGCGGTGCAACGGGTCGAGATTCAACTGGACGGCGGAGATTGGACCACTGCGACGGGCACCTCTTCGTGGAGTTTTGCCCTTGATACATCGAACTTCCTCAACGGCACTCACGCCATTTCGGCCCGGGCCATCGATACGTCGGGAAATATTTCCAATCTGAACACTTCCCATGTGCGCTTCGTCAACGTGCCGGGCGCATATGTACAACGGATCAGCGCAGGAAATGACGTGGACACGACCGATTGCAACGCGCTAATTTGGGCCAGGGATCAACCCTATTCACTCGGGTCTTTCGGGTTCACTGCCGGAGTCAGCGGATTCATTGCCAACTCGATCACTGGCGCATGCGCTTCAGCCCAATCGATTTATCAGCACGACCGTTCCAGCGCTCCCAATTCCACCGTGCGCTACCTGTTTAACTGTCCGGCCGGGATTTACCAGGTCACGCTTTTCGAGGCGGAAACAATTGCCACCGGGCCTAATCAGCGCGTCTTTAATGTTTCGCTCGAAGGACAGCAAATCCTGTCGAATTTTGACATCTACACGGCGGCGGGAGGAGCAAACACGGCGTGGTCGCAGAGTTCCAATACCACAGTAGCGGACGCGCAACTCGACCTGCAATTTACGCCGTTAACCGGCAACGCTCGCATCTCGGGAATCCAGGTGCAGAAGACGGGAGATGTATTCAGCGACACGGATGGACTCCCCGACTGGTGGCGGCTGGCCTACTTTGATCATGCCGTCGGAGAGGATGGCGACAACTCTCGCGCGGGCGAAGATGCGGATGGAGACGGGAGGTCGAATCTGCAGGAATATCTTTCCGGGACCGACCCGCGGGACGCGAGCTCGGTTTTTGCCATAACGAAAATCGGTACCAGCGGCAGCGACATTGAAGTATTCTGGAACTCTGTGGCCGGTAAAACGTACCAACTGCAACGGGCCATCTCGCCCAATGGCGCACCCATGTGGAGCAACGTCGGGGCCGCGGTGAGCGCGGTCGGCCTGACGTCCAACCAAACAGACACGGGCGCCGCCCAAGACCCCGTCCATTTTTACCGCGTAGTTATTCCATGAAGCGCATCCCCGCTATCGCAGCGACTCTCATCGTCCTCACCCTGCCGCTGCACGCATTCGCCGGACTCAACGCGAATAGCGCGGTTTTCCTTATCCTGATGGAGAATCATAATTGGTCCAGCATCAAGGGCAGTGTCGACGCGCCTTACATCAATAACACTCTCCTGCCCATGGCGAGTTATTGCGATCAGTACTACAACCCGCCGGGCATTCATCCGAGCGAACCGAACTATCTCTGGCTCGAGGCCGGAACAAACTTCGGCGTGCTGAACGACAATCCGCCGTCGAGCAATCAACAGACTACGACCAGTCACTTCGCGACCCAGCTAAAGAACGCGAATATCTCTTGGAAAACATATCAGGAAGGCATCACCGGGACGACCTGTCCGACGACCGATAGCGCACTCTACTACGTAAAACATAATCCTTTCGCCTTCTTCACTGACGTCACTAACTCAACTCCCGGCTGTGTCGCAGTGATGCGGCCCTTCACTGAATTGGTGACTGATCTAGGGAATAATTCCCTCGCCCGTTACAACTTCATTACACCCAATATCTGCAACGACATGCACGATTCGTGTGCGCCGACGAACAACCCAGTAAAGCAGGGCGACAATTGGCTTTCGCAGAACCTCCCCGCCATTCTGAATTCTGCCGCCTATCAGAATAACGGACTCGTCATCATCACGTGGGATGAAGGAGAAGGCGGCAGCGACGGTCCGATCGGCACGATCGTGTTGTCGCCTCTCGCCAAAGGCGGCGGTTATCACAGCTCAGTTCGTTACACGCACAGCGCCATCCTGCGCACGCTGCAGAAAACTTTCGGAGTTACGCCACTGCTGGGCGGGGCGGCCAACGCGCCGGACCTGAGCGACCTCTTCGTCAACGGAGCATTGGCGGCGCCGGACTCGCCCAGCGTCACCACCACAGTGGCATCCAATGTGAGCGGAGGGAATGCTACTCTCGGCGGGACGGTCAATGCGAATGGGGACCAGACTCAGGTTTGGTTCGAATATGGCCTAACAAACAGCTATGGAAGTGACACCCGCTCGCGCAGCTCTGATGACGCCGAGTCCTATGCCACCTGGACATACGGTTCCAACGGAGGCAGCGGATTCGGCGCAGTCACATACCGTGAAGGAACGGGCGGCGGAATCGGCCTGGTCACAGGCGGAGGAAAAATTGACGGCGCCAAATCGTTCGACCTCTTCGCGGGCGGCGGCGTCGGCAACACCCAAGCCCTCGATCGCCAAATCGTCAATGCGCGGCCAGCCGGGACACTGACCCTGTCGGTGCGCTGGAACGTCAGCAACACGGTTGCCTTCAGTGGCTTCAATCTAAAAACCGCGCCCGGCACACATTTCGGGGATAACGAACTGATCTCGATCGGTGTCCGCCCGCCCAATGGCAATAACTCCATTGTAGTGAATGGCGGGGTCCAGACGATCAACCTCGGTTCATCCGTCCTCGGGCAGGTGATCGACCTGATCCTGAATTACGACGGGCAATCCGGGACCTACAGTCTTGGCGCAAAATTCCGCGCCAGCGCCGGATACACTTTCACTTCCGGCAATCTCAAAGCGGCTGGCGCCACGCCATCGTACCTCGGGTTTGGCAACTTCAACACAGGCAATCTTCAGGACGTCATTTTTGACAGCATCCAGTTGGTCGACTCCGTCTCGGCCGGCAACGGAACAAATGCTGTCGTGACCAGCGGAAACATCACCGGACTCGCTCCCAACACGACCTACCACTATCGCGCGGTGGCTCAGAATACGCGGGGCACAACTTACGGCGCGGACCAGGCTTTTGGATTTCCCCTCACGCCTCCGGCAAATGTCCCTTTCCATTCCGTCACTTCAGCGTCCGGAAATTTCCAGGCGCGGATTTATGACGACTCCGGATACATCGCCCTGGCCGAGCCCGATTTAGCCGGGAATCCATTGGCCAACCTGATCACTTTGGCTCCGCCCAGCGCTAAAATTGGCGGAGCCAATTTCGATTTCGGCCGAATCCTGTCGGTAACAAATATCGCCAACGGGATTCAGTTCACGCAAGCGTTGGCCGGGACGACGATCACCGCGCAGCTCACTTTCACAAGTGACGGCGTGATGCGTTATGAAGTCACGAATTGGAATGGTCTGGCCCCCACCGAAACCGATGTCACCGCCGCGTCCGACAGCAGCGAGCATTTCTACGGGTTCGGAGAGAAGTTCAATTCCTTCGATCAAGCCGGGAACAAAGTTCAGATGATGACGAACGACCAGGGCGGAACCAAGGGCGATTTTTCCTACAAGTCTTCGCCGTGGTTCATGAGCACACGCGGCTATGGCTTTCACCTTGATTCTACGACTGAAAGCTTCTTCGATATGCGCAATGGCGCAGCGGATCGCTACGTCATCCAGAATCTCTTTGGCGCGCTTAAGTTTAATGTCGTGGCGGGCCCGAAACTGACGGACGTCCTCTCCCGCTACACTGGTTATACCGGTCGGCCTTATTTGCCGCCCCCCTGGGTTTTCGGCACCTGGATTTCTTCCGATATCTGGCACAACGGCGGCGAAGTGCGCTACGCCGTGACCAAGCATCTTCTCAGCGGCATCCCCGCTTCCGTGTTCGTTTTCGATTCGCCCTGGGAGACAGCTTACAACGATTTTAACTGGAACATGACGCAGTTCGGCGTGGGCGGGACATACGAAGGCCAGGTTTATAACGGTTTCACCTCCGTCACGGATATGATGACGTTCCTCCAGACGAATGGCGTGAAGGTCGTTTGCTGGATGACTCCGTTCATCAACACAAGCTCCAACAACGAAGGCGTGGCCGGGCAGAATACCGGCACTTCGAGCAACTACGCCACGGCCGCCTCGAACAATTACTTCGTCCGTAGCTCAGCCGGCGGATCGCCGCTCACCGTCGGCTGGTGGAAGGGAACCGGCAGCCCGGTCGATTTCACCAATGCGGCGGCGCGCACATGGTTAACCTCGCAGCTACAAACGCTCGTCACGCAGAGCAACGTTCCGACCGCCAGCGCCGGAACCGAATCGGCCATCGGCGGATTCAAGACGGACGACGGCGAAGCACTCAACTCCGGATCTCCCTACATTCCCACGACCGCAGTCTACGCCGACGGACGCACCGGCGTCGAAATGCGCAATGGCTTCTGCATCGAATATCACAAAACGATTTCCAGCGTTCTCGGTTCGAACGGAATACTTTTCGCGCGCAGCGGATTTACCGGCACCGGCGCATTCCCTGGTGGCTGGCCGGGTGATAACCAGCCGAATTACACGCAGGGCAACGGGCTGCAAAGTGTCATCACGGCGGGCGACTCTGCCGCCATGAGTGGATTTTCCATTTGGGGTCACGACATCGGCGGTTATCAAAACGCCAACTTCGAATCGAATCACGCTGATTTGTTCATGCGCTGGGCGCAGTACGGCACGTTCTGCCCCATCATGCAGATGCATCGTCAGGTCAATACGGGAAACCTCGAGCAATACCCGTGGGGTTACGGTGCCACCGCCCTGGCCAATTATGTGACCTACGCGAAGCTGCACTCGCAGTTGTTCCCCTACATTTATTCCTACGCCAAGGAAGCAAGCACGACGGGCCTCCCTCTGATTCGTCCCCTCGTGCTCATGAACCAGAGCGACACAGGGACGTTTGGGGTTCAGCACACCTATTACTTCGGTAACGAATTGCTCGTCGCCCCCATGAACGCCCCCACTTCGACGACCCGCAATGTCTATCTACCGGCTGGGAATTGGTACGATTACTGGACCAATACCAAGTATACCGGGGGCGCCAACCTCGCCTGGTCGAATGCCGACACCTCGAAGGTACCTCTCTTCGTTCGTGAAGCGGCGATTGTGCCGATGCTCGCGACCGTTCCTCAAACGTTGTGCGACGCGAACTACGTGAACAACCCCGCCATCACTACGATGAACAGCGCCTTGCAGTTCCTGGTTTACCCCGGCCCGACGCTGGCCAGTTTCAACATGTATGATGGCTCCACGGCGCAATGTTCTGTCAGCGGGACAACCACAACCCTGACGCTGTCGTCCAGCGCGCGGGCCATCACCTATAAAGTCTTTGCCTCAACTGGACCAGCCGGCGTGGAGAAGAATGGTCTTCGTCTCGGGCATTTGCTCACGCTAACCGATTTCAACACCGCGGCGACCGGTTGGTTCTACGACGGAGCCGCCAAATTTCTCTACATTAAATTCCAACACAGCGGCGGAAGTGCCACCATCACGTTCGGCCCTGATTCTGTGGGTGATGGCGTGACCGATTCCTGGAGAAGTTATTACGGCATCACTGACGACACGGCCGATAGCGACGGCGACGGCCTGACCAATACGCAGGAGTACTTCGCTGGAACGAATCCAAATGACTCGCAGAGCAGGTTTGGAATCCAGTCAGTCACGCCGCAACCAGGCGGATTCCTCGTGAACTGGCAATCGCAACCTGGGATTGTTTATCGCGTCCAATGGAAGAACGCCCTAACCGATGCGTCATGGATGTCGATCACGCCCGACGTCACCGGGGACGGATCGATTCTGAATTGGACGGACGACGGTTCACAAACCGGTGGATTGCCGGCGTTGCCGCCCAGCTCGCGCTTCTATCGAATCGCCGTGCCTTAGGATCGAGCCCCTTCTGTAGCGGCGGTCTATGACCGCCCATCCCCGCAACGCCATTGCACAACGCGTTCACCGTTCGGCGTTCAGCGTTGGTCGATCCGCCTTCCGCAGTCAACGCCAGCGGCTATCCCTTTTCCACCGTCACTTCGGTCTTCACCGAGTTCGCGATAAAACAATTATCGTGCGCCGCGTGATGGATCTTCTCTAGCTCTTCCGCGCTCGGCTGCTTTTCCCCCGACCACTTGATCGTCGGCTTCAGGCCGACCCGAGTAATCGCCATTTTTCCCTCCGCGTTCTTTTCCATGTGTCCAACGGCATCGTCCACGTACTCGTCGACCACAAATTTTTGCTTACAGGCGATGGCCAGAAAAGTCAGCATGTGGCAGCTCGAAAGCGAAGCGACAAAAGCTTCCTCCGGATCAACGTTCTTGGGATCCCCCAGATAAACGGGCGCGGCCGAGGCCTCCATTTCGTGGCCGCCATCAAACTTCCACGTGTGATTGCGCGGATATTTTTGATAATCGAACGGCGTCTCGCCGCGGTTCCAGGTAAGCGTAACTTTATGTTCGGACATGCCTCTCCTATAGGATGGCCGGCGAGATTCGCAAGCTACGCCCTCGGCTCGAACGAACCGCCTCCCCGGTGCCACTTATCCGCCAAGCTGGAACGTTTCCTGCATAAGGAAAGCGATCAACCGTTCGCGCCGGCCAAAGACCGGCCTAATCCGCATTCCCACGACAGCATCATGAAAAGAGAAGACCTGGACGCCATTCTCTCCGCCATGCTGGATGGCGCCGAGAAAAGCGTCTCTGACCTCGTCTTCGTGACCGGTAAGCCGCCCCAGATCGAAAAGGACGGAAAGCTGCAACCCTTGGAGATGGACGGGCCCGATCCGGTCCTGCAGGCGGCTCATGTCGAAACCATGTCCGACGTTCTTATGCAGGAAAATCCACGGCTCCGCAGCGACTTTAATCAAAACGGATCGTGCGACTTAAGCTACGCCCTCGGCGATCAGGCGCGCTTTCGCGTAAACATCTACAAGCAGAACGGGCAGCGCGCCATCGTCATGCGTCGCCTGCAATCGACCATACCTGGCCTAGCCGATTTGGGATTGCCGCCCATTTTCGCTGAAATGATCAAGGAAAAAAACGGGATCGTGTTTGTCACGGGCGGAACCGGCACGGGCAAGACGACGACTCTCGCTGCCATGTTGAACGAGCTGAACCAGACACAGGAGGTTCATGTGGTCACGCTGGAGGATCCGATTGAGTTCCTTCACCCCCACGCCAGGGCGACTTTCAGCCAGCGTGAGCTGGGAAAGGATTTCCCAAACTTTGCCACCGGGCTGCGGGCGGCTCTACGCCAGGCTCCCAAAATCATTCTGCTCGGCGAAATCCGCGATCGTGAATCGATGGAAATTGCGCTGACCGCTTCCGAGACCGGACACCTTGTCTTTACCACTCTGCACACAATTAATGCGGGCCAGACGATCAATCGCATCCTCGGTATGTTCAATAAGGAAGAGGAAAAACAGGTGCGCGAACGTCTCGCCGAAACATTGCGGTATGTCGTTAGTCAACGTCTCGTTAACAAGATCGACGGCGGCCGTCAGCTTGTGACCGAAATTATGGGGAGCAGCCTGCGCACGCGCGAAAGTATTATCTTCGGAGAGAGCGAAAACCGGACGTTCCTCGAAATTATCGAGGCGGGCGACATCCACGGTTGGCATAGCTTCGATCAATCGCTCTTGAAAGCGTATGAAGCGGGCGAAGTCGCGGAAGAAACGGCGATTATTTACTCAACACACAAGACGAAAATGCGCCGCGACATCGAGATGTCGAAGAAATTGAAGTACGAATTCTCGGAAGAGTCTTCCGGGTTGCAAATGGCCGTTTGAACGAAGCCGTTATGTCCGACAATACCCATCCATTGCAACGCGAGCTGCAACAGGCCACCGCCGAGATCGAGCAACTGCGCGACCAATTGCGTACCGCCAAGGCCGGGGCCGCGCAGGCTCGCCACGAGGCCCATCGAAAATTGCAGGAATTTGCCCGCGAAGTGCGCGTGCCTCTCACCTCCGTGCTTGGTTTCACCGATCTCCTCAGCGTCACGCATAAAGGAAATCCGACTGAGCTGAACCAGCTGGCCAAGGCCGGTCATCAGTTGATGAGTCTTGTCACCGCGCTGGAAGAATCGACGGCGCATGACGATTCAGTCGACGAAGAGGTGACCGAGCCACCTGCCCAGATCGACGAGGATCTGCCCGCAACTCGGACGATCCTCCACATTGAAGACAACGAAACGAATTTCCGGTTGATCGAACGGATTTTGGAAGATCGCGCCAATATCAATCTGCTTTGGGCCTGCAATGGGGCCGAAGGAATCAGTTTCGCGATTCAGCATACGCCCGCCTTGATTCTGTTGGACCTAAACCTGCCCGACAGCCATGGCCGGGAGATCCTCGCGCGATTGAGAAGCAACCCGCTGACCGATCAGATTCCTGTCATCGTCCTCAGTGCTGACATCAGTCCAAGTCAGATTGAGCGGATGCTGCTGGGCGGGGCGCGCAATTACCTGACGAAGCCTTTCGACATCAAACGTTTGCTTTGCCTGGTCGACGAAGCCCTCGCGCCCTTCGCCGCCGCCGCGGCGTAATAGCAGGGAGGCCGTGCCCGCGGTAGGGCAAGCGCTCTGCGTGCTGCCGCCCTTGCCCTGACAATTTTCTGGAAAGAAACGCGGCCCGCTCTATTTTGTCCGCCGCCCCCTGTGGCGACGGTCTATGACCGCCGTCCCAAACAGCCAATTTGCGCGGTTAGCTCAGTGGTAGAGCGCTTGCTTCACACGCAAGAAGTCGCAGGTTCGAACCCTGCACCGCGCACCATTTTCATTTTCTGGCCTAACGAGGACAGACGCGGACTCGGAGGGACTAAACGTCTGATCCCCAGCGCTTAGCAAGTTCCGCTCACCTGCGTTCAACGGGACAGGCGCGGACACGCCGGGACCCTCTAGGACTAATCTTTGTGAGTCTATTTGTGAGTCTTGCTTCCCTTGCGCGTACTTCGCCAGCGAAGCCATTGCATCCGAGATCGGCAACATGTTCGCATCCGTGTAGGTCTTCGCTGTCAGCCGCATATCGCTGTGCCGCATCAGCTCCATGACCGTCCTCGCCCCCACGCCGGCCAGCGTTAACGAGGTTCCGAAGGTCTTTCGCAAGGCGTGAAAATCAGCGAACTCGCCTCGACTGTCGCTGTAAGGTATGCCCGCGCTCGCCAGGTCTTCCTTGAACCGCTCGATTCGCGGAATGAGCCCAGCAAATACTCGCTCGTAAGCGCCACCGTCGTGGGCACGCAGATACTCCAATGCTTCGACCGCGTCCGGCGGCAGCGGCTGCATCGCTTGACGGCCATTCTTGGATACAGAAGCTCGCACCATCAGGAACGGTTGCGTCGTGTCTAGGTGAACATCACGCCACTCGGTCTGTTCAAGCTCTCCGCGTCGAATACCCGTTCTGGCGGCGACGAGGTAGACGACACCACGCAAGCCGGCAGCCATAATTAAGCACTGCAGTTCGTCCTCCGTGAACGCACGCCGAGCCCGATAGGGCGCTCCACTCGTTTGCACCTTTTCTACGAACCGCAGTGGGTTTGCTCCTATACGCGGTTCCAACCATTTCATAAAACCCGATAGGGCGATCAAATACTCGTTTAGCGTCTTAGGCGCTTTCGTCTGCTTCGCTCGCCAAGAACAAAACGACTCCGCAGTCACGTCTTTGACTGTTTCCCAGTGGCCAGCCTCGATCAGGGTCACCAGTTTGGTCATCAGTTCGCGCACATATTTCTCATCGAGACCCACCGCCCGACGATCGGCGATGAAATCTCTTACATGCTCTTTTAAGTTCCTTGCCGCTGCTTCTCGGTGCTCTTTCGGTGCAATCAAGCCCTCCCGCTCCTGTTGCGCTTCCCGGATGATTTTCGTTAGGCATTGTTGCGCAACTTGCTTCTCATCACAGTGCAGCGACACATCCTTGATTTCGTCCCGCGGATCGAGCCGATACTTGCCGCGATACATTCGACCCAATACGCGCTGACCATCCTTTCGCCTGCTGGGTTTATAAACGGTTGCAATCATGCGTTATCTCCTTGTTTCCTTTGTGCTTTGAATTTTTCTATCGCTGCCGCCAATTCGGAGAGACAGAGCATGGGTATCCGTCCCAGATAAACCGGACGCGGGAGTTCGCCCGACGCGATCCTTCTCCGGACGGTCTTGACCGAAATTCCGCCCAAGAAAATGCTTCCCGCATCTCGGAAGGAAATTAAGCGCTCGTTCTCCATTCTAGTCGTCTTCGTCGGCGGGTCCCGGCGCTGTGTCGACGTACTTCACATCACGACGTCCCTTGTCTTTGGGGTCGTGATGCAAGAACAAATGGCTCGGGTTCTTCTCTCCAGGATCGGCATCGAGTAGGGCCGTTTCATCGTCAGCGCTTCCGGTATTCGCCTTCAGCCTCGCCGCCCGTTCGTCCAGTTCCGCTCCCCACGCTTTGCATTCCGAGACCGGGATGTAAACGAGGGCATACTGTTTTAACTTCCTGTCTCGCCCTAACCAAGTCTTCTTATCGCCGGTAATGTGAAAACAGAACGCTGTTAGGCCACCCGCCTTCATCCGTTTGTAGACTCCCGCTCGACTGACACCCGCCAGCATTGCAGCGCCACCCGGAGACATTGCTGGGCCGATGTGCTCGCAAAGGGCATTAAACCATTTGCGCATCGCTGGCCGATCACCCTGCGCCCGGAATATCCGAGTGCCTTCATCAGGCACACCAATCAAGGTTTCGAACTCCCCAGAGATTGGTGCGAACGCGAATTGAGTTGCCATTTCGACAACTAAACCATGCTAGTTGCTGTTTCGTCAACCATTAGTTTCACCCGATAGGCAGAGGGAGGCCAATTTTCAGAATAAGGAAACTCCGGCTTTGGACTCACGCCGACCCAGATTGGTGCCCGGTCTGGCCTAACGCTTTGTCCTCGACGACCGAGGCCATTTCGAACAAAAGTCTCGAGGCTTTTCCAAACTTTTTTTCCGATGCCGAAAGATCCAGCAGATGCCATGAAGGAAGCGAGTGACGCGCTAGTAACACTCAATCAGCACGTAGAAGCCGCAAAGGCCGCCTTAGCAAGTACTACCGAAGGTCAAGCACAGCTCGCCGCTGCCCTTGCCGAGGCTCAAACGAAACTTGCTGAAATCACAAATGCGGCAACGCAAGGTATTGCCGCGAAGACGCAGATAACTGACATCCAAGCCGTGATCGCTACCAAGTCGGATCACATTGAAGCTGCTCAAGCTCACGCGGACAAGGTTCGGGCAGAACTTGACCGCAAGCTTACGGAAGCGACGCAACAGGTGACAGAAACGGAGGGCCTGAAGTCCCGCGCTCAATCGGCGACCGACCTTGCGACAACTTTGCTAACTGAAATCCGAACTACCAAAGGGGCTGCCGAGATAGAGGCGACTGCTATCGCAGACGCGCGGGCGACTGCGGACGAGGCGACGGCCACGACGAAGGGTCTGGCCGATAAGTCTTCTACAATTGAAACGCGAGTCGCGGACTATGAGAAACGACTTGCGGAGGTCGATACGGAATGCGCAAAAAACTTGAAGACTATCGAAGGGCTTCTTCCGGGAGCCACCAGCGCGGGCCTTGCCCACTCGTTAGACGAGCGACGAAAAACATTTCTAAACCCCCACAACAGATGGCAATGGGTTTTCATCCTATCTCTCATGGCAGTTGTCCTGATTGCTGTTTCTGGAATGTGGCACGTTTATCATCTCCAGAATATTCCGACCTACGACGAGCTACTGCGCTTGTGGTTAGCGCGGCTACCGGTCGTGGGTGCGCTGATTTGGTTAGCGCTGCACGCAAGCCACGAGTCCGCGCTCGCAAAGCGACTGGAGGAGGACTATGGATTTAAATCGGCTATCGCATCATGTTTTGAAGGGTTCCGCAGACAGATGGCAGACCTCAGTGCCGACGCGAAGCCAGACTCTCCGCTCGCTAAGCTGTGCGATAACACGCTTACAACGATCGCTACGCCGCCAGGCCGAATATACGATAAGCATCAGTTGATTGTCTCCCCCATTAAGGAGTTGAACCGATCTATCCTCGCGGCGGCCGAAGCCCTCAAGCCGGCCGCTGAGGCTGCCAAGGCATTAAAGCCTTTGGGATAGATCCTCCGTTCGGTATTTCGCGAGTTTGGTCCCCACGGATTCATGGCCTTCCCAAGACAAAGTGAAGTCGAGATTCCGCTGCTGCGGACATTGTTAGATAGCGGAGGGTCGGCCAAACCGAAGGAAATTTACCCAAAGGTAGCTGCATACTTCCCCGAACTAAGCCCGGAAGAACAGGAGCAGCGTTTAGAAAGCTCACCGTCAACGCGGAAGTGGTGGAATCTAGTTCAATGGGTGCGGCAACATCTAGTCGTCATTGGAGAGATCGACGGTTCCACTCATGGGATATGGGCACTTACGACCAAAGGCGCCGCTCGACTCTCGTCGACATCCGGTGACTCCGTTAGCGCCGATTCGGGCACCAGCCCGGCGACATTGCGCCATGTAACACTCCGCGACCTAGCGAATCAAAGTAGGGATGAAACCAAGGCACGGCTCATTGCCGAGCTGAAGCAGCTTACACCGACTGGTTTCGAGCACTTCTGCATGGAGCTCTTACAGCAACTCGGCTATAGCAATGTGGCAGTAACTCGTCGCACCCGAGACGGCGGAATCGACGGCTATGGTGATTTTCGACAAGGCGCCGTCAGCATCAAGTCCGCGTTCCAGGCCAAAAAGTACACGGACACATCAGTTCAGCGGACCGAGATCGACCAACTCCGCGGCGCCATCCAAGGCGACTACGACCACGGAGTATTCATTACCACCAGCCGATATTCAAAGGGCGCCATAGACGCTTCATATAAGAAGGGCGCTATAACGATCCTACTGCTGGACGGCGAGGCAGTTGCCGATTTGATGCTCGACCGCGGAATAGGCGTTCTTCGCCAACCGTTGTATATTTACGAAATTGTGTCCGAATTCTTCGACTTCGACGGAGACGGGACGGTAGCCTAACGGAACATGGAGAGTCATAGCGTCCGCTTCAAATTCTCTACTAGGAAGAAACAGATGCACTGCCAATCTCCGTTTCCGCTTCACGCTTGACGGCGCGGACGCACCGATCCCAGAGCTGACGCAGCGGTGGGAACTGTCCACCGCGGGCCCACATCATAAGCATTTCGCCGTTTCGATTGAGGAATGCCTTTCTGACCCCCGCACTTATGTTGTGCCGCGAAATGAAGTATTGGAATACAAAGCCTCGGAACACCAACATACAACCATTGTGGCCATCCACCCGGGTTGAAGCTGGCATTGTAATGACATTCTCAACCGAGGCATCGCGTTCCGGAATAAGTGCTGTCACCAAACAGCCGTAGTCTTCCGGTTCCCCAGGATTTCCTGCTATCAGCATTTCACGCAAACGCTCCTCATGTGGCCCGAGATCCACGCACCGGAAAAACTCCCCCTCTGCGACACTAACCCGCCAAAGCAACGACAGAAAAAACAATTTTAACTTCGCGTAGTCATTCACCCGCATTGTAATAAGCGCGCCTTCGGACGGTGGTGGCAACTTTGCATTGAAAAAATGACGCGCCGCATAGCTTTCATATCCACTAAATTGGGTTTCGCATTTATCACAGAGCAGGCGTTCCCGAAAGCCAGTCTGGCGGGTCTTATCGGACACTCGACCTTGTTCGACGTCCCTCACTACAACCATTCGAGGATGGGATCCCGGGTCTATCACGTTATCATAAAGCATGTCAGACAGGACGTGCGATTTCCTCAGCTCCGCGCGGGCGCGGCACAATTTGCATACACCCTGAACGATCGGTTTCACCGCGATTGCCTGAATATTCGTTCCCACGTTCCAATAGTTCCGCGATTCCGAACGCCGTCCAACGTTGAGGACTTCCTAGTCGCGCGACCCGTTCGGATGTGGCGCGGGACTTACCCAGTTGCTTCGCTGGAAATCAGATTAGCGAGAGGAACCACGGCGATAACTGACCGCGCGCCAACCTGGCTAGCTTCGCCATAAAAGTACACCGCCCCGTTTTCCACTACTACAGCGTCTGCGGCCACTTCAAGTGGAGCACCCTCTTTCAGTTGAACATTGTAAGTCTTCATGTCCGCAACCTCGGAGCAGCGCCATCAACTCTCAAATGAAAACAGCGCTTTCAAGTGAACAGTTGCCATTCACACTGGAGCGCCAAAAGCTGACTTCCCTCCGATCAGCTCTTCTTTGCTGCAGTTCCCGTAGGCTCTCCCTTCCGGCCCGAAACCATCGCGCCATCCCTCTTCAATTGTCCGTCGCTCGATCCATTGGACCAGCCGTAAACGATCAAAAAAATGCGCGTTTCCCGTCCAACCCTGCCACTCCTTGCACGCTCGATAAATCTGGGAGAAGAGCGACTCGAACACTACATCTTTGACTTTCGTCCATTCCCACCCACCGAAACCGGCCCAGAGCCGCCAATGGCGGAAGCACTCCGGCCGATCTTTCGTTAGGTATTTTCCGAGATAGGCCGCCCGATCCGCCGCGATCCGCACAACGTGGATTCGCCCCCACCCCGCCTTTGCTGCCAGATTGCGCGCTTCATTCACGTCGAGCCACCGATTCGTGACCAAGTGAACGTGCAGACCGTGTGTTTTATGCAGTTCAAAGACCCGCAGTCCGCAAAGATTCGGCCATTTCCGCTTCAACAAAGTAAGCAGGTAATTCCATTTCTTCCGCGTGTCCTTGATATCCAGCACGTCCTTGAATGTGAACGTCCACATGAACAGGCTCTCTTTGGCGAGGGTCTGAGTAGCGAACAGGTAGGCTGCCTTGCTCTTGGTCATGTATCTGTGGAGAAGTTGGTATATAGACAAGATTAGGGCGCAGCCCCCGCCTCCGGCGGGGACTGCAGCCCTTCCGCGTCCTCTACCGGCTCGGGCTCACGCGTTCCAAGCCAGGCTGAAACGTAGCCTCTCTCTTTGCTCAAGCCCTCGATCTCGAACGCGTAACGCTTTCCCTTCGTCAACGTAATCTCGATTTGCTCGGGCAACGTCACGGCCGCCGGGGCTCTTTGGGTGACCTTCACCAGGTCGAAGCCGCCACTAACGGTGCACTCGACAACGTAGGTAATCATTATGGAAGACGACGCGAGGCCGGTCTTACGGTCTACGTATCCACGCTTGTCGGCTCGCGCGCCTCGAAACTCACCGACGAGCACGAATCGGCCGGCCAGAACCCGCTCAAGCAACTCGCTTGCGTTCATAGTGCCCTAACGATGCCCAAGACCGCCGCGCGGAAAGCCTCGGGTAATCGTCCCCAGCTCTCAATGACCTCGACTAACTCAGCGTCGCGCCGGAGTTTTTGTGAGTCTATTTGTGAGTCATGCGACCTAAGTGCCTGATGCTCAGAGGATGGACGGCAGGTTCGAACCCTGCACCGCGCACCATTCCTTCGGGGGAGCCCTGTTTCCGGTTTCCACTTCACCAGAACTCACGAGGAAGGTCGTCCAAAAAAACGGTCACGGTAGTGAGGTGCCTTATGAGGTGCACGCGGCCATCGCCACGCATGAAATGATTTTCGCTCAATTCACGCCAGCCCCGAACGTTCGAGTTCTGACCTGTGCTGGGCACGTCGTATCCTTCCATGATCGCCGTCTTCTCCTCGGCACTTAGCGATGAACCGTCGCTTTTCCCGGTCTCGAATTTTTGGGCGCGGTCGTCGATGAACAGCACAGCGGTTTTCCAGCCGCTTGTTTCGAAGTGGTATCGGTCGTATCCGACGCCGGACACGTCTCCATGATCATGACTGGATGGCTTGCCGAGCATCGCCGCCACTTGTTCGTACGAAGAGTTTAAGATACCTCCTTTCGCGAACGCTGAGGAATGCGACAGCCCAGCGAAAAGAACGAGAACCAATATTTTCATCATCGCTAGGAGATTACCAGCGGACCCGGTCCGGCCATTTATATCGAAATTAGTCAAATTACAAAACTTTCATAAGTTGACTAAAATCCGTTAAACTCTCGCCCGATCGGGTCTCAGGCCGCTCCTAGATCACGCCTGTCATCAGCGGCGCAATCGAAGAGAGACTGGTTCGCATGCCGAAACGAGTGTATGGGTCATTTGTTGGAACTTGTCGAGCTTTGCGGGGTTTACTCGATGTTGCCGTAGCTTAAACAATGAAGAACAAGGCTCTCCGTTTTCTTCGCGGGGTAGCCATGGCCAGCACTGTTTTCCTCGTGTCTTTCGGATCGGTGAGGTTCGCAGGCGCGAGCGTGGACTTGAATGGCAACGGAATGAGCGACGTTTGGGAGTCGCTCTTTCATGCTCAGGGCGTCGCTCCCAACGCTGATTCGGATGGCGACGGTCTGACCAATCTTCAGGAAAGCATTGCCGGAACTGACCCGTTCAGCGCGATCTCTTTATTCAAGATCAGCAAAATAGATGCGGCTGGAGGCAGCGTGACGGTCCACTGGCCTTCGCTCGCCGGGAAACGTTACCAGGTTCTCACGAGCACCGACCTAACAAACTGGACGCCTTTGACCAGTCTCCTTGTAGGAACCGGCGCCGAAATGACAACGACGGTTGCGCAGGCAGCCTTGCCCACTTTCTTCCGCGTCAATGTGTCAGATACCGATACAGACACCGACGGGGTGAACGATTGGGAGGAGATAACAGTGGGACTAGATCCCGGCAAGACTGCCACAGATGGAACGAACAACGATCACACTCGCGTGGTCGCGGCGTTACAGGCCACCTCGACCACGTTAACGGTCGCCGAGACCGATCCGGTTCAATCGCAGGATGGAATGGGCCCCGGAACGTTTACCATCACGCGGAGCGGACGCCTTGACCCGCTCACCGCCACTTATAACATCAGCGGGACAGCCGTTGCCGGCACAGATTACCAGCCGCTTTCGGGAACGGTGACTTTCTCGTTTGGATTCACGCCAGCAGTTGTCCAGGTCACGCCCATGGCCGGGAGCACGAGCACGCGCACGCTGTCGCTGAATTTAAATCCCAGTTCTGGTTACCAACTTGGAGCGCCCGCGGGGGCCACCATGAACATTCCGCCGCAACCGAGTGCGAGCCAGGTGGTGCAGGACATCTGGACAAACCTTCCCGGGACCCTCGTCTCGCAGATTCCCTTGAACACCAAACCCAATTCGTCGCGCCTGCTCAATACGCTGGAAAATCCGGCGGGGGCGCCGCTTGGCACGAATTACGGAACGCGCATCCGTGGTTATTTCACGGCCCCGGCCACCGGCAATTACACTTTCTGGATCGCCAGTGCGGATCAAAGTGAACTTTGGATTTCGGATGACGATCAGCCCGCCAGCCTAACGAAGCGCGCCTCGGTCACGGGAGCGACCGCCTCGCGCGAGTGGACGAAGTATCCGGAACAGAAATCCCGGCTGCTTGGATTGACTTCTGCGCACAAATATTATTACGAGGTCTATCAAAAGAATGGGGGCTCGCCGGAAAATCTGGCGGTCGGCTGGTTAAAACCGGGGCAAACCGGGACCGCGCCATCTGAAGTAACCGGCGCAACCGCCAGCACCGTGACTCCATTCCTGCCCATCGTTCATTTGCCCGATGGTTCGACCCTTTATTTCGCCAATCTCGCTCCGCAGACCGGTGCGATATCAACCGCGTCCGGCACTGCGACGCTGCAATTGGCCGCCGACGAGACGCGCGCAGTGTTGCGGTTGAATTATACAAACTTGAGCAGCGGGCTTACCGGCGAGCACATCCATGGACCGGCTGATCCCGGACAAAGTGGTTCGATAATTTTTGATATCGATACGGCCCCTCCCCAGCAGGACGGGTCCTTCCTGTGGGTATTCACTCAGGTCGGGACCTACAGTCCTGCTGACATTGTCAGCTTCATCAAGGCAGGCCGCACCTACGTCAACGTTCACACCGCGAATTATCCAAATGGCGAGATTCGCGGCCAGCTCGCCCGCACGTCCGGGACGAGCGCCTTTGTCGCGCCGACGCCTCCGCCAACGCTGCCCGTCGGGCCCGCGAGCTCGCCGGACGCCGCCCGTTTTCTGACGCAGGCGACATTCGGCCCGAATACTTCCCTGCTCGGTCAGGTGCAAAACCCGGGCGATTTCACCACATTTCTTAGTCAACAATTCGGCATGTCGCCCACTGCCACTCTCCCGCGGTCGGATGCCAATGTGGCGCTATTGCCAGTCGGAACCAATCCATCGAATACGCAATTCCAGGAAGCATGGTGGAAGACAGTCCTGACCGCGCCCGATCAACTGCGGCAACGGGTCGCCTTCGCCTTGAGCGAGATTCTGGTCGTGTCGGCCAACGGAAACAACATGGGAAACAACCCGGAGGCCATGGCCGTTTATTGGGATCTGCTCACCACGGATGCATTCGGCAATTTCCGGCAAATTCTCGAAGACGTTACCTTAAACCCAGCCATGGGCGATTTCCTCGACATGGTGCATAACGACAAGCCGGATTTGACCAAAGGCACGGAGCCTAACGAAAACTACGCGCGCGAGATCAACCAGCTTTTCAGCATCGGCTTGAATCGATTGAACCCGGACGGGTCTTTCGTGCTCGACGACAAGGGTCAACCCGTCCCGACCTACGATCAAAACGCCATCATCGGATTCGCCCACGTATTCACAGGATGGTATTGGGCGCAGAGCGGCACGCCGACATGGAACTACGCGCCCGCCAATTATCGTCTGCCCATGATCGCGTTCGCGACTCATCACGATGCAACGAACCAAAAGCTCTTGCTCGATAATAACGTTTTGCCCGCGGGACAGACGCAGGCCCAGGATTTGAAGGATGCGCTCGATATTATATTCAGCCATCCGAACGTCGGACCGTTTGTGGCCCGTCAATTGATCCAGCGTCTGGTCACGGATAACCCGAGTCCGGGCTACATTTACCGCGTGGCCCAGGCGTTCAATAACAACGGCCAGGGCGTGCGCGGCGATATGAAGGCTGTCATCCAGGCGATCCTGCTCGATTACGAGGCGCGCACGACCGCAGAACTCGCGACGGCCAGCTACGGGCACGAGCGCGAGCCCCTCATCCGCTTAACGAATCTGTATCGCGCCTTCAATGCGAGCGCGGCGAGCGGTAATTTCGCCATTGGCAACCAGATAAACAATTTCGCCCAGGCCTCCCTCTACGCGCCAACCGTATTCAATTTCTTCCCGCCCGATTACATTCAACCGGGCGCCATGGCCCAGGCCGGCCTGTTCGCCCCGGAGTTTGCCATTACCACGGATACAACGGTCATCACGTCCGCCAACAAGATGAGGAGCGCGGTTTATCAGCAGCCGTCGGGCGGGAATCTTGACGTCATGGTTTGCGATCTCTCTTCCCTCACGCCACTCGCCTCGAATCCCGGCGCCCTCGTCGATTCACTGAACAATCTTCTCATGAACGGTGAAATGTCTCCCGCCATGCGCACGATTGTAGTCAACGCCGTCACCCAGATCTCAGCCACGAACACGCTCGGACGCGCCCAGACCGCCGTCCATTTGCTCGTGACCTCGCCCGAATTCGTCATCGAAAAATGAGATTGCCGCTCTTTTCTTCACGCCCATGAACATTTCCCGCCGCAGCTTTGTTCGGCAGGCCGCCTGCGCCGCGGTCGGCACGACATCGATCGCATCGACCATTTGGAATCTGCGCGCCATGAACGCGGCCGCCGCCCAGGCCCTGAGCGGCAGCACGGAGTTTCGCGCGCTCGTCTGTCTATTTCTCTACGGCGGCAACGACGCGAACAACATGATTGTTCCGCGCGACAATACGAACTACGCCAGCTACGCGGCCGCGCGCGGCCCCCTCGCCCTGGCCCAGAATGTTTTATTGCCGATCAATCCGACGACTCCTGACCCGCAAAGCCGGCTCTTCGGTGTTCATCCGAGCATGCCCGAGATTCAAACGTTGTTTAATACGGACAAGACACTGGCCATCCTTTCCAATGTCGGCACGCTCATCCAACCGACCACGCGCGCGCAGTACCTCGGCGGCACGGCCAAACTACCGTCTCAGCTCTTCTCGCATGCCGATCAACAGGTGGAATGGCAAACCTCCTGGCCGGATGCGCCGCCCAAGACAGGCTGGGGCGGACGTCTTGCCGACTTGCTCACCTCGTTTAACGGGACAAGCGCCATTTCGATGTCGATCTCGCTGGCCGGCACGAACACGTTTCAGGTCGGCAACAACGTTTTTGAATATCAAGTCTCTCCCGGTGGAACGATCGGCTTGACCGGGTTCACCGGGAACGATGGAGCGATCCGTTATCAAGCCGTGCAGGACATGCTCAACCTGCCGCATCAAAATCTTTCCGAAGCCGAGTTCGCCAAGATTACAAACCGTTCCATTGCGAACAACGCTTTGCTTTCCAGCGCGCTCAGCGGAATTACGATCAACACACCGTTCCCGGTGAATTCCAACCTGAGCGATCAACTCAAGATGATAGCCAAACTGGTCGCGGCCCGTAACACCCTCGGGATGCGGCGACAAATCTTCTTCTGCTCGGTCGGAGGTTACGACACGCACAGCAACGAACTGACATCGCAGGCCAATCTTCTGACCGAATTGAGCCAATGCATGAACGCGTTCTACCGCGCGACCCAGGAGTTAAACGTGGCCGATCGCGTGACTCTGTTCACGGCATCGGATTTTGGACGCACCTTTGCCTCGAACGGCTCGGGCGCGGACCACGCCTGGGGCAGTCACGCTATGGTCTTGGGTGGGTCGGTCAAAGGTGGCGACATGTATGGGAGTTATCCGACGCTCGTGATCAACGGTCCCGATGACGTCGGTCAGGGACGCTGGGTGCCGACAACGTCCGTCGACGAATATTCTGCCACCCTCGCAAAATGGTACGGCGTGAGTAGCTCGAGCGACATCACGACCGTGCTGCCGAATATTGGCCGCTTCGCCAATCCCGATCTCGGATTTCTCAATTTGTTAGCCGCGCCTCCGCCGCCCGGTTCGTAATTCAAATGAACCGGACGGTTTGGATTGCGGTGATCACGATCTGCGCGCTGGTCGTCGTTTTCGCGTTTAGATTCTCCCCGCGCCCGACGGATCTCAAACAATCGAACCGAACGTCAAACCCGTCCACGCAAGCTGGAGGTTCAGGGTTGGGTGCAAGCAATTCACAACCCGCGCCGATGTTACCGGCTGCCGTTCCCTCCATCGATCGGCAAAGCGGCATCCTCACTAACACCCAATCGCAGAGCGCTCCGAATTTCGCGACGGGCGACGCAAGGCAACGACAGACCGGCGCGAGCGACACCGCGTTGCTCGCGGTGAAAGGAATGCTGCGCGACTACCGCGCCCGGCTGGGTGAAAATCCCATCGGGAACAATGCCGAAGTAACCAAAGCTCTTCTCGGCGGCAATCCGCGTGGCGTGCAGTTTAGCGATGCACAGATGAAATTGGATAGAGACGGCCAGCTGATCGACCGCTGGAATCATCCTTACTTTTTTCATCAACTGGCCCGCACCGACATGGAAGTTCGCTCGGCCGGGCCCGATGGCATCTTGTGGACGACGGACGACGAAGTCTCTCCGTGAATTACCGGCTAAAATCGCGATCGCTCGCGGCACATTTCCATCTTCAACGGCCGAGGGTCTGATCGCGCAGCGGGAGGTTGTTCCGATAGTTCGTAAGGTTCAATTGCAACTCTTCGGCCAGGCCGGTATGGCCTTTCTCGTTTGCGAGTCGCAAGGCTTCGTCCGCTGTGTTCAGCGCTTCGGGGTATCGCCGCGCTTCCGCGTAGGCGGCTGCCAGGGTGTGAAGGAGGAACGGGTTGTTTCGATCACCTCGCGCCACGGAGCCTTCAGCAAGATCGACGGCTTTGTCTCCATTACGGCTGGACTCGTCCGGACAGGTGGCCAGAATCCACGCCAGACTGGAGGCGGCATTTACGCCTTCCGGTCTTAGTTGCAAACTTCTCTGTAAATAGGTGATCGCCGGTCGGACCTGTCCGGTTCTCAGGTAAGCGGCGCCCAGATTGTTGCAGGCTTGCGCGTTGTCCGGGCGAATTTTAATCGCCGCTTGCGCCTGAACGATGGCTTCTGGAAAGTGCTTCCGGCGCAGGAGCAGCTCAGAATAGTTGGCATGCGCCACGTCGTTATTCGCCGTGACCGCAAGCGTGTGCGACCAGAGCAATTCACTGTCGCGCCAATACATTGTCTGGCTGCGCGCGGTCCAGGCGAGCGCAACACTCACGATTACGGCGCCGGTCGCCAGAATCAGTTGGCGGAAAGGCCACCGCGCCGACAAGTCGAACAGGCCCCACGCGACGATCAAGTAAATCCCTATCTGCGGGAGGTAGGTGAAACGATCGGCATGCCCCTGCAACCCCACCTGAACGATGCCAAGAATCGGCACCAGCATCACGAAATACCAGAGCCAACCGACGAACAAATACGGGAATCGTTTTCGCCCAACGAACACGCAATAAGTGATGGCGACGAGAAGGAGGGCGGCCGCGATCGGCTGCCAGATGGGAAGCTGGCCTTCCGGATGCGGATAGAGAACAGCGAGGTTCGTCGGCCAGAACATCTGCCGGATATAAATGACACAGGAAACGAGGGCGTTCGCGATTCGCGACCAGACCGGCATCGCTTCGACCGAGCCAAGCGCTCCCCCCTGTGCCAGGATGGTCGCGACGCAGGACGCAGCAGAAAGAATGAAGAGTGGAATTTTCTCGATGACTAATTTCGGCCAGTTTCGCTTGTCTGTTCCGCCGATAGAGGGATTCGCTGTGTCGAACCGTCGGGTTCGTTGCAGCGGCCAATAATCCAGAAGAAGAAGGATAAAAGGCAGGGTCACGAGCATCGGTTTCGACATGAGCCCCAGAGCGAAGACAATCGCGACCACGAGGTAACGGCCGGTCGATGCCTTGCAAACATATCGCAGATAAGCTGCCAGGATGAGCATGCAAAAGACGGCACTGAGCACATCCTTGCGCTCGGAGATCCAGACCACCGATTCCACTCGCAATGGATGGATCGCGAAAACGGCTCCGACGAACGCGCTCGGCCAGAAAGCGCCGGTCATCGCCCGCAGCACGAGAAAGAGCAGGACCGCGGCGAGCGTATGCAAGAGAACGTTCATAAGGTGATGACGGCCGGCATTCATCCCGAAGATCTGCGCATCAAGCATGTGCGAGAGCGTGGTGAGCGGATGCCAGTTCCCCCCATGAACATGCGTGAAAGCCCACGCCACTGCGTGCGCATTCAGTCCGCCGGCGATAGCGGGATTTTCAGCGACGTAGCCAGGGTCGTCGTAATTAACAAACGGATAATCCCGGGTCTGGCCGAAAACGATCCAGATCAGTGCCACCAACGCCGCACAAACCGCCACCGTGAGAAGCCGATTATTATTTATTGGACGGCGCATTAGTCAAAGTCGAGTCGCGTAACGGCGCAGGCGCGCGATAAAGATCAAGATCCTTCTGCAATACGCGCGCGCCCGCAGAATTATTGCTCCTCTCCGCCACACCAAGCGCGCGCTCAGCTATTTGAACGGCATCAGTGAAGCGGCCCATCTCCGCGTAGGCCGCGGCCAGTGTGCGCAGGAAGAGCGGATTTTCTCCTCCGGAGTAATCGACGGCCTGCTGCGCCAATTCGACGGCCTTTGCACCGTTCCGCACGGAGGCCTCCGGTGAGGCGGACAGTATCCAGGCAAGATTGTTGCGCGGCAGAACGGAATCCGGAGCCAACCGCACAGCGGCCTCGTATTGTGCCATCGCGTCGGATATGAAACCTTCCTGCGCGAGCGCGTTACCAAAACTCGTGTGCGCCTCGGCGTCGGTCGGCCGCAACTCCAAAGTCTTGCGATATTCTTCAAGCGCTTCACGGATTTGACCCTGCTGCGAGAGCGCGGTGCCGAGATTGTAGTGCGCATCGGCGTAGTTAGGTTGAAGGCCCACCGCAGTGCGTAAGTGCGTGATCGCCTCGTCCAAAGCTCCTTTGCGCGCGAGGGCGTAACCGAGATCGCTGTGAATCAACGCCAGACTCAGTGTGTAATGCGGATGAAGATCTCCCGACCGGATGGCCAGCGCCTCCTGCAGGTGCTGAATTCCCTCTTCCACACGGCCGCCTTCGGCCAGGATCATTCCGAGGTTCGTCTGCGCCACATCATTATCCCGCGTCACGGCAAGCGCGCGTCTCCACAGCGTTTCACTATCTTTCCAGTAAGCCACCTGTTTCCATGCGCATGCGCTCAGAAGCGCGACGACCGCGACCGCGGTCGCTCCAACCATTGGCCGCCCGAAACGCAGTGCTCCCGTCAGATCTGCCAGAAGCCAGATAGCCGCCAGGTAAAGTCCGATCTGCGGCAAATAGGTGTAGCGATCGGCGTGTCCCTGTAGTCCCACCTGCACAATGCCAATGACAGGCAGTAACATCACCACGTACCAAAGCCATCCCACCAGCAGGTACGGCTGGGCCGCGCGCAGAGCGAAAACGAGCAGCGTGATTGCGAGCAGGACCAACGCAGTCAGCGCGACCTGCCAAATGGCCAGGTGATCTTCCGGGTGCGGATAAAACACGGCGAGATTCACCGGCCAAACCATCTCCCACATGTAGGTGACGAAGCTCACGACGGCGTTCTCAAGTCGCCAGGCGAATGGCAGGGGCGCGATAGCACCGGACGACCGCTTCTGAATAAGGAAGGTTGCGATCGAAGTCGGAACGGAGATAAGAATCAACGGAATCTTCTCCACGAACATTCGCCACAGTCCTTGAAAATTGGCAAATCGTTGGAGCGGCCAGTAATCGAGCAGGATCAAAACGAACGGCACCGTCACGAGCATCGGTTTGGACATCAAGCCGCAAGCCAGCAGCAAAGCGGTCACGATGTAGCGACGCACACTCCGTTCGCGCGCATACCTGACGTAGGCGCCCAGTGTGAGCATAAAAAAGACGGCGCTTAGCACATCTTTTCGCTCGGCCACCCACGCGACCGACTCGGCTCGAAGTGGATGAATCGCAAAAATCGCGGCGACAAATGCACTCGCCCAGAAGGCGCCCGTCACTTGGCGCAATAGAAGAAACAGCAAAATCACCGCGATGGAGTGGAGCAGAACATTGGTAAAATGATGGCCTCCCGCGGCCAGTCCAAACATCTGGACGTCCAGCATGTGCGAGAGCGTAGTCAGGGGATGCCAGTTGCCTGCGTGCTCGTGACCAAACGCCCACCCGACACTTGGAACCGTTAGGCCGCTCCTGATCTGCTGATTTTGCAGTACATAAACTCGATCATCGTAGTTTACGAAATCATGGCTCAGGGTCTGCGCGAAGATCAGCCAGGTCAGGCCGACCAGACCGAAACAGACCCCGACGGAAGGCCAGGGAAAGCGACGTTTGATTCGGGATGTGGAGCGGGAGTTAATAGGGAAAGGAAATCACCAAGCTTGTGCCGGGACAACAATAACCGTTTAACTTTCTTCTCCTGTGTTTCTTGATTCCATTCAAACGTGCAAAAAGAAATGGCGACTGCATGTGCTGCTATTCACGCTGGCCTTTTTCGCCTTCGCTTACTTCCATCAGGGAGGCGGTTGGAACCAGAACAGTCGTTTCGCCATGGTTCGAGCTCTCGTCGAAGAAGGTCATCCGTGGATTGATTCATTTTTGATTTATCAAAGATCTCCGGACGGCGCGAAGTTGCGGCGCACGCCGGTTCATGATGGAAAGTTTGTCGACGGAGGTAAAACCAGGGTGTTGTTGTGGGGAGATTCAAACGGGCACAGCCTGCCCGTCAACGGCCAGGTGGTGGGGGCGATCCGCGCCCTCGACGGCGCTTCGAATTCATTGCGTCTTCAAGTCACCAAGGGGGCGCCGGCGGAAGTCCCCGTGGTCCTGACACCCGCGACCGAAATCAGACGTGGTTCGACCGCGCTGGCTCTCGGCGATTTGCGTGAGAGCAATGTAGTCACAGCGGAGTGCGTGCTGGATGAGCTTGGACGCACCATCGCCAACAAAATAAACGTGACGGACGACGCCGAGCCCCCGGACGTTGGCTTTGTCGGCATCGGCGAAGTCGCTGTGAGTGGGGACGTGGCCTTTTACGGCGGCCATTTTCATCCGAACAAGGCGCCCGGCACGTCCTTTGCCGCGCTACCCGCCTACTTCCTGATTTACCATCTCGAACGCGCGTTCGGAGCAGATCCCGACGAGTGGTGGACGCTAACCCGCAACGCATGGCTGACCTCAGTTTTCAGCGTGGGTCTGTTCTCGGCCTTGGGCGTGGTTGTCTTCTTTGCCTTAACTCTCTCCCTTTCCGGTGGCCGAACCTTAGCGAGTGCTTTTGCGACCATCGCGTTCGCCTTGGGCACGATGTTTTTCCCCTACGGAACCATGCTGTACGAACACAACCTCGTCACGGTCGCATTGCTCGCATCCATCTTTTTCCTGCGTCGCACGCGCGATTTCGGTTCGACGGTCTTTTCAAGTCAACTCTCCGCTCGCCAAACAGTTTTTTCTCTCTACCTCGGCGGATTATTCGCGGGATGTGCTGCGATCACGAACTACATCATTGCCGTCATCGTCATATTCCTCGCTCTCTACGTCGCCTTAGCCGGACGCCGAAAAGATGGTTTACTCTGGTTCGGCCTCGGCCTGCTCGGGCCATTCATCGCCATCTGCTGCTACAACGCCTTTTGTTTCGCGACGCCATTCACCACCAATTACAGCCATCAAAATCCGCAGTTCAGCGGAGGCGCGACGGCCGCTCTCAGTGTCCTTGTATCTCCGCGATGGGACGTTCTCATGGCGATCCTGATTTCGCCGTTTCGCGGCCTCTTTTTCAGCGCCCCGATCCTGCTTGCCGGCATCCATGGATTGGTTGTTCTCTTCAGATCGCGGAGCGGGCGGGCCGAGGCATGGTTAATCCTCAGCAGTGTGATCTTTGTCCTTTTGTTCAACATGAGTTTTAACGCCTGGGCCGGCGGCTGGACGACAGTCCCCCGATATCTTGCTCCCGCCGTGCCGTTCCTCGCGCTGCCGACCGTGTTTGCCTTCATCCGCTTTTTCAAGACGACTTGCACATTCGCGGCCCTCTCGCTGGCGGTCATGCTTCTAACAACGACGGTTGATCCACAATCACCGGTCGGCACCGCGCTCACCGTCCGCGGAAAGCCTGCGTGGCAGTACAATCCCCTCACCCAGTACGAGGCGCCTCTTTTCTGGACCGGCCGAGCCGGCCCGTTCTTTCGCGAGATGGAGGCCAGTGCGATCGAATATTTTGCGCACCAGCTGCAACAAAAGGATCTAAGCCCAACGGAGCGCGATCAGCAGATCGAGCAGTTCCGTCAATATGTCGCTCATCAAATTGCCAGCGGCGAACCGGCGCCACTCGTGCTCCTTTCCAGCACAGGAACAGCCGATCCGCCGTATGGACTCGCCGCGACAACCCTCACCGCCGTTAAAGGGCCGGTCTCAGCCAACTCGATGGGAGCTTACGAAGGATGGATGGGGCGGCTGTTTCCAGCCTCATCCAGTGAAGCGCGATGGAACTCATTCAATTTCGGAGAACTCTTCTTTCCGGAGAGCCGATGGAGTCTCGCCCCTTTGCTTTTCGGGTGCGGCGCACTTGGTTGGTTGGCCGTTCGAATTGCGCGTCAGATCGACTCCAAAATGATGGAGACGCGGTCCGCCCGGGAGTTATGAGGTTTCGAAACTACTTCTGTGAATCGGTTGTCCTTCTGATTCTCTGCTGCACCTTCGGCGCCCTCGTTATCTCCTTCGCGCGGTCGAGTTCGCCCACCTTCGACGAAACGTCGCACCTCCCGGCCGGATACAGTTATCTACGCTGGCACGATTTCCGTTTGAATCCTGAGCATCCGCCCTTCGTAAAAAAACTGGCAGCCCTGCCCCTTCTTTGGGATCACGTCTGGCCGACCACACTGGACGCGCCTGCCGCAAGCAACGGCAGCATCCTGGACGGTGACGCTGCCATCCGTAGAGCGTGGACCGCGGCGCTCACCCAAATCGATGCGCAGTGGCCCTTCGGTCATGCGTTCCTCTACAGCGTCCGAAACGACAAGATGACAGACGCAGGCACAGTTTCGCCAGCAACGCAGCTGGCCAGCGACGACTTTCACAACAATGCTGACGATCTAGTCTTCCACGGTCGCATGGCAGTCATGCTGCTCGGGCTCGCGCTGCTCGTCCTGCTCTATCTGTGGTCGCGGGCGATGTTTGGCATGGCCGGCGCCGTATTCTCAAGCGCACTTCTGTGCTTCGATCCAAATTTTATCGCGCACAGCGGATTGATCACCACCGATGTGGGCGAAAGCTTGTTTATCTTCGCGACCATGTTCTTCCTCTGGCGCGTCCTTGGTCACTCTCGCGCGATCGACCTCGCGCTTTTTGTCACCTGTTTTGCACTTGCCTTTGTCACGAAATTTTCTGCGATCCTTTTGATTCCGATGCTTTGCGTCGTCGCTCTAGCGGCGGTTTTTTCGCGCACGCCCTTGATGCTAAAGACGTGCGAACTAACGACCTTGGCGGGCAAAGGCACGTTATTTCTCGGTCTGCTACTGCTCGCTTTCCTGACGACTTACCTCGCGCTATGGGCGTCCTACAGTTTCAGATATTCCGCTGCCAATGAAACCAATGCGGCCGCTTGGCCGATGGAAGCATCCCTTTATCGGGCAGCTGCCTTAAAGACAGAATTGAAATCGCGGCCGGAGGGCATTCCCCCTGAGCAACGAGCGGATTTCGAACGCCGCGTCAGTGATTCGATGGAAAGTCGTCCTTTGACCGTGATCGGCCAGGCAATCCTCTTTGCACGCGATCATCGAGTCCTGCCGGAAGCCTATCTCTATGGACTGGCGCATACCGAAATGAAATCAGTCCTGCGCGGGTCGTTCCTCTTCGGTCAATATTCCAATCTTGGATTTCGCAGCTACTTTCTGTGGACGTTCCTGATCAAAACCCCTCTCCCGGCACTCCTCGCCATAGCGGCCGCCGTAATCGTGGCTCTCATCCGGCGTCCGCGCGGGACATTTATTTTCATCTTCATCCCCATCGCTGTTTACCTTTTCGCTTCCATTGCGACGCACCTCAACATCGGACACCGGCACATCCTACCGCTTTATCCTTTCCTCTATTTGCTCTGTGGAATCCTGGCCGTGGAATGGCGGCGCATGTCGATTCTTCCGCGCCAACTGACCGCCGCTCTGGCCATCGCCGCCGTCGTGATCAGTTCCCAATTCGTTTTTTCACCCCTGGCCAGACCGCAAACAATTCACCCGCACTATCTGGCCTACTTCAATGAGTTCGTCGGCGGGCCGCGCCATGGTTACAAAGTCCTGGTCGATTCAAATCTCGACTGGGGTCAGGAGCTGAAGAACCTGCGATATTGGTTGGACGACCACAAGATTGAAGGGCCTGTCTGGCTCTCCTATTTCGGTATGGCCGATCCGGCCTTTTACGGCATCCGGCATTGGAGCGTGCCCAAAGTGCTCGGTGGTTATGCCTTTGAACGTTCCGATTACGATCAACTTGAAGCCGAAGGAAAGCCCGGCGACGCCGCGCAGAAATTCCTGGGTGATCTCCGGTCTGGTCAGTATATCGCGGTCAGCGTGACGAATCTTTCAGGCGTCTATCTGGGGAAACCGACGCATGATTTGTGGAAGGAAATATTCGATCACGCCACCTTCGTTGATCAGATCGGGTATTCCATATTCATCTACAGGCTGAACGACTGATGACCTCACGGGGCGGGCGCGCTCGCGGTGCCGGGCTCGGCGACGCGCAACGGTGAATGTGCCTCGTACAGTGTGATGTCGCTCGCGATCGTCCGGGCCAGCGCGAAGTCGCGCTGTGTGTTCGCTAATTCCGCGGCGCCTTGTGCCGTCGCCACCGCATCCGGATAACGGCCGTTCTCGGCGTAGGCCGCTGCGAGCGTGCGCAAACATGTGGGGTTCTTACCGCCGGGATGGCCCACCGCTTTCTCCGCAAGGTCGACCGCTTTGACGGCGTTTCGGATTACTGGATCCGGGTAAGTGGCAAGCACCCATGCCAGATTGTTCTGCGCATTTCCATCATCCGGATATATATCGAGACTCTGTTGCCAGCGCGCCACGGCCTCGATCACGCGACCGTCTTGAAACAGAATCACTCCCAGGTTATTGCGCGCCGGTACATCCTCAGGGTGTGTCTGAATCCGTTCTTCCCAGTGCGCGATGGCTCGCTCGCTTTCCTCTTTCCCGTAGACCGCCGGTACATGTCCGTACATGCCGGTATTATCGATGCGAATTTTCGCGGCTTCGCGAGAGTGATAGATGGCCTGGTCGGAGTCACCACGCGACATCAAGGCCGCCGCCATGCAAAGATGCGCGACATCGTTATCGGACGTGACGGCGAGGGTGTGTGTCCACAGCGACACACTGTCTTTCCAGTAAGTCGCCTGGATAAACGCACAGTAAGTTGCCGCGGCCAGAACTACGGCTGCGCCCGCCACCAGCGTCTGTCGACGGTAACGCCAACCTTCCGTGAGATCCGTTAGGCCCCAGGCCACCATGAAATAAAGACCGATGTGCGGAAGATAAGTGAAACGATCCGCCCGCGCCTGTAGTCCCACCTGAATAAGGCCGATGACTGGCACCAACATGCCGAGATACCAAAGCCACCCCACGATGAGATAGGGGTACTTCCTTCCCCGGATAAAGGCAGTGATCGTGATGAGACTAAGAAGGACCACGGACAGTGCCACTTGCCACAAAGCAACATGGCCTTCCGGATGGGGATAGAAAACAGCCAACCGCGACGGCCAAAACAATTGGCCGAGATAAATCACATAGGTGACGATCGCGTTATTGATCCGCCAGAGCAGATGAAATCTTTCGAAGGAACCAATCGTGGGAGTCTGCGAAATGAGGGTCGCCAGAGAAGAACCGGCCGCGAGGGCAACAAGCGGAATCTTTTCTCCGACTAGACGCAACCACAGAGGCAGTCCGCTCCAATATCCGCCCCGCCGGTGTTTTCCTCGGGGAGACGGTTGAGTCGCGAACCTGCGGAGGGGCCAATAATCGAGTAGCAAAAGCAGACACGGCACCGTCACCAGCGTCGCCTTCGACATCAGGCCGAGACTGAAAGCGAGGCAAAGCGAGAGGTAACGCCACGCCGAAGGGCGCCGCACATAATGAACATAGGCTCCGAGCGTCAGCGCGAATAAAACACCGCTCAAAACATCTTTTCGCTCGGCCACCCACGCGACCGATTCGACCTTGAGCGGATGAACGGCAAAGAGCGCGACGACAAACGCGCTCGACCAGAAGCGGCCGGTCATCCGCACAAAGACGAGCAACAGGAGAATGACGGCGAAGCTTTGCAGAAGCACGTTCGTGAAATGATGGCCACCCGCACGAAGGCCATACCACTGGCAATCCGCCATATGTGAAATGGTGGTGAGCGGGTGCCAGAGTTTGGCGTGGCTATGCGTAAAGGCCCAAGCGACGCCGTGCCAGCGCAGGCCGCTGATGATCTCCTGATTTTGATAAATGTACTGGTTGTCGTCGAAATTGACGAAGTCATGGCTGAGGGTTTGCGCGAAAATGATCCATGTAAGACAAACGAGGACGCCGCCAACGACTAACGTTCGGATCGACCGGTGCCGCAGCGACAATGAGTCCGACATTTGTTTCACCTACGGCGAACCGGTAGAGTTCGTCAGGCTCACGTCACGAAGAGGAGTTCTCTCGTTGTAGAGGGCAATATTCTGGCGCAGCTCGTTAGCCAAAGCGGACTGGTGCTGTTCCACCGCGTACTGCGCGCCTCGAGATGCGGCATCGATGGCACTGGAAAAATCACCGTTCTCGGCGTAGGCCGCGCCCAAGGTTCGTAAGATCAAAGGATTCGCGTCTCCCGCCATATGGGAAGCGCGCCGAGCAAATTCCACCGCTTGCACACCATTCCGGGCGGAGGCTTCCGGCGCCGTGGCCAAAACCCAGGCGAGATTACTTAAGGCATTCGCATCGTCATGATCGTACTTGAGACTTTCGCGCCATTGCGCAGTTCCCTCGCCCAGTCGTCTCTCTTGCACAAGCAAAGCTCCGAGTTTGTCGTGCGCCTGCACATCTTCCGGTTGCAGAGCGACCGCCCGCTCCCAGTGCGACATCGCTTCGTGCGTTTGGCCCTTCCGCATTAAAGCTTCAGCCAGCGTGCCATGCACTTCTGCGTTGTTAGGTCGAATACGCAGCGCGTCTTGAAAGTTGGAAATGGCCGCATCCACTTTCCCAGTCGCAAGGAAAACGCCCCCAAGGCCGGCCAGCGCCACGTCACTCTCCGGCGATACCGCGAGGGCACGCGTCCACAGGGTTTCGCTGTCTTTCCAATAGGCGACTTGGCGCCACGCGCAGATGCCAAGGACAATAAGAACAGTGATCGCGACACTCGCCCGGGCAGTCGAGGGCAGGCGCAATTTGTGTATGAGTTCCGCGACGCCCCAGATAATAATCACATAAAGTCCGATGTGCGGAAGATAAGTGTAACGATCGGCATGACCTTGAAGACCGACCTGAAAGATCCCGATAACCGGCACCATCATCACGACGTACCAAAACCAGCCTGTCGCGATGTATGGGTATTTCTTCCCTGTGAGGAACGCAGCCACAGTCAAACCAACGATAAGACTCAGCCCAAATCCGATTTCCCAGACCGGCAGCGTGTTTTCCGGATGCGGGTAAAACACGGTCAATTGGGCCGGCCACAACATCTGCCCCATATAAATTGCGTAGGCTACCGCCGCGTTTTCGAGCCGCCACATCAAAGGAAGCTCCGCGGCGGAACCGGTCGCTCCTCTTTGCGCGATAATCGTGACCACACACGAACCCGCCGCCAAGAGCAGCAACGGGATCTTCTCCACGATCAGTCGTTGCGCTGTCCGCCGGTCGTTAATGCGGGCCAGTGGCCAGTAATCGAGAAGGAGCAAGACGATAGGAAGACTCACCAGCATCGATTTGGAGAGCAACCCAAGCAGAAGCATGACCGCCACAAGGCTGTACCAAAATACCCTTCGTTCCGAGCGGACGTAATGCGCATAGGCGCCGATCGTCAGGACAAAAAATAGGCCGCTTAAAACATCCTTCCGCTCAGCGATCCACGCGACCGACTCCACGTGCAGCGGGTGAATGGCAAACAACGCCGCAACCAACGCACTGCGCCAGGTCGCGCCCGTTATCTCGCGCAAGACAAAAAAGAGCAGCAGAACACTCGTCGTATGCAGCAACACATTTACGAAATGATGACCGCTCGCGTTGAGACCAAACAACTGGACGTCCAGCATGTGCGAGAGCGTGGTCAGCGGATGCCAGTTCTGCGAATGGATGTGGGAAAAGGCCCAGGCCACGCTCCGCAAGGACAAGCCTGCGCGGACAGCAGCGTTCCCGTAGACGTAGCTGGCATCGTCGTAGTTAACGAACTGATGCGCGAGCGTCTGTCCGAAGACAACCCAGGTCATCGCGACCAGCGCAACGCAGATCGTGGGGACAGCCCACCGGGGACTCATGGCCAATCCTTTCAAATCACGCAGAGATCACGGGTTCTTCCTATCTTACGGAATCCATCTGCATTCGCGGCCAACGATAAACGGCCATGCCCAGGATGGCGAGAGCGACCAGGCTAATGACGCCTCCGACAATCCGAAAAGGAGGGGTGTAACACAATTCAATCTCGTGAATCCCTCCGTCCAGAACGACGCCGACCAAACCGGCATCCACTTTGGAAACGGGCACTGCTCGTCCATCTTGCCAAGCGTGCCATCCTCGATCGAAAGCCGTCTGCACGACAAGAACGCTCTTTCCCTCAAGACGAACGTTTCCTTTGATCCTGTTTTCCGAAAATTGGCGCATCTCCAGAGAGGATCGCCGCCGCAATTCCACGAGGTCGACCGTGGCGGTCCCGCGAATTTGCTCCTTTAAATCGCTCACCTCCAGACGTGTCAGTCCTCCGGCCGTGAGAGCGACATCGTTCGAAAGCACCACCGCATGCAAGAGCGTGGCGGCTTTTGCCTCACTCTCCAATTGAATGAATTGATCTTCGGGAATGTATTGGCGAAACGTCAGTCCAAGAGGAAGAAACAAGCGGTTGCGGAACAGATATCTTCGGCCATAATTTTTCACGAACTCATACCCTTCCGCGGTCTGGAATGGTACAGGATCCTCCGTCAGGACATATTTTTCACAGGCAAACGTCGAGAGCAACGGGTGCCCCAGAAGTCCGAGCGACCATCGCGTATCGGTGCCGATGATTTCGGGATCGATCACATCGAGGGCGAGCAGAAAATTCGTGTAGTCCAGGTTATTGAACGAGCTGTACGACGATGTTCCGAAAAACCCGAAGACCATGGCGTCGTTGACGCTGCCAAACACGCCAAGGCCGGAGAGAAACGTCTTCGTCACGCGATAGAAACTCTCGTCGGTCGCCTTCAGGTCGCGGATGACATCGACCGTCTCGTCATTGTAGCCGACCCGTTCGGTCAACTCCTGTTTGGTGATAACCGGCCGGTCATCCACCACTGTGATGCGATCGAAATAATAAAGCTCGCCCGTTGCGAGCAAGATAACGATCCAAGCCCCGAGACGTTGCCGTCGCAACAAATACCCGCCGCCGAGGACGGCAGCATGGGCCGCGATCATGACCAAAGCCCACACGCGCAGCGGGCGATCGATCAGATTCTGCATGAGGTCGACAGGCAGATACAAAATACCGGCCAGGACAGCTGCCGTTATTCCGAGCAACCACAAATTAAAAACGCGTCCTTCGGCGTAACGCGAGAAAGCGGTCATGGCCAGCGTGATCACACCGAAGACGGAAAAGAGCGAGTAAGCGCGATAGTAGTTGCCCTGAAAAGCCCAGAACAAATGCCGGAACCATGGAAACACGGTCGGAATAACGAGGAAGAGCAGGAGGCCCGCGTAAATTCCGCGCTGGCGCCGACTCGCGCCGACAAAGACCTGCGGCAGAAGCACAAGGCAGATGATTCCACAATAACTCATGGGCGCTTCCAGATAGTTTTGCCATCCATGAAAACTGCTCCCTGTGCCTAACAGGTCGTTACCGAAGGGTCGCAAAAGCGCCGTCACGTAATGCAGCGACGACTCGAGCCCGAGGACAGACGAAGACATCAGTTTGCCTGTCAGAGAGGCCGAGCCCGAACCGCGCGGACTATTCAAGAGCGCATAAAAATTATTTACGCTGATGATTGCGCTCAGCGCGACGCCCAGGAACGCGACGACGGCAAGCACAACACACGGACGAACGAGACGCCGGATGCTTTCAGACCCTCGCTCCAATAATCGAGCCGGTACGTATAAGCAGAGGAAGAGTGCAGCCAGATAGAGGTTAAACGCACCGAGGAATGCCGTGAGGGCAACGCCCAAGGCCAGATAAGCCCAGTGGCCGCGGCCGGCCGCCTTCTCTGCGGCAAAAAGCAGGCCGGTAAAACAGACCAGCTCGGTCGCGTGAAAAAACCAGCAGCTGCCCATGCACATATAAGCGGAAAACGAGAGCAGCAGACTGCCAAGGAGACACGCAGCGAAGGTGAGCCCGCGATCAGCCAGAAATCTCGCAAACAGAATTCCCGCCACGAGAACATAAACGAGGTGCTGGTAAACGATCGACTGCGCGATCATCCCCTTGCCCAACCAGACGACGGGGCTCACCAGCACCGTGCCGATATACGGGAAAAGGTTCTGCCCCATCCCCGTGCGAAAGGTCCATGAAGGAATCCCCTTCTCGTGAAGATAATCCGAGAGCGTGATATAGTAAGGATACGAGACGTTGATCGAGTCGCTCCCGATGTCCTTGTAGAGGAGGGTATCGCCGCCCCAGATAAAATTGCGGAAAATCAGCAGCCAAAGAACCAGTAATGCGCCGATCACTACGGGCACATGCCAATTCCGAGCCTTTGACGATGGCCTCTGTTTCACGCCGGAGTCTGTCATGTCTGGGAGAATGTTCAAAGGCAGCCGTGGCGCCCTTCGCGCACAGGCAGACGGCGCTTGTCATGAGCGCTCCATAGCCGGAACCTGAACGGCCGTGACCGAAAGGTGGAAAAAAAACATCCCGCGTCTGGCCCGGAATGCTGGATTGGCCGCTCGCTTCCGTATCCTGCAATGGGCCGGCCGGGTCCTCGTGCCGTCGTATCGTTTCAAATGGCCGCAGCTCGATTGGTGGCGCGACCCCGAATTTACGAGGTATCTCGAACGCTTCGGTGAAGACCGGCTCCTGAACGCCGACCGGAAGTGGATCGTTTATCAACTGCTGCGCCTGACCGCTGATATACCGGGCGACACGGCCGAGTGCGGTGTTTATAAGGGAGCCACTTCGTACCTAGTCTGTTGCGCCAATAAGTTCTCGCGGGCCGGAACGAAAACCCATCATCTCTTCGATTCCTTCGCAGGCCTGTCCGAACCGACGGCCACGGATGGCTCCCATTGGAGCAAAGGCGATCTCCACTGTGGGATCGACGAAGTTCGGCGTGCGCTCGCCCAATTTAATGACACGAAATTTTATTCGGGTTGGATTCCGGACCGATTCCCGGACGTGGCCGACGCGAAATTTTCGTTCGTCCATATTGATGTCGATCTGCTCGATCCCACGCGAGAAAGCCTGCAATTCTTCTACCCCCGTATGCAACCGGGTGGAATTATCGTATGCGACGACTACGGGATTACGACCTGCCCGGGAGCAACCCAGGCAATCGATCAATTTTTAGCCGACAAACCGGAGAAGATGCTGGCGCTGCCCGACGGTGGAGGTTTTCTAATCGCTCATCGGCCGGTCATGGACCGGGCCATTCCACTTTGTTAAGACAAATCGCCGCGGAAACTACCTGTCCTTGCGCGCGCTGAGATGAACTTTTCGTTCGGAAAAAATTGGCTCTCCTATTCCGAGCACGCCCTCAGGCCGGATAAGATTTCGGCAGCACGCACATCGTTTCAATCGCTCCTGCGCCCGATCGAGTTGCGTGGGAAGCGCTTCCTCGATATCGGCTTCGGCCAGGGTCTGCCCCTTTTTCTGGCGGCGGAAGCGGGCGCCGATGTTTTTGGCATTGATATCGATCCTGTCTCGATTGACGCGCTGGCGGCCACCCATCGTTTCTTTCCCTCCTGTCCTATGCCGGAGACCAGAATTGTCTCCATTTTGGATAACGCATTTGTCCGCGAACAGAAAGAAGCGGGTGGCTTTGACGTCGTCTACAGCTGGGGCGTTCTGCATCATACTGGCGATATGAATAAAGCATTCGCCCATGCCTCAGAGCTCGTTAGGCCGTTTGGATATCTGATCATTGCCATTTACAACAGGCATTGGACCTCGCCCTGGTGGCACGTGGTGAAGTCCGTATTCAATGGTGTTCCCCGTCTGCTACAGGAAGCCATGGTGCTGTTCTTCTATCCGATTCTTTACCTTCGCGCCCTCCGCCTCAGCCAGGGCCGTCGTCCGCTGGCCGCACGGGGAATGGATCTTCGCCATGACATTTGGGACTGGCTGGGCGGACTCCCTTACGAATACGCTTCCCCGTCCGAAGTGGAACGAACTCTCGCTCGCTTCAATTTCCAACTCCTTCGCTGCGAGAGAACGGAGGGATTTACGGGCTGCAACGAGTTCTTGTTTCAGAAAATGGGGCCGCCCTAATGTCCGGTGCTCAGGTGTGACACATTGCGTAAAGCGTGTGCGCACCCTCAAAACCGGCGGGCTCAAACCGGCAATCCTCAATCTTAAGGGGCGGGCGAATCGTCACACTGATGACGTCCTGAACGTAGGCCGGAATAAGGTACTTGAGACGGACCGGAATTCGATCAACCAATGCCTTCCGGGCTGCGGGCCCAGCGGGGCCATCGAATTGTCCGAAGAGCTCGACGCGGGTGAAAACGGACTCCAGCAGACCCTGGAATTCCGGGGGCGAATACTCGCGGACATGGAATTTGTTGAGTGGTCTTTCCCGGCCGCCCGATGCGACCGCCCGGTTCGGCGTCGAAATCGCAACCGTGGCGTGCAGACCCGCCACCCGCCGGATTTCACGCAGGAAAGAGCCATCGTCCTGCACGTGTTCGATGACTTCAAAACTGGTGATGGTATCAAACGCGGCATCGTCAAAGGGCAGCTCTTCTGCCGTATGCTGCACGAACGAAACATCAGGAAAATGGGCACGCGCTTCCGCCAGAAAATCACCCGATACGTCCAAGCCCACGCAGGACGAACATTTGGATGCGAGATATTCAAATCCGTAACCGCGGCCACACCCAATATCGAGGCATCGGCCTCTCGCCTGCGCGGCGGCAAAATGATAACGGGACATGTTGCGCACGAGCGTGTCCCGGTGGCCCACGAAGTTTCGATCGGGCGCTTCCCACTTGCGGGCAGAGTAAAGCGACATGGTGCAGTTATTTTTTCGGGACAGCATCAACCGTAAAAGCACGGTCGGCCTGCCAAAGGTTGAGCGCGCAGTAGGGCAGAAATGCAATCGACGAAGCCGCTGCCCCGACGGCTCCCCATTTCGGGATCCACCATAAATTGAGAAGCACGTTAAGGATAATGGTCACTCCGAAATTGAGCGACCTGATCCAGGCGAGACCCCGGTAATCCAGAAGATTTCCGCAGTAACCACTCACGCCACTCAAGATGACGAAAGGAGTCAGGAAAAGAAGTGGCGTGGAAGCCGCGTGGTATTCTGGCTTAAAGAAAATGCCGACGCCGAAGAAGGCAAAGGCGACCACACCTCCACTGATCAAAAGGTAAATGCCGCTGATCGCCAGCAAGGTTCGATGAAAGAAACGACGGTTCACGGCCGCGCTCTCCGCATCAAAGACAGCCAGACCAGGAATGATTCCCATGCTGAAGGCCAGGCTCAGATGAGGCAGATAAATCACGATACTTTTGGCGGCAGAATAGATGCCGGTTTGATACGCGTCGCTCATGTTTTTCAACATGATTGTGTCAATTTCCAAAGCGATGAATCCTCCGATCGACATTAGAAAAACCGGAAGACTATAGAGGTAGGTCCGAAGCGCCAGCGGCCAAGCTACCGCCATTTTCAAAATGCCCGGGATCGTTCCCGTGGCAAAAAGAAGGCCGGCCACCGCGGCCAACCCGACCGCGATGGTGAAGGCTGTAACAATCGCCACAAAATCATCGCCGCCGCGGAAGAGCAGAAGAACCAGCGCGAACTTCGCGCCGTGTTCGATAAAATTGACGAGAAAAGTGAAGCGCAACCGATGAAGCGCTTCGAACAGATTCTTGAAATACTCGAGCAGACCATAAAGAGCGACGAGGAGAAGGCTGCGCTGCATCAAGCCGATCAGGCTTTCCTGGTGCAGCAACCGGAGTAACGGACAAAGGAGCGCTGCGATCGCAGCGGTATAGGCAAGGCTGGCGAGCAGGCGTAGAACAAGGGTCGATCGAATGACCTCCGGAAGCGACTCGTCGTTACGAGCCTGCGCGATGTAGCGCTTGCTCGCCACGTTAACCCCCTGATCGGAGGTGAGGAGGATAATGTTGAGCAACGCGACGAAGGCGGACCAGTTGCCCCAGGCATCCACCGTCATCCTGCGCGTGAGGTAGAAGAGAAGCGCGTAGTAAAAAATGAAGGCAGCCGCTTTGGCGGCGAGCGCCCAAAACGTTTCCTTGGCGTATTTGGCGACGGTCGGCATCACGCTGCGACGAGCAGAGATTGGAACAGCTGGTCGTAAGAAAGCACCATCTGATCGATGCTGAAGCGCTCCAGCATCTCGCCATGCGCCTCTTCCCCCATCGTGCCGCGTTCTCGCGGACTGCGCAGGAGCTGGCTGATGCGCGCGACGAAACCATCCAGATCTCCGGGCTCAACCAGATATCCCGTTCGCCCGTTATCGATCAAATCCTTCGTGCCATCGACATTTGACGCCACCACGGCAAGTCCGCTCGCCATCGCTTCCATCACGGCATTCGGCATCCCTTCAAAGCGCGCGGGATGAGCAAAAATATCCATGGCGGCGTACCATCCTTCCACATCAGCCCGCTCTCCTAACCAGATCACGCGATCTTCCAGTTTCAGCGCGGCAGCTAAACGGACCAGGCCATTTCGTTCCGGACCTTCACCGATCACCATCAATTTCCAATCATCGCTCGTTCGCAATTTGGCGACAGATTGAAGAAGAAGATCATAATTTTTTTGCCGATGCAGCCGGCCGACTGCGCCGAGCAACACCGTTTTATCCGGAATTCCAAGCTGTCGACGATACTCCTGACGCAACCTGGTGGCGCGCGCGCGTAGATCGTCTACGCCATTCGGGATAACGACCACCTGCTCCGGCCGCACGCCTTCCCGGGCGCAGCCGTAAGCGACGATCTGCTCGCTGTTAAAAACGACTTTCCGCGCCCATGGAATCGTTTGGCGATCAAGCCAGCGCCGCCACGCCGGTTTCGCGAGATTACGAGCTCGAATCGATGTGACAACCGCGGCGCAACCAGCCATCCGGGCGGCTGGACGTCCGAGCGTGTCGGCAAAATCGAGCATCGTCATGACCACATCCGGCTGAAGGCATCGCAGAATGCGAATGAGCTGCCACCAGCCAAAACCGCCCAGGAGGAACGCGCGCCGGCCGATTCGGATAACCTTGCAGTTCGCCTTGACCAGGCTCTCTTCCACGTCGTCCGCACCGACGTCGTTCAAAGTGATGACCGTCTGGGTATAGCCCCGCTCCTGCAGTCCGCGCACTAACTGAGTGAGAAAGCGTTGCGCGCCGTGTCGCTGCAGCGAATCGATGATCACGACAATGTTCACCAAGCCGTTGCCATTTCCGCTGTCATAACATCCTGCCGTCAGGATCGAATCTCTTGCTTTGCCTCAAAAACATATTGATTGCATCCGGTCGGGACCGTTGTCGCAATGATTCGATCCAGTTTGAATCCGAGCGGTTCAACGATCTGCATGATCTCATGAGGCGACGCGTACTCATACGGATATCCCCCCACCCAATCGACCACATCGTAGTAGAAATCCATCCCGCGAGATTGTCGCAGCGGGTTACGCCGCGTCACCAGCCATTTTGCGGCATAGATGGTGGGGTAAAGAGACCACAGCCAGAGACGTTGCCAACTCGGAGAGCTGCGATTGTAGAGGCGCTTGATGGCCCGCCACGAGGAGCTCGACCAATGGCGGGCGTAAATCGCGATAATGAAGTGGCCCCCCGGGCGGACGAGCGAGGCAGCCATCGCAATCGCCCGCTTCATGTCACCGGTATGATGCAGCACACCCCACGCATGAACCACGTCGTAGGCGCGTACATCCGGTCGGGCTGATTGATCACGCAACTTTTCGACAACCGGAACGTCCAAAATGGAACCGACCACTACCGGGATGCATTGGCCTGCCAGTTCGGGAAAGTATCGAGCCTGATTCTGAGCGAGAACGTCGGCGCAGAGAGGATTCACATCGCAGCCTACGACCTGCGCTCCGCGCGAAACAGCCAGCAGCAAAGTCAGACCCTGACCGAAACCAATGTCGAGAAAGGAGCGGCCCGTCATCGGGATGTCGCCCAGCAGAGCGTCCAGATCCTGCCGCGCCTGTTCCAAGCGAGCCGGAGTGATGGCGTTTTCGGAATAGGCTTTCCAGTTTCGGCCAAAATCGAACCGAGCTTCCGTGTCATCGGTCATGGTTGAAAATTCTTTTTCGGTCGAAATTCAGAGAGATGGGCTGGATCCGCTCTCGCTATTTGTCAGCGAGGTAACGCCGACCGGCTCGAAGAGTGACACATAAGATGCCGCCGCTGCCGCCCAGGAAAACAATCGCGCCACGCGCGCGCGCCCAGCAGCACCGAAGCGGCGGCACTGCTGGCTTTCGCGGGTCAAGGCCAGGAGCCCATCTCCCAGTTCGTCCGGATGCAGGAGGTCAAAAAGATATCCGGTCTCCCCGTGGAGCACGAGGTCACTGTTGCCCGGAACTTTACTGGCCAGCACAGCCAACTCGCTGGCCATCGCCTCGAGCACGGCATTCGCCATCCCTTCGTAGAGAGAAGGATTCACGAGGCAATCGCAGTCCTGATACAGATCTCGCAGCTGCAATCGGGGAATCCAGCCATGCCAGGTAATGGAATTCGTTAGGCCAAGACGGTCGGCCAGAGAGAATAGTTCTTTTCTGAGCGGTCCATCTCCGACCAGATCCAGTTTCCAGGTTCCCGCGGGCAGCCGAGCAAGCTGCTGAAAGAGCACCGGAACATTTTTCTGGGATCGCAAACGACCAACGAAGATCACGCGTAAAGGATGAGATCCGACCGTCCGGCCCGGACCCGGTCTGAACAGGCTCGTATCGACGCCATTCGGAATAACCCGGACCGACACGGCGTCGCTGCTCTCGGCCATTTTCTTCAGGCCCTCCGAATTGGCCACTACGGCCAGAGCGCGCCGTAAAATAGCGCGCCTTAATGGCTGCAAAAACTGATGCATGAATCGGAGGGACGGTTCGGTCCCGGGTACGTCGCCTCCTCGCAAAGCAACGACGTAAGGCACACCGCACTGGGCCCAACCGGCCAGAGCGACCGGGCCGCTGGGGAACGAGAAGAAGGCGATCGTGCCTTCAATCCGATGGCGACGAATCAGCGAGGGTGCGACAAGCTGTCCGGCCACGAGAAAAGACGTCATCTCAACAATCCCCGATTTCTCCAAGCGCCGCCGCAGCGCGGGGATCCGCCGAACAATAATGCCGTCCGCTTCGCAAGAAGCCGGCAAATCTTTATAACTGCCGGTCAGAACGACGACCGAGTGTCCCAGCCTGACAAATTCGCGCCCAAGCGCTTCCGTGGCGGTGGCAGCTCCCCCGCCCACCGGCGGATATTCGTAATTGATGAGCAGGAGTCGCATCAGGGTCGTCCGTCCGCGCTCAAACCGGCACGTGATTCGCCGCAGACCACCTTGTTAAAACGAATGCGCTCCAGAGAAAGGCGGACTCATCGAATTTCCCAGTCGCGTGTGCGGCCAGTTTGCGAGCAATCACTCTCCCGTCCAGGCTGGACGTTTGCGGCCATGACAGGTTGAGCGCGTCCTCTTTGAACCAAGAGGCCACCGGCACGCCGAATCCCTTTTTTTGCCGATGCAGGATGTTGTCTGGCAACACCTTCTCCAGAGCTTTTTTTAGGATGTATTTGGTGGTGCCGCTTCGATACTTGAATGAGCTGGGAATGCGCCGAACGAAATCGACCAGCTCCATATCCAGAAAAGGCGCCCGCACTTCGAGGCTGTGCATCATGCTGGCTCGGTCCACTTTCACCAGAATGTCATCCTGTAGATAAAGTTTGGAATAGAATTGCAGCGTCTTGTCGACCAGGTCCGTTTGCTCACAGCTGTCCCATTGTTCGATGGCCTCCGCGTAAACCTCTTCCACATCAATGGGCTCGGCGAACAGCTCTGCCAGAGAGGCTTGATCGAGCGGAGCCATCCAAACGGGTAACCAAAACTTCGGCTCGTAGCTCATTCCGCGCAGACCACGTTTGATACGGAAATCCAATGCCATGTTCGCGCGCGAGACGGGCATGCGATCAAAAATTGCCTTAATCGCAGAATGGATCGGTCGTGGAAAAAATTTCCGATAAAGCTCGGCCCGCCGCAGGGCCCGAAACGGATCGTACCCGGCAAACAGTTCATCGCCGCCGTCTCCTCCTAAGGCGACCGTAACGTGTTGACGAGCCACACCACTGACCAGGTAGGTAGGCAATAGCGAGGAGTCCCCCATCGGTTCGTCGAGTCGATCGACGCAGGGTTCGATTAAGTCGAGCGCGCGCCGCGCCGAGAGCGTTTCCCGGTAATGATCCGTGCGGAGGAACTTGCTTACCTGCTCCGCGAACTCTGTCTCGTTGAACGTTTTTTCTTCGAATCCGATGCTAAACGTCTTGAGTTGACCATCCGCCACATGACGCGAGGCAAACGCCGCGATGGCCGATGAATCGATTCCGCCGCTCAGAAACACCCCGACGGGAACGTCGGCGACCAAACGCCGTTGGACGGCGCGGTCCAAAAGGTCACGTATTTGTTCGCCCCACTCTTCTTCGGGATAGCGCGGGATCGTGTCGAACGGTTCGAGCCGCAGGTCCCAATACCGCTCAATCCGTACCTCTGCATTGTGCACGTTGAGGTAAAGCGAACAGCCACCCGGAAGTTTTTGGACGCCTTCCAGAATCGACCAGGGCGAAGGGATATAGCCGTAGGCGAAATACTTCCGCAAGGCGCGCCGTGAGATCGTCCGAGGAACATCTGGATGCGCCACCAGCGAAGTGAGTTCGGAGGAAAATGCGAAACCATCCTTTCTTTTCGTATAGAAGAAGGGCTTTTTCCCGAAACGATCGCGACTGCAAAAGAGAAGAGCGCGCGTCTTATCGTAAATGGCAAAAGCCCACATCCCATTGAGGCGCTCCGGAAGCTTCGCACCCCATTCCCGATAACCGTACAAGACGACTTCCGTGTCGGAATGATCCGTCTGAAAGCGGTGCCCGCAGCTCTGCAATTCCTGGCGAAGATCTCTGTGATTGTAGATCTCGCCGTTGAAAACGATGATGAGTTCGCCGTCCGCGCTTGCCATGGGCTGATGTCCGCCCGGCAGATCGGTCACGGCCAAACGCCGGCTGGCCAAATGAACGCGCGTTTCTCCTGACTTCCAGGTTCCCGAATCGTCCGGCCCGCGATGGCGCAGGAGAACGGACATGCGGTCCAGGTCCTCGTCCGATCCGGCACCGACAAAACCGCAAATCCCACACATAGTTTACGGTTTGGCTAACGAGTTTACGGATGAGGTTCGCTCACTATTTCGGCCGTGGCCACGTTGTAGGTCGTCTTGTTTTGCGACTCGTAATACGTGCGGACTAACAACTCGGCGAGCAGTCCCATCAGAAAACACATAACGCCCGTGATCAAAGCCAGCACGAAAAGAAGCGGCAAAGGAGTTTCGATGAACGATTTTCCGCCAAAGTATTTGTAGTAAACCGCCGTGGCACCGGCGACTGCGCCGACCGCCATGCTGAGCAGGCCGACCGTGCCAAAGACATACATGGGGCGCTGTCCAAAACGGTGCAGGAAGACAACCACGAGCAGATCGAGAAACACCTTGGGAATCCGTTTCAGGCCGTAGTGAGAGGAACCGTGCTGCCGGGGCTGATGCGTGACCGGAATCTCAGTCACGCGCGCGCCGTTCCAGTAGGCATAGATCGGAATAAAGCGATGCATCTCTCCGTACAATTGCACGCCCTCCAAGGCGCTGCGCCGATAGGCCTTGAGCGAACACCCGTAGTCGTGCAGGTGAATTCCGGATACAGCCGAGATGAATCGGTTGGCCACCCGGCTGAGCAAATTCCGACGGATAGCCGCGTCTTTCCGATCAGTCCGCCATCCTGAAACAACATCGAACCCTTCATCAAGCCTGGCCACGAGCGGTGCAATGTCGACCGGATCGTTCTGCAAATCGCCGTCCATCGAAACAAGGACATCCCCTTTGGCGGCGTGAATGCCAGCCATGAGGGCAGCCGTTTGGCCGGCGTTCCGTCGAAGCTGGACGACCCGGAGTTCGGGGCGGTGCAAGTCACGCAGGACTGTTGCAGTACTATCGCTGCTGCCATCGTCGACCACGATTAATTCAAAGGGCCGGCCCAGCCGGGACAGGTTCTCGAACAGCGCCGGGATGAGCAGCCGAAGATTCTCCGCCTCGTTAAACACCGGGACGATCACTGAGATCAGGAGCGTGGACATAACTCTCCATAGACTACACCGATGAACGGGTCGAAACCCAAACCCAATTTTAGCGCTTATTATTATGAGCAGCGATGCTGCTCCCATGACCATCGCGCTCGGAGATCGCGATCCACCTGTTACGCGAAGGGCGGGGCTAAGCGCCAACGGGCCAGGCGAAAACGCAAGCCTGTTTCCAGGCATCCCAGGCCGTAGCGGACGCTGCGACGGAAATTAATGGACGACGCTTCCGGCATGTATTTCGCCGGGCAGGTGACTTCTCCGATGGCGTAGCCGAGCCAAACGATTTGCGCGAGCATCTGGTTGTCGAAGACGAAGTCATCCGAGTTCGCCTCGAGCGGCAGGCGCTCGAGCAAACTGCGCGCGAAAGCGCGGTACCCGGTGTGGTATTCCGATAGTTTTGCGTTGAGCAGAAGATTCTCGGCCAGAGTGAGTGCGCGATTGGCCAGGTATTTCCAAACCGGCATACCGCCGCGCAGCGCGCCGCCACCGAGAATGCGCGAGGCCAGCACGCAAGGATACAGACCACTCGCCACCATCGAGGCGATCGCGGGCAAAAGCTGCGGAGTGTACTGATAGTCGGGGTGGATCATGACCACGATGTCTGCCCCGGCCGCCAGGGCGAGTCGATAACAAGTCTTCTGATTCCCACCGTAGCCACGATTCATGGGATGCACTTCGACTTGCATGTACTCAAAGGTGCGCGCGATCGCTACGGTCTCGTCCTGACTGGCGTCGTCGACCAGAATGATGAGGTCCACGATTCCCTGCGCCATGACTTCCTCATAAGTCCGGCGCAAGGTGCGAGCGGCGTTATACGCTGGCATCACCACCACGATCTTTTGGCCATTCAGCATGGCTCATCTTTACAGTGCGATCTGTTGGCGACGCAACCGGCAAACAATCAAAAGCGTCGGCTGTAACCTCAGACGAGGGAGCGTAAAAGCCCTTCACGCACTGGGAAGGCAGTTCAGCGAACTGCCCCTACCTGTTCCCGCGCAGATACGGTAGGGACGATTGACCTCCATCGCCTTCTTCCAACAAGAGCACGCCGCTGATCACTCTCCACGTCACGATGCCTTCATCGCTGCGCTCGGAGCAAGCGAGAGAAAAGCGCACTTGGCGCGGGAGAAGATTTCCCGATACGCTGGCGCCGTGAATTTTCTCCGCTCTTCGATTTGGCTTGTCGCTTTGTGTGGCTCCACCGTCTGCGTGCGCGCGGATAGCGCGTTTCTGGGAGCCATCCCGGTCCAATATGTCGCGCCGGGCGAAGAGGTGGCCCTCGACATGCACCGGTTTTTCCACGCGACCGGCAAGGAAAAACTCGAGGTTCGGGGCACGGATGACGTCGAGGCGACGTGGGATCCCGCCACGTTTCAACTACGCGTTCGTGCGAAACAACGTGGCCTGTACGATGTGCCGATTCGAGCAAGTGGCGATGGTTCCAATCTCAGCACGGTCTTGACCCTGGCATGCGGGACCGGCGTCGAGCCGCATGCCTTCACCTTCAAGCCTCCAGGCGCGGCGACCAAGGTGGCGGTAGCCGGTTCGTTCAACGGCTGGAGTGCCGACAAGAATCCCATGACCGGGCCCAACCCGAGCGGAGAATTCACCCTGAGCGTGCCGCTTAAGCCGGGCCGTTGCTCGTACAAGTTTGTGGTGGACGGAAAATGGATGCAGGATCCGGCTAACCCGCAAAGCGAGGACAACGGTCTCGGTGACAAAAACTCCGTCATCACCATCGGCGGAGAGCCGCAGAAGGCCGCACCCGTTATTTACGCCGATAAGATGTCGGCGAAAGCACTGGTGATCCGAACCGCCACCAAAGATATCTCGCTGGCCAAAACTTCCGTGGTGTTTGAAACGGAAGGCGGAGCCAAACCCTTTTCCGCACATTTCGACGGTAACAAGATGGAGGTCCCGCTGCCGCGTAACTCAACCGGCTTCGTGCGAATCATCGGCGCCACGGCAGACGGCGTCTCCAGCAATGTGCTCCGCTGTCCATTGGGTTCTTCCGGCAAATCCCGGTGGCAGGATGCTGTTCTCTATTATGCGTTTACGGATCGGTTCGTCGACGGCGATTCGTCCAACGATCATCCGGTCGATAATCCCAACGTGCTCCCGCCAGCCAATTATCACGGTGGCGATCTGCGCGGCGTGAAGCAGAAGATCGACGACGGCTACTTTGAGAAGCTGGGCGTGAACACAATCTGGGTGGCGCCGCTCAACAGGAATCCGGATATCGCTTACCAGGAATCTCCCGAACCGCATCGTTGGTACACGGGCTACCACGGATACTGGCCGGTTTCTTCGGATGAAATCGATCCACATATCGGGACCGCGCAGGATCTCAAGGACTTGGTCGAAGACGCGCACGCGCACGGCATGAAAGTCATCGCAGATCTCGTTCTGCATCATGTGCACGAACAGCACCCATGGTGGAAGGAACACCGCGACTGGTTCGGCTCGCTTGATCTGCCTAACGGCAAAAAGAATCTTCGACTTTGGGATGAGCAACAGTTCACCACTTGGTTCGAGCCTTATCTGCCCTCATTCGATTTTTCGAAAGATGAGCCGGTTCGGGCTCTGATCGATAACTCCATCTGGTGGGCCAACGCCTACAAGCTCGATGGCTTCCGGCTCGACGCGGTCAAGCATATCCTGCCCAGTTTCTGGTGGAAATTCCGGGCCGCTCTGCGCGAACGCGTGAAGCGTCCGGCCGATTCCCCCCTCTACCTTGTCGGCGAAACTTTCAAGGATCGCGCCGGCATCATGTCATTCGTGGGCCCCAATATGCTGGACGGGCAGTTTGATTTTCCGCTCTACGATCAAATTAAGGAAACACTGGGCGAAGGAACCGGGGACATGACGGCACTGGACGACTCGCTGACGGCGTCGGAAAAAACGTATGGCAAAGAGACCTTGATGTCACCGTTGATTGGCAATCACGATAAAGGCCGGTTCATGGCTTTTGCGGACGGGGAGCTGCCGATTAAGAGTGGCAATAAGGATGAGGAAGCCGGTTGGAAAAATCCGCCTAGCGTGCGCGACCCGGCGAACTATACGAAGCTGGAGCTGGCTCAGGCGCTGCTTATGGCGATCGATGGCGTGCCGATGGTTTATTACGGCGATGAGATTGGAATGACCGGGGCGGGCGACCCGGATAATCGGCGCGACATGCGCTTCGGCGACAAAGTTTCAACCGACGAGAAGCGCATTTTCGAAAACTTTCAGAAACTCGGTGCGATCAGACACCAACATCCGGCGCTTCGGTATGGCAGTCGCCGAACCGTTGTAGCCGATCACGATATGTACGCATTCGTACGCGCTCATCTAAGCGATCGGGTGGTGGTACTCTTCAACCGCGGGAAAGCGGAAAGCGCGGTCGACATCGAAGCAGCTCCGGAATTGAGCGATGGCGATTACATCGAGGCGCTCAGCGGGAAGACGGTGCAAGTCAAAGACGGCAAGTTGCGGATGACTTTGCCCGCACAGACCGCGGCGTTCGTGACAAGAGGTGGGCACTAGACGGAAATGCCGTAGCCACGGCGCTCGGTCGCTGTGATTCGAAACGCTGATTAAACCCAAAGAACTCCTCTACTGAGTGAGGCGACCACAGGGGCTAGTTGGGACGCGTTAATAAAGCAGGCGGCGCAATTGGCACGTCGACCAGACCTGCGTCCACCAATGGTTGCCTTCCTCGATACTGATCGGAGTTTGCTTGCATCTGATCGGCGAAACCCTGATTGCCTTGTCGCCGCGCGAGGTTGCGCGCCTTCTCCGCTACGGCGACAGCTTCTTCGTAACGACCGCTGCGCGCATAAGCCGCGGCGAGGACCTGCAAGGCTGTTGTATTCAAACCACCGGATCCGGCTGCGACCGGCTCGACCAGTGCGACGGCGCGTACCCCGTCGTTAGTCGATGCTTTCGGATTGGCCGACAACGCCCAGGCGAGGTTGCATCGCGCGTTCAAGTTTCCCGGTTGAAATTCCAGCCCCCTCTCCCAATGCGCGATGGCCTCGGAAAGATGCCCGGTCCGCGAAAGCGCCAGCGCAAGATTGTTGTGCGCGTCCGGATTATTAGAATTCACACGCAACGCCACCTCCGCATGGGAAATCGCATCGGTCACGCGGCCTTCGCGCAGAAGGAGATCGGCCAGACTAGTGTGGGCGAATTCGTTGTTCGGCTCGATGGCGATAGCGCGGTTCCACAACGATTCACTATCACGCCAGGAACCGGCGAGATTGCGCGCCGTGGTCGCGCAGATGACGACGCTTAAGACCGAGACAGCCGCGGCAAGCTGCCGATGCCGTTTCACCAGATCGCCGCAACCCCAGACAATGACAAGCAGGAGCCCGATTTGCGGCAGATAAGTATAACGATCGGCATGACCCTGCAAACCAATCTGGAGAACGCCACTGACTGGCAGAAGCATGAGCAGATACCAAAACCAGCCAACGAACAGATAAGGGAACTGCCGGCGCCACTTGACCGCGGCAACAGAAATTCCAACGAGGAGGGCGAGCGCGAAAGCAACTAAGGAGGGCGAACGATTCTCCACAAATCCGTAAAATGCGGCGAGACCCGCCGGGTAGAACGTCTGCCGAATATAAATAACCAGGCTGACAATTGCGTTACTCAGGCGGGCCATCAAAGGCACGGCTTGGAAAGATGTCTCACCCTGTGCGTGGGTCAGATAGGTGGCAACGGCGCCTCCGAGAGACAACAGAACGAGCGGAAGCTTCTCCATCCCGAGCCGCGCAATCGTCGCTCCGCGATCCCGAAATCGTTCTAACGGCCAGAAATCCAGCAATAGAAGAACGACCGGCAATGTGATGAGCATTCCCTTGGCGAGAAGGCCGAGCGCGAAACTTCCAGCAACAATCAAATAGCGCCCGACGGAAGGCCGTCGGGCGTAAGCTACGTAGGCCAGAAGCGTCAGTGCAAAAAACAATCCGCTCAGCACGTCTTTGCGCTCTGTTACCCAGGCGACTGATTCAATCCGGAGCGGGTGCACGGCAAAGAACGCGGCGACCAGGGCGCTCCTCCATGTCGCTCCCGTCATCTTGCGAAAGGCGAGAAAAAGAAAAAGAACAGCGGCCGTGTGAAACAGAACATTGGTAAGGTGATGCCCCCACGGCTTGAGGCCGTAGACCTGGCAATCCAGCATGTGAGAAATAGATGAAAGCGGACCGGCGTGAAACCGACTGATGGCCCAGCGAATGCCGTCTGCTGTTAAACCAGGTGTGACGTGCGGGTTTGCCATGACCCATTCCGGGTCGTCGTAGTTTACGAACCCGAAATGCAGCGTCTGGCCGAAGACGAACCAGGTCACCGCTACCAGCGCGACGCACACCCAGATGGAGAATATTCTTGGGCGCGCCTCTTCCATCATCGGTCGAAAGTAGACGCGGCTTCCAACCGCGTTGCAATCGAGGAAAGCGGCGGAAGGCCGTTTCCACTTTCACCCTTGCCGTCTCCTCCGGATATGGCTGAACCTAAAGCGACCATGATCGTTTTCCATGACCCGAGCTGCACCGACTATCAGCGCGAGGGCGATCCAGAGCGGCCGGCTCGGATCACGCGCACGGTTCCGGTATTACAAGAGCGACATTCTGGCTGGTCGTGGATCAAACCGCCGGCGGCTTCGGATGAACAGCTGTCGCGCGCGCATACAGTCGAGCACATCCGACGAGTGGCCGAGCCTGACGGCGACTTCGACGCCGATACACCGGCCCATCGCAACATTGACCGGTATGCTCGCGCCGCCTCCGGTGCCGCCATCGCCGCAGCCGGCAGCGCGCTGCGCGGAGAAAAAGCATTCAGCCTGATGCGACCGCCCGGTCATCACGCCACGCGCAATCGAGCCATGGGTTTTTGTTATTTCAGCAACGTGGCCGTAGCCGCATTAGACGCCCTCGAAAACGGCACCGACCGCGTGGCTATCTGGGATTTCGACGCGCATCACGGAAACGGCACGGAAGACATTGTTGCATCTAACGAGAGGATCGCCTTCGCCTCCGTCCATCAATCGCCTGGATATCCGGGCACCGGTCTGAGTTCATTCGGAAATATCCACAATTATCCCATCCCACCGCACACAGCGCGACGCGCTCATATGAACGCGATCCAAGACGCTTTGCAGAAGCTCGGTGCCTTTAAGCCCGATCTGCTCCTCGTGTCGGCCGGGTTCGATGCCTACGCGGCTGACCCGATCACACTAATGACTCTTGAGACGGAGGACTTTGCGATCATGGGGAAATGGCTGGCCAACCTGCAGATTCCCGTCGCCGCGATCCTCGAGGGCGGCTACAGCGATGACCTGCCCGAGCTAATCGACGCGTTTCTGACTGCGTGGGCACCGGCAGGGTAACGACGGCCACAGGGCGCCGCTAGATAAGAAGCCTAACGGGACGAAGCCTGCAGAATCGTTTCGATCCGCTGCATCACGTCAGGTGTCAGCTTCTTAACCAGTTGCCCGGCTTTCATATTTTCTTTCACCTGCGCCGGTTTTGAAGCCCCTGTCATGACGGTGCTGACGTTTGGATTTTTCAGGCACCACGCGAGTCCAAGGCGGGGCAAAGTCGCGTCCAGGTCAGCAGCCACTTCCGCCAGTTCCTTTACTTTGCTCAAACGGGCCCGTGCTTCATCTGTCTCGAACTGTTCCCGCAACCAGGAGTAGCTAGGGAGCGAGATGCGTGTCCCTCCCGGGTCGCCGTCGTTGTACTTGCCCGTGAGCAATCCCGAGGCGAGCGGCGACCAGATTGTCGTGCCCAGTCCGATTTCCTGGTAGAGCGGCACAAATTCCGTCTCCACCTTTTGTCTGTGAAACATGTTGTACTCAGGCTGTTCCATGGTCGGCGGGACCAGCCGCAAGTCGCGCGCGATGGTGTAGGCCCTCCGGATCGATTCAGCGCTCCATTCCGAGGTTCCCCAATACAGGACTTTGCCCTGTGCAATCAAATCGCTCATCGCGCGCACCGTCTCCTCAATCGGCGTATCCGGGTCAGGTCGGTGGCAAAAGTAGAGGTCAAGGTAATCCACCTGCAATCTGCGTAACGCCGCATGACAGGCCTCCATCACGTGTTTACGGCTGAGCCCTTCCTGGTTGGGCAGATCGCCACCCCAAAACACTTTGCTCGAAACGACAAAAGTATCGCGCGCCCATCCCGTCTTTTTCAGGATGTTCCCCATGACGACCTCGGCCTGGCCGCTGGCGTAAGCCTCTGCGTTATCAAAAAAATTGACGCCCGCGTCGTAAGCAATCGTCATCAACTCTTGGGCCGTCTCGTTGCTGATCTGCTGAGCGAACGTCACCCACGCGCCGAAGGAGAGCTCACTCAGCTGCAGTCCGGATTTTCCAAGGCGTCGATATTTCATCATCTAAGATAGCGCGTTCCCGCGCCGGCATGTCGGCAAAGAAGTTTGCTTGGCAATCTACACCGGCAAGGTGAATAGTTTCGCCTTCTGATCGGGCCGTAGCACAGCTTGGTAGTGCGCTTGAATGGGGTTCAAGAGGTCGCGAGTTCAAATCTCGCCGGCCCGACATTTCTTGGGAAGGACGGCGCGCTGCGCCTTTGGCGGGTGAGATGATCTTCCACTTCTGCGTCCTGATTCATTACGCGGAGCGGAACTACCAAAATTCGTCTCCATTTGCGCAGATCACGACCGCATTCTACCGTCCGCGCCTATGTTGAGCGCTGGAATCGTCGGTTTACCCAATGTCGGGAAGTCGACTCTCTTCAACGCCGTGACGCGCACACACAAGGCGGCGGCGGCCAATTACCCGTTCTGCACGATCGATCCCAATCTGGGCATCGTCACGGTGCCGGACGCGCGCCTGGCCAAACTGTCCGCGCTTTCCGGTTCGCAAAAGATCATCGCGACGGCGATCGAGTTTGTGGACATTGCCGGGCTGGTCAAAGGGGCGAGCGCAGGCGAAGGACTGGGCAACCAGTTCCTCAGTCATATCCGCGAAGTCGACGCGATTGTTCAGGTCGTGCGGTGTTTCGAAAACGGCGACATCCACCACGTTAGCGGATCGATCGACCCGGTGCGCGACATTGAAGTGATCAACACCGAACTGGTCTTGGCGGACCTGGCGACGCTGCAAAAGCGCCGCGATCGTCTGCAAAAGGAAGTACGGGCCGGTTCCAAGACGGCCAAGGCAGAGAACGCGGTGATCGAGAAATTACTGCCCCACCTCGATTCCGGAAAGCCGGCCATCACGGCGGAACGGGCGCCTGAAGAAAAACTGATCTCGCGCGACTTCTTTCTACTCACATCGAAGGCGACTCTCTTCGCCTGCAATGTGGCCGAAGCGGACCTGGTGGCGATTAGCTCGGGAGATAACACGAACGCGGCCGCGCAACACGTGAAGGCCGTGCAGGAATATGCGCGGCAACATTTCGGGACCGAAGCCGTAGTCATCAGCGCGCAGATCGAAAGCGAACTGGTCGACCTGGGTGAAGCAGAGGGCCTCGAATATCTTCGCGGACTGGGCATTGAAGACACGGGAGTGAACGCACTGATCCATTCCGTCTACCACTTACTTGGCCTGCGCACGTATTTGACCACCGGTGAAAAGGAGACGCGCGCCTGGACCATTCACGCCGGGGACAAAGCCCCGGCGGCAGCCGGCGTGATCCACTCCGATTTCGAACGAGGATTCATCGCGGCTGAGACCATTCACTACGACGACTTGATCGCGCTGGGTTCGATGGCCAAGGGACGGGAGGCCGGAAAACTCCGGATCGAAGGAAAAGAATACGTCGTCAAAGATGGCGACGTGATCGAGTTTCGCTTCAACGTCTAGGACGGCAGCGACGACGCGGCGCGGCCTCCCTGCCACATCAACCGGCGGAACCGTCGTAAAGAATCCGTCCGCACTGCTCGCAGCTAAAGATTTCTTTACTGTTCTTCACATGCATGGCGGTGGCCGTCGTCACCTTCATATGACAGCCCGTGCAAACATCGTGTTCCAGCGCGACAACGGCAGCGTCGCCCTTGCTCGCAAAAAGCCGTTGAAAGCGGTCGAGAATATCTTCGTCGATCCTGGAAGCGATTTCATCGCGCTCCCTGGTTAACTCCTGCAAACGCGCATCGAGCGCCTGCCCTTTGGCATCCAGGTCTTTCATCTGCCGGGCGACTGAGTCCGACGTAAGGGCTGCCTTCTTTTCCTCTGCACCCAACTCGACCTTGAGCTTGTCGGTCTGATCCATCAGCTCGAGCTCGCCATCTTCGATCTTTTGAATCTCGGTTTCGTAGCGTTTGATTTCATTCCCCATGGCCTGGAACTCGTCGTTCTTGCGCGTCTCATATTGTTGCGTCCGCAGCTTCGCGATCGTGTCCGTGCGCGTGCCGGCGTCCAACTCCAGTTTCTTCCGGTCCACCTCCACCTGGCGCACTCTGTGTTTGAGCGCTTCGACGCCCGCCTGACTCCCAGCCAACTGCGCCTCGAGACTCTTACGCTGCAAGGGCAGAGTTTTTATCTCATTCTGAATCTGCCGGATCTTTTGCTCTCGATCCTGCAGAATCAGCAGTTGTTCCAAATCTGCGTGCACGGGTCGCAAAGTTATTGGTACAGCCCAGCGCCGTCAATCGCTTCGATGTTTGAAAGTTGTGACGGAGCGATTCCCCCACGCCCGCCTGTAAGGTTGAAATCCCCTGATCCCCGCAGAAGCAGCTTGCACTTTGAGCGGAGTTTCTAAACTGTCTGACTCATGGCGACCGTCGATCCTGCGAATCCGCCCAACGAATTTCCGGACATCGTGGGGACACGAACGACGAACCCGCTGGCCGCATCCTTTCGGCCCTACATTCCGGCCTCGGTCCATCTGCCCGAATTAACGATCCTGCCACTGATCGTTGGGACGCTGCTTGGCATCGTCTTTGGAGCCTCCTCGCTATACCTGGTTCTTAAGGTGGGACTCACGGTGAGCGCTTCCATTCCGGTGGCCGTCATCTCCATCACGATTTTTCGCCTGCTCTCCAAGTTTGGCATGCGCGACGCGAACGTTTTGGAAAACAATATCGTGCAGACGGCGGGCTCAGCGGGCGAATCGATTGCATTCGGGCTCGGGGTCACGATGCCGGCCATTATGATTCTGGGTTTCGACCTGGAGATTACCCGTGTGATGCTTGTCGCCATCCTCGGCGGATTACTCGGTATTCTGATGATGATTCCTTTGCGGCGCGCCTTGATCGTCGATCAGCACGGCCTTCTCAAGTACCCAGAGGGAACTGCATGCGCTGAGGTTTTGAAGGCATCGGCTTCGAAAGAATCCATCGCTGCGGCGGGCCAAAGGCAAACAAGTGCCGGCCAACCTATCGAAGAAGATGAAACCGCCGGAGGGGGCAAAGTCATTTTCTCCGGTTTCGGGATCGGTTTTCTGTATCAAGCCGCCATGGGCGCCTTCAAACTGTGGCGGGACACGCCCGAGAAGGTTTTCGCGGCGCCGTTCAAAGCAGGCTCTATCTCGGCCGAAATATCGCCGGCGTTGCTCGGCGTGGGTTACATCATCGGTCCGCGCATCGCCTCAATCATGTGCGCAGGCGGCGTGCTGGCGTATCTCGTTTTGATTCCGGCGATTAAATTTTTTGGCGAACACACCACCGGTGTGATTGCTCCGGGCGCCATGCCGATCAGCGACATGAGTCCGAACGATATTCGCAGCGCCTACATCTTGTACATTGGCGCGGGGGCCGTCGCGGCCGGCGGTATTATCAGTCTCCTGAGGTCGTTGCCCACCATATGGCACGGATTGCGCGGTGGGCTGGCCGATCTTCGAAAGGATCACGCCGCCACTTCAAATGCTCCGCGGACTGATCAGGACTTATCCATGCGCCTGGTCATTGGCGGATGCGTTGCCCTTATCGTCATCATGATGGCGGCCCCGCAGTTGAACCTGCAATGGAATCTCCTCGGGGCCTTCCTCATCGTCGCCTTCGGGTTTCTGTTCGTCACCGTCTCATCGCGGCTGACCGGCGAAATTGGATCGTCCTCCAACCCCATCTCCGGGATGACAGTCGCGACTCTTCTTTTGACGTGTCTCATCTTCCTCTTCGTGGGATGGACCGGTCCGCACTATTTTGTCACCGCTCTTTCGATCGGCGGCATTGTTTGCATCGCGGCTTCCAACGGAGGAACCACTTCGCAGGATTTGAAGACCGGATTTCTTGTCGGCTCGACGCCGAAGTATCAACAGATTGCCATTCTGGCCGGCGCACTCGCCTCCGCTTTGGCGCTTGGTCCCATCCTGCTCAAATTGAACGATTCCTCCACCGTCTATGTGCCGGTTAACTCGTTTTCGGCCGTGACATCCAAGATGCCCGCGCCGGCCGGCGTGCCTTTGCAGCCTTTCGATGAAAAGGTGCGGCCGCCCGGTGACGCGACGTTCCGTTTGCTCAAGGTGGGCTCGAGCCAGCCCGTCGCGGGATTGAACTCCGGCGAGTACCTCGTCGGCAGTGATGAAAATGTGGCCTATCGATTGGAAAGAAATTTCCCGCCGAACTTGCACGCTGACCCGAAGGAACTGGGCCGCGCCGAAAAGCTCACCGGGCCACAAGCCAGGTCGGATCAGAACACCTACAAGGTTTGGCAACACCTCGATCCGAACGGCGGACCGGCCCAGCGCTTTCTCGTGAATGACGACGGCACGCCCATTTATCTGGTCGATCCCGGCATCAACGGAACGCACAAAACGCGTCCAGATGGATCGGCCGTGGCCAAGTTCGACGCTCCCAAAGCCACATTGATGTCATACATCATCAAGGGCATCCTCAGCCGCAAGCTTCCCTGGGCCCTCGTTTTGCTCGGTGTGATGATCGCAATCGTGCTCGAGATGAGCGGCATTCCATCTCTCGCTTTCGCTGTCGGGGTCTATCTTCCGCTCTCCTCTTCCAGCCCGATTTTCATCGGCGGCATGGTTCGCTGGCTGGTTGATCGATACCTGCGCGTGAAATTCCGGCACAAAAACCTCTCTGAAACCGAGCAAATGGCGGAGGGCGACAAGAGTCATGGCGTCTTGCTCGCCTCCGGCTATATCGCGGGCGGCGCGCTGGCTGGAATCGTAATCGCTTTTATGGCCGGCGTTCCAAGCCTGGTCGACGTAAGCAGGCGAATCGAAGATTGGTCCACCGAAAAAAATCCATTCTTCCACGGCCCCAACGCCGATTTACTCGCCACGCTTCCCTTCCTCGTCCTTTGCGTTCTTCTCTATCTGGTCGGCCGCGATATCATTCTCAGGGCCCGCCCGACGACGGCGCGCAATCAGTAGATCTCAACCGGCGAACGCTTGCCGTCTTCCGCGCTCCGGAGAGCGGCGCGTTCCGGGCCCAGCACGGCCACGCGAAGATCCCAAACCTCCTGATCGATCGCGCGAAAGGCCTCTTCGGAAAAACTGTCTGGCGGCGCCATTCTCTTTTTGAAATCAGCAATCCTCGCCAGTGGGCCATCCAAGTGATCCGCCGGCAACGTTCGCAGCACTTGATGCGCTTGTTCGACCGCCGGTAGCCGATGACAAATCATGGCGAGATCGTTGCCGGCCGCGACCGCGCGGCGAATCGTATCGTCCAAGCCGTACTCATTCAGGATTGCGCCCATGTCGAGATCATCGGTCATAACCAATCCAGTGAAGCCAAGCTCCTCGCGGAGCAGCCCGGTCACCACACGCGGCGATAACGAGGCGGCCAGTTTTTTCTCCTCCAGAGACGGATACCAGCCGTGACAAATCATCATGCTGTCGACCGCATTCGGGTAGGAGCGATTGACCTCAATCCCCTCGATGGACGCCTCATCACGCACAGATGCAAGGCGGTTCGGTGAATCACCCCCGCCGATGAATGCGCGAAAGACGGCCAGCTCCTCGCCATTGAGTTGCTCCCGCGTTCGCTCGATTCTAGGAAGTTCATGATGCGCGTCGATGGTCGCAGCCGAATATCCCGGGAAGTGTTTGCCGCAACTGGCGATGCCTTGTGCTCGCATCGCGTCGTTGAAGGCGGCGGCGTTGCGCACAACCTCTTCCACATTCTTTCCGTAACACCGGCCGCGCAGTGAATTATCGGCCTCATCATCAAACGAAATATCAAGGACCGGACAGAGATCGAGATTGAACCCGAAAAGCCGCAACAATCGGCCGGTGATATCGCCATGCTTCGCGATCAACCCAATATCGGCTTTCTCGCGCAGTTCCTGCGCATTGGGCGGCTCGCTCCCGATCAGGCGCAGTCGTGAGACCCGACCGCCTTCCTGATCGATCGTGACAATCGGCTCGACCTCACAAGTCTCGCGCAGGTCATCAATTAATTTTCGTAATTGCGGGGCGCTTTCGATATTCCGTCCGAACAGAATAAATCCGCCCGGCTGCACGCGCCGCAGAATGGCAGCCGTCTCCGTATCAAGGTGTTTCCCAGGAACTCCAGTAAGGAGAAGTTGACCAGTTGAATCGCTCTCCATAAGTTCGAAACGTAGATGGCGTTGTTGATTGCGAAAAACGAAAACTGCGCGGTCCGACGATCGCGCCGGGTTCTGCCTTGAGAAAGATCGGCATTTACGGCGGGACCTTTGATCCGATTCATCACGGTCACCTGATTTTGGCTCGCGCGGCGTCCGAGCAGCTCGCGCTCGAAAAGGTGATCTTCGTCCCGGCGGCCGTATCACCTTTCAAGGGCCCGCCTTCCGCGGCCGCGGAGGCGCGACTGCGAATGCTTCGTACCGCCATCGAAGGAGACCCGACGTTTGTGGCCGACGATTGCGATTTACGGCGGGCCCCACCTTCTTACACGTTCGATACGGTGGAACAAATTCGGCAACGGGAAGGCGATGCAACCTTCTACTATCTGCTGGGCGAGGATAATATCGAAGGACTGAGCCGCTGGCATCGTTTCCCCGAACTGCGGGAGATTGTCGACTTCGTCGTGCTCGATCGCAAAGGAAACGCACCCGGGCATCCCTATTTGACGGTGCGTCGCAAAATCGACATATCGGGCACGGACATAAGAAAGAGGGTTGCGTCGGGCCACTCAATTCGTTATCTCGTACCCGCAGCAGTGGAAGAAATCATTCGCCAGGAAAATCTTTACCGGGAGCCAGGGAAATAACTGCCGAGGAACTAGCCACAAAGTGCGCCGAGCTTGCCTCAGATAAGAAGGCCGAAGACATCGTCGTGCTCGATCTCCGCGGGATTTCGACCTTTACCGACTTTTTCGTCATCTGCTCGGCCACGTCCGAGCCACAGCTCAAGGCGATCGCCGGAGAAATAGAAGCCCGACTGAAGAAGGAGCACAAGATCAAGGCGGTAGCGATGGACGGCCTTCCCACGAGCCAGTGGATCGTCCTGGATTATTTCCAGGTGGTCGTCCATATCTTCCACCGTGAGAAACGCCCCTTCTACAGTCTGGAAGATTTATGGGGCGACGCCCCGCGCTTCGACTGGGAATCAGCCGTCAGCGCGAAGTAGGCGCTGAAAGTGCCTCTTCAGCAAGTCGTCGGGATCGACCGACCGATTTGCTCGGTCAAGTGCATGACGAATCTGCTGTCGCTTATTTGGGCGACGCAGAAGGCGCTTGCGAGGCAGAGGCCGACGGGTCGGCGCCTCCCTTGATGTCCAGCAGTTCGACCTCGAAAATCAGCGTCGAGTTTGGCGGAATGCCCGCGCCCGGTGAGCGCTCGCCGTAAGCGAGACTTGCCGGGATGGTAAATTGATACTTGGAGCCTTTCTTCATCAACTGCAGGCCTTCCGTCCAGCCCTTGATCACGCCGTTGAGCGGGAACGTGGCTGGCTCGCCGCGTTTGTATGAGCTGTCGAATTCAGTGCCGTCCATGAGGGTCCCGCGGTAGTTCACCGTGACCGTGTCAGACGCCTTGGGTTGCGCTCCCGACCCCTCTTTAAGCGATTTGTATTGCAGACCGCTCGCGGTCGCCTTCACGCCGTCCTTCTTTTTATTCTCTTCGAGAAACTTAGCCCCGTCCGCTGCGTTCTTTTCACCTGCCGCCTTTTGTTTATCAACCATATCTTTTTCGAATGCTGTCATTGTATCCTTCACTTCCTTCTCCGTCATCTGGGGCTTGCCTGCGAGAGCATCCTTGATTCCGGCGGATAACGCATCAGGGTTCACCGGAACCTTCTGCTTGCTCAGGTTGAACCCAATATTCAGGCCGATGCTATAGCTGACCTTGTCTTTTGGATCCTTCAGCTGCGCTGATTTATCTTGCGCAGAAAGAGGTAAGACCAGCAAAACTGTAGCCAACGCGATGAGTAAAGATTTCATAAATTCAGGATTTAAATTATCAGTGCGCCCAGCCATGGGCGGACACGAACATCGACGCTAATGGAAAAAGTTTACCCGTCAAGAGCACATCCTTTCGCGTTGTCCTTCCTCTTTGCCGCCCCCCTTTTTTGGTTCCTCGCCAGCTCAATCGCGCCGGCCGCGATCAATCTGTCGCCTCGGGACGGGCAGCGGATTGGACACAAAATATGGCAAAATGAGTGCAACGGGACCGTCTCCGGGCTGACCTCTTGGAACGCCGGAGAAGATTTTGCCTCCCTCGGAATCGGCCACTTCATCTGGTACGTAGCCGGTCAAAAAGGCCCGTTCGAAGAAAGCTTCCCCCAACTGGTCGCATTTCTCTCAGGACGGGGCGCGAAACTCCCGAAAATGCTAATCGGGCCAGAAAAGCATTGCCTTTGGAGGTCACGTGCGGAGTTTCTGGCCGCGCAGCAGACGCCCGAGATGAAGGAGTTGCGTCAGTTTTTGGCGGATACGGTGGACCTTCAGACCCAGTTCATGGTAAACAGACTGGACGCTGCGCTTCCTAAAATGCTCGCCCAAACATCATCATCCAATCGCAATCAAGTGCAGGAACGTTTTCAGCAGCTGGCCGCTTCTCCTTCGGGATGCTACGGGCTGATCGATTATGTGAACTTTAAGGGCGAAGGTGCCCTCCCGACGGAGCGTTACGCGGATCAAGGCTGGGGTTTGTTGCAGGTCTTGGAACAGATGCAAAGTGGCAAGGCCGATCCGGTGCGAGAATTTTCGCAGGCAGCCGCAGCGGTTCTCACCCGCCGTGTCCATAATGCTCCGCCCAGCCGCCACGAATCTCGGTGGCTATCCGGTTGGATTCGTCGCGTAAACAGCTACAGTCGGACCTAGTCATGTCGCGCTTAACCCTTCGATCGATCGCCGCGATCGCTCTGCTCTCCATTGGCGCACTGGCCCATGCTCAATTATTAGGGTCCAGACCCAAACCGCCACCCATGCGACCAGCTCTCGCGCCGCCCCAGCCGCAGCGTAAGGCGGCAGACCTCATTCATCGCCAAGAGCCGGTCAAGATTAACCAGTCGACCTTGAATCAAGCCACGCCGGACTCTGTCCATGTCGTAGTCTCCATTACGAAGCAACGCGCCTGGTTGATGATCGGCGAACAAATCGCGATCGATGCACCCATCTCCTCCGGTAAACGAGGCCACAGCACTCCAACCGGTCAGTTCACTGTTCTCGAGAAAGATCCTAACCATCACTCCAGCATTTACGGCGACTTCCGCGATGCTTCGGGACGGGTCGTGCGCTCTGGAGTGAGCGCGCATATCGACTCCGCTCCGAGCGGCACCCATTTCACCGGCGCAGAAATGAAATGGTTCATGCGTTTAACCGGCGATGGTGTCGGCATGCATATCGGCATCCTGCCTGGTTATCCTGCTTCGCACGGATGTGTCCGAATGTCGTCGGACGGAGCGAAACTATTCTACGACCACGTCAAAGTCGGGACACCCGTGGCCGTGGGCGATTACTAAGCTTCGCCGGGCCCGGAAGATCGGTCTGCGACTACAATTTCGTTAGTCTCTTGCGCAGTAACTCGAACGCTGCCTGCGCGACCATCTGCTTGAAGGTCTCGCGGTCCGTCGGAAAAAAGAAATTGTGAGCGGTCGACTCACCGCCGGCTGAAGCGAGTCCCACAAAAACGGTGCCAACCGGTTTCTCCGACGAACCGCCGCCCGGTCCGGCAATGCCAGTGGTGGCGAGCGCATGCGTTGCCCCCGCGCGCGTCCGCGCGCCCTCGGCCATGGCGCAGACAACCTCGGCGCTGACCGCTCCGTGCTCTTCCATTCGTCTTGCATCCACGTTAAGAACATCCGCCTTCGCTTCGTTGGCGTAGGTGACATAGCCGGCCAGGAAAACTTCGGATGCGCCCGGCACATTCGTGAGGCGATGCGCCAGCAGTCCGCCCGTGCAAGATTCGGCCGTCGCTACCGTTTCCTTTCGCTCCACCAGAGATCGAACAAGCACCTCTTCCAGCATTTGGTCGCTCCTCGTAAAGATAGAAGTGCCGAGCGATTCCATGATAATCGATTCGCCCCGACTAATCGCCTGAAGGCCACCGACGATTCGCAAGTCCACTTCGCCGGGGCGCGCACAGTAGCCTACCTCCAGGCCCGGGATAGCGAGAAGCTTGTCCCCGACGGCTGATTCCACGACCGATTCGCCGACGTTCGCGATTTTGTAGAGCTTTCGCACGATCGTTTCTGGATTTGGAAAAAGCGATTGCAGGATCGGCCGGACGGACTCGCGGAACATGGGCTGAAGTTCCCGCGGTGGACCCGGCAAAAGAAACAAATGCGGCGAGGGCATGGCCGGGTTGATGCCGGCGGAAAGGAACAGGCCTGGAGCTGTGCCGAAGGCGTTGGGGAGGACTCGCGCTCCCTCGGGCGCATCGGCCTGACGCAAAATCGATTCTGTTACCCGGATCCGGCGGTGCGCCAACCGCTGCGTGATCGCCTGTCGTGCGGTTTCGTTACGAACAAGCCTCAACCCAAAGAGTTCTGCCACCAGGTCGCGGGTAATATCATCGCTCGTCGGTCCCAGGCCGCCCGTCACAAAGATCAAGTCCGTCTTCACGAAGACCTCCTTCAGTGTATCGCGAATGGCCGGTCCGTCTGGAACCGTTCTCTGTTCCGTAATGCGCAGACCAAGCGGAAGAAGCTGCGATGCGAGGAATGACAGGTGAGCATCCCGCACATCGCCCAAAAGAAGCTCGGTACCCGTGTTGAGGAGAAAAACTCTCATGCGCGCAGGAAATTCCGCCAATTATCGCCTTCGTCCAATATTGAAGACGCGGCCACGCCTTGGACGACGCAATTGCGTGGGTGAACCAGCGCGGGCCGTCTGGCCCGTCGAGGGAGCTACGATTAAGCCGCGTCCTTGTCCTGCTTCTTCCGGATGAGAGGGAGTTTCTTCCCTTCGACGACGGCGCGATTAATCGTCACCTCGGCAATATCTTCGCGGCTCGGCACATCGTACATGATATCGAGCATGATCCGCTCGAGCATCGAACGGAGGGCGCGCGCCCCGGTTCCCTTGGTCACGGCCAAGGCGGCGAGTGCCTTTAACGCATCCTTCGTCACGGTCAAGCGAACGCCCTCCATCGCGAAAAGCTTGGTGTATTGCTTGACCATCGCATTCTTGGTCTCGGTCAAAATCTGAACCATCTCTTCCTCCGTTAATGCGTCGAGCGAGCTCAGGACGGGCAAACGACCGATGAATTCCGGAATCATCCCGAAAGCGAGAAGATCCTCGGGTTCCACGTGCCGGACGGATTCACGGCGCAAAGCCTCCTCGACCTCGAGGGTGGGACTGCCGAAGCCCATCACCTTATGGCCGACCCGTTTCTGCACGATCTTGTCCAAACCAACGAAGGCCCCGCCGCAGATGAAAAGAATCTTCTCCGTATTGACCTGAATGTATTCCTGGTGCGGATGCTTGCGGCCTCCCTGCGGCGGCACGTTGCAGGTGCTGCCTTCCAAAATCTTGAGCAACGCTTGCTGCACCCCTTCACCCGACACGTCCCGCGTGATACTCACGTTGTCGGTCTTGCGACCGATCTTGTCTATCTCATCAATGTAAACGATGCCAATCTCCGCCCGTTTCACATCATAATCGGCATTCTGGAGCAGGCGCAGGATGATATTCTCAACATCTTCCCCAACGTAGCCGGCTTCGGTCAAAGTGGTCGCATCAGCGATGCAGAACGGGACATCCAGAATCTTGGCCAGCGTTTTGGCCAACAAAGTCTTACCCGAACCGGTCGGCCCGATGAGCAGGATGTTACTCTTTTCAATCTCTACGTCGGCCAGAGGATCGGGCTGGAAAGCGGCTGCCGCGGATCCATCGGTAGGAGGCGGGGCTGGCTGAAGCACGCGCTTAAAATGGTTATGAACAGCGACCGAGAGGGTTTTTTTGGCGATGTCCTGTCCGATGACATACTGGTCGAGTGAGCGCCGGATATCGACCGGCTTGGGCACGCGGATGTTGGAGGACTGACGCCGCGCGTCTTCCGTGAGCTCCTTATCGAGGATGCTTTTGCAGACGTTGATGCAGCTGTCGCAAATGTATACGCCGGGACCGGCAATCAGCTTGCGCACCTCGGCGTGGCTTTTGCCACAAAAGGAACACATTGTGAGGTTGGAAGCGCGGGCCATGGTGTCCGATTTTAGAGCAGTTCCTATTCCTCTACCTTGCGCGGCAAAGCCGCTTCAGCTACGGCCGCCGCACGCTCGTTCGCGGGCGAGGTTGCTCCTTCCAGCAGTTTCACTTCCTTGCGCGATTTAATGACTTCATCGACCAGGCCGTACGCTTTGGCCTCGGTCGCCGACATGTAGTAATCGCGATCCGAATCCAGGCGGACTTGGTCTTCGGACTTGCCCGTGTGCTGCGCAAGGATGCGGATCAACCGTTTCTTCAACTTGAACATGTATTCCACCTGCCGCTCCACGTCGCTCGCCTGTCCTTGTGCGCCACCGGAGACTTGATGGATCATGATATCGGAATTCGGAAGGGCGAAGCGCTTTCCCTTGGTTCCAGCGCACAACAATACCGCCCCCATGCTCGCCGCCATCCCGAGGCAATAAGTCGTCACGTCGCAGGTTAAAAACTGCATCGTGTCGTAAATGGCCAGACCCGCGCTGACCGAGCCGCCCGGGGAGTTGACGTAAATACTAATGTCTTTCTTGCCATCTTCCATCTGCAGAAAGAGCAACTGCGCGATGACCAGATTGGCAATGTGATCGTCGATCGGCGTCCCGATAAAAACGATGCGATCTTTGAGCAAACGCGAATAAATATCGTAGCTCCGCTCACCGCGCCCGGTCTGTTCCACGACCATCGGGACAAGAACGGACTGCGACAAATTCTGAGAAGATTGAATCATGATTTTTGCTCGGAAACCACCGGTTCTACCGCTGGTTTTACGCTAACATTCGCCTTTAGGAAATCAAGAGTCTTGCCCAGCAGTATCTGTTCCGCGAGCGCGTTCAGGCCGTCGTGTTCCTCCAGCTCGCGCCGCATTTTTTCGACCGACACATTGTAACGGCTGGCCTCCTGCCGAACGCGCTCATCCAGATCCTCGCGCGATACCTCAATCTTCTCGCGCTCGGCGATGCGGCCGAGAATGAAATTCGTGCGCAGCCGATGATTCGCCAGACCCGCCGCACCTTCGATCAATTCTTTCTCCTTTTCCTTGAGCATTTCGTCCGTGATACCCCGTTCGCGATTTCGCTGCACCAGTTCCGTCAAGGCCCGCCGCGTTTCCCCACGCAATAAACTGGGAGGGAGGTTGAACGGGATTTGATCGTGCAGATGTTTGAGAATCTGGGCTTCACTGGCTCGTTCCAATTCATGCTCTTTCTCATGAGCCATGTCGTGTTCGATCATGTGCCGAACGTCGGCCAGAGTCTTTTCCGGCATCAATTTGGAAGCAAATTCATCGTTCACTTCCGGGAGAATTCTCTGCTTAATTTCGTTCAGCGTAACATGATAAACGGCCTGTTTCCCGGCCAGCTCGGGCACGACAAAATCAGCCGGAAAGTCGACAGTCGCATCGCGGCTTTCCTCGCGCCGCTGACCAACCAGTTGTTCGCAAAAATTTGGCAGAAAATTGCCGGGCGCGAGCCGCAGCCAGAATTTCTTGCCCCCGTGCAGATTCTTGCTCGCTGCCGGCACGACCTCGCTAATGGGCTTCCCCTCGATCAAGCCTTCAAAATCGACCACCGCAAAATCTTCCATCTGCAATCCGCGATCCGTCACGTCCACGAATTCGGCCGATTGCTCGCGTAAACGTTCGATCGCCGCATCGATCTCCGTCTCTTCCACTTTTACCTCGGGCAACTCGACTGGGATGTTCTTGTAATCGGGGAGTTCAAATTCCGGCGCCGTCACCACCGTGGCGCGAAAACGAATCGACCGATCCTGGCCAAACTCCACCCCGTCGAGATTAGTCAGCGAAACAACGCGCAACTTCTCTTGATCGATGGCCTCCCGATAACTCTTGGAAACGAGCTTTTTGGTCAATTCGTCCTGAATTTCTTTCCGGAATTTGGCTTCAATCACGCGGCGCGGCGCCTTGCCCGGCCGGTAGCCCGGTATCTTGGCAAAACGCGCATAACTGCTGGCGATGGCATCCCACTCTTTCGATACTTCCTCCGGTGGCAGTTCGATCTTTAGCGTCGACACGGAATCGGGCTGCTTTTCTACTTCAACTTTCATGGCGAAGCGCACGTTAACGGTGCGCGCGTGCGCACGCAAATACGCGCCCGTTCCGTGACTGGGCGAACTTTGGCGTCCGATGAGCGCCCGCATCACTAGGTAGGGGCGGTTCACTGAACCGCCCGAGGGAGATCGGGGTCAAATCGCCCCTACTAAGTGCTTTCGCCGCCTCGGCCTATCGAGGCACCCCATGGAGTGGCTATGTACGAGGGCGCGCCTAGGCGCTGTAAACACACTCTCCCCCAACATAAACCGCGCTGGTCTGCGAACTGCCAAACCAATAGGCAAGCTCGCGGTAATCTTCGCAATCGAAGAGGGTAAAGTTTCCGAGCTTTCCCGGTTCGAGCGAACCGATTCGGGCACCTCGGTTCAGGCTGTAGGCTGGGTTGATCGTGGCCGCACTGATCGCTTCGGCCGGCGACATCTTCATTTGTGTGCAGGCCAGCGACAGGACCATCGGCATGGAAGCGGTGGGCGATGAGCCGGGATTGAAGTCGGTCGCAATCACCAGAGCGAGCCCGGCCTCTATCATCTCTCTCGCACGCGGATAGGCGGACGCGGCCAGCGCATAGACCGAACCGGGGAGCAACACGGGTTGCACACCCGCCGCTTTCATCGCCGCAATCCCCTGCTCGTCTGTCTTTTCCAAATGATCAGCCGTGGTCGCTCCTAACTCGGCTGCGAGCATGGCGCCGCCTGAATTAGAAAGCTGATCGACGTGCAGACGAAGGCCCAGTCCTATCCTCTTCGCCTCAGTCAGAATCCTCCGGGCCACGGGAATTTCAAAGTAGCCGTGTTCGCAGAATACATCGCAGTACTCGGCCAGATGTTCCGCCATGACGCGCGGCAACATTTCGTGGATGACACATGTCGCGTAGGCATCCGGGTCGTCTTGATATTCGCCGGGCACGGCGTGCGCGCCGAGAAAAGTTGGCACAAACTCGATGGGCGACTTTCCGCCCAGCCCCCGAATGACGCGCAGAATCTTCAATTCGTCTTCCAGGGAAAGTCCGTAACCGGATTTTGCCTCCACCGTGGTCGTCCCGCCTTGCAAGAACCAGCGCGCGTGCTTCAGCGCCTGCTCGAGCAACTGCTCTTCGCTGGCGGCACGGGTTTTCCGGACGGTCGAACGAATGCCGCCGCCGGCCTTGGCAATTTCCTCGTAGGTCGCGCCCTGAGCGCGCAACTCAAACTCGTCCACGCGGTTGCCGGCAAAAACGGGATGGGCATGCGCGTCGACGAAACCTGGTAACACAATCTGCTTTTGCGCATGGACGACCTGAGCATCAGCCGGCAAAGCGCGCTCAATTTCGAGCGATGCTCCAACCGCGACAATCGTTCCATCACGAATGAGCATCCCGCCGTCCGTGACAATCGAGAGTGCACTCGACTCTCGACCAAGACGCGGTCGCGCCGGACCGGCCAGCGTGACAAGCTGCGAGGCGTTGAGAATTGCGATGGTGCTCACGTTGTTAACCGGCTCGCCCGGGCCCCGGCGAGGGTCAGGCGCAAAGACGCAGGAGATGAAGAATACTGACTCTTCGTTTCAATCTATTTTGCTTTCGACGATCTGGATAATGGCCTTAAATCGCGATTCGGACTCGGTACAAAGTTCCTGCACTTTCTTCAGAAGCGCTGACTTCACTTTGTCGTCTTTCATGTTCGCCAGATTAATTCGTACATTCAGGGCCGCTCCCTCAATACAGGCACGCAAAGCGAGAAGGCCTACGCCTACATCTGAGATTGATGCAGGATTCCCCTTCTCCGCCATCTCAGCAAGAATCGGATAGGATTTAGACGCAGTCTCCATGACGCGCAGCGGGATCTCCGCGGCATATTGATTGGCCGACTGGATGGCGACAGAGCGTGCGATTTTTTCTTCGGCAGAATCCTTGGGCAAGGCAAATGCATCCATCACCTTGTTGAAGGCGGCCGTATCTTCGTCCACCAGAAACAGCAATTCGTCTTTCCGTTGCTGCGCCTGAACCGCCCAATCGCTGAAATACTCGAGTTTATCGTCCCAACCGCGTTTCCCGGCCGAGAGGTTGGCCACCATTCCGCCGAGCGAAACGCCCAGCGCGCCCATCAAGGCGGCGACTGAACCGCCCCCCGGCGCCGGAGAATCGCTCAGGGTTTCATTGCAGAATTGACGCAGGTCCATCTGCACGAGTGATTTTGATTTTTTTGAAACGGCTTCCATTTTGATTTCAATAATTTTTTCCTTTGCATCAAAGGGTTTTAGTTCACTCAATCCCATGGAGCGGATCCCGAGGTCAATCAGCTCTTCTTCCGACGCGCCTTCCGACCATCGCTGTTTTTTGAGAAAATATCTTCCGGCGTCGATCAGACATTTCTTGGGAAGCAGGCCCACGATTTCCGAACCGGTGACACGCAAGCCGCGCTGGGCCGCCGCTTCGCAACACGCATCAAAAGCCGCATGCAGAGAGGTCTCTTCAATGTTGGTCAGGTTCATGGAGACCTGCGCGGTTCCATATTCTTCCACATACCAGCCGATGGCTTTAACGTGTTTCAACAACCCGGGAATACGGACAGGTTCTCCGCTCTCATCGAGCACCGGCTTTCCGGAGGGCCTGTCATCCTCCGTCTTGGTCCGGCCATTTTCCCTGACGTCAAAAGCAACCGAGGTCGCTCTTCGCACCGATCTCGTGTTCAGGTTGACGTTGTAAGCGACCAAAAATTCCCGCGCACCAATGGCCGTTGCGCCCGACCTCTCATTGAATAGGGATGGCCCAAAATCCGGCTTCCATGCGGGCGCTTTTATTTTTTCGAAAAAGCCCTCGTATTCTCCGGCCCGTATCTCCGCGAGATTTGCGCGGGAAGGATTTTGCGCGGCTTTTTCGTAGAGATACACGGGAATATTCAATTCATCTGAGACCCGTTTGCCTAGCTGGTTGGCACAGGCGATGGCTTCTTCCCAGCTCACGTCGCTCACGGGGATAAAGGGACACACATCGGTAGCGCCCATGCGGGGATGGGCACCTTTGTGCGTGCGCATGTCAATCAGCTCGGCTGCCTTTTGCATGCCACGGAAGGCGGCTTCCACCGCCGCGGCCGGACTGCCCACAAACGTGACCACCGTGCGATTAGTGCTGGCGCCGGGATCGACACCGAGAAGGGAGATTCCTTCAACCGATTCAATGGCAGCGGTAATCTGCTGAATGATGGCCAGGTCGCGTCCCTCCGAGAAATTTGGGACGCATTCGATAAGTTTTGGCATCACTGTCAGTCGGCCGGTTTATCTTTTTCTGAACGATCCAAAGCCCGCGGCTCCATCGGGATTCTCACATCACAGCCTTTCGCAAAATCAATCGCCCGCGCATAACCCGCGTCAGCATGTCGGATCACTCCCATCCCCGGATCGCTCGTCAAGACACGTTCCAGTCGGCCTTTAGCCTGATCGCTGCCATCGGCCACGACGACCATGCCGGCGTGCTGTGAGTAACCGATGCCAACCCCTCCCCCATTGTGAATCGAAACCCAGGAAGCCCCGGCTGCCGTGTTGACCATCGCATTCAGAAGCGGCCAATCAGAAATCGCATCGCTTCCATCAAGCATGCCTTCCGTTTCACGGTTAGGCGAAGCCACTGACCCGGAGTCAAGATGATCGCGTCCGATCACGATGGGCGCTTTGATTTCGCCCCGCTTGACCAGCTCGTTTATGGCGAGGCCGAACTCGGCCCGTTCCCCGTAGCGCAGCCAGCAGATCCGGGCCGGCAATCCTTGGAATTGAATCCGCTCTTGCGCGAGTTTCATCCAACGAGAAAGCGTTTCGTTCTGCGGGAACAGCTCGAGCGCGAGACGATCGGTTCGCGCAATGTCAGCGGGATCCCCGCTCAGGGCGACCCATCGAAATGGTCCGCAGCCTTCGCAAAACAGTGGGCGAATGTACTCCGGCACGAAACCGGGGATATCGAACGCGTCTTTGACGCCGCCCTGCTGCGCCTGTGCGCGAATGTTGTTGCCATAATCGAACGTAATCGCGCCTGCTTTTTTCAATGCCAGCATGGCTTCCACGTGCTGAGCCATGGATTGCATGGAACGCTTCACATATTCTTCCGGGTTGTCCCGGCGCAGTAGAAGCGCCTCGGCCAGAGTCACCCCGTGCGGCACGTACCCGTTGAGGGCGTCGTGCGCGCTCGTCTGATCGGTCAGGACATCCGGAATCACGCCGCGGCGCAGCAATTCCGGGAGAACATCCGCGCAATTGCCGACCAGCCCCACCGATACAGCTCGCTCATTACTGCGCGCCTGCTCGATCAGCTGCAAAGCTTCATCGAGCGATCGGGCAATCTTGTCGCAATACCCGCTCCTTAAACGCTTCTCGATGCGCGCTGCATCCACGTCGATACCGAGGAAAATGGCGCCGTTCATGGTGGCGGCGAGAGGCTGCGCGCCGCCCATGCCACCAAGACCTCCGCTCACCACCAGCTTGCCGGCTAACGATCCGCCAAAATGCCGGCGACCGGCCGCGGCAAACGTTTCGAACGTTCCCTGCACGATGCCCTGGCTGCCGATGTAGATCCACGAGCCCGCCGTCATTTGCCCGTACATGGTGAGACCGAGCCGCTCCAGTCGATTGAACTCGGTGAAGTTCGACCAATGTCCGACCAGATTTGAGTTGGCCAACAGAACACGCGGCGCTTCGTCGTGCGTCCGAAATACTCCCACCGGTTTGCCGGATTGGATGAGCAACGTTTCATCATTTTCCAACTCCCGAAGCGATCGCACGATGGCGTCGTAAGCGTCCCAGCTGCGCGCGGCGCGACCGGTTCCGCCATAAACCACGAGCCGCTCGGGGTCTTCCGCGACCTCTGGGTCGAGGTTGTTCATCAGCATTCTCAGGGCGGCCTCCTGCGGCCAGCCCTTGCAGGTCATTTCGCGGCCATGCGGCGCACGAATATTCCGCTTCCCACTCATGTCGATTCAAAACCGCTATCGAAATCGCCCCGGCGAACGGCCGCGGCGGTGCGCGCAATATCATTCGAGAGAGAACGATCCTGCGTAAGCGGCCCGGCAATCTCGCGCACCGCGCTAAACGCGCGCTCGACTCCATCGCCGGCGCGCAGGGGCCGCCGATGTTCCAAACCCTCCGCGGCGGCCAGGAGCTCGATGGCCACGACGTGTTCAGCTGCTTCCACAATCGCGCGCAGCTTCAAAGCCGACGTCATTCCCATTGATACGTGGTCTTCTTTTCCACCGGAGGTAGTGACGTTGTCCACGCTTGCCGGATGAGCAAGAACGCGCGCTTCATTTAAAAGAGAGGCGGCGGCGACATGCGCAATCATAAAGCCCGATTGCACGCCCGGCCGGCGTGCCAGGAACGGAGGCAGCCCATCGCTTTTATCCGGATTCAGCATTCGGTCGGTGCGCCGCTCACTGATATTCATCAAATCCGTCAGGGCGATGGCCGCGTAATCCAAAGCCATCGCTAGAGGCGCGCCATGAAAGTTGCCCCCGGAGATCACGTCGCCCGTCTCGAAGACGAGCGGATTATCCGTGGCCGAGGCGGACTCGATCAACAAGACCTCTTCGCAATGAGCGAGGGCGCCGCGCACCGCGCCATGCACCTGCGGGATACAACGGAGGCTGTAGGCATCCTGGATGCGCGGATCATTCTTCAAATGCGAGTCGCGGATCTCGCTGCCGTTCAGTAAAAACAACATATGGGCGGCGGAACGCTTCTGCCCGGCGTGCGGACGGGCATCATGCAATCGTAAATCAAAGGCTACGGGTGTGCCCATGAGGGCTTCCAGACTCATGGCCCCGGAGACATCCGCCACACTCGTTAGGCGGGTGGCCCGAAACAAAGCCAGACCACCGACCGCGTGCATGGCCTGGGTGCCATTGAGAAGGGCCAGACCTTCCTTGGCCTGAAGCCGCACGGTGGTTAATCCGGCGCGGCGCAGGGCCTCGACGCTATCCAAACGCTCGCCCCGAAAGAACGATTCGCCCTCGCCAATCAAGGCCAGGGCGAGATGCGCGAGTGGTGCCAGGTCCCCGCTGGCACCGACGGATCCCTTCTCCGGGATAACCGGATGCACTCCGCGATTCAACATCTCCACCAGCATCTCGATGACCTCCATGCGGATGCCGCTGAAGCCGAGCGTAAGCACATTGGCCCGCAACAGCATCATGGCCCGAACCTCCGCTTCGGACAGCGGGGAGCCGATTCCGCAGGCGTGGCTGCGCACGAGGTTCAATTGCAAATCGAGCAACTCTTCCGGCGCGACACGGACATCCGACAGCTTGCCAAATCCAGTGTTCACCCCGTAAACGATGTCTCCGCGCTCTACGATGCTATCAACCACATTGCGCGAAGCGCGCACGCGACCATGAACGGAGGCCGCCATTTCGACCGTTTCTTCGCCGATGGCAACGGCCGCGATTTCCGCAAGAGATAATGGCCGACCGCTCAATTCCATCCGAGCAACTTAATGACAACCTGGCTAAAGGGAAGGCCATCCCGGTGCGGCGCGGAAATGGGCCGTTCGATCAATTGCCCTTCGGTCTTGGCTTGCTCGGTCGATCTTCCTGCAACCAGGCGGTTTCCTGCAAATCCTCCTTCCATTCTGTAATCCCGGAATGGCCGTGTTCGGCAAACCGATTGAGCCGGTTACCACGCACCACTTCGTACTCGTAGTCCTTTTTGACCGAGGACCAATATAATCGACCCGCCCTGCGCCAGGCATCGAGAACAATTCCGTCCTCGAAACGCTGGTGACGTGCCGTGATCACAAGGCAATTGCTCTCGTCCGGGCCTTTCGCATCATAGGCCCCCCAGTGAAGGACCAGGGTCTTGAATTTCATCTCTCTCAGGTGCGAGCCGATATCACGCACGTAATGGGCGCAGTAGCCCCGCTGTCGCATGCCGATGTTCACCAGCAGATTCTGAAAAGACGGGTTGAGGACGACACGGTATTCGCGTGCGAGTCTGCGTGATTCGGTGTGTGCGTTGGTCGACAACAGTTCCGCCTCCCCCGGATCGACATCGGGCGCGAGCGCTACGAGCGCGTCGCGCAAATCCTTGATCGATCTCTCGTCTCGCGCCCAGGCTGCGCCCATGCAAGTGGTAAAGACAAGGATGAAGACTGCCTTGGAATTTATCCTGAGGTACTTCGTTGGCATGTAGTGTCCCCTTAACTTAGAAAAGGCCAGGTCGCGAACGACCTGGCCTTTCTGTCAAAGGCATCCCCATAAGGACAACTTGGACGCGGGGTTACTTCGAGTATCCGTGAGTGGAACTCGCCGTTGTTGATACGGCCGCTTCTTTATGTTGAGAACAAGCTCCAAGGCTCAAAGAACTGACCAAAACTGCCACGATCATAATAGCTTTCAAAAATTTCAATGTATATCGCCCCCTTTCCTAGCAAGTTGCTGCCGCTTTGTAGGCAGGGAAGCGAGAGGACGCAACGCTTTTTTCCACTTTTCCATCCCCCGGCGGACCGGATTTACTCGTGAATCAGAACGGGCGTGCCCTCTTCGACGAGCTGGAAAAGTTCAATGACATCCGCATTTCGCATTCGAATGCATCCGTGGCTGTCCGGTGTTCCGACCCTGTCTTCGTGCTTTGTCCCGTGGATATAGATGAAGCGATCGCGCGTATTCGCGTTGTGATCCTCCAAACCTTCCAGCCATAAAATCCGCGTGGTCACCCAGTCTTCCGTCTCGGGCAGAGGATCATTCGGCTGAAGCGGCACGCGGCTTCGGAAGATCGTCCCGCTCGGCTCATCGTGGCCAATTTTGCGGCCCACTTGAAACTGCCCAAGAGGCGTCTTGTTGCTGCCTTCCTCGGAGCCGAGGCCAAAGCGTGAACTCGACACCGGGAATGATCTCAACGTCTCGTCCCCACGCGTGACGCTGAGTGTCTGATCCCGGATGGAAATGGCGATTTTGGTTTGTGAGCTTTTCACTGAGTGCGACCGCACCTAGAATCGATGCGCGGATGAAAAGCTATCATATTGCACTCGTTGGCGCGACCGGCGCGGTCGGCGCCGAACTCCTCGGAGTGCTCGAGCGGCGAAACTTTCCGGTGGCAAGTCTACGCGCCATCAGCTCGGCCCGTTCGGCCGGCAAAACTGTGCTATTCAAAGATCGGAAGATTGTTGTCGAAGCACTGACCGACAATTCCTTCGACGGAATCGATATCGCGTTTTTCAGCGCGGGTTCGGATATTTCCCGTGATTACGTGCCGGCGGCCCGAAAGGCCGGCGCGATCGTCATCGATAATTCACCGGCCTTCCGCATGGACGAGGATGTGCCGTTGGTCATCCCCGAGATCAACGCCGAGGACGTTCAGGCTCATCGCGGCGTCATCGCCAACCCGAATTGCACGGCCGCCGTCGCCCTCATGGCGATCTATCCTCTGCATCGCGCTTTTGGCGTTCGCCGCGTGGTCGCGGCCAGTTATCAGGCGGTGTCAGGGACCGGGGCACGGGCCATTGCGGAGCTCAAGGAACAAGTCGCGGCGGCCCACACAAACGAGCGTGCTACACCGCGCGTTTATCCCCACCCCATTGCGTTTAATGTTCTGCCCCATGTCGGCTCATTTGGCGCAAACGGTTATACGAGCGAAGAGGAAAAACTGCAGAATGAAGGCCGTAAGATTATGCACCTGCCTGACTTCAAGGCATCGGTCACGTGTGTGCGGGTTCCGGTTTACCGCGCTCATTCCATCGCCGTCACCGCGGAATTTGAGCGACCGGTATCGGTGGAGCAGGCACGCGAAGTTCTGGCCAAAGCACCCGGCATCGAGTTAGTCGACGAACCTCGCAGCAATCGTTATCCGATGCCGCTGCATGTGGCGGGAAAAGATAATTGTGAAGTTGGACGGGTGCGGATTGATTGCGCCGTTGATAACGGACTCGCCTTCTGGGTTTCGGGCGATCAACTGCTGAAAGGCGCGGCGTTGAATGCCGTGCAAATCGCCGAGTTGTTGTAGCCTCGGACGTTTTCGACCGGGGCCGGTCGCGTGTCTTCGTTGTGATCCCGATCGCTGGGCTCACGATTGAGCGGCGTGTTAATCACACATGCGCTCCGTGGGTCACACTAACTAACCAGCGTAACGACGGCTGAATGGGCGAGCTCCTTCCGACGTCTTCGCTGGCTCAGGATGACAGGCGCTCTCGTTTGCGATTCGGGTGCCGAAGCGGCTCGTTGCATCCGTACAACAAAAACGGCCCCGGGGAAATCCCGGGGCCGTTCGTTAAACTTTTTTTGTTATTGTGGGACGGGAGATGGAGAGGCTTCCACCTTGTTCTTTTTACCGCCCTGGCCTTGTCGGGCTTCGCCCGCGGCATCGGCCGGTTGGCCTGAGGCCTCCTGGCGCTCACCTTGGCCGCGATGTTTACCGCCGCCACCCTGCATCGGTTCTGAGGGATTAGACGCGCTGGGAGCTTGCTGCTCCAATCGACGCGCTTTGCGCTCACCCTGGCCCTGGCCTTGAACGTCTGAAGCGCCATTATTGGGCTGGCCTTGAAGTTGTCCCTCTGCGGCCGGGACGTTTTGGTCGCGGCGATTGTGTTTGCCGCCGCCGCCCTGACCAGTAGCCCCGGCGCCCGTCGCACCTTCAGCGCTCGTCGCCGGTGTCGTTGCTTCCGCACGGGCAGGAGCTGTTTGCAATTGCTCAGCATGACGACCCTTGTGCCCACTCGTTACGTCAGTGGCCGGTCCGCTGGAAACAGGCGAACCATTCGCTGGCACAGATGCAGCGGTCGCTGGGGACATTCCCACCGTTCCTGTCGCATTCTGCTCGCCTTGGCGATTCTTATGCTTTCCGCCCTTGCCGCGCTCAAATCCAGCGTTCGCGTCGGTTGCAGCGCTGGCGCCTGTCTGCGCCGGAGACGCTGCTAACGCCGGACTCGATCCTGTCGCTGCATTTTGTTGAATCGGCTGAACCGGCTTGTTCCGGTTATGCTTACCACCTCTTTCAACTTGGGTAGTAGCGCTTGCGGCGACCGAAGCTGCCGGACCAGGTCCAGTGGCAGATGTTCCGACTTGAGCATTGGCACCTGAAGGGGAAACGCCCACCGCTGCCTGGCTGTTTGCGCCGGCCGCTGGGGCCTGCGGAATTTTGCTAGTGTCCTCACGCCTGAGCTTTTGCTTAAATTGTTCCTTGGCTTTCGCATCACCAACACCGGCCCAGCCCCCGTCCAAGTTCGCTTTTGCGATCTTCGTCTTCACGGTCGGCGGTGCGAGCTGCTGCGTTGATCGTCCAATGTGCGTCGGACCCGCCACGATGAGCGACTGGCCTTGCACCTTCGTCTTGAAACCACCTGATCTCCCAACCGCGGCATAGTCGACGTTGCTGTCGCGCTGAATGGTCAGACGCTGGATAGGCCGACTGGCCCGCTGGTTAATCACATTGATGTCAGGACCGTAATTATAAACGGTCTTATTCTTATAGGTGATGTTTGTCACATTCACCGTCTGGTTGATGTAGGTAACGTTTTGCCCCGAAGCGATGATCCGCTCACGCAGAACGGGCTCACCAATGTAGCGAACATCTACGAAATTGTAGTAGGCCGGGCCGATATCGAAATCGATATCGACATGGCCATTGATGCCACGGCCTTCATCGAAACGTTGACCGTTCGGCGGCAAAGGAGCCCATCCGACATACTGGTCGCCAGTGCGCCAGGAAACCCAAGCCGGACCCCATTCGAGATCCTCATTACGTCCAGGCACCCAAACCCAGCCTTGGTCGTGCAGATTGGCCCAACGGCCATAGTGGTAGGTAGCCCAGCCGTGGTCCTCGTACGAGACCCACGTCCAGCCCTCGTCGGTGTAGGCCCAATAGCCATCCGCGTACGGACGCCAGTCGGTGTTACTCACAGCCACGTCGGGCTGCCAGCAATAGCCGTAATCGCCGACCTCGATCCAGTTGCCACCGGACAGATTATTATAAAAGAAATCAACGCTGACATCAGCTTTGGCCACCTGGGAAGAAGCGCCGAAGCCGGTCAGCATCGTTAATGCGAGCAATATACGTTTCATAGGAGTCATCAGTTGTGAGAGGTTAGACCTGCGTCTTTGAGCCTTTATTCATCGAATCGAAGCCGCGAGCCACGACGCGCGGGTCTTTCCCTAAGTCGGCCCTTCTAGCGTGGACGCAGGACCACGAACGAACGGGTCCGATGCCGGCAAACCGACAAGACTTGCGCCTGATTTGGGGCAAGCCCAGCAGCGATTTTTTGAAACTCGGCGACCGACGTGACGGGCTGCTGATTCACTTCTTCGATGACATCTCCCTTTTGCAGGTCGGCTGACCCTGTCGCGGAATCGACCTGAATGACGACGACGCCGCGAACGGCGTTTGGAAGATCGAGCTGATGGGCCAGCTGCGGCGACAGCTCGGCCACCGAGATCCCAGCCAGACCCGCTCCTGAATGAGCAGGCTGGTTAGGCTGGGGCTGCACCGGTTCCTCCGGTTGATCCGGCCCCTGCTCGTCGGGTTGGATCTGCGCCGGATTTTGCGACGGTGCCACCCGGCTCGCCTGGTAATCGACGGGTTGCTCTTTAATCTGAGCCGTGACTTTCATTGGTTTAGCCCCGCGCACGACTTCCAATTCCACCTTCTTGTTCAAGTCCACCTGCGAAACGTAGGTGCGCAGTTGGAGAAAATTTTTCACATCATGGCCGTTGAACTTTCGAATGACGTCGCCTTTCTGAAGCTGCGCTTCGGCTGCCGGGGAACCCGGAACGACTTCGTCTACGACCACCCCCTCGTCATCGTTTGGGGCCTGGTCTCCGCGGTCGACGCGCCCCTGGATTCCGAGATAACCCCGAATAATCCGGCCTTGTTTCAAGAGGCTTTCCAGCGCCGTTCGCACGTTGTTCGAAGGAATGGCAAATCCGATCCCCTGAGACCCGCCGCTTCGCGAAATGATCGCGGTGTTGATGCCCACGACCTCGCCGCGCAGATTGATCAGGGGTCCTCCACTGTTGCCTGGATTAATGGCAGCATTCGTCTGCAGCAGGTCGCCGAAAGCATCGGCCCGGTTGGGCCGGCCCTTCGAACTGATAATGCCGTCGGTCACCGTTTCTTCGAAACCAAACGGGTTACCGATGGCCAGAACAAAATCGCCCGCCTGCACAGTGTCCGAATCGGCCAGCTTCAGCGGTTTCACGCTTGGATCGTCGATTTTTAACACCGCCAGATCGACCTGTGCATCCGCCCCCACCAGCCGCGCCTTGCGCGTCTGACCATCGCTCAGCTGCACCTCAATCTCGTCAACCTGATCGACCACGTGATTGTTCGTGATGATGTGACCTTCGTTGGTCACGATCACGCCGGAGCCGAGCGAATTCTGCACCATCGCTTCTTCGCGCGGATTACGAAACTGCCGCGAGTTACGAAAGAAAAATTGAAACGGATCGAGCGATTGTTCCCGGCGCGTGATTTTTTTCGACGTCTTGATCGCGACGACCGACGGGACGACGCTATTCACGAGGGCGCGTCGTTCCCGGTTCAGGGCCTCAAGGGAGGCCACATTCTTGGGATCAACGATCGCTTCCGAAGCCAGTGTATACTTCTCGGACGTTCTCCGCCCCAGAAGGTTCAGCCCGCCATGCCGCAGTTGGTAATCGTACAGGGCGGAAATCGCGAGGCTGAGCACCGCGACAAAGACAACAAATTTAAGAAGATTTTTCATCAGCTGATGTTTGCGAAAGTTCGTCCCTGTTCTTCGACAATCAATTGCCGGAAACGTTGATTCTCCGTCCACTCTAAAAGCGGATCTTTATCAAAAATCAAGGTGGCGGCGGCGCGGGCCCGTCGCATCAGTTCGGCATCGCTTTTGAGACTGCCAATTTTCAGAGCAGGCAAACCGCTCTGGGCCGTTCCGAGTAGATCCCCCGGACCGCGCATCTCCCAGTCCGCTTCGGCAATTTCAAAACCATTGCCTGTCTTGACCAGGACAGCTAGTTTGGCTTCCGTTTCTTCAGACCGCTCCGAACTTAACAGGACGCAATAGGACTTGTGCTCGCCCCGGCCAATGCGCCCCCGCAGTTGGTGCAACTGGGCCAGACCGAAACGCTCTGCATTCTCAATCAGCATGACCGTCGCGTTTGGAACATCGACGCCCACTTCTATGACGGTCGTGCTGACCAGGACTTTCGTTTCCCCTTTCCGAAAACGATCCATCGTCTCCTGCTTTTCCGGCGGCGGGATCCGCCCATGCAGCAGCTCGCACGTGAATGGATGCAAACGCTCCTTCCACCGTTTGTATTCCGCTGCCGCCGCTTTGACATCGAGTTTGTCGCTTTCGTCGATCAGCGGATAAATCACGTAGGCCTGCCGACCGGCTTCCAGTTCCTTCCGCAGAAAAGACAGGACTTCCGGCAATTTTTTTTCGTCCCGCACGGCCGTGATGATCTTCCCGCGATTTTCCGGCATCTCGTCAATCGTCGACACATCGAGATCGCCGTAAACGGTCATGGTTAACGTGCGCGGAATCGGCGTGGCCGTCATGACGAGAACGTCCGGCGCAGGCTCGCGACCCGTTAGGCGAGCTCGCTGAGCGACTCCAAACTTGTGCTGCTCGTCGATCACAACGAGTCCCAAATCGGTGAAGGCAACACTGTCATAAAGCAAGGCATGCGTGCCAATGACAATCTGTGGTGTATCAGGCGGCAAACTCCGTGTTTTATCGAACAAGGGTAACGCCGCGTTATCCTCCTGCCGCGCGGCGGTCCGCAGTGCTAGCCGGATGCCGAGGGGCTCGAGCCACCGGCGGAGCACGATAAAGTGTTGCTCCGCCAGAATCTGCGTCGGCGCCATCAGGGCCGTTTGAAAGCCCGCCTCGACCGCGAGCAGAATGGCGGCGATGGCCACGACCGTTTTGCCGGAACCGACGTCTCCCTGCAGCAGGCGATTCATGGGATGTTTTGCGGCCAGACCCCCTCTGATTTCGGAAATCACTTTTTTTTGCGCACCAGTCAGATCGAATGGCAATTGCCTGATAAATTGCTCGAGCAGTTTCCCGCTTCCGCAATGCACCCCTCCGGTATGGCTGGCCGATTCGGCGCGGCGCGATGCAATGAGCATCTGCATTCCAAAAAATTCGGATAAGACCAAATGCTGGCGCGCGCCTTTCAGCTCGTCCCAACTTTCCGGGAAATGGATCGCCTGCAAAGCGGATCGGCGATCGCCCGTGACCAGTCGAGAGGGGGCCAGTGTCTCCAGCGGTTCATTCGACAGTTCCTGCAGGACTCGATGGATAATACCGCGCAATAAACGCTGCGAAACGCCTTCCGTGGCAGGATAGATTGGGGTGATCCGGCGAAAATGGATCGAGATTTCATCATCCGGTTCAACCACTTCAAACTCAGGGTGATCGATGCACAGGCGCTTGCCCCGCAGGCGGGGTTTTCCGAAAACGACCAGTTGTTGTCCGGTCGCAATCATCTTCTGGACGTAATGCAGGTTGAACCAACGACAGACGAGGGGCTGGCTCAGGGCATTTGCGTTCGGCTCTTGCAGTGTGACCTCGAAGATTTTCTTCCATCCGCCAAATCTCAGCACTCGCGTGTTCACCACCTCGCCGCACAAGCAGATCGGCGTCTCGCTTTCTTCGCGCGGGAACCCGGCAAAGGCCTGCCGATCTTCGTAGCGTCGCGGATAGTGCGTGAGCAAGTCTTCGACTTTTTCAATGCCGAGCCGGCGCAGGGCCGTGCCGCGGGGTCGTGGAATCCAGTCGAGTTCGATGAGCGGTTGAGAAATTTCCATTAATTGATCGGCTGCGACTGGCGCAGCGCCTGCACGTGCAGATCCAGTGTCGCTTCACCCTGATATTCGCCGGCTTTGATTCGGAAAGCGACGTCCCATGGGAGAGGTGGCAATTCCACACTGGCTCCATCGAAATAAACCGCGCGCTGATGATGGTTTTTCTGACGCAAACGCAGAAGGAGATGCTTGTCTTTCAGGACGCGGGGCGCCGCGACAGACTCGACTTCGCGGGCATAAAACAACGGCTGTGGATTTCCATTGCCAAAGGGCTGCAACAACTCGTGCCAGCGGAGCAAATCAAAATTCACTTCGGAGAAGGCAATCTCGTGATCAATGCGCAGCCGTGGCTGCAGTTGGTTGTCGGACAGGAGATGACGGGCCGCCTTTTGAAAGGCATCGGTAAAGGCGGCCAAATTTTCTTCGCGCAGACTTAATCCAGCCGCCATCTCGTGGCCGCCGTACTTCTCGAGCCATTGATCACAACGAGCCAAGGCCTCCACGAGGGAGAAACCCTCAATGCTGCGGCCACTTCCTTTACCAAGCCCTGCTTCGTCAAAACCAATCACGAGAGTGGGCCGATGGTACTTCCGCATGAGGCGTGACGCGACAATTCCCAGCACACCCGGATGCCAGCCGCGCGCTCCCACCACGATGGCGGCGTGCTGGGTGGCATCATATTCCGACTGAATCTTCTCTTCCGCCGCCGCAAAAATCTCACGTTCCACTTCCTGTCGTTCGCGATTCTGCTGATCAAGCTCCCTCGCTAAAGTGTTCGCCTCATTCGGATCGGCCGTGAGAAGGAGGCGGAGGGCTTTTTCGGCCGTGCTTAATCGACCCGCCGCGTTCAGACGCGGACCGAGTCTAAATCCGATGTGCTCCGGCAAAACCGGCGGGCGCACCCCACTGACTTCCATCAATTTCCTCACGCCGAGGCGCGAGCTGCGTCCTAATTCCAGCGCTCCTCTCTGCACGAGTGTGCGGTTTTCCCCTTTTAAGGGAACGATGTCGGCGACCGTGCCAAGGGCGACAAGATCGAGGTGCGTGCGCAGATCAAAGCCGGGGACGGGGCGCCTTTTGAGCAGGGCGTGGCAAACCTTGAACACGATGCCGACGCTGCAGAGATAATGGAATGGGGACGTCTTATCCGTTTTCGGGTTAACGACCGCCACGCATTCGGGCAAGGCCGACTTTGGTTCGTGATGATCGAGCACGATCACATCGACTCCACGCTCCTTGAGTTCCTTGATCTCGACGATGGAAGAGGTGCCACAGTCCACTGCCACCAGGAGTTGCGGTTTGTGCTCCACCAGGCAGCGCTCCACGCTCTCGTGGCTTAGTCCATAGCCTTCTTCCATGCGCAACGGTAAGAAGACTTCGGGATTAGCTCCGTAAGCCCCCAACACGGTCGAGAGCAGTGCCAGCGACGTGACGCCATCCACGTCGTAGTCGCCAAACAGAACAACGCGCTCTCCCCGATCCAGCGCAAGAAGCAGACGCAGTACCGCCGATTCCATTTGCGGGAGCAGAAACGGATCGCTCAACGATGCTAAACGTGGGCGGAGGAAACCCTCGACGTCCTCACGGGATGCGAAGCCCATGCGCGAAAGCAGTCGTGAGATACAGGGAGACTCGCAGATTTCACTCCAGTTAATTAATCCGCCCTCGAGCGAATCGAGCGGGGCAATAATCCACTGACTTTGCACCTATGATTTTAGTCCAAGCTCAAGGGAGTGACAACATCAGCAAATCTCCCGGCGCCATTGCATTCCAGATGTCGAGACTGGATGCCAGGCTATACCACACTCAGGCCGCAATCCCCTGGCTCGAGCAGGGCGCATTTTGCGCATAGCTCCCTAAACAATCGCAGTCCGGCCTTCTCCCTTTCACCAAAATGAAACCGTAAACAGTCGCGATAATAATAAGCAGAGAAGGCGGCATCGAACTCCTTTTGTTCAACAATCAATTCGTCCAAGTGAGCAAGATTTCGATCCCGGATGCTGCGCAACGAATCGGCTATTCGCGCTGGCTTTTTCACCTCGGGACGAATCAGCCAGAGCGCATACACGAAGGGCAAGCCTGTTTCATCGCGCCATTCCTGACCGAGATCCCGGTAGAAATACGTTTTACCGAACTTTTGTCGAAAGCGGATGGCCTGATCTCCGATCAGAAGGCGGGCTCGACCGGGCTCCAAGGCCGAAAGATTATCGACCGGCGGCGCGCATTCAATCGATTCCTCTTTGCGCAGCTGCTGTAAACATCGCCAGAGCGATACTCCCGTGGTTGATGCTTCATCCAGTTCAATTTCGTCGAAAGTCGTTTCCGGCCGATGAGCGACGAAGACACTGTAGACTGGCCCATCTGAGGCAATGGCTACGTCGTCCACGATCGAATAGATCGGGTTGCGCAAATACTCAAAACTGGAAACGAGCGCGACATCCAGATCACCTGCGGCGAGACGCCGGCAAAGAGTTGACGGATGACCAAACTGAATCGGGCCGGGCCAGCCACGGGCCAGCGGAATCGCGTTAATGTATTTTACGCAGCCGATGCGCGGCGCCTGAGGCTCCTGCACTCGTTAGACACAGGCGAGTTCCGGCTCGACCGAGCGTCCGGTACTCGGTGGAACCTTGCCGCCAGCCGGGCTGATGTGCCGATAATAACTGTCGCGCTGGGCTGGTTCCCGCCCGGCTTCCCGAATGACTCTTTCCAAGGTTGCCACGGTCAAAGCCTGGGGAGTGGTGGCACCGGCCATGTGAAAGATTTTCTCTTCCATGATGGTGCCATGCAGATCATCGACGCCGTAACTGAGGGATATTTGCGCCAGAGGAAGTCCCATGCTGACCCAGTAAGCGGTCAGGTGGTCGATGTTGTCCAAATAGATCCGGCTGACCGCGAGGTTTCGCAGTTGATCGAATGCCGAAGCCGGTTTGACGTGCGCCAGGATGGTGGTCTGCGGTTCAAAAGCAAAGGGGACGAACCCGGTAAAGCCGCCCGTTTCGTCCTGCAACTGGCGCAACTGGCGAAGATGATCAACCCGCTGCTCGAGCGTTTCAATATGACCGTACAGCATGGTGCAAGTGCTACGACCGCCCATGCTGTGCCAGACCCGGTGAACATCGAGCCATTCCTCCGCGCTTTCCTTTCCACGACAAATTTCATCGCGCACGGCCGCGTCAAAAATCTCGGCCCCGCCGCCAGTCAGCGAAGCCAGACCGGCCGCGCGCAAGGTTTGCAGCGTATCGACGATAGGCATGCGGAAGACGCGCTGGGCCAAATGGCGAATCTCAATGGCCGTAAAAGCCTTGATGTGAAGATTCGGATCGAGCGCCTGCAGTTCCTGCAAAAGCTGGATGTACCACTCCTTCTTGAGGGTCGGATGCAGACCCCCGACCATATGAACTTCCGTGATCCCCAGGCTGAGAGCGTCTTTGACGACCGCGATAATGTCGTCGATCGCGCGCTCGAAAGCGTGGGCATCGCGCTTGCGCGCGGCAAACGCGCAGAATTGGCAGGAGAGCACGCAAATATTGGAGTAATTGACGTAGCGATTGAGGATGTATGTAGCGTAGTTGCCGTTCTTCTGTTGACGCACCGCGCTGGCCATGATGCCGAGCGCATTCAGATCGGTCGAACGATACAGATCGACCGCTTCCGAGTCGGAAATGCGTTGCCGAGCCTCAATTTTTTCGGCAATTCGCCGAAGGTCCTTTGGAATAAGTAAGTGGTTCATCCTCAGCTTTGATTGCGAGCAATCTCTTACAGGATGCATGGCCGACCAGCGGGTTGCAACAAAAAGGCGAGAAAGTCCCAGCCGGTCGACAGAACCGTTTGAAGGTCCCCTCACCGCGGATTATTGGTCTTGCTTGACGGCGCGATGACCCGCGTCTACCACCTCATGTCCCGCTCCGATTCTTCGACCGCGGGCCTATCTGAAGGCGATGCCGAAGACGTGCGTTTGATGCTTCTGGTGGGCCGTGGAGATACCGCCGCTTTCGAGGAATTGATCGAGCGACATCAAACACTCGTCCTCGGCACCGTTGCGCGCATGCTCGGCAGCAACTCCGACGTGGACGACATAGCCCAGCAGGTATTTGTTCGCGTCTGGAAGAGCGCTGGACGCTATGTGGCGCGCGCAAAGTTCACGACATGGCTATTGAAGATCACGCGCAACCTCGTCTTTAACGAACTTCGGCGAGCCAAGCGACGAGCCCATGTGCCCATTCAGCCGGATTCGGAGGCGGACGAACTTCCTCTGAGAGACGAGGCAGTGAGTACTCCGGATGCCGCTGCCCTGGAAAACGAACTGCACCGAGCCATCAATGATGCCATCGCTCAGCTTCCCGAGACGCAACGCATGGCCGTAATCCTGCGCCGCTACGAAGAGATGACTTACGAGCAAATCGCGGATGTTCTGGATCTCTCCGTCCCTGCCGTTAAGAGCGTGCTGTTTCGGGCCCGCACCGAACTGCGCGAGCGGCTGGCCCTTTACCTCCAGGGATAAAAGCAAAGAGGGCGGACATCTTTCGACATCCGCCCCCTCTCAACCCCACATCTGTTAAATCTTAAAAGTCGCGATCCTTGGCCGAGCTCTTGAACTGCACTTCGGTCGCGTGTTCGGGCGCGGGAGCGACACCCGGCTTCGGATAATCCGCCACGGTCTGGCGTTCCGCCGTCGGGACGAGACGGATCGCACCCTTGGCGTTGTTACGCCATCCGTTCGGATCGGCATATTCCTCGCCACTGTGGTTTAGCCCGCTCACCTGGTCTTCCAGACCGGTGCCGTAATTCTGCGCGATAAGCGTCGGCGTCACGAAGATCAAGAGGTTGCGCTTGGTCCGTGCATTCAATCTCTCCGCAAAAAGGTAACCGAGCACCGGCAGATCACCGAGCACCGGCACCTTGTTGCGCGCCTTCGTCTGCTCATCCTGCAGCAGACCGCCGATGGCCAGCGTGTCCCCGCTCTTGATCAGAACATTCGAATCGAGCGTGCGTGTATCGATGATCGGACTGGTCACGGTCGCTCCAGCGAAAACGAAGGCTTGGTCGCCCACTTTATTGCTGATTTCAGGTTTCACACTCAGGGTAATGAAACTGTCTTTGTTTACGGACGGACGCACCAGGAGCTTATTGCCGTAGACCTTGTCCTGGAATCCGCCGAAGACGGCGGTCGCCGTTTGCTCATTGAAGTTCAATTGCGGCACCGGCTGATTGCGCGTGATTTCGATCTTAGCCTGTTGATTATCCGCCGTAACAACGCGCGGATTCGCCAAGAACTGAGCGTCGGCATCTTCGTTCAGCAGCCGCAGGGTCGCCGAAAACTGGGGAACGCTCAGGATGGCAAATTGTCCCATGGCCAGGTGACCAAGGCCACCGAAGAAGTTGGTGTTGGTCTTGTCGCCCAAGGCGAAACCGTTGGTGGGCGGGTTCGCGTTCGGAAGAACAACCGCCGGGTTAGGAGCGCCGTACGTGACGGTCTGCGCACTGGTTGAGCTCCCGAACACGCCAGCCCAGTTGATGCCGAACGACTGCTTGGGGTTGGCCGTCACTTCCACCAGTCGGGCTTCGATCATGACTTGCTTGGTCGGCTTGTCGATTTGCACGAGGAGCTTGCGAACCGAATCGATGTTGCTGCGGGTCTCTCTGTAAAAGATGGTGTTGGTGCGCTCGTCCACCTGGGGTGGATCCTTGCTCGCGAGTTGCGAAGCCAGCAAGGGTGCTGTGTCTTTCGCACGCGAATAGCTGAACTGGTAACTATCGCTCTCGGTCGGCTCAGCCGTGCGTTCCTGCGCCGTCTTGATGTAATAAACGCTTTCGATTTGATCCATGAACAGGCTCTTCGCCTTCACGATGATCGCGATAGCTTGCAAAGCCGTGACATCTTCCAAGCGCATCGTCACGGTGCCAACGACCGCTTCACTCACGACCATGTTCACCTTGGCCTGGCGAGCCAGCAGCCGAAGCACCTGACCCACATCATCGCCCTGAAATTCTCGGACGCCGACTCCGCCGCTTTCCACCGCGCTGTCTTGTTCGGTGACGGCGGTACTGGAAGTTGTCGTTTTTGTAGTGGCAGTGGCCGGGGCCGGGGATGCCGCACTGGCCGATGCCTGTACCAGTAACAGCGGGGCATCACCAGTTTTAGGCGCGCTGGCCGAAACGGGAGAGGTCGGAAGGGCAGCAGCAGGGCTCGTGGCGGCCGCGGGCGAACCAGTCTGTGCTTCCGACAAGGAGAACGCGCCGAGCAACACCGCCGTTGCCAAGCTCAATTGTTTAAGAGGAGTAGCCATAAGTATGATGCAAAAGAGATAGTGCGCGTAGGGTTAAAGCAGGAAGCAGACCAGCATTGCCCGCGACTTTCTCCGCAACGGCAGGGTTTGTCGGGAGTGAATTGCCCGACTTGCCAGGTTAAAATTAGACGCCGCGGACCGCCGCGATAAAGTCCCGCACTCGCGCGGCATCCTTGCGCCGCGGAGCCGATTCCACACCGGTCGTTACATCCACGGCAAAGGGCCGAATCGTGCGCACGGCTTCCGCCACATTTTCTGGCGTAAGACCGCCCGCAACGATCACTTGGAGGTCAGGATGGTTCAGCACGAATTGACGACCCACCTCCCAGTCGAACGCTTCACCCATCCCACCGAACCCCCGACGCGAACATGAATCGAGCAACACCGTATCGGTGAAAAAATCCGGGACTTCGCCCGGTGGGCTCGAAACTCCAATGGGTATGGCCTTGGCAAAACGAATTCCGCTTTCCGCCACGCGCCGACAATACTGCGGTGACTCCTGGCCATGCAATTGAATTGCATCGATGAATGGCAGGGCCGAAGCTCGCAGAAGCTCATCCCATGTGGGATTGACCAGGACCGCCACCTTCGCGACGTGCGCTGGCAAATTGATCATCCAATCATGACCGGTCCTGGGGTCGACGTAGCGCTTACTTCCAGCGAACAAGTTAAACCCGAGAACGTCCGCCCCGCATTGAATCGAAACGAGAGCGTCGGCCAGCGTCGTGATCCCACAAATTTTCACGCGCACCCGACCGGGGGCGGTGAGGTCCTTTGCGAACATGAAAGAAGCGAGCCTACCGATCGCCAGGCTCAATCACCCTGCCTGGCACCGTCTTAATCTGGGTATGATGGGTCAGCACGTGCACCCGTCCATCGCTCCCGCGGAAAAAGGCGCTGAGGATCCAGCTCACGATACTAACCACAATGGCACCCCAGAACGCGCTCCCGAAACTGTCCACGTGAAAACCATTCACCACGTTAGGCACGAAAAGCAGCATCAGGCTGTTCACCACCAGGATGAAGAATCCAAGCGTCACTAAAATGAGAGGCGCGCTCAGGATCAACAGAATCGGTCGAACAAACGCGTTTAGAATGCCCAGCAACAAGGCCGCGCCAATCAGCGACGCGACACTGTCGTAGCGGATCCCATGGATCATGGCCGACGCCGTCATGACCGCGATTGTGGTCACCATCCATCTGATAACAAAGTGCCGCATACGCTGAAGATACTGTGTGATGGGTCGTCTGCCAACGAAGGTTAGAAACTAGTTGCCAATCGCTTCGTTGACGGTACAGCGATTAAAATAAACCGAAATACCGTGGCTAAGAAACCGAAAAAGGCTCCCCAACCGACAGCTGCAGTCGATCATCTGGCTGCCTCCGAATCGAAAAGTCCCGTCCGTTGCTCTCAAGCCAGAGTCAAGAAAAACGGCGCGGCTCCAGTGAAAAAGACGGCGACGCCACGAGTGGCCAAGCCGCTAAAAAAAACCGCCGCGCCTCCAGCCAGGCACCCGACAGACGAAGAGATCCAGCTCCGCGCCTACTTCATTGCGGAGCGCCGACACCGGCTTCATTTGCCCGGCGACACCAGCTCCGATTGGATCGAAGCCAAGCGCCAGCTCTCAACTTGAGGCGAGCACAAACCCTCTAAATGAGAGAGCGAATTCCCGGCACGCACTCTTTCACCTTGTCCATCAACCGATTGATCGAGAACGGTTTCGGTATGAGCCCACGCACCCCGGGTTCCTTGAGTAAATCTTGCGCTCGTTTTTCGTCGGCCTTCCCCGAGATCAGCAGCAAGGGGGGAACAATCCGGGCGGGCTTGGTGTGGTCGTAGACTTTTCCAATCAGAAAAAACAGCATTGCCCCATCGATCATGGGCATGGAGAAGTCGAAGATGAGCAGGTCGTAGCTCTTCTTCAAAGTGAGTTCGAATCCGTAAGCCGGATCAGGAGACGTATCGACTTCACAGCGCAAACAAGTCGTGAGCGCCTCGCGCACGATCCGAAGAAGGGCGACATCATCATCCACCATCAGAATTTTTTTGGGATCGTCTTCGGCCATCGCTGTACGCTTGCGCAAAACGCTCCGGCGTTTCAAGCTTTAGTTTGCGGTGCGACCGCGCGAACCCATGGAAACTCAAACCCAAGAGCTTGCTTCCACCCTGCGGGAACGGCTGGCCCTTATTCGAGACGAAGCGAGTCGGAAGAATGTCAAGGCCCACATGGAGCGGCTGCGACTCATTTCCGAAAAGCTCGATGCCGTCGTGGCCTCCCTGCCTCGCCCGGTCAATCCGCGCCTTGCTCATTTCCTTGAGCGACGCAGCTACGACAAAGCGTTGGCCATGCTGGAAGGCCGGCCAGAGGACCCCGTGTAGGGAAACGCAGCGGAAGTGAAGGATCTCTCAGGCGCACTGTAGATGATTAGCGGGACCTGGCGTAACGCCACTGAATGGGTGGGATCCTTCGCCGTCTTCGCTGGCTCAGGACGACAATGCGACGGCCTCATACTCTGCCTGTGAACCAAACGCCTTGTCATCCCGAGCGGAAGCGAGGGATCTCTCTCGCGCTCGTCCGCTCACACAATAGAAAGGGCGTATACTCGGCTAAATGGATGAAAGGCGCGCCATCCGCCCCCACGCCCCTGGCGGCGGGTGCAAAAAAAAGCCCTCGGCGACCGCGCCGTTCTTACACAAACCCAGAGACCGCGTCTCGCGACGCGCAACTTTAGCGCGAATACAACTCGACGATTAACTGTTCGTTAACCATCGGCTGCATTTCATCGCGGGATGGAATACGCGCAACCGCTCCCTTAAGATTATCTCGATCAACCGTGAGCCAGTCCGGCACCGGCACGATCTGGGTCAATTTAAGATTGCGCAGGGCGAGCTGACGGGATTTGGGCTTGTCCTTGATGGCCACCTGGTCACCCGCTTTGACGTTGTAGGAAGCGACGTTCACTGTCCGTCCATTGACCTGGACGTGACCGTGCGAGACGAGCTGCCGGGCCCCACTGCGCGTATTAGCCAGGCCCAAACGGAAAATCACATTGTCGATACGCGTCTCGAGCAACTGCAAAAGAGTCTCACCCGTCACACCGCGTTTACGCAAAGCACTTTGAAAGATGCGTCGGAACTGGCGTTCCAGCAGTCCATATTGGTAGCGAAGCTTCTGCTTCTCGCCCAAGGCAATCGCGTACTCAGATTGCTTACGGCGCGAGCCCTTGGGACCGTGCATACCCGGCGGATAATTCTTCCGCTCGAGCGACTTGGATGGTCCGAACAGCGGCACCCCGTAGCGGCGGCTGACTTTAGTTTTTGGTCCGGTATATCTGCCCATGAACGATAAGGTAGTTGGTTACAATTTGTGAACGATCAAACGCGGCGCGGCTTCGGTGGACGGCAACCGTTGTGCGGGACTGGCGTTACGTCGCGAATCACGGTCAGATCGAGGCCGATCGCCTGAAGCGCTCGCACAGCTGATTCACGGCCCGCTCCAGGACCTTTGACCCGCACTTCCACTTCTTTCAGGCCGTGTCCCATGGCCTGACGTGAGGCGTCTTGCGCGACTAACTGAGCAGCGTAGGCAGTGCTCTTACGGGAGCCCTTGAATCCGACTTTCCCCGCGCTCGACCAACCAATCACTTTCCCGGTCAGGTCAGTGATCGTGACAATCGTATTGTTAAAGGTGGAAAGAACGTGAGCGATCCCGGAGTGGACGTTCTTGCTGCCCTTCGCCTTAACGATTTTCGGCTTCTCATCGTCCGAACCGTCGAGAGACAAATTCTCACGAGGCGGCTCAGCCGGCTTTACCTCAGGCTTTTCGGCTTTGGCTTTTTTGGCCACTTTCGGTGCAGCCTCCGCTTTCGGTGCAGCCTCGGTCGACTCCGGTGCAGGAGCGACAGTCTGAGAGGTGGCTTCCGCCGCAGTGGCAGGCGCCGTCGCGGCGACGGGGGCTTCTGCTTCAGCCGCTTTCGGCTTCTTTGCCTTGGCGTCGTCCGCCTTGGGTTTAGGAGTTTTCTTTGAGTCAGCCATTGGAATTAAACTTTGCCGGCCTTGGCATCCTTGTTGCGCACGACGCCGACGGTCTTGCGGGGGCCTTTACGCGTGCGGGCGTTGGTCGAAGTCCGCTGACCGCGCACGGGCAGGCCGCGACGATGCCGAACGCCGCGGTAACAATTGATCGCCTGTAGTCGTTTCAAATTTCCCTGCACTTCGCGCCGCAGATCACCTTCGATGGGGAGCTTGCTATTGGTGATCGCGTGAATGATCTCATTTAACTGCTGCGGAGTCAGATCTTTCGCGCGCATATTCGGATCGATCCCGGTCTGCTCGAGAATGCGTTTGGCCGTGCTCGGGCCGATGCCGTAAATGTATGTGAGAGACGCTTCGATGCGTTTCTCGGCCGGAATTTCTACTCCCAATAATCTTGGCATAAATCGATTACGTTAATTATCCCTGACGCTGTTTATGGCGCGGGTTCTTGTTGCAGATCACCCGCACAACATTCTTGCGCTTGATGATCTTGCACGCTTCACAAAGTCTTTTTACTGAGGGTCGAACTTTCATAATCCACGAGACGAAAAACGCGGAGCCTGTCCGCGTCTTACCTTTGGCGAAATGTGATCCGCCCCTTCGATAAATCGTAGGGTGAAACCTCTACCATAACTTTGTCGCCTGGCAAGATACGAATGACCTCTAAATGCATTTTTTCCGAAACATGAGAGAGCACCCGGTGGCCATTGGGTAATTCGACGCCAAACAGGGAATTCGGCAGGAGCTCGACCACGGTCCCCTCTACTTCAATTGCGTCTTTGCGCGCCATGTCAGGATCTCGGGTTTCTCCTTCGTAATCAGCACCGTGTGTTCGAAATGGGCCGAGGGCATCCCGTCCGCCGTCCGCACGGTCCACCCGTCTTCGAGCAAGCGCACCGCAGCCGCGCCCAGATTCACCATCGGTTCGATGGCCAGGGTCATTCCTGACTTCAATCGCGGGCCGCTTCCCCGTTTCCCATAATTCGGGATCTGCGGCTCTTCATGCAGCTTGCGACCAACCCCGTGACCAACGAATTCGCGCACGACGGAAAAGCGATGCCGCAACGCCTCATCTTCGATTTCCGCACATACGTCGCCCAGCCGAGCCCCTTCTGTGGCCTGATCGATCGCACGCTGCAAGGCGCTCTCCGTCACCCTCAAAAGCTCGTCCAGACGTCCATCCACCATGCCCACGGGAACGGTCGTTGCGGTATCTCCGACCCATCCGTCCTGCACCACCCCTATATCGAGTTTAACCACGTCGCCGTATTGAATACGGCGCTGGCTGGCAATCCCGTGAACCACTTCGTCGTTCAGGGAGATGCAAATATTGCCGGGGAAAACACGGTGCCCCAGTCGATACCCTAGAAAGGCACTCTTCACGCGCGCCTCGTGCATGAAATCCGCCGCCGCCTCATCCACTTCCTTCGTCGTCACGCCGGGCCGAACCAATTCACTGACCCTCTCGAGGATGTCGCTGGCCGTGCGACAGGCGCGGCGCATTTGCTCCACCTCTTTGGCGGTCTTGATCGGGATCATGCCGACGTCTTTTGCTCGATCAACCGCGAAATATCGCTGAACACCTCCTCGCGGTCCCGGTTTCCATCGATTCGATTCAGGGCCGACATCTTGCCGTAAAATTCGGCCAGAGGTTGCGTCTTGGCGTTGAACTCTTGCAGGCGCTTTTGCAGCACTTCCGGGTCGTCATCATTGCGCCGGACCAACGGACCGTCGCAAAAGGGACAGACCGGTCGCTCAGAAAACTTCGCGCTGCTCACGCTGGTGGTGAATCCGCAGCCACGGCATTGCAGGCGGCTTCCAATCCGATCCCGCACCGTCTCTTCCGACACTTCCAGCCAGATGGCCAGATCGAGCGGGGTATGATGCCGTTGCAATATCTCCTGCAAACTTTGCGCTTGGGGAAGCGTGCGCGGAAAGCCGTCAAAAACAAACCCGTATCCGCCGTGCAAACGCAACCAATCCTCGATCAGCCCGACAATGATTTTATCGGGAACGAGACCGCCCTGTTTCGTGGTTTCGGCCGTTTCCTGCCCAAGAGGCGTTCCAAGATCTTTTTCTCGCCGCAAGATCGCTCCGGGCGAAGTGACCGGTATACCGAACTGCCGCGTAATGAGTTCCGCCTGGGTTCCCTTGCCAGAACCGGGCGCGCCCAACAGCACGAGTCGCCTCTTCACTTAGCGGCCGTAGATAAAGATTGCCGCTCCCGCGATCACGAGCACGGCGATGCCGACATAGAGCCACATCAGGGTGCTATGCTCGGCCGCGTCACCACGGCTGTAGGCGGTCCGGTCGGAAGAGCGCCCACGGATCCGGCCCTTGCGCAGGAAGCCGTCATAATGACGCTGAATAAGATGAGTCTCGACCTGGCGCATCGTATCCAGCATCACGCCGACGATGATCAACAAGCTGGTTCCGCCGAAAAACTGCGCCGTGATCTGTGGAACGTGAGCGCCTTGGCTAAGCAAACTGGGCAGGACCGCAATTAAGGTCAGGAAAATCGCACCGGCGAAAGTCAGCCGGGTCATGGTGAAATCGAGAAAATCCGCGGTCGGCTTGCCCGGGCGCACACCCGGCACGTAGGCGCCGTGCTTTTTCAGATCGTCCGCAATTTGGGCCGGCTGAAATTGGGTGGCCACCCAAAAGTAGCTGAAGAAAAAGATCATGGCCGCGAGGAAAACATAATGCGGCCAGCCAACGGAAAGCGCCTCTGAAATTCGCGCCGCCGTTGGATTATTATGGAATGCCATCTTCACGATGGTGGAAGGGAAAATGAGCAGGGCGTAGGCAAAAATGATCGGCATGACGCCCGCATAATTCACTTTCAAGGGCATGTGCTGTGTGCCGCCGCCGTACATTTTCCGGCCCACCACTCGCTTGGCGTATTGAATCGTGATTTTCCGTACGCCCTGAGTGATGGCGATGACGCCGGCGATGACGATGAACAGGAACGCCACCATGAGAACGAGTACGGAAGGATTGACCTGACTGCCCCCGCCTTGGGCCGATGGAACAAAGGTCTTCCAAGCCTGCGCCAGAGCGGCCGGCAAGCGCGCCACGATGCCGATCGTGATGATGAGCGAGATTCCGTTGCCAATACCTCGCTCGGTGATTTGATCACCCAGCCACATCAGAAACAAACTGCCCGTCGTGAGTGAGACGATCGTGACAATGATAAAGGTCCACCCCGGATCCGAGACGAGAGGAATTCCCAGATTCCGGATGGTCTCATTGATTCCGGGCAGCATTTGATACGACTCTGGGTGCTGCAAAGAAACGGCCAGGAGATATCCTTGAAAAACGCACAGCAGCACCGTCGCGTAGCGCGTGTACTGCATTATTTTTTGACGCCCGCCATCTTCCCGCGCGAGCCGGCCCAACTGCGGAATCACCGCCGTGAGCAACTGCATCATGATCGAAGCGCTGATATACGGCATGATGCCAAGCGAGAAAATCGCACAGTTTTCGAGCGCACCGCCGCTGAATAAATTGAACATCGCGGCTACCCCGCCGCCGGCTTTTTCGGTGAGGGAACTGCGAAACCATTCGTGCAGAACCGCCTGGTTTACACCCGGAGTCGTGATGGCCGCGCCCAAACGCACGATCACAACGATGGCGAGGGTAAACAAGATGCGCCGGCGTAACTCCGGTATCTTGACCGAATTTAAAAAGGCCGAAACCATCCGCTAATTCTGAAGCACCTCGCTGCGAGCGCTAGCTCTTCCGCGATAAAGTCTTCTTCTTGGAGCGCGCACCAGTCTTGGCTGCCGCTTTTTTGCCCGATGTTTTCCCTGCTGTCTTGGGGGCCGCGCCGGCCGACTTGCTTTTGGCCGCGTCATCCGCACCTTCGTCCGAAGCCGCCTCCTCACGCGCACGGGGTTGTCGCAAGGTAATGGTTCCACCCGCCTTTTCGATCTTCTCTCGCGCGGATGCACTGATCTTATCAGCCTCAACCGTGAGCGCGTGCTTCAACTCCCCGCTGCCCAAAATCTTCACGCCCGCCCCGTCCCCACGAACGAGCTGCGATTCGCGCAACATTTTTTCGGTTACAACCGTGCCGGCCTTGAAATCATTCAGGTCGCTCAGGTTCACGATGGCGTAGGTCTTGTGAAATCTCGCATTGTTAAACCCGCGCTTGGGCAAACGACGGATCAATGGCATCTGCCCGCCTTCGAAGCCAAGCCGAAGGCTGCCGCCGGAACGCGCTTTCTGACCTTTATGTCCCTTGCCGCTGGTTTTGCCGTGACCTGAACTTTCGCCGCAGCCCAGGCGCTTGACGCGATGGCGCGAGCCCGGTCGCGGCCGCAATGTGTGTAACCGCATCATGATGCTTGCGTCGTCTGATTACCCTGACCGTTGGTCGAGTCGGGCCCGCGAATCCCGCGGAGTTTGAAAATTTCGTCGCGACGCCGAAGCGACTTCAGCGCGACCACGGTTGCCTTGACCACGTTGGCATGATTGCTGGAACCGAGGGATTTCGCGAGCACGTCACGAATACCGGCAGCCTCGACCACCGCACGCACACCGCCGCCGGCGATGACGCCAGTGCCAGGTGAAGCGGGGCGCAGGAGAACCCGACCGCCGCCAAATTGACCGATCGTCTCATGCGGGATGGTGTTTTCGTGCAGCGAAACCTTCTGCATCGACTTACGGGCAGACTCGGAAGCCTTACGAATCGCTTCCGCCACTTCATTTGCCTTCCCGAATCCGACGCCGACCGAGCCGTCATGATCTCCCGCCACAATGAGGGCGCTGAAGCTAAACCGCCGGCCGCCTTTGACGACCTTGGCGCAGCGGTTGATGAACACTACCTTTTCGGTGGTGTCGCCCCGCGCGGCCGAAGTTCGGTCGGTGTTGCGTTCCTGTCGTCTGCCTGAGTTTTGTTGAGCCATGAGTTAAAATTTCAAACCGCCTTCGCGGGCTGCGTCGGCTAAAGCTTTCACTTTTCCGTGATAAATATAGCCGCCGCGATCAAAAACCACGGCATCTGTCTTCTTCTTCGCGAGCAAACGCTCGGCGATGGTTTTACCGACAACTCCGGCGTTGGCGCGATTGGCCGCGGCCTTTGCTTTTCCGAGGACCCCTGCCTCCTTGGTCGAAGCGGCCACCACGGTACGGCCCGCATCGTCGTCCACCACCTGTGCGTAAACGTGCTTACCCGAAAAATAAATGGTCAACCGCGGACGTTCGGCTGTGCCCGACACTTTTTTCCTGATCCGCTGATGAATGCGCTTACGCGTGGCCTTACGATTGATCGCCATAACTACTGGACCGTTTTGCCTTCCTTGCGACGAATCTGTTCGCCGACGTAGCGCACACCCTTGCCCTTGTAAGGCTCGGGCGGATAGAAGCGACGAATATCAGCAGCCACCTGGCCGACTGTTTTCTTGTCGATGCCCTCGACGTTGATTTTCGTATTTTCCGTCACCGTGATCTTGATGTCTTTCGGGATGGCAAACAGAACCGGGTGGGAGAAGCCCAGGCTCAAATTCAGGTTAGTGCCCTGCACCGCTGCCTTGAAACCGACGCCTTCAATCTGGAGCTGCTTGCTGAAACCCTGGCTGACGCCCTGCACCATATTGTTTACGAGAGAGCGGGAGAGACCGTGTAATGCCTTTACGCTGCGCGTCTCTGCTTCGCGCGCCACCGAGATTCGGTTGTCCGTCACGGTTGCCTTGATGCTGCGAGGCAAAGTCCAGCTCAATTTTCCCTTCGGCCCTTCCACCGACACCGCCCCCTGGCCGTCGACGTGGACCTTCACCTTATCCGGGATCTCGACCACTTTGTTTCCTATGCGCGACATAAAATTACCAAATGTAGGCTAGAAGTTCGCCGCCCACTTTTTGTTTCTTCGCTTCTCTTCCTGACATGACGCCCCGTGGGGTGGAAAGAATGGCCACGCCCATGCCGCCGAGGACGCGCGGAATTTCGCTGGCGCCAACGTAACGCCGCAGACCGGGCCGGCTGATCCGCCGCAATCCCGTGATGGCGCTCGTCCGGTTGGCCATCTTGTTCGTGATTTTGATGCGCGGGTGAGCCGCGGTCGTATCGACTTCGTAATCCGTGATGTAGCCTTCCTGCTTCAAAATCTTTATGATGTCGGCTTTAATCCGGGAATAGGGCACGAACATGTCCGCCTTGTGCGCCTGCGCACTATTGCGGATGCGCGCTAAAAGGTCTGCAATTGGGTCAGTAACAGTGCTCATGTAATCAGGTAGTCGAAGGCGCCGCGGTCTTCTTTATTCGGTCGCTGAACGGCATTCCCATTTCGCTCAAAAGCGATTTGGCTTCTTCGTTCGTCCGCGCGCTGGTCACGATAGTAACATCAAAACCGATGTTGCGCTTGATTTTATCCAGCTCGACCTCGGGGAAAATGGACTGGTCGGAAACGCCCAGCGTGTAATTGCCATTTCCGTCGAAACAGCGCGGTGAAACCCCACGAAAATCGCGAATACGCGGCAGCGCCGTCTTGATCAGGCGCTCCAGAAACTCATACATGCGCTCCCCGCGCAATGTGACCTTTGCCCCGATCACCTGATCCTGGCGCAGTTTAAAGTTGGCGATACTTTTCTTGGCGCGTGTCTCGGAAGGACGCTGACCCGTGATGAGGGCCAACTCGGCCTTGGCATCTTCCACGGCCTGTTTGACATCGGTCTGCGACCCCACGGACGTGTTGACCACGACCTTCTCCACCTTCGGAATCTGGTTCACGTTCTTGTAGCCATGATGCTCGCGCATTGCTGGCATCACGCGCTCCTTATAATGCTGATAAAATTCGTTCTCCATTACGCCTTAGCTTTGGCCGGTTCCTTCTTGGCCTTTTTCTTTTCTTTGGTCGGCTTGCTCTCTTTTTCCGCGATCAATTTCACATTGGAAATGTGGATTGGGCCTTCCCGCTCCGCGATCTTCCCTTGCGGATTATCCTGGGACTTGCGCAGATGCTTCTTAATGATGCGCACCCCTTCCACGAGCACCCTCTGCTTGCTCTGCAACACCTGAAGCACCTTGCCCGACGAACCTTTAAAGTTCCCCGCGATGACCTCGACGTTGTCGCCTTTTTTAACGTGGAATTTCAGGCGGTTCATAAAACTTCTGGAGCGAGTGACACAATTTTCATGAAGTTGCGCTCGCGCAACTCGCGCGCGACCGGCCCGAAGATACGGGTGCCGCGCGGATTTAAATCCTTGTCGATAATGACGATCGCATTGTTATCGAACCGGAGGACCGAACCGTCGTCGCGTTTGATCGGTTGCCTCGTTCGCACGAGCACGGCCCGGACGACTTCGCCCTTCTTCACCGTGCCGGTGGCGCTGGCTTCTTTCACGTTCGCCGTGATGACATCACCGATCCCGGCAAACATGCTATCGCCCTTGCCGATGACACCAATCATCGTGGCCATGCGGGCTCCGCTGTTGTCGGCCACGTCGAGTCTGGATCGAATCTGAACCATAAAATTATTTCTGGACGACCTCCACCAGGCGCCAGCGTTTGAGTTTACTAAGCGGCCGCGTCTCCATAATCCGGACGGTGTCCCCCGGCTTGGCCTTGTTCTCCTCGTCGTGCGCATAGAACTTTTTCTTCTGCTTCACGATCTTGCCGAACTTCGCATGCGGTACGCGCGTGACCGTGCGCACCACAATTGTCTTGTTCATTCCGCTCGAAATCACCTCGCCGGTTCGCGTCTTGCGCGAGCCCCGACGGCCCGTCGCCGGCTCGGGAGACGGAGGCGCTGGCACAGCTGCTGATTGCTCTTGTTCGGACATAAAACTTTATTTCTTCGCTGCGGTGTCGTTCGTGCGCTTGGAAAGGATCGTTTCAATCCGCGCGACATCGCGGCGCAGCAGGCGCAGCCGGCTTGGTTGCTCGAGCTGCCCACTCTGCTGTTGCAGGCGCAAATGCAAACTCTCCTGCCGCAGATCGCGCCGTTTGGTCATCAGCTCGTCCGTGCTCATTTCTGCAATTTCCTTGATCTTCATAACCCGTTAGGCCGCCACGTGATGTCGCGTTAGAAATTTCGTGCGCACCGGCAGCTTGTCCGCGGCTAGACGCAGGGATTCGCGCGCGACCGACTCAGGAACTCCGTCGAGCTCGAAAAGAATATTGCCCGGCTTCACCGTGGCCACCCAGTATTCGGGCTGACCTTTTCCCTTACCCATGCGCGTTTCGGGTGGGCGCGACGTGACCGACTTGTCCGGAAAGATGCGGATCCAAAGTTTGCCTTTGCGCTTCATGTTACGAGTCAGAGCGACTCGAGCTGCTTCGATCTGCGTATTGGTGATCCAGGCGCGCTCGAGCGTCTGCAGGCCGAACTCGCCGAAATCGATGCGAAGATTGCGCGAAGCAGTCCCCTTGCGGCTCCCCCGCTGGGTCTTGCGATACTTCACACGTTTGGGCATCAATGGCATAAAATTTCCTCGTTAGACTGCAACCGGCTCAGGCGGCGGTGGCGGCGGTGCCGATGGCGCTTCCGCCGGTGCTTCTTCTTTCTTACAGATCCAGCATTTCACGCCGATCTTTCCATAAACCGTGTTGGCCTCGGCAAATCCGTAGTCGATGGGCGTGCGCAAAGTGTGCAGAGGAACCTTGCCCTCGCGATACCATTCCGAGCGCGATATTTCCGCGCCATTCAAGCGGCCGGACGAACGCAGCCGAATCCCTTGCGCGCCGAAGTCCATGGCCGTGGCCACGGCCTTCTTCATGGCGCGGCGGTAAGCAATGCGGCGCTCGATCTGCAGAGCCACGTTCTCGGCCACCAGCTGAGCGTCCAACTCCGGCGTCTTGATCTCCTGGATGTCTATCTTGATCTGTTTGCCCTGCGCCATCTTCGAAATTTCCTCGGTCATCTTTTCGATTTCGGCGCCTTTCCGGCCGATCACGATGCCAGGACGAGCCGTATGGATGGTCACGCGGATGCTGTTCCAGGCCCGCTCGATCACAATCTTGGCCACGGCGGCGAATTGCAGCTTCTTCTTCACGTAGCCGCGAATCTCGAGATCGCTGTGCAGAAAACCGGGCAACTCCTGAGGAGAAGCGTACCAGCGCGAACGCCAGTCGCGATTGACCGCGAGTCGGAAACCAATCGGATTAACTTTTTGTCCCATAACTTATTTCCTGGGTTTCGCCTTCCCGCTTTTTTTGGCTTTGCCGCCGCGCTTCTCCGCAGTGGATTCTGCCTTTTCGGCCGATCCTTCCGTGTGGCCTTCTTTTTTGGCCGCTCTTTGTTCCTGTTTCTTCCTGGCTTTGCGCGTTTCGCGATTATCGATCGTGATCTCGTCCGTCAGGATGATGCGGATATGACTGGTGCGTTTCAAGATACGGCTGCCGCTTCCGCGGGCCCGCGGCATCATGCGTTTGATCGTTGGCCCCTCGCCCACGATCGCCTCTTTTACGACCAGACTCTCCACTTTCAGATTCGCGTTGTTCTCTGCGTTAGCCACCGCACTCTTCAACGTCTTGTTGATGAGGACCGCGGCCTTCTTCGGAGTGAAAGCCAGGATGTCGAGTGCGGCCGAAACCGGCAGACCCTGAATCGCACGCGTGACTTCGCGCACCTTGAAGGGCGAAATCCGCGCATACTTGTATGTCGATCTAACTTCCATTTATTTTAAAGTCACACTGGTTTGAGCATCGACCTGAAGTCGATCCCCCACCTTTATTTTTTCTTTTGGAGAATCCATCTGTTGAATCACTGCGCCGCAAATTTTTTGTCGCACATCGATCACGCGCAGACTGGCAATCCTGCGCTCACCCCGGATCACTCTCATGGGCATCCCGATCTTCACTCCCTGGTTCTGCCCGAGGTTGCCCACTACAAATGACCACTCGTCCTTCACGCTCACCACGCTGCCGTCCATTAAACCCGGCTGGGCCGCGGGCGGTGCGCCCGTCTTCGTGACCAGGTCACTCGCGCCGCGCAATTGCGCTTCTACATCCATCCGCGCCTGCGCATCACCGCCTTGCGACATCTTCAAATAGTGAAACATCGCCTCGTTCAAGCGCAGCATCTGATCGCGAAACTCGTCGCGCTCCTTTTGCGCCAGCTGCAGATCGCTCACCGCCGCGAGTAAACGCTGCTCGAGTCCGGCCCGATCCTTATCGGCCGACTGCAACCCGAGTGCTTCCATGCGCAATTTCAAATCGGAATACTTGCGACGAAACAGTTCCGCTTCGGCATTCGATTCCGCCAGGCTGGTCGTCAATGTCTTGAGCGACTCCTGCTGAATCGATGCTTGCTGGCGCAACTCCTCCGTCTGCGACGCCAACGCCTCCGCCGTCACGGTGCGTTCCGCATTTTCAACTTTTGATTCTGACAAAGAACTATTCCCCTGTGCCTGCACTGCCGGAGCAGCCATCAAACACAACCCAATGGCCGATCGCAGAAGACAGATGGCAGGCCGTCGCGGGTTCGCCGCCACTTCTGCCGATCTGAGATCTGAAATCTTCAACCTAAAATCATTATTTCGTCACCTTGGCCGTATGCGACCCGTGCTTCTTAAAGATACGCGTCGGCGAAAACTCGCCCAGCTTGTGACCGACCATATTCTCCGTCACAAACACGGAATGGAATATCTTCCCGTTGTGCACCAGAAACGTATGGCCAACAAAATCCGGGGTGACCATCGAACGCCGCGACCAGGTCTTGATCGGTTTTTTGGCGTTCGCGGTATTCATCTTATCGATCTTTTCCAGAAGATGCGATTCGACGAAGGGTCCTTTCTTCAACGATCTAGCCATAAAGTCAAATTTCTGAAGGTCTCTAAGACTTCTTCTTGGATTTCCTTCTCTCCATGATGAAGCGGTCGCTCGGCTTGTGTTTGGTGCGAGTCTTGAAGCCCTTGGCCAATTGTCCCCACGGGCTGACCGGGTGATGCCGCCCGCCGCCGCCCTTCGATTTACCCTGGCCGCCGCCCATCGGGTGATCGACCGGGTTCATGACCATGCCGCGCACGTGCGGTCGGCGGCCCTTCCAGCGCGTCCGCCCGGCTTTGCCGCTGGCCACGTTCATATGGTCGACGTTGCCGACCTGTCCGATTGTGGCGTAAGAATTTTCGTGGATCCGGCGGATTTCGCCCGACGGTAATTTGACCAGCGCATATCCCGCTTCGCGGTTGCTGAGAGTTGCCTGCTGGCCGGCGCTGCGCGCGATCTGTCCACCGCGACCGGGAGTCAGCTCGATGTTGTGAATATTGGTGCCCAGAGGAATGGAGCGCAAAGGCAGAGCATTGCCGAGATCCGGTGCGACCTGATCGCCCGCCCTCACCGTAGCGCCGACCTGCAAACCATCCGGCGCGAGAATGTAATTGAGCACGCCGTCCGTGTATTTAATGAGCGCGATGCGGGCCGAACGGTTCGGATCGTATTCGATTCCGATGACCTCGGCAGCGACGTCGCGCTTGCTCCGTTTGAAATCAACCCTGCGGTACTTCTGCTTGTGACCACCGCCGATGTGACGCGAAGTAAGCCGGCCAAAAACGTTGCGACCGCCGGTCCTTTTCTTGACCTCGAGCAACGACTTCTCCGGTTTACTCTTCGTAATTTCATCAAAGGCCGGCAGCGACTTGAAACGAAGCGCTGGGGTCAGTGGGCGAAAACTTTTCAGTGCCATATTAAACGAGCTCGATCTTCTCGCCCTCTTTCAAAGTAACGATCGCCTTCTTCCAATGCGCCTTGCGCCCGTAGTTCTGGGTGCGTTCGCGCTTCTTTTTTCCGGCGTAATTGCACGTATTCACGGAAAGAACCTTCTTCTGGAACAAGGTTTCGATGGCCTTCTTAATCTCAATCTTGTTAGCCCGCGGACTCACGCGAAAAACATACTTGTTATGTTTTTCAGTCAGGAGCGACGCCTTCTCCGTCAGGGACGCAGTCTGGATAATGTCGTAGGGCTCGTTCATTTCGAGGTTCGTTCGGCCAGTTTCTCGAGCGCTTTCGGTGTGATTAAAATTTTATTGAAGGCGAGCAACTGCTCCGTGTTCACGTCCGTCGCAGTAGCCAGCGTGACTGCCTTTACGTTGCGGGCAGACTTATAAACGTTGTCTTCGAACGAGTCCGAAATGATCAGCACTTTGGTCGCGTCCGTCGCCTTTTTCACCATGGCCACGAAAGCCTTGGTTTTTACTTCGCTGACGGCAAATTTTTCGACGGTCAGGACATCGCCGGCATTAATGCGCTCGCTCAGCGCCTTTTGAAAAGCCAGCCGGCGTGTCGTCTTGGAAACCTTCTTCGTGTAATCCCGCGGCTTCGGTCCGAAAACCACGCCGCCACCTCGCCAAATAGGAGACGATGCGTAGCCGGCACGCGCGCGGCCTGTGCCCTTTTGCCGCCACGGCTTCGATCCCGAAAGATCGACTTCCGCTTTGGTCTTGGTATTGGCCGAACCGGATCGGCGGGCCGCCCGCATGGCCACCACGGCGTCCTGCACAGCCTGGGTGCCACGACCATTCTCGATCAAATCGATCTTGGCTTCCTTGGCCGCAGCTTTGGTTAAAACTTTCGCGCTCATGTTTTGTCAGCCGCTGGCTTTTTGATGGCGGGACGCACCACGACATAGCTGCCGTTACATCCCGGAACTGCTCCGCTGATCAGAATCACTTTCTCAGATTCGCGCACCTGCATGACCTGAAGGTTCTGCACCGTCACGCGCTCGTCGCCCATGTGACCTGGCATGCCCATGTTTTTCCAGACGCGTCCGGGGGTTGAGCGGTTACCAATGGCGCCGTTACGCCGATGGGTTTTCGACCCGTGCGACGCGCCTTGGCCGGCAAAATTGTGCTTCTTCATGACGCCCTGGAAACCCTTGCCCTTGGAACGTCCAATCACGTCGACCCAGTCGCCGGGCTGAAATTGGTCGAGACCCAGGTTCACTTCGCCCTCGGGAGCATCGGCGGCGAGACGAAATTCGCGGACAAGCTTTTTCGGCTCCACCCCGGCTTTTTTAAACTCGCCCAGCTGAGCCTTGTTGACGCGCGACTCTTTTTGCGGACTGAAGCCTACTTTGACCGCGGAATAGCCGTCCTTTTCCTCCGTGATGCGCCGCACCAGAACGTTATCGCCCGCTGCAATCACGGTCACAGGACGTAGCCGACCCTTCGCGTCGTAGACGCTGGTCATGCCGATTTTTTGTCCAAGTAACCCAATGCTCATAGTGACGATGTGGTAAGAGGCTCAAATGCTAAATCTTGATCGTGATGTCCACGCCGGCCGGCAAGTTTAGCTTCTTCAATTCATCCACGGTTTTGGCGGTCGGCTCGATGATATCGAGCAGTCGCTTATGCGTGCGAATTTCAAATTGATCCATCGATTTCTTATCGACGTGGGGAGAACGATTGACCGTGAACTTCTCGATCAGAGTGGGCAAAGGAATGGGACCGGCCACTCGGGCGCCCGTGCGCTTGGCCGTCTCCACGATGTCCACCGCAGATTGATCGAGCATCCGATGGTCGAACGCCTTGAGCCGAATGCGTATGCGTTGTCCGCTACTCATTTCGTCTCCTTCTGGTCGAGAATGGCGGCGACCAGATTGGCCGGCACCTGCTGAAAATGTGATGGCTCCATGGAATAACTGGAGCGGCCCTTGGAAAGCGAACGGATGGCCGTCGCATAACCGAATAGTTCAGCCAGCGGAACTTCCGCATGTACGGTGGCGAGATGCCCGCGGGTTTCGATGCTGTTGATGCTGCCACGGCGACGGCTTAAGTCACCGCAGATATCTCCCTGAAAATCGTCCGGCGTAATATTTTCTACCTTCATGATTGGCTCGAGCAGAATCGGTTTGCTCTGCTTGAAACCGTCTTTCATCGCAAAAATTGCGGCCAATTTGAAGGCCAGTTCGTTCGAGTCAACGTCGTGATAACTCCCGTAAACAATATCGACTTCAACGTCGACCACGGGATAGCCGCCGAGCACCCCGTTAAGAATGGCTTCTTCGATGCCCTTCTTAACCGCCGGAATGTATTCGCGCGGGATGGTGCCGCCCACAATCTTGTTTTCCATGACCAGGCCGGTGCCGCGTGCGCCCGGGCGCACGTCCACCTCAACGTGACCGTATTGACCGCGACCACCCGATTGCTTGATCAATTTGCCGACGCCGTGCGCACTGCCCGTGATGGTCTCACGATAGGCGATCTGCGGCTTGCCCGCGTTGGCATCGACCTTGAACTCGCGGAACATGCGATCGCGAATAATCTCGAGATGCAACTCGCCCATGCCGGCGATGATGGTTTGGCCGGTGTCTTCATGCGTGAAAACACGGAAAGTTGGGTCTTCTTCAGCGAGGCGCTGCAAGGCGATGCCCATTTTTTCCTGATCCAGTTTCGTTTTTGGCTCGATCGCCATGGAAATAACCGGATCAGGAAACGACGGGGGCTCGAGAAGAACGGGATGATCCTCGTCACACAAAGTATCGCCCGTGGTTATATTCTTGATGCCGACGATCGCTGCAATATCGCCTGAGTAACACGTTTCAATGTCTTCGCGCTTGTCCGCTTGAATCTGGATCAAGCGTGAAATGCGCTCGCGCTTGTTCGTGCGCGGATTGTAGACCGTGTCGCCCTTGCTCAACGTGCCGGAATAGACGCGGAAGAAAACGAGCTTTCCAACGAACGGATCACTCCACAATTTAAAAGCGAGCGAACAAAAAGTAGCGTTGTCGTCCGTGATGACTTCAATCGGCTCGTGCGAATCCGGCTCCATGCCCTTGGCCGGAGGAATATCGAGCGGACTCGGCAGATAATCGACCACTGCATCGACCAGATACTGAACTCCTTTATTCTTAAAAGCAGATCCGCCCACGACGGGCACAAATTTGATCGCGATCGTCTGCCGGCGAATGCCCGCCTTTAAGATCTCCGGGGTGATCGGCTTCTCTTCCAGGACCATCTCGGCCACTTGGTCGTCCAGATTCGAGATTTGCTCGATCAGGTTGTGGTGCGCTTTGTCGACCAACTCGACATACTCCTTCGGCACGTCGGTGATCTCATAGGTCGAGCCCATCTCGTCGTTGTCCAAATAAAGCACGGCCTTTTTATTGATGACGTCGAGCTGGCCCTTCAAATAATCTTCCTTGCCCATCGGAATGAGCACGGGCCAGGCATTCGCACCCAACTTCTTGCGCATGCTGTCGATCGACATGTCGAAGTCGGCTCCGACGCGATCCATCTTATTAATAAAAGCGATGCACGGGACGTTATACTTGGTGGCCTGGCGCCAGACCGTTTCAGACTGAGGCTGAACTCCGGCTACGGCATCGAACACCGCGACGGCGCCGTCGAGCACCCGGAGCGAACGCTCCACCTCGGCCGTGAAGTCCACGTGACCGGGCGTGTCGATGATGTTGACGCGCTGCTGAATGCCTTCAAAAATCTTGTAAACGCCCTCTTCCTTGCGCTGCGTCCAGGCACAGGTTGTGGCGGCCGAGGTAATGGTGATACCGCGCTCCCTTTCCTGCTCCATCCAATCGGTCACGGTAGTGCCGTCATGCACCTCACCGATCTTGTGGATCATGCCCGTATAAAAAAGAATCCGCTCGGTCAGAGTCGTTTTGCCGGCGTCGATGTGTGCGGCAATACCAATATTTCGCGTGCGATCGAGCGGAAACTTGCGGTCGGGCGAATTAGGATTCTTCACGGCAGCCGACTTCTGTTCGAGGGTAGCAGGCATACGGTTACCAGCGGAAATGAGCAAAGGCGCGGTTCGCCTGCGCCATCTTATGCGTATCCTCGCGCTTCTTGATGGCGTTCCCCTGCCCCGCAGCAGCGTCCTTAATCTCCTGGGCCAGTGCATCGGCCATGGGCTGACCGCGGCGGTTGTCGGCGTATTGCACGATCCAGCGCATGGCCAGGGAGACCTGCCGGGCTGGTGTGACTTCCATCGGGACCTGATAAGTGGCACCACCGACACGCCGGGATTTGACCTCAAGACGCGGCCGGACATTCTCCAGCGCCTTGTTTAAAACTTCGAGAGGATCGACTGAATCCGAGCCCAGCCGCGATTTATCGATTGCCGTGTAAACAATCCGCTCGGCCAGCGACTTCTTGCCCCGCTTCATCACGGTGGAAATAAGACGCGCCACCGCCGGACTCCCGTAACGGGAATCGACGCGCTCTTCCTTTTTGTAAACTTTCCGCCGTCGCGACATGATTAATCTTCAGGTTCAAATTACTTCTTCGCGCCCTTGGCCCCGGCCTCGGCCGCACCAGCTTTCGGACGTTTCGCTCCATACTTGGAACGACTACGGCGTCTCCCATCGACACCCAGGCTGTCGAGCGTGCCACGCACAATGTGGTAGCGGACACCCGGCAAATCTTTGACTCTTCCCCCGCGTACGAGCACGATCGAGTGCTCCTGCAAATTATGTCCCTCGCCCGGGATGTAGGCAATCACTTCCTGGCCATTCGTCAACCGCACTTTCGCGACCTTGCGCAGGGCGGAGTTCGGCTTCTTCGGGGTCCGCGTCATGACCTGCGTGCAGACCCCGCGGCGCTGCGGACAATTGGTCAGCGCCGGTGATTTGGATTTCACCTTCACCTTGCGGCGTCCTTTACGAATAAGCTGATTAATGGTGGGCATGTTCGTTCCAATTAAAAGTCGCCTCATCGTGGGGACGCAGGCGACAAAAAACCCGCCTCAGCGTCACGAAGTTCATCGCGCCCCTGATGCGGTGAGCGCGAAACATAGGACGGAATTTTAACGCTGCAAAGATTATTTTAGAGAAGGCCTGCTCAGGCCAGTCATTCCGGAAGAGAGAGCGATCAAACCGGGGGCGGTCGGAAATTTGGAACACAAACGCCAACCCTCATCATTCCTGCGGGGGAGCTGTTAGCTTCCCGGGAATAACAGAGGACCGGCACTCGAAGAGGGAAGCAGCTGACAGCTTCCCCGACAGATTCCTTTGTAACCGCGCACTGCTGCTTCTTCACTTCGGCCAAGGAGAAAGAAAAATCCAGTTGACGCGTCCCTAATATTTCTCTAGTTTCTGTTCAGACAGAACAAACTGATAGATGAGCAAACTGACTCCAGCCGCCCAGAAGTTCATCCTCCACTGGGGAGAGATGGGTACCCGCTGGGGGATCAACCGCACCGTCGCGCAAATCCACGCGCTCCTTTTCATCTCCAAGGAACCATGGCCGGCCGACGCCATCGCCGAAACTCTGGCCATCGCCCGTTCCAACGCGAGCACCAGCCTGCGCGAACTGCAGAACTGGGGCATCGTCCGCATCGTGCACGTGCTGGGTGATCGGCGTGATCATTTTGCCTCCATGCAGGATGTCTTCGAGATGTTCCGCGTCATTGCCCGCGAACGGAAAAGACGCGAGCTGGATCCGACCGCGGCCGTGCTACTGGAATGCATTGAGCAGACCTCGGGCAAAGCCGCCGATGCCTACATGAACGAGCGCTTGCAGGAGATGCTCAGTTTCTTCGAAGTCGCCGATACGGCCTACAACCAGATGGAACGCCTCCCCACCCCGGCGCTGGTCAAGCTCGCCCGACTGGGAGACAAAGCGCTCAAACTCTTGGGGGTAAAAGCCAAATGAACGATTCCTCTTTGAGTCGTGCTCCCGCTGATTTGACCGATCTAGGGTTTTCGGGGCAAAGCGAGCCCCCTTCTAATAGTAAGAGGCGCGGCTGGATCTTCTATGATGGCCAATGTCGCTATTGTGTCGCGGCGGCGCGCCGCTTCGATCCTATCTTCCGCCGGAAAGGCTTCGAGTTCGTTCCCCTACAAGCCCCTTGGGTCCAGCGCCAACTCGGCTTAGATGCGGGGGCTCCCCTCGACGAAATGAAGGTCCTCACGGTCAGCGGTCTCTGCTTCGGCGGGGCGGACTCTCTCATTTTCCTCGCCCGCCAGGTTTGGTGGGGTTGGCCCCTCCGTTTGATCGCACCGCTTCCCGGGATGCGGTCCCTTCTCCGCTCCGGGTATCAATGGATCGCGGCGCACCGCGGATGCAATCAAGCCGGATGCGCATCCTCGACTCCGAAAACGTGGACGGGGTGGGCTCCCCTGATTGCGTTCCCCGTCCTCGCCCTTCTCACCCGTGGCCATCTCGAACCATGGGTCTTTATGTGGCTGATGGCCGGATCGATCTTTCTAGGTTGCAAGTGGCTGACCTTTCGGCGGGCGACCCGGGTAAACCGTGATTTCTCAACCAAACGCGCGCTCGGGTATTTGTGCTTTTGGCCCGGTATGGACGCCGTCACCTTTCTCAACCCATGGCGCGCACCCGAACGAACCGGAGTTAAACAAGGTCTCGCCGCTCCCCTGCTGAAGACTCTTAGCGGCGTCATCCTTCTGTTTCTGCTCGCCCGCTTCGCGACCATTCCTTTGCTGGCCGGGTGGATCGGGATGATTGGCCTCGTTCTCATTCTGCATTTCGGGCTGTTCGCCGTGGCCGGGTCGATGTGGCGCGGAAAGGGCGTGGAAGCCCGCCCCATCATGAATGCGCCCATCAAGTCGACCTCCCTCAGTGAATTTTGGGGACGGCGCTGGAACGGAGCCTTTAACCAACTTTTGCTCGACCTTTTTTTTCGGCGATGGTCACGCTCCATCGGCAGCGCCAGAACAACGCTGCTCGCCTTCTTTGTTTCTGGTTTAATTCACGAGCTGGTCATTTCGGTCCCCGCAGGTCGCGGCTTCGGGCTGCCTACCGGTTATTTCCTCGTCCAAGGCGGAGGCGTCATGGTGCAACGCACCGCCTGGGCCAAACGCCATGGCCTCCGACGCGGTTTGCCCGGTTGGATTTTCACCATGTTGATCGTGGCCGGCCCGGCCTTCTGGTTGTTTCATCCGCCCTTCGTCCGACGCGTCATCCTTCCTTTCATGCAAGCAATCGGAGCCTTATGAAAACGTTACTGCAATTGGCCGCCGCGCTGCAGTTGTCGATTCTCGTTGCCAGTTCGTTGACCCCGCGCGTTCTCAACTGGAAAGAGAACCTGGCCCGCCTTCATCCGTTCCTGCGCCGCCTTTTCTGGGTCTACGGCGTGTTTATCGTGATGGTGATCATCGCCTTCGCCACCATGACCTTTTTGCATGCGGGCGCCATGGCGTCCGGCGAACCGGTGGCGCGATCGCTTTGCGTTTTCATCGCCATCTTCTGGGCGGCGCGACTTTTCGTGCAATTCTTCATCTTCGATGTGCGTTCTTTCCTAACGAATTGGTTTTACGCGTTTGGTTATCACGCACTCACGGCGATCTTTATCGCGCTCGTGTTGATCTACGGTGCAGCGGCCCTGCGAGTGGAGTTGTTCCAATGAAACCACGCGTCATTCTCGCCGGCGGCAGTGGTTTTATCGGTGGCGCCCTCACTCCCCGTCTTTTATCGGCCGGCTATGAGGTCGTGATCCTTACCCGCACACCAAGTCGCGATCAGGACGGTGTCCTGAGCGTCGCCTGGGATGGTAAGACCATGGGCGATTGGGTCCCCTTCATTGATGGCGCCGCCGCCATCGTCAATCTGACCGGCCGCAGTATCAACTGCCGGCACACCTCAAAAAACCGGCGCCTCATTCTCGAATCGCGCGTCGATTCCGTGCGCGTGCTCGGTCAGGCCATCGCCCGAGCAAGCGAACCGCCCGCGGCGTTTGTGCAGGCCGCGGGCATCGGCATTTATGGCGACGCGGGCGATCACTGGTGCGATGAAAGTGCTCCGCACGGCGCGGATTTTGTCTCTGAAGTTTGCGTCCGCTGGGAAGCGGCCTTCGCCGAGGTCGAGGCTCCCAGGACACGCAAAGTTCTCTTGCGACTGGGAGTCGTGCTCGAACCTACCGGCGGATTCTTGAAATTACTCAGCACGCTGACGCGTCTCTTTCTGGGCGGTCAGATTGGCCGTGGCCAGCAGTTCATCAGTTGGATTCACATGGCCGATCTTCTGCATATGCTTCATCTCGCCATCGAGATGCCGGAAATCACCGGGGTTTATAATGCGTGCTCCCCCAACCCCGTTCGCAACGCGGATTTCATGCGCGAGCTCCGGAAGACCTTGCATCGCCCCTGGAGCCCTCCTGTGCCGGAATTCGCCGCGCGCATCGGCTCATGGTTGATGGGGACGGAAGCCAGTCTCGCCTTCTTCAGTCAACGAGGAGTGCCTCGGCATTTTCTCGAGCAAGATTACGGCTTCGATTTTCCCGACCTCCGCCCCGCCCTGCAAAACCCCCTAACAAAATGATGAACTTCCTTCACGCCCATCTCGATCTCGCCCTTCGCGCCGCCGCGTGTGCCCAGCTCGCCGTCGCGGTCCTCAACCTTTTCCTAATTCGAATTATGAAATGGGAGGCCGATCTGCAACGGGCGCCTTTGCTCATCCGCGAAGTCTTTCATATTCACTGCTATTTCATTTCCATCACCCTCGTCATCTTTGGATTGATCACCTGGCGGTTTGCCGATGTCATGGCGAACGGTTTGAACCCAATCGGCGTTTGGTTGTCCGGTGGGATCGGCCTTTTCTGGCTGGTGCGCTCCGTTATGCAATGGTCGCATTACAGTTCGGAACATTGGCGGGGCGACCGCGGACGCACGGTCATTCACTTTCTCCTCTTTTTCGGATACGGCGCATTGGCGATTGTCTATTTCGTCACTGCCTCGAGAGGCTTCCATGAATAGAGACGTTCGATATTCGGAGCCGGCACCGACCTCCACGCAAAGCAAACAACTGTGCGTGATCAAAACCACATCCCGCGTCGCCCTTGGCTTGGTCTGGTTTTACGAAGGCCTAATCCCGAAAATCCTGTTCCTACGAGTAGACGCCCTCGACCTCGTGCGCCGATCCGGTCTTGTCTGGAAAACTCCGGAACGAACGCTTCTCTTCCTCGGTATCGCACAAATTTTGATGGGCCTCTGGCTGATTGTAGGGAGGGCGGAACGCGCCGCCGTAGTTGTGACGACGGGATGGATGCTGCTGCTGATTGTGCTGGTGGCTCACGGCAACCCCGGAATGTTGACCGATCCTTATGGAGCGCTGGTCAAAGACTTTTGCCTCGTCGCTTGTGCAATCACCGTTTGGGTTCTGCAGCCGATGACGCAACGGAATCTCAACGGCGCCTAGAAATGGCAGCGGAAAAATGTTCCACCAACTAAGACGGCACCCGATCCCTGTCGTGGCATTCTTCCGCCATTCGCTGGTTCTTACCTACGCCCTGCCCCAAGCTGTCCTCCGCCCCCTCCTGCCGCCTGGCCTTTCCCTTGACACATTTGACGACTTCGGTTTTCTGGCGATTGCCCTGGTCCAGACTGAATCGTTGCGCCCCGTTTTCCTGCCGAAGTTTCTCGGTCAGAAATTCTTTCTCAGCGGATACCGAATCTTTACTCGCTTCACCACGTCAGCCGGTCGCACCCTGCGCGGACTGTACATCCTGCGCAGCGACACGAATAGCGCCCTTATGGTTTCGGCGGGCAATCTGCTCACCCATTATCATTATCGACGCGCGAGCGTGAGCATTTTGGAATCAGGCGGTGATCTAGAAGTCAAAATTGATACCCCAGACGCCAAAGCTGATTTGCACGTCGTGGCTAAACTTTCTGCAACCTCGGAGGGTCCTCCGGATGGTTCCCCCTTTGCCGATTTGCATCAAGCACGCCTCTTTGCCGGGCCTCTTCCGTTTACCTTCGATTATGAAGAACAAACGCACTCCATCGTGATGATCGAAGGATTACGGGCGCACTGGAAACCGCGCCCCATCCCGGTGGAAGTGCTCCGAAATACTTTCTTCGAGGAGGACCGGTTTCTCGGGGTCCGTCCCCTCCTGGCTAATGCGTTTTATGTCGCTAACGTGGACTACCGGTGGCGTCGCGGAGTAGTCGAATCGTTTCCACAGCATGACCTTACCAGTCGCGACGCGCGGAAAATATCAGGGCGTGCGGCAGATCATTTGGTTTAACTGGCCCTTTTATCTCATCGCTTCAATGCTGGTGGCAAATGGGGCCACGCTCCTGACCGTTTTTCCCTTACCCAACTACGCTCGCGACGCCTGCCTGCTCGCTCTGGTCGGAGCCGCCTTTTGGCTGGCTGCTTCGGTACTGGTATCGCACTACATCTACGATTGCAGCGCGCTCTATGAGAACACCTGGATCCGTCGAGCCCTGCCTGCGGCGCCTGCGCACTGGGCAAATTTCCACGCCGGTTTCGATGAGTTCGGCCCGCTCCTGACCGCAGCCTTCGGCCCTGGGACTATCATCGATTTTTTCGACGCGGAGGAGATGACAGAGCCATCCATCGAACGAGCCCGGAATTACGTCCGTGCCTCGCCTGGATCGATTCACGCCAGGGCGGCGGCAATTCCCCTGGGTGACAACCAACTCGAAGCAGCTTTCGTGTTTTTTTCCGCTCACGAACTTCGCCGGCCCGCGTCGCGCGCCCAGTTCTTCGCTGAGCTCAATCGGGTTCTGAAGCCAACCGGCCGGATAATCTTGCTCGAACACCTGCGAGATCTCCCGAACTTTCTCGCGTTCGGTCCTGGTTTCCTGCACTTCCATTCCCGCCCTTCTTGGATGGACGCCATCGCAGCAGCCAGCCTTCGCGTGCAGCATGAATTTTCCCGGACCCCCTTCGTTCGCGCATTTGTTCTGGAGAAAAAACCGGCGGACGTTTGAGTTGATTCCATCCGGGAAGTGCGGGATTGCGAATGACTCTCGCTGGTTTCTCGCATGGGGAGTGATCGAATCAGCGAATCCACTTATCCTTAGATATGTTTGAACTTCTCGCGCACGATCCTCTATCCAAAGCTCGACGGGGTCGCCTGACCACGGCGCACGGGGTGATCGAGACGCCCATCTTCATGCCTGTAGGCACGCAGGGGACGGTCAAGGCGGTCTCCCCGCGGGAACTGCGCGAGATGAAGGCGCAGATAATTCTGGGCAACACCTATCACCTTTTCGTTAGGCCGGGCATGGAAACGATCCGGCATTTCGGCGGGCTCCATCGCTTCATGAATTGGGATGGACCGATCCTGACCGATAGCGGTGGTTATCAGATTTTTTCCCTGGCCAAGCTGCGCAAGATTACGGAGGAAGGCGTGCATTTCCAGAATCATGTCGACGGCACGGCCGCTTTCATCAGTCCTGAGATCGCCATGCAAATCCAGGGGACGCTGGGCAGCGATATTGCCATGGTGCTGGATGAATGTCCGCCCTGGCCGTGTGAATACGATTACGCGGCGCGCAGTCTGGAGATGACCATCGGGTGGGCCAGGCGATGCAAGGCGGAAGCCACGCGTTTGCGAGAAGAAAACGCGCAACGCGCAGCGTCCAACGTCCAACGCCCAAGTCAGACAGGCGCGAATCAGCTCGTGTTTGGCATCGTGCAGGGGGCGACCTTTGCGGATTTGCGACGGAAAAGCGCGGAGGCACTGGTCGAGATTGGCTTTGATGGCTACGCCATCGGCGGCGTGAGCGTGGGCGAACCGGAAGAGGAGATGATGCGGGCCATCGAAGCGAGCGAGCCATTTCTCCCAGCCGACCAGCCGCGCTATGCCATGGGCTTGGGGACGCCGCCGCAAATGATGGAAATGGTGGCGCGTGGTATCGACATGTTCGATTGCGTTTTGCCGACGCGTCTGGCGCGCAATGGCACCGCTTTCACCGCGGCCGGTACGCTCAACTTGAAGAACGCGGAGTTCGCCATGCAAAAAGGCCCGATCGAAGAGGGCTGTACCTGCCCGGCCTGTGCGGATTTTTCCCGGGCCTACATCCGGCATCTCGTTAAGTCCGAAGAAATCCTGGGATTGCGTTTGCTCAGCCTGCACAATCTTCACTTCTACCTGACGTTGATGGAGCAGGCGCGTCGCACCATCGCTGACGGATCGTTTGAGCAATTCCGCCGACGATTCGTGGCCGGCTACCTGACGCGGGATTCCATTGAGAAGAATCCTGCCACAGAAAAACAGGGATAAACACCGATGATTGCGAACGGAAAAGTTCCCTATCCGTGTCCGTCTGTGTTCATCTGTGGCTAAAAAAGGATTGGCTGGGCGCCCTCAGTGCCGCGCCTCGGTTGGCACGCCGGAAAAGCACCACCTTTCCGTTGCATTGAATGGCGCCTTGTGCTCAGTAAGAGTCCGCTTTGCGATGATGGTCATCGCGAACCCCATTGGACCCTTTCATGCTCAGCTTTTTCTTCGCTCAAACTTCGGCCGCCTCTCCGGGCGGCGGCATCGGCGCGTTTGTCCCTTTCATCTTCATTTTTGTGATCATGTATTTCGTTCTGCTCCGCCCCCAGATGAAACGGCAGAAAGATCAACAGCGCCTCGTGACCGCCCTGAAGACAGGGGACCGCGTCGTGACCAACGCAGGAATCCACGGGCTCATCTCGAACGTGAAGGAGACAACTGTGATCGTGAAAGTGGCCGATAACGTTAAAATCGAGATGGAAAAATCGGCCGTCACCACGATTCTCAAATCGGCTGAGGGAACGACGTCGTGAGTCCCGCCGTAACCTTCTTCGCCGGGCTCGGTCTACTTATCCTTTTTGGATGGTATTTTGCGACCGACCTCGGACCGCGCAAACGCCTCCTTGCCACCGCGTTGATGGTGCTGCTGGTCGGCTTCAGCGTGGCGAATATCTGGCCGCCGGAACAGAAGATCGCCCTCGGTCTCGATATTCAAGGTGGAACTTCATTCCTGATCCGGCTGATCAAGTCGGACAAAGAAATCACCAAGGCCATGCTCGACCAGGCGGTCGAGGTCATCCGCAAACGCGTCGATTATTTCGGCGGAGGTGAGCCGGTCATCACGCCGGTCGGCCAGGACCGGATTTTGGTGCAGATCCCCGGCCTCGACACGGCCAAGATCCAAGAAGCCCGCGACCAGCTGTCGCGCGTCGCCAAGCTCGAGTTTCGCATGGTTTATCCAGACAACGGAAAACTGCTCGAAGATATCGACAAGGGACAGCAGATCATCCCGCCGGATTACCGGGTCGAGATCTACAAGCACCCGCCGGAAGGCAATGAAAAACCCAGGGAAGACCGGCTTTTGGTGAAGAAGAAGGCAGACCTGGGTGGCAATCACGTGCGTCAATCCGCCGCCTACTACGGCAACGAAGGCTGGACCGTGCAGCTTGGGTTCGATAGCGAAGGCGCGAAGACCTTCGGCAAAATCACGGAGGCCAACGTAAACCATCGCTTCGCCATCGTGCTGGATGGTGCCATTCAGTCCGCGCCGGTCATTCGGGTTCCGATTTACAACGGCGATGCCATCATTACCGGGAAGTTCGGTGAACAGGAAGCGCGCGGCCTGGCCAGCGTCCTTGAGAATCCGTTGCAGACGCCGGTCAGCATCGAGGAAGAACGCAGCGTCTCACCCACACTCGGCCAAGACTCTATTCGGGCCAGCATCATTGCCGGTATTGCGGGACTGCTCGTAACTATGATTTGCGTTTTGGCCTACTACCGATTCCTCGGTTTGATCGCGAACCTTACGCTCATCGTCAACCTCGTCCTGTTGATGGGCGCGCTGACCATGTTCCGATTTGTCCTTACCCTGCCCGGTATCGCCGGTATCATTTTGACGATCGGCCTCTCGGTCGACGCGAGCGTTCTTATATATGAGCGACTGCGCGAGGAGCTGGCCCTGGGCAAATCGCTCAAGACCGCAGTGCAGGCCGCCTACGAGAAGGCCTTCAGCTCAATTTTCGACGCGAACGTCACCACACTGATTACGGCCGCCATTCTGTTCTGGAAGGCGAGCGGACCGGTCAAAGGCTTCGCCATATCACTCACGCTGGGCATTCTGGCATCCCTCTTCACGGCCCTCATCGTCGGCCGCAATTGCCTCGCTTGGTTCGTCGACACCGACCGCATCAAAAAGGTGTCGATGGCGCATCTCATTTCCTCGAACAACATCAACTTCCTCGGCAAGGGTTTCCTCGCCTGCATGCTTTCGCTTGCGCTCATCGTGGCGGGAGCCTGCTCATTTTATGTGCGCGGCGAAAAGAATTTCGGTGTCGATTTCCGGGGAGGCGACATGCTGACCGTGAGCTCCGCCGTCCCCATCGATGTGGGACAGCTGCGAACCGCGCTGCAGCCTCTTGGTTTCGCCGATGCCTCCATTCAGGAATCATCGCAAGCCGGAAAGAATTACGTGACCGTGCGTACACCGCTTCATACGAGCGAGCAGGTGCAGCAGCAGATCAGTCAGGCAATGCCCAACGCCGGATTCAAAGTGGAAGGCTCCGAGCGAGTCGGAGCGCTGGTGGGTGGAGAGCTCGCCCGCACTTCTCTGATCGCGCTTGGCCTCGGTATTCTCGGCATCCTGATTTTCGTGACGGTGCGGTTTGAACTTTCCTTCGCGGTCGGCGCGATCGTCGCTCTGCTGCACGACGTTTTGATCACGGTCGGTGTGTTTTCACTTCTGCACCGCGAACTCACGCTCACCATGGTGGGCGCCGTTCTGACGATCGCCGGTTATTCCATCAACGATACGATCGTGGTCTACGACCGAATCCGCGAAGGTTTGGCCAGTGGAAAGCGCGGGTCCATCGAGCAGATCATGAACGCCAGCATCAACCAGACGTTGAGCCGCACCATCCTGACCAGCACCGTCACGATGATTCCGATTGTCTTCCTGTTTTTCCTGGGTGGAGCCGTTTTGCGCGACTTTTCGCTCGCCATTATAATCGGTGTCGTGGTCGGAACGTATTCCTCGATCTTCATCGCCTCTCCGATTGTGCTGTGGTGGACGCGAGCCCGGGGCGGCAACACCACTTCGCTGCGTAGGGAGATTACGCAGAAGGTCTCGGTTATTAACCCTACCGCGTCTTAAGCTGACTGAAGGGCGGTTCGGTGAACCGCCCCTACCTTTGCTTCTCCCTATCGACTCGCTAAAGCCTTGTAGGGCAGCCTTTTATCTTGGAACCACCCGGAGTTGTCTCCTGAAGGAGCTGACCGATCGTGAGGGACCCATCACCCACCCAAAAAGGCAAGTTATTCACAAGGTTGACGCCGCCGGGTTCCCGCCTAAACTCCCCATCACCGTTCGGTGGTAGTTTTTACAAAGAAAAGAGGAAATTGATGCCTGAAGTCATTGTTCGCAAAGGTGAACCGGTCGATCGCGCGCTAAAACGGCTTAAGAACAAGCTGGATGCGGAAGGGATTCTTGAGGAGGTTCGACGCCTGCGTGCGTTCGAAACCCCCACCCAGAAGACCCGACGCAAAGCAAAGGCGAATGCCAAGCGCGCCCGCACGAAGTTTCGCTTCAACCCGGCCTAATCTTTCGATTTTTGTCAGCTCTCGAAAAGGACACGCTTTGCGTGTCCTTTTTGTTTTGGTAGGGAAATCGCGCTGCGATGCCTTTACTCGCACTCGCAGGCGATGCGGAAACCGAGGTCGTTGCAGGAGAAACTCGGTACATTGGATCCGCGAGCCGTCGTGCGCAGGCTGTTAAAGCGAGACTTCCAACTGCCCCCGCGATAGACGCGTTTCGCTCCAGTGGTCGGACCCCGCGGGTTCACCTTCGGCGTGCCGCGATACGCTTCGTAGAAATCGAGACACCACTCCCACACGTTCCCGGCCAAATCTTCCATCCCGAAAGGGCTGGCCCCGAGCGGGAAAGCCCCGATCGGAGAACTCTCCGGATATCCGTCGTCAATCTCGCGATCGCTCCAGGCAAACACGGTGTTCTTGTCCGCGAAATTAGCCAGGTCACCGCGGCCTTCATAATTGCCCCAGGGATATCGGCGGCCGTCGGCTCCCCGGGCTGCGTATTCCCATTCCGCTTCCGTAGGCAGACGATACTTCTTCCGCTCACGCGTACTGAGCCATTGGCAAAATTTGATCGCGTCCAGGCTGCTCACGTAGACGACGGGGTGTCGGTCGCCCGCTCCGGGTGCGCGCTTGCGAGAGTGCGATAGGTCGAACTGCTCGTAGTCGGCGTTGGTGATGAGATAACGCGACAAATAATAACGGCTCAGGGTGACACGGGTGAGCGGTTTCTCGATTGGCGTCGCTTCAGCCGATTCACTCCCCATAACGAACTGGCCGGAGGGCACAAAGAGCATTTGTCCTCCGAGCGAGTTTTTAAAGTTGATGAATTGGGCGCGCTCCTCCGCTTCATTGACGGTAAAGGTTTCGACCGGACTTACCGTTTCAGCCTTCGCCGGGGCCGGCTGGTTTTGGACGACTTCCACCTTTGGCGGAACTGCAGGAGCGCTCGGCGCATTAGCCACCTTATCCGCCTCGTCGAGGAAAGCGTCGACCATGTCCTCGGCTTCTTCGGGCTCAATGCCGAGGTTCTCCGCCATATTGACGAAAGCGTCCCGCTGATCGTCCGTTATCGAATCGCTGTCCAGGCCGCTCAAACGGAGCATCCTGGCAAAATCCTCCTTCGGATTAAGGGATCCGCGCCGGCGTGGCCGCGCACTGAGGCGCACGATCGGAGGGGGCGGCGGATCGGCGCGCTTTGCGCCGCTATCGCTCAACTCGGCGTCAATGTAGGCGATCATCTTCTCCTGCGTGAGACCATGGTCGGCCCCAAACTGGAATAGACTTTTCTCCTGCGCGTGGGTCAATAAGCCATCGGCGATCGCGAACGTAAGATATTTGTGAAACTCGGCGACCGCCTCTTCCTCCGCCTGCGCTGCCAGTTCGTTGTCCATGACGCGACGCCGGTTCGGATCGAGCAGCTCAACCCGCGCCTGGGTCAGGTAACGCGACGACTCGTCCAGCCCGGGGCGCAGCAACTGTGCGAGCGGATTACTCGGCTGGTTTTTTAGCGGCAGCTTTTTCTGCCACCAGCGCATGAGCTCGCGGCAATGTTCCTCAATCACTTCAGAGCTTGGATTCGCCCGTGGATCCAGGCAGAGGCGCTCGTAGAGATTAGACGATTTGTATTTGCTCCAGCCGTCCCATTTTTGCGGGTCGTCCGGCAGAGGGAGAGGAAAGCTGATCTCGCATTTCACCGTCATTCGACCCGGAGCTGTCCCAGGCTGGAAGCGGCCTGGCTAATTTCGTTTTCAGCCAGTCCGGTGTTGCGCTCAATCGACATCTTTGACCGTTTACCGCAGGCTTCCACGGCCACCTCGAGCACCTGATTGGCGTTGTATTGATAGCTCAGCTCGACCGGTGAGCCCTTCGGCAGGAAGGGCGGCAAAGTGATATCGCAAATTCCGAGCGGAGTACACTCAGCCGGCACGGTGCTCTCACCTTCCACGATCTTGACCACAGCACGGGGCATGTTCGCATCGGCCGTCCCGAAAAGGTTTTTCGCGACCGCCGGAATGGCCGTGCGCTTCCGGATCATCGGATACACATATTCCTCGAGGTTGGCGTCGTCCCACAGAACCACGCCCAGGGTATGGGAGGTAATGTCGGCCACTTCGATGAGACGGCCGTCGCGCGAGGAAAACTGCTGGCGCGTATCATCGCCCAGCAATTTCTCGCCGGAAGTTTCTTCTTCGTGCAGCATCGAGAGAGTCGCCTGGATGGCCGCGCCCATGGCAACCGCCTCATCCGGATTGACGTCGCTCACAGTCGGGGCGGTCGACAATTGTGAGATCATCTCGATCACCATGGGCATGCGCGTCATCCCTCCGACGAGCAGAATCTTGTCGATCTGTTCCCACTTCATCTTCGCTTCCTGTAGCGCCATCTCGCAAATCGTCTTGCACTTCTCCACGAGGTGGCGACTGCGCAACTCGAAATCTTCACGACTCAGTTCGACCTTCACACTCTGCCCGTGATGATTATGCACGATCGCGGTGCGATTTCGGCTGGAGAGTTGAATCTTGCTGGCCACGGCCCGCGTCTGCAGATCCTGGTAGCTTTGTAAGTCGAGCAATGGATTTTCTCCGTGGGCGCGATCGAATTCCTCAGCCACGTAATTGACGATAATATCGTCCCAATCTTTGCCCCCGAGACGGTGATCCCCGTTCGTCGCCACGATCTCGATGCGGCGATCTTTGATCCGCATGATCGTGACGTCGAAGGTTCCGCCGCCGAGATCGAAAACGAAAACCGTCTGGTCTTCGTCCAGTTTGTCCACGCCATAAGCCAGGGCCGCCGCCGTCGGCTCGTTCACGATTTGCAGAACATTAAACCCGGCCAGTTGACCCGCCGTAATGGTGGCGGTGCGCTCGGCGTCGTTGAAGTAAGCCGGGACTGTGATGACTGCATCGGTCACCGGTTCCTTCAAATACTTTTCCGCATCCGCTTTAATTTTTTTCAGGATGAGGGCGGAGAGCTCTTCCGCGGAGTAGATCTTGCCGTCAAATTCGCGATGAAATTGCTCTTTCGATTTGCCAATTTCGCGTTTGATGAAATCGACAATCTTTTCCGGCTCGGCCACAGCATTGTTCCTCGCCACGGTCCCGACCACGACGGAGGCGGTATCGAACAGAATCACCGAGGGAGTGATGCGCTCGTTCTCGGAGTTAGGGATGATGTGCGGCTTACCGTAGGCATCAATGTGCGCAACGGCCGAAAAGGTCGTACCCAGGTCGATGCCAACTGCTTTTCGTGAAGACATGTAAGGATTTAGGAAATAAAAGGGGTATCTGTGAGGGATTCGGTCCGTTGTTGGGGTGCATGTTCCATGCCGAATTTCCAGAGAGAATGGAATATCGGAGGGCCGCGCCGAACTTCTTGAACTAAGCCCGAGTTAGGGGGTCCGGCGCCCCGTTTAGCCGAATCTCTTTGCGATGACTTCTTCGGGACGAATCAGTTTCCCACGCCAGAAAAATCCACGGCGAACACGCATGACGATTCGACCATCCTCTTCCGCGTAATCAGCCGGTTCATAGCTGACCACGCGATGAAACGCGCGATCTACGTTCTCTTTCGGCTCGATCTCTTTCACCTCGAACCGGTGCAGGATTTCCACGAGCGAATGAATGGTATTTTCGAGGTTGTCCCGCCATTGCGACACATTGCCGCGCGTATCCTGGGCGGCGGCATTTTGCAATTGGTCGGACAGACTGGTCAGATCATCAAACAAAATGACGAGATCATGAATAAACGGCTTCTGCAGCGATTCGTGCAGAAAATTGTCGCGATAGGCCAGCAATTCGTCGTGCAATGAATCGAACAATCGGTGATTGACCGTCTCAGAGCTGTGAATAGCGCTCAGTTGCTCTTCAATCTTTTTGAATTGCACGGAGAAATCGGCCGGCTTCTCCGCTCCCATCGATGCGACCAATCGGTCGATTTTGGTCGAAATTGCCTTCTCGAAATCGTCGAGGCGCGAGTTCAACGACTCCAATTCTCCGCTCACCTCAGCGAAGTCTGGCGCTTCGGCGCACTCGTGCTTTTTTTGTGGAAAACCGGGAGGAAGCGATTTCGCCGCTTCCGCGCTGAGCTGCTGCATCGCGGTGGCGAACTCGTCGGGCGGGGCGGCTGTCGTCTTACGCATCGTTGCCGTCCTTTTGTTTTGCGAAAAATCGACGAATCGCGTCGACCAGGCCGTCGATATCGTGACGACGCGCTTCCACATCTATTTCGAGGCCGTGATCCCGCGCCGTCTTTGATGTAATCGGGCCGATGCTGGCCAGGCGCATCCTGGGCGGCCAGGGCAGACCGAGGGCTAAAAAGTTTTCCACGGTCGACGAACTGGTGAACGTGATCAGGTCAGCCCCATCCTCCGAAAAACGACGGCGCGCACCGGTGATATCGTTCGTTTCCGGAACCGTCCTGTAAGCTATCCCCTGGTCCACAATTGCTCCTAGCTCGATGAGTTGATTGGGAAGCACGTCCCGCGCCTTTTCCGCACGGGCCAATAGAATTCGAAGATTTTCAACCCCACCCTGTTTTTGGAACGCGCGCACCACCGCCTCGGCCACAAATTCCTCGGGCTGCAGCTCCACTTTCAAACGATAATCCTTCACCCGCTGAGCCGTGGCCGGACCGATCGCCGCTATCTTGGCCGCTCCGATTTCACGCGCATCATCGTAGAGCTTAAAGAACATGTCGAAAAATGCCGTCACGCCGTTCGGACTGGTAAACACAATCCAATCGTAGGAGTGCGCGTCTTGCACCAATTCGGCGAAGGTCCTCAAATCAGTCGGTGGCTCGATTCGAATCGTCGATAACTCCAGCACGTCCGCGCCCAGTTCGCGTAGCCGCCCAGTCAAGGCGCCCGCTTGTTGGCGCGTCCGTGTGACCACGATCGTTTTGCCCAAAAGCGGTCGCTTCTCGTACCACTTCAATTCTTCACGCAGCGACACCACCTCGCCAAAAACCGCGATCGCTGGTGGCGAAAACTTTGCCGTCAACACTCGCTCCGTGATGTTTTCAATGGTGCCGGTCAGCGTTTGCTGTCGGCCCGTCGTGGCCCACCGCACTAACGCAACCGGCAAGTCGCGCCGAACGCCTTGCACCATCATCTCCGCCGTAATGGCGCCGATCTTCTCGACGCCCATCAACATCACCTGTGTGCCCCCCAACTTCGCCAAAGCTGCAAAGTCGATCGAACTCTCACCCTTGCCCGGATCCTCGTGCCCGGTGAAGAACGTGACATGTGAATTCTGAGCGCGATGCGTCACCGGAATTCCAGCGTAGGCCGGGCCGGCAATGGCCGAGGTCACTCCGGGAACGATCTCGAATTCGATACGGGCTTGGGCGACAGCCTGGGCTTCCTCCGCGCCGCGCCCAAAGACGAAAGGGTCGCCTCCTTTCAATCTCACCACCTGCTTACCGGCCTCCGATTTTTCGATGAGCAACCGGTTGATCGCGTCTTGCGATAGGGCGTGATCACCGGCCATTTTTCCGGCGTAGATAATCTCGGCCTCAGGACGGCTCCAACCGAGCATCTGCGGATTGGCCAGGTGATCGTAAACAATCACGTCGGCCTGTTCGATACACTCCTTTGCGCGGAGCGTGACCAACCCGATATCTCCGGGTCCGGCTCCTACCAGATAAACTTTTCCCGGCCCTTCTTTGCTCTGTTTTTTAAGTTGCATGAATATTTAAAAATAAACGCGCGGCCAGAGCCTCGGCCTCTTCCTTTGGCCCCTCTACGATCGACTCGCGCGGCGTCGGCGCTTCGAGATCGAAAATCTGACCGCGCAGTTTCATGATCGGGCCTTCTACTTCGGCCAACACACCAATGGGTTGGTTACAATCCGCCTGCAACAACCGCAAAAATTCGCGCTCCGCCCGTAAGCAAAGCCGGGTTTCATGATGATTCACCATCTCGATCAGCATCCGGGCGCGCTCGTCCTCGGAGCGTATTTGCAATGCAATCACGCCCTGGCCTCCGGCCGAAAGAAAGATTTCGCGCGGAAGAATTTGAACCGCGAATTTGTGACCTTCGTACGCCATCCTCCCATCCACCTCGCCAAGACCGAGTCGTTCCAGGCCAGCCTGAGCAAGGATGATGGCGTGCCATTCGCTCGTGGCCAGTTTGCGCAGGCGGGTCGGCACATTGCCGCGCAGATCAACGACTTGAATATCGGGCCGTCTCCACCGCAGTTGATGGCTTCGTCGCACACTGCCGGTCGCGACAATTCCATTCCGCGGCAAGGATTCAAGGTCATACGGCGCGCCCGATATCAGAGCTTCGCCGGCCGGAGCCCGAGGCAGGACTGCCGCAATCTCCGTCGCCGGATTCAGGTCGCTCGGTAAATCTTTGGCGCTATGCACCGCCAGGTCGATCTCCCGGCCCATCAGCGCGCGCTCGATTTCAGCGGTAAACAATCCCTTCCTCCCCGCCCGTGGATCAATTGGCTTGGGCGGGTCTTGTCCTTCGTCACCGGAAGTTCGGATGATCCGCGTCTCGACGCTCAGATCCGCGCGCCTCTCCCGCAAAGCCTCCACGACCAACCGCGCCTGAGCCAGAGCCAACTCGCTCCCTCGCGTTCCAAGCACGATTTTCTCAGCCATGAACGAATCTAGCTTATGACTCGCAACCCGCAGCCTCCCTTGTAGAGGAAGCTGCCAGTTTCCCACTCAGGACTCGGAAGCGCGCCACGCTCGCGATGGGAGCGACGACTCGGGCGTGATTGAGGAATCGCCTGCATTGCCATCCCGAAGGAATCGTTTCCAAAAATCTCCGACGTGCTCGGCGATAATCGTTTCGGCCGCCGCGATCTGTTGACGGCGCAAGGCGAGCGATTGTTCAGCCACGGATTGCAACGAATCAATATCATACAGGAAAACCCCGTCCAGCTGGTTCACGTCGGGATGGATATCTCGAGGCACGGCAATATCGATGATGAAGAGGGGGCGATCGATTCGCTCGCGCAGGATGGGATGAAGATTTTCGGCCTGCAGCAGTGGGGTCTCGGAGGAGGTCGAGCTAATCAGGATATCCACTTCACCGCATTGCTCGGTCCATTCTTCGAAGGGAACGACCCGTCCGCCTACCGCTTTGGCTAGCTCGTGCGCGCGCTCTATCGAACGATTACTGACACGCAAATCCGTGACGCCTCGTGATATCAAAGCACGGACCGTTCGTTCGCTCGTTTCGCCCGCCCCCAGAACCAGCACCTTCCGTTGCTCGAGATCTCCGAAAATCTTGCCCGCCAGATCGACCGCCACCGATCCGACCGAGACAAGGCCGCGCGTGATGTCCGTATGCGTGCGCACCTGTTTTGCGACGCGGAAAGCGCGTTGAAAAAGGCGGTGTAAAAACGAACCAGCCGATCCCGTCGATCGCGCGACCTCGTAGGCTTTCTTAACCTGTCCAAGAATTTCTGTTTCACCGATCACCATGGAATCGAGGCCGGATGCCACCCGGAAAAGGTGGGTCAGACAAGCCTCGCCTTCCATCCGATAAAAAGCGGCCGAAGGCCCCGCTGGGTTGTGGGTATCGGTCGCAGCCAGACATCGCGCGATTTCCGAGGTGCCGACCGCTGTCTCGGCCGCACCATAAACCTCGACACGGTTACACGTGCTGAGAAGGAGCGTTTCCGCGCAGCCCGCTCCGCGCAACCGAGCCGCAGTGTCAGCGCCGCCTGCGAAATGCTCCAGCGTTTCGACTTTCGTCTGGTGATGGCTGAGGCCGACACAAAAAACGTTCATGGCTTCAGTGCACTTGTGTGCTGAACGTGATTCCCCAGAGAAGGGTCAGGGCGGCACTGAATCCAATTATGCAAAGTGCCGCGACCCGTTTCGGCGCCAGCCGGCGCAGATAGCGGCCCTGCAGAATTGCCGCGTACAAAACCCAGACGGCAAACGCACAAATAACCTGCACCCGCGGCAAAGGTTGTCCGATGAAGAAGCCGCTCACCAAACCGACCGTGTAAAGACCCAGTCCAAGCCAAAGCAATCGAGTAATTGCGACGAACAAATCGCTCAGGGGCGGCAGATGATAGAAAATTGAGCGCAACTGGTGAGTCTTCAGTTGCCACTCCTGCACCAGGTACATAATGCCGGCGATGCAGGCGAGCGCGAACGCGCCGTACGCGATCATCGACATGGAAGCGTGAAATTCCAGCCAGGCGTTGGCCGGCATTTTCCCGGAAGGGCGAAGATCCACCGGGGCGAGCAGAGCAAACGTTTGGATGAAAAATACCACCGGCGCCGTGAACGCGCCCATGAGGGAGAGCCGATAGACCGGACCGACCAGCATGTAAATCAACGCCACCGACCAGGCCAGAAAAACGAACACTTCAAACGGATTAGTCAGCGGACAACGCCCGAGCGCGTGACCCCGAACCGAAAGAAAAATCGTCTGCAAAGCGAATCCAGCCGCGATCGCGAAAAAATTAAACCGACCGGGCCGGAAAACGCCCGCCCGCATGGAAAATATCGTCCTCACCACTCCCGCCAAAAAGCAGAGGGTTGCGGCAATCAGAATAGAGCGATCCACAGGGAGGACTACTGTAGAAGGAGGCCCTCTGATTCGCAATCATTCCGCATGCGCGGCAGTCCCGGTTGACCTTTCAGTCCCAGCCATTAGCATCGCGCCATGGGTTCCGAAATGTTGGAGAAACTGCGTGCCGGCGTCCGCGATGTGCCTGATTTTCCAAAAAAGGGCATCATCTTCAAAGACATCACGCCGATCCTAAGCGACGGAGCACTTTTCCGTATGTCGATCGACGTCTTCCTCGAGCGTTGCGAGGGTAAAAAAATCGACAAAGTCGTTGGAATCGACGCGCGCGGATTCCTGTTCGGTTCCGCCGTGGCCTATGAGCTTGGCGTCGGTTTCGTCCCGATTCGTAAGCGCGGCAAGCTCCCGTTCAAAACGGAGATCGCAAAATACTCGCTGGAATACGGCGAAGCGGAGATGGAAATGCATATCGACGCAATGGCGCCGGGCGAGAAAATAGTATTGATCGACGACTTGCTTGCCACCGGCGGAACATCGGCCGCGGCCGCGGCTTTGATCAAAAAAATCGGCGGCGATCTGACGGAAGCGATCTTTCTAATCGAACTCAGCTTCTTGAAAGGCCGGGAAAAACTCGCGCCCACGCCGACGACTTCCTTCCTCCAGTTTTGACATTCCAGGTAGGGGCGATTGACCTCAATCGCCCGGGCGTCAATGGCAGCTGCAGCCTTCACCGCAGCTTTCCGCACCTGCCACCACGACCTCCATTTTGATCTCTTGGAAAGCGAGCTGATCGTGAATCATTCCGAGTAACTCGATCGCACGTGCGTCCGGCATATGAGCGCAGCGCACTTCGATGCGCGCCCGCTTCCCCGCTAATTCCGGATGCGCCTCGACACATTCCCCATCGAGCAGGAAGGAGGCATAGGCGTTGAATCGCTCCTGCAAGCCATGCAGTTGCGCCTCCGAACCGTCCCAGACGTCGGGCTCGTTCATAATGAGCACGGCTTCATCCATTTTCGTGTCGTGCCCGATTAAATCGATCACGCCCGCGCGCGAATTACTCTGTAAAGACTCTGGCTTGGTTTTCACTGAAGGATTGGCTGGTGGACGTTGCACGCAGAGCGTTGCACCTTCAAGCCGGAATGAGAGCGACGCGGCCCCATCTGCTCATGATTTGCCTGGCCTGGCTGGCCGGTTCTGCATCGCTTCTCGCCCAATTCTCTCCTTCCCTCCTGCAAAACAACAGTTACTGGGGAGACGGCAAAGCGGAAGTCGATCTCTATGACGCCCAAATCATGCGCGAGGGCCAACCTCGTCATGGCGAGGTCGCCCTCATCCTGGGACGGGACGTATTCACCCCTCAAATCACCGTCAGCAGCACTCCCCAGCCAAAAGCAGAAGCGGTGACTGGCCTTCGTCTTTCGCAAATGGTTACCGTCCCGATCGGACTATCCTGCGAGCAGCAGTCCCTCTCCCTGTTTTGGAATCTCTCCGGGAATCTCCTAGAGGGCTCGCTCATGACCGCAACCGCGAAGGGTAATCGGGTCACCAGCGTGGAAGATGTGCCTGAGGCTCATTCGCTTTGCACGGCAGTGCGCAATGAGCGGGGTGAAACTACCGGAATGGATTTCGCCGTGAAAAACGGATCGAGCATTCTCTATGACGAGCTCCCCGTGCGGGTCCGGACGATCGATTTTTCGAAAACCGCCGGGGAATTTGAGTTCCAGATGGGACCATCGCTGCTCAACCCTGACTCCTTCAAAAAAGCCAGCGCGTCCTACAAGATAAACGAGCGCGCCATTGCCGTGGAAATTAGAGAAGGAGGGGCGACCGATCGGTTCGTCCTGGACCGCGACTTCCCCTTTCTGTTGCGAGAGTGGAAAATGCGGGACGGCAGTCTGCTCAAATTAAAGAACAGCTTGAGAGTGGATGTCCGGAATTACACGAAGAATGGCGATCGCGAACGGGCCCTTAAAGATCCAATGCTGCGCCATCCAGATTAAACCGTCATACGGCATTCCTGTTCCTTGCTATTGAACAAACCCAGCGCGGGCGCGATAATTCTGAGGTGAAGAAGACTAACAAATCGAGCAAACTCACCCTGCTCGGTCGAAGCGAGGCGCGGATTCCCGCGTCGCCGGCCGCAGCGAAACTCGAGACCTTTCCCAATCCCGCCCGCCGCGAATATCGGATCCATTTCGAAACGGACGACTTCACGTCGCTTTGTCCCATTACCGGCCAGGCCGATTTCGCGCGCATCGAAATCGCCTACGTGCCCGACCGGCTCTGCATCGAAAGCAAGTCTTTGAAGTTTTACCTGGCGGCCTATCGAAACGAGCGCGCCTTCAATGAGGCGGTGACAAACCGGATTCTGGACGACTTCGTCCGTGCCGTTCGCCCCCGCCAGGCTACGATCACGGCTCAGTTTTCAGCGCGCGGAGGAATCGCCCTAAAAGTGCAGGCGAATTATCCGGACGTCACCTCGCGCAAGGTTGGCCGCAACGGCCGATGAAGCACGCCGTTGTCCTTTTAAGCGGCGGACTCGATTCGACCACCACGCTGGCCATCGCGCAGTCGGAGGGTTTCGAGTGCGTTGCTCTATCATTCGATTACGGCCAGCGCCATCAGATAGAATTGCAGGCCGCGCGGCGTGTCGCCCACGCCCTCGGTGTGACCGACCATCGGGTCGCCCACATTGACCGCGACATCTTTCGAGGATCAGCGCTGACCGATGATTTGCCTGTCCCTAAAGGCCGCGCCGCAGGCGAGATGAGTCATGGCATTCCCGTGACCTACGTGCCGGGCCGGAACCTTATATTTCTTTCCTACGCGGTGGCTTGGGCTGAAGTCATCGGCACGCGCCATGTTTTCCTCGGCGTCAATGCAATTGACTACAGCGGGTACCCGGATTGCCGGCCCGAGTTTATTGCCGTGTTCGAAACGCTCGCCACCATTGGAACGAAAGCGGGCCAGGAAGGCTCTCGTTTTAAGATTCATGCGCCCCTCATTCACATGCGTAAGTCCGAGATCATCCTAAAAGCACTGGAGCTTAAGGTGGATCTTGATCTTACCCACAGCTGCTACGATCCCTCCCCAGAGGGCGTGGCCTGCGGTCTGTGCGATTCCTGTCAGCTGCGGCGCAAAGGCTTTCACGAAGCCGGTGTGATTGACCCCATCACCTACGCCGCCTCGTGAAAATGCCACAGCACATCTTCTCCCTAACAAGAAGCGAACAGCGCGCGGTCATCCTCATCATGATCGCACTGCTGGCTGGTGCAGCCGCCCGGCACTACCACGGCCGGATACTTCGCCCAGCCCTCTCGCCTGCCACCGCCGCGCCGGCCGCCACCCCGCTCGACGAAGAACCAGCGGTCGAGGAATCGCGCTAAAGCCCGGGAATTTTCCCGTAGCCGACAAAAGTGGGGCCGGGATGATCGTCCGACTTCGGCGCCTTATGCGTTGCGACTTTAAAATCGAAAACGCTTACCCCGAAGCGCGACTGCCCCTTGTAAGTGCGCCCGTCGCTTGATCCAACCATAACGCGCTGGTTCGTTCCCTTCTCCCGTCCAACATAGATCATCGTGTGTGTAATGGCCGGGTCTTTGTCCGTGATGTAGGTGCCCGACCAAAAGAGCAGATCCCCCGGCTTGAGCGCGTCGAGTTCGAAGGTGTCGTCGTGATGCCCGAGAACAGCTTGGAACGTTCCCGCTTTGCGCAGCCAAATATACTGTTCCCGCGCATCTCTCGGCACATCCTTCATGCCGCTCTGCGAAAGCACGTAATGAATGAACCCGGAGCAATCCAATCCCCCATTAGCCGGATCGGCTGATCCATATTTATAACTGAGGTTTTGAGTCGTTAGGCTAAGAGCCCGGTCAAGAACCCTGGTCACATTGGACGGATAATTTTCGTAGCCGGTAATCTCCGTGGCGGAGATCGTGGCGACCGTTCCTTTGCTCTTGGCGGCGTTATCCCCCGACGCGCCTTCGGAGGGAGTGGAGGTCGCGCTTGGCGTAGCGGAAGGCTCAGACGCCGGGGTTTCTGCCGGCGTCTTCGTTTCTCTCGGCGAAGGTTCAGCCTCGTCTTCGGACGGAGTTTGCCTGCGCCGGTGCCGTGGCTCCGGTGAAGGGGAACGCGTGGCCTCGGGCAACGGCTTGCGGCGTCGCGGTGTTTCCGCCGGAGTCTTGTCGGGAGCAGGTGTCTTGTCCGCCTTTTTCTTTTTCGCCGACTTAGGCGAGGGCTTGGCCTCCGGAGATTCCGATTCGGTGACCGACGGAGAAGGTTTGGCCGACGGCGACGGTTTGGGTGTCGCTTTCTCCTTTGGAGAAGGCGACGGCGAAGCTTTATGCCGTTTGCGCGGACGCGGTGTCGGAGTCGGTTGAGCGAATAATTTTTTGACCTTTTGCCCCAGGGATTCGTCTTGTGAAACGCCGCGAACCTGCCCGGTGCCGAGCATCAGGGCCGCCAGCGCTAAAAAAATGAGGGCGCGAATGGTCATCTGCACACGGCCCTCCCCTTTACGCGGCCAGTTCCTGAAGGACCGCCTGATTCATCCGAATCCCGGCGTCGAAGTTCTCGATCGGAAAGTTTTCGTTCGGCGAATGCGCGCGGCATCCAGGCAATGCTAACCCGATCAACAATGTCTCCACTCCCAGGACCGTTCGGAAATCCGACACGATGGGGATACTGCCGCCTTCGCGGATGAGCGCGACATCTCTTCCGTTGAACGCCTGACGAAGAGCGCGCTGCGCCGCTTCGCCGAACGGGCTGTGCGGATCGGTCAAGTACCACGGCCCGCTATGCCCGTTGGTCATCTCGATCGAGACACCGGGAGGCGCATTCTTTTCCAGATGCTTTCGGACCAGGGCCAGGATCGCGTCGCCTTGTTGATTCGGCACGAGCCGGAAGGTCAACTTCGCCATCACTTCCCGCGGAATGACCGTCTTCGTTCCCTGCCCCTGATAGCCGCCGCCGATCCCGTTGATCTCAGCCGTAGGGCGTCCCCAAATTCTCTCCAGCGTGCTGTAGCCCCTCTCTCCAAAAAGCTCGCGTGCGCCCGTTTCCTTCAACACTTCAGCATCCGCCTCGATCGGAATCTTGCGCCACGCCTCCCGCTCCCAGTCTTGCAGCGGCAGAACTTCGTCGTAAAAACCGGGCACAGCGACGTGTCCATCGGCGTCATGCAGCGTAGCCAGCAGCCGGGCCAAAGCCGTCGCCGGATTCGCCACCGCACCACCGAAAATGCCGGAATGCAAATCGATGGCCGGCCCCTTTACTTTCAATTCCAAAGCGGTGACCCCGCGCAACCCATAACTGATAGTCGGCGTGCCCGGCGCGATCATTCCCGTATCGGACACCACTACGACGTCGCATTGAAGCGCGTCACGATTCTGATGCAGAAAATTTCCGAGATTGCCGCTCCCGATTTCTTCCTCGCCCTCAATCACAAAATGCAGATTCACCGGGAGATCGCCGTGCTGCTCGAGCGCCTCCTGCACTCCGAGAATGTGCGAAAGGATCTGGCCTTTATTATCCGTCGACCCGCGTGCATAAACGAGCCCATCCTTTAAGACCGGATCGAATGGCGGCGAATCCCACAACTCCAGCGGATCAGCCGGTTGCACATCATAGTGACCGTAAATCAGCACGGTGCGCCGGCCGGGTTGATGCTTGTTCTTCGCCCAGACGACAGGATGGCCGGGCGTTGCGACCAATTTGGCTTCCAATCCAACGCTCGTTAGTTTTTGCGCGAGCCAGTGCGCGCACTCCGTCAGTTTTTCAGAATAATCGTCGTCCGTCGAAACGCTCGGGAAACGCAGAAACGAGTAGAGATCTTCCAGATGAGATGCGCGCATGATCCGCACTTTAGCGCGAACAAGCCGTTGGCGAAGGCAGTTTTTGGGAGAACTCGCATGTTCCCGTCGGACGCCTCAACAGAGCGAGGTGGCTATAGGCTCGCCCTCTCTGCCTTCATGCTTCGAGAGACTCTTCCACCAGCATCAGCCACCACTCAAGTACCTCGCCACTTCACGTCATCAAAAAAAAAGCGTGTCATCCCGAGCCCGCGAAGACGGCGAAGGATTTCACCCGTAGCGCGAGCGTCGCAACCTGAGGTTACCGGCGCAGCTGAGAGGTCGCTCTTCGTCTGCGCGACTCGCGATGACAAATGCGAGAGCGCACACCCTTATATCCTCCAAACAGAGCACCTAGCCGTCCGGTCTCAGTGTCATTCGACTAATCTGGCGTTCCGACGTCTTGGGCAGATAGAATCCGTTTCGTCTAAATCTGGGATTCGTTGGGATGCCGACCACAAGATAGTGTGGTTTTTGCTTGCTTCGCCGCTCGACGCTCTATTATAGAGAGCGGAGGCATCGCTCAGGCCATTCTATGCATCTCGAATCCTTGGAACTCTTCGGCTTCAAATCGTTCGCCGACAAAACCGTCCTCAACTTTCACGAGGGCATTACCTCCATCGTGGGCCCCAATGGGTGCGGCAAATCCAACGTGCTCGACGCCATGCGTTGGGTCCTGGGCGAACAATCCGCCAAATCGCTCCGGGGCACTGAAATGGCCGACGTCATTTTCAATGGCAGTGACACACGCAAGGCGCTCGGGTTCGGCGAGGTTTCGCTGACCCTGACCGATTGTGCCGCCGAACTCGGCGTTGCTTGGCACGACGTGCGCGTCACGCGCCGCATCTATCGTGATGGTAATTCCGAATATCTCCTGAATAAGACGGTTTGCCGGCTGCGCGATATTCAGAGCCTTTTCGCCGACACGGGCATAGGCCGCAGCGCCTACTCCATGATGGAACAGGGCAAGATCGACCTGATCCTGAGCTCGCGACCGGAAGATCGTCGCGCGGTTTTCGAAGAAGCCGCCGGCATCACCAAGTACAAGACACAAAAACGCGAAGCGCTTCGCAAACTAGAAGCGACCGAAGCGAATCTTATTCGGATCAGCGATATCATTAAGGAAGTAAAACGCCAGATCGGTTCACTGCAACGCCAGGCCGGCAAGGCCCGACGATACCAGGCGTTACTCTCCGACCTTCAGGTTCTCGATACGCATCAATCAAGAAAACACCTCGCCACTCTGGAGAATGACCTGGGCGCGTGCGGCGCGGACCTCAGGCAGCTCAGTCAAACCGAGAGTGCGACCCGCCAGAAAATCGACGACCGCGAAAGCACGCTCGCGCAAGAGCGTCGCACTCTCGACGAAGTTGACTCTCAGATTGCGGAAGTCCGCGCCGAAGTCGAACGATTGCAAAGTGAGATTGGGACGCATCGCCACCGAATTGAGTTCAATCGGCAGCGGACTGACGAAATCACGGAACTGATCGGGCGTTCCAAAGGGGAGATCGCCGCCGCCGACGCGAAACGCGCGCAGCAGGAACTCGAAATCCAGGAGCTCAACGCGCTCGCCGAAAAGACCTCCACCGTCATTCGGGAAAAACAAGCCGCCCTCGATCATCTGAGCGGAATGGTAGCCAAAGTCCGATCCGATCGCGCGGCGCGCGAAGAGGTGTTGAAAACGCTGCAGGTGGCTTCCTCCAAGAGCGAGAATCGAATCTCAACCATGGAAGATGATCTGGCTGGCATGTCGGCGCGCCGGGAAGCGACGGCCGATCATTTAAAGAATCTGGAGGCCGAAACGGCGGCCGCGCAGAAGTTGCGCGAACAATCTGAAATGGCCCTCGCGCAAGCGAAACGCGATACGGACGGCGAGCGCAGGAACGTTGACCTCCTTCTGAATGAAGCCAAAGCAGCGGAGACAAGCCTGCATGACCACAAGGTTTCCCTGGACGAGGCCGAAACAGCCCTAACGACCATCGATCGGACCGTGGCGGAAAAGGAATCGCGCCTCGAAATCCTGCAACAGCTGAACGAGGAAGGGGAAGGCCTCACTCAGGGGTCGCAGGCGGTCCTGCGAGGCAGCGAAGAGCTGCGACAATTTCAGTCCGTCGTGACGGGCTCGCTCGTCGCGCAACTGGATGTTGATCCGAAATTCGTCACCGCGATTGAAGCGGCGCTCGGCCGGAACCTGCACGCCATCGTCTTGCAAAATGGAGATCTCGCCCCGGAGGTTCTGCGGCGGCTCTCCCGCAAAAAGCTCGGCCAGGCTGCGCTTTACATTCCGGAATTCGCAGGCGCTTTTGCCGCCAAGACGCCAGAGGCGCTTCCCGAGCACGCGCTCGCCTGGGCGGTCGACAAAGTGATCGCTCCTCAGGGACTCGAATCATTGGTCACGCAATTGCTCGACGGCGTCGTCATTTTTGCGGAGCTCGAGCAGGCATGGGCCTGCAAAAAAGCCCGGCCCACGCTCGCCATCACCACCCTCAGTGGCGAGTTCATTTCGGCCGCCGGCATCGTTTTTGGCGGCAGCAGCAGCGTGCAGAAGGAATCCTTACTTGAGCGCAAAGGCCGCATCTCCCTCCTTGCGGCCGAGCATGCCGTCGTGTCGGCGGAACGCGAGACGTTGCGGCAGCAACGCCATCAGGCCCGGGCCGACATGGAGAAAGCAGCGACCCGCGTCGAAGATTTGAGGGCCAAACATCGTTCCGCTGAACTCGCACAGTCAGCCGCCGATACGAAGATCGCGATTCTGGAACGCGAATACGACATCGCGACGGCGCGCCTGGAGGATCTGCGCACCGAGCAATCCACCCTGGCCCAGCAAATGACGTCGGCCAACGAGCGCATCGCCGTCCTGGAAGAAGAACTGAGCGCCGCCCGAAAAGCATGCGCTGCGGAAGAACAGCAGCGCGAGTCTGCCGAAAACGTCCGTGCTTCGGCCATCGCGGACGAAGCCAAAACGGTTGAACAACTCAACGAACTACGGCTCACCCTGGCCACGGAGCAGCAGCGTTATGACAACCTGATCGCGCAACGTCAGCCCATGAGCGCGCGCGCGACGGAACTCAACGAGACGATCGCAGCGCGACGCGCAGACATCTCCAATTTCGAAAGCCGCCTCATCGCGCAGGCCGGTGAATCAAAGACCTCGGAGAACGCGATCGCTGAGCAAAGTCTCCGGCAGCAGGACCGCAAGGCCGCCCTGGGTGGCCTGACGACAAAGAGAACTGAAGCAGCGAGCGCGTTGAACACGGTCGAATCTACTCTGCGCGAGATTCGAGATTCTCTAAATGGCTTGCACGACCGCCGTGCCGCCCAGCAGGTGCGTGAGTCGCAACTGCAAATGAAGATCGATCATCTGGTCGATCACGTCCAGCGCCGGTATCACCTCGATCTACGCGCCTTTGCGCAGGATCAATTCCTTTTCACCAAAATACTGAATGCGCAGCTCAAGCGGCGGGACAAAGGCGAAAGCGGCGCGGAGCCGATGCCTTCTCCCGAAGATGCGCCGGAGCTCGCCGCCGCGAACGTCGATGCCAGTCGCGCCGATATCGACAAGGTTGTGGCCGATCTGACCCAACAGCTCGACAGCATGGGACCGGTCAATCTCGACGCCGTGCAGGAGTACGACGAGCTCGAGCAGCGTTACCAATTCCTCGAAACGCAAAACAACGATTTAACCACGGCCCGCCGTGAACTCCTCGACGTCATTGCGAAAATCAATTCCACGACGCAGGCCTTGTTTGCGCAGACGTTCGCGCAGGTTCGAACCAACTTCCGCGAGATGTTCTCCGAGCTTTTCGGCGGTGGTAAGGCCGACCTTGCATTGATGGACGAAAACGATCCGCTCAACTGCGGCATCGAAATTTCGGCCAAGCCCCCAGGCAAACAATTGCAAACGGTATCCCTCCTCTCCGGCGGCGAACGAACCATGACGGCGGTGGCCCTGCTCTTCGCCATCTACATGGTGCGGCCGAGTCCCTTCTGCGTGCTGGACGAAATGGATGCGGCCCTCGACGAAACGAACATCAATCGTTTCATTCGCGTGCTGGAGCGATTCGTGGCCCAGAGCCAGTTCATCATTATCACGCATAACAAACGGACCATCGCCAAGGCCGACGTCATCTACGGCGTGACCATGGAAGAACGCGGCATCAGTAAAGTGGTGGGCATGAAGCTGGCCGATCGCCCCGAAAATTACTCGGAACCTTCTCCCAATGCCGTCGGCGGCCATGGCACGCAACGCCATTTCGCCATGGAAAGTGTCGCCCGGGAAAACACCGCGCTCATCACGCGCTGACCCGGTTGAACGGGCTCTCCGAGCGCGTTGCTAAAAGATTAGCGCCGTTTGGCGCTCCATACAGGAGCGGCTACCGTCGCTGAAGTTTTAACATCGCGCTCGGAGATCGCGGTCCACCCAAAGAACCATCCGCTTCGACCTGTAAAAAAATTTTGCGCGCAGGCGGCGGAGATGGGTAGAATTGCGGATGCTTCAAACGGCGGCGCGCAAGGGAAAGTCCAAGGATCCGGAAACATCGCCCGCCGGCGAGACGCCGCCGCACGATCGTTTCGTCGAAGCATTCCGTTGGATGCTTCTCACGCGCACGCTCGAGGAAAAGCTGGCCAGCATGTATCGCGGCGGCATGATCAGCGGCGGTGTCTACGTCGGGCGCGGTCAGGAAGCAGTCAGCGTCGCTTGCGGGCTTTTCCTGCAGAAAGGAGACATCTTTGCGCCGCTCATTCGGGATCAGGCCGGACGCTCCGCCTTTGGCGAGCCTCTTCTCGACGTGGTTCGGACTTACCTCGGCTCGCGGCAGGGCCCCATGCGTGGACGCGACGGCAATATTCATCGGGGCCGGCCGATGGACGGCCAGCTCGCCATGATCAGCCATCTCGGAGCCATGATTTCTGTGACCGTGGGTGCTTTGCTGGCCAAACGCTGGAAGGGTGAAAAGGATTTTGTCGGCCTAACGACCATCGGCGAAGGTGGCATGCAGACAGGTGCCACTCACGAAGGATTGAATATCGCAGCGGTTGAGCAGGTGCCACTCGTCGTCGTAGCCACCAATAATCATTTTGCCTATTCCACTTCCAACGATCGCGAGTTTGCCTGTGTCGACCTGGTCGAACGCGCCAAAGGGTACGGCTTCGAGGGTTCCAGTGTCGATGGCACAGACCTGGGAGCGTGCCTCGACGTCATCGGCAGCGCGGTCCAGCGGGCGCGCGCCGGCCGGCCCCCGCAACTTGTCGTTGCCTCCATTCTGCGGCTCTCCGGTCACGGCGAACACGACGATGCCAGCTATATCACGGACGAAATGCGTCAGGCCCCGTTTGCCGAGGATTGCCTGATCCTGGCGCAGCGCCTCATCGCAGAGCAAGAGCTGGCCGACGCCGCCACCTTGCAAGAGTGGCGCGAAGAGGCCATCGCTCAGGTCGATGCCGCCCTCGATACGGCTCAAAAAGAAGCGCCCCCTGATGCAGAAGAGGAAGAATGGTACGCGCTCTCCACGCGTGAACTGATCGACCAAGCCGAATGAGCATTACTTATCTCGAGGCTATTCGCGAAGCTCAGGCGAAAGTGTTGCGCGATGACAAGCGCGTCTTCATCTACGGCCAGGACGTAGGCGGCGCTTTCGGCGGCGCCTTCAAGGCCACGAAAGGATTAGCCAAAGAATTCCCGGGCCGCGTGTTGAACGCACCCATCAGTGAAGATGCCATGGTCGGCACGGCCATCGGCGCCGCCATGCACGGCATGCGGCCCATCGTAGAAATGCAGTTTGCCGACTTCTCCAGCATCGCGCTAAACCAAATCCTGAATAACGCAGGCACTCACTACTGGAGAACCAACATTCCCATTCCGATCACGGTGCGCCTGCCGTCTGGTGGAACCAAAGGCAGCGGCCCTTTCCACAGCCAGTCCATGGAATCCCTTTACGCGCATTACCCCGGCCTGGTTGTCATCACCCCGGCTACGGTGGAAGACGCTTACACCATGTTAATCGACGCGGTCGCGATCGACGACCCGGTCGTGTATTGCGAACACAAGTATCTCTACTACCACCTCAAAGCGGACAAGCTTCCCACGGAAGGGCTACCCATCGGCAAAGCAAGGATCGCGCGGGCTGGGACCGATCTGACCATCGTCACATACAGCGCCATGGTGCATGAAGCACTCACCGTCGCCGAGGAATTCGCGGCCGACGGTTTTGAAATTGAAGTGGTCGACCTTCGCTCGGTCAAGCCCCTCGACACCGATACGGTTCTCGCTTCCGTCGCTCGCACCGGGCGGCTTCTCTGCGTAGGCGAATCCTTCCCATGGGGCGGGACCACGGCCGAGGTCATCGCCCGCGTGGCCACGGAAGGTTTCCATCTGCTCGATGCCGCCCCGCAAAGATTGAACGCAAAGGATACACCCATTCCGTACCACCCAAATCTCTGGACGGCGCACCGCCCCAACGCCAGGGCCATTGCGACCAAGGCGCGAAAACTTCTGCGCGAATAACTTTATGCCACAAGTCCCGATCATCATGCCCCAGCTCGGCGAATCGATCGCCGAAGCGACCATCGTCGACATTAAAGTAAAGCCGGGGGACGACGTGGCGGCTGACCAAGAGATTATCGAAGTCGAAACGAACAAGGCCGTCATGGGCGTCACCACGCCCTGTAAAGGCAAAGTCGGTAGCATCTCCGCGCAGGTGAAGGAAACCTATCCGATCGGCGCGGTTCTCGGTTACGTGGAAGCGAGCGAAGCCGACGCCGCTCGCTTCGTCAAGAAGCCGTCCCCCAATCCGAAAAAGGACGTGGCGGAGGAAATCCCCGGGCGTGCCGAGCAGGAAGTTCGACCCGCCCGTCCGAGCAAGTTGGCTGCATCCGCTGGAAATGGTGAGAAAACTTTGAGCGGTGGCTTGCCCGTCCCGGCAACTCTACCGGGTGCTGGTTTTCTCTCTCCGCGGATTCGCGCGCGCATGGCCGAGTTACAACTGCGCAACGCTGATATGGCCGGCATTCTCGGAACAGGCGCGGGGAATCGCGTCACGATCAAGGATCTCGAGAACTTTTTGCAAAACGTCGATCGGCACAAGACGAGTGACGCTTCCGCTATTCGAACAGGCGTCGCCGACGCCATGCGAAGAAGCTGGACTCGTCCGCTCGCTACCATCGGCACTTCCGTGAAACTCGATAATTTGCTGCGCGACCGGCAGGGGCGCGATCCAAAACCGGGTCCCGCATTGTATGCTGTCCGCGCACTGGCCCTGGCCCTGGCCGAGAATCCTTCCGCTGCCGCCAAACTGATTGGTGGCCGGGTCGTGCAGTCCGAATCGATCGACATCGGCGTGGCCGTGGAAGCAGAGGACGGGATCATGGTCCCGGTCATTCGGTCAGCCGACAAGACTTCGCTGGCCGATCTGGCGACGAAATATAATGAATTAGTCGCGCTGGCCCGGCAGCGCCGCGTGTCGCCCGACATGCAGGCTGGCGGAATCGCGGCGGTCTCCAACTTCGGCACATTCGGAGTGGAATGGGGCACGCCCATCCCTCTGCCCGATCAAACATTGATGCTCGGCTTGGGAGCAGGCAAAAAAGTTCCGTTCTGGGATGAATCGCAGAATCAGTTCGTGCCGGTGACCGAAGCACAAATGACATTGAGTTTCGATCATCGAAGTCTCGACGGCGGGGGCGGCGGCCGCCTGCTCAAACGCGTTATCGAGTTGCTGGAAGATCCAGCAAAGCTGTAAGCTGGCCGCACCACGCTTTTTCCAGTGGCGAGACTCCGTCGAGTCGAAAAATTTTCGCCAGGCGATTGAGATCAATCCCCCGACTTGGACGGGACGTAGCCGGTCGACCGCCGTGGATATCCTTTGGGGTAGGTAGAGGCGGTTCACCGAACCGCCCCAGGTTGCGCATCAAACGCCAGCGTCGTACCTTCGTTGGATGCCCTCTGCCGCCACGATTGATCCGAAGATTACCATGCGAGAACTGCTCGAGCAGTTTCCTGGTGCGCAGCGCGCCCTGTTCCGAAAGCATCATATCGGCGGGTGCAGCAGTTGCGGTTTCTCTCCCGCAGAAACACTGGCGGGGGTGTGTGCGCGTAACGACAACCTGAGCACCGCCGAAGTGATCGATCATATTATCGAAAGCGACGCGGCCGACCGCGCCATGCAAATCGAACCTCGAGAAGTGGCCGATCGGATGGCGCGCGGCGAAAGTGTTCACCTGCTTGATGTGCGAACCCGGGAGGAATTCGACGCCGTGAAAATCGATCAGGCTGAGTTTTTCACCCAGGATTTAATGCAGGACGCAATGGGCCAATGGCCGCGCGAAAATCTTGTCGTCATTTACGATCATCAAGGGTCACGCAGCATGGATGCAGCTGCCTATTTTCAGGGTCACGGTTTCGCCAACGTGAAGAGTCTGCGCGGCGGAATTGATGCATGGAGTGCCGAAGTCGATCCGAAACTGCCGCGATACCATCTGGAAACTGCGGAATGAACGAAGATCTGGAATCGAAAATCGAGGAGGCGATTAAGAATCCTCAGAACCTCGGCGAAATGAAGGATGCCGACGCGGTCGGTACGGTGGGGAGCGCCGACTGCGGCGACATGCTGAGGATGTGGATCAAGTTTAAGGAAGAAAACGGTCGCAAGGTGATCGATCGCGCGACCTTTCAATCGTTCGGATGTCAGACCGCGATCGCCGTGGCCAGTGTGGCCACCCAATTACTTGCGGGCAAGACGGTGGCGGAAGCGAATGCCATGTCGGGAGAGGAACTGGCCGCGCCCCTCGGGGCGTTGCCTCCAGTGAGAATTCATTGCGCTCAACTGGTGGAAGGAGCCCTGCGCGCTGCTCTGAGCGGCGACCAAACGAAGGCGACTCCATCTGCGGCAACTTCCCCCACTCTGCTCGAAAGCCTGGGCAAGGGTGCCAGTTCAAAAAACAAAATCAAAGTCATCCTGGCCACAGATGAACACAGATAGAGACGGATTTTGCCAGGTGACTTCTGCATCTGTGTTTCATCTGTGTAGATCTGTGGCAAAATAGATCCGAGGAACGAAGCCATGCACGAAAACACCGAATTCACGTTGAGCCGGGATTGCGAAGCGATTCAGATCCCAAGTGGTCAGAAAATGATCATTCCGGCGGGCACACCGGGAGTCATCACCCAAGCCCTCGGCGGCACCTACACTGTCGCTACTTATCAGGGGCTCGCCCGTGTCGCGGAGAAAGATCTCGACGCGCTCGGCTTGGAAAAACCCAAGACAGAAAGCACGGAGAAGCCGGCTGATCAAAGCAATGGCGAGGTTTCGGAGGGTGCTGTTTGGAACCAACTCAAGCAGTGCTTCGACCCGGAGATCCCGGTCAACATCGTAGATCTCGGACTCGTTTACGATTGCCGCCTGAGCAAAAAGGACGATGGCGGCACCAAAGTGGAAGTGAAAATGACTCTCACCGCGCCCGGTTGCGGAATGGGGCCAGCCATCGCGCACGATGCGCAAAGCAAAATTCTTTCACTCGACGGCGTGGATGAAGCCGATGTGCAACTCGTGTGGGATCCGCCCTGGAACCAAAGCATGATCAGCGAAGCCGGGCGGATGAAGCTCGGGATGGTGTAAACGGACCGGTGCCACCCGCCGCTACTGGAAGGCAGCGCGGTAGAAGTGCAACGGATAGGACGGCGAATTGAAGTCGTCGAAAATCCAGTTGCCGTTGGAATCTGTCGCGGGCGTTCCAATGGTTAGGAAGTCGTTCGGATTCAGATCAGGGGAGCCTTGCAAGTCATAGGTCGTGAGAGGATCGCCCAAGCCGGTGATCCGAATATGGCCGGAGACCGGAAAGATACCTGTTATTCTAAGGCGATTATTCGTTAGGCGGGCAATGCAATAGCGGGTAGCGCCGTTATACGAAGAAAAAATTCCTCCGACCAGCAATTTACCATCCGGTTGCAACGCGAGCGAAGCGACCTCAGGAATGGCGATGACGGCAAGGCCGGCCAGATCGGCGCCCGCAATGCCGCTGCCTGTGTTGAGGGACGTATCCTGCGAACCGGTCGATTGATAACGAATGACGTGATTACCCGGCGCGGTGAAGCTTCCGGCCACATCAATCTTCCCATTCTGCTGCACGAGAGCCCGCGCCGTCCCGTTTGGTGTTGGGCTTGGAATAAATCCGGCGTCGATGCTGCCGTCGCTGTTCAAGCGCACCACTCGTGGGTGCGAGGTCGCGTTGAACGCACTGAAGCTTCCGGCCACATAATATTTACCATCAGATTTCAAACTCAGGGCGCGCACAGTACTATTGAAAGCCGTGCCGGTGGCCGCTGTAAAAGCAGCGTCACGCGCAGCCGTAGACGAGTCCACCCGGACGATGCGGTTAACTGTGACACCGGCGTAAGTGGTAAAGAATCCGCCGACGACTGGTCCCGCGGTAGCGGTCGGCGGGGCGATCGCGCGCACATCGGGCACATTGCCGGCAGGGCCGGTGCCTGGATCAAACGTGGCGACGAGCGGACCGTTCGGCTGCAGTTTGGCCAGATTGTGCCGGGTCGTTCCATCATACGTGGCGAATGCGCCGCCGATATAAATATTGTCGGAAGCATCGACCGCGACCGCGTAAATGATGCTATCGGTCCCGACCCCGGGATTGAACGTCAGGTCAAGCGTGCCGTCGGCGTTCAAGCGCGCTATGTGGCCCCGCGGAGTTCCATCAACGCCGAAGAAACTACCCACTACGATAATCTTTCCGGTGGATTGCATGGTCATCGCGCGAACGGATCGACTCATTCCAAAGGTGATGCCAAAGCCGGGATCAATCGCGCCGCTCGGGAGCAGACGAACGAGATTGTAGCGAGGTTGTCCGTTGACTGAACTGAACAAACCGCCCACCAGAATTTTGCCGTCGGGCTGAGTGAGAACCGCGAAGACTTCCGGGTTGAAATCGGTCGCGCCGGTCGAAGGCAGAAAGGCAGTGTCAATCGTTCCGTCCGTTTTCGCCAGAGCAATGTTGTTCCGCGGGTCCCCGCCGTAAGCCGAAAAATATCCGCCGATGTAGTACTCATCGTCGGTCGGGCGTTTGGCAAAACAGAGCACCTCTCCCGCCGCTTTGGTCCCGGTTGCGTCGAAGGTCGTGTCGCGCGTCCCATCTGTTTTAAGGCGCGCCAGCGCTCCCACCCCGGAGCCGTTGAGCGAATAGAAGGTTCCACCCACCAACAGCTTTCCATCCGGTTGCTGCGCGACCGCTTCGACGATCCCTTGATAATCGTAGTTCTTAAACGCATCAGTTTTGAAATTCGGGTCGACTGCCCCATCCACAAGCAACCGCGTCATTTCGTGGCAAAGCGTCCCGTCGAACGCATTCAATGCGCCGAACACGATGATCGTGTCATCCGTCTGGGCGAACAGGCCACTGACGGTGGAAATGTCAGTCCCGGTCCCGGGATTGAACGTGGCATCGTAAGCGCCAGTCGTCGTCAGGCGCACGAATCCTGGAACGGCCGTACCATCAAAGTGGTCGAAGCTCCCCGCGATAATTATTTTCCCGCTGCTTTGGCGCACCGCGTAGGAGGTCGAGGGAGGAATCGCCGTGACGCTCGTCATTCCGCTCCCTGGATTATAACTTGCGTCGAACGTGCCATCCGCGTTAAAACGCGCGACGCACGAGCGCAGCGTGCTTGTGCTCGCACCCGTGGCGATAGCGGCGAACTGTCCGACCACGACGATTTTTCCATCGGTCTGTAGAACGATTTGTGCGACGGAACCGGGGTTGACCGCGACGCCCCCGGCAACAGCGGTGTCCGCGCAGATCAACCGGCCGGGATCGAATGAAGCATCGAGCGAACCGTCTCCGTTCAAGCGCGCAATATTATTGCGAGCCACTCCGTTCACCGTGTTGAAAGGCCCTCCACCGGCCGCGCCGGTGCCGCCGCCGACAATAAGAAATTTCCCGTCAGTCTGAAGGATCAACTGCGAGATCGTGCCGTCCGTCCCAGCCAGAGCGTTGAATGTCAGATCGACCGCGCCCGTCGTATCGAGTCGCGCAATGTTGATGCGCATGACGTTATTGACCTTCCCGAAACCTCCGGCAATGACCAGTTTTTTGTCCGGTTGGACGACAGCGGCCTGGACTTGGCCGTTTGTGAGTTTGCCGGCGTCAAAACCAAGATCGAGATCACCATTGGTTTCGAAGGCCGAGGCGGAGCAAAGGACCAGAGCCGCTGCCGTCCAATTTACCGCAACGATCTTCGCCGAAATGCGAAGAGACATGTCCATCTGATCTCATTTCGGGATTGGCCTGTCGAGATAATTGAAATCGACCCTGTTTTACTTTCGCAATTTGACAGTAGTCACTCCGCTTCTATACTCGAACCCCTGCGCTCCTCGTCGGAAGTTTTTTTGCGCGGGAAACCCCTTCATCCCATGCCTTCTACAGAAATCGTTCTAACGGAAAACGTCCCCGGCCTTGGCGCCGAGGCCGATATCGTAAAAGTACGCCGCGGCTATGCGCGCAACTATCTCCTGCCCCATGGCAAGGCTTACGAGGTCACCCCGGCCAGCATGCGGCAGCTTGAAAATCTGAAAAAGAAGCGCGCGGAACGCGAAGCCAGTGAGTTGAACGAAGCGGAGGAATTGAGCCGCCGTATCGCCAAACTGCGTGTCACTTTCACGCTCGAGACGGGCGAAACGGGCAAGGCCTTCGGTTCGATCACCGCGCAGGATATTGTCACGCGAATCAAGAATGAGATCGGAACCGAAATCGATCGCCACAAGATCGTGCTCGAACATCCGATCAAGACGACCGGGGAACACGAGGTCGCGATCAAACTGCATCACGACGTGGCCACGCAATTTATTTTCCAAGTCAAGTCGGCCGACGAGCCCAAGACGGACGTCGCGGCCGACCCGGATGATTCGGACAAAAAGAACCGCTCATTCTTCAAAAGAAAAAGAGAATAGAAAATGCCGACTTCTCAAGGCTCTGCGCCTGAGAAGCCTCGCAAGACAGCGACAAATGGCGCTGGCCGAGGCTCGGCCGCCCAGACTGGAGAAAGAGTTTTCCCCAGGTCATCCGCATCTTCTTCGCAGGATATTCACCGCACCCCGCCGCACAGCACGGAAGCGGAGCAGGGCGTCCTCGGTTCCATGCTCATCTCGCCCCGCGACGTCATCGCGGAGTGCGTGGAGAAAATTAACGAAGAGTATTTCTACGTCCCGGCCCACCAGACGATTTATACGGCCCTGGTCGAGCTTTGGAATGCCGGTCAGGCCATTGACCTGATCACCTTCACCCAGATATTGCGCGACCGGAACCTGCTTGAGTCGGTTGGAGGTCCTTCCTTTATCACGAGCCTCTACACGTTTGTGCCAACCGCGGCCAACGTGAACTACTACCTCGATATTGTGCGGGACAAATACGTCCTGCGCCAGATCATCGCCGCCGCCACCGAAGGAGTCCGGCGCGCCTACGAGGAGCAGGACGAAGTCAATACGCTGCTCGACGAAGTCGAACAGAAAATCTTCGCGGTCGGCGAGAGTCGATTCAAAGGGCAGATGCTCTCCATGAAGGATCAGGTCATGGAAGCGATCGAATCGATCGAAAAACTCTACGAGCGAAAAGGCGGCATTACCGGTATCTCGACCGGATTCGTGGAGTTGGATCGGATGACGAGTGGATTGCATCCAGCGGAAATGATCGTGATCGCGGCCCGGCCCAGCATGGGTAAGACGGCCCTGGCCATGAACATAGCGGAACACGTAGCGATCAACGAGAAGCTGGCCGTCGGCGTGTTCAGCCTGGAAATGAGCAGCCAGCAGCTTGTGCAGCGCCTTCTCTGCTCGCGTGCCCGCGTTAATTTGCAGAAGGTGCGAGACGGTTTCCTGGGCGAACGAGACTTTCCAAGTTTGACCGCCGCCGCGTCCAAACTGGCCGAGGCCAGAATCTTCATCGATGACACGGCTGGCCTGAGCATTCTTGAGCTACGGGCCAAGGCGCGGCGGCTTAAAGCGCAACAGGACGTCAGCCTGCTCGTGGTTGATTACCTTCAGCTCCTCCGATCCACGACCCGGCGCGCCCAAGATAATCGGCAATTGGAAATCTCAGAAATTTCAGCAGGCCTGAAGGGTCTGGCCAAGGAACTGAAGGTGCCGATCATCGTCCTGGCCCAGTTGAATCGTCAGCCGGAAGCGCGCACGGGAGGGAAACCTCGCCTGAGCGATCTCCGCGAATCGGGATCGATCGAGCAGGACGCCGACCTGGTCGGGTTGCTCGTTAGGCCAGAAATCTACGAAGACGATGAAGAAGCGCGCGCCGAAAAATCAGGGGAAGCCGAGTTGATCATCGCCAAGCAGCGCAACGGGCCGGTCGGCGAAGTCTCCCTCACCTTCCTGAAGGAATTCACCCGGTTCGAAGACCGAGCGCGCCACGTATCCGAGCCCGAAGGGATGTAGGTCAGCGCACGCGAGACGGTTGCTCGCAGATTAAAAGCTGACGCGGAAGCCACCGCTGACGGCGTTGTTGTCGTAGTTGGAGCGACCGAGAACGCCGTCGTAGTAAACGTAAGAGGAGCAGCGCGGGCTCCATTGCACGGCGAAACCGGCGTCGACCAGAGCGCTGTCGCGGCCGATGGCGGGGCCATGCACGGTAAAGACGTCGCCAGCGCCAGAAGCGAATCTTGCGTCGATCGGATAAGCGCGATCTCCGGACTCATGTTGCCAGGCGGCGCGCACTTCGGGTCGGAAAATCGTGCGGCCGCATTTTAGATCATAAGCGACGCGCACTCCGCTGGTGCCGCGCAAGGAGTATTGGTCCTGATTCTGAATTTGCAGAGGGGCGAAGGAGCCCGTCTCGGTGAAGCGATCGATGCCGACGTTGGTGTACTGAATGCTCGACCAAGTGCCGACCAGGAGGCAGCCGAAGTGCCAGTCGCCTCCGTAAGCGAGCAGCGCGTTGAACTCACTGCCATTGGTGCTGCCGCGTGCGATATCGTTATAGGTTAATACGGTGACTCTATCGAGACCGGTCCGGCGGGTGTCGAAGCTGTTCCAGCCGCCACTGACGGCGCCGTCCACGTGGACGAGGCTTCCCAAAATCTTGTAGCCATACAACGTGGCATAGGCGCCGGCTTTACCCCCGTCCACTTCAACCCGGCCGCCGTCGACCAGGTCGGCCGTGCTGCCGGAGTAGCCGCCATCGATGCCGATAGCGAAGTGATCGCACAACCGGTAATCGGCGCCGACCGTGACATTGCCCGTCGTAATGTCGTAGCCGTGCGCGTTCTCATCGCGGTTGCCCACGTTGACGAAGTCGCCGGAGCCGGTCACGAACACGCCCCAGCGATTTTCAGCCGACGGGACGAGAGCCGGAGTCGGGTTCTGGTCGAGAGTCCCTTTGCCGTCCGATCCCTTGCTGTAACCGGCGGTTTGCGGGGCTTGATAACCGCTGCTACAAAATCCATTGGAGCCGGCACGGATGTCATCCATGCGGTGCTGCAGGTTCATGTTCTGCACGACCGCCTGGGAAAAACCGATTTCGTAAACGGAAGCGAGTTCCTCAGGCGCGATCAAATCGTAATCGCGCGGAAGATTCCCGAGCGGTTCGAGAGCGAGAAAATTGACGAGGTCGTTCGCGCGCGGATCGTTTTTCTCTTCATTCAGCTCATGAGCCACAGCGAGCTGGTTAGGTGTGAGTCCACCAACATTGAAAGAGCTAATTTGAAAAACGATATAGATATCGTTCGGATCATCGTACATCGGCATGGGCTGAAGCAGTCCACTGAAGGTGCTGGTGACGTTAGAGAACGCGCCGGTACGCCCCCCCGGACCGCCGATGATATCAACGTGATCGCCATTCATCGGGTTGTAACCATTTGTGCGGATGATCGCCAAGGTGCCATTGACTGATGCCAGCCCGTTGACAGTGAGGAAATCGGATTCCGCGCCGGAATCGATTCCGCCGATCAGGAGCCGCAGGGTACCCCCGTTGAACTGCGTATAACTTCCACCAACCGTGATGGGCCGAGGGCCGTTGGCGGTTTGTAAAGTACCGCCATTAACCACCACATTGCCGGCGCCGAGCGCGTTGAGATTGCCCGCAGCCAGTACGCCTCCGTTTACAGTCGTGCCGCCAGTATAGGTATTTGCGTTGCTTAAGGTGAGTGTGCCGGCGCCGGCTTTAACAAGAATTAACGTATTAGCGGCGTTTGTCGGATCGTCCGCCACCGACCCGGTGATGGTGGTTTGAAACGCGCCAGCCACGGTCAGCGTTGTTGGTCCAACCGTGTTTGCTCTGGCCGCCTCCACGTTGCAGAAAATGTTAAGCCCCCCTGACGCAGCCAGCCACGTTTGATCTTCAACTACGGCAAGGCCACTAAAGGCAGGAATGAGGGGGTTCTGGACGCTAAAGCTTATGGTTTGTGCATTGGAGGAATTGTTCGTTAATCCGCCGCTGAGCAAGCCGATAGTCCTGCCCTGAAGGTCAAACGCGCCAGCCGTGGCATCAAACGTAAACGATTCGTAATCCGCTCTGGAAAGATCGTTCGTGTTAGTGGTTCGATTAACCCCTTGGAACAGCAGGAGATCTCCATTCATCGGTGTCGTCCCGCTCTGCCAATTGGCGCCATCGCTCCAATTACTCGTGGTGGGAGAATTGCCCACCCAGACGTCGTTCTGGGCGAAGAGAGGTGCGCCCAGAACCAGCAGCGCAATTGTTGAAATCAAAAACGTTAATCTAAAATGTGTCTTCATGTTTCTTGGTGGCCGTTGGCTCCTACGGCTGAGCCCCCTTACATTAGAGCCCATCTAAATCAACTCGCGCCTGAGCTGTCACCGAAATAATACTGGAGTGGTCACGAGTTCGCGATGAGAGCACGGCAAAACGCGAAGGCTTTTCAGAAAAGAAATTGCAGCGCGGAAAGCGGTCCAACATCAGAGGCTCTTGGCCGCATCGATCACATGTTGGGCGTCGATGCCAAATTCCTTCATCGCCTCGGCCCCTGGCGCGCTGATTCCGAACCGATCCAGACCGAGCACTTTGCCGTCGAGCCCGACATACTGATACCAGAGGCCCTTCACCCCCGCTTCAATCGCGATGCGGCGGCGGCACGATTTCGGCAGCACTTCCTCGCGGTATTCTTCTGATTCACGCGCAAAACGTTCGAAACAGGGAATCGAGACAACGCGTACCCCGTCCCCCAGTTGTTTGGCGGCGGCCATGGCGTGTTGTAATTCGCTCCCGCACGACATTAAAATTAAATCGAGTTTCCCTTTTTCAGGCAAGGCCACGTAACCGCCGCGCGAAACGCCCTCCCGACGCATTTTCACCTCGATTTCGTTTAACATCGGCACGACTTGACGAGTGAGGGCCAGGAGCGTCGGCCCGTCGTTGCGCTGAGCGGCGGCCGCAAAGGCGCCGGCCGTTTCCTCCGGGTCGGCTGGACGAATGACGTCGAGCTGTGGGATCACGCGCAAGCCGCTCACCGTCTCCACCGGCTCATGGGTGGGGCCATCCTCACCCACGCCAATAGAGTCGTGCGTAAAGATGTAGATGTTCGGAAGCCTCGATAACGCAGCCAGCCGAATCGACGGACGACAATAATCGGCGAAGACCAAAAAGGTGGCTCCGGACGCGCGAAAAATACCGTGATAAGAAACGCCGTTCATGATCGCGCACATGCCATGTTCGCGGATGCCGAAATGAATATTGCGGCCGTTCGGATTGTTGCGCGTGAAATCGCCGCCATCCTTGATGTAATTCAGTGTCGATCCGTGCAGATCGGCGCTCCCGCTAATCAAAAAGGGCATGGCCTGGGCGAGGGACTGAAGGGCTTCGCTCCCCGCCTTGCGTGTCGCAAGCTTCGCGTCCGCCGGGAAGTTCGGGATTTTTGCGAGCAGATCAGCCGGCACTTTGCGTTCCACCGCGACGGCGAGCAGTTGGGCTAGTTCCGGATTTTTCTTGCGCCAATCGTTATAGGATTTTTCCCACCGATCGTACTCGACCAGCAGCTTCTCCTTATGCCCGGCGAAATAATCCCGCGTTTCCTTTGAAACAAAATAATGTTCTTCGGGCAGACCGAGACCCTTGCGCGAAGCATCGACAAACTTCGCGCCCGCTTCTCCATGAGCCTTGCTCGTCCCGGCCACTTCGGGAATGCCTTTGCCGATGAGCGTGTGGGCGACGATGAACTGGGGTTTCCCGTTATCGCGCTCTTTCGCGATGTTGAGGGCATCGAGAAATTGCGACATATCGTTGCCGTCAACCTCCTGCACGTCGAACCCGTAGGCCTTGAAGCGCATGGCCGTGTCTTCACTCTGCGTTTCCTTGGCCATGGCATCGAGCGTGACCGCGTTGGAATCGTAAATCAGAATCAGATTATCGAGACCGAAATGACCGGCGAACGCACTGGCTTCCGCCGAAACGCCTTCCTGCAGGCAACCATCACCGGCCAGGCAAATCACGTGCTGATCGAAAATTCGATGTTCGCTCGTATTGAATCGTGCCGCCGCCATTTTCGCGGCCATCGCGATACCGACCGCATTGCCCACGCCCTGACCGAGCGGCCCGGTCGTGCATTCTACGCCGGGAGTCTCAAAAAACTCGGGGTGACCGGGGGTCTTGCTGTGTAATTGCCGGAAGCGCTTGATCTCTTCCATGGTCAAATCGTAACCGCCCAGATGCAGCCAGGCATAGAGGAACATGCTGCCATGACCGGCCGATAGGACAAAGTAATCCCGGCCGATCCAGCGCGGCTTGTCGGGATTGTACTTTAAAACGTGGCCGTAAAGAACGGCGCCCATTTCAGCACATCCCAGGGGAAGGCCGAGATGGCCCGACTGGGAAGCCTCGACTGCGTCCATGCACAGACCACGCGCTTCGTTGGCCGCACGAGAGAGAACATCAACATTCAAGCCCATGAGAATCCAAGGTGTATGATTTCGGTCATGAGATGCAAAGCCAATTTGTGGCTGAAAGGCGGTCACTCGCTCGGATCCTCTCGATGCAGGCAGGGACGGCCGGCCGATTCGTCCGATTTGAGTGGATTCCACAGACCTCGGCGGACGCCCCGGAGGTGCGCCTCCTACCTGAAGTGACCGCACTGGAAAATGTCACTACTAACTTTACTGTCTCCCCCTCCCAATGAATCAGTCTCTCCTTCTCCACGTCGTCGAGCGGCTCGAGGCGTTCGTCGGCAAACTCCCGGGCACCATTCAGAAACCCATTCTGAGTGAGCTGACTCCGATGAAGGAGTTGTTTCTCCAGCAACGCCCTCCCCGTTTGCTTTTTACCGGTTCGAATAAAACGCCGGTGCTTGAGATCGTTCAGATGCTTTTTCCCGACGCGGTTCCGGGCGACCCAGCTACCCTTTCCACGGTGAATCGGTGGCATGATCTGCAGATTCCAGATCGCGGGATAATTTCAATTTTGGACGCGCGCAGCTCTGATGAATCTTCTGACGAGATTCAAATCGAACTGAAGCGCCAGCCGGCCGATCTCATTTTCTTCGTGGAAGAGACCGACGGTGGAAAAAAGACCCGGCGCAAAACCGCCACGGACAATCTGGCGACATGCCTGCAGTCCAATGAAAAAGGAAATGCATCCGCGCGCGTTATCGGATTAATTGAACCGCCGACGAAGGCCAGTCCGTCCCGAGACACACTGGAACCGAACAACACGCAGCTGCAGGCGCTGCTTCAGGCCATGAGCGGGACAAGCGATCGTTTCGCCGGCGCATTTTATCTTTCTGGACCGAACGCGGCGCGCGACGCTAAGGCTATGATGTCGATCGTCGCGCGCGAACTGCCCAACGCCGCGCGCATCGAAATGGCGCGTATCTCGAGAGATCGCGCGGTCCAGGCCGATATCGCGCAGATCCTCGTAAAATCGACTACGGCAATCTGCACAGCGATTGGGACGCAGCCTATTCCTCTGGCGGATCTCCCCATCCTGACGACTCTTCAGCTCGTCATGGTTTCAGGCATTATGTATATCAGCGGCCGGGAACGCAGCCTGCGCGCCGCCACCGAATTCGTGGGCGCCCTTGGCGTCAATGTGGGCGCGGGCATGCTTTTGCGCGAAGGCACCCGGGCCGTGCTGAAATTCTTTCCCGGCTGGGGCAACGTCATCTGCGGCATGGTTGCTGGAGCGGGAACCTACGCCATGGGCCGTTCTGCCATCGTGTTCTTTCTGGAGGGTGTTTCCATGAAAGACGCCCGCAGGATATATATGAGCAGTCGCAAAAAGGCCGGCCGTCCCCGTTTGCTCGAAAAAGCGGGAGCCAAGGCCAAAAAAAAGGCGAAGTAGCCTCTCCTAGGTGTCGCGGCAATCGCGATGCCCTGGATGCTGATAACTTGTGAATAACCTGGCCGCTCCCAAGCACTTTGTACACATCATTTTTGTGAACAAAGCACCGCTTTGGGGCGCCCTTTGCCGGGCTCGCCAATGAATCTGTCTAAAATTGCCTCGACGCTCCGGGAAATTCACGTCTCCCCCGTCAAAAGCCTGGGCCAGAATTTCCTGCATGACCAGAACGTCGCACGCTGGATCGTCGAACAAGTCAATGTTTCGGAAACCGACTATGTGGTCGAGATCGGCCCCGGGCTCGGTGCGTTGACCGAGATTGCAATTTCGAAAGGCGCGCAGGTCCTCGCCCTCGAAAAGGACGCGCGCCTGGCCCAGTTTTTAAGGTTTCATCTGGCCGATCAACCACTCGAGGTCAGGCATGAGGACGCGATCGCTTTCGACGTTCGAACGCTCTTTACCAGGCCACGCGTCAAACTGATCGGTAATCTTCCTTATTACATTTCAAGCCAGCTTCTTTTGAGATTCTTGAAATGGCCAAGTCCTATCTCATTGGCTGTGTTCATGTTACAGAAGGAAATGGCAACACGCCTCTCGGCCGGACCCGGCACAAAGGATTACGGAGCGCTCTCACTTCACGTCCAATTACATTATCGCGTCGAGTATCTCCGTACCGTCGCGGCCAGCGTATTCATCCCTCGACCCGAGGTGGATTCCGCGATCGTTCGCCTCGTGCCACGGAGCGCCACCGAACTACCGCCGCGCGACGACGAATTCTTTAACCAAATCGTGCGGCGCGGTTTCTCACAGCGCCGAAAACAACTGGGCAATCTCTTGGGCGAATATGTTTCCAACTGGGGTGCGACGGCCAATGCTCTCGGCGTCGACCGGCGCGTGCGGGCCGAAATGCTCGGGCTCGAGCAATGGATCGCTTTGACCAATCTGATCCGTCCCATCGAGCTTTCTGACCCTGAAAAAGCGGCGGCCGAGGTGTTTCCCCTGGTGGACGAGGCAGACCGCGTGATCGGGTCAGCCCCACGCCCACGGGTGCATGGGAATAACTTGCGCCACCGGGCGGTCCATATCCTCATTTTTAACTCAGCTGGGGAGATTTACCTGCAAAAGCGATCTCAGTGGAAGGACCGGCACCCGGGGGCCTGGGACTCGAGCGCCGCCGGACACGTTGAGGCCGGGGAAGAGTACGATCCAGCCGCCGTCCGGGAGTTGGAAGAGGAGTTAGGCATCAAAGTGCCGTTAGACCGCCTGGCCAAGTTACCGGCCTCGGACCAGACAGGGCAGGAGTTCATCTGGGTTTACCGTGGCCAATGGGATGGACTGATCCGGTTTGACCGGGCCGAGATCGAGGCAGGCGGTTACTTCCCACCGGGCACGGTGACAGGATGGATCGAAGCGCGCCCGGCGGATTTCGCGCCGGGCTTCATCGAATGCTGGAAGGCCTACCTGGGCCGCGACCACTAACCCTAGCGCCGACGGCGCTTCGCGGTCTTGCCGCGTCGCGGAGCTGGCTTCTTACGAGACGCCGGTTTTTTGCGAGAGACCGGCTTCTTGCGAGAAACAGCTTTTTTCACCGCCTTGGTTGCCTGCCTGACAACTTTGGCGATGGCGCTCTTCTTGAACTTCCGAGCAGCTCGACGAGCCGACTCTTTTCCGCCGTAGACGGAATCGCTGAACATTTTTGTGACCGCAGTCGCTCCGCGAAGGAAGTGAACTTGAAAGCCGTGGGTTTGTTTCCGGGCCTTCGCTTTGGTATCGATTCGCCGGATATTAGACTCTGATTGTGGATTAGGACGTCGCCGCATAAGAATAAGATGGTGAAGGTAGCCTAAGGAAAACGCGAATCAACGGTTTACGTTCGATTCTAACGATTTTTTTTCTAGAGTTTTTCAGGGGCCGGTAAATGCCATGACTGCCACTTTTTTTCGTACTCCAACTCCGGCAACAGAACATAGCACGGATGGCGCGGCGCACGCAGCCATGTGATCAAACGAACGAGATCGCTTTCAGCCATGGTCGTACAGCCCGCGGTTGGCCGGCTTTCACCGCGGCGAATATGAAAAAAGATGGCACTCCCAGCGCCCGGCACAGGTGGATCTGAGTTGTGACGAATCTCCACGAGCCATCGATAGGCAAAATCGTTATGCCGCATTTTCTGTTTCTCGAACCAGGCCGGGGGATGAGCCGGATCATCGATCGTGACAAAGCGATTGTAGTCGGAGCTATGCATGTCATCGACCCAGGCATCGGCCGTGGTGACCTGGTGAAACGGGTAATCCGAGCCGGGTGGCAACTGGGAGTCATAAGTATATATGCGCCCGATCCGAAAGACGCCGGCCGGCGCACGCCCATCCCGTTCCTTCTTGTGCCGTCCAGGCTCGCCCTGACCGGCGACTCCGCTCCCCCAGGCTGCGCCACTCTTTCCAAAAAGCACAGGGACGCGAGGCGCCATGGGCGCCCAAGACCCGCCTCGCGTTCTCTCAAACAATTGCAAATGTCCGCGCATGGAGTCCCAGCCGGGAGCCACGCCCAGAATAAGCTGGGTGCAGTCGTCGGGCACACCGTCGGCATGCGCATTGCTGACCAGCAGGAACAACCCCAAAGCCATCAGGCGGCGGACAAGCAAGTTAACCATTGCCAACTTAGACGCCTAAAGTGCTGATTCTGTCCAATCCGTTTTCGCCGTGAAGAAATCCTTCGCTGCTCTGGTCATCTTCATTGCGGTGGTCGCTGCGTATGCGCCGGCCGCGCGCAACGGCTTCGTTTGGGACGACACGGCCCTCGTCCTGCGCGATCCGTTAATCCGCAGCTGGAGGCTGATACCGGAAGGCTTTAATCATTTTCTTTTTGTCGACGCGACCGCCTCCGATTTTTATCGTCCGATCCAGCGACTGACTTACGCCCTCGAATACGGGGCGTTCTCGTTCAGACCGGCCGCGTATCACGTCACCAGCGTCGTCCTCCATAGTGCTGCTGCCATCGCGCTGTTGTTTTTTGCCGAGGAACTTCTGCTTGCCTGCGGCATCGCCGCCCGGCAACGTCGATGGATCGCAGCCATTGCCGCGTTAGTCTGGGCGATTCATCCGGTTCAGACCGCAGCTGTCGTCTACGTATCCGGGCGCGCTGACCCGTTGGCCGCCTTATTCGGTTTCCTCGGCTGCTACCTGATGCTGCGTAGTCGAATCGCCGTCCCCCGGCGTGTCATTCCGTGGTTGTTAGGCAGCGGCATCGCCTTCCTGCTCGGCGCCTTGAGCAAAGAAAGCGGACTCATCTTCCCCGCCCTCGCCGTCGTCATCGCCCTCTTATTAAAAGATAAAAAAGCCGTTATGAAAAATGTGGCAGTTGCGGCCTTTGTCGCGGCTGTTTATTTTAGTCTGCGCCAGGCCGCGGAGCATCATCCAAGTCCACCCCGGTTTCTTATTTCGCCCCTCGTCAGCCGGCCCATCCTGATGGCGCGCGCTCTGGCCGAATACGCCGGTCTTATCGTTCTGCCGGTCAATCTGCACATGGATCGACAGGTGGATGCTCAGCCTACCGAATCCACCGAAACCAACATGAACACTTTCGCTGCGCGAGAGATGCAGACATTGCTCGGGGTCATTATCCTTGGCGGCATGATCTACTGGCTCTGGCGGGAGCGCCGACACAATTCGCCCGTCTTCAAAATGCTCATCCTGGCCGGGATTGCCTATCTACCCATAAGTGGAATTGTCGCGCTCAACGCGCCCGTGGCGGAGCATTGGATTTATGTTCCAACTGCCTTTCTCTTCCTCGCTGCGGGTCTCGCTGTGGTCCGGCTGATGGAAACGCACCCACTTCCGCTCACGCTCGTCCGCGGTTTTTCCGTCGGGTTAGCCTGTTGGATGGCCTTTCTCGCCGTGCGAACGTGTTTGCGCACACTCGACTGGAAGGATCAACGCACGTTTCTGGAAAGAACCATCGCCGCGGGGGGTGATTCGCCGCGAATGCTGATCAATCTCGGTGGACTCGAATTGTCGGAAGGAAAATTGGACCGGGCCAAGGCCATCCTAAATTCCGCTTTGAAAAAGGAACCGGATCAGCCCCTGGCCGTCATCAATCTGGCCGTGGTGGCCTTGCGGCAGAACGATTTCAAGACATCGCGACAATTGGCCATGCGCGCACGCGAGATGCCCTGGGTCGATGCGCAGGCGGAAGAGCTCATTGCGGTTTTGGACAGCAAGGAAAAGGGAAAAACCAATCCGCTGCAACTTCGCCTGGCCGCACGCACCGGGCCTCCCAACTGGAATATCGAGAAACGGTACGTCCGGTTTATGAATGAAATGGGAGCGACAGATGCGGCCATTAGCGAATTGCAGGCCTGTCTGCAAACGCAATGGTACCGAGCGGAAAGCTGGGAATTGCTCGGGCAATTATTGACCCGGATTGGACTGGTTAACGAGGCTGCCATCGCGCGTGGACAAGCCGCGGCCTACGATGTGCATCTGACCGAGCACGCGAGCGTGCTTTGAGCCAAGCGAGCGGGAAAAGAGATCCTTCGGACGGTTGCGCGCCTGCAGCGGAAATATCACTCGTTGAGTGAGATCGCGCGAAAAGCGCACGGCTGGGAGGGGCCTGAAATCCGATTCTTATCTGGGCGCCCCTGAATAAAACAGGAAAACAAAGCGTCTCTTAAAAATATATGAAAACAACTCTCTTATGCGGAGCAGCGTTAGCCATTCTGGGTGGGGCCGCCGTTCCAATGTCTGCTCAGACCCAGAGCACCTCATCGACTAGCACCACCTACATCCAGACGAGCAAACTTATCGGAACAAAGGTGAAAGCGGCCAAAGGCGAGGACATCGGCGAAATCAAAGACGTCGTTCTCGATCAAAATGGCTGTATGGCGTACACCGTCGTTTCAACCGGCAGCACGACAAGCCGCCTGACCGGGTCGAGCAAAACGGTCGCTGTTCCATGGTCCGTTTATTCGACCACTTCCGATCCGCGCGTCGTTACCGTGCGAGTGGAGAGAGAAAAAATATACAGCGCACCCGCCTTCGAATACTCGAGGATTAACGAATACTCGACCAGCGGCTACATTAACAATGTGAACACGTACTACGGAGTCGCCCCGGGCGGCGGCCTAGGGGTGTCCGTCAGCGGAGGGGTTTCCAATAGCAGCACAACGACAACCGGCGTTGGCGCCTCAACCTCCTCGACCACGACGACAGCTACCGCTTCGCCGATCGTCAGTGCTACCGCTTCGCCGATCGTCAGTGCTACCACTTCACCGATCGCCAGTGCGACTGCTTCGCCAGTTGCGACTCCTTCGATGACGCCACTTGGCACCGCGACACCGAACCCATCCGTTTCGGCGAGCCCTGCGGCCACCGCAGCGGCCACGGCGACCGTGGCAGCCAGCGCCACTCCCTCACGTCACACGAATCCCGGCGATTCGGCTGCGGGCAAACCGAAATCGGGTATGACGCCCGTCTCTCCGCGCCGCCAGACTGAAATGACCACGGACAGCGAATCCTCTGCTTCCAAGAAGAAGAGCGGCGACGCCAGCTCGAGCGACGAAACTGCGACGACGGTCAAGAAATTGCGCAAGCATCCGAGCGAAAGCACCGAGCCGAGTGCCACTCCCGAAGCCGAAAAGCAATAACGTCTAAATTTGTGCGGGATTGTCCGCATCCAAAATCAGCCGCAGGACGATTCAGTCCTGCGGCTTTTTTTGTGATTACGCCCCTTCGCCGGCCGCTTCCACCGCAGCGGTGTCGGCCGCCAGATACTTTACGCCAGCCAGCCAAGCCACGGCTGCAACCAGCATCACGGCCGACACGAACATGAAGGCAATCTTCATGTTGTAATGCCCGGCGATGGCGCCAATCAAGGGCGGGGCCGCAGCATCCCCAAGCAAATGTATGACAAAAATATTCAAGGCGAACGCGGTCGCACGGACCGAAGGCAGTGAAACATTGGCCAGCGCAGTGTTGGACGGGCCGGTATTAAAGAAAACAAAGAAGACCGACCCGAAGAGAAAGAACCAGGCGGCGGGGAATGGCGTGAAGAGCATCATGAGAAACAACGGAAATGCAAAGAGCATGGCGATTCCGGAGACAGCGAAATAGGAACCGGGATACCGTTTACGCAACCGATCCGCCAGTGCGCCACCGAGCAATGTGGAGATTAGACCCGCCACCACGGTGATGGCGCCGAAGATGATGGTGCCAGAGGCGGGTTGGTGCCGGTACTGGAGATAGGCCGGGATCCAGAAAGCGATTCCTCCGAGCACAAACGTCATGGCCGTTTGCGCCACAATATTGAGAACGTAGGATCGCGTACGGAAAAGTTTGGCGTAATCAGCCAAGGTCGCGCGGCGACGCTCTTGGCCTGCGACGTCGCGGACACGTGGATCTCTTTGCGTAAAGCAGAGCGCCCCAAGCAATAAACCGGGTGGCGTGACCAGGTAAAAGGCCCAACGCCAGCCCAAATGCTGATTGATCAACCCACCGAGCACGTAGCCAAGTGCGCTGCCCACCGGAATGGCCGCGCAGAACACCGCCATGACACGTCCGCGCGTGGCGAGTGGAAATAAGTCGGACAAAACAGTCGGCGCCGCCGGCCCGTAACCGCCTTCGCCGATCCCTACAAAAATTCTGGTGGCGAATAAAATTCCGAAGGTTGCGGCTAGCCCCGATGCGCCGCTGGCCAGACTCCACAAGATCACTGCGATTCCGATGATGACCCAGCGCGAAAACCGATCGGCCAGCCATCCGAGGGCCGGAGCCGAGATCATGTAAGTGGCAAGGAACGCTGTGGCCAGCGTTCCCGTTAACAGCATGGCGTTTGGGTCATTCGGCGCGAAAAAGGTGGCGCGGATCTGGGGTTCGACCGCGGCCAGAATCTGCCGATCGATGTAATTAAAAAGATTGATCCCGAGCAACAGAAAGAGCGCGGTTCGGGCGCTCGGCATTTTTCCGTAATTTGCTGGGATCGACAACTTGCCGATTGCAGTCGGAGCGGCTGCGATTGTAAATCATAAACGTGACCGATCTGTCATGGAGCCAGCGAGCTCTCTACTTTCTTGTCCTGGGCCTCGCAAAAATAATCTACCGAGTTTCCCGGACGGGTCAGGAACACCTGCCCGCCAGCGGGTTCCTGCTTCTTCCCAATCACATTTCTTTCGTCGATGCGATCGTTCTGCAACTGGCGTGCCCCCGCCGCATTCGCTACATCGTGGACGAGGGTTTTTACAAGAATCGCTTTTTGCATCCGGTGCTGCAGTCGGCCGGATGCATCCCCATCAGTCCGCGGCGCGCCAAGGAGGCCGTGCGCCTGGCCGCCGACCACGTGCGTGCGGGAGACATCGTCTGCCTTTTTCCAGAAGGTCAACTGACCCGCTCCGGCACACTGCTGCGTCTGCAGCGCGGATACGAATTAATTGCGCGCCAGGCCAGCGCGCCGGTCGTGCCGGTTTGGATGGACCAGCTCTGGGGTTCCATCTTCTCTTTTCAAGGCGGCCGCTTCTTCAAAAAATGGCCGAAAACATTTCCCTATCGAGTCTCGGTCGCTTTCGGTAAACCCATCGCCGCGGACAAGGCGGATATCGCGACGGTCCGCGAAGAATTGCTCAAGCTCGGCGAATTCTGCTTCAGTCGACGTCCCAGCTTGAACCGGCATCTCGCCGAAATGTGTGTGCGTGGCATGAAGCGGCGGCGCTTCGGCACCGCCGTGACGGATGGCCTCGACGACAGTTCGTTGGCTCGCGGCAAGATTCTGGGCGCCGCCGCCGCGCTCAGTCAATTTTTGCGAAAAGAATTCACGGACGAACGAATCGCGATTGTGCTCCCGGCCAGCAAGGGTGCCGTTATCGCCAATCTTGCCGTGGCCCTGGCCGGAAAAATCCCGGTCGGCTTGAATTTTACGAGCGGTCGAGCCGCCATCGAATCAAGCTGCCGCCGCGCCGACTTGCGGGTGGCCATCACGGCCACTTCTTTCATCCCGCGGTTAAACGATTTTCCATGGCCCGAGCACGTGCTCAAGCTCGACGCCCTCATGCCGAAGATGAAAAGACAAATTCTCCTTTGGTGGATGCTGGCGGTTTGTTGTCCAACGGGTTTACTCCTCCGCCTGCTAAAGATTCCGAAAGAAGGCGGAAACCGTGAAGCGATCCTGCTCTTCACGAGCGGCAGCGCGGGTGAACCCAAGGGCGTCGTGCTGAGTCATCGCAATATTCTCGGCAACGTTTCGCAGTTCAACGTTCTCCTGAACGCCCAGAAGGATGACGCCATACTCGCGTCCCTTCCCTTCTTTCACAGTTTCGGATCGACTGTCACTCTGTGGTATCCCCTCGTCGAAGGAGTGCCGATCGTCACGTATCCCAACCCTTTGGATGCGGCGAAAATCTCCGCGCTCATCGAGAAATACAAGCTGACTCTCCTGCTGGCCACGCCGACTTTTTTGCGCGCCTATTTGCGTAAGGCGCATCCGCCACAACTCCGCAGCCTGCGCCTCATCATCACCGGAGCCGAAAAATTACCGATCGATTTGGCGAAGGCACTGAAAGAACGCTTCGGCCATACTGTGCTGGAGGGGTACGGCCTGACGGAGACTTCGCCGGTTGTGAGTGTCAACTTGCCGGAACCGAAGATCAAGAACACGGGCGATATCGTGCAGCCATCCAGTCGCCTCGGGTCGGTCGGGAAACTGGCGCCGGGAATAGCGGCCGAGATTCGCGACCCGGACACCGATCGCAAATTATCCTTGCACGAGAGCGGCATGATTTGGTTGCGCGGTCCTAACATCTTCGAAGGCTACCTGCATGATCCAGAACGAACGGCTGAGGTCTTGCGGGACGGGTGGTTCAAGACGGGCGATATCGGCCGGTTCGACGAGGACGGATTTCTTTACATCGAAGGGCGTCTCTCCCGTTTCTCCAAGATCGCCGGCGAGATGGTGCCGCACGAAGCCCTGGAACAAAAAATCGCCACCGCCCTCGGCTTGGACGATCAGTCCGAACGAGTCGTCGCGGTCATGGGCGTGCCGGACGAGAGCAAGGGGGAGGCGGTCATTTTGTTAGCGGCCATTGAGGTCGATGCCGAGCAGTTGCGCATCAAGCTTCGCGATCTCGGCGTTCCCAACCTTTGGGTGCCGAAGCGGATCTGCCGGATCGACGCGATTCCCGTGCTCGCGTCCGGAAAGCTGGATCTCGGCAAATGCAAGGATTTGGCGTGCGCTTCGTAGCTCAGGAACAGCCAGGTAATGCGCTCGCTCTTTCATTTCATTGCGTATCGCGCGACCAGATTCGCTGCGCAGTGCCTGTTCGCCTGTGTCACGCGCGTTCACGTGGTCGGTTGGGCAAACACGAAACAGGGCGGCGCTTTTATCCTGGCGGCAAATCACATCAGCCACTTCGATCCGCCGATTATCGCTACAGTCGTGCAACGCAAAGTGGATTGGATGGCGATGGCCGAGTTATTCCCCCACCCCGTGCTCGGCCGCGTCCTTCGCGCCATCGAGTGTTTCCCGGCTGATCGAAACCGCGCCGATCGGGCCACCATTCGCAGCGCGCTCGACCGTTTAAAACGCGGACGCATCGTGGGGATGTTTCCGGAGGGCGGTATTCGCGACGGCCTTCACTCCGTCTTGCAAGGCGCTCCTCTTCGGCCGGGAGTTTCGACCCTTGCGCAGATGGCCGAAGTTCCGATCCTGCCCTGCGTGATTCTCGGCAGCGATCGCCTGTATTCGAAAGGCCATTGGCTGCCCTTTCGCCGAACCCCCATCTGGGTCGGATTCGGAGAGTTGATCCCTCATTCTTTCGACCTGGAAAAATCGTCGGCCCGCGCACGCTCCGAGCAGGCCCTGGCCGCCGCGTTCCAAAAACTTTACGCCGAAGTGAGGGAAAGATTTTCGCTTCAACCCGACGATCTGCCGCAGCCATCCCGGGAGCGCATCTCACAGTGATCCGCCGCTCCTCCGCCTTCGCCGTCGATTTGCTCATGTGCGCTTCGATGAATTTTGTTCAGGCGCGGCATCGGCTGAATGCACGAAGCCGCTCTGACATGGAAACCTATGTCGCCGATTGCGAGAAATTAAGTCTGGAAGATTTTTACGGGATTCCGCCCACCGGAATCGGCGTGGGCGAATCGATCAATGACGATTACGGCGCGACCGTCACCTGGCCTAGTCCGGTGCGAACGGCCTTCCCGAAGAATGACGTCGCCAGAGTGGATCTTTTTCCCTGCTCGCGGGGCTGGGGGGCGCCGACGGTCTTGATGCTGCACGCACTGATGTCGACCAGCGACGAGGGCTATCGCAAATGGGCTGCGCGATTTAACGAGCTCGGCTGGAACGCCTGCTTCATGCATTTGCCTTATCATTATTCTAGAGTTCCCGCAGGCCACTGGAACGGAGAACTCGCCATTACAGCGGACCTCGTGCGCAACGCCGAAGGATTGCGTCAGGGAGTGATTGAGGTGCGACAGGTCATGGCCGCCTTGCGCGCGCGGGGAGGTCGCGAGTTTGGGCTGCTCGGCACAAGTTACGGTGGCTGGATTGGCGCGCTCCTCGCCGCCCTCGAACCTGATTTTCGTTTCGTGGCCTTGATGGCGCCTATCGTCAACGTGCATCACGCGCTCTGGGAAAGCCCGGCCGCCTTCACCATGCGCCGCGAACTTCGGCGAGCCAAGATCGATCCGGCGTTGGTGTCGCGCCATTTTCATCTCAGTTCCCCTTTACAAATGGAGCCGGTTGTCGGAACCGATCGCGTCTTGTTCGCAGCCGGAGACTACGATCTGGTGGCACGTCCGGGGGATATCGCGGCCCTGCACGAAAAGTGGCGCGGTTCGCAGCTGTTGCACGTGCCACAGGGGCACTTCGGTTATCGCATGATGCGCGAGACAATCGCGCGGCTGAAGGAGCGATTCCTGTAGCGCGGCCACCGATCCTGGTGCGCGTTTTAGCCACCTCTCTCCTTTGAAGTGCCAGGGGGGAGAGTTGAACTCCCGACCAAGGGCTTATGAGTCCCCTGCTCTACCACTGAGCTACCCTGGCTTAACGGCGGAAAGATTCGGCGGCGCGCCTCAGCCTGTCAACGCATCGAGTTATGGCTTCGCCTTTGAAAGATATGGTGTCAGTTCCCTTTCTCGCCCCCGCAAGGCCGCCATGAAACACACGCCATTCTTCTGTTTCACCACTCCGGTCCAGCCCTCCTGTTCCACATACCGCCAGTCCGAGAACTCGCGCACCTCGCCACTCTTGGGATTGCGCTCGGCCGGGAACAGGAAAAATTGCAGGCGTTTCTCAACCACCCATATCTGGGCCACGCGATGCCCTTCCTCGTCATCAAAGACGCGACAACCGAGCGTCTTGAGGTCGGCGAATTCAGGCGGTACATCGTAATGGTTGAGACGGTGCTTCATAAAGAAGAGATCACCCAACGCACCGGCGTCCGTCTTGATCGGATCGAGCATGATCGGCCGGGAGGAACTTGCCGTGGTCAGTAGCTTTCGCGCTGTGTCAGCTCCCGGAAAATCACTCATTCGCTCCATCAGACGAAAAGCGAAGACAGTCGCGATAACGACCACGGCTATTCCAATGGCCACGATGGCGGGGTTGGTTGCGATCGTTTTCCAGGTTCGCTTGGGCGGCGCAACGGTCGTCTCCTTGGTAAACCACTCGGCCACCTCCGGTGGCATGGGCGTCTTCTCGATCAGATCCGCCACGGCGCGATCGAAGAACTGTTGATGGGAGAATTCATCCGCTTTTTTTACGCGGAAAACCGCCGCGCGCATGGCGCGGTCGGTAATGCGCTGTTCGTTGAAAGGCGCGCACAGGACCAGCATGCGTTGCCGGCGGCTCAGCGACGGCATCTTCATGCGGGCTCGTGCGGAAAGCTCGCGTTCAACCAGCTTTGAAACTGTTGGCGGCCATTCGCGATGTACTTGGAAAATTCGGCCGGCTTCAATTCGATCAGCGCGAGCAAATCTTCATGGTTAAAATGATCCAGATAGAAAAGGGCAAGGGCACTGCGCTGCGGCTCCGGCGCGCCCGCGATCCAGATGGCCAGCTGCCCCGGCTCCAACTGTGCGATTTGCTTGGGAGCCCAGGCCGCAATTTCATGTTCCTCCATCTCCACTTCCTCGGCTTGCATTTCTGATTCACTCGCTTCGAGGCAGCGGCCGCGCGCATCACGAAAAAGCCAGAGGCGATCTTTCGGCAGTTCGCCTTGGGCCGCGCGCAAGGCGGCTTCGTGCATCGTCGCTTGAAAAATCTCCTGCCCTTTCAGCGCATCCCCCGTCATGAGAAAACAGAAGCGATAAAGCTGGGGCAGACTTTGTTTAGGAACGCCTTCTTTGTGCAATGGGTTCGTATCTTACGCGGCTACACCATATCGCAAGCGTCCTTCGATGGAAAGCAAAGGGAACAGGATCGGCGCGCCCACCTCGGCGAACCGGCCACCAGCCTCGGAAATGGCATTCAACAGATGACTTTTGAATGGCCTTGTTTTGGCACCGACGAGCTCGCGACCCTTGTCGTCTTACTTACACGATCGTTCATTCCTCAGGTTAATAACGACTCGTTGCCCAGGATTCTTCACCCCGGATGCAGCATCACGACAAAGCGGAAATTGCCGATTCATAACTCGGCACGATTTCATCGAAACCGGTCACCGTAGTGTTCAAATCCCGCAGGAGGCCGTCGTGCAATCCATAAATCCAGCCGTGCACGGTCAACTCTTGGCCACGCTCCCATGCCTCACGGGCAATCGTCGTCTGACAGACGTTGGCCACCTGCTCGATGACATTTAACTCACAAAGCCGGTCGCAGGCCTCCGCCTCATCGCCCGGACTGGCCAGTCGCTTCTCATGTTTCTGCCGCACGTCCTGCACATGACGCAGCCAGTTATCGCTCAAACCGATTCGATCGTGCCGGAGCGTAGCCTGAACGCCACTGCAACCGTAGTGGCCGCAGACGATGATGTGCTTCACTTTCAGGATATCGACGGCGAACTGAATGACGGACAAACAGTTGAGATCGGTATGCACCACCAGATTGGCCACATTGCGATGGACGAACAGCTCCCCGGGAAGCAACCCCACAATGTCGTTAGCCGGGACGCGACTGTCGGAGCATCCGATCCACAAGTATGTGGGGGACTGTTGTTGCGAGAGTTTGAGGAAGAAATCCGGATCCTGCTTCCGGATGCGCCCGGCCCAGGCCTTATTATTCTCGAAGAGTCTGTTCAGCGTTTCCATGCGATATGATACTTGCGGCCTAACGACATTGAGATTCCCTAGCTGGCGCTACCTAATTGCTCGAGACGGGCCGCCACTTCTTCGGCATTGGTGCGGCTATTGAAGGCGGAGATGCGGATATAACCTTCGCCTTGCGAACCAAAGCCGCTCCCCGGGGTGATCACGACGTTCAGCCCACGCAACATGCGGTCGAACATTTGCCAACTGGTCGTGCCCTCCGGTGTTTTTACCCAGATGTAGGGAGCGTTAACGCCACCGAAGACGCGCATTCCGGCAGCGCTGGCCGCGTCCCGTAAAATGGCGGCGTTCCCAAGATAATGCCGGATCAAACCCGCGACCTGCTCCCGTCCGGCCGGACTGTAAAGCGCTTCGGCCCCGCGCTGCACGGGATAGCTGACGCTGTTTGATTTTGTGCTCCACCTCCGGTGCCACAAGGCATGAAGCGGAAGACGGCGACCGTCGCCGGTTTGCGCGAGAAGTGACTTGGGCATGACGGTGAAACCGCAGCGCACACCGGTGAACCCGCCGGTCTTGGAAAAACTGCGGAACTCGATGGCGCATTCGCGCGCGCCTTTAATCTCAAAGATGGAGTGAGGAATGTTCGGCTCGGAAATGTACGCTTCGTAAGCGGCGTCGAAGAGCAAAATGGCATCATGCTCGCGCGCATAAGCGACCCAGGCGGTCAATTGGTCGCGCGAAGCGACCGCTCCCGTGGGGTTATTTGGAAAACAGAGATAGACCAGATCGACGTGCTCTCTGGGAGGCTCCGGCACGAAATTGGTGGCAGCGGTGCACGGCAGGTACGTGATGCCCTCGTAACGGCCGTCGGACATGACCGGGCCGGTGTGGCCCGCCATCACATTCGTGTCGACGTAGACCGGATAAACCGGATCAGTGATTGCGATTTTGTTTTGATGCCCAAGGATGTCGAGGATGTATCCGCAATCGCATTTTGAACCGTCCGACACAAAAATCTCGTCATCGGAGACATCCAGGTCTCGATCGCGATAATCGCGCTGCGCGACGGCGGAACGGAGGAAGTCATAGCCTTGTTCGGGGCCATAGCCGCGAAAGGTTTCACGTTTGCTGAGGTCCTCGACGGCGCGGTGCATCGCCTCGATCGCGGCGGGGGGCAGGGCCTCGGTCACGTCGCCGATGCCGCAGCGAATCAGTTTCCTGGCCGCCTCAGGGTTGGCTTCGCAAAACTCGCGCACGCGACGCGCGATCTCGGGAAAGAGATAGCCGGCCTGAAGTTTTAGATAATTTTCGTTAAGATAAGCCACGTGGATTTGTTAGGCGCGGTTCTTCGGCGATCACGGACCGCCTCTACAGAAGGGCGACGCTGTGCGCTTGATCATCCACTCCCCCCGGCGGTCATAGACCGCCGCTACCGAAGAGCAGCGTGCTCAGTAATTCTTGGCCACTTCCGTCCAGTTGACGACGTTCCAAAACGCTTTGAGGTAATCGGGACGACGGTTCTGATAGTTGAGGTAGTAGGCATGCTCCCAGACGTCGACCCCGACGATCGGCTGATGCCCGTCCATGAGCGGGCTATCCTGGTTCGGAGTGGACATGATCTCGAGCTGGCCGCTCTTGTTTTTGATCAACCAAGCCCAGCCGCTTCCAAACCGGCCCACACCGGCGGCGGCGAATTTTTCCTTGAACGCGTCGAAGCTGCCAAAGGTGGCGTTGATATCGTCACCCAGTTTGCCAGAAGGCGAGCCGCCCGCGTTTGGACCCATGATTTTCCAGAAAAACGAATGGTTGGCGTGACCACCGCCGTTGTTGCGAACGACGGTGCGAATGTCCTCAGGCACGGCGTTCAGATCTTTGATCAAATCTTCGACCGGCTTGTTCTCGAGGTCGGCCTTGCCTTTGAGGGCGTTGTTCACGTTCGTGATGTAGGTCTGGTGATGCTTCGTATAATGGATTTCCATCGTGCGCGCGTCGATGTGCGGTTCAAGTGCATCGTACGCGTATGGTAGTTTGGGAAGTTCGTAAGCCATAAGAACTACGTTAGACCGCACGCGGGTTGGGTCAATCGATTCGCGATGGCCGCTTTGCTCGTGCTCGTGCTCGTAATCGTGCTCCCACCTCAAAGGCGATTGAGGTCAATCGCCCCTACCTGGGGACGGCAGCCTACGAAACGGACGCCGCAATGCGGTCTCCCCTACCCTAGACGGTGTTCGCGCGCCGCTACCGTGGATTAGACTAGCGGCAATGGTAGAAGCTGGGGTGATGCTTGAGGCCGCTGCGATAGTTCACATAGGTCGCGAGCGCGAGAAGCGGGAAATTCTGACGGTACATGTCGTACTTTAAATAGAAGACTTTGGGGAATCCGGTACCTGTGATTTGGGGTTCATCCCACGAACCATCGGCCTTTTGTGAGCTGAGCAGATAACGCAGGCCCCGATGAATACTCGGACGGTCCAGATCGCCAATTGCGCAAATCCCCATCAGTGCCCAGGCGGTCTGTGACGCCGTGCTATCGCCAATGCCTTTCGTGGCCGGGTTGTCGTAGGTGGCGCAGGTCTCGCCCCATCCGCCGTCCGTATTTTGACAACTCTCCAGCCAATCCCGCCCGCGCAGAATCCAATCTTTCGTCATGTCCTCGCCAATCGCCGCGAGGCCGCGCAGAACCTGCCAAGTGCCGTAAATATAATTCACGCCCCACCGTCCATACCAGGAACCGTCGTCGTCCTGTGTATCGATCAAATACTGAATGGCATCCCTCACGCATGGCTCATCCGCATTGAATCGGATGTAACCGAGAAGCTCAAGGGTGCGCGCGGTCAGATCGCTGCAGGTTGGATCGAGGATGGCATTGTGATCGGCAAACGGCATGTCCTCGAGCCAGCTCTTCGTCACTTCCTTGTCGAACGCGGCCCACCCGCCGTCGCGACATTGAAAACTAAGCTGCCACGCGACGGCCCGGCGAAACAAGGCCTTAAAACCTTCGTTATCGCCTGGTTGAACGAGCCGCAGGGCCATCAAGACCATGGCGGTGTCGTCCGTATCGGGATAATAAATGTTGTTATACTCGAAAGCCCAACCGCTCGCTTCCGGATGCGAATTATTGGCCGCCCAGTCGCCCCGAATACGGACTTCCTTGCTGATCATCCAATCAGCCGCGCGGCGCATGGCCGGATGTTCCGGCGGTAATCCGGACTCGCCCAGCGCTATGACATTGATCGCCGTATCCCACACGGGCGATAGACAAGGTTGAATGCGGAAATCCTCCGGATCATCAACAAACAACCCGACGAAATCTTTTGCCGCCTTTTCGTAAACGGGGTTGGTTTTGGAGTAACCGAGGGCGCGCAGCGCGATCAAACAGTTGAGCATGGCGGGAAAGACCGTGGCGAGGCCGTCGCTCCCTTCCCCGATGCGTTCGACCATCCATCGTTCCGCATCCTCCAGGGCGCGCTGGCGCATGGGGCGAAATCGGAGCGGGTGGAGAATCTTGAGAAACTCGTCAACGCGCAGGAAAAAATTGCGCCAGGTGAAGAAACGTTCGTCGCGCCTCAGACTGAAATCCTTGTGCTCAGTACCGAGCGGATAGAGCTCGTGCAACTGCTTGTCGCCGGGCAACATTCGGCTCGGTTTAAAATGATTAATGATGGCCAGCGGCACGAGCATGGCCCGACTCCAGGAAGACATCTTGTGGATGTGAAACGGCGCCCAACTTGGCAGGAGCACCATCTCGACCGGGATTGTGGGCAAATATTTCCAGGGGAATTGCCCGAGCAGAGCAAGGTAAAGCTTGCTGAAGGTGTTCATCTTGGGGATGCCACCGAGTCTCATGATGGTGGCGCGCGCTTCACACATAAAGGGCGCTTCCGGTGAGCAACCGGCCAGCTTGAGCGCAAAGTAAGCTTTGACCGAAGCGTTGATTTCGCTGGGCCCGCCGTAATAAATGTTCCACCCGCCGTCGGAAAGTTGCCGCTTCAGGATGTGGCGGACGCAGCGCTGCTGGAGCGAGCTATCCACTTCGCCCATCCAATGCATGAACAGAACGAAATCGGAGCAGAGCGTACTATCGACGAGCAATTCGCCGCACCAATGACCATCGGGATGTTGTTGGCGGAGCAAATTCTCCTGTGCCCTGCCGATGGCTTGGAGAATCTGGGCGTCAGCCTGCGTAAACGTGTCGGCCGCATGGGACCGCGCGCTCGGCAGGGCGATAACGTCAGAAGAGCGAGGCATCGTTAAACGTGATAACTGCCGGCCCGCAGCCTGGCAATACTAGGAAGCCTGGGCAGCCACTTCGGCCTGCTTGCCCGTGAGGTGGCCATTGCCGGAAGTCACCCCGTTGAAGGCAACGGTTTCGCTGCCCAAACCGGTCGGCTGAGGCTTGGCTCCAAAATTGAATTTGATGGTCTTCCACGTGTCCCCGGGCTCCGCCTGCAGTCCGAGACTGGCCGTGGGCTCGTACCCGCAATGGACCATGCAATTTTCACAACGGCTGTCCCGCGCCACCCCATCGACCACGCCATAATTGTCCCACTGCACTTTCTCCAGCATTTCGGCATAGCTGGAATAGTGACCGTCGGTCATGAGATAGCAGGGCCCTTTCCAACCGCGAATGTTGCGCGTGGGAATGGCCCAGGCCGAGCAGGTGAGATCGCGTTTGCCGCCGAGGAACTCAAAATACACCGGCGTGCCGAAAAGTGTGTAACGCTTCATCCACTCTTCGATCTTTTGAAATTTCTGAATCGTCATGGCGCGAGTGAGGAAAAAATTCTCTGGCTTCAGGTTGAGCCGTGAAATCATGTCCTTCTTGGCCGCGTCGTATTCGTAGCCGGGAGAAATGGTATGCCCGTCGACGCCGAGATCGGACAGGTAATCGAACATCTGCTCGACTTCCTGCATGTCGGTCTCCTTATAAATAGTCGTGTTGGTCGCGACCTGGTAACCCAGAATTTTGGCCATCTTAATGGCCAGAATGCATTCCTTGAATACGCCTTCGCGCTCCACGATGAGGTCATGCGTCCGTTCCAATCCATCGAGATGCACATTCCAGTACATCCAGTTCGATGGGCCAATCGTCGGCTTGGCCGGATCTTTCGGGCCTTTACGAAGCTCAGCCGCATCCTTTTCGCTCATCAATCCGGCGGCCAGAAGCGCTTTGATTTTCTCTTCGACAAAGCCGGCCCGGCTGGCCAGCTGGGTGGAGAGCCATTCGCGCATCTTTTTGCGCATGAACATGGCGTTGGTGCAGATATAAACGATCCGACCCTGCTCGAGCACGCCTTTCACCAGCGCTTCGATTTGCGGGTAGATCAACGGCTCGCCCCCGCAGATGGAGATCATGGGCGCGTTGCATTCTTCCGCGGCGCCCAGGCAGTCCTCCAGGCTCATGAGATCCTTGATCGAGGTGGAATATTCCCGGATCCGCCCGCACCCGGTGCAGGTCAGGTTACAGGTATGCAAAGGCTCAAGCTGAAGAACCGTGGCGAAGCGTTTCGTCCGCCGGAGCTTCTGCCCGATGATGTACGCAGCGATCTTGCTGGTAAGAGCGAGGGGGAATCTCATGGAGCGAGGATAGTAACAAGGCCTCCTCCTCTGTCAATAGAAGGCCCCCCTGGGAGGGTCCTTCCCGCTCCTTAATTACCATAAAATGAGGGCCGGAAGGTCCGCCTAAAACGATTCTTAGATAGTGATGACAGAGTCTATCCCGGTGAAGGTCGATCTGCTAGGAGCGTGGCTATCCCACGTGCGGTCGGATCTGTCCGACGATCGGCACTTGCTCATTCTTCGCAATTCGGACCTGCCCCCCTCGTCCTCTGGGCAACAATCAAAGGCTGGCTCTCGGCCCGTGGTTGAAAAGTGGAAGGCTCGTTTTGCCCGGGGATTGGATTAGGTCTTGCCTGGCGCGGGCCAGCGTGCGGCAAAGTATTGCGCAACATCAGAAGCGGGTCGACGGTTCAATGGTTAACGATCGATGATCGAACCATACCCCTCTATGAAATCCCTACTTGCAGTCTTCTTTGCTATCACCGTAACGGCTTGTGCAGATTCCAATTCGTCCACGGCGACCGGGCCGGTCGGGAACGCGTCCTACGCGCGCTACCAAACCGGGACCTATGCCGACTCACCCGTGAATTCGCCGTTACGCCGGGTGACGACCGCCCAATTGCAGAAACGCCGCCTCGATCTTTACAAGACGGTTCCGCAAGGTCAGACCCGCCGTGGCCAGCCCTATTATATCTACCATGGCGGACCGTTGCCTCAGCAGGATGAGATTCTGGCGATCGAGGGCGAGCTGAAACGCCGCTTCGATAAGGGTGACAAGTCGGCGGAGTTGACCCGGCCGATTCCGGGCGGACAGCATCCCGGCTAACCCCGCCGCCAAGGATGTCGGAAACCGCTGCGCCGGAAACGGTGGCCGTTCTGGGTGCTTCGCCCAAGCCCGATCGCTATGCCTATCGCGCCATTGAAATGCTGCGCGAGTATGGGCATCGCCCCATTCCGGTGAATCCGGCGTTTTCCGAAATTCTTGGGCAAAAATGTTATGCATCGATCGCGGCCGTGCCGGAGAAGCTGGACACGGCGACGATGTATCTAGGGAAGGTGCGTTCCGATGCATTGATCGACGAGATTCTGCGGGTCCATCCCCGGCGCATCATTTTTAATCCTGGAGCTGAGAATCCGGACCTGGCCGCGCAGGCGCGGGAACGTGGCATCGAAGTTATCGAAGGCTGCACGCTGGTCATGCTGCGTAGCGGCACGTTTTAAAACAGGAACCGCCGATCAAGCGGACTGCGGTTGGTTGCCGGGATACCAGCTGCGTTGTGGGATTCGCTCGGTCGTGTCATCCCGACTCGCGCAGACGAAGTGGGACCATATTCGCGCTGCTGATCACGCAAATGCTATTGTGTGACCTCCGCGATGTAGTGACATCCTTCGCTCCGGCAGTTGCCGGACTGGCTCAGGATGACAAACCGCGGGTTCAGCAGTCCCAAGTCTTGGTCAAAGCCTAGTGAATCTGCCAGCCGCGCCGGATCAGACTCACGGCGATGGCGGCGAGAAGCAGTGCGATCAATTTTGAAGCGCCGCGCAATCCCTGTCGGCCCATCCAACGCGTGAACCGGTCAGCGTTACACAGAGCAATCGCAACCAACCCCAGATTCACGAGCAACGAAACGACCGTGAACACGACTCCGACGGTGTCGATCAGGATCAGTAGTGCCGTCAACAAAGCCGGTCCGGCGATCAGCGGCATACCCAGCGGCACCACGCCGAAATCGTCCCCACCGCCGCGATCGTGCTCTCCGCCAATCAGCTCGCGCACCGCCAGGACAAGGAGAATTAATCCACCCGCCACCTGAAAATCCGCCACGGAAATTCCAAGCGCTCCAAAAATCGCTTTGCCCAGAAAAATGAAACCCGTGGCCACGCAGAGCCCGGTCAGGATCCCCAAAAAAGCCTGGTGCCGGCGATTCTCAGGGGAGCCGGTGTGCCCGAGCCCGATGAAAAGCGCGACCAGACCGATGGGATCGATCGCGACAAATATCGGAATGAAGGCGAGCAGAAATTTCTGAATCACAAAAAGACGCGACCCCTTTTCGCTTTACCGAGTAAGTCTTCTACACAATCTTCGCTTTCGCGATCAACTAAACCTTTTCTCATGAAACATTTCTCCCTTTCGATTCTCTCGCTCCTTCCGGGCTTCCTCCTTGCGCTGGCGCCGGCTGGCCGCGTGCAAGCCGCGGAAAAGACCGTGGATGATTTCCGCGCGGCGGCGACAAAGGCCAACGCGGTTTTGACCATCCCGCAATGGGAGCAAACCCCCGAGGCCGTTGACGCGATGATGAAGGGAGCGATCGACAAGGCGAACAAGGCCCTCGACCAAATCGGAAAACAGGACCCGGCCAAAGTGACTTTCCAAAGCACCATCGTGGCGCTCGACGATCTGACTTACGAGGCGAGCCTGGCGGCCAATAAAGCAGTCATCATCAAGGAGGCGAACACCAGCGAAGCGATGCGCACGGCCGGTGAGAATGCGGTCAAGATTCTCCAGGATTGGTCGGTCGGGATCGATTACCGGGAAGATGTTTATAAAGCGGTTAAAGCCTTTGCCGACACGCATCCCAAGCTCGCCGGGGAGGATGAAAAATTAATGAAAGAAACGCTGCGCGATTACCGGCGCGCCGGACTCGAGCTGCCGCCGGACAAACGCAAGGAAGTCGAGCAGCTGCGCAAAGACTTGTCCAAGCTCGGCACGGATTTCGATTCCAATATTGTCAACGTCAAGGCTCCCGCGGTGTTCACCAAGGCAGATCTCGACGGGTTGCCCGATAGCTTTTTTGCCTCGCCCGGCGTCAAGACGGGGGACGATGCCTACACAGTCATGGCCAATGTGACGTGGCAATTCACCACGGTGGAGGAAAACGCCAGGAACGAAGCGACGCGCAAAAAACTCTACGTCATTCATGATTCGTTAGCCAAAGACACGAACGTGACCGTGCTCAACCAGATGCTGGCTCTGCGCAATAAGATCGCTCTCCGGCTCAGTTACAAATCGTGGGACGACTTCCAGACCGAGATCAAGTTGGCCCGGTCCGGAGCGGGCGCGAAATCGTACATCGATAACCTGATCACTGGGATCGAGCCGAAATTCGCCGCCGAAGTGGCAACGCTTCAGAAAATGAAAGCGGTGGATACGAATGATGCCAAAGCGGCCATCATGGTGTGGGACTGGCGTTACTACACAAACCAGCTGAACAAGCAGAAATACGCGGTCGATAAGGAAGCGCTTCGCGCCTACTTCCCTTTCCAAAAAGTGCTCGAAGGGATGTTTAACATTTATCAAAGCATCTTCGGACTGAAATTCGAGCGCATCACGGCGCCTTACAAATGGATCGACGATCTCCAGCTTTATCTCGTGAGCGATACCGCCACGGGCGAGCCGCTCGGTCTGTTCTATCTCGATATGTTCCCGCGCGAAGGAAAGTTTAATCACTTCGCGCAGTTCGACATCATCAGCGGCAAACAATTGGCCGACGGGAAATATCAACGGCCGACCGTCGCCTTATTGTGCAATTTCCCGCCCGCCACGGGCGACACGCCGTCGCTCATGACCCACTCGGACGTGGAAACCCTGTTCCACGAGTTCGGTCATGCACTCCACTCCATCGTGACCCGCGCGAAGTATGGGCGGTTCGCGGGAGCTCACGTTCCGGGCGATTTCGTGGAAGCGCCTTCCCAAATGCTCCAGAATTGGGTGTGGGATCAGAAAGTGCTCGATACTTTCGCAGCCGATTATCGCGATCCATCGAAGAAGATACCGGCTGATATCATTCAGAAAATGAACGATGCAAAACTCGCCACCGCCGGCGTGTTATATCGACGACAGTTCGCTTTCGCTTCGCTCGATCTGGCCTTGCATGACCAGCATGCAGAGGATCAACCTTACGATTGCGTCGCCATTTCCAATCCAATTCTGGAAAGGATCTTCCTCCCGATTGACCCCGGCACGACGTTTGTCTCGTATTTCGGACATCTCAATGGCTACGACGCCGGTTACTACGGCTATGCCTGGGCCGATGCCATTGCCGCCGACATGGCTACGGTGTTCGATCAGGCGAAAGACCGTTATCTCGATAAACAAGCCGGAATGCGGTTGCGCCAGGAAATTTACGCGCAAGGCGATTCACGTGATGTGAACCTGTCGATTGAAAAATTCCTTGGACGCAAGCAATCGGTTCAGCCGTTCCTAAAACACATTGGGATTGGGGGAGCGGAAAAGCAAAAAGCGCCCGTTGGAACAACGGGAGAACCGTCCAAATAGTGCATACCCCGAGGCCCTGCCTCGCGGGTGTGACCAAAACCGCGGACGTTGTCGAGGTGCTTGGGCCAAGCACCCTGTCTTTAGTTCGAATCTGTAAAACCCAAAGTGGTGGAACAGCCTCTCCGAGGGCGTTGTTAGACTTAAAGCGGCCGAGCCGCTTACATCCTATAAATTGCGTGGCGCATGGTCGAAGATTGCGCCCGCGCGCAAGTCCCATTAGAGATGGCGCATGAGAACTGCCGCTTCTGTTTTCGTTATTCTCTTTGCCCTGGCCCATTACGCCGCTGCCGCCACACCACTCGACCCGGCCCTCAAGCCGGGCCGCGACGCCATCACACCGGATGGAATGCTCGGCCACATTAAAGTCCTGTCCTCCGACGAGTTCGAAGGACGCGCGCCTGGGTCGCACGGGGAAGAGTTGTCCGTCCAATACATCGTGACCGAGTTGCGAAAACTCGGGCTCGTGGCCGGAAATCCCAACGGAGGTTTTACGCAGGAAGTGCCGCTCGCCGGCATCACCAGCACTCCCCAACTGTCCTTCAGTGTGAAAGATCAGACGATGTCGCTGAAATATCCCGACGACTACGTTGCCTCCTCGGCCCGTTTGCAAGAAGCGATCAAAGTCGACAATTCGGATGTCGTGTTTGTCGGCTATGGCATCGTGGCGCCGGAATATGGCTGGGACGATTACAAGGATGTCGACGTTCGCGGCAAGACCATCCTCATGCTGATCAACGATCCGCCCATTCCCGATCCAAAGGATCCGTCCAAGCTCGATGACAAGATGTTCAAAGGCCGGGCCATGACTTACTACGGACGATGGACCTATAAATATGAAATCGCGGCGCAAAAGGGAGCCGCCGCCGCCGTCATCATCCACGAGACGGAGCCAGCCGCCTACCCCTACTCCGTGGTCCGAACCAGCTGGTCCAAAGAGAATTTCGAACTGGACGCTTCCGACAAGAACATGAACGCAGTCCAGGTGCGCTCGTGGATCACGCTCGATGTGGCGAAGAAGCTTCTGAGCAGCGCCGGCCAGGATTTCGACACTTTAAAGAAGGCCGCTGTGTCGAAACAGTTCCGTCCCGTGCCTCTGCCGGCCAAGGCGAGCTTCGACATCAAACAGACCGTGCGTTCGTTCGCGTCGAACAACGCCATCGCCAAACTGGTCGGGAGCGATCCCAAGTTGAAGGATCAATACGTGATTTATACGGCGCACTGGGATCACCTGGGGCGGCATCCGGAACTCTCGGGCGATCAGATTTTCAATGGAGCGGTCGACAATGCCTCGGGCGACGCCGCCGTCCTGCAGTTGGCCGCCGCCTTTACCAAACTCAATCCGGCCCCCAAGCGCTCGATCCTGTTCATGTGCACGACGGCCGAGGAAGCGGGTTTGCTCGGAGCCAAATATTACGCCCAGCATCCGCTTTATCCGCTCGAGAAAACCCTGGCCGACATCAATATCGACAGCATGAACGTCTGGGGCAAGACACGCGACGTGGAGGATACGAGCTTTGGCCTAACGACCCTGGACGATTTACTGGACGCGGCTGCGAAAAAGCAGGGCCGCATCGCCATCCCCAACAGCCGTCCCGAGAAAGGCAGCTTTTATCGGGCCGATAATTTTGAGTTCTCGAAGGTGGGCCTGCCCGCGCTCTACATTGGCAAAGGCGAGCACCTTGTGGCCCGGGCCACCGATGCGGCCCTGCGTTCCGACGAGTTTGATCTGCACGATTACCACCAGGTCAGCGACGAAGTAAAACCAGACTGGGACCTGTCCGGTGCGGTGGAAGATGTGCAATTACTCTTCGAAGTTGGTTACGAGGTTGCCAATGGCGATAAATTTCCGGAATGGAAGCCCGGCACTGAGTTCAAGGCGAAACGCGACGCCATGCTGAAAAAATAGTCGCGCAATCAGCCCTCGCCCATGCGTTGCGTCGGCCTTTAGCCTAACGAAACAATGTTCGGATGGAGAAAAAAACGCCGTCGTAGTCAACTGCGTGACCAGTCCGTGCCGGAAGACTGGCGGCGCGTCATCGCCCGCAACGTCGCGTTCTTTGGCCGATTGTCGGACGCGGATCAATCCGAACTCCTTGGCCACGTGCAGGTGTTTCTCGCCGAAAAACACTTCGAAGGTTGCGCAGATCTGGAGGTGACAGATGAGATTCGCGTGACCATCGCGGCGCAGGCCTGTCTTCTTCTCATGCACCGCAAGACCGAGTATTTTCCACTCTTGGAGACCATCCTGGTTTACCCGTCGACCTACGTAGTGGCGGAGAATCGTCCCTTGGAAGGTCCAGTCTGGCAGGATGGAGAGTCTCCCCGCCTCGGAGAGGCCGGACGGCGCATGGGAACAATGGTCCTGGCGTGGGATGCCGCCAAATACGGTGGAGCCGATCCATCCGACGGTAAAAATGTTGTGCTCCATGAATTTGCGCATCAACTCGACTTCGAAAATCACGCAACCGACGGGACCCCCGCTTTGGACACGCGCGAACAACAACAAAGTTGGGCGCAGGTCATGAGAACCGAGTTCGCCTCGCTTCGAGCGGCCGAGGAAACTGGAATTCCTACGCTCCTCAATACCTATGGTGCGACCAACCCGGCCGAGTTCTTCGCCGTCGCTACCGAAGCTTTTTTCGAGCAGCCTTTTGCGCTGCGAACGGAGCATCCGAAGCTGTACACCGAACTACGAAACTATTTTCGGCAAGATCCAGTCGCGTATTCGGCCGAGCGCAAGGCCGGGCCGTGATGCCGCGGAAAGCACCGAGCCCACCGGCGAGGGGTACGGCGATTAAGTTGCCAGAGTATCGACAGTCATGGTTTGATTGAATATGAACCGTCGGCGATTTGTCCACACCGGCGTCGCGGCCGGTGTGAGCGCGGCCGTGGCGCCCCGTGTTTTCTTCGGCAAAGCTCCCAATATTATGAGTTCAAGTTCAAGCAAACCGGTCGTGATCGCATCGGCGAACGGAAATCGTTTCAAGAACGGCGGGGGCGTGACCTGCGTGGAGAAAGCCTTCGCGCAGATGGTGCAAGGGGGCGACGTGCTCGACGCCCTCATCGCGGGTGTCAACATTGTCGAACTCGACCCACTCGACACGAGCGTCGGCTATGGCGGATTGCCCAACGCGGAGGGAATCGTGCAACTCGACGCCTCCTGCATGCATGGACCGAAGAGACGCGCCGGCGCGGTCGCTGCCTTGGAAGGCGTGCGCACACCCTCGCTCGTGGCCAAGGCCGTGATGGAGCTGACCGATCATCACCTGCTCGCCGGTCCGGGAGCCCAGACCTTCGCGCGCAGCCTCGGCTTCAAAATTGAAGACGATCTCAACACGGACGAATCGCGCAAGCTTTGGCTGGAGTGGAAGCGTCGCATCGATCCGGCGCACTATCTCGATCCACAGAAGCGGGCCGAAGCGGGGGGCCGCGTCATGCTCCAAATGGTGGCGGAAGGGCTGATCGATCCGCAGCACATTTACGGTACGCTCAACTGCAACGGCGTGAATGCGAAAGGAGAGATCTGCGGCGTGACGACAACGAGCGGACTGGCTTGGAAGATGCCGGGACGCGCGGGGGATTCTCCCGTCCTGGGCGCAGGTCTTTATGTGGACGGCGAGATTGGCGCGGCCGGCTCGACCGGGCGCGGTGAAGCGAATCTTTACGCCCTTTCCTCGTTCTTTATTGTCGAGAATATGCGTCACGGCATGCATCCAAAGGATGCCGGGCTGGAGGCGTGCCGACGCATTAAAAAGAACACGGTCGAAAAACGACTGCTCAACAGCAAAGGTAACCCCAACTTTAACGTGAATTTCTATGCCCTGAACGTGAAGGGAGAATTTGCCGGCACTTCCATCTACCCGGCGGGAACCTTCGCTGTTTGCACGGAAAAAGGGCCGGAGACCCTGCCGTGCGAACCGTTACTGGATGGGAAGCCGGACGATTAGCGTTCGAGAAAAGCGATGCGCGTCGATTTTATCATCGGAGGCACCCAGAAAGGGGGAACGTCTGCGCTTGATTCATTCCTCCGTCAGCATCCACAAATCTGTCTGCCCGATTCGAAGAAAGAGCTGCATTTTTTCGACCGAGAAGAACATTTCAGGGCCAAGCCCGATTATCGAAAGTATCACGCACATTTCCGGCCGGAAAACGCGCACCGCGCCGTGGGCGAAGCCACTCCGATTTACATGTATTGGAATGCGGCCCCTTCCCGAATCTGGAGTTACAACCCGGAGATGAAATGGATCCTGGTTTTACGTAACCCGGTCGAGCGCGCGTTTTCCGCCTGGAACATGGAAAAAAAACGAGGAGCGGAAAGCCTTTCCTTCGAGCAGGCCGTCGCGCAGGAAGCGGCTCGATGCCGGGAGGCGCTGCCTTTGCAACACCGGGTCTTTTCCTATCTTGATCGCGGGTTCTACGCCCCCCAGGTTCGCCGGCTCTTCAACATGTTCGGCCACGATCAGTGTCTGGTTCTGCTCAATAAGGATCTGCGAGAAAATCACGCCGAAACCTTGCGTAAGGTTTTTGGCTTCCTTGGGGTGGATGAATCCTTCGCTCCCACGCCGGCGGATGTTTTCCATCACGACTACGAGCAAACTCTCGAGCCGGAACTTGCGGGCCAGCTCACTCAGAGGTTCTATTTCGATATGAAAGAGTTGGAACGCCTGCTCCAACGCGACTTAACACCTTGGTATTCCCATTAGGGCTTTCCTGTGATTCTTTATCAGGCGTGAAACAATGAACCTGCCCGTCCCCATCATCAGCGCTCTCATTGGCGTGGTCATTTTGTTTTTCGGACGCCGCTTGTTCTGGCTTTGCGTGGCGGCGGTTGGCTTCGCCGCGGGAGTGGAACTTGCCCCCCATCTTGTGCATGAGCCAACGCCCATGCTGGCCCTGAGCATCGCCATTGTCCTCGGGCTCATCGGAGCGTTGCTCGCAACCTTTCTGCAAAAGATTGCCATCGCTGTGGCCGGTTTCCTCGCCGGCGGAAAACTGGCCGTAGCCATCGCGGGCGCCTTTTTCGTTCAGTATGCTCATTACTACTGGGCCACGTTCATTATTGGAGGAATTGTGGGAGCCCTGCTTTTGCTCATGCTGTTCGACTGGGCTTTGATCGTTCTCTCGGCCGCAGTGGGCGCACATTTAATCCAAAGTGCCATCGTTCTTCCACCCACCGGCAATGCCATTTTATTCGTGGTCCTGGTCCTGATCGGCGTCATCGTGCAGGCAGGCGCACTGAGACGCAGCCGCGGAGCGACCGTGGCCTAGCGACTTCTCGCCCAAATTACCGCCCGACGCGATCCCGGTCGAGTCGACATGGTGAGGGGTGGAACGCGATCTCCGAGCGCGTTGCTAAATAATGTCGCGGCTCCGCCGCTACGTTTTGCCCTCGGAGAGGCCGATCGACCTTTCGTCGTCTCCACGGGCCTTGCGCAACCAGTTCTAGACAACGCGCCCTTGGAAGGAGGATAATGTGCCTATGAACTCACCACGGGCGGGACTTCGTTTCGCCGCTGTCGTTTTCGGGATCATCTGTCTGGGCCATTTGTGGAGATTACTGGGCCACGTGGATGTCCGCATCAGCCAGCTTAACATCCCGGAATGGCCCAGCGTGGCTGCGGTCATCGGCGCGGGACTCATCTCCGTGTGGCTGTGGCGACTATCGATGAAGCTCGATCGAGCATGAACAAATCACGGCTCGTCTTCTTCTTTCTCGTTCTTGGCGTAGTCCTCGGGATCGCGAGATGCAATTCGCGAAGCACGACTCAAACGACCGCGGCAAAGCCGCCTGCTTCTACCCAGCCGCGACCAGCCTCCAACCTTTTGGTCCCGCCGCCCAGTGCTCCGCCAGTTGTCACTCCCACGGCCTCTGCTGTGCTCGCACAAAATAATACGGCCGTCGATTTCAAGAAGACGGCCGAGCGCATACTCCCGTCCGTTCTCGCGCTTTCCGTTTTTGACGGTACGGGGAAATTACTGCGGAACGGGACAGGGTTCTTCGTGAGCGAAGACGGGAAATTCGTGACGAGCCGTTCCATCGTGGACGGGGGCGCCAACGCTGTGGCGAAGACCGCCGATGGCAAGATTTATAATGTCAGCGGGATTTTAGCGGAAGCGGCCCCGTCGGATGTGGCCGTGCTGAAAGCACAGGTGAAAGGTCGAGTGCCTTTCGTATCGGCCAATAAGACAGCGCCGTTCCAGGCCGGCGGGCGCCTCGCCGCCATTGGGAGTCCGTTGAATCGCCGCGCCAGCACTGTCGCCCAGACCTCCATCGCGGGGCGCAAATCGGACGCGACCAGCGAATGGCTGGAACTAACGACAGCAGTCCCCGGAGAGTCGTTAGGCGCACCGGTAATCAACGAGAGAGGCGACGTCCTCGGCTTTGTCACTCTGCAGCGCGGTCAGGGTCCAGCCGTGAACGTGGTTCGCCTGGCTAGTGCCCTTGACCCCGTTTTCGCCCAGATCGACAAGCGCGCGAAGCCCGCATGGGCCGTGGCCTCAGCAGACTCCCCTGCGCCACCAGCCGAGGGACCCTTGCAAAAGCCCAAGGTGCCATTGGCCGGACAGGGTCAGCCCGGGAAGGCTCGTCTCGTCTATAGTCCGACCCCGCAATACCCGACTGAGGCACGGCACTCCTATTTCCCAGTGAAGGGCACGGGTCGTTATCGTATCCGCTTCGGCAGCGATGGGTCCGTGCGGGACATCCAGGTTGTTCAATCAACCCGCAGCCAGACTCTGGACAGCGCCGCCGTGGAAGCATTGCGGAAATGGAAAGCGACGCCGGGCCAGGAATGGACGGCGAACGTACCGATCACATTCCAGCCCTGAGGCGTTGTTTACGGCGTTTCTTCCCTGTAGCCACGGCACTCCGTTGCCGTCTTCCGGAGTTGGACACACGCATACAAGCGAAGACGCCTCAACAGAGTGAGGCGGCTACAGCACTTCTTCTCTCTGCCGGGTAGAGACAGGCCGGCGCGGCTGGATTTCTAATGTCGGAAATGGCGAATGCCCGTGAAGATCATCGCCATGTCACGCGCGTCAGCGGCTTCGATCACTTCCGCGTCACGCACGGACCCGCCCGGTTGAATCGCACAGGCGGCACCAGCTTCGGCCGCGGCGATGAGGCCGTCGGCGAACGGGAAAAATGCATCGCTCGCCACCGCGCTCCCTTTGAGTGAAATCCCCGCCTCTTCCGCTTTCCAGATTGCGATGCGGGACGCATCCACGCGCGACATCTGCCCCGCTCCGATTCCCAGAGTGCGATTGCCTGCCGCATAAACAATGGCATTGGATTTCACGTGCTTGACCACGCGCCATCCGAAAAGCATGGCCGCGAGTTCATCCTCCGTCGGTTGTCGTTTTGTCACGATATTTTGCAAAACCTCGGCCGCGGCATCGGTCTCCTGCACAAGAACGCCGCCGGCCACCGATCGGAGATCGAGGACCGGTCGCGCTTCCGCCGCCGAAGTGGCCAGTCGGATTAACCGGAGGTTTTTCTTTTTCTGCAGGATGGCCCGTGCTTCCGGGTCGAATTCCGGCGCGATAATGACTTCCGAAAAAATTCCACTGATGGCGCGAGCGAGCGGTTCGTTGATCGCGCGGTTGCATACAATAATTCCGCCAAATGGCGCCTGCTTGTCTGTGGCGAAAGCCTTCTCCCACGCGTCGCGCAGATCGGAATCCGTTCCGACCCCACAGGGGTTGGTATGCTTGAGGATGGCGACGGTCGGCTCGTTGAACTCCGCAATCAGGTTGGTCGCCGCACTGATATCGAGAATGTTGTTAAAGGAAAGTTCCTTGCCGTGCAGCTTCTCAAAATGTTGATCAAAATCGCCATAGAGCGCTGCGGTTTGATGCGGGTTTTCGCCGTAGCGCAATCTGGAGGCCAGCGGCAACGACAAGGAAAAGGAGGCGTCGGTCGTCTGTTCCTGGTTGAGGAAGTTCCCAATGGCGCGGTCGTAACTCGAGGTCTTGATAAACGCTTTGATCGCGAGCCGCTCGCGCAACTTCAGCGTCGTCTCTCCTTCGTTGTCGCGCATATTGGCCAGCACCACTTCGTAATCAGCCGGGTCGACGATCACCGTAACCGATTCGTAATTCTTGGCCGCGCTGCGAATCATGGACGGTCCGCCGATATCGATGTTTTCGATGGCTTCGGCCAGCGTCGCGCCCGGCTTTGCGATGGTTTCCTCGAACGGGTAGAGGTTTACCACCACCAGATCGATCGGTTCGAATCCGCATTCCTTCGCCTCGGCCACATGCTTCGGATTGTTGCGCTGGTAGAGCAGCCCGCCATGCACCCGCGGATGCAAGGTTTTCAGCCGGCCATCCAAAACTTCAGGAAAGGCAGTGAAGCTTGAGATCTCGCGCACTGGAATTTTCTCTTTGCGCAGCAACTGAGCCGTCCCGCCTGTGGAAATGATGTCCACTCCCAGCCGCTCGAGCGCGCGCGCGAACGCGGCGATTCCACCCTTGTCCGAAACCGAAATCAGAGCCCGCGTGATTTTCATTGGGAGGTTGAAACGATAAGACCAGCCCGCGTCAACTCTGCAACGCGCAACCTTTTTAACGCTCCTCCGTCAGGAGTCCAGAATGACGTTCCTCGCGGCGGGGTAAAGGACAGGACAACAGCCGATCGTCTCGCAGAACGCCTTGCTGAAATGACTGAGGCTGGCGTAGCCGACTTCGGTAGCGGCTTCGGTCACGTTGTAGCGTCCGGTCCGCAACAATTCGGCCGCTCGTTCCATGCGAAGTTTGCGCAAGTATTGCGGGATGGTGAACCCGACCTCGCGCGAAAAAATCCGGCTAAGATGAAATGGGCTGCACCCCACTTCCTGCCCAAGGATTTCGAGCCCGGGCGGTTCGGCCAGATTGCGCGCGAGCAGTTCCTTCGCCCGTTCCACGCGTTCATGGGCGACGCGTTTTTGGCGCATGCAAAACAGTTCCGGATCCTTCTCTACAAAAAGAAAATGAGCCATCAACTCGAGAGCTTTGCTCTGATACCAGAGCGCCTGGGCAGCCTTCGGAACAGGGGGCTGCAATAAACTTCCCACGACGAGACGTTGTTCACGCGTGATCGGCTGCGGCGCTGAGACGATGGCGCTGTCCTTCCCGGAGAACACGGCCTGGCGCATACGAGGATCAAGATCGCTCTCGCAGTGTTCGAGCTGTTTCTGCAAATGTTTTCGCGAAAATTCGAGTGTGACAAACTGGTGCCGCTGATGGGCTTGACGAGTGGCATTCAGCGGTTCGTCCGTCACGGAGTAGTAACCCGATGTATCCGGCAGATAATCGCGCTTGACCCGCAGGCTTTGCCCAACCGCGCCGTGACCGGCGAGGTTCAGACAAAACTCAACGCTGCGCGGATGAAAACTCCGGCCCCAATCGAACACCCGTTCCGTCCGGAAATCATGCCACTCCACCCCAACGCCAAATTGCTCGACGTCTCCATACAAAGGCCGCCAACCATTCGGCACATCATGCCAGGCTCCTTGCTCGGCGGAGGTCGCAGCTTTTCCGATCATTCCCAGTATTTACGGATGCCGCGGCGAGGAAATCAAGGAGGGTTTCTTCTCCCGGAGCGCCTCGCGATCCCAATGACCCAGGGTCGAGGCGGTGTCGTAAGCACTCTGCGCAAATTCCAGTAACGTGTCGTCCGGTGACTCCGCCGTGCGCACGGCCTCATACGGGAGGATAAACTCGTGCAGCTTCGGATCGTAGGCCGCGGCCCCTGGAGCGATTTTCGCCTGCGCAAAACCGCCCGGCTCCGGGTAGGCATAGGAATAAAAGAGAGGCGGGATAGCGGTGTTCCCCGGCCAGAAGCCGAGGCTGCTCACCTCTTGCGCGTAGGCTTCACGCGCGACCGCGTCGGGAAGATGCGGAACTCCACCGGGATGAGGCGGGGCGGGTCGCCCTGAAAACCGGGTCACCGCCAGATCGAAACTGCCCCAGAAAAAATGGACCGGGCTGCACTTGCCGCAAAAGCGCGACCGAAAATTCGTGAAAATCCTTTCGGACTGGACGAGCACGCGCCAAAAGCGATTGGCATACACGGGATCATACGAGCGATGCTCCTCATCCTGATCGAAACGGGTCGGATTTTCGATTTCGTTAGGCAGCATATCGATTTTTACGGGCATTTGCAGCTCGGCCAGTGCGCTCATGACCCGGCCATAAAATTCTGCGACGGACTGGGGTTGGAGCTTGATCACCCTGATCCCGCCGCTGCTCGTGACGATGCGCAATTCATGGTCGATAAAATCGAAGCGGATTTCAAATGTGTGCAGGCCATGAGGAATCGGCGATGTTGTTAGGCCACGAGAGGTTACATAAAGCGTGACATGCCAGGAGTGGTTAATCCAAGGAGTCAGGGTCAGCCGGATCTTGCCGACAATCTGCGTCCACATGTGCAAAGTCCCAGCCGTCGCCGCCCAATCGACAAAAGCGAGAGGAGGCCAAAATTCCGTGCGCGCGGCGGCATCCATTTTCACAAAAGCGAACAGCGCCCTTAGGCCCGGTTGATAAAGTCGACGAACGAACTCCGGACTCGATCGAACATGCCACGCGCCTCATCCTGGGCCCGGCGAAAAGTTTCACGGATGCGTGACCGGGCATTACCGATGATGCCGTGGTCGCTTTCATTATCAGAACTGGTATTTTGATCCGTCTCCACATCCTGCATGGTGGCGCCGCTGAACATTCCTTCCGTGCGCGTCACCGTCCCCCGGTTCGCTCCAATAAAGATAGTGCCGACCGGCTGACCGGATCGGCCGTGCAGCGTGACAATCCAAACCGGGTCCCCTCGTTCATCCGTGCGCAGGGTATAACTGACGTTGTCGAAATGCGCATTCGACTTGTCCGCCGTGTGACTAGCCACGGTAAAGGCACCGCTCGAATCCAGATTCAGTCGTGCCGTCTTGATCGTGGCGCCTTCGCTCGAACCGATCACGGCGCGGACGGGCGTGCGCTCCGAAGCGATTCGGCCATTGGTGACTTCCACCTCGCGCACACCACCGCGGGCATTTCGATCTGCCAACAGGATTTTCCACGTGGCCGGCTGCGGATTCCCGTTTTCTCCCGTGACCGAAATCACGCGGTTCACAAAACTGCGATTCATTTGCGTGCCGACAACGCGCAAGGCTTCATAGGCTGTATCGGCCTCCTGCGCGATCGCCGGGGTGACAAGCAGGCAGAGCACCGCCAAACATTTCCACATGCCCAAAACTGAACAACTCCTTCCCTCAACTGTCCATTTCTTTTACGAAAGGGCGTTGTCTACCTCTGCGGGGTGGACTATCGGGACGGTAGAGCGTTCGTCCCTTTGATGCGTTGTGAGTAAACAGAAACTCGAGTTCAGCAGCCATAGCGGGAATCTCGCGCTCATGCGCAAATATGTGCGGCGCTTTCTCGAGCCTTATCCTTTTTCCGAAAAGGAGAGATTACTCATGGTGCTCGGTGTGGATGAAGCCTGCACCAACATCATCCGCTATGCCTATGCCCTGCAGGACGATCAACTGATATCACTCTCCCTGGAGGGTCTGCGCCACTGCGTTAGGATCCGCCTGCGTGATTACGGGAAACAGGCCAAGAAGAACGCTCTGCGCGGCCGCTCTCCCAGCTCGATCAGACCGGGCGGCCTCGGCCTGCATCTGATCCGCAACGCTTTTGACAAGGTGGATTACATCCTGAAACAGCGCGGCACCGAACTGGTGTTGACCAAGAAGCTGCAATGATCACAGTGCGCTTCCCGCATATTTGGGTGGGAAGCTGACCGCTTCACCTGCAAATTCAGAGATTCTCCGTGAAATGAAACCACCCGAAACCGATCCCGCATTTGAAGTATCGCTCCGGCCACCCGCCTTCAGCGAATTCACCGGTCAGGTCAAAGTGTGCGAGCGCGTCGAGCTGATGGTCGCGGCCGCGAAGAAAAGAAACGATGTCCTCGAGCACATCCTGCTGAGCGGTCCTCCCGGATTAGGCAAGACAACGCTGGCCCATATCATTGCCAATGCGATGGGCGCGAACGTCAAGAACACGAGCGGTCCGGTGATTGAGAAGCCGGGCGAACTGGCCGGCCTCCTGACCAGTCTGGAAAAAGGCGACGTCCTGTTCATTGATGAAATCCATCGGCTGCAGCCCACGATCGAGGAATACCTCTACCCGGCCATGGAGGATTACCGGCTTGATATCATTATCGATCAGGGACCTCAGGCGCGCAGTTTGCGCCTGAATCTGCCAAAATTCACACTCGTGGGAGCGACCACCCGGGCCGGCATGGTGAGCGCGCCGTTGCGTTCCCGTTTTGGAATGAGCGCGCGGTTGGACTACTACAACGCGGGCGACATGCAGAAGATTATTTTGCGCAGCGCCACCTTGCTCGGCGTCGAGATCGACGCGGCCGGCGCCGCCGAGGTGGCCGCGCGGGCGCGAGGCACACCGCGCACGGCCAATAATCTGCTGCGCTGGGTACGCGATTACGTGCAGGTGAAAGCGGAAGGAAAAATTACTGCCGAACTGGCTGACCGCGCGCTCGCCATGCTCGAGATCGATCGCGATGGCTTCGACCAATGGGATAAGCGGATTATTGAGACTTTGATTCACAAATTCAATGGCGGCCCCGTCGGGTTGAGCTCGCTTGCCGTCGCCATTGGAGAAGAGGCCGGCACGCTCGAAGAAGTGAACGAGCCGTATCTGATCATGGAAGGTTATATCAAGCGGACACCACAGGGCCGCGTCGCCCTGCCGAACGCATATCGAAAACTCGGATTGAAACCGCCGGCCGGAGCGCAGCAGGAGTTATTATAGGAAGACGCAGGATGACTCACGATGTGCAAAACACCCCGACGTAGTAGAGGCGGTTGTGCCAACCGCCTGTTTATTGGTTAGGCGCCTGGCACAAGCGCCTCTGCAACTCCGATCGACCGACACAAGACAACCCAATCCCCGACATGGCATTCACTGACGAACTCTTCACCAGTTCGGCCAAGGTCCTCACCGTCGGCGAACTCACGCGCGCCATTCGGGGCTCGCTCGAAACAAAATTTGGCGCGGTCTGGGTGCAGGGCGAAATCTCAAACTACAAGCTGCATCCAAGTGGCCACCAATACTTTACGCTGAAGGATCAGCGCGCCCAGATTGCCTGCGTCATTTTTCGCAACACGAATATGCCGCGACCGCGCCAGCCGATGGGCGACGGGGCGCAGGTTCAGGTCCACGGTAATCTTTCCGTCTTTGAAGCGCGCGGCCAGTATCAGCTCAATGTGCAGATCCTCCAGGCGCGCGGGTTGGGTGCACTCCAGGCCAGGTTTGAAGCACTCAAACGCAAACTCGAGGCGGAGGGTTTGTTCGCGGCCGAGCGCAAGCGTCCTCTGCCACGATTTCCGCGCCGTCTCGGAATTGTCACCTCCTCCAGCGGCGCGGCCATTCGCGATATTCTCAATGTGCTGCAACGGCGCGCTCCCTGGCTGGAGATATTGATCAACCCGGTGCGGGTGCAGGGGAGCGGGGCGGCCGCGGAAATTGCGGTCGCTATTCGCGAATTGGCCACGCCGACACCACTTTGGGAACCGGTGGATCTGATCGTGGTAGCGCGCGGCGGTGGCAGCATCGAAGACCTTTGGGAATTCAATGAGGAGATCGTGGCGCGGGCCATCGCCGATGTGAGCGTCCCGGTCGTCTCCGCCGTCGGTCACGAAATCGATTTCACCATCTGCGATTTCGTGGCGGACCTGCGCGCGCCCACTCCGAGCGCGGCGGCCGAGTTGATCGTGCCCGATGCACTCGATCTGCGGCGGCGCCCGCAGGACTTGGCCGGATGCCTGCAGAAATGCCTGCAGAATTTTCTGGATCAACAAAGAACGCGCCTGCGTTTCCTGTCCGAACGAACCCTCGCGCGCGAGCTGTTCAAGCGCATGCGGGACGCCCAGCAACAACTCGACCTGGCCCGGGACTCGTTAGGCCGGCATGTCGTGCACCGGATCGATCGTGGCCAGCGGTCGCTCCTGCACATGGCCCGCGCCCTGCAGGATCGGAGTCCGGCACGTGAATTAGCGCTGCGGCGCAGCCGCGTGACGGAAATTCAGCGACGCCTGGCCAGCCAGCCGCCTCGCCTGGTCGACCAGGCCAAGCAACGGTTCCTCCGCGTCGATGCCATCCTGCGTGTCCTCGGTCCTGATGCGACCCTGCGGCGCGGCTACAGCATCACCCTCGATAACGCGGGCAATCTGATCCGCAGCGTGAAGACCGTTCGTCCGAGAATGCAGATCCGCACCCGCTTGAGCGACGGCGAGTTCGAATCGATAACCTGAAACCGGTGGAACGGCCTCTCCGAGGAAGTTGCTAAATTTCCCTGCGGCAAAGCCGCTTATATTTTAAGCGCCCGCTGGCGCTGGCGCTTTTCGGCATCGCGCTCGGAGATCGCGATCCACCTCACTCGGCGCGAATACAGCCGACTCGGCTATTTCTGCGTGAGATAAGAAGCGGTCGTCTCGTCTGGAGGCGTGGCGGTATCGCCCCCTCCTGGAGGTGAACCCAGCAGTGACTTACTGGTCGCCTGCTGCTTCTTATAGAAAGTGCCGTCCCCGCCCTTGTGGAATACGACGAAGCCCTTGTCTCCGAATGGCGTAGCGGTCGACGAAATCGCAGTGTTGGAATTGCTGCTGTAACTAAAGTTTTTCGTGGCCAGGAAAATGGCGTTGCCTGGATCCTTGTCCGTCACTTTGTAAATCTTAAATGCGCAATTCTTGTCTCCATCAAACACCGGAGCGAACGCTCCTTTCGAATTGGCATCCGCCGGTTTGACATAAGTTCCAACCCAGGGCGAGATCCCGGGAGCGGCAAAAACTTTCAGGTCACCGGCCTTGAGATAATCGTTGTCGACCAAGCGCTGCACGAAATCAGCCACGCTCGTGATTTGAACCGTCGCATCCGTCGAGGCAGCCAGATCTCCCGGCCACGCATACTTGGCGTCGCCCGTCTGCGTGCCGTCGGTCGTCATAGCGAAGGTCGCAAGATGGACTTGTCTGGCGTTACTCACGGCTTGGGCAAGCTGGCCACGCACGAGCGCCCCAGTAATGGCCGGCAATGCGAAAGCCGCGATCGTGGCGATAATCGCGATAACTACGAGCATTTCGACAAGGGTGAAAGCGTTAAGAGATTTCTTCGTCATGGGGATAGGGTGAGAGACTTGGAAAAGTCGCGGGAAACGCCCCCACGGTCAAGATCAATCGGGTCAATCCACCGAGGGGGAGCCCCTAAATCAGGCGACGGCTGGACGGTCCAACTTGAACGCGACTGTGGCCAACGGCGGTAAATGGATCAAAATGGACTGCTCCCGGCCCATCCAGGGGATGTTCTCCGCCTGCGCGCCGCCAAAGTTCCCCACATTGCTGCCGCCATAGTTGTCGCCGTCCGTATTGATGATCTCACGATAGAAACCATTCTCGGGCACGCCCAGACGGTAATCGTAACGAACCATCGGCGTAGCGTTGACGACGAAGACAATCATCTCGCCCTTCTTCGATTTCCGCATGAAGGCGACCACGCTGTTGTCGGCGTCGTGGAAATCAATCCACTCGAAACCGTCGAAGCTGTCATCCTGCTCCCAGAGCGCCGGTTCATTCTTGTAGATGTAATTCAGATGCTGAACGAGGCGCCGCAGCCCGGCGTGGCGCGGTTCGTCCAGCAGATGCCAGTCGAGGCCCTGGTCATGGTTCCACTCCTTCAACTGCCCGAATTCGCCGCCCATGAAGAGGAGCTTTTTTCCCGGCTGACCGTACATCCATCCGTAAAACAGGCGCAGGTTGGCAAACTTCTGCCACTCGTCTCCCGGCATCTTGCCGAGCAGCGAACGCTTGCCGTGCACCACTTCGTCATGGCTCAAAACCAAAACAAAATGTTCCTGGAAAGCGTAGAGCAGCGAAAACGTAATGTTGCCGTGATGAAAACGGCGATAGATCGGATCCAGGCTCATGTACTGGAGAAAGTCATGCATCCAACCCATGTTCCATTTCAGGCCGAAGCCGAGTCCCCCCAGATAAGTCGGGCGCGAGACGCTGGGCCAGGCGGTTGATTCCTCCGCGATGGTCATGATCCCGGGAAACTTCTCGTAACAGACTTCGTTGAACCGCTTCAGAAAATAAATTGCCTCCAAGTTCTCGCGCCCGCCATAGACGTTCGGAATCCACTGACCGGGCTGCCGCGAATAATCGAGATAGAGCATCGAAGCCACCGCATCCACGCGCAGGCCGTCGATGTGATATTTCTCCAGCCAAAAAAGCGCATTTCCAATCAGGAAATTCCGTACTTCGTTGCGCCCGAAGTTGAAGATCAGCGTGCCCCAATCCTGGTGCTCGCCCTGCCGCGGATCCATGTGTTCGTACAAATCGGTTCCATCGAACTCAGCCAGGCCATGCGCGTCTTTCGGAAAATGCGCCGGCACCCAGTCGACGATCACGCCGATTCCGGCGCGATGACACACATCGACAAAGTGACGCAGCTCGTCCGGATTCCCAAAGCGGCTGGTCGGCGCATAGTAGTTCGTAACCTGGTAGCCCCATGACCCTTCGAAAGGGTGCTCCGCAATCGGCATGAGCTCGATGTGGGTGTAGCCCATCTCGGTGACATAGGGCACGAGCGTTTCAGCGAGTTCGAGGTAACTCAGATGCCTGTCTCCCTCGTCGGCCCGGCGACGCCACGATCCAAGGTGTACTTCGTAAATGCTGATCGCGCTCCTCGGCCAATCCTTTTTTTTGCGCGACTCCATCCACTCGTGATCGCTCCATTTGTAACGTTCCAGATTGTAAACGAGCGAAGAGGTCGCTTTCCCGTGCTGGTTGAAAAAAGCGAACGGGTCGCTCTTGAGCAAGAGCGCGCCGGAGGGTGCGCGTATCTCAAACTTGTAATGCGCTCCTTCCACGACCCCGGGCAGAAACAACTCCCACACTCCGCTGCCGATCAGCTTTCGCATCGGGTAAACGCGGCCGTCCCAGCCGTTGAAGTCACCCACCACACTGACGCGCTGTCCGTTCGGCGCCCAGACCGCAAAATAAACGCCGGCATCGCCGTCGATCGTACGAAGCTGCGCGCCAAATTTGTCAAAAATGCGCCAGTGCTGGCCTTCCGAAAACAGATGGAGATCCATCTCGCCCATGATCGGCTCATAGTGGTACGGATCGCGCAGGGTCGACTGGGCGTCGTCCCATGACGTAATGCGCAGATGGTAATCGAGCTCGCGATTAGCCTGCGGGACGCGCGCGCAAAAGAAGCCATCCCGATGAATTTTCTCGGCCTTGATTGGCTCGCTCGAGGATTCGTTCATCACTATTTCCACCTCTTGCGCATCCGGCCGGAAGATGCGGATCGTCAGGTCCTCGCCCACCCGGTGCGGGCCGAGCACGCGGAACGGATCGGGATGGGCCGCCGAGAGAAACGCGTTCAACTCGTCCGGCGGCAATCCAACGATCTCGAAAGGTTTCATGCGCGGTTTGAACTTAATGCGTACGCGGGCGGGTCAAAATATTAAACGGCGTAGTTCGTAAATCGGATACCAGTCTTTTCCGACTCGCGTAGGTTCGCCATCACCCACCGCATTGTCATTCTGAGTCAGCGCAGACGGCAAAGGATCTCGCCCACATCGGGATGACAAGCAGAAGAGACGGTGCGTCACCGTGGGATCCCCATCATCCACTGCAAGAGGCAAGAGCAGAGAGGCGTTGCGAGGAATCGCGCCCCGTCATACTTTCTCTCCTGTGGAATTCAAGGCACAAGATGCGGTCGACGCGTTACTTCAAACGTATACTGAAACGGGCGGCATTAACTACCTCGACGTAGCAGCCATCCTGCCTTCGCGGACGGCGGTAGATGGCATCTGCGCGGATTTAATGAGCTTGATGTTCCCGGGATTTCGCGGTGAAGCGCTCGTTCGTTCGGAAGATTTACCCGCCACCACGCTGAGCCGCATGAAGAGCCTGCAGGTCCGCCTCAAGGCGGAGATTTGCAAAAGTTTCGGCAGGACTCGTTCCCCGCAGGATGTGGAAGCACAGGCCGAAGAAATTGTGGCCGCATTCATGATGCAGTTGCCCGCGCTTCGAAAAATGATCTGGAAGGATATCGACGCTGCCTACGAAGGCGATCCGGCCGCGCGGAGCTTCGAGGAAATTGTCCTGGCTTATCCGTCGCTCGAAGCGATCGCCATTCAGCGTATGGCCCATCTTCTCTACGAAAAGGAATTGCCTCTCATCCCGCGAATGATGACGGAGTGGGCGCACAGCCGCACGGGGATCGACATCCATCCCGGGGCAAAAATCGGGCCACATTTTTTTATCGATCACGGCACTGGCGTCGTCATCGGCGAGACCTGTGAAATCGGCGCGCGCGTGAAGCTTTATCACGTCGTCACTCTCGGCGCGCGCAGCTTCCAGAAAGACGAGCGCGGCAAAATCAAAAAGGGCGGCAAACGTCACCCGACCGTGGAAGACGATGTCACTATCTATCCGAACTCGACCGTGCTCGGGGGAGAGACTGTGATCGGCGCACGCAGCACGATCGGTGGAAATGTTTTCCTCGTGCAAAGCGTGCCGCCGGATTCGCTCGTCTACTATGAGGAAAAGCAATTGCAGATCGTTCCCAAACGCAAGCACATGCCGGCCATAGCCAGTGGCGAATTTAGCGGGTGAAGCCTTTTCCCGAAGCCGGCGCCGTCCCGCTCCGATGATCTATCTCGATTACAATGCGACCACTCCGCTATGCGACGAAGCGCGCGAGGCGATGTTGCCATATCTCGATCGCTTTTTCGGCAACCCCTCCAGCGTTCATGCGGCCGGCCGGGAGTCGCGCGCGGTCATTGATAACGCGCGCGACGCGCTCGCCGCGATTCTCCACGCCAAACCGCACGAGTTAATCTTCACCAGCGGAGGCACCGAATCGAACAACCTCGGTGTCCTTGGACTGGCCCGGGCGCGATCGTCCAAGGGGAAGCACCTGATCAGCAGCCCCGCCGAGCATCATGCCGTCCTCAACGCTTTTGAGCATCTTCAGAAACAGGAGGGCTTCGACGTGACCTGGACCAGGGTTGGTCCGGATGGCGCGATCGATCTCGAACACTTGAGCAGTTCCATCCGTTCGGACACGACCCTCGTCTCGTTCATGGCGGCGAACAACGAGACGGGAGTGATTGAACCGCTGCGAGAGATATCTGAGATTTGCCGTGCCCGTGGCGTCCTCCTCCACAGCGACATGGTGCAATCGTTCGGAAAGATCGAAACCGACATTGCGCTCGTCGACGCGGCCAGCTTCGCCGCCCACAAATTTTATGGCCCCAAGGGATCGGGATTTCTTTTTTTACGCAGCGGTCTGTCCATCGAACCCATCATGTTCGGCGGGGCGCACGAGAATCAGCGACGACCCGGAACGGAAAACCCGGCGGGCATCGCCGGCATGGCGAAGGCCGCGGCGTGGGCCCTCCGCCATGCCGACGACGAACAGGAGCGCGAGTCGAGATTGCGGGATCAACTCTGGACGGCCCTGTCCACGGCACTCCCAGGCATGGAGCAAAACGGCGGAGTTGTTTCTCGCCTCGGGAACACCCTCAATGTCAGTTTTCCTCGCGTTGATTCGGAAACAATGCTGATGGCACTCGACCTGGAGGGTATCTGCGCGTCGAGCGGCTCCGCCTGCATGGTCGGGTCGGTCATTGCCTCGCACGTTCTCCTCGCCATGGGATTGTCCATCGACCGTGCCGCTTCGGCCATTCGATTTTCGTTAGGCAGACAGACGACCGAAAAAGACATCGAAGCAACGGTCGAAGCGATCATTCGGATCGCGCATCGTCTGGCTCACACAAAAGCCAGGCAGACTTATGCTGTTGTTTAGGCAGCTTCAGCTGATTTTCGATACGCGGAAAAACGATTCGCCTTCGGTCGAGCGGCAAAAGCGCGGCCGGGATGATCAGCTGGAGGGGCCGGCGCGCCAACTGCTGCGCGCCCTCGGCGCATTTTCCGTCGCCGATCAGATCCGCGTCGAATGGAATCCCCGCCTCCGCACATGCGCCGGACGGGCTGACTCGACGCGTTCGCTCATCTCCCTCAATCCGCGACTCCGTGAGCATGGAGCGGCCGAAATCGACCGAACGCTGCGTCATGAGCTCGCCCATTTGCTTGCCCAATTTCGGGCCGGTCGCCGGCGCATCTCCCCTCACGGCGCACAATGGCGCCAAGCCTGCGTCGACTTGGACATCGCCGGCGAGCCGCGCTGTCACACGCTCCCCTTCCAGGTCAAGCGCCGGAGCCCGCGCTATCATTATAGATGTGCGAAGTGCGGGCTCGATTTCCGGCGGGTCCGACCCATCCGGCGCGTGGTCGCGTGCCTGGCCTGCTGTCGCAATCACAACCACGGAAAATTCGATGCAAGATTCCGCCTCCATCCTGTGACGACCAGATAGGGACGTCCGAGGCGTCCGTCATAATTATGACACGCAGCCCAGACCTCTCGGAGAGACGTTCTCACCTGACTAAACCTCCGCGTTCGCGTCGCCTTTAGCCGCCTTTAAGCCGCGCAATTTCGCCTGTATAAATGGGTCGATATCTCCATCCATGACAGCCTGAACATTGCTCGTCTCGGCGCCGGTCCGGTGATCCTTCACCATTTGATATGGCTGAAACACGTACGATCGAATCTGGCTTCCCCATGCGACATCGCCCTTCTCTCCGTATTGCCGGTCGATCTCGGCGCGTTTTTTGTCCTGCTCGATTTCGTAGAGTTTCGCCTTCAACATCTTGAGAGCGAGCTCCCGGTTCCTCCCTTGGCTCCGTTCCGCCTGGCAGGCCACCACGATGCCACTTGGCTTATGCACAATGCGCACGGCCGTTTCCACCTTGTTCACATTCTGCCCACCCTTGCCGCCGGCGCGAAATGTGTCGATCTCCAGATCGGCCGGATTGATTTCAATCGGGGCCGACTCGGCGATTTCGGGCACGACATCGACGCTGGCGAAGGAGGTGTGACGCCGCTTGTTCGCGTCGAAAGGCGAAATGCGCACGAGTCGATGCACCCCGCGCTCCGTCTGCAGATATCCATACGCGTACTCTCCATTGACCAGGAGCGTGACGGATTTGATTCCGACTTCTTCGCCCTGTTGAATGTCGACGGTTTGCGATTTGAATCCGCTTCGCTCGATCCAGCGCTGATACATGCGCAAGAGCATATCGGCCCAATCGCATGATTCGGTTCCGCCCGCCCCGGAGTGGATGGTGACAAATGCATTGGAGCGGTCGTTCGGGCCCGAGAGAAACTGACGCAGCTCGAATTCTTCGAGTTTGTGGATGAGGCGCGCATGTTCCGCGGCCACTTCCTGGTCGGCCTGGCTGCGGGTCGCGGCATCGCTCTCCTCGGCGGCCAATTGTTGCAAGGCGTCGAAGTCGTTGAGTTCTCGTTCCAATTCCCGAAAGGGATTGATGAGCGAGCGTAAGCGTGACACCTCTTCCACGTCGCCTTGGGCGCGCTCGCGATTGTTCCAGAAATCCGGCGCGCTCATGCGCGCTTCGACGATGGCTAATTGTTCCTGAAGCTTAGGGAGGTCAAAGAAACCTCCGCAGTTCATCCACGCGGGACTTCAACGCCGTCGAATCAATCACGGGCAACTCGGTAGCCATGGAACAAGATAACGAGACAAGTGCGATGCGCAAAGTTTGCGCCATCACGGATCAAGGTGGACCGGGCTCTCCGGGCGCGGTGCTAATGCGCAAGCGGCGCAGCCGCTCGTTTCCAACAAATTTGCTCGCCCGTGCGAGCGCACAAATCAGTTTAAACTTAACGCTTTGGCGGAGTCTCTAGGCGAAAAACGGTTTCGCCTTCCTTCATCACGTCGAGACGATCACGCGCGATGGTTTCCAGATAGGTCGCGTCGTTCGTGAGCAGGTAAATCTCGCGTGTCTGCCGCGCCAGCAGGGCTTTCTGCTCCGTCACCTGTCCTTGCAAGTGATCGATTTCAGCGCGGCTGAACGTCAGCTTTTTATATGGCGGTACAAACAAGCTCACGATCGCGAGCCAGACCGCGACCACGAGCAAAACCACTAACACCCGGTTGAGCCGCTGCCAAACAGTCGCATCGCGACGGGCGCGGAAATCTACGTGATCCACTTCAGCGCATCTTACCGCCGTACACCGCTTTGTCACCAAGTTCCTCAGCAATGCGCAGCAACTGGTTATACTTGGCCACCCGATCGGTTCGACAAAGTGAACCGGTCTTGATTTGGCCGGCATTCGTCGCCACCGCAATGTCGGCAATGGTGGTGTCTTCCGTTTCGCCCGAGCGATGGCTGATCACCGCTGTGTAGTTATTCTTCATGGCCAGATCGATCGCGGCCATCGTCTCGGTCAGCGTTCCAATCTGATTCACTTTCACCAGAATCGAATTGGCCACATGCTGGTCGATGCCGCGCTGGAGAAACTGCACGTTCGTGACAAACAGATCGTCGCCCACCAGTTGAATCTTTTTGCCCAGACGCGCGGTCAGCTTCTTCCAGCCGTCCCAATCGTTCTCGGCGCAACCATCCTCAATCGAGATGATGGGAAAACGGTCACACAGCCCGGCATAGTATTCGACCAAGTCGTCCGCCGTTCGCCTGGACCCGTCCGATTTCTTGAAAACATAAAGGTTCTGCTCGCGATCGAAGAACTCCGAGGCGGCCGGGTCGAGCGCGATAAAAATCTCTTCACCGATCTTGTAACCGGCTTTTCCAACGGCCTGAACGATGGACTCAAGCGCGTCATCGGCTGATTTCAATTGCGGGGCGAAACCTCCCTCGTCGCCCACGTTGGTGGACAGGCCGCGATCTTTCAGGACCGATTTCAAAGCGTGGAAAATCTCGGCGCCATAACGCAGACCTTCGGCGAAGGAGGGGGCGCCTTTCGGCATGATCATGAATTCCTGAAAATCGATCGGCGCATCGGAATGCGCGCCCGCATTCAGAATGTTCATCATGGGCACGGGCAAGACCGTGGCATTGTCACCTCCGAGATAACGGAAGAGTGGAAGATGGAGGGCGGCCGCAGCGGCATGCGCGACGGCCAGCGAAACCCCAAGAAGCGCGTTTGCTCCAAGATTCTTTTTATTGGGCGTGCCATCCATCTCGATCATCTTTCCATCGATCTTCTCCTGCTCGCACGCGTCCCATCCCTTCAAGGCGGGCGCGATAACATCAGTCACATGAGCGACCGCTTTGGTGACGCCTTTGCCGCCGTATCGTTTCTTATCTCCATCCCGTAATTCCCAGGCTTCGTGCTCGCCGGTGCTGGCCCCGCTTGGCACCACGGCCCGCCCCGAGCTTCCGCCGGCCAGCTGCACATCGACCTCGACGGTCGGGTTTCCGCGCGAGTCGAGGATCTCGCGCGCCGCAATATTGGAGATGGACGTCTGCGCCATGGCGGATTGGATGACGCTAAATCGCCCTTCGCGCAAACATAATCCGTGTCGCATCTTAAGATGCTCTTTCTCTGTCCTCCGCCCTCCCGGGCCAAAACGGCCCTCGGCCCCAACATTCCTGCTGGCAATATTCGCCAGCCTAGGTACGCTTGCTTTATGAGTCTTTGTGCACGTTTTGTCGCCACCGGCTTCGTATTGGCCGGTTGCCTGACAATTGGCGCGGCGGACGCGCCGCACCTTGCCGCGGAGCAACTTGCGAAAGCTGTAATGAGTGATTCCATCAGCATTCCTTCGCCCGGCGAACTCTTCGCCGCGTTGGAAAAACCGGGGAAACCGAACTGGTCAGGTCAATTTCGAGGCCCTCTTCCGACCACCTATCGAAACCGGGCGCAGATCGCTCTCAATCTGGGCGGCTTGATCGCCGATGGCTTCATTGCGGTGGAAGCGCAGGATGGCCAGCAGGTAAAAAATATCGGGACCGACATCGTTAAGATGGCGAAGGCGCTCGGGGTGAGCGAAAACATTTTGAGCCGCGGCAACAGCATCAACGAATTTGCCGAGAATAACGAATGGGATGCGCTGCAGGAAGAACTCGAAGCCACCCAAAACGAGGTCAAAACCTCCATGCAGTCGCACAGTGATCAGGATCTGGTCATCCTCGTTAGCCTGGGTGGATGGATCCGCGGCACGCAAGTCGTTAGCGCGGCCGTCATGCAGAATTACGATGAGCGGAGCGCCAAGGTCTTGCGCCAGCCCGCTCTGGTCAACTTCATGCACGCCAAAGTCAATGACATCTCGCCCGCCATGCGCGAGAACCCGCTCGTCAAAGCGGTCAGCGACCAACTCGTCGCGATCGAAAAATTGGTCTCATTTCCCGTCGGCAAGGCGCCCAGTCCGGATGACGTGAAGAAGGTGAACGAGGCGGTCGGGCACGTCATGCAGGACATTCAGCAGAAGTCTGACTCCAAATGAAACGGCTGCTCAGCATCATATTGATTGGCAGTCTGTTGGCACCGCTCGGATTGCGTGCGGAATCCGACAAAGAAGTGGAAGCTCATAAGGCCGTACTCGACCTGGTCGGGGCCTTTTCGAATGACGGCTTCAAGATTCGAGATGGCCATTGGTCCGGCACGATCAAGCCGACCGAACACGCTCTGATCGCGGTCAATCTATATGCCGGGAATCAATACTGGTTCGCGGTCGGGGCGATCGAGCCCGCCAAAAAGGTTGAGGTTGTGGTCTACGATGAAACGGGCAAACAAATGACGACGGAAAGTTATAGCGAAGGCGAACGCGCCGCCGCTGGCTTCTCCCCCACGATCAGCGGCCAATACTACGTGTCGATCGGGCTGCTCGAAGGCGGCGAAAGCAGTTTCTGCCTCGTCTACTCCTATAAATAAAGCCGCCTGGGAACGGGATTAGCTTAACGAATCCTGGTTATGCAACCAGGTCAGTCCATCGGCCTAATTCTGCGCGGTTTGCTTTTCGTTAATCTCGCCTGCGGCTGCGCCAGTTTCCGATCCGCCCACCGCGCAAAGTCCGAGGAAAAACTCTATGCCGTCATCCCTGAATCGGCGCCCTTTTACTCTCATAGTCCGCGGCAGGGTATCGGTCCGGACAAAACCATCTCAAGAGACACGCCGATGAAGCTCATCCGGTTTTCTTCCGGGTTTTGCAAAGTTCATCTGCTCAGCGGCGAGGAAGGTTTCGTGGCGAGTGCGGACATCTCCCCCGGGGGGCCCAAGGTGGTCGCCCTCGACGTTCCCTCCACCTCGCTCGCCAGTTCGTCGGCATGGCGTGCTGAGATTCCTCAACCCCGGTCGAATGCACCGGAGGCGCCGCTTCCCGAGTTTGAGCCAACCCCCATCGAAGTTCCTGTAAATCTAGGCAACTAGGCTTTCGCTGCGCTGCGCTTTTCGTAAGATCAGCTCGGCCCATGATCTCACTCGAAGTTTCCTACGAAGGCCGCGTGCAGGGAGTCGGCTTCCGCTGGTCCATCCGCAACGTGGCCAAAGGCTTCGACGTGACCGGATGGGTGCGCAATCTTCCGGACGGCCGTGTGCAAATGCAGGTGAGCGGTGGCGAGGAAGAACTGCGAAGTTTCCTTGAGGCCATTAATCAAAGCGAACTTCGCGCGCACATCAAAAAACAAACCGAGTCGAAACTGGACAAGCCGGTCGTGGCGCATGGTTTCGAAATTCGTCATGACTGAGCCCGCCATCGCCGTTCGCGGTCTGACCAAGGTTTTTCCGGTGCCCTTCCGGCGAGCCTCTGTCTTGGCCGTGCGCGATCTCACTTTGCAGGTGGAGCCTGGTGAAGTTTATGGGTTGCTCGGTCCGAACGGATCAGGCAAGAGCACTACTCTCAAAATCATTCTCGGTCTCGTTTCCCCCACGCAGGGGCGGACTGAAATCCTCGGCCAAGATAGCCGCTGCGTGGCAAGTCGCACCGCCGTCGGTTTTCTGCCGGAGAACCCATACTTTTACAAGTACCTGACCGGCCAGGAGACGCTGCGCTTTTTTGGAAAACTCGGCGGACTTGGCCGCAGGATTTTGCCGCAACGAATCGACGAAATGCTCGCGCTCGTTCGACTGGAGGATGCGCGCGACCGCCGTCTCGCCACTTACTCCAAGGGAATGCTGCAACGAATCGGTCTGGCCCAGGCTCTCATCCACGAACCACGCGTAGTCATATTGGACGAACCGACCGCCGGCGTCGACCCGGCCGGCTCGCGTGATATCTGCGATCTGATTCTGCAGCTGAAGCAGCGCGGCATCACTGTCCTGCTTTCATCTCACCTCCTCGCCCAGGCGCAGGAAATCTGCGATCGCGTTGGCATTCTGTCCGCCGGATTGCTCGTGCGTGAAGGTCGACTGGAAGACCTGATCGCGATTGAAAACCGTACCGAGCTTGTCCTGGAGAACGCCTCCGAAACGCTCTTACAGGAGATCGAGTCGGCCGCGGTCAAGTCTAACGCGCGTCTGGTCGAACGCCGGAAATCGACCACCACCCTTGAGCGGCTTTTCCTTGAAGCGACCGGGGAGAAAGATGAAAGGCCCGGTGCCTCTGCCGCGGCGAGCGAGATCAAACCAGAACCGTGACTAATTCACCTTCCTTCTCCATGCGGCGGATTCTGGCGCTAACCAGCAACACGCTGACTGACCTGACCCGTCAGCGCGTCTTCTATTTCGCGCTGATCTTCGCGCTTCTCTTGATCGCGAGCTCCGTGCTGATGGCGCGCTTCAGCTTTCAGCAGGAATTCCAAATCCTGAAGGATGTCTCGCTTGGCGCAATGTCGATTATCACTTCGCTCCTCGCCGTCGTGGCCACGGCCCGACTCCTGCCCCAGGACGTGGAGGACCGGACGGTTTACACCATCTTAGCGAAGCCGGTGCCGCGATTTGAATATCTGCTTGGCAAATTATTCGGGATTCTGCTGCTCCTCGGCCTGAGCACGCTCCTCATGAGCGCCCTGTTTTTCGCCATTCTCTATTTGCGTGAGCAAACGGTTCTGGCCGAGACAGCCCGACAAATGGCATCAGCGCCGCGTGAGCAGATAGACGCGGCCCTTGAAACCGTGCGCCAGTCGGCCTTTAACGTCGATCTCATCCCGGCCGTTGCCACCATCTACCTGAAAGCGGCGCTGCTCTCCGCGCTGACTCTCTTCGTCTCGACCTTTGCGACCACGAACCTGTTCACGGTGGTGGTCATGGTTTTTGTTTATTTCATCGGACATCTTCAGGCCACGGCCCGTGAATACTGGTTGCACGACCAGGGCGGTGGGTGGATGGCGCAGGGCTTTCTGGCGCTCGTGGCCCTCTTGTTTCCCGACCTGCAAGCCTTCAATTTAATTGATGACGCGGTCGCCGGGACCGTCATTCCCTTCGCCCTTTTCGGAAAAACCGCGCTGCTCGGATTGTTTTACACCACCGTTTATACCCTGCTCGGCACCGTCGTCTTTTACGGGAAGGAGCTATGATCCGTTTCGCCGCCGTGCTCGCAACCGTCCTTGCCTTCGGTGCGATCAGACTGCCCATCGAAAGCCGTTTGGTTTCGGAACATCGCTCACTGCATTTTCACGGCGTCGAATTTAATCTCAATTTGCGCGAACAAATCGGGCAACTCGGTTTCGTCGCGGCCCTGAGCGGCTTCCGCTCGCTCGTCGCGGACGTCCTGTTTATTCAAGCGCACGTGGCCTGGGAGCAAACGGAATGGGGCCGGGTCCTTTTATTGTTCCGACAGGCCACCACGCTCCAGCCCCGTTCCGTTCTTTTCTGGGACATGGCGGCGTGGCACATGGCCTGGAACGCGAGCGCCGCGGCCTTAAACGACGAAACCCGGCCGCGTCGGGCACTGCGCGTAAGAGCTCAGCGCGAATATTTCGATATCGGCAAAGATTTTCTGGAGCGCGGCATTCGTAATAATCCCGATAAGCCGCAGCTCTACGAATCACTCGCCCGTCTATACAAAGACAAGTATAACGACCATTTTCACGCCTCCGAGATGTTCGCGAAAGCGGCCCGCTTGCCGGACGCACCCAGTTACGATAAACGCTTCGCGGCCTACGAGCTTTCCTATTGCGAGGGACACGAGAGCGGAGCCTACGAGCAACTGCATCGGCTTTATGACATGGGACCACAGGAACGGCTCCCTACCCTGATTGCGAGGATGAAGTTCCTCGAAGAGAAGCTCCAGGTTGCACCCGATCAGCGCATTCCCGAAAAAACGCGATAGTTCCATCACGGTTTTGACGGGAATCCGCTGCCGTAGGTAAGTCGGATGACAGGAACGGCGCTTAAGATTTCTTCAGGGGCCGCTGTCCTCTCCGGAAAATTCTTGTATAATCCTGCGCTCCAGCCGCCCTCGAGGGTGCTGCCAAACTCGCCATGCGCTTTGCCATTTTCAGTGATATTCATGCCAATCTTGAGGCTCTCGAAGCTGTCCGGGAGGACGCGCAGCAACAGGCTTGCACGCATTTCGTTTGCCTGGGTGACGTGGTGGGATACAACGCCGATCCGCACGAGTGCGTCAATCGCATCCGCGAGATGGGCTGCCCGACCGTGAAAGGCAACCACGATGAGCAGGCCTCTCTCTTCGAGTCCTCCCGCGATTTTAATGAGCTGGCGGAACACGCGATCGAGTGGACGCGCGAGAATCTCACGAAGGAAGACAGGGAATGGCTGCGCGACCTTCGTTTACAGCGACAGGTGCGAGACTTCACCATCGTGCATTCCACCTTGGATACGCCCGCGCAATGGGGTTACGTGTTTAACAATCTCGATGCCGTGGCCAGTTTCACCTACCAGCACACCGCCGTCTGCTTCTTTGGCCACACCCACGTGCCCATGGCGTTCGTGCGCGATGACGGTGTGCAACGCCACAAGATCGATCAGCTCCGAATCGAACCGGGCAAGAAATATTTCATTAATGTCGGTAGCGTAGGCCAATCGCGCGACGGGGATTGGCGAGCCAGTTATTGTGTGTTCGACACAGAACACAACGTGGTGGAGCTGCGCCGCGTAAAATACGACGTGCAGATCGCCCAGGAAAAGATTATCAAAGCCGGTCTGCCCCGTCTCCTGGCCGAGAGGTTGGCGCTTGGAAGATAAGATCGACAATTCCGGGATTTCTCTTCTGAATTCTGGACCGCGCCTCTGAAATCGATCCTGATTATCAAACCGAGTTCGCTCGGCGACGTCGTCCACACCTTGCCGGCGGTGGCGGCCTTGCGTGATGCCTATCCGCGCGCCGAGATCACCTGGGTGATCAACCCGGAATGGGCGCCGCTCCTGCGCGGAAATCAGGACGTCAATCACGTTCACATTTTCCCCCGGGGCGAGCTGCGCGGGCTCGGCGCGTCCCGCAGTCTGATGCCGTGGCTCAAGAAGACCAGTCAACTCAAACCCGATCTGGCCCTGGATTTCCAAGGGCTGCTGCGCAGCGCCCTTATCGCCAAGGCGAGCAAGGCGAAAGAAGTCTACGGAATGAGCGACGGGCGCGAAGGCTCGCGCTGGTTCTATCATCGCAGCGCGAAGGTGAATCGCCGCCAACACGCGATCGAGCGATATCTAAAATTGGCCGAGTTGGCCGGCGCTCCTGTCGGCGATGCCCTCCGCTGCCCCATCCCCACGGGAGACCCTTTGCCCCGCTTCGACGAGTACCCACCTTTCATTCTGCTGCACCCCTTCGCCCGCGGCCAAAGCAAGTCGCTATCCAACGGAGTCATCGAAGGAATTTGCCAGGCCTTTGCTCCAACCCGGGTCGTGGTGGCTGGCAAATCGACCCGCAAGATCAATACGCCGGATAACTGTGTCGAGTTAACGAATCAAACCTCGCTGCTCCAACTCATCCGGCTGATCCGCGTGGCCCGCTTCATCATCAGCGTCGACAGCGGTCCCATGCATATTGCCGCCGCCGTCACCGACAAGTTACTGTCCATCCACACATGGACAGATCCGCGCCGGGTGGGCCCTTATAATCCGGACGCCTGGGTCTGGAAGAATGGCAAACTAATCCAAGTCCAGGAATTGGAGACGGCCAAGATCCGTCGACGCGGCCGCGCCTTCAAGGCACGCGACATCCCCGCTCTGGTCGAGTTGATCCGGCCGCTCGTCCCGATCGATCCGATGCTGGTCTAACTACTGGTCAAAGAGTGGCAGGGACGACACTCTGCGCCATCTGCTCCGCGGATATGCTCCTCGCTCGGGACCTCAACCCAGATCGCCCTAACATCATTTGCCCGACTTTGGCCGAACGTGATAAATCGGCAGCGTTCCGTACCCTTTCGCCATAGCCGTTTGCCCCACGTAGTCGCTCGTAAGATTCGAAGGACAATGCGCGGCGGCCAAAGCCGCGAACGCTTCCGTGGCATAGACTTGTCCCGCCGGGGTGATCGGCTCAAGGCGCGCCGCGCGGCTAACGTGCGTGCCGCTGTAGCTGCGATGTCCCGTGATCGGATCATTGAACTCGTAGGCCGGACCCGCATGTAAGGCGATGCGCAGATTCAAACCCGCGCGCAATCCTTTCTCTTCCCATTTCGTCTGGGAGGCGAGCTCCGCCAGCTGCAAGGCAAAGTCACCCGCCACATCAACGGCAGAGAAGACAAAATACAAACCATCGCCCCATGTGTTTTTCGCCAGGATCGACCTGGCGAACCTGGCACTAAGCTGAGCGATTGCGCCCAGAAATTCATCCACGAACCGCGGCACTTCCATTTCACTCAACTTGCTGAAGCCAACGGCATCGGCAAAAAGGATCGACACGAGCCGGGAACCAAAGTCCATTGTCGAAGCTTCGCGACCGTCGCGTAAATTGTTACTGGAAACATCCGAGCTGATCGCACGGGTGCGTGGCTGCGACGCCTTCCCGGTTCTGATCTTCTCCAAATCAATGACCTCAGGTTGATAGCCAAGCAGCCGCCAGTTATCGACTACGCTCGACGAGCCGCCGGGGCCATCGCCGGGCTGCCCATTCCAAACCACCAGCGGAATGAGTTGGCTCTCGAGTTGATGCGAACGAATCGCCGCGAGGCCCAGCAATAGCTGATTGCAGAAATCGTAGGAAACTCCGCCAATCTCCAGTTTCTCGATGGAGGCGACGATCACGCGCGCAGACTGATCGATTACACGCTCAAATCGTTTCCGCCAGCCCGAACCCGGAATAAAATCGACGCTGTCCCTGACAAATTCTTCCTGGTTATAAGGCAGCACCACCGAGATTTCAGCGCCGCGCTCCAGCATCGCTTCGAGAAACAGAATGTCGGACCCGCAGGCGGCCGAGGCGAAACCAAACTTGGGGTTCGCTTTATCGATCCAGGCTCCAATCTCCGCCGCGACCGCACGTTCCAGCTCTTTCGGAAACCTGGGTTCCGTCCGGTCGTCGCGATCGATCATATGTCCGGCGAAGGCCACGATCGGCGGAATGTGCAGAGAGCGGTCGATCTTCTGCGAGTCAGCCCCCAAATGTTGCAAAATCAGATCAGCATTGCGTCGCGTGGAATGCAGATCGCCGTAACGGCCGGCCCCAGCCAAGGCGGCTCGAGCGTACCAATCCTCCGCCTCCGCCCAGTTCTTTACGATCAAGGCAGCCTCCCCCAGCGCAGCCAGTGGCCAGTACTCATCCACACCTTGCTGGAACAGAACGCTCTGACACAGCTCGCGAACCTGGCCGGCTAGTGCTCCCGCCGCGTCGACATTTCCGATGAGCAGATTCATGGTGGCCGCGTTGATGCCCGACCAATACCCTCCGGTGCTCGCGAACGCCTGGCCATAAATCTCAGCGGCTCGTTTCAGGTTTTGCGCGCGGGTCACTGCAGTCGAAGCGTGCGTGGCCAAATCCTTGTAGGTTCGTCCCAGCATCCCGAGCGTTTCCTCGCCGGCCTGTCCCTCGCGCCGCAAACCTTCCAGGACCGCATTCGCACGTTCGGTCGCACCACTTCTGGCCAACGACAATCCTTGTAGCTGGCGCAAACGCACATCCGCCGGAACCACGTTCAGCCCCTCGCTGATCACGTCATACGCGAGCAGCGGTTCCCCGTGCCCCAGGATGGATTCGCTGAGTTCACGGTAGACTTCAGGAAAGCGCGACCATTCCGCCAGGTCCCGTCCACGCCAGATAGCCATCAACCCGGCCAGATCGGCGGTGGCTACGTCACGCCGCAGCGCTTCAGTCTTTTTTTCCGCGTCTCCTTGCTCCGTCATCTTCAGCCCAGCCTAACTTGAGCGAGATAGACCTGTCGATCTCAGGCCTGACCACCGCGCTCCCGCAAAAGAAAATCGGCGACGCGCAGGTCTCGCTCAAAAGTGACCTTAAAATTAAAGTCGGTGGCAGGCACGATCACGACTTTGTGTCCGACCTGCTCAAGGGCCGACACGTCATCCGTAATTTGCAGCTTCTTCGCAAGAACGGCGCGATAAGCCTCTTCCAAAAGGTCTCGGTCAAAGATTTGTGGCGTTTGCATGGCATACACGTGTTGCCGATCGATCGACTCTCGCACATAAAGTTTCTCGTCGGCTCGCTGCAACGTGTCGGTGACCGGCTCGGCCAACGACGCCGCGCCCTGCGCGCGCGCCTGCGCGAAGACGCTTTCAATTTGTTCCGCCGTAATGAGAGGGCGAGCCGCGTCATGCACCGCGACATATTTCGCCGTGGCGCTCAAAGCGTTAAGCCCGGCCTGGACCGAGTCCTGCCGATGCTCCCCGCCCGCCACGACCGCGGTAATCTTCTGCTTGCCGCGGAGGAGATCCTTGAGCTCGGATATTCGATCGGTGCGGGTCACGATGATGATCTCGGTAACCGACCTGGCCCCCTCAAAAGCATCTACCGCGTGCTCAATGACCGGCTTGTCCGCAATCGGAGCGACTAATTTGTCGAAACCCATGCGACGGCTGCTCCCCGCGGCTACGATGATTGCGGTCAGCATGAAAAAGACGTCGCCGCAAAACAGGGTTGAATCGTTGAAGCGAAGATTCCGGCAATAACGCTTAAAATCTTCACCCGGTCAGCGCGTCACGACAATTGTCGCGACACTTCCTGGCTGAGCGTCTTGCCATCGACACGCCCGCCGATCCGGGCTTGCAGGGCCTTCATCACCGCACCCATTTGCGCCTTGGACGCAGCATTCAATTCCGTGATTGTCTCACGCACTGCGCTTGAAAGCTCATCCGCGCTGATCTGTTGCGGGAGATAGCCGTTCAGAACGTTCAGCTCGTCCCTTTCCCGGGCGGCCAGTTCGAGCCGCTTCCCTTTTTCGAAGCTTTCGATCGAGTCCTGCCTTTGCTTCGCCTGCTTGCGTATCACTTGCACGGCGTCGGCATCGTTCATCTGCGCTTCCGCTCCCGCCTTTTCAATCACCGCGTACTTCATGGCGGACTTTAACATTCGCAAAACTCCAAGCTTCATCGCATCCCTGGCCCGCATCGCGTCCTTCAAATCGGCGTCCACCCGTTCTTGTAGTGTCACAGCATCAGGCTACGCTCCCGATCGGGTCGCGCAACTCTTCTCGCGCCACCCTCGACTAACGAACAGCCACCGCCGCAGTGTCCCGGGCCCATTCCAACTTGGATCTACCGGGCCGGTCGGCCACCGCCGGGACCTCCATCCAGCCTGCTGCGTCGAAGAACCAGGACGAGCGAGCAAGCTTTACAAAAAGATTATCCAACGAAGAAAAAGAGTCCGTTGGAATCATCATTGCACCGGCGAATGCGTTACCCGTGTAACGAGCCCGCGCGAAACACTCCCCGCTATTTACATCCATCATCTCCACGTGCGTGGATCGAGCGGGAATGGCGAGTCGGCAGGAAGAAAGATCCCCTCGCCGATTTCGCCCGATCAATAGCAATTGGTCATCGGTCGCAAACCAGGGCTTTAGCTTGAGCCTCAGCGTGACATGGATCATCGGACCCTGCCGCCTGATCGAGCAGATCGGTCCATTGACCGCCTGACCCTCCTGGCCATTTCCGCCTAACCGCTCCGGCCGCGCCGCATAAGCCAGAAACCGGCGGCGCGATAATCGTGTTTGCGTTTGATGGCACAGAATCGCGCGGACCTTGTTTGCCGCTTCCTTCTCCGACTGAACTAACGAAACGGCCGACTCCGAAAAGGCGGGGCTCTTTCCATGCACCAGATAGCTCCATTGGTCGATGACAACGCCCGCCGCCGCTGCACGCTCGAGCACTAGACGAAGAATAACGCCCACGGCACTGTGATCCGGGTGAATATCGAACAACGATGGCGCCAGGATATCCGTGGGATTCCAAGCGCGCACGACACGATCAATGCGCGCCAAAATAGAAGCAGGATTCCGTAAAAGGAGGTCGGTCATGCCTTGATCGGGCAAACCAAGAAACACCGCCACTGCGTCATCCAGCCCGAGCGCACGCAGCGCAGCGCAGGCTTCACTCCGGCGCAAGCGACCCCAACGCTGCCGATCAGTTTTATCCAAACGCCATTTCCTTTCCCACACGCGCTGCGGCCACGGATTGTTATCGCCATCCGTGATATACACGACGCTCGTGGGAACATTCATCCGCCGCGCTTGCTGCAGGACGACGCTGCAGGCCAGCGCTTCATCGTCCGGATGCGGAGCGATGAGCATCAACCTTGAACCGGAACCGAAAGCCAAGGCCGGAGAATTGAGGCGTGACACTGCTCCAATTAAGAAAGGCGCGGCGAAGGCGCGACCTCAACTGCCTGTCAGCCGATGTCTTACTGGGCGCTCTCTTGGATTCTGCGGCCGCCGACGCGATCATCGAGCCCCGCGAGCTTAAATTCCCATGCGCATGCGTTCCGCGCACGCCCGGACCGATTCAGGGTCGCTCACCGTCATCACTTCGGCGCCTTTGCGCGTTCGTTGCAGTAAACCCGCCAGAACTCCACCGGGACCGAGCTCGATAAACAATTCGGAACCCAGACTGAGCAGTCGCTCCATGCAATCGACCCAACGCACCGTCGAGGTCACCTGATCCTGCAAGGTGCGCCGGATGTCGGGCAACGTTTTGACTTCTTCTCCCGTCACATTGCTGATCACCGGAAACTGCGGTGGCTGCATCTCCACATCGAGCAGAGCTTGCCCGAGTTTTTGATAAGCATTCTCCATCAGCCGCGAATGGTAAGCTCCCGCCACCTTGAGCATGGTCGCGCGCCGGATTCCATATTCTTTGGCCACGCCCACCGCGGCTTCCACTTTGGCCATCTCGCCGGAAATGACGATCTGCCCCGGGGCATTGATATTGGCCACATCGACATCGTGGTCTCCCGCCAGTTGACGAACTGAATTTTCGGCGGCACCGATCATGGCGGCCATGCCACCTGAGGTCGCTGCGCAGGCTTCGTCCATTAACTCGCCACGTTTCTGGACAAGCTTGAGCCCGGCCGAAAAATCGAACGTGCCGGCCGCCGCGTGCGCGGTCATTTCACCGAGCGAAAGCCCGGCCGCACCTACCACGGAAAATTCGCCCGATAATTCGCGCAAGGCCCCCAGACAAGCCAGGCCATGCACAAACAAGGCGGGTTGACAGTTCGACGTCCTGGTCAATTCTTCGATCGGCCCGTTCCAGGTGATCTCACTCAGTTTCCGGCCGAGAATCTGATCTGCCTGCAAAAACAAATTTCCCGCCACCGGAAACTCATCCGCCAGCTCACGCCCCATGCCGACCACCTGTGCACCCTGGCCGGCGAACAACAGCGCGATCTTCTTCATGTCCAAGAATGGTTAATCGCTTACCTTAATCAATGTCAAAGGCTCGGCTGCAATGGCATTTCTGAATAAATGAAATTCTTATCCTTTACCGCCATGATCAAGCTCAGTCCTGCCCTGCTCCCTTTTCTGTTCGTTTCCTGCGCCACGGTCACTCGCGGGGTACACGAGAAGGTCTCTGTCGAAAGCCAACCGGCCGGGGCCAGGGTGGCTCTTTCCAGCGGAGAGAAGGGCATTACACCGGCAAAATTCGTCAAGAGCCGGCGCGAAAGCTTCACCGTCACTGTGAGCAAAGCTGGATACAACCCGCAGATCATAAGAGTGGAAAGCAAAGCCTCGCCCACCGGAGGAGCCGCCATGGCCGGCAACGCGATCGCGGGAGGCCTCATTGGCCTCGCGGTCGATGCGGGCTCCGGCGCAATGTTTTCGCTCTATCCGAATCCAGTTTCCGTGCAGCTCGTGCCGAGTTCGAGATCGGGGCCGCCAAGACGGGTGGTCAAAAAAACACCACCCCACAAACAGAATGACGAAATCAAGCTATCGCCCCGCACAAGTCGGCCCGCGGCGGCTGATGCGGAAGAAAGTAATCAGAGTTCTCCGCCCCCCTCGCCCGCTCCCGCTCCTTCTGAACCAAGAACGTTGCAGTCGGTAGAAACGCCCAAGGCGGGCCCTTCGCCTTAAACGCGCAGCGATCCAGGGTAGGGACGTCTCTCCGAGACGTCCGATCTGTGGCGTATCAGTCGGTCATTGCACCGACGGAATCCTACTTTGCTCTTGCACCTGCCAAAGGCCTCGCGAGCATAATTAAACTCATGGCTTTTACGGTGCGCGAAATAGAATCTCCCGACCCGGTCACGCGTGTCGTCGCGGCTGACGCCCAACTGCGTCAGGCCGACGAGGATATCGGGGAAAAAATGGTGCTCAACATGGGCCCATCGCACCCGGCTACCCACGGAGTTCTGCGGCTCGTGCTCGAGCTCGACGGCGAGGTCATCACGAAGGCCACACCGGATATCGGTTACCTGCATCGCGGCGACGAAAAGATTGCCGAGAACATGCAGTACAACCAATTCGTTCCCTACACGGACAGGTTGGACTATCTCGCGCCGCTTGCGAATAATGTGGCCTACGCGCTGGCCGTAGAAAAACTGATGGGCTGGGATATCCCGCCGCGCGGCAAAGCGATCCGCGTTATCTGTTGCGAGATTGCCCGGATTTCAGCGCATCTCATGGGGCTCGGCGCCATGGCGCTCGATCTCGGAGCCATGACCGTGTTCCTCTACACGTTCACGGAGCGGGAGAAGATCTACGACCTGTGCGAGATCATCAGCGGAGCGCGCTTTACCACTTCCTACACACGCGTCGGCGGACAGATTCGCGATTTGCCGGACACTTTCGTTCCTGCTCTCCGCAAATTTCTTGACGCCTTCGGCCCGGCTTTGGACGAATGCGACAGTCTTCTCACGCGCAATCGCATCTTCGTTGATCGCACCAAGGATATCGCGGTGATTCCGCGCGACCGCGCCATCGCTTATGGCATATCCGGACCAAACCTGCGCGGGAGCGGCGTAGAACACGATCTGCGCCGTAAACATCCGTACCTCGATTACGAGCAGTACGACTTCGATGTCGTGGTCGGAAGCGCGGGCGATTGTTACGATCGCTACCTCGTCCGAATCGAGGAGATGCGCCAAAGCGCTCTCATCCTGAGACAAGTCATCGACAAACTGCCGGGCGGGCCCATCAACGTGGCGGATTGGAAGAATGCGGTCCCGCCCAAGGCCCAGGTGATGACCAAGATGGAAGAGTTGATCCACCACTTTATCGTGGTGACGGAGGGCTTGCAGGCGCCACCCGGGGAAGTTTATTTCGCGGCCGAGAATCCGAAAGGCGAGCTCGGCTTCTACATCAACAGCAAGGGAGGTGGAGTGCCGCATCGATTAAAGATCAGGGCGCCCTCTTTTGTGAACCTGAGCATCCTGCCGGAGATTCTGCCGGGTTGCATGATCAGCGACGTGGTCGCGGTGCTGGGAAGTCTGGACTTCGTCATGGGGGAATGCGACAGATAAAAATGAACTCAGCTCACTTTCGTTTCGCTGCTGCGCTGATGGCAGCGCTTCTCTTCCTCAGTCAGATCGGATGCGAGCGGAACGCGCTTTCCGGCTCAAAATTGACCCTGGCCAACTACAACCAGATTACAAACGGCATGTCGAAAGGCCAGGTGCAACAGATCCTGGGCTCACCGACTTCGATGAACACGAAGAACATGGTCTTGTACGAAAAGACCACCTACCGCTACGAAGAGGGTAAGAAGTTCGCCCTCATCACTTTCAAGAATGATGAACTGGACAGCAAAGATACCAACCTGGGAACGCAGTAGCAGGCGCACGGACATGTCGATCGTTAAGCAAATGCCGCGCATTGCGCTGATTCTTTCACTGGCTGTCATCGTCATGATGGGCAGCGCCTGCAGCGACAAAAGGATCACGAAGGCGAACGTCGACGAAGTGACGGAGGGAATGGCCAAAAAACAGGTGGAATCAATTCTGGGGCAGCCGACCGCGATCGATACCAAGGACCTTCTCATCAATAAGACAACGACCTACGTTTACCGACAGGGGAAAGAGTCGGTCACGATTGTTTTCAAAGACGACAAGGTGCAAGGCAAACAGAGCACTTTGTCCGAATAGCCTTACTGCCGGTGGACTCGACGAGCACACGCGTTCCCGCCGAGTTGGAGCGGAAGATGCAAGGGGCGATTGCACGATACCCGGAAGATCGCCGGCGTAGCGCCGCCATGCCACTCCTCCATCTTTGGCAGGAGCATTTTGGTTTCATTAGCGACGAGGGCGTCGCATGGATTGCAGCGAAACTCGGATTGCAGCCGATCAATATTCTTGAACTCGTTACCTTCTACCCGATGTACCGCCAGCAACCGGCGGGCCGGACCCACCTGCGCGTTTGTCGAACGGTCAGCTGCGCCATGGCCGGAAGTTATCAGGTGCGTGATTCGCTGGCCCGCGTTTGTGGGATCGACCTGGCGACGCACGACACCGGCATGCATAATCCCATCCGGGTCAGCCCCGATGGCAATTACAGCATCGAGTTCGTAGAATGCCTGGCCAGCTGCGGGACCGCGCCCGTCTGCATGGTGAACGACACCTTGCATGAAAATGTTCCGGCCGAGACCGCCCCCGATATTCTCGGGAGTTCGCGCCGCGTAAAAAACGCGAACTCACCCCATCCACTCGAACGGCGTCTCATCTTCAAAAACATCGGGCGCGACGATTGGGCTCCCGACATCGACACGTACCTGCGCGACGGCGGTTATGATCAACTAAAAAAGGCCATCACCATGTCGCGCGTCGACATTGTGAACGAGGTGAAGACGTCCGGGTTGCGCGGACGCGGCGGCGCCGGATTTCCCTGCGGCGTGAAATGGAGCTTTATCAAGGCGGATGAGAAGAAGCCGGTCTATCTCATCTGTAACGCGGACGAGTCCGAACCCGGGACCTTTAAGGATCGTTACATCATTCACGACGACCCGCACCAGCTCCTCGAAGGCATCCTCATCTCCTGTTTCGCCCTGAACGCCGGAACCGCGTACATATATATAAGGGGAGAGTTCCCGGAGGGGGCCCATATCCTGGAGCGCGCCATCGCGGAAGCCCGGGCGCACAATTTTCTGGGCAAAGACATCCTCGGCTCCGGGTTCGATGTGGAGGTCCACATTCACCGGGGCGCCGGCGCCTATATTTGTGGCGAAGAGACCGGCCTGATCGAGTCGCTTGAAGGAAAGCGGGCTTATCCGCGCATTAAGCCACCCTATTTCCCCGCTGTTCTCGGGCTTTATATGGCTCCGACGATCGTCAACAACGTCGAGACGCTCTGTCACATCAAGCACATCATCGCCATGGGCGGGGCCGAGTACGCCAGACTGGGACGGCCTAACAACACCGGCACGCGTATTCTTTGCGTGAGCGGCGACGTGCAGCGGCCCGGTTACTTCGAGGTTGAAGTCGGCAAAGTGACGATGGGCCAGCTCATCTACGATATGGCGGGCGGCCTCAAATTCGGACGCACCCTCAAGGCCATCATCCCGGGAGGAAGTTCGGCCAAGGTTCTCCGCGCCGACGAGCGATTCAAGTTAACTCAGAAGCAACCGGACGGATCGATGGTCGAACAGGAAATGGCCATTGACGAAATCCCGATGGATTTCGATTCGCTCGCGGCCGCCGGCTCCATGGCCGGTTCGGGTGGCGTCATTGTTTTGGACGACTCGCGCGACATGGTCTGGACGCTCAACAATATTAATGAGTTTTACGCGCACGAGAGTTGCGGACAATGCACACCCTGCCGCGAAGGTTCGCTTTGGATGAAAAAAATCACCGACCGCATGCTCCTCGGCGGCGGGGTCGTGGAAGATCCGAACACGCTCAAAACGGTCGCCGATAATATCGCGGGCCGGACGATCTGCGCGTTCGGCGAAGCCTGCGCCTGGCCTACGCAAAGTTTCGTCCAAAAATTTGCGGAGGAGTTCGCGACGCGCGCGCTGAAGGCATCGCCGCCTCCCCTCCCTCCCGAGCTTACCCCGGGCGAGCTCATCCACGACGAAGCCATCCCGACCGTCCCGCTCGCCCATGACCCCGGCTGGGAAAAAGCCGGCGCCGCCGGGACTATTTAGCATGATCTCTCGTAATCATAATCGTGCTCGTAATCGATCTGGCAGCAGCCCCTTCCGGCACTCGATTACGATTACGAGTACGATTAGGAGGCGAACATGACCGAACCCGGTTCATCTCCGCCGTTGGTCAACGTCCAGATTGACGGCGTGTGGCACCAGTTCCCCAAGGGCACGCGGGTGATCGAAGCTTGCGCGACCGCCGGGCACTACGTACCCCGCTACTGCTATCACAAGAATCTGAGCTCACCCGGCAACTGCCGGATGTGCCTGATCGAAATGGGCATTCCGAAAATGGGGCCAGACCGCAAACCGGAACTCGGTCCGGATGGCAAACCCATTATTAACTGGATGCCGCGCCCGCAAATTTCCTGCGCCCAGGATGTCTCCGAAGGCATGGGCGTGCGCACTTCCTCTGCCCTGGTGGACGAGTGTCGGCGCGGTGTCATGGAATTTCTCCTGATCAATCACCCGCTCGACTGTCCTATCTGTGACCAGGCGGGTGAGTGTCGCTTGCAGGAATTCAGCGTTCAATACGGCAATTCGACTTCGCGCTTCCTTGAAAACAAGGTCAAGAAACCAAAGAACGTGGAGCTCGGCCCGCGCGTCACGCTCGACGATGAACGGTGCATCCTCTGTTCCCGCTGCATCCGTTTCTGCCAGGAAATCGCGCATGACGATGTTCTTGGTTTCACGGATCGCGGCAGTCACACCGTGCTGACGGCCCATCCCGGAAAGCGGCTGGAAAATAATTATTCGCTCAACACGGTCGATATCTGTCCGGTTGGCGCCCTCACTTCGACCGACTTTCGTTTCAAAATGCGCGTCTGGTTTTTGAAGGAGACGAAAAGCTTCTGCACCAGTTGTGCGACAGGCTGCAACAGTCTCATTGGAACCCGCGAAGACGTCATTTATCGGCAGACCCCGCGAGAAAACGACGCAGTGAATTCATCCTGGATGTGCGACTTCGGACGCCTCAACTTTTCGTATGTCGAGTCGGAGAAGCGTCTGCTCGAGCCGCGCATCTTCCACAATAACAAGCTCGTTCCATCCGACTGGAAAACCGCCATTACGCATGCCGCCCTCCAACTGAAACATTTCGGCGGATGGGGAATCGCCGTCGTCGCGTCCGGTCGCATGACAAACGAGGAACTCTGGCTGACCGCGCAATTGGTCCGCTCCATCGGTGCACAATTCGTCGATATCGTTCCGCGGCGCGGCCCGGGCGATGATATTCTACTAAGCGAAGACCGCAATCCGAATACAAACGGCGCGCGCCTGCTCGGCTTAACGAACGCCCCGGGCGAGAATCTTCCTGCCATCTCCGACGCCCTCACCTCCGGTCAGGTCAAAGCGCTTGTCTGCCTCGGTGAGAATCCGTTGAAGTTCGGTCTTTCCACCGACCAGCTTTCCAAGTTACCCGCCTTCATCCTCATGAATATTCTGGCGAATGAAGCGACGGAATTTGCCACGGCGATCCTTCCTTCCGCCGCGTTCGCGGAGAAGCGCGGCTCCATGATCAACGGCAAAGGCCGCTTACAGCGTTTGAACCGGGCCGTCCGTCCTCCCGGCCAGGCGCGCGACGATTGGGAAATCCTGCGCGACCTTAACCAGGCGCTCACCGGTAGCAACGGGGTTTACACGATCGAAGACGTTTTCCGGCAAATGAGTGAAACCGTTCCCGCGTTCGCCGGAATGACATTGAGCAAGATTGGTGATCTCGGAGTCCAGGTTTTGCCGCCCGCGGAATCACAGGCCTCACCAAATTCACCGGCCGCAGCTCAAGTCGCACACAGGACAGCGCAGGCGTAGCATGGATCCTTCGTTCGTCCTCATATCGCTGCTGAAGATCGTCGGCATTCTGTTCGTCGTCATTTTGCCGATGGTGTCGTACACGGTCTACGCGGAACGGAGAGTCAGCGCCTTCATCCAGGATCGGCCCGGACCCAATCGGGTCGGACCGGCCGGGCTTTTTCAACCGATCGCCGACACCTTCAAGCTTCTGCTCAAGGAAGATTTCACGCCGGGGCCGGTCAACACAATCTATTACTGGCTGGCTCCCTGCCTCGCCGTTATGCCGGCGATCATCACGATCGCGGTGGTGCCGTTCGGTAGCACTCTTTTCGGGGTGCCCATGGTCATCGCCGACATCAACGTTGGCATTCTCTATGTCTTTGCCATCTCTTCGTTAGGCGTTTACGGAATCGTCATGGCCGGCTGGGCCTCTAACTCCAAGTACCCGTTCCTCGGCGGAGTGCGCTCCAGTTCACAGATGATCTCGTACGAGTTATCGCTCGGACTTTCTGTAATTCCTATTTTCCTGATCGTCGGGCAATTGCGGCTGACCGAGGTTGTGCGTTATCAGATTGAGCACGGCTGGATGATTGCGCCCTTCGTGGGCGACTGGACCAACCCGGCCAAATGGCTGCTCGCCATTCCCATGCTCATTTCCTTCCTCGTCTTCATGATTGCCATTTTCGCGGAAACGAATCGTTTGCCCTTCGATCTGCCCGAAGCCGAGCAGGAACTGGCCGGTGGTTATCATACGGAATACTCGTCCATGAAGTTCGCCCTTTTTTTTCTGGGCGAATACGCGGCCATGATCACGGGCTCGGCCGTCATCGTTACCTTGTTCTTTGGCGGCTGGCACCTTCCCCTGCCCTCCTGGCATGGTGGATTTCACTGGGCCGTCCTGAACGGCAGCGCGCCGGGCTGGCGTGGAATTGCCGGCGGACTCTTTAACATTGCAACGTTCTTCGGGAAAGTGGGGGCGCTTCTCTTCTTTTTTATCTGGGTGCGCTGGACGCTTCCGCGTTTCCGCTACGATCAGCTCATGCGCCTCGGCTGGCTCTTCTTTTTCGAAATCGCTCTGGTCAACATCTTCATCGCTGCCGGCATCATTACTTTCTTCCCTCTTTAATATGGCCCTCCGCGTCGTCCGCCCCAATCTCACCTGGCCGGAACGGCTTTATCTGCCCGCTATCGTCAGCGGGCTGGCCATCACGATAAAGCATTTCAAGAACATGCTGCTTGGTCGGACCAAAGTGACGATGCAATATCCGGAAGAACGACGTGATAAGGAACTGCCGGATTATTATCGCGGGGCGCCTGCCCTCGTGCGCGACACCGACGACCGAATCCGTTGCGTGGCCTGCCAGCTTTGCGAATTTATCTGTCCGCCGCGGGCCATTAAAATTATTCCGGGCGAGATTTCGTCGAAGGATCGTTTCGCCAAAGTGGAGAAATATCCCCAGGAATTCGATATTGATATGATCCGCTGCATCTACTGCGGCATGTGTGAAGAGGTTTGCCCGGAACAGGCTATTTTTTTGCGCAAAGATTACGCCATCACCGGTTTTACGCGGGAAGAGATGGTCCATCACAAGGACAAACTCCTCGAAATCGGCGGAGTCATGCACGGCGTCGTCCTGAAATGGAACGAACAAAAATGATCACCGAATTCAAATTGCCGATTTCAAATTTCAGATTTGAGGCCTCCGTGCAACAACCCGGCCAGGCTTCTGCAATCTACCATCTGCCATCTGCCATTCGATGATGCCCGCCTGGCTTTTTTGGATTTTCGCCCTCCTCACACTGGTCTTTGGCGGCGCTGTGGTCGTTAATCGCAATCCGGTGGCCAGCGCCCTCAGCCTGGTTGTCTCTTTTCTCGGCCTGGCCGCTCTGTTCGTCTCTCTGGACGCCTATTTCATCGCCGTCATCCAGATCCTCGTCTACGCCGGGGCCGTCATGGTTCTATTTCTTTTCATCATCATGCTGCTCGATCTGCGTGCGGAAAAGATGCGCCGAATCAACTGGTTCGCCACCGCTGGAGGCAGCGCGGTCGCGCTCGCCTTTTTTATCCAGGTCTCGTATGTCGTCAATCACTTCAAAGAAGCGGCTCAACCTTTTCCTCCTCTCCCTAAATCGATCGGGGACGACGTCCGCAACATCGGCCTGCTCCTTTTCAGCAACTATAACCTGCCGTTTCAAATCATCGGCGTCCTCGTTCTCGTCGCCACCGTCGGCGTGATCGTGTTAAGCAGAAGGGAGACGCGCTAATGGTAACGCTGGGCGATTACCTTCTCGTGAGCGGCCTGCTTTTCACCATTGGTTTTGCCGGCGCCATGCTGCGCCGCAATATCATTATCATTTTGATGTCGCTCGAATTGATGCTGAACGCGGCCAACTTGTCACTTGTCGCTTTCTCCCGTTTCCGTGTCGGGCCGGCTGGACTCCCTAACTATAACGCACAGGTCTTCGTCTTTTTCATTATCACGGTGGCCGCCGCCGAGGTCGCGGTCGGCCTCGCCATCATCGTCGCTCTCTACCGCTCGCGTCAGACCACGCACGTGGAAGATCTCACCAGTTTGAAGTTCTAGGCGCTATGAACAGCATGATTCCCTGGTCCATTCTGCTCGTCCCGCTTGGCTCCGCCGCCGCCATCACTCTGTTCACGCGTCGCTTCAAAGCGATCAGCAGCGTGATCTCGATCGCGGCCGTGCTGACAAGTTTCGTTCTTAGCTGTTTCCTCTTTCACGATCCGAATCTTTCGGCCGTGCAGGTCAACTGGATCGATTTTCCGAAAGTTTTTTCGGTCTCGCTTGGTTTAACCCTGGATGACCTGAGCAAGACCATGCTCCTCGTCGTGACCGGTGTTGGGTCCCTCATCCATATCTATTCGCTTGGCTACATGCGCGAGGAAGAAGGGAAGTCCCGGTATTTTGCGGCCTTGTCCCTTTTCATGTTCGCCATGATTGGAATCGTTCTCTCGAACAACTTTGTCATGCTGTTCATCTTCTGGGAACTGGTCGGCTTCACGTCCTATGTGCTAATCGGTCACTGGTTCGATCGCGATGCCGCGGCGGAGGCTTCCAAAAAAGCGTTCCTGACAAACCGCGTGGGCGACTTCGGTTTCATGCTCGGGATCCTCATGATCTGGATGCCAACCCGGTCCATCGTCTTCAAGGATATTGCGGCGGCCATGCCGCAGTTGGCTTCGAGTCCCGGTTATCTTTCGGTTGCGGCACTCCTCATATTTTGCGGCGCGGCCGCCAAATCGGCGCAGTTCCCGCTGCACGTCTGGTTGCCCGATGCGATGGAAGGCCCCACCCCGGTCTCAGCCCTGATCCATGCGGCGACGATGGTGGCGGCCGGCGTTTACATGCTCGTGCGAGTCGCGTTCATCATTCAAGCTTCGCCCGACGCGCTCACCATCATTGCATGGATCGGAACCATCACCGCGCTGATGGCGGCCCTCATCGCCACGCAACAAAACGACATCAAGCGGATTCTGGCCTACTCCACTCTCTCGCAGTTGGGCTACATGATCATGGCCATCGGGCTCGCCTCAAATGAGGCCGCCATATTTCACCTCTTCACGCACGCCTTCTTCAAGGCGCTGCTCTTTTTGGGAGCCGGCTCGATTATCATCATGCTCCATCACGAGCAGGACATTTGGAAAATGGGCGGATTGGCGCGCAATCTTCCCATTACCTTCCTAACGTTTGCCATCGGCGCTCTCGCCTTGATCGGGTGCCCTCCTTTCAGCGGGTTCTTTAGCAAAGACGCTATCCTCGCGCTGGCTTACGAACAGAACGGATTGATCTTCTCCGTCGGACTTTTCACCGCGTTTCTCACCGCATTCTACGTCACACGACTTCTGGTTGTCGTCTTTTTCGGAAAGCCGCGAACCACCGAGGCTAAGGTCAGCGACGAAGCTCCCTTCGTCATGACCGGTCCCCTTATCATTCTGGCTGCATTATCAGTATTGGGCGGCCTCAGTTTTTTCGCAGAGCGCTTTCTCAAGCTTCCGCAAGGGGCGGAAGCGGGCATCATCGTTCCCGCGCTCGCGATTATTGCGCTGCTCGGCGGTGTTGCCGTGGCCTTCGCCATTTATCGCCACCGCGAAACCGAGCGCTTCGACGTCGCGCTTTTGCGCAACCGATTTTACGTCGATGAATTCTACAACTGGCTGATCGATTCGACCCAGGAAACCCTGGCGCGACTGTCGGCCTTCATCGATCGCTGGATCATCGATGCCGGAGCGGTGCGCGGCGCGAGCGGCGCTACGTGGGGAGCAGGCGCGCTCGTCCGGCTTATCCAGGTCGGGAACCTGCAAGCGTACGCTTTTCTGTTCGGGCTCGGCATCGTCGTGTTGATTTATTTCACCGTTTTTCACTGATGCTTTTCCTGATCATCTTTACGCCTATTCTGGCCGCCATCTTGATCCTGGTCGGCGCGCCCGCGCGTAGAACCGCACTGCTCGCGTCCCTTTTCGTTCTCGCTCTGGCCTTGCTCGCCTTTGCCGTCTTCGACCCATCCAACAGATATCCGTTTCAGTACGTCATGACGTTTCCCGTTTTGCCCGATTGGAAGCTCAATTTTTCCGTTGGATTGGATGGCCTGAGCCTCGTCATGGTCCTGCTCTCAGCCATCGTTACTTTAGCCGCGGTTTGGTTTACCGATAAAATCGAAAGCTACGAACGCGGCTTCTACGCCTGCCTCCTCTTCATTTCAGGTGGCGCGATCGGAGCGTTCGCCTCGCTCGATTTGTTTTTCTTCTACGCCTTTCACGAGCTCGCGCTTATCCCGACGTTTCTTCTGATCGGCATATGGGGCAGCGGGAACCGCAGTGCCGCTGCTTGGAAAATCACCATCTACCTCGCGATCGGAAGCTTCATTCTTCTGCTCGGCCTGATCCTGCTCTACGAAAGTATTCCAGCCGGGGCGCGTACTTTCTACATCCCCGACTTAAAGACCGCCGCGGCCGTGATTCCGCCTGAAGCACAGAGGAACATTTATCTGCTCCTGCTCGTTGGCTTCGGCATTCTGGTCTCGCTCTTTCCCTTTCACAGCTGGGCGGCGGAAGCGTATGCCGCCGCTCCGGCTCCAGCCGCCATGCTGCACGCTGGCGTGCTCAAGAAATTCGGACTCTACGGACTGATGCGCATCACTATTCCACTTGTTCCGATGGGCGCACGCTATTGGACGTGGTTATTGGTCCTCCTCCTTCTCGGCAACCTCATTTACATCGGTCACGTCACGATCGCGCAAAAGAAGCTCGATTGGATGCTCGGGTATTCCAGCGTCATGCACATGGGATATATTTTCCTCGGTTTAGCCAGCGCGAATCTCCTCGGCGCGACGGGGGCGGCCGTGCTCATGTTTGCCCACGGCCTCTCCATCGCCCTCCTTTTTGCCATCGCCGGCGAAGTGCGAAAGAGAACCGGCACGCTCGACTTCGAAGAACTCGGCGGTCTCGGAAAAGTCATGCCGTTTGCCGGACTCGCCTTTGGCTTTGGCGCCTTTGCCGCGATCGGCTTGCCCGGGCTGGCCAACTTCGCGGGAGAAATAATGATTTTCTTCGGCGCGTTCGGAACCGGCTGGGAGCTGAATCGGTTCCACCAATTCCAGGTCGCGACTGTGCTCGGGCTTTGGGGCGTCGTCATCTCTGCCGTCTACATGTTGCGCGCCTACCGCAGCGTTTTCATGGGCACGATCGCGGACCGTTGCAAAGGCGCAGTCGATCTTCGCGCCAGTCTCCGCATACCTGTCGTGCTCCTCATCGCGACGACCCTCTGGATCGGCTTTTACCCACAAACATTGGTGCAGCGGATCGCTCCCACTTTCCGCAATTACTTGACCTCCCCTTCGCTGCGATGATTACCGCACCCAGTCTCGATATTGCGGTCCTCGTGCTCGGCATTCTCATGCTGATCTTTGAGTCCTTTTTTGATCGCATCGACAAACGGGACTTGGCTTTCGCTGCTGTCGTCGCGTTGGCCACCATCCTGATCGGCAGTTTCTTTCTCCCTCCTTTCGAAGCCCATCCGCAGGCCGGCGGTTTCTGGCAATTCTATACAGCTGATCCCCTCGCCGTCTTCTTCAAACGATTTTCGCTTCTGACCACGATCGTTGTGCTCGTCATGATGATCGATTACGCGCCAGTGATTCGTCGCTTCATGCCGGCGAACGCGAAACAGAGCGGATTGGGTGAGTTTTTCGCTCTACCCATCTTCACCTGCGCGGGTCTCATGTACATGGCGTCCGCCATCGATTTCATCATGATCTTCGTGTCGCTCGAGCTGGTCACGATTTCGTTCTACATCCTCGTCAGTTTTACGCGGCGGAATCCAATCACGCTCGAAGCTGGCGTGAAGTACCTGGTGCTTAGTGCGCTCTCGACCGCATTTGTACTATACGGCATTACCTGGATTTTCGGAGCGACCGGGGAGACCAACCTGCAACGAATCAGCTTGGCCATGGCTGGTACTGGCGTTGAACAGGGCGCAGCCTTGTTTGGCTTGGTTCTCGTGCTGGTCGGACTCGGTTTCAAGATCGCCGCTGTCCCTTTTCAAATCTGGGTGCCGGACGTTTATCAAGGGGCACCGACACCGGTGACCGCTTTTCTGTCGGTTGGATCAAAAGCGGCAGGGTTCGTCGTGCTCCTGCGCGTCCTCCAACCTTTTATGATGCTGCCTAAGGTGGAGCGTCTACTCGTCGTGATGGCGCTTCTCACTCTGCTCTATGGAAATCTCGCGGCTCTGCCGCAGAGCAACCTGAAACGGCTGCTCGCCTACTCGAGCATCGCACACGCAGGATATCTGCTCATTGGAATTGCCTGCCTCGATGGACGCGCTGTCACCTTCTACCTCGTTGGCTATCTGTTCATGACACTATTGAGTTTCGCCGTGCTGATCATTGTGGCGCAGCAAACCGGCGAACAAATCAGTGATTTCGACGGACTGGGCAAACGTTCTCCCTTCCTCGCCTTCGCCATGTTAATCGCCATGGCCTCGCTCGCGGGGGTGCCGTTCACCGTAGGTTTTTTCGGCAAGTTCCTGATTTTTGTTACGGCGATCGCACATCACCAAACGGCACTCGTCGTGGTTGGCGCGTTCACGGTCGCTTGTGGATTCTACTACTACCTCAAAGTGGTCCGCGCCATGTACTGGCAACCCGTCCTCTCCGCTGAACGAATTCGGGTCAGCGGCCTATCCAGACTAACAATGACGGGGCTAATCGCTGCGATCATCTGGCTCGGAGTTTATCCACAGCCGATTCTAAGAGCGCTCGAAAAAACACCCGCCATCGCCACGCAAAGGTAGGGAGGCAGCGTTCCGCATGGTCGCTCGCGCCAGCCTGGGGGGAACGTTGAGCGGAAGCTTCAAACCCCAACATCCAAAGAAGAACCAATCACCAATAATCAAATGCGCGATGCGCGTTCCGATCTTGGTCTTTGAAGCTTGAAACTCCTTTGGATGTTGGAGCTTGGAATTGGAGCTTCCGATTAGCGACCAGCCAATCAGTCGCTCAATTCGACATTCCAATAAGCAAGATCAACGAAATGTCGCCAACTCTCATGCTGTGGCGATGAGAAGGTAACATGCACGAATGGCCGCCATTTGGGCCGTTTCGGTTTTTTGACAAGAGCCATATGCGCTTCCTGGGGAAGGCGGTTGCCTTTCCTCGTGTTACAAGGAATGCACGAGCAAACCACGTTCTCCCAGGTAGTCATCCCACCGCGATCGCGCGGTATCACGTGATCCAGATTAAGATCCACGCGATCGAAAATATGTCCGCAGTACTGGCAGGTGTTCTTGTCCCGCTCGAACACGTTATGCCGGGTAAACTTCACTTCCTTCTTGGGCAACCGATCGAAAAAAAGCAGCACGATGACCCGCGGCACCCGAATCTTCCATGAGATGGTCGTAACCAGTTCGTGATCGGGGGCGTTCGCCGAAAAATCGCGCCAACTGTCAAAATCGTGCGTCAGAAAATTGTTGGCCGCATCCGAAGAAACCACATGGGCATGACCGGCATAAACCAGCGAAAATGCGCGACGCGCCGAGCAAATGTTCACCGCCTGCCACAGGCGGTTCAGAACCAGCACCTGACTGTTTAACTGCGTTTGCAAATCTTTGTCCCCCGACACCTTGGGCCTGACCCATCCAGGCGTCCCCGGAATTTGGCGCGAAGTTATCACCCAGGGTTTTTGATGTCAATTCACCTGGGCCGCCGACGCCCAAAGCGGTAGAACGCTCCTCCATGGCTGGATCGTGTAACGGTAGTTGGGCAGCCGGCTTTAGTGGTGGCTGGTAGTTCGCTCTCGGTCATGCCTACCGAAGACAGGGTGGACAGAGTGTTCCAGACTTTGTATAATGACCTCGATTACGTTACATGACGTTTCAACGCATCTTCGGCCTGGGAGTGAGCAGGTCGATGAGAACCGCGCGACCAGTGATCTTTTCGTAAGACGTTGTTCGCGTCTCCTGAAATGACCTCGACCGACGGGCCGGACAAGCAGGACCAGAAGGCAGTTGCACTCTGGGCGGCCGACTGCGCGGAGCATGTGCTTCCGTTCTTCGAGGAAAAGCGTCCCCTGGATGACCGACCGCGCAAAGCGATTGAAGCGGCGCGCGCCTGGGTGCGCGATGAGATAGCGTGCGGCCAAGCTCGGGCCGCCGCCGTGGCCGCCCATGCCGCTGCCCGCGAGTCCGATGAAGGCGCGGCCCGTGCGGCCGCTCGTGCCGCCGGTCACGCCGCCGCAACCGCCCACATGGCCGGTCACGCCCGTCACGCCGCCGCCTACGCAGTCAACGCCGCCACCGCTGCCACAAATCCCAACGACGCCGCAGCCGCGTCTGCCACGGAACGTGATTGGCAGTGCCAACGCCTTCCGGAGCACCTTCGCGCGTTTACGTTTCCCACTCCATGAACGAAGCCTCGATCACTCACGAATCGGGTAACAGTCTAACTAGCGATTCAGACAACGGTTTCGAACGAACCCAGGTCCCCTACCGACCTTCGCCTCGCCCAGCCCTCAGCGTCGCGCCGGACGGGCCGTCACTTTTTTAACGAAATCTCCAGGCGAGTGCTGTTCGTCGTCGGGGACGGCACCGGCGGCGTCGCCGAGGTGTTCTTCTTCCGCCGGGAGATATTTTTTGAAACGATTCTTGTCGATCGCTTTCATAAAAGCTTCATGCGGACTAACCACACCACTCTGCAAAAGAGCCCAGATCGCGTCGTCCATGAACTGCATGCCTTGCGCTTTGCCCGACACAATCACGTCCTGCAGCTTTTGCGTGGCGCCTTCACGAATGATGGCGGAGACCGCCGGGTTGGCGATGAGGATTTCGTTGACCGCGACGCGTCCCGTTCCATCAGCCTTTTTCAGAAGCAACTGTGCCAGGACTCCGCGCAATGAATTGGCCAGCATGGCCCGGGCCTGAGGCTGACGTGATGCCGGAAAAACGTCGACCATGCGATCGACCGTCTTGCGCGCGTTGTTCGTATGAAGCGTTCCGAATACGAGCAGACCGGTCTCGGCCGCAGTCAGGGCCAGCGAGATGGTCTCGAGATCGCGCATTTCACCAACTAGCACGATGTCCGAATCCTCACGAAGCGCCGCTTTCAGGCCAACCGGAAATGACTCGGAATCTCCCGGCACTTCGCGCTGCGTAATCACGCTCCGTTTGTTATCGTGTACAAATTCAATCGGCTCCTCGACGGTGACGATGTGCCGCGAAAAATTCTCGTTAATGTAATCGATGAGAGCGGCGAGCGTCGTGGACTTGCCCGAGCCGGTCGGTCCAGTCACCAGAACGAGGCCGCCCCGGAGGTGACCGAATTCCTTGACCACGGGCGGAATGCCGAGCTGCTCTAAAGTAGCGATCTTGGTGGGAATGAGGCGGAAGACTGCGCCGTAACCGTTCGCCTGCTTCAGGTAATTACAACGAAAGCGAGACGCCGCATCCATCTCGTAGGCGAAATCGAAGTCCCCGCGTTCTTCGAAAATCTCCCAATTATGCGGACCGCAAACTTCGCTCAACATCGCCAACGCCTCCTCCTGCGTGACAAGTTCCTCGCGGATGGGCGCGACGTCACCGTGTCTACGCATCTTGGGCGGCTGACCCACACCGATATGCAGGTCGGAACCGCCGTTCTCAACGATGACGGTTAGGAATTGGTCAAGGTAAGGCATGAAATCCAGCGAAATTAAAAAACACCGACCGGCAACATCCAAGCTCCAGAGAAGCACCAATCAGCAAACACCAAAAGAGCATTCGCGCGTGGGCCTCTCCTGGAGCTTGGTCTTTGGTGATTCATTAGATGTTGGAGCTTGGTTTTTGGCGCTTAAATTCCCAACTGCTGTCGTACTTGCTGTTTTTGATCGGCCCGGGCGTAGGCTTCGTCGGCGCCGATGTAGCCCGCTTTAAAAAGATCAATGAGCGCGTCGTCCATGAGTTGCATCCCCTGCTTCTTCCCCGTCTGGATAATGCCGGGCAGCATGTATGTCTTGGACTCGCGAATCACGTTGGCGACCGCCGGCGTATTCGTCAGCGTTTCGAGCGCGAGCACGCGTCCGAGTCCATCGGGTCGAGGGACGAGCTGCTGGCTGATGATTCCGCGGAGTGATTCGCTCACCATGATTCGAATCTGCTCCTGTTGATCGACCGGAAATACGTCGAGCAACCGGTCGAGCGTGCGTGACGCGTTCCCGGTATGGAGGGTGCCGAGCACAAGGTGACCCGTTTCCGAAGCAGTGATGGCAAGCGAGATCGTTTCGAGGTCGCGCATCTCGCCGACCATGATGACGTCGGGGTCCTCGCGCAAGGCACCGCGTAAGGCGGCGGCGAAAGAAACAGTGTGCGTATGAACTTCGCGCTGCGTGATATGGCAGCCCTTCGCCTCGAACACGTACTCGATCGGGTCTTCCAGAGTAATGATGTGCTCGTGCCGCTCCATGTTTACCTGCTCGACCAGGGAGGCCAGCGTGGTTGATTTGCCACTCCCGACTGAACCGGTGACCAGAATCAAGCCGTTCTGATAACGGGTGAGCAACTTGAGATGCTCGGGCAACCCAAGCTCGTCCATGGTCTGGACGTTGGTGTTGATGATGCGAAAAACGAGGTCGGTCCCGAGACGCTGACGCACCACGCTAGTGCGGAACCGGCCGAATTCATTGGCATAAGCGAAGTCCGCATCCCCACGCTCCGCTAACTGCGTCTTCTGCAGTTCGGTTAAAAAAGCGTCCGCCAGTGCCGCCGTCTCGGGGGCAGTCAACCGCGCCACATCGGGCCAGATCGGCTGGAGAATGCCGTTCAGTCGCCAGATGGGCGGAGCGTTTACCCCCAGATGAATGTCGGAAGCCCCAGCGCGCTGCCCAATGAGCAGATAATCGTCGACGTGAGTATACGCTGGCGATTGAGCCGGGGTCTCGGGTGATTCGACGGTCATGGCGCCGGAATCATTATGCGCCAGGCGGCGCGCGTAAACTCAAAACCGACCTACCACTTCCCGGCCGGGCCCTGGGATGACCCCCTGCCACCCGCCATACGGCTGCGAATAAAGTTAAGCAGGACCGGTTTCAGCAGGGTCGCGGCAATCCGGACTGCGCCTAAAAGAAATCCCGTTTCAAGGATCTTGCTCTTTCGCTTCCCGCTCGGATCGACATCGACATAAATCTTTTTCCCGGCGCGCGGCAACGCGACCGCGGCCACCCCGACGACGACCGCGGCGACCACCCAAACCGCTGTCTGCCGCTGAAAGGAACGACGAATCCGCGCTGGAATATCGATTTCATAGCGCAGACCGCGAACGTCGCGCGCCAAACGCTGGCGCGACCTCTCGATTTCCAACTTTACAAGGTCGGGCGGCTCGCCTGATCCAAATTCTTTAGCCATTCACGGTCCTTCTTTAACTCCGAGGAAAGTTCACGATAAGGCGTTCGCGTAACGCGACCGCGCGCGATCACCAAGCAGACGATCGCAAGAATGAAGTGCAACCCGGCCGCAGCCAGCGCCACCCAGATCCAGGAGACTTGCGCGAGCCGCGCGATAGCCACAACGGCGCTCCCGACGAGGAACAGATAGCCCAGCGCAAAGAACATCAAGGCAGCGACCAGGCACGCAATTACGACGAGCAACTGGGCCAGCGCTGCCTTTGACTCTTTCGCGAAAAGAGCCGAGCGGCTCGCGATGAACTCCGCAAAGGAGTTGATCAACGCAAGCAGACTGTTGAACAACCCGGCGTGTCCGGCCGGGTTGCGCGAGCGCATGGCTTCGGCAGCCATTTTGTGCGACTGGAGCGGACTAGCGGCGGAAAATCATTCCTAGGACAAAGCCGATACCGAGAGCCGTGACAACGGCCTTGGTCGGATTTTCCCGGACGTATTGTTCGGCGTCCTGTTGGAACGTGCGCGCACGATCAGTCGCATCGCCCCACGCTGCCCCCGCGCGATCCCGCGCGTCGCCCCATGCCTCTTCCGCTTTGCCACGATATTCGCTCGCCACCGCACCGGCCGCCGACTTCAAGTCTTCGGCTGCCTTGCGTGCGTGTGTTCTGCTGCTTTCCAGTTTGTCCTGCGCGTCAGGAGTGCCGGATGCCCTTTGATTTGTTTTGTTTTCTTCAGCCATTTGTATTCTCCAGTTGGTTCCGAGTAACTATCCGCGCGGTTTCGAGTTTCGGCAAACGCGACGAGCGGAAAATCTGGTGGAATCAGGGCGCTCGCCACTTGTAGCCACAATCCGGCGGCTGCCGGAATGCCGTGTCCGGCGCGTTTTACCAACTCAAAGATTAAGACGCCTCAGCGAGTGCGGCGGATTATCGAAGCGACACGGGTGGCAGATACTCACCGAGCTCCTGCCGCTTCCACCACGCTCCACTTTCGCGACGCTCGGCTGCGGTGGTGAATCGATACCGATAAAAAGTGGCACGGACATATTTCGGGGGCGCATCAGGAAAAGGATTTCGCGCGAAGAGTTGAATGACATCGCGTTTGTTTTCGAGCAGACAAACAGTCAGTCGAACGAACCACGGATTTTGGTCAGGTCGGCCAAGGGCCGCGAACCACATTTGCCAGTCCAGACGGGGCTGATGCGGCGCACACCATCCCGGCGCCCGGTTCATCTCGCCTGGTTTCCATTTGAATTCATAAGGTGCCCAATCGATTCCGTCGGCACTGCCTTCGACGACGATCTCACGCCGATCGCGCGTCATGACGCGAAACAGCCCGTAGCCATTTACGATCCGAAACGACTCGAGCCGCTCGTGCAGCCGGGCAATCGACCGAGGTTCTTCGGCCTCCGGTTTGAACGCGGAGAAAATTAACCAGGCGTTCACGGGCAAACTGATAATCAGGACCGCGGCGGCAGCGAAGGTCGAAAACCTGTCGGCTATGGAGCGCGGTCCGCGGCGGGCGCCACTCGCCATCCCCACCACGGCGTCGTCCATCAGGAGGAGACAAAGCGCGATCGTGACCAGATTAAAAAAGCAATAGTTGCCCGTCAGTGCGATCGCGACTTGCAGAAAGATCAGCATCCCAGCAGCAACAAGACGCGGCCGGCGTGGCGCCCAAAGGAAGAACGGCACGACGATTTCGATGAACAAGCACAAGCCAACGGAAAATTGCTTGAACCACACGGTATGATGATCGGCCCACCAGGCAAATACCGTCGGCAACGGTTGCGACCAGTAGTGGTAGTCGAGCGCGGTCAGGTTCCACCAGCAATCATCGCCACTCGTCAGCTTCACCACACCGGACATAAGCATGAGCTTGAAGAGCAGGAATTTAAGAAGGAACAGAGCGACTCGCGATATGGGCGGATCATCGGTGCGGGTCGGCCAGAATCGCCATGGCGCAAAAAACACGGCAAGAAATCCTGTCTCGAGCAGAAGGATATCCCATTGAAAACTGAGGAAAGTCTGGCCCGCCATGGTGAGCGAGAGATAAAAAATAAATAAACCGCACAAGCTCAACGCCGGCGCGATGCCCACGATCAAAAGGAGCGAAAGAAGAACACCTCCGCCGCACAAGAAATGGAGGAAACCGTTGCTTGCGTTCAGCCAGCATAACGTCGGCAAAATAGAAAATGCCCGCGACCCGAGCTGGCCGTGGGCGGCCGGGAGAAATTGACTGACCGGCAGTATTCCGTCCGCTCCGATCAGTCCATCGATCTGGCTCCAGAGTGACAAGAAAGCGATCAGGTAAGTGAGACCCAAGAGCCGGAGAAACCAGCGGCGGGCCCAGAAGTAGGTGGGTGGCCGCACATCTCTTCCCCATAAAAGCCGCGTCAAAAAAGAAGCGGAGGTGCGGTGTCGCGCGATGATTCGGTAGCCAAACTCGGAGACGGCTGCCAATCCCGGCACCTGATCGTAACTCCGAGCCAACCATCTCTTCGAATATGCAAAAGAATGGTAAACCGCTTCGGCGGCTGTAAAAACGGTCCCATCCGGAGCAATTAAGACGACCGCTTGCTTGAATTCATCGGGCGGAACTTCGGCGAACCGATCCGCCGCTTCCTGCGAGGTAACGTAATCCACTGTCGCCCCGTTCAAAACGCGCCAGCGTTCTATCCAGAGCCGGCAGAAGCCGCAATCGCCATCCCAAATCATGAGTGGGCGGTCCGGCGGATTTGAAACACGAAGGTGCGGTTTCTCCGGCATGGTCAGATCTCAAAATGTGCCCACACCGGCGCGTGATCGGAGGGTTCCTTACCTTTGCGCATCTCCCGATCGATACCCGCGGCGGTGCATCTTTTCGACAACGGCGCGCTGGCCAGAACTGCATCAATGCGGAGTCCGCGATTTTTCGGAAAAGAAAGCATTCGGTAATCCCACCAGCTAAAGAGCCCGGTCTCCTTGTGATGCAGACGGAGGGTGTCGGAGAATCCGAGTTCACAAACTTTGCGCAAGGCCGCGCGTTCCTCATCCGAACACATGATTGCTCCCCGCCAGAGGTCGGGATCATGCACATCAACATCTGCCGGGGCCACGTTGAGATCGCCCGCGACCAAGACTTTTTCGCTTTTTTCCCGCGCCAGGCAGTCGCGCAGCCGGCTGAACCATTTCAGTTTGTATTCATACGCGCTGGAACCGATGGCCTGGCCGTTCGGCACATAAATCGAGTAAACGCGGATTCCATCGACGGTGGCTGCGATGACCCGCGCCTGAGTGTCGATCACCTCATCGCCAGGCGATGTACGCACTTCCGTGGGTGCTGTCCTCGACAGGATGGCCACACCGTTGTAAGACTTTTCACCACAATAGGCGGCGTGATAACCGGCAGCCCGCAGGGCTAGGGCTGGGAATTGCTCGTCCGTGCATTTTGTTTCCTGCAAACAAACGACGTCCGGCTGAGTGCTTTCGAGCCATGCCAGCATCCGATCCTGGCGCTTCCGCAGTGAGTTAATATTCCAGGACGCGATCTTCATTGTCATTCAACGCAGTTCGAGATGACAAACCCTCGAATGTGCAATGTCACAGATCCAGTTCCACTCCCGACTTGGGAACGATTATCTCGGTGCCCGGCAAGGCTGCGGTAAGGGTTGCCCGCATCCACGCTACGGCCGGCACGTCACCGTGAACGAGCACGATCTTTTTCGGTGACACCTTCGTCGCATAGGCGACTAACGACTCGCGGCCGGCGTGCGCACTAAACTGAAATTCTTTGACGTCGCAGCGCAACCGCAGAGGGGGCTCATCGGGGTCGAGCGCGACTTCCTGATCCGGCTGCGCCTGCCGCAATATGCCAGCCGGCGATGCCGGGTCCGCGTAGCCGACAAAAAAGATTGAATGCAGCGGATTCTCCAAGACACGGCGGGCAAAAATGTTCGACAATGTTTTGGGGGTCATCATCCCGCTGGAAAGCGCGTAGATCCGCCCCGGGCGAGCCGGAGCGTCTCGAATATTCTGACCGTTCAGGATAAATGGATGGACCTCTCCCATGAGCTGTAGGCGAGGCAGGCGGCGGCGCGTCATATTGGCACGTCGATCGTACGTATCGGTCATTTTGGAGCTGAGCCCGCCGATATACACCGGGAAATCTCCCAGCCACTTTTCGCGTCGAAACTGATAAAGCATGGCCAGCACCTCTTGGGTCTTGCCGAGGGCGAAGACCGGCAGAAGCACACACCCGCCGCGTCGAAAAGCTTCGTCGATGGCCGTGGCCAGGCGTCGCTCTTCACCGGCCCGCGTCCAATCGGACGCCGCCGGGTGATCACCCCGGGTGCATTCCATGATTAACACATCGATGTTTTCCTCCGGAAACACCGCCGCCTGCATGATCGTTTGATCGTCGAAGTTTACATCGCCGGTATAAAAGAACGTTCGCCCTTCCGCACGCAGCACAATGCCGGCCGAGCCAAGCACGTGACCGGCATCGACGAATTCAAATGTGAAAGCGTCATTGTCCTGTGGGCTGGATCGTTCCCCGGAAATGGTGACCCGCTGACGCATCGGACAAAACTGCCATTGACCCGACGCGCGATCCGCCTCGCGATGGGTGAAAAGCGGATACACTGTCGCGCCAAGCTCCTCGCGCTGTCGCGTCATGACGTTGACCGAATTGTGCAGGAGCGTGTTCCCGATTTCACCAGTCGCTTCAGTCATAAAAACACGGGCGGCCGGCTGCCGGCGCATCAATACCGGCAGCGTGCCGATGTGATCCTGATGCGCGTGCGAAACAATAATGGCATCGAGCTGCCGGTCCCCGATCGGTTTGAAGTCCGGTAAGGCCTCATCTCCTTCCTTCTTCGGGTGCATTCCGCAATCGATTACGACCCGCTGACCAGCGGTCTCCAGATAGTACGAGTTCGCGCCGATCTCGGTCTGCCGCGTTAGATTAATAAATTTCACTCGCCTGCCTTCTCCTCGTCTTGTTCTTTCGGCTCCGCCTTTCTATTCGCGCTTGCCTCTCGCGCTGGCTGCTCTCACAAAGACTACGGTTTCGGAATGATCGCGTCAGCAACTTTAACCTAACCACTCGGTTCAATTCACGTGTTAACCGCTTTACCAGGCTCCCGCTGGAACGAACAGACGGCCGCACATCTCTTAAATCGCGCCGCGTTCGGAGGCACGCCGGAGGAAGTCGAAGCGATCCGGCGCAAAGGCTTAAGCGTCGCCCTGCGAGATCTTCTCGACGTCGGCGCGGAGGCGAGCAACGTCCCCCCACCCGACTGGGCGCACCCGCGCAATATCCGCAATCTGCGCATGTCGGCGCGCACCTCCAGCGAGCCTGGTCAAAAGAAGGAGAAAATGCGCGAGCTGCGCATGATGGAAGGCGAAGAAATTCTCGACCTGCGCCGCTGGTGGCTCGAACGCATGATGCAGGGACCGGCCCCGCTGCTCGAAAAAATGACTCTCTTTTGGCATGGCCATTTCGCGACCAGCATCCAGAAAGTGAAAGACGCCTACTGGATGTGGCTGCAGAACGACACTCTCCGGCGCAACGCCTTCGGAAGTTTCGCCGCCTTAACGAAGAAAATGTCGCGCGACCCGGCCATGATGATTTATCTGGACCTGCAACAAAACCGTCGGGAACATCCGAACGAAAATTGGGCGCGCGAGTTGATGGAGCTGTTCACCGTCGGCCTGGGCAACTACAGCGAGCAGGACATTCGCGAGTCGGCCCGGGCCTTCACGGGCTACCGGCTCGACATGACTTCACAGCAATTCCGCTTTGCGCCTTTCCAGCAGGACCGCGGGAACAAGACTTTTATGGGCCGGACAGGCGCCCTCGGAGGAGACGACATCATCGACATGCTCGTAAAACAACCGGCTTGCGCCCAGTTTATCGGACGCAAATTGTGGCGCTTTTTTGTCGAGGATGATCCGGAGCCGGCAATGGTCGAAGCCATGGCCAATCGCATTCTTTCCCACAACTTCGAGATGCGTCCCGTGCTGCACGAGCTTTTTAGCTCAACCGAGTTCTACTCCGATCGCGTCATGCGCGCGCAGATCAAGAGTCCCGTCCAATTCGTCGTGCAGACGTCCAAGCTCCTGGAAACACCTTTGCCCGCTCCGATCGTAGCGCAGAACGGGATGCGTCAAATGGGCCAGATCCTGTTCGCCCCGCCCAACGTGAAGGGTTGGGACGGCGGCAAATCCTGGATCACGACTTCGACGCTTTTGTTTCGCTATAATTTTGCCAACTACCTGATCAACGGCGACGCCATGCTTCCCGGTAACGCTCCGCCGCGCGCTCAAGGCAAAGCGATCGGTTTCAAACGCGGCGGCGCCGCGGAGCCAGCGCGCCGTGAACCTATCGACATTGCAAAACTTGCGCCCGCGGCACTTCGCGAAAAGCCGCGCGAATTGGTGGATTTCGTCGCGGCACGATTGTTTCAGACCCGGCCCTCGGAAAAAGATGCGAGCACCTTCGCGCAATACGTCGAAGCGCGGAAGCCCGACACGAGCGACGCAACCATGCGCGGCCTTGTCCACCTCATGATGAGCACGCCCAACTTCCAACTGACATGACGACCAACTCGCTCCTTCAAAATCTTGTGGCCGCTTCGCGCCGCGCAGCGCCGGGACGGCCGACCCATCCAGCGCAGGCGATTGGGGTCAATCGCCCCTGCCCGTCAATCGCGAAGAGCACGCGACGCACGAGTGCGTTTTCGACATTCCCAAACACCTCCCCATGAAAAACACACCGACACTTCACACCCGCCGCCAATTTCTGCGCACGTCGGCGCTGGGCGCGGCCGCGAGCTGGACGCTGCCCGTTTTTCTTGAAAAAACCTTCTTCGCGCTCAACGCCATGGCGGCCGATTCGTTGACCCAGACGGTCACGGGCAAGGACGGAACGATTCTCGTCGTATTACAAATGGCCGGGGGTAACGACGGATTGAACATGCTCGTGCCCTACGCGGACGACGCTTACTACAAGGCTCGTCCGAAACTTGGGCTGGCCGCAGACAAGATTTTGAAGCTTGATAGTTACGCGGGTCTCAACGGCAAATTGACCGGGCTCAAGGCGCTCTTTGACGAAGGTCATTTGGGCGTGGTTCAAGGCGTAGGGTATCCGAACCCCAACCGCTCCCACTTTCGCTCAACCGAGATCTGGCAGACTGCGTCGGACGCGGACCGGAATACGAACGAAGGCTGGCTCGGCCGCTACTTCGACAACTGTTGCGCCGGAGCGGATCCGACGGTGGGCGTTTCGATCGGCGACGAAATGCCCCAGGCGTTTGTCGCCAGGTCGCCGACCGGCGTCGTTTTCTCGCGGCCGGAACAATATCGCTGGCGCAGTTCGGAGCCGGGTAGCGGGCGCATGAGCGCGGAGGAATTTTTCTTTCGCCAACTGAACGACGCGAATGTCGGTGATGAAGGGCCGGCCCCCGCGGCCGATGGCGCATCGATCAGCGCCCTGAGCGGTCGCACCAAGTCTGACGCCGGCACGCTGGATTTCCTGCAACGGACTGCGCTCGACGCGCAGCTGAGTTCGGACAAAATCCTGGCCATCGCGCGAAAATCAAAATCGACCATGGCCTATCCTCCAGGACAACTGGCCGCGAGCTTGAACATTATTGCCCGGATGATCGCGGGCGGGTTGCCGACGCGCGTTTATTACGCGAGCCAGGGCGGCTTCGATACGCACGCCGGGCAGATGAATGCGCACGAACGTTTAATGGGCGATCTGGATGCCGCCGTCACTGCCTTCACGGCCGACTTGAAGGAACAGGGGAATTTTAATCGCGTCCTGCTCATGACTTTCAGTGAATTCGGCCGGCGCGTCTCCGAGAATGCGAACGGGGGAACCGATCACGGGGCGGCCGCGCCCATGTTTGTAATGGGCGGTGCGGTCAAGCCGGGTTTGTTCGGGAAATATCCCAGCCTAACGGATCTGGATCGCGGTGATCTGAAGTTCAACACCGACTTTCGCAGTGTTTACGGCACCGTCCTCGATCAATGGCTAAAAGCTCCGAGCCAGGTCGTGCTGGGGCGCAGGTTTCCCGCTCTGGCCATTGTCTAGCACCAGAAGGTGGATCGGCCTCTCCGAGAGCGATGCTAAATGTTAACGGCGCAGCCGTTCATAATGGAGTCTCCTCCGGCGGCTCTCTTGCTTTAACATCGCGCTCAGAGATCGCGATTCACCTCGAAAGAGCTATTCCCGAAGGTGAATGGTTCGCCTACAGAAGCTCTTCTAAGATCCTCATCCAGTTCCGGAACAGGATTTTCTCGATGTCTTCGTCAGAGAAACCACGCTCAATCAGTTTACGCGTTAGATTTCGAGCGTGCGAGTGGTTCGTCAGGTCGGGAATAAAATGGGGCGCCGTCAGTTTTTGCGCCAGCTCGCGGCGCGACGCTTCCGGCCATTGCCGGTAAATGAACTCAAAGAAATCGAATCCAATCCCGACGCCGTCGATTCCGATCAGTCCGGCCACATACTCGATATGGTCCACGTAACGATCAAGCGTCGATTCTTCCTTACGAGGGCTGACCAGGACGGCATTCACACCGATGACACCACGCCTTTGGCCAATCATTCTGATTTGCGCGTCACTCATATTTCGTTCGATGTCGTAATAGGCCCGCGCGTTGCTGTGCGAAACGATGAGCGGCTTTTTCGTGACGGAGATAACTTCTTCGAACCCGGCCGGGTTGATGTGAGCCAGGTCGATCACGACGCCACGCTCTTCGCAGGCGCCAACCAACTGGCGACCAAACGGGCTCAGACCTTCCGTTGGCGAACCAGTGGCGGCGAATACACCGCCGCTAGCCGCCGCGTTGCGACGGGCGTGCGTCAGTCCAATCACGCGGACACCGAGTTCATAAAACACGCGGAGAAGATCGAGGTCGGTGCCGATGGGCTCGACTCCTTCCATTGAAATGAGCAGCGCAATCTTACCGGCGGCACGCGCTCCCGTCATTTCCTCATGACTCTTACAAACAACGACTCGTCCTGAGTCTTCCGTCTCCGCATAAAGCCGCGCGATCTGACCTAACGCGACCGACAAAGCCTTGTCTGGCAGGTAACGATCTTCGATAAAGATTGCAGCCGCCAGCACGCCGATGTCACCGGCTTCGAGCTGCGGCAAAAACTGCGTCGTCAGCACATGGGGAACGCCCCGCTTCTCATAAAGATCCATGGGCAGATCAAAGTGAAGATCAACCAATCCACGCGAATGAAGGCGCGTAATCCGCGTTTCGATGGAGTTCGGCATCGACTTTAAGGGGAAAGGGCTAGGGCGCGGGCGGCGACGGTGCGATGGCCGGCAGATCAGGATCATCCTTGCTGCGGGGAGCGAACAGACAGAAGACCGCCACCAGCCAGGTGGCGCTCAGCGGCAGCACGCCGGGAAGCCAGATCGACCAGCGTGACACCAGGGCCAGTCCGGCCAGGCAGTAGGCCGCCGTGATGGCAATCGCAATAAGGACGATATCGACTCGCGAAAATTTGCGCACATAACCACTCGCGACCACGAGAAAGACAATAAAAACGCAATCGAATATCCAGCTGACCCGGCGGACAAACGCATTCGCCTGGATCGTGGCAATGGTGGCGGCGAAGACGCCGGCCGACTTTTGATTCTCGGCCGGACTGCGAGCGAGCACGATGTCGTCACCCAAGTTTTCGAGATGACTACTCGTGCGTGTCTTGTTTTCGTGCTGCTGCGCTCCGAGGAGGAGCTCATTTAGATGCAGGTGGCGCGCGCGCTTGGCCGCATTGGGGTTGATCAGAGTCGATCCATCGGGAAGCAGGGGGATCTTCCTGCCGTTGGGCAGAGAAATGAAGGAACCGAGGTCGATCTTCACTTCGTTCGCTGAGATGCGCATCCAGAAGAGAGCGACCTGGAGCGCGAATGATGGAATGACTTCCCCGCGATATTGAAAAAGGAGCGGGACGTGAATCTCGTCCGCCACATCGTTAGGCAAATTGGTATATCCGAGCGTAGAGATGAGACGGATATCTTCGTCCGGCTGGCGAATGATCCCGGAGAATGTGGCGAGGTCGCCGCGCCGGCCCGTCACTTGCGGGAACCCGGGAATTTCCACAATCGGCGCGTCGAGATCGGGATTCGAAGTAAGCTCGGCCGCCGCCACAAGCTTGGGCACGCGCATGGCCTGATCGACGAAAATCTGCTCCTGATCCTTGTGCCGATCGTCCCATTGCAAAATCGGCTCAAAGGCCACCACGGTCGGTCTGAACTCGAGGGCGGCCTGAAGGAACAATGCGAATTCTACCGGCGAAGTCGCACCGGATGGGGCACGCGGCTCTTTCTTGTCCGAACCTGCTTCCCGGCTGATATCGACAATGGTCAGAGGGATACTGCCGCCGACCGGGCGCGAATTGCGCAGGAGCCAACGCAGAAAACCTTCGTCATAACGCTGTAAACGCGGCTCGCGCAGAAAGAGCAGACTGGCCAGCACGATGGCGAGCATGAGCCAGATCGAAGGTCGTTTCATCGAGCAGGAGTGAACGGGGACCTAGGAAAAGTGACAAGTGAAAAGATCGCGAACCGTGCCGGCCGGAAGGAATCGTCCCTGATCGGCAGCAACGCGAAGTGGATCGGCCTCTCCGAGGGCGATGCTAAACCGGCAACGGCCCGGCCGTTCATTCTTGAGCGTCGGCGCTTTCACTTTGACAACGCGCTCGAAGATCGCGTTCCACCTATGGCTTGCCCATCACACCCCGAGGTAGATCGTTACTTGCTCAGCTCGAGCATGCGGAGAATGGGCGCCTCGGCCCGCTTCCGCAACGGCTCCGGCAGGAAAATCTCCGGCTCCATACGGAGCAACGCATCATACGCTTTCTGTAACGTATTCATTTTCATGAATCGGCATTCGCCGCAAAAACAGTTGTCCGTCGGGCCCGGGATGAACGTCTTGCCCGGGATCTCTTTGTGCAACCGGTGCAACATCCCGGCTTCGGTCACCACGATGATTTCTCGAGCGGGCGACGCCCGGCAGAAGGCCACCATCTTTTCCGTCGAGCAAACTTCATCGGCCAGCATGCGAACGGCGTAAGTGCATTCCGGATGCGCCACGACCGGGGCCTCCGGATATTCATCGCGAATCCTGCCGATGCTGCGCGCGGTGAACTCAATGTGGATGTAACAATTCCCCTGCCACAAATCCATCTTGCGGCCGGTCCGTTCCGTCACCCAGGCGCCCAGATTTTGGTCGGGGACAAATAGAATGTTCCGATCGGGCGGGGCGGCGCGCACGATCTTGTCCGCGTTGCCGCTCGTGCAAATCACATCGGAGAGCGCTTTCACGCCGGCGCTGCAATTGATGTAGGCAATCACGTAGTAATTTTTGTCCGCGTGAAGCTCAAGGAACGCGGCCAGTTTTTCGGGCGGACAGGATTCGGAAAGGGAGCAACCCGCATCGAGATCGGGCAGGATAACGCGCTTCGATGGATTGATAATCTTGGCCGTCTCGGCCATGAAATGGACTCCGCAAAATAGAATAACGTCGGCATCCGTTTTTTGCGCCTGATAACTCAGCCCGAGGGAATCACCCACATAATCGGCCACGTCCTGCAGCTCTGGCACCTGGTAATTGTGGGCCAGGATGACGGCGTTCCTCTCCCGCTTGAGCTCTTTCAACTCGTGCGCGAGATCGACACCGAAATTTACACCTGCGCTTACCATCGGTTAATATCGAACAACCCTATGCAATCTCAACCAACCCGAACTCATTACCGCCTCGGTTTTCTCGGCGCCGGCAAGCTGGCTGGATCCGTCATGCGCGGCTTGATCCGATCGAAGTTCTTATCGGCCACCGAGATCATCGCGGGCGAGCCCAACGCCCAGGCCCGCTCGACCTTGGAAAAAGAAATCGGGATCGCCACGAGCGCCCATAACGCCGAGGTAGCGGAACGCGCGGACATTCTTTTCATCAGCGTAAAGCCAGCGATCGTGCTGCCCGCTCTGCGCGAGGTCGCCGCCATGACGGCCAATAAGCTGATCGTTTCGCTCGCGGCCGGCGTTCGTCTTCAGGCCATGGAAGCGGTCACGGCGGGGCGCGTCATGCGCGGGATGACCAACACGCCCTCGACCATATGTCGCGCGGCTACGGCCCTGGCTCGCGGATCGCGCAGCAGCGAGGCCGACGTCGCCGCGGCTAAACAGATTTTCGAAGCGATCGGCGCGGTCGTGGAAGTGCCTGAGGAACAAATTGACGCCGTGACGGCGTTGTCCGGCAGCGGACCGGCTTTTGTTTACACGGTGATCGAAGCGCTGGCCGAAGGCGGCGTGAAAGTTGGTTTGTCTCGTGAGATGTCCTTAATCCTCGCCACACAAACGGTGCTGGGCGCATCGCAGCTGGCCAGTGAAACCAAACTCTCACCGGAAGAACTGCGCCGGATGGTGGTCACGCCCGGCGGAACAACGGCCGCCGGACTGGCCGCGATGGATCAGCATGGCACCTCGGGAGGGTTGATCGCGGCGGTCGAAGCGGCGACCAGGCGCGGTCAGGAAATGGCGGCAGAGAACAGTTAGGCGGAAGGGGATCTGATTTCCCTACCGACCCGGCGTTAACGCGTTCAACGCAACGCGCATCACATGAAGCGGCGCTTCTCTTTCAAACCAGATTTCGAAGGCGCGCGCACCCTGGTGCAGCAGCATGGACAGACCGTCGGCCGCTCGCGCGCCGGCCTGGTCCGCCGCGATGATTAACGGCGTGCGTTGGGGCGAATAGACCGTGTCGTAGACCATCAGATGAGGTTGGAGCAGAGTCGAAGGAAAGACGCTCGAGTCGTTAGGGTGCAAGCCGAGCGAAGTCGCGTTGACGACCAGATCGGTGTGTCCGAGCTGGAATTCCAACGCCTGTTCTTCCCAGGGCACAGCTTCGAGCCGGGCCGCCGGGCCCCGCACGCGCGGCCCTCCTAACCGCGGTTGTAATTCCGCCACCAGTTTTTTCGCTTTGTCCGCGTCGCGGTTCACGATGACCAGGCGTTCGCACTCGGCCCGGGCACATTGGAAGGCAATGGCGCGGGCCGCGCCGCCTGCTCCCAGCAACAGGACGCGCAGATCGCGTAAATCGACCGAGAACTCGCTGCGAATGGCACGGGCAAAACCGACACCATCCGTGTTGAAACCGATCAACCTGCCCTGGCGCACCGCGATGGTGTTAATCGCGCCAATCTCCTTCGCCTCAGCGTCCATCTCGTCGATCATGGCGCTCGCCGCGATCTTGTGCGGAACCGTCAGGTTGAGACCGATGAATCCGGCGGTGCGGATAAGATTGAGCGCTTCTTTCAGTTCGTTAGGCCGAATTTGGAACCTCGCGTACTGCATTTCGCTTTTGACCTCGCGCAAAGCCGCATTCTGCATCTGCGGCGAGAGGGAATGGGCAATCGGGTCACCGAACACACCCAGTCGGATCGGCGGACTTACGCTGGCCGCCGTATCCCCCCATGCCCGGAGATGAGACAAGGCGTAAAGGTCTCTGGCAGATCCTTTTTCCATGTCATCTCGAACGGAGTGAGGGATTTCGCAGATCAATCATTTTCGTGGCCAGTGTAATCCAAGCTCCATGGGTGAGGTCCTTCGCTCCGCTCAGGATGACACGCTTTTGTCTAAAAGTTAACGCTGGCAGCAGCCCTTTCGAATTGGGCGAGTCGGGGGAACGGTACGCCGATGCTGGAAATTCGAGACGGATCGTATGACCTCAGTTGTCGAGCCCGCTCTTCGTCTGCTACTGTCGCCCGACCCATGACTGCACCGGCCGAGACTCCAGTTCCTTCTGATTTTGTCCGCGACATCGTGACGGAAGATGTTCGCTCCGGCAAACACGGGACGATCCACACCCGATTTCCGCCCGAGCCCAACGGGTATTTACACATCGGGCATGCCAAAGCGATTTGCCTGAACTTCGGGATCGCCCGCGAATTCGGCGGGATTTGTAACATCCGCATGGACGACACAAATCCCACCAAGGAGGAGGTCGAATACGTCGAGTCGATCCTGGCGGACGTAAATTGGCTGATCGGCGGATGGGCCGATTCCGTCATCGGATACAAACGAAACGGCCAGAAACCGGAGGAAGTCTCGGTCGATGGAAAGAAAGATTTTCAGCTCAACCCGCTTCCTCCTTTGTCAGGCGCCCCCGGCGGGACCGCTCCGTTTTACGCTTCGGATTATTTCGATCAACTCTACGCCTACGCCATCCAGTTGGTGGAGCAAGGCGCCGCTTACATCTGCGACATGACACCCGAGCAAACGGATGAATACCGGCGCCAGAGCCAGGAGAGTCCGTTTCGCATTCGCCCAGTGAAGGAGAACCTCGATCTGTTTGCACGGATGAAGGCGGGTGAGTTTCCGGACGGCGCAAGAACACTTCGAGCCAAAATTGATATGACCGCGCCGAACGTTTGGCTGCGCGATCCGGTGCTCTATCGCATCCGGCACGCGCAACATCATCAGACCGGAAATCAATGGAACATCTACCCGATGTACGATTGGGCGCACACCCTGAGCGATTACATCGAGGGGATTACACACTCTCTCTGCACCCTCGAATTCGAGGTTCACCGTCCACTCTATGAATGGATCCTGCATTCGCTTGATCTCCCCCGCGCTCTTCCCCGGCAGATTGAATTTGCCAGGCTCAATCTAACCTACGCGATCATGAGCAAGCGGAAGATGATTCAGCTCGTAACCGACAAACTCGTGAACGGCTGGGACGATCCGCGCATGCTTACCATTTCCGGTCTGCGCCGGCGCGGTGTCACGGCCAGCGCTTTGCGCTCATTCGCCTACAACATTGGAATTACCAAATACCCGAGCATGACCGACCTGGCCGTACTCGAGCACGCCGTGCGCGACGAATTTAATCGCAGCGCGGTGCGCCGACTGGCCGTGCTCCATCCCATCAAGGTGATCCTGACAAATTATCCGACCGGACAGGTCGAAGAACTTGAGGCGATCAATAATCCGGAAATGCCCGAGGCAGGGAAGCGCAAGGTGCCATTCAGCCATGAACTCTTCATCGATCGGGATGACTTCATGGAAACGCCTCCGCCGAAGTATTTCCGACTGAGACCGGGCGGCGAAGTACGGCTCAAGTATGCCTACATTATCAAGTGCGAAGAGGTCGTGAAAGATGAAGCCGGTCACGTGACCGAATTGCGCTGCAGTGTGGACCTCGAAAGTAAATCGGGAGGAGCGACCTCCAATCGGAAGGTCAAAGGCACGATTCACTGGGTGAGCGCTTCCCACGCAATCGATGCGGAAGTCCGGCTCTACGATCGCTTGTTTACCGTGCCGGAGCCGGATGCCGGCGGAGACTTTAAATCGTTTATCAATCCGCACTCGCTCGAAGTGGTGAGCGCAAAGTGCGAACCCGCGCTGGCCGATGCAGGCACGGACGAGCGCTATCAATTCGAACGGTTAGGCTATTTTGTGCTGGATCCGGATTCCACCAGTGCACGAAAGGTTTGGAATCGCACGGTCACGCTGAGGGATATTTGGGCGAAGGCCGGCAAAGTTTAGCGCGACGCCGATGAAGATAGCCGTTGTAGGACAAGCGCATCGCTTGCCATCTGCCTGTGACGAAGCGTTTGTCATCCTGAGCGCGAGCGAAGGACCCCACAGGCGCTTCATGAATTACGCAGATGTCGGTTGCGTGAGTTCGGCTGAATAGGCGAGATCCTTCGCCGTCTCCGCTGGCTCAGGATGACAACGCGGTCTTTCGCGCGAGTGGTATGATCGGGGTGTCTCCGCGACCCGGGATGACGATTGTGTGAACTAAAACGTGGCCAGCGCGCGATCAATCCGCCCGAGCACTTTCTCCTGCCCGAGAACTTCGAGCAGATGATAAAGACTTGGACCGGCATTGCTGCCTGTCACCGCAAGGCGAGTTGGATGAACGAGCGCGCCAACTTTCACACCCAGACCCGCTGCCCTGGTCTTTAACGCGCCTTCAATCTCCGGCGCGTCGAAAACTTCCAGGGAGGCGAAAGCGTCGCGCAATGCCTGCAAACGCGACCTGTTCTCAGCGGTGAAATGTTTCGCCACTCCTTCCGGATTGTAAACGATGTCATCCGTAAAATAGAAACCGCCATACGCGGGCAGCTCGTCGAACGTGTTGATCTTGCCGCGGCACGTTTGCAAAGCCGCCCGGATATAGCTCTCCGGATATTGCTCCAGGTTTACTCCCGCTGATGGCAAGGCGATCCGCGCCATCCGCAAGAATTCCTCTTCTCCGAGCTCTCGCGCGTACTCGCCGTTCAACCAGTGCAATTTGTCCGCGTCGAAGGTGGCATTGCTCCGCACGACATTCTTCAAGTCAAAGATCCGAACAATCTCCTCGACCGGCATTTTTTCACGGTTGTCTTTGGGCGACCATCCAAGCAGGCAGAGATAATTGCGCAAGGCGGCTGGGAGATATCCTCCCTTCATATAATAATCCACACTCGCGCCCTGATCTCGCTTGCTCATCTTGGAGCCATCTTTGTTATGGATCAGGGCCAGATGAGCGAAACGTGGGGGGGTGGCGCCGAGCGCGCGATATAACTCGATGTGCTTGGGCGTATTGGAGAGATGGTCCTCGCCCCGGATCACGTGGGAGATTTTCATCTCAATGTCGTCCACCACATTAACGAAATGAAAAATCCAGGATCCATCCGGACGCCGGATGGTCATATCCGGATGCGTTTCCGGATTCGTTAGGTCAAAATCAATCTTCCCGCAGACCAGATCATCCACTTCCACATGCTCGCGCGGCGAGCGAAAGCGCGTAGCTCCATTCTCCTCAAAGAGATGCCCGGCATCCTGTAATCTCTTCAGGTGGCGCTCGTAGATGTCGTTGCGTTCGCTTTGAAAATACGGTCCAAAATCGCCCCCCGCCTGCGGGCCCTCATCCCAGTCGAACTCCAGCCATTTCAATCCTTCGTAAATGGCGGCGGCCGCTTCCTCCGTGTTGCGGGATTTGTCGGTGTCCTCGATGCGAAGGATAAATTTGCCGCCGTGATGACGAGCGAACAGCCAGTTGAACAAGGCGGTGCGGGCCCCGCCGATGTGCAAATAACCGGTCGGCGATGGAGCGAAGCGGACGCGAATGTCGGGATTCATGGAGGGAGGAATCTAGCCACAGATTGAACCTAAAGACAGGCGGTTTGGCCCAACCGCCTCTACAACGCATGGGATGTTTGCCTGCGTTTATGAGTTCGATCGTCACCGTGCTTCAGGATTATTCGATAAACAGTTTGCCGGCACGCCGACGCGCGTGCCGATCGCCCGGCAAATTCGTCTTGGCCACGCCGCTGGTCAGATCGAGAAGCCCGCGCACCCTTTCGACCAACTCAAAGCCGACGTCAGCCACTCCGCTGCCACGCAGCCATTGGTGCAACATGCGCCGCTGCACCGCCACGCTCATGTTTTGCAATGGCCCAACCGCCAGGGCGCTGAGCGCGTCCAGCCCTTCCGGCAGTAGCGTCTCAAAAAAACTCTCTTCCTCCGCCGCAATTCGCGCCGTTCGCCAGATATTGGGCCGGATGGTGCGACCGATCGATTTTTCCAGATACGGAATGATGCGGTGTCGAATCCGATTGCGCAGCGGTGTCACGTCGCGGTTACTGGCATCCTCGCGAAAAGCGAGCCGATGCTTCTTTATATATTGATCGAGGTCACGTCGCCAAACCTCAAGGAAAGGACGCAGAATCGTAAGATTTACGCCGTCAACATCCCGGCTGGACTCTTCGCGCAGCGAGCTCAAACCGGCCGAACCGGCGCCACGGAATAAATTGATCAGGAACGTCTCGACCAGATCATCGGCGTGATGCGCGATGAAGATGGTTCCGCAGCCCGTGCGTTGCGCGACTTTCGCGAAAAAGGAATAGCGGGCGTCGCGCGCTGAGGTTTCAATGGATTTCTTCCGTTTAGCCGCGAGAACGCGCACCTGAACGGAGCCGATCTTGACAGGTAGATTGTATCGCGCCGCCAGCTTCCTCACAAACTGGACATCAGTCGCGCTGGAGCGGCCACGGAGTTGATGATTGAGATGGCAGACGACCAGGTTTCGGTAGCCCTGTTGCACGAGCCAGTGCAGCAGGGCGACAGAGTCGCAACCGCCCGAGACGCCGATTAGATAACGGGTTTCAGCGGGAAAATTGCGCAAGAGAACTGAATTGAAGCCGAGCGAGCTCACGTTGTTAACTGGACACATGCCGATGGCTTGAGCCGCTGTCGAGCCGACAATTCAAGGCGGTGAGGACGGGGACCGGTTTAGGCTACGCGGAACGCCCGTGAGGGGCGCATTTGACAATGAATGAACGTTCATTCATTATAATCTGCCGTGTCCAGCAGCCCATTAGATAATACGATCGATCGCCGCACTCAGATTCTGCGCGCCGCCATGGTTTGCTTCGCGAAACAAGGCTTTCACCAGGCTACCATGCACGATATCTCAGCCGAGGCCGGAATTAGCGTCGGCCTCATCTATCGCTATTTCGAGAACAAAGAATCCGTCATTTCCGCCATGGCAGACGAGCACAAGGCGGAAGTCAATCAATGGCTCGAACGCGCGCGCCAGGCACCGACCCTGGTCGAGGCCTTGGAGGTACTATTTACGTCACACTGTTGTGAGAGCAGCCCACAGGTGCTCTCCGCTTTCGTAGTCGATTTGTTCGCGGAGGCTTCGCGAAACCCCCGTCTGGCTGATCTCCTGCGGGACGTGAGCAAGACGGCCATGGACGGCGTGACGGATTTGATCGCGCGCTCTCCCGAGGCTCGGAATGGGGTCCATGACATGGAGCCGCGGGAACTGGCCGAACTCCTTTTCGCGTTGAACGACGGAATGCTGATGCGCGATGTTTTGATCTCCAATCCCGAGCCGGCGGAGATTCGTGAGCGCCAGCTTCATATCGCGCGCCTTCTCTGGCGCCTGCTCTTCGCCTCCACGGCGGAACCGGCCCTGACCTGATCTTTTATGAATGCAAAACAACCGAAACGCCAGCGCCGAGCCATTTTCTGGGTGGTCCTCGGGCTGGTTGCAATCTTTGTGCTCATTGGCGGAACGAAAGTGCTGCAAATCGTCAAGCTGGTTACGACCAAGCAGGTGATGCCCCCCACCACGGTAACGAGCGCGAAAGTAGAACAAGGCGATTGGGAACCGATCCTCACTGCGGTCGGATCCATTTCGCCGGTGCAGGGCGCGATGATCAGCGCGGAGCTGGCCGGAACGGTCAGTGATGTCTCTTTTCAAAACGGCGCGGCCGTGAAAAAGGGCGACGTCTTATTGAAGCTGGATGCTTCCGCCGAGCAGGCACAGATGCGTTCGGTTGAAGCGGATGCAGCACTTGCTAAAAATGATCTCGAGCGCGCGGTCGATCTCTCCGCGCGGAAAGTGATCTCCAAAGCCGAGTTCGATGCCGCGCAATCGAAGTACGCGCAAAAGAAAGCGGCCGTCGATAACATGCGATCCCTCATCGATAAAAAAGAAATCCACGCTCCCTTCAGCGGGACTGCTGGTATTCGGTCAGTGAACACGGGGCAAATGGTGAAGGTGGGAGATCCTCTCGTCTCGTTGCAAACGCTCGACCAGGTTTACGTCGATTTCTCGATGCCGCAGCAGCAACTCGGGGATTTGACCGCCGGATTGCCGGTCAAGGTTACGACCGACGCAGTTTCCGGCCGGGAGTTTGAGGGAAAGCTCACGGCAGTGAACTCGTCGATCGACGCGGTCACGCGCAATGTTTCTTTGCAGGCGACGCTGGATAATTCTGATCACGTCTTGCGCGCGGGAATGTTCGCGCGAGTGAAAGTGTTGCTCCCGCAGAAAAATCCGACGCTCTTCGTTCCGGCCACCGCGGTGGCCTACGCGCCTTATGGCAATTCTGTTTACCTCATCGAGAAGAAACACGATGACAAAACGAAGCAGGACGCGCTGCTCCTGCGCCAGCAATTCGTTCGCACCGGCGAAACACGCGGCGACTTTGTCGCGGTCACGGAAGGATTGAAAACAGGCGAACAAATTGTGAGCACGGGCGTGTTCAAACTGCGCAATGGATTGACCGTCGTGATCGATAACACCCTCGCTCCTAAAAATGAAATCGCGCCCAAACCGGCCGACAGCTAACCGCTCATCTTGAAAGCATTCACCGATCTTTTCATCCGGCGCCCCGTCCTCGCGCTAGTCGTTAGTTTCGTCATTCTGCTGGCCGGGCTGCAGTCATTTAAAAGCCTGAATGTGCGGCAATATCCGCGCAGCGACATCGCCTCGGTCACGGTTCAGACGATCTACGTGGGAGCAAGCGCCGATCTCGTGCGCGGCTTCATCACCACCCCACTGGAACGCGCGATCGCGGCGGCCGATGGCATCGATTATCTGCAATCGCAGAGTTCACAAGGCGTCTCAATCATCACGGCGCGGTTGAAACTGAATTACGATTCGACCAAGGCGCTTTCCGAGATCAGCTCGAAGGTCAACCAGGTGCGGGGCGATCTCCCACCGGAGGCGGAAATCCCGGTCATCAATATTGAGTCGGCCGACTCCCGTTTCGCCTCCTGCTATCTCAGCTTCACTTCCAAGATTCTTCAGGCTAACGAGATCACCGATTATCTCAATCGGATTGTGCAACCGCGCCTGACCGCGCTGGGCGGCGTGCAACGCGCCGAAATTTTGGGAGGCCGCACCTTCGCCATGCGCATCTGGCTCAAGCCTGACCGCATGGCCGCGCTCAATATCAGTCCGGCCCAGGTTCGCAAAGCGCTGGCTAATAATAATTATCTGGCGGCGCTCGGGGCCACCAAGGGATCGCTCGTGCAAGTGGATCTCACCGCGAACACCGACTTGCACACCGTCGACGATTTCAAAAATCTGGTTGTGCGACAGGACAAAGGCGTGCTCGTCCGAATCGCCGACGTGGCCGACGTCGTGCTGGGCGCGGAAGATTACAACGCGGAAGTTCGCTTCTCCGGCGAGCGGGCGGTTTTTATGGGTATTTATGTACTACCCAACGCCAATTCAATCGACGTGATTCAAAAAGTGCGTGCTGAGATGACGCAAATTCAGCGCGAATTACCGACCGGGTTGGAGGGTCGCATCGCCTACGACGGCACGGCTTATATCAACACAGCCATTCACGAGGTCTTCCACACTCTGCTCGACACGCTCCTCATCGTGATGGTGGTCATCTTCCTTTTCCTTGGATCATGGCGCACCGTCCTGATCCCGCTCGTTGCCATTCCCATTTCGCTCATCGGCGCCCTGTTCCTCATGCAGATCTTTGGTTTCACGATCAATCTGCTCACTCTCCTGGCCATCGTGCTGTCCGTCGGTCTGGTCGTGGACGACGCCATCGTCGTCGTGGAAAACGTGGAGCGGCATCTGCGCGAAGGCCTGTCGGCCATGCAGGCCGCTTTGCTCGGCGCGCGCGAACTGGTCGGCCCGATTATCGCCATGACGATCACGCTGGCGGCCGTTTACATTCCCATCGGAATCCAGGGCGGCCTCACCGGAACCTTGTTCCGCGAATTCGCCTTCACCCTGGCCGGCGCGGTCACGATCTCAGGCATTGTCGCCCTGACTCTTTCGCCCGTCATGTCGGCCACCCTTCTGCAAGCCGGCGCGGCCGACCGTGGTTTTGCCGGCAAGGTGAATCATCTCTTCGATCGTGTGCGCGATGCCTACGGACGCGCCCTTGATCGGACGCTGCTCGTGCGCGGCGCGGTTTACACCGCCTGGATCGGCATCTCGGTACTCGCCATCATATTTCTGAAAATGTCGTTAGGGGCGAAAGAGCTGGCCCCGACGGAAGACCAGGGGGTGATTTTCGGCATCGTCGATGCATCGGCCAATGCCACCATTGAACAGACCTCCGCTTTTGCCGATGCGGCCGGGCTGATTTTCAAAAGCTTTCCGGAAAGCGAATTCAGTTTTCAGATTACCCAACCGAGCAGCGGTTTCGGCGGAATGGTGCTGAAGCCATGGGATCAGCGTAAAGCCACTGCCTTCGAGCTGGTGCCTCAGGTGCAGATGAAACTCGGCTCCATTCCCGGTATTCAAATGTTCCCCGTTATGCCCCCTGCCCTGCCGGGGGGCGGTCAATTCCCGATCGAGTTCGTCCTTCTCTCCACGGAGGAGCCCGAGCGGATGCTTGAGTTTGCCAAACAATTGCAAACCAAAGCCATGCAAGCCGGCAACTTTTATTTTCCGCCTTTGATCGATACCAAGATCGATCAGCCCCAGGCCGAAGTCGTGATCGATCACGACAAGGTGGCGTCGCTCGGTCTTGATCTGACGCAGATTGGCGCTGATCTCTCCGCCATGGTCGGCGGGAATTTTGTGAACCGTTTCAATATCGCCGGGCGAAGTTACAAGGTTATCCCACAGATCAAACGGGCCGAGCGTCTGAATCCCGATCAGTTGAAGAACGTCTATGTGACGGGGCCGGACAACAAATTGATTCCGCTCAGCACCGTCGCCACGATCCAGCAAAAGGTCGTTCCCCGTTCGCTCAATCGCATGCAGCAATTGAATGCGGTAACGATCAGCGGAATCTCAGGCCTGCCAACCGACCAGGCGCTCAAGCTTCTGGAAGACGAAGCGCTTCGCATTTTGCCTAAAGGCTACGCCATCGATTACACGGGAGAATCGCGGCAGCTCCGCGTGGAAGGCGACAAATTTCTACCTGCCTTCGCCCTCGCCGTGGTGCTCATCTTTCTCGTTCTGGCCGCCCAGTTCAACAGCTTCCGCGACCCGCTCATCATTTTGTTAGGCTCAGTTCCGCTCGCCATGTTCGGCGCGCTCATCTTCACCTTCCTGAAGATGCCCAACCCGAACATGCCGTTTTTCACAAATGGCTGGACCACCACCATGAATATCTATTCTCAGGTCGGACTGGTCACACTGGTCGGTTTGATCGCGAAGAACGGCATTCTCATTGTGGAATTCGCCAATAAACTTCAGGAACAAGGGCGACCCAAGATCGTCGCCATCGCCGAGGCGGCTCGGACCAGGCTGCGACCCGTTTTAATGACAACCATCGCCACGGTGGCCGGTCACTTCCCGCTTACCCTGGTCACCGGCGCCGGAGCCAAGGCGAGAAACTCCATCGGCCTGGTCCTGGTCGGCGGAATGACCATCGGTACTCTTTTCACCTTGTTCATCGTGCCGTCGCTCTATGTCTTGCTCGCGAAAGATCACCACAAGAAGCCGGTGAACGAAGAAGATAACGAACCTGAAGCACCGGTCGTCAAAGAACCAGAACCCGCTTTGGCCTACGCTCGGGAAGGCAACGGCTGGCAGGCGCGATAACGGGTTCGCTTCGACGTTTCGCGGTAATTTCCGGCTGATTCGCCAGGAGGTTTAGACTCCTAACGGTAAATTGTTAAGGCTCGGACCCGGCCACAATTTTCTGAAAGCGCGCATCTCCTCGCACTGGATCAAATTTCCATCGTAAACGCAGTTGCGAGAGTGTCATTCCTTCGGCGGCAGGGGTTGTGAGCAGACGCTCGATCAACGCAATCGCCTGGTCCGTGCACAGGCCAGCGCAACGATGTCGATGAACAGGACGTGGCCGATCTGCAGCTTCATATCGCGCGTGGGCTCGGAAGACATCTCCTCTCTTTTACCTACGACACTGCGTTTCACGAGCGCTCTCTAAACGTAGAAGTCTCACGGGTTCGATCTGTTACGGGTGGGCGGATTCTTTTTTTCTGCAGAGACAGATCATTACGATATGGTCATGTTTGCAGAAATATAAGGCCGTTTCCGCTGTTCGTTTCGGAGAAGGATGGGGAGCGCTTTCCAATTTCGGAAGGTCCCATCCCCAACAACCTCTCTCATCCCATGAAAAACATCGTCAAAAATCACCTCGGAAGAACGATCGTGTTGATTTGTCTTCTGGCTGCCTCGACCACCGCGTTCACTCTGGCTGCGACCAGGAAAGGCGATCGGCATACTCCGCGTGTTGCGCCGGACGGTGTGTTGGTTGATCCGGCGAGTTGCTCTTCCCCCGGCACGCTGGTCGTGACCGATGCAACGGGTGACCAGACAGGCGCGCCCGCGGCCAATCAACAATTCGATCTTCAGTCTGTCTCTATTGCCGAGCCTTGTTTTGCCGACGGTTTGAACAAGCTCCTTTTCACGATCAAGGTGGCAAACTTAACTTCCACTCCGGCGAACGGCCATTGGAAGGTTAAGTTCGTAGCGCCCAGCGCCGCGACCTATTTCGTCGAGATGACGACCGACCAGAGCGGAAATGTTTCGTACGGATACGGCACCGTCACGACGACTTCGACTACGCTCGGCACGACCGACGACGGCAGTTTTAGTGCGGATGGAACAATCAAAATCACCGTGGCAAATAGTAAGGTGGGGAATCCGACGATCGGCCAAACGATCAACACCATTCAGGGCCAGACCCAGCTTTTGGTCGGCGCAGCCGGCACCGGCTTACTGGCGGGGATTGACTCGACCACGCTAACGGGAACCAATCCGACTTACACGCTGGTCGGCCACGCCTTGTGCACGTGTCCGGCTCCAACGCCCACACCGACGCCATCGCCAACCCCGGCCGGTGGGGGCGCCGCGGTGCCGCGATTCCAGAATTATGTTCCACCAGCCACAGGCTCTTTCAACGGGGGCGAACCGTCCATCGGTGTGAACTGGCTTACCGGAAAAGTCATGTATCTGGCGTCATTCTCGGCCATTCGCGTCGGCTTCGATGACTGCTCCTCTCCGGCCCGGGATACCTGGACAAACACGAATGCGCCCGCGGCCACTTCTCTCGATCCAATTCTATTTACCGATCACATGAATACGGCGCACCGCACCTTTGTGTCGCAGTTAACCGGTCAGGACAGCATCACCTTCTTCACCGATGACGACGGCGTGAATTATTTGCCGAGCCAGGGTGGCGGCATTCCCTCCGGCGTTGATCACCAAACAATTGGAGCGGGCCCGTATCACACGCCCTTGGCGGCAACGCCGGTCTATCCAAATGCGGTTTACTACTGCTCCCAGGATGTCGCTGCGTCGTTTTGCGCGCGGAGCGATGATGGCGGTGCGACGTTCGGCGCGGGTGTGCCGATCTACAACGTCACGCAATGCACGGGGATTCACGGTCACGTAAAGGTGGCGCCGGACGGAAGTGCTTATGTTCCGAACCGCAGTTGCGGCGGGCTGGCGGCGGTCACAGTTTCGAAAGACAACGGGCTGACCTGGGCGGTTAAACCTATCCCAACCAGCGGCACGACCGGCTTTTTGGTCGACCCTTCGGTCGGCATCGGGACGAACAATGTTGGGAAGGCCGGCGGCCAGCCGAGTAACACGATTTATCTGGGGTATCAGATGTCCAACAGTCACCCGAAAGTCGCTGTTTCTCGTAATCAAGGCGACACCTGGACGAACGATCAGGAAGTCGGAGCGGAGTTTGGACTCCAGAGCGCGACTTTCCCGGAATTGGTCGCAGGCGATGACAATCGGGCCGCCTACGCATTTTTCGGAACGACCGTGGCGGGCAATTACACCAGCCAGGCGACCTTTCCTCAGAGTGCACCGTGGCATCTCTACATCGCGACGACTTTTGATGGCGGTGTCAGCTGGACCACGGTCGATGCCACGCCGAACGATCCCGTTCAGCGCGGCTCGATTTGCAATCTCGGGACAACATCGTGCATGAACACGCCTAACGACCGAAACCTGCTCGACTTCATGGACGAGACGGTTGATGCGCTCGGGCGCACGCTCGTCGGTTATCCGGATGGATGCGTCGGAGCTTGCGTAAACGGGACGGTCAACTCCTACACCGCGCTCGCTTCGATCGCGCGTCAGTCCGGCGGCAAACGCTTGTTCGCCGCAAATGATCCGAACCCAGCCGAGCCAGTCGCTCCAGCCCCGCCGCGTGTTGATGGCGTTATCAGGGATGGCACCGGGATCGTGCGCGTCACCTGGTCCGCCCCGGATAACGGTGGTTCGGCCCTTATTAGCTACAAGGTTTACCGGCGCACCAGCACCGGGACCTATGGCGCCCCGCTGGCTAACGTGCCCGCCGGAACAAGGATGTACGATGACAACACCACGGATCCTGCCATTGCCTATTTCTACAAAGTGACCGCTGTGAATGCTTTCGGCGAGAGCTCTAACTGCAGCGAGTTTTCAATCACGGCGCCGCCTCCAATTGATCCATGCACAGGAACCGGTTTCCTCGTCGTGGCCGATCCCACCGGCGACCAGACTCTCGCGCCCATGAATAGTGATCTCGACGTGCAAGCGGTTTCGATTGGCGAACCTTTTCAAACCGATGGCATCGACCGCCTTGTCTTCACCATGAAGGTGGCTGACCTCAGCACGATCCCGCCAAATCGGCAGTGGCGCGTCATCTGGACACCGCCCGTGGCTCCCGCGACTCCGGGAACCGATCGTTATTATGTCGGGATGAATTCAAACGCGGGCGGCGCCGGCGCTGTCACCTTCGAGTACGGCGTCGTCACATCGAGCGGCAACGTGCCGATCATGCAAGGCACACCAGACGCCGGATCGGTCGACGCCTTGGGCGTCATTCGGATCGCCATCGCCAACAACAAAGTTGGCAGCCCGGGGCCGGGCACGACGCTCAATCTCATCAGTGGCAGAAACTTTGCCGGGAATGGCAACGCCACCATGACCAAAACATCCGCGATCGATTCGACCGCAGACGGTTCCTACACATTGGTCGGCAACGCGGCTTGCGCGGTAGCGCCGGCGCCGATCAGTGCCGTATCAACCAAGACACACGGAGGCGCTGGCACCTTCAACGTCGATCTGCCGCTCACCGGCAGCCCGGGCATCGAATGCCGAACCGGCGGCGCGTCCGGTAATCACAGTGTGGTCATCACGTTTGCTGCGCCTGTAACCATATCGGGTGCCACAGTCACTCCTGGTGCCGGAGGCACCGCCACCGTTGTCGGCGGACCTGTCGTTAATGGCAGTCAGGTTACGGTCAATCTGACTAATGTCAGCAACGCGCAAACGCTCACAGTCAACCTGATCGGTGTGAGTGGCGGCGGCAATAGTGGAAACATCGCCATTCCCATGGGCGTTCTGGCCGGCGACACCAATGCGGACCGGGCGGTGAACGCGGCCGATATCAGCCAGACGAAGTCGCAATCTGGAATGTCCGCCAGTTTCTCGAACTTCCGGGAAGATCTGAACATCGATGGCACAATCAACAGCGGCGATATTTCCCTGGTAAAATCGCGGTCCGGCACCGGTTTATAGTAGCGATTTTACCGTCCGCGGGCCGCCGACAACTTAACATAGCTATGGGGAACCCTAAGGACCGACTCCGCAAGATTGGCAAACCGAGCAAGCGAACCAGGTTAATAATTTCCATATATTCAATAAATACTAATTGACAACGGGAAATCATTTCGACTACGAATCAGAGAAGATCGGCCGCAAATTTAGTCTGTCAGCCTAGCGGGGCCGCACCGCGAATCTCGAAACATCGGTTTGCCACCAACATGAAAAAGAAAACAACTTCCTCTCAATCAGGCTTTCTTAACCCCCGCTTCTTCGTCGCTTTTGCTCTTTGTTTAATCGGCGCATCATTTGGCTTCCTCGGCCTTGCCTCCACTCCGGCGACTGGAACGCTTTCGCCAGGAACTCCAACTTTGACCTATACGGCCGGGCCCTTCTTCCAATCCAATCAGTCGCCCCTCGGTTTGGGCCAGCTTGATACGGGCCCGCGTTGCGACGCGGCAGATCCTTGCGACAGCTACACGCTGGCCGTGTCGCTTCCGGCCGGGTACGCCGCCGCACATCCGAACGGCGCGGTCCGGGTTACGATGTTTTGGAACGACGCCGGCAGCGGCCAATCGAACTACGACCTTTATATTTACAATGGTATCAACCCCACGGTTGACGGAAATCACCCGGCGGATCACCAGGCAGCCAGTGGTGCTAATCCTGAGGTCGCCATCATCAATCCCGTGATAGATGGCACCACTCAGTACACGTTGGAGATCGTGCCGAACCAGCCCTCGGGCGAAACGGTTCAAGTACGTATAGAGCTGCTTCCAGGTTCAGGCGGGATTATCCCCGGATTTGGCGGTGAAGATTCGACAGCGCCGGGTGTTCCCCGCTATCAGGTCTTTGTCGCCCCGCCCAACACCTCGGCTAATGTTGGCAACGGCGAATTTAACATCGGCTTTAACCCGCATACTGGTCGTATCATGACCATGAACTCCGGTCCGATCTGGCGCCTAACCCCGCCTGAAATTCAGACCCCCGCCAAGCCGGAGTGCTGCGAGGCGCTGTGGGAAGATAAGTCGTCCACCGTCACCGACGTTGGTCTCGACCCGATTTTGTGGACCGATCAGAAATCCGGGCGCACTTTCGCTTCAAATTCCACGGTCGGCGCGAACGCCGTCTACGCTTTCACCGATAGCGACGGCGATGCTACTGCAAGTGCACCCACGGGCTGGACGCCTTTTGGAATTGCCGCCCCGAATGGTGGCGCTGACCATCAAACGATAGGTTCCGGTCCGTATCCCGCTTTGCTGGCCGCACTGGGAACTCCCGCGAACCAAGGGGAAGCCGTCTATTATTGCTCGCAGGATGTTGTTGGCCCGGCTTCATGTTATCGCAGCGATACTCTGGGCTCCAGTTACGGACCGTCCACGCTGGCCTATACGGGCCAGGGCTCAAGCGTCCCGGGCGGAACCTGCGGCGGTCTGCACGGCCACCTCCACGTCGCGCCAGACGGAACCGCCTGGCTGCCCGTTAGGCAATGCGGCGGTCTTCAGGGCGGCGTCTTCAGTACCGATGGTGGCACTACTTGGAATACGTTCACTATTCCTAATGCGATTTCTCAGCCATCGGGCGCAGATCCTTCCATCGCGATCGATAGCGATAGCACCGTCTACTATTCCTACGTCAACAATGAGCCGGTTGCGGCGGGCAATCCGCCCGAGGGCCACGCTCGTGTGGCCGTTGGCCATCGAGTAGGGACGACAGTTAGTTGGACTAACTACTTCGACCTTGGAGCCACTCACGGCGTGGCCAATGCCGCCGAGATCGAGGCCGTTGGGGGCAGTTCCGGCCGCGCCGCTATTGGTTTTATCGGCACCGATGTGAACGGCGACTACCAGGCCAACAGCTTTCCCGGCAAATGGTACGCTTTTATCGCTACGACTTACGACACCGGCACCAGTTGGAAAGTAGTGAACGCCACTCCGAACGATCCTGTGCAAAGCATGACCGGCATCTGGCAGCAGGGCGGCGGCGCGAAAGATCGCAACCTGCTCGACTTCAATGAAATCACGATCGACGACAAAGGTCGTGTGCTCTACGGCTACAGTGACGGATGCGTGACGACTGGCTGCATCGCTGGAGCGGCCGCAAATGACTTCACCGCCAACATGCGCGTAGCTCGCCAGACCGGTGGAAAGACTTTGCTCGCGACTTATGATGGTAGCACTGACATCGCGGCCGCGCTGGCTCCCAAGCCGCCCTGTCTATCCGGTACGCGCGATGCCTCCGGGTCGCATTTGAGTTGGAAGATCCCGGATAACGGCGGCTCATCCATCGTCAATTATCTCATTTTCCGGGGAACCACCTCCGGCAGTGAAGTGCAAATTGGTCAGACCGGTGTTCCGAAGAACAGCTTTGACGACACATCGGCACTTCCGAATGTGCCGGATTACTTTTACAAAGTAAAAGCGGTCAATACTTCGAGCGCGCCTGTCGGCAATTTCAGCAACGAAATCGACCTGCCAGTCACGGTCGTGCCCCCGTCACCAAATCCCTGCATTCTGGCTGACGTTAACATCCTGACGGATCAGGCGAACGACATCGTTGTTCCCGCGGGCGTGCAGACAAACCCCGGTTGGGACGTTCGCAGTCTTTCGATGTCGGAGCCCTATGCTTTCGCCTCGAACAAGCTGATCTTCACCCTGAAGATGCAGAGTCTCGCGACTGTGCCGCCCAATACGGAATGGCCCGTTACATTCACGGGACCCGATAACGTGAACTACACCGTGCGCATGACGAATGCGCCCGCCGACGGCGCCACCACGGCCCCTATCTTCCAATACGGGCCGACGACCGCTGGCACGTTCGTCGCAGCCGATCCGGCGAGTAATTTCACGCCCGACGGGACCATTACTATTGTGGTTCCCTCCACTGGCGTTGGCGTTGCCTTGGTTGGTGGCGTTCCTACACCTGGTCAGCAACTGCACGGGTTCCTCGTTAGAATTTCGGCGGTGGTTCCGGTATTCGGCCGGCTCACACCTGACAACATGCCCGACAGCCTCGCACCGGGTGGCAACCCCTATACGGTTGTGGGCAATGCGTTCTGTGCTCCCAACACTGCGCCTCTGGCTGGCCTCGTTGCTCACCCTCGCGGTCAACCGGCGGCTCCTCCAACCGGCGAGCCGCCGATCACGATCGACTTCGATGGCTCCGGTTCGTCCGACGCTGACGCAGGCGATACTGTGGCCTCCTACACGTTTGACTTCGGCGATGGCTCCGCGCCGGTCACGCAGGCGAGTCCTACTATCTCGCACACCTACGCCAGCAACGGTGACTTCGGCGCAACCTTGAAAGTGCATGACTCGCGCGGCCTCATCAGCAGTAACACCGGCCTCGTCGGCATCGGGGTCGAGTTGCCACTTGACCGCGTCGTTTCGGAGAAGACACACGGCCCCCAAGGACCCTTCGACCTCATCATGTATGACCGCAGCGTATATCCAAATGGCGACGGCGAGATTGAATGTCGCGCCGAAGGAACTGGCTACACTGTCATTTACACATTTGGACCGGAGTTCACCACCACGGCCCAAGCCAGCAGCACTCCTACTGTCACGAACGGCGGGAACGTGATCAGCCACGGGCCCGGCCCGGGGCCTAACCAATACCAGGTGCAACTCACCGGGGTTCCGAATGCCCAGTTCCACTTCATCACGCTCAATGGCGTGCCGGTTCATAATAGTACAGCCGGCAGTCCTAACGGCGGAAATGCCATTCTCAACGACGCTGCCGTGCAGTTAACTCTCCTCGTCGGCGACACGAATGGTGACAAGGCCGTGAATTCCGCCGATATCAGTCAGACCAAATCGCAATCAGGGATAAACGTGACGCAGTCCAATTTCCGCGAGGACTTGAATGTTGATGGCTTTATAAACAGCGGCGACATCTCGCTGGTTAAATCGAAATCCGGCACTGGCTTGCCCAGCGGCGCGTCCGCTGGGAATCCGGGGGCTCAACCCACGGGGTCGAATCCAAAACATCAGCCCCGCCGTCCCGGGTCGCAGCCTAAGATTCAATAGCGGCAGGGTTGCCGTAACCAATAACATCGAAGATTCAAGACGGCGCTCATTCCGGTGAGCGCCGTTTTTTTGGGTCTCTCTCGCCGGGCGGTCCTTTCCCAGCTAGTTTTCGCCTAACGTGGCCAGACACGCGGCTGATTCACACTGCGCGGCATGCCCTACGGAACGGCGTCTTCTTCGGATTTCTTCAATGCGCTTTCGAAGCCGGCTTCTGCGGGAAAATCAGAATCAACGCGATGATTACCACCAGGAGCGCTAACGATGCAGTGTAACGGCTTAAAGCCAGCCCTCCTTTTGCAAGCGGCTTATCGAGAAAGTCGCCGACGACGGCGCCGAGCGGGCGAGTCAAAATGAATGCCGCCCAAAATAAAATGACCCGTGAAAGGCTCGTGAAATAGTAGAGAAGGAAGGTTAGCAGAAGTAGACCACCGAACACCGCGGCCGCCCCGATATAGCCCATTTCATTGGTATCGGAGACCCAATCGCCGAGTGCCGTCCCGAGTGTCTGCGAGAACATGATCGTCACCCAATAAAACACCTCGACCTTCGGTGTATCCACCGTTTCGATCGATATGCTCCCGGTCGCCCAACGCCAGATCAAAAGCGAGGCAATCACGAAGATCAACAAGATCGTCGAACCGCCGGTGTAGCCGATGCCGAGCGATCTGGTGCAATAGTCCGCCAGGGTGGTCCCGACCGTGGTCGTTGCAACGATCGTTAGCCAGTAGAGGAACGGGTGAAATTTTTTCGCCCTGATTTGCACGAGCACCGCGGCTACGAAAATCACACCGAAGATTGCCGTTCCGATCAGATAACCGGTGCCTTTGGCTTCGGCCGTCGTTTCGCCAAGCCACGACATGGTGACGGCATCGCCACCGGTCTCGCCGAGCGTGGTCGCCAGGATCTTAATGATCCAGAAGAGAAGCGTTACCTGCGGTACCTTGGCAACGAGATCCGATTTCCTTTCGTCCATTGTTATCTTCCAATAATCATCTTTGCTGGCGACGCGAACGCGAGCTGTCGGAGTTTCTTCTTCATCGGAAACCAGCTTCGCTTTACTTGTGCACGCGCGTCCCGCTTATTTCAAGTGTCTCCGGTTCTTTACGCGCAGAACCAGATCAGAGACTAGCATCGATCAGCCGCAAGATGGGGTTTGCGGCAATTAGATTTGAATAAAGACGACGGCTTAGCAGAATCTTACGAGGAGTTACGGGCACCTTTTTCAACGTTGCCATCGTCTTCTCAATAGGCGGGTTAAAGTAGCAGAGTTAATGTTTGGGTCACCGTTCATACCGACCAATCGCTCTTCACCGACCGGCTTACCGAAACCGCCCGCACGCCTAACCGATGGCCCCAAACACAGCCCTGTAATTCCTATTCGTCGGCCTTTCCCTTATCATGATTTTCTTCACGGCTGAGTTACGTAAACGTTAAGAATACACTTGCCTTTCCCTCTCCCTATCCGTTATGCCAATGGCATGCGAAACCTACAAGTCGCGTCGTGGACTCTTGCGCTAACTCTTCTCGTTAGCCCCGCCGTCAAGGCCCAGTTTTTCAATAACAGTTCGGGTTTATCAAGCCCCGCGGAGACGATTACCTTCAGCGAGCATCCACTTTCGCAAAACACACCGATGAGCACGCAATACCAGGATCTGGGCGTGACGTTCCAAAATACGTTTTATAACCCGGACCCGAGCACCTTCGGTCACGACATCAATCCGCCCGATATTGGGAACTTCCAGTTGAATGTCACGGCATCGAATCCATACTCGATCTTCTTTACGCAGGCGCAGACGTCGGCAGCGTTCGCGCTTGGTTCTCAGACTGGAACGACCACCTTCACGGCGTTGCTAAATGGAAACGTCGTGGCCACCGCCACTGCATCGACTTCGTTGCCGGCGGGTAATGCAAACGACTTTTACGGCTTCACCGGCATCCTGTTCGATCAGATCCGGATTTCTACGAGCGCCGTCGATAACGCTTCTCTCGTCGACAACATTCAACTCGGCGCTGCTCCGAACGCCTCCGGCCATCTGACAGTTACTCCCGCTGGCGCTGCGCAAGGCTTGAGCCTAAGCACCTTCGCCACTGGCTTCCCCGTTGCCGACACCCAAAGCAGCAGCGGTAACGCCGGGCCCCTTGGGATCACTTTTACTCCCTCAGGCGGCGTGCTGGTGAGTGACGCACCCGGCAACGTCCGTCTTTTTGCTACGGATTCCAATGGTCAGACCGCGGCCTCCGCTCCGATCGGGCAAAGTTATGGTGCGTTTAGTGCCGTCGGACTGGCTACGCTGGGCGGCAACATTTATCTGGGCCAGCATACCACTCCCGCCGTCAGCCAACTGAATCCCGACGGGACGTTCAATCAAACGATTGTGACAGGGGTGAATGGCCGGGGCATTGCGGCGAATCCATTTACCGGGCACTTATTCGTCTCGACCGTGAATCAGAACACCATCTTTGATGTCGACCCGATCGCGAAGACCGCGACGCCATTCGTCACGAATATTAACGCCGACGGATTGATTCTGTCCGCCGATGGTTTGACTCTTTACGCCGCTGTTCTGGGACAACGCATTCTCGGGTTTGACGTTGGTACGCACGCTCTGGTTTTCGATTCCGGATTGGTCCCCGGCGTCGATGGAGTTGCTTTGGGAGCAGGGACCCTGAGTGGTGAGCTTTTCGCCAATACGAATTTTGGCGAAGTTGTAGAAATCGATCTGGCCGATCCGTCGCACAAGACAGTCATTGCGTCGGGCGGTTCGCGTGGTGACTTTGTCACCGTCGATCCCAATAACGGCACCCTCCTCATAACTCAGGTCGACTCCATTCTAAGGTTGAACGGAACCTTTCAAATCACTGCTGTTCCGGAACCAGCCACATTTGCTGTCGCCTTTCTTGCAGCGACAGTGTGCGGTGCCAAGTTAGCGCGGCGTCGTAAATCAGGCCACCGCGCCTGAGACCCCGCTATTTCAGGTCCCCGTAGTTCAACGGATAAAACGAGGGTTTCCTAAACCTTAAATGTGGGTTCGATTCCCGCCGGGGACACTCTCGTGTAACGCTGTTCGCATCAGTTTGCCGGAGCGTATCGCGCTGACGTGAACTTCGATTGATTCGCTCGCTCCCGCTCTCTCACCCCATTCGGGGCTATGGTCTATGTCGCTCGACTCCCGTCGGCTCCATTCCCGCCGGGGACACACTGGGTTTCTTTGCGGGTCCTTCCAAAGTGGTTGACTTGCAGGTCTCAACCTTCCTACCCTGCGGTCGCTTGAACCGTTCAACAAAGCGCAGCGACATCAAATCTCTTCCCCCTTTGCTGGGTTTTGCGTGGGCCTGCCTTGCTGGCCTTTGCTTCTTTTCTATCCTGCAACCTGCCGCGGTCAACGGGGCTACGATTACGGTTACAGGCACTGGTGACACGATCGCGGTCGATGGCCTGGTCACGCTCCGCGAGTCCATCACGTCGATCAACCAGGGCAGCAACGTCAACGCCGACGTGGTGGCGGTTGGAGCCTACGGCACCAACGACACAATTAACTTCAACATCGCGGGCGCTGGGGTGAAGACGATCAACGCCACGTCGGCGCTGCCGACGATCGTCAAACCGTTGACCATCAATGGGTACACTCAGGGCGTGGCCAGCATCAACACTCTGGCCAACGCGGACAACGCCGTGCTCCTCATGGAGTTGAACGGCACCGGTGCCGGCGCGGGGGTGGACGGGTTGATCCTCGGCTCCGGCAGCGATTTCAGCACGATCATGGGCTTGGACATTTCCAATTTCGCGGGCAACGGCCTCGTGATCCAGAGCAACGGCAATGCGATTTTTGGCAACTTCATCGGCGTCGACCCGAGTGGGACGACGCGGATGCCTAACGGAACCTTCCCGAGCAGCGGCGACGGCATTCGCATCGAAAACGCTTCCAATAATCTGATCGGCTCAACCAGTGTGGCCGACCGCAACCTCGTCTCGGGCAATGCCATAGACGGCATTCACATCCTTGGCACGCTGGTCACTCCGGCCACCGGCAATATGGTTCAGGGCAACTTCGTCGGCGTGGCCGCGGACGGAAAGAGCAGTGTCGGCAATCGGACCGAGCCGGCGCCGGCTCCAGGCTCAGCCGAAGGCAACAACCTGTTTGGAATCGAAATCAGCGGCGGCAACCTCAACACCATTGGAGGCACGGTCGCTAGTGCCCGCAACGTTATTGGCTTCAATGCCGATGGCATCGAACTCGACAATGGCGCGCAGCAGAATGTTATTCAGGGCAACTACTTGGGCGTCGGAGCTAACGGCGTGACGCCGGCGAAGAACCTGCTGCACGGCATTGCTTTGCGGAGCTCGAACGGTCTCGTCCAGCCGCTTGGTCCCGCGCAAGCGAACGAGCCCGGTGTGTCTTCCAACTCGATAGGCGGAACGACGGCCGGCGCAGGTAACCTCGTCGAATTTAATGGAACCGGGGGCATCGCTGTCTTCGGCAATCCCGTGGCGCTCTCCGGGCAGCCAAATGTCGCCAACGCCATTTTGGGAAACAGCATTTTCGAAAATGGACGCGATTACCTGACCGCGTCGTCGATGCCGACTCCGCTGCTCGGGATCGACCTCACGAACAGCTTTTCATTCCCGCGCGACGATGGCCTGACGCCGAACGATTCCAAGAGTCACGGCGCGGCGAACGACCCGAATAATTTTCAAAACTTTCCGGTGTTGACTTCCGCGATGTCTCTAGGAGGCGTCACCACCATCACGGGCACCCTGCAAGGCGCACCTAATACGACTTACCGCATCGAATTCTTCGCCAGTGACGTCGACCCGTTAGGGCTCCCGGCCGAGGGACAGGAGTTTCTTGGTTTCGTCAACGTGACCACCGGACTGGGTGGCAACGTATCGTTCAACGCCGTTTTCAACTTTTCGGTGAGCAACGGACGACTCGCGACGGCGACGGCGACTGACCCGGTCGGCAACACTTCGGAGTTTTCGGCGTCGGTTCAGGTGACAGACTGCGATAGCAATCCGCCGGTCATTGCCGTGCCGGGCACGATCAATGCGACCGCACAAGGCAGGAAAGTGAACCACCAAAGAGGGGCGTTCGTTAGTTTCGGGGTTAGCGCGGTTGACCCGGAAGATGGTCCGGTTTCGACGACGGCGAGCCCGCCATCAGGAAGTTTCTTTCCAATTGGCACGACTACCGTGCACGTCAGCGCGGCCGACCACTGCGGCAATACGTCGACGGCTTCTTTCGACGTCGTCGTGGCCAAGAAGAAGCACCACTAGGTGCTGAAATGCGACCGGCTCAACCGCCGCGGGGCGCCCGAGCTTATCTCCCCATCTTTCGTCTTACGCTTCCGCCGGTGTACCTTCTCGACCTAATTGTCTGATTTTCGGCCGTCTTGGAAGCTCCAATTCGGACAACCAGGTCGCGAACTTACAGGTATCTTTTAGACACCCAAGGTTCACGGGGTGCGCAGACTTCGATTGATTCGTTCGCCCCCGCTCACTCACCCTTCGGGCTGACGTCTAGCCGATTCCATCGGCCCGCTCATCCTGCTTGCCATTTCAAGGCTAGCCGAATATAACTTTACTCAACCACTCCAAAGCCATGAACGTTACCACTTCCCGTCGCAATACCCGGGGTGGGAGCGTTTTACCTTTACTCGCCCTGGTCCTTGCCGCTTTTATCCTTCCCCCGACCGCTTCTGCGAGTTTCCATCTTTGGGAAATCCGCGAGCTTTACACGAATCTGGATGGCTCCGTGCAGTACATCGAGTTATTTACCACTTCGTCTGGTCAGCAATCCACCAACGGAATATCCATCACGGTGACCGAGCAGTCCACCAGCCTCACTCACGTGTTCACTTTTCCAGCGAATACCCCTAGCCCAACCAATAATCACGCGCTCTTAATTGCCACTTCGAACCTTCCATCGTTGGGCGGCCCAACTCCGGATTTCCCCCTTCCCGCCAATTTCCTCTTCTCCGATGCGAGTTCGATCATATTCAACGGGACAGTCCAGGGACAGATTAATTACACGTCGCTCCCGACCAACGGGAGCTCCTCGCTCGCTATTCCGTCCCTAACGTCTCAGCCCAACAGTCCCCAGAATTACGCCGGGACGGTGGGCTCGGTTTCGGTGCCCGAGCCTGCCAGCTGGAGCCTGCTCGGGATGGGCGGGCTCGGTCTTGGCCTCTTCCTTCGCCGCCGCACCGGCAGGCCCGTCCTGCGGATGTGAGAATCTCGCGAAGTTGTTCCAACCACGGCCAATGCTCCAACATCGCGCCAAGCGAGGGTCGTCGGACTCATCGATTAGTTAGGCGACTGAAGTCACGATCAAGAGCGTGATTCGCAGCTAATTAGGTTGTTTCATTGTGCCGGTACGGACGCAGTCCGATCTCAAGATTTGCCGATGGCGGGAATCGAGCCTCCCGTTTGTGTGGTGTTCATGTGGGCCATCTGCTTCATTGCCTTGGGACAATACGCTTGTTCGTGAAGGAATTTAATTCATCAGGGTTTTTCGCCTTGCGCACGCCTTTGCTGCCGTTCGATGAATTGCTCTCGTGGAGTGAAGGGCTGCAATCAATGGGATCGTTAGGCGATCTGGCCAGCCTGGATCGGATGCTCGTCCACGATCGAGCCCAGTTGCGCGTCCGTCTTCGCGATATCGTATCGCGCCTCGAAATCCGTGAGGCTCTCTTCATCGCTTCGCCGCACCTCGACGAAGCGCTTGGATTCTGGGAACGCGAACCGGATACGGATCGAGGACGGGGAATCGAGCGCGCGCTCTTGCGATACTTTTTCCGGATGGCAGGCCGCGCCACACCCTTCGGGCTTTTCGCCGGCTCGTCGGTTGGGTTGCTCGGAGGCGAAACACATTTGGTGGTCGCGGAACGCGCAAACTACCAACGCCATACCCGCCTCAGCATGAATTATCTCTTCGCGTTGACCGAGAGCTTGCGCGGCGACCACACTCTGCGGAGGGCATTTACTTATCGCCCAAATTCCAGTCTCTGTCGTGTCGCAGGCCGTCTGCGCTACGCCGCGTCGCGGTTGAAAGATAAGGACCTCTCCTACCATCTCGTTGTGCTGGAGGATGCACACTATTTAGCTTCGACCCTGGCTTGCGCTGGGCCGGGGGCGGCCTTCGCCGCACTCGCCGCCGCCCTCGTTCATGGAAATGTGACGCTGAAGGAGGCGGAAGCATACATCGATGAGTTGATCGACAGCCAGATCCTCGTGGCCGACATCCCACTTTCCGTCACCGGAGATGAACCCCTTGACCGCTTGATTGAACACTTTCGTGAGCATCCCGAAACAATCTCCATCGCGGAAAGACTGGACGAAGTGCGCGCGGAACTGGCCGCGATGGATATTGCTGGGCTGGCTGTCCCGCCTTCGCGCTATCGCCTTGCGGCGCGCCTGCTGGATGGTCTGCCCGCGGAGCCGGATCTCTCGCGCCTGTTTCAGATCGACCTGATCAAGCCAGCTCGGAAAGCAACCCTGGGCAAAACGGTCCTTGCTGAAATTGCCCGCGGCGTGGAGTTGCTCTATCGATTGGAAATTCCCGTTGGACCCAATGAACTGACGCGCTTCCGCGATCGCTTCACCCAGCGATATGAGATGAGGGAAGTTCCTCTGATGGAAACACTGGATGAGGAAGATGGAGTCGGTTTTGGATCGGGGCTTGATACCACCCCGCTCTTGGAGGGTCTCCATTTCCCTTTCGCCCCGGATGCGGTTGATCCCCCATGGGGCGACCGCGAGAAAGTTCTGATCCGAAAGCTGAGCGAGGTCCTGCAAAGTGGCAGCCAGGAAATGGCCCTGACCAGTGACGACCTGGATGAAATGGCGAATCCAAATCCTCCTTCCCTGCCCGCAGCTTTTTCGGCAACTGCGGTCGTCGCGGCTTCATCGGACGATGCGCTCGCTCGCGGCGATTTTCGCGTGGTTCTCAATAGTGGCTCGGGGCCCGCGGGAGCGAGCGCGCTCGGAAGATTTTGCCACGCCGATGCGGAATTGCGAAAGCATGTGGAAAAACATCTTCGCACAGAAGAATCGTTTCAGCCCGATGCCATATTCGCTGAAATTGTTCATCTGCCGGAAGGGCGCGCCGGCTTCCTTTGCCGCCCTACCCTGCGCGTCCATGAAATCCCCTACCTCGGTTTCCCCTCGATGGATTTCTCGGAACAGATTGCCGTCAGTGACCTGACCGTATCCGTGCGGAACGAGCGTATCGTTTTACGCTCGACCAAGCGGAACCGGGAAGTCATTCCTCGCATGACTAACTCTCACAATTACGATTTGGGAAGTCTCGGTGTTTACGAATTCCTCTGTGCCCTTCAGCGCCAGGGCGTTCACCGCGAATGGGGATTTACCTGGGGCCTTCTTAGGCACGCTCCGTTTTTGCCCCGGGTCGTGACGGGGCGATTGGTCCTGCGTCGCGCGCAATGGCGAGTCGAAAAAAAAGAGTTAAAGAGCTTTGTCGAAGTGCGCGACGCAGCCCTCTTTCAATTCGTCCAGTCGTGGCGCGCGAAACGATGTCTCCCGCGCTGGGTCACCGTGACCGAGCGCGATCATAGATTGCCGGTTGATTTCGATAACGTCCTTAGCGTCGAAATGTTCGTTCATCTGGTGAGGAATCGCGAAGAATTACTCCTCGTCGAAATATATCCTGGTCCCGACGAACTTTGCGCCCGTGGACCGGAAGGAAGATTTATCCACGAGTTGATTGTTCCTTTTTCAAAAACTTCGCCCATCAGACACCCAACCAACGAGCCCGCGAGCCACACGGCAGGTTCCGAAACTACCAGAGCCTCTTTACCAAAAAATGTGGCCGAGAGCCCGATCGTCCGCACTTTTCCCCCAGGGTCGGAGTGGCTCTTTGCCAAGCTTTACGCGGGCAGCGTTGCCGGTGAGGAAATGCTGCTTGAGGTGATCGCCCCCTTGGTCCAGAAGGTCCTCGCTTCCGGTGCGGTAGATCGATGGTTTTTCATCCGCTATAACGATCCCGATTTGCACTTGCGCCTGCGCTTTCACGGCCCTCCGGATAAGCTTCAGACGGAAATATTCCCCGCCCTTCAGTCAGCGTTGGTTCCGCTCGTAAAGGATGGGCGGCTGCGTCGCTGGCAACTCGACACCTACGAACGCGAGATCGAGCGGTACGGCGGTTCGGAGGGAATCATCCTCGCTGAGAGACTCTTCCACGCGGATAGCGAAGCCGTGCTCAAAGTAATGGCCATGCTTGATCGGGGGGACGAGGGGTTGGATGAACGCTGGCGGCTGACGCTGCGTGGGATCGACACGCTCCTGACTGATTTTGGCTTGGACCTGGAATCCAAGTGCAAGTTGTTCAATCGGATACCGAAGAGTATTTCTGAAATCGCCGGAACTGATTCAAGCTTACTCGATGAACTGAGCGAAAAATTCCGGCGCGAGCGCAAGAGCCTGGAAGACCTGCTTGATCCAGCCTGCGACCAGAAGAGCCCATTGTCGCCGGGGTTCGATATTCTTCGCCTACGCTCCGAACAAATGATCCCGATCGTCGCCGATTGGAACGCCCGTCAGCGAGCCGGGCGGTTGCTCGTTTCGCTTAACGACTTTGCGGCGAGTTGTGTTCACATGCACGTCAACCGGATGTTGCGCTCGGCTCACCGGGAGCAGGAGTTGGTCATTTACGACTTCCTTTCACGTCTCTATAAATCGCGCGCCGCAGCAGGCGCAGCCAGTCGTGATCTGGCTTGACCTCCCGGGCAATTTCTCCTATTCCCTTCACAGGGAGAGAGCGCGCGCAAACGGCTCCCGAAAAGCGACAGCTAAAAATCCAAGGAAAGGCGACATATGTCAAAAAAATCGAAGCAAACTGACCAGCACAAACTAAAGCTCAGCAAAACGACCGTGAAGGACCTCACCCCAACCGCAGACAAGGCGAGCAAGGTTCAAGGTGGCCGCTGCATCGGCTCCGACCCGAACATCATCCATCCCAAATAACCGTGGGCGGCGACGCCCAATCAAGAGAGAGAGAGGGAGCGCGAACGACTCCCGAAAAGCGACAGCTAAAATCCAAGGAAGGCGATAATATGTCAAAAAAATCGAAGCAAACTGACCAGGATAAACTGAAGCTCAGCAAAACAACCGTGAAAGACCTAACCCCAACCGCGGACAAGGCGAGCAAGGTTCAAGGTGGCCGCTGTCTCGATTCCAACCCTCACATCATCCATCCCCACTAACCTTGGGCGGCGACGCCCAAATTCCGGTACGGAGTCGTGGTGACGAGCTACGACAATCAGTGACAATCCTGCCTGCCGACGGCGGGACTTCCAATTACAAGAAACGGATTCCCGTTTCAGAAAGGCGACATTGGTGTTGGCTTGGCGACATGCGCGGTCGTCATTCACGGCATTTCCGTTGTCCCTGTGGAACAGGACCGATCGAAAGCGCTTTATGGTCCGGCTTGCATCGGTTATAGCAAGGCTAACGAGGAATCCAGTTGCCCAGGCTCATCATTTTTTGGTTGTCCCTTTTCGTCACGGCGACGGCCTTCTCCCTGCCGACCAGGCCGATTCTTTTCGTCACGCAGGTGCCACTGCCGACGGAAGTGAATTCGCGGACGGTCAGCCAGAGCACGACCAGCATCGTTTCACCTTTCGGTAACCACCTCGCTGACACGGCTGCGGCGGCCCGCGGCGGAGCTCTGATGGTGTGGTACCCACCACCCGCCGGCGGGGCCAATGGACTGGTGCGAAATCTTACGCTGGCGGCTGGATTTGGATTGGCTGCGGCCCCGCCTTCGGGTTCGCAACCGGTCTTTCAAGGCGCAAATTCCATCGACGTCCGGGAGCCTTCTGTGCACTGGAGCGGCAACAAAGCCATCTTCTCCATGGTCGTGGGAGGTCCGAACGCGGCCAACGATAACACACAGTTCTTTTGGCAATTGTATGAGGTCACCACCGACTTCACGAACACGAACGCCCCGGTTACGATCACGAAGGTACCGAATCAGCCGGCCAACTACAACAATGTGAGCCCCTGTTATGGCACGGACGGTCGCATCATTTTTGTGAGTGACCGGCCGCGTAACGGCGCCGGTTATCTTTATCCTCAGAGGGAAGAGTATCTCCTTCTTCCCACCAGCACGGGATTGTGGAGTCTGGATCCGGGGACGGGAGATCTCTTCCAGGTCGAGCAGTCTCCTTCAGGCTCCTTTCGGCCGGCCGTGGACAGTGTCGGGCGGGTCGTCTTTACGCGCTGGGACCATCTCTCGCGCGATTCGGAAGCGCTCGAAGACTCGTTAGGTCATACCACCAACGGAACCTTTAACTTCTCCGATGAAACGGCTGGGGCCGCCGTTCTCCCGCTGTTCGATAATTACCCGGAGCAACGTCCCTCCGATCCAAATCGTCCGGCCAACATCAATGGCAATGCCTTCAATAGTTTCTTCCCCTGGCAGGTGAATGAGGATGGCACCAGCCAGGAAATTCTGAACCACCTCGGACGACATGAGCTCTTCCAGCAGATTTTGCCCACCTTCAAGGACGATCCGAGCCTGATCACCATGAACGCGGCCTCGCGCTCGCCGGTTCCCGGAAGCAGCCCGCCCGTGTCCCGGACCAATTCGATCGGAAATCTAATAGCCACGATCGAAGACCCAGCCAATCATGGGATTTTTCTGGCCATCGACTCGATCGACCTCGGAACGCACGCGGCCGGCCGGATCGTTTCATTTAACGCGCCCTTCGGCGGGAACCCCGATTACACCGTGATCAAATACCTCACGCCCTCTCCAGCCGGGTTGCCGATTCCGGTGCCGGCCAATCCCACACCCACGCCGCTCCCGCAGGCAATTGACATTTACAGAACGCCCCTGCCTATGACGGATGGGTCGTTAGTCGCCATCCACACGCCGGCCACCATCACCGACTCCAATCAGCCGCAACAAGCCGGTGGACAGCCCGATCCTGCTTTCCCGAAGTCTCGTTACACGTTTCGATTGAAAACGCTGCAATTCAACAGCGGCTCACAATTATGGACACCCGCGACCGCGCTGACCGGAGCCGGCTTCAATGCGAATCTGACCTACTACAACGGAACCACGCTCGTGACCTACGCCGGCCCGTTATGGGAACTCGATCCGGCGGAAGTCATCCTTCGCAATGCGCCCACCAAATTGACATCGTCGGTGGCCAGCGTGGAGCAGGCTGTGTTTGGGGCCAGCAACGTTGATCTCCCCACGTTTCAAAATTATTTAAAAGCCACCGGGTGCGCCCTACTGGTCAGCCGCAATGTCACCACGCGTGATAAAGCCGACCGCCAACAGCCGTTCAACCTGCAAATTTCGTGGCCTCTGCCTAACAACGGCCATACCACCACCACCGGCACGGCGGATCCGCCCACGGTCATTGCGTTCCTGCAGTTCCTGCAAGGCGATTTCCTGCGCGGTTATACCGGCACGGCAACCGCCGGGGCGCCTGCCCAACCCGGCCGCCGCGTTCTGCCGATGCCGTTGCACGATGCCACGAGCGAAAATCCAACGGTCGCGAATGCTCCGGCCGGCTCGGTGCAATTGGCCCCCGACGGTTCGATGGCCGCGATTGTCCCGGCCCGGCGCGCCCTGACCTGGAATCTGCTGGGCCCGCAGTCGAACAATTTCAAGAGCCAGGTGAAGGAGCGTTACTGGGTTTCATTTCAGCCGGGTGAAATTCGGACCTGCACAAGTTGCCACGGGATTAACAGCACCGATCAAGCGGGGAATGCCGCCCCGGTCAATCCGCCGCAAGCGCTTTCCGCCTTATTACAATTCTGGAAGGGGAATCATCCAGCCGGCACACTGCAATTGGGAAGCGCGTCTTACTCGTTCGGAAAAGGCAACGGAACGGCGGTGCTGAGCGTGACCCGAGCCAGCGGCAGCACCGGGCCGCTGGCGGTCAGTTATGGCACGGCCGACGGAACCGCTCTGTCCGGTCAGGATTACGCGGGCGCGACCGGAACACTGAATTGGACTGACGGCGACGCGACCGCCCGGACGATTTCAATTCCGCTCCTGAATAATCCGCAGATTGGCGGCACCAAAACCTTTAACGTTTCTCTGAACGGAACAAATGCCCTGGTCGGCGCTCCGGCCAGCGCGACCGTCAGCCTGACCGAAGCGCCCTTCGAGTCTTGGTTGTTTCAGCGTTACGCTCAAAACGCCAACGATCCGGCAGTGGGAGGAGTGAATGCCGATCCCGACGGCAATGGATTGAGTAACCTGGCGGAGTACGCCTTTAACCTGAAGGCCGTTCCCTGGCAGGCTCCTTTGCTTCGTCCGCCTTATTCCGTCGTCGATCCGAGTGATGGTCTAAATTACTTAACCATCAATTATACGCGGCGCCTGCCGCCGCTCGATATCACGTATCACGTTGAGACGTCGCTCGATCTTGGTTCCTGGAACGAGGGGCCGATTTACGTGCGGGAATTTCTCGGGACGGACGATGGCAACGGTCTCACCCAAACCGCGCAGGCGCGCGCGGTTGCTCCAATGGGAAGTGGCTCGCGCTTCCTTCGGGTGCGAGTGACCAAGCCGTAGCGGAGGCAACGACGCGGCGAGCCTGCGCGAAAGACGCCGCCTCGGCTGAGGTGCACTTGTCTGTTCTCGACCAGTAATGGTCGCGCTTTTTTTTGCACACCATGCCTGCGCGCAACCAATCCATTCCCTCGCCTTCGCCGGTTTAACCGTTGAGACGGTTGATGTTACTGCGGCGTTGAAAAACCTCCCGAAGAAATGCTATGATTGAGCGCACGCCAGAGCTCACGCTCGATGCGTTCGGTTTTTTTCCATGCGCATTTTGCTGATCGAAGACGAAAAGAAAACGGCAGCTTTCCTGGCGAAAGGTCTGCGTGAAGCGGGATACTCCGTCAATCTGGCCGGCGATGGGCAGAAAGGGGTCGACTCAGCCCTCGCCACTTCCTTTGATCTGCTCATCGTCGACGTCATGCTGCCAAAAAAAGACGGGTGGACCGTCGTGGCGGAATTGCACGGCCAGGGGATTCGGACTCCCGTGCTTTTTTTGACCGCGCGCGATAGTGTACGCGATCGCGTCAAAGGGCTGGAACTGGGGGCGGACGATTACCTGGTCAAGCCCTTCGCCTTCTCCGAGTTACTCGCCCGGATCCGGTCCATTCTGCGGCGGCCCACCAGGCGGCAGACCGAACATCTTTGCATCGGCGACCTGGAGATCGACACCCGACGGCACAAGGCCGTCCGGCACGGGGTGGCGCTCAATCTCACGGCTAAGGAATTTCTTTTACTCGCACATATGGTGCGCTCGGCTGGCGAAGTCGTGTCGCGCCCGCAGATCGTGGAGCAGGTCTGGGATATCAATTTTCAGACCGACACGAACGTAGTCGATGTGATGGTGCGGCGTTTGCGCGCTAAAGTGGACGATCCCTTCCAGACCAAACTCATCCACACGGTCCGCGGCGTGGGCTATGTCCTCAAAACCGCCTGAACGACGGTCGATCTCTTCGCAGCTGGTCATCCTCTTCACGTTGGCCGCGACGTTGTTGCTGTCCTGCGGACTCGGCGGCTTTTACTGGATCGTCGTCCAGCAGGCTTTCAAAGAAGATAACGACGTGCTGGCGGACAAAGTCTTCGCCGTTCGAGGCGAGATAAGAAACCCGGAGGGCCCGCGCGCGCTTCAAGACCAATTGGATGCGCTGCGTCCAGGCGAACATGCCGTTTACTGGGTGCGGGTGCTGGATGCCACAGGGCAGGTATGGGCGGCGTCGCCAGGAATGGATGAATCGGTGCCACGCAACGCGTTTCCGGCAGCGCAATTAAACGCGGCCACCGGGCTGCGGCCAAAAGATTTTCGCAAAGGCGCCAAACTTTTCTCTCTCGTCGCGACCGGCGAAGTGGTGGCCGGTCAGTCCGTGACCATCCAGGTGGCACAAGACCGTTCCGCGGATGAAGAGTTCAGCAAAAAATTCGGCGTCCTGCTCGCCGTCGTGCTGGCCCTCGGAATTCTTGCGGCCGGCATCATCGCGATCAGCGTGACGCGGCGCGGGTTACGCCCGCTCCAGGAGATGACAGATTCGTTGAAACGCATCGGGCCGACCCAGCTGAATGAGCGGCTCGGAGTCCTGGGTTGGCCGACTGAACTGCAACCCATGGCGGCGGCCTTCGATCAGATGCTTAATCGATTGGAAGATTCCTTTACCCGGTTATCTCAATTTTCGGCAGACCTTGCGCACGAACTCCGCACGCCGGTGGCCAACATCCTGGGCGAAGCGGAAGTTGGCCTAACGAGAGACCGCACCCCGGCGGAGTATCGCGAAGTCATTGAGTCATGCGCCGCCGAATGCGGGAGACTTTCCGGCCTGATCGACAATTTACTCTTCCTGGCACGCGCGGAATCAGCGGATCAGCAGACTCAGCCGGCCTTTTTCGATGGCCGCGCGGCCATCGAAAAGATCGCTGCCTATTACCAGACCGCGGGGGAAGAAAGGCACATCACAATTGCCTGCGAAGGCGAAGGTCAAATCTACGCCGACCCGCTGCTTCAGGGTCGGGCCGTCAGTAATCTGGTCGACAACGCGCTCCGATTCACCCCGGAGAACGGAAAGATTGTTATCCGCGTGACCGCCGCGGCGGATTCGTCCGCGGTTTCCGTGCAGGACAGTGGGCCGGGTATCGCTCCGGAACATCTATCACGGATTTTCGATCGCTTTTACCGGGTCGATTCGGCGCGCACCTCTGGGGGCAGCGGTCTTGGTCTCGCCCTGGTAAAATCGATTAGTGTGTTGCATGGCGGCTCCGCCTCCGTGGCGAGCGAAGAAGGGCACGGAACAACGGTCACCCTGACGTTTCCAAACCCGGGAGCGACAACAAATGACTCGCGTTGTTAAACCAACAGACACAGGCGGTTGTCATTTCCGGCCCAGCCAGAGGAGGATCCCATGTGACAAAGGCGCGACCGCCCATGCGACCGGATATGGTATTCCCTACGAATACAGTAATAACCTTAACGACATGAATCTCCCGCCCAGACATTTCAAAGCCGACGACGCGAAAGTGAAATTGCTCGTCCTGCCGGCGGTGGGTCCGGCTCGGCCAAAGCGACGCTGCAAAGCGAACGAAGGGACCGAAGTCCGTGCCCGGGTGATTATCCCGATGGAGTCAGGGCACCCTAGACCAGCAAAATTCAAGAGATCGGGACAGCCATTCCAAATCTGGACAGCCCCTTCAAAACATTTGCAAGAATCTCCGGAAGGGAAACCGACGATTCTCCCGCTGTTCCAGGAATTGACGCGCGTATACACGCGAGTCACTGCTGCACTTTCCACCGCGCCCTTCCCGCCTTCGCCCTAGTCTCGTTAGGCAACGCTGGCTGTGCCGTTCTCGGCTTTCGCATCCGGCCACTTCCCAAGCAGGGGAAAAGCGTTCATGTTACCGGCGCATGCGACTTAAGGAGTCAGTCGAGGAAGGCATTGATGTCTTTGCCCTGGAGGGTGAAATCGACCTGCATTATGCGCCGGTTCTTCGCTCTCTCTTTCAGGCGAAGATCAAAACGAGAAGCCCGGCTCTCATTCTGGAGCTGAGCAACGTCGCATACGTCGATTCCACCGGGCTGGCCGCCATCATCGAATACTTCCGCGATGCCTCCCGACACGCCGGAATTCTTTGTCTGGTCGGGTTAAATAAAAATCTGCAAGCGATTTTTGAAATGACACAGCTGGACAAAGCCATTCCGATGTTCGCCACGGTCCAGGAAGCGACCGCCGCATTCAAGCAAGGCTCTCTGAAAGCGCCCCCCTCTTCGCTATTCGATGGCCCGCGCCACTCTCCTTAATGAAGGTTGGCAACGAGCTGAAGAGGAAAGACGAGAAGGTGAGAAAATTCAGCCATCGACGGACACCGATTTCACAGGTCAGGACAGAAGACTACGACCGTGCGCTTTAGTTAGGTCGAGGGCAGGACCAAGCGGCACGATGCCGGTCGGATTAATCGCCGTGTGCGTGATGTAGTAGTGGCGCTTGATGTGGTCAAGATTCACCGTCTCGGCCACGCCCGGGTATTGATAAAGATCCAGCAGATAACCCTGCAAGTTCGGATAGTCGACGATGCGGCGGATGTTGCATTTAAAGTGTCCGTGATAGACCGCGTCGAAACGCACCAGCGTACAAAAAAGCCTCCAGTCTGCTTCGACGATTCGATCGTGGAAAAGGTATCTGCTGACGGCCAGACGCGTTTCGAGTTGATCGAGCGCCTCAAACAGATGACGGCACGCTATTTCGTAGGGGCGCTGGCGCGTGGCGAAGCCCGCCCTGTAGACACCGTTGTTCACTTTGTCGTAGATGAAATCAGCCAACGCGATGTGTTCCACTTTGATATTCTCGGGCAGAAAATTCATCTCCCTGTTTCGCGCGACCGCGTTGAACACCTGATTGAACATCACGCAGATATCGTCTTCGCAATTGTTCACGATTTTCCCGGTCCGCTTATCCCACAAGACAGGTACCGTGACGCGCCCATCAAAGTTCGGATCGGTCGCCTGATAAGCCCCACTCAGAAACTGGAAACCATTGATTGGATAGGTATTGAAACCGGGGCCATCCCGGAAGGCCCAGCCTCGCTCGTCCCGGACCGGATCGACCACGGTCATGCCGATGGCTTCTTCTAAACCTTTCAGTTTTCGAAAAATAACGGTTCGACTGGCCCAAGGACAGGCCAACGAAACATAGAGATGATAACGATCCGCCACGGCTGAGTATGGCGTTGAGCCGTCATCGGAAATCCAGGAACGGAAAGCATCCTCCTGACGTTGAAACTCACCGGAGGCCGATTGTTCCTTTTCGAATTGAGCGTCCATGCAGTGCGAGGAACGTTAACAGAACCTTGTCGCACAGGACAGTGGCCAAGATCGCGGGAACCCGCACGGACAAGCCCGAACGAACTTCCCGAAGAGGCCATTCTTTAGCCCGGCGATGCAAAAAAACACGGCCCTAACCAAAAAAGGTCATTTCTTTAAGATTGCCATTTGCGGAAAAAGCCGTCAGTCTCCCGTTGTCAGTTTTCCGCCTATGAATCCTTCTCCTTCCGGGGACGAAGAGTTGCGCATTGTGCAGCGCGATACGCCGCCTCCGCGTCTCTTGGAAACGGCCGCCTCGGAGAGCGATCAGCCTAAACTCAGCACAGGATCGGTCGATTCGGGCCCGCCTCCGCCACAAGGTGGTCGCCTTACTTTTGTCGGAAGTATTCTGCTCATCGGCATCGCCTTCACGGTCGGCTTGTCCTATCTCCTTGAAAAGCGGTGGCTCCATCACTCCTCCGTCGTTTCATCAGAAACGACCTCGCAATCGGGCCAAGCCAATGAGGAGGCGGAAGCGGCTGCAGGTGGTGCCACGCTCACATCCGATCTGTTCCACGTCACCGCCATTTCTCTCGGCTCAACCCGCCTGGCCATCGTGAACGGTAAAAAAGTGGCGGAAGGTGAAACCGTCGTCGTTTCGACCGCTTCCGGCCCGGCCACGGTTCGGGTGGCAAAGATTGAAGATGGCGTCGTTCATTTCGTCCACGGTCGCGAGCGGATCGACGTGCAAGTCAATTCGAGCGTTGCCCAAAAGAACCCTCTCTGAATCATTTCCTGGAGAGGTTATCGCCTTAACGACTTGCTCTTCATGGCCGGCTTGCCCGCAGTGGGATTCAGGTTCAAATCCGGAAGCGCGAGCGCCTCGCCCTGAAGCTGCGTTTTAAGGTCGATCCGCTGGGACGGGAACAGGCTGCAATTCTCCCTCCGCCGCGTTCCCTTGGACTGCCCCGTCGTGGCGGGTGTGGCCGCTCCGCAAAAACGGAACCCTGTCCAGGACCCGTTCCTGAAACGATTCCAACGCGAGGTAAATGACCGGCGTGATGTAAAGCGTGATGAGCTGCGAAATGATGAGGCCTCCCACAATGACAAGACCGAGGGGCCGGCGCGACGAACCGTCCGCGCCATAGCCCAGGGCCAGCGGCACTGCGCCCATCAACGCGGCCAGCGTCGTCATGATAATGGGACGGAACCGTTCCACACTCGCCTCATGGATGGCGGTTCGGCGATCGTACCCTTCATCCAGTCGATGAAGGGCAAAGTCGACGATCATGATGCCGTTCTTCTTCACGATGCCCATGAGCAGAAACAAACCGATCACCGAATAGAGCGAGAGAGTTGAACGGAAGAGCCAGAGAGTGAGCAAACCGCCGACCACGGCGGGGACAAGGGCGGAAAGAACCGTGATGGGATGGACATAGCTCTCATAAAGGATGCCGAGGATCACGTACATGACGAAGAGTGCGGCCAGAACCAGAAAAGGAAGCGCCTGGAAAAGTTCCTCCAGCACTAATCCTTCGCCCTGAAGTTCTCCCTTCACGGTCGGAGGCAGGGTCTCGGAGGCGGTTTTCTGCATGAAGGCAGTGACATCACCCAGCGCAACACCCGGCTTGGTATCAAATCCAAACGTCACGCTGGTAAATTGATTCAAGTGATTAACGGATTGAAGGCCGAGCCTCGTGGCCGTCTTCGTGACGGCCCGAACGGGAACAAGAGTGCTGTTGTTATCCGATTTCACATAAACGCGGCTCAGGTCGTCCGGCGTGGCGCGCTCCCGGTCATCCACTTCCAGGATGACCTGATACTGGTCATCGGCCTGCTTGATCAAATAGACGTAATTCTGGGAGTAAGCCGAGCGCAGAAGCGTTTGCAATTTCGTCGTGGAAACACCGAAAATGCTGGCCCGATCGCGATCGATATTAATATCGATATTGGGCGTGTTCCGAAAAAGGTCCGCGCGCGGAGGTGCGACGAAGCCATCGTAGGAACGGAGTTTTGCGCCGAAGGCGTCGGCCGCCGCGTAAACTTCCTGCGGATCAATTCCGCTCAGGACGTAGGAGTAGCGTCCAAAAGAACTTCCCGTTGCGCCAATGTTGATTTGCAGGACCGGCTGCGGATTCAGGGTCGGGAAGATGCCGGGGATCTGGCTGACCGCCTTGCGCAGGTCGGCCGCCACCTCCTCAATCCCGAGCCGATCCTTCACGTCTTTCAGGAATATGACGGTAAAAACACCTGCGCTTTGTCCGCCCCGTCCCACCACGGTGAAATATTTGTCGACGGCTTTATTGGCCTGTAGAACCGGATCAATTTTGTCCTGCAATTGCCGCTGCTGCAGGGGCGATGCTCCCTCTTGCACGATAAAAAGACCGCGGATAACGCCGCTGTCGCCGGTCGGCAGAAGAGTGAACGGCAAAGCGCTAAAGAAGAACCAAACGCCCACCAGGCATGCAACGATGATGGGGGCCGCAATCCAGCCGTGATCCAGAAACCAATCGAGCGTCCGGCCGTAGGAACGAACCACGCGCTCGAAAAACCGGCCGACCAATCGCTCGGTCCAAGTCCTGGCATGACCCGGCCCGCGCTCAGCCAGCAAACGCGAACACATCAGAGGCGTCAGCGTCAGGGAGACCAGGCCGGAAGCGAAGATGGCAACAATAATCGTGATGGAGAACTCGCGAAAAATGCGGCCGAGCAGCCCGGGCATGAAAGCGAGCGGAATGAAGACGGCGGCCAGCGACAGCGTCATGGAAAGAATGGTGAAAGAAATTTCGCCAGCGCTGTTCAGAGTCGCTCGATAAATCGATTCGCCGTGCTCGGCGCGGCGCACCACGTTCTCGAGGAAAACGATCGCATCATCCACCAAAAATCCGATCGCCAGAGTCATGGCCATCAAGGTGAGATTGTTGATCGAATAGTTGAGGGCCCACATGGCCAGGAACGTGATGAGAAGGGAAAGAGGAAGCGCGACGACCGGAATGAGGGTGTCGGCGGCGCGGCCCAGGAACATGAAGATGACAAGAATGACGAGGACGAAGGCGATGAAGAGCGTGGCCTGCACGTCCGAAACCGATTGAACGATTGTGGCGGAGCGATCAAAAGTCGGAATCAACCGGATGGAACCGGGAAGCTCAAGGCGCAGTTGAGGAAGCAGATCGTTAACCGATTTTGCGACCGCCACTGCATTGGCCCCGGCCTGACGGGAAACCGCCAGCACAATGGTTGAAGCTGGCGGATTGAAACCGCGCGCAAAGAAATGTCGGGAAAGCCGCTCATCCTGCACGCCATCAACCACGTCCGCCACGTCGCGCAGATAGACGGGCGCGTTATCCCTGGCCCGCGCGATAATGATGTTGCGGTACCCTTCCGCGTTTTCAATCTGCCCATTCGGGCGCAGAACAAAGGACTGATTTTTTCCGTCAAGCTGGCCGGCGCCGGAATAGGATGTGTTGGCCTTAATGGCGGTCGAGAGGTCGTCCAACGTCAAATTTCGCGAAGCGAGTGCCCCCGGATTTGCTTTGATTCGGATCGCCCCTTTCACGCCAAAAACGCTTACCTGGGAAACGCCCGGCAGGATGTTGACGCGCTGTTGCACCTGCGTGCTGGCGTACTTATAGAGAGCGCCGTCAGTCAGCGTATCACTGGTCAACGCTATATAAGTGACCGGCTGATCGTTCGGATTGGTCTTGATGAACGTCGGAGGGCTGGGCAGATCAGCCGGGAGCTGACCCGTGGCACGCTGGATGGCGGACTGCACGTCGGTGGCGGCGGCATCAACTCCTTTCGATAACTCAAATTGCAGAGTAATGGCCGTGGTCCCCTGCGTGCTCGAACTCGTGGAAAGCGTCAGACCAGGAATCTGCGTGAACTGTTTCTCCAGGGGCGTCGCGATCGTGTTCGCCATCGTCTCGGGATTGGCCCCGGGATACGAAACCGACACGGAAATGACAGGGTAATCGACCGCCGGCAGATCGTTCACGGCCAATTGTTTGTAAGTGAGGATGCCGAAAACGATGATCGACACCGTCAACAGCGTCGTCATGACAGGCCGTTGGATGAAAGGCAGGGAAAGGCCGGACGAAAACTGGATCAACTTGCCAGCCAGAGTTTTTTTACCGGACCTGTCATTGCTACCGCCGTCGTCTCCGTGACGCTGGTTCCCGCGATCGTCGAACGAATCAGACATGGCCGATTATTTCAACGCGCCGCTACTTTTTGAACTCGCTCCTTCGGCCGCTTCCTTTGCGACAACCCTGGCTCCGGGCGCAAGTTGTAATTGGCCAGCCACCACCACGGTCTCGCCTGCGTTGACTCCCTCCGTGACCACTGTGAGATCATCCTGGCGCTGACCCGCTTTGACCTGACGCAGGTCGAGGGTCGAATCGGGTTTTACGATGAAAATGTACGGACCATTCTGGCCGATCTGGACGGCGCCACTGGGGACTAATTTGGCACCCTTTAAAACATCCAGAATCAAACGCACATGCACGAACTGCGAAGGCCACAGGGCGCGGTCCGAATTGGGCGTGACGGCGCGGGCTTTGATTGTGCCGGACCCCGGTTGCAGAGCATTATCGATAAATGAAAGCGTCCCTTCGCGCGGAGGAATCTGGTCATCCTCCGCGTCCGTCAGGACTTTCACATTCGGCCCGCCGAGATAACGCCGCACCAGGGCGAGGTCGGGCTCGGCCACGGTAAAATCTGTGTAGATCGGATCGATCGCCTGGATCGTCACCAGCACACCTCCCACGGTGGCACTTCCGCTTCCCACGATATTGCCCACGTCTACCTGACGGAGTCCGGCCCGCCCATCAATGGGCGATCGGATCGTGCAGTAATCGAGATTCACCTGCGCGGCGGCGACCGCGCCTTCCGCACTCTTTACCTTGGCGTCGTCATTCTTGACCGTGGCCTGGGCTGTATCCAGTTCCTGGGGGGAGATGACACTCTTGGCGCGCAACTCCTGCTGCCGTTTTACGGTGATCTGGTCGAGCAGGACTTGCGACTGCGACTGCGCCAGTTGTCCCTGCGCCTGCGCCAGAGCGGCCTCATAGGGACGAGAGTCGATCTTGAAAAGGATATCCCCTTTCCTGACGTCGGCTCCGTCTTGAAACTCGCGCGAGATAATCTGACCACTGACCTGCGATTGCACCTGCACTGTTTCGACCGCGGCGCAGGTCCCAATTTCATCGAGATACAGCGGGACGTCCTTGCTAATGACCTTGCTCACAATGACCGGCCGCGGTGGCGGTGCCGGCAGCGGCTTTTTTCGACCGCCCATAAATCGCAGAAGAAGCAACAACACAATAACCAGGGCGATTCCCCCGAAGACGTAGAGACGCCGCCTGCCCCCGACGCGCTGTTCCAAATCGCCGACCAACTCGCGCGTGGCCACGTTCACTCGCGTCATCGTCGTCATTTCCCCTCTTCCCTCCCATGAGCATTGCGCTTCCCGTTAGCCGATTCGCCGTTGGCGCGTTCGGCCTTGGCGCGAATACGCGAAAGGACGCGCATGCAAGTGTCGAGGTCGCGATGCGAGATATCGGAAAGCAATTCTTGCCTGAGTTCACGCGCCGCGGCATCGATCAGTCCAATCGCGCGATGGGCGCGCCGTTGCAAAGTGACCGTCTTGCAGCGCCGATCGTGCTCGGCGCTGGCGCGTTTTACCCAGCCAGCCTTTTCCAGCCGATGCAACAGGTTGACCAGGGTGGGCTCTTCAATCCCAAGCCGGGAGGCAATCTCCGACTGTGTGAGAGGTTGGTCCACGAGCGACAAATGAAGAAGCGTGCGCCATTTCGCCTGGCTCATGCCAAGCGGCTTCAAGCGTTCATCGAGTTTGAGCCGCCAGGCCCGGGCCGTGCCATGAAGCAACGGGCCCATAATTTCTGCGTCGGTCGTCGGCATCGGAATTAGTTAGCATGCTAACTAATTTCCGTCTGTCAACGCGTATCACCGGACCGCTCAGGCCGAATCCACCACAAACACGACGACCGTCTGGTCGCGATAATCCTTCACCCGCAAAATGGAACGAGCGTGCCGGGGTGCCCATTTCTGGCTGCCCACGGCATCCTTCTCATCGACCGGCCGAACCACAAAATATCGCGCCTCCCAGGGAAGTTCTTCCACGCTGCTGACGTATTTCACCGGCGCATGCATATAGAAAAAGAATGGCTGATAATTCGGATCGACCGCGTAGAGCGTCTCGGTCGACGGAACGACCGCATTAATCTTGTCCGCGATGTTCTTCACCTTCTGCCGATGCGTCGCCGCGAGGGCGGCCACCGGATAACCAATCAGTCCGGCCGTCACCGCCAGAATAACGAACAAACGGCCAACCCCCTGAAAGAGCGGTCCGCCCAACCCGTCCAGCCAGCGCGGATCTCTCCGCCACATGAGCCAGGCTGGCTCGGCCACGGCGTTTTCTGCCAGCACCATCCCAATCAACCAACAAAACGGCGCGACCGCCGGAAGCGAATAGCGCGGAGCCGACCCGGGCATCAGACTCACTACGATCAACGGCACAGCCGCTCCCCAGATCAGGCCTCGCGCGATCCTCCCGTCGAATTCTTCCCTGAATTTTTGAAAACGAATGAGAGGCGCGAGAAGAACCCACGGAAGCAGATAGGCCACCGCGCGCGGCAGCACCGTGATCCAAACGCTGAAGGTAAAAATCTCGCCCGTGACGCGCCCGGTGAATTGGGTCGACCATTTGTTCATCACTTTTCCACTGTCGTTAGCCTGCATGAACGGAATGGCCCAGGCGCCAAAGATTCCGAGCATGAGGGCGATGCCGACAAAGTGCGCGGGATGAAAAAGTAACCGCCACTGTTTTGTCTGCCACAGCACCGCGACCACGACGGCGTAGAAAAAGAACAGATGGGTGGGGCCTTTGGCAAGACAACCCAGTCCCAGAAAAATCCATGGTACGATCCAGGTCAGCCAGGGCGAACGCTGCTCCCGCCACCAACTCATCCAGAAGACGAGGGCGAGCGCAGACAAAGAAACATAAAGCGCCTCAATCTCGATGAGCCGTCCTTTCTGGAGAATACCGACGTTCGTTAGCCAAACGAGACCTGCGATGACCGACCCGGACGGACCAAGGCTGCGCCGCGCCACGGTGACAAAGGCAATGGCGACAGCGAGCACACAGAGCACGGAAGGCGCACGAGCGGTCCATTCGTTTCTGACGCGAAAGAGTTTGAAGGACGCCGCTACGAGCCAGTTAATCAGCGGCGGTTTGCGAAAATAGTCTTCGCCTCCGACTTGCGGCACGAGGTAGTTCCCGCTTTCGAGCATGGCCATGCCGGGCAAGATGCGGCGGCCTTCTTCACCCTTAATTTCAAACAGGCCGAGCGAAGGCAGATAGATCGAGGCCCAGACCGCGAGCATCAGGAAAAGCGCGGCGCGGCGGGACATGCCGTGACTCTGTCGAACGCCTGAACGGTTGCAACGCTATTTGCATCGCTTTCACTCAAACCGGACGCCGCGGCCCGCGGCCCCACAGCTCTGTCATCCCGAGCGCCCGCGAGGGACCTCACACGCGCTCCGTGGCTCACACTAAAATACATCGCGTAACGCCGTCTGAATGGGCGGGATCCTTCGCCGTCTTCGCTGGCTCAGGATGACACCGCCAAGCTCTTACGGGTCCCCGGCCCCAGCGTTCGGCGTTAAAAGGGAACTGAAATCGAGCCCTTTAGGACGCTTCACCCGCTCACCCATCCATACCGCGTTCACCGATACCTTCCCTTGACGGAAGCCCCTTCGAAAATTAAGGTACGCGCCTAGTCCGCGCTGGAGGGAGTGGGAACCGATGTCCCACTCTTTTTGGTCTGCGGGCTACATGTTTTTTATGAACGCGGAATTTATCGCCATGCTGGATTACCTGGAGCGGGAGCGCGGGATCAAACGCGAAATCCTTCTTGAGGCCGTCTCCAATGCCCTTCTCTCGGCTTCGAAGAAGAGCGTCGGGGCCGCGCGCGAATTGCGTATTGATATCGATTCCAAGACCGGCGACATCCGCGCGCTGGCTAACCTCGTCGTGGTCGAGACGGTCACAAATCCGCAGGATGAGATCGAACTGCATAAAGCCCGCCGAATCAAACCGGAGGCCCAAATCGGCGAAACGGTGGAAATCGAAGTCACGCCCCGGAATTTCGGCCGGATTGCCGCGCAAACGGCCAAGCAGGCGATGATGCAGCGCATTCGCCAGGTCGAGAAGGAGATGATCTACGAAGAGTTCAAGGATCGAGCGGGCGAAATTGTCAGCGGCACGGTCCGTCGCTTCGATCGGTCGGATGTCATTCTCGATCTGGGCAAGTTTGAAGCGATTATGCCGCAGCGCGAGCGGGTCGTGGTGGAGGATTACAACGTGGGTGACCGTTTGCGTGCCTATGTGGTAGCGGTGGATAACGGCATCCGCGGACCCGAGATCATCGTTTCACGCAGCCATCCGAATTTCGTCCGGCGCCTCTTCGAATTGGAAGTCAGCGAAATTGCCGACGGCACCGTGGAGATCCGCGGTATTGCACGCGAAGCCGGCTATCGCACCAAGATTGCGGTGTGGAGCGCGAACGACAAAGTCGATCCCGTCGGCGCCTGCGTTGGAATGCGCGGATCGCGCGTCAAAAACATCGTGCGCGAACTGAACAACGAGAAGGTCGACATCATCCGCTGGAGTTCCGATCCGAAGGACTTTGTGCTGGAAGCCTTGAAGCCGGCCAAGGTGAAAAACCTTGTGTTCGATACGGAGAAGAAGAGCGTCCAAATTTCTGTCGATGAAGACCAGCTCTCACTCGCCATCGGCAAGAAGGGGCAGAACGCGCGCCTGACTTCCCGCCTGACTGGCTGGGAGATCAACATCGATAAAGACACGTCGGCCACGCACGCGGTTGAGCAGAAAGTCGCGCAAGCAGCTCAAACGCTCGCCACATCACTCCCGATTACGGAGGAACAGGCCGTCACCCTGGTCAAATCAGGATTTACGAATTTGGAAGGACTGCGCGACGCAGACGTGAAGGATCTTGTCGAGATTTTGGGTGTGGAAGAACCGAAAGCACAGGAGATTCACGACGCGATTCATCGAGAACCGGTGACTCCGTAAATCAAATGGCTTTGGGTTAACCCGCTCGAGCCATGAGCGAAATTTTTCAAAACAGGAATGCCTACAAAGACGACCAGCAAAAACGCAGCGCGAAAACCAGTCGCCGCCAAAACGGCGCCCAAGGTTTCCACCGCGCACAAGCCGGACGCCCATAAGGCCAGGACTCCAGTCCGCAAAGCCGAGCCGGCGCATAAGCCGCCCGCCCGTAGCCACGCCCCGGCCACAAAATCTCACGCACCGGTAGCCGCTCCAAAGCCAGAGGCCAAGGCGGTCGTCCCGCGCCGCGAAATGGAAACGCTCTCGCTGATCGACGAAAAAAAGCCGAAAAAGAAATCGCCGGAGGGCGAGGCCAGACGCAAGACCACCATCCTCCCTCCCATCTCTCGCATCCGCGCGTCGCTCGAGACACCAACGGTCGCTCCTAAACCGCTGGAGCCGCCCAAGCCGGAACCGATCCCGGAAGCGCCCGCCGCGGTGGCGCCGGAAGCTCCGACCTCCGAGGTTGGCGAAGCCGGAACGGAAGACGAACCGACCAACGTCATCCATATCAAGCCGCCCATCATGGTGAAGGATTTGGCGCCTCAGCTAGGCCTTAAGAATTTCCAGCTCATCAAAGAGCTCATGACGGACTTCAACGTCTTCGTGAATCAAAATCAGACGATCGAGCCGGACATCGCGACGAAGATCGCCGAGAAACACGGCTTTATTCTGGAGAAAGAAGTTCGCCTGAAAGGCGGCGGCATTCATAAGGTTGAACAGGTCGTGGTGGCACCTCCCCCGCCGGTCATGGCGAAGGAAGAAGAACTGAAACCGCGCAGTCCCATCATCACGTTCATGGGACACGTCGATCACGGCAAGACCTCACTCATGGATGCGATTCGCAAGACGAAGGTCGCCGCGGGCGAGGCGGGCGGAATCACGCAACACATCGGCGCCTACCGGGTTGAGCATAAAGGCCAGCCTGTCACTTTCCTCGATACGCCGGGCCACGCCGCTTTCACGGCCATGCGCGCGCGGGGCGCATCGGTCACGGACATTGTCGTGCTCGTCGTCGCGGCGGACGACGGTCTCATGCCGCAAACGATCGAAGCGATCAACCACGCCAAAGCGGCTCCTCATGTTGAGATCATGGTGGCGCTTAATAAGATCGATTTGCCGGGAGCCAACATCGATCGCGTCAAGAAGCAGTTGCAGGACAGAGATTTGACGCCGGAAGATTGGGGTGGCAAAACAGTCACCGTTCCGGTCTCGGCCACAAAAGGGACGAATATCGATCAGCTCCTGGAGATGATGCTCCTGCAGGCGGAGGTCATGGATTTAAAGGCATCGCCCACGGCGAAGCCACGCGGCACCGTCATCGAAGCACAAGTCGAAGCCGGACGCGGCCCCACCGCGACAGTCATCGTGCAAACGGGCACGCTAAAAGTGGGCGATCCATTCATCTGCGGCGAGTACAGCGGCAAGGTGAAAGGGCTGACGGACGATCGCGGCAATCAAGTCAAAGAAGCTGGCCCATCAACCCCCGTTCGCGTGCTCGGATTTACCGGTCTGCCCAATGCGGGTGATGAACTTTTGGTGATGTCATCGGAACGCGAAGCCAAGGCACTAAGCGAAGAGCGATTGGAAGCCAAGCGCGCCGGAAAATTGAGCACACCGCAGCGCGCCACGCTCGAGACGCTCTTGGAAGCGGCCGACGGCAAAAAGCTTCTGCGCATTGTGCTCAAGACGGACGTGCAAGGTTCGCTCGAAGCACTGATCGGTGCGCTCAGCCAGATCGAAAGCAAGAAGATAGATTTGGAAATCATCCATGGTGGCGTCGGACCGATTTCGGAGAACGATATCCTCCTGGCCAGCGCCTCCAACGCCGTCGTCGTGGGATTCAATGTCAAGGTGGAGAGCCTTGCCGTCGGTGCGGCCAAGCGTGAAGTCGTCCAGGTAAAACTTTACTCAATCATTTACGAGTTGATCGATCAGCTGAAAGAAGCCATGGCCGGCATGCTCGACCCAGAGCACCGCGAAACCGTCATCGGACACGCCGAAGTGAAGCAGGTATTCCAATTGAGCCGCGGCATCGTGGCCGGTTGCCTCGTTACGGATGGGCGCATCGCCCGAACTGCGCGAGCCCGCGTCCTGCGCCGTCGCCAGCCTGTTTATGATGGCGGACTCTCGACCCTGCGCCGGTTCCAGGATGATGTGAAGGAAGTGCGCAATGGCTTGGAATGCGGCATCAAGCTTGGTGACTTCAGCGAATACCAGGTGGCTGACATCATCGAGTGCTATCAGCTCGAACAAGTCGCGCAGAAACTGTGACCGGCCGGGAGTCGCGGAGTGGTGGCGTCCTCGTCCCGCACTTCGGACCTCCACCGCTCCGACCTTCTTTTGCTCCCGAAATGAAACACCGACTGCTTCGTGTCAATAAGCTCTTCAAACGAGAGCTGAGTGCTTTGATCGCACGCGAAGTCGCTTTCGAATCCTCTCTGGTCACAGTCAACCAGGTCGACGTCACACCCGATTTGAAGAACGCGCATGTCTTTGTCAGTGTGCTCGGAGGTGAGCCCAAGGAAAGTGTGATGAGCAAACTGGTCGCGCATCGGGCCGTTCTCCAGGCCGAGTTAGCCAAAAACGTGGTTATAAAATATACGCCACATCTCGTCTTTCATCTCGACGACTCCATCGAACGCGGCACCCGCATCATCGAGATCTTGCAGAAACTCGAGAAGCCCGAGAGCGGTGACGAGTGAACACTTTCCCCGAAATCGCGCGCGTCCTGCGCGAGAATCAAACATTCGCTGTGCTCAGCCACGTCCGGCCCGATGGGGACGCGCTTGGCAGTCAGCTGGCCCTGGCTCTTTCCCTCAGACATTTGGGCAAGGATGTCCGCGTCTGGAATGAAGATGGGATGCTGGAAAAGTATTCCTTCCTCCCGCGCGCCGAATTGATCAGCACACCGCCCGCCGTTCCGGAAAATGTCGACGTCGTCGTCGCACTGGATACGGCCATTCAGAATCGCATGGGCACGGCCTTTGCCGCAGTTGGCTCGTCCAAAATCTGCATCAACATCGACCACCATCCGAGCAATCCACGCTACGGCGATCTCGTGTATGTCGATGCCACCGCACCCGCCACTGGACAGATTCTTTTCGAGCTGCTCAAGGCCGAGAAATTTCCGATTGATGCCGAGATCGCAGAGAACCTGTTCGTGGCCATCTCCACGGACACGGGTTCCTTCCAGTATTCGAACACCACCGCGCGAACATTCGAAATTGCATCTGAACTCGTCGGTTATGGCGTGGATGTCGGCCGGGTCAGCCAGCAGCTCTACGAAAACTATCCGCGCCGCCGCATCGAGTTATTGCGCGAATTGCTTCGCACCATGCGCTTCGCGGCCGAGGGCAAGGTGGCCAGTTTCAGTTTGAGCCTGCGCACCGCCGCTGAGCTTGGTGTCCTACCCGAGGACAACGAAGGTTTGATTGATCACATCCGCGCGATTCAAGGCGTGATTGTGGCGGCATTCTTCGAGGAACTCGCCGAAGGCAAGGTCCGAGTGAGCATGCGTTCGAAAGAGCAGGACGTTGATGTGTGCGCGATATGTCAAAAATTTGGCGGCGGCGGGCATACCCTGGCGGCCGGGGCACGCGTGCGCGGCACGCTCGCTGAAGTTGAGGAACGCGTTTTGGAGGAAACTTGTGATGTCCTTGGCCGCAACTCCTGACGGTGTTCTGCTGGTCGACAAGGCAGGGGGCATGACGTCTCATGATGTCGTTGCCCTGGTGCGCCGACAGCTTGAAATAAAAAAGGTCGGACATTGCGGCACGCTCGATCCGTTGGCGACCGGGCTGCTCCTGCTCACCCTGGGTCGCGGAACAAAAATCCAGGATTTGCTGATGAGTGAGGACAAGGAATACGTCGGGACCTTGACCCTGGGCGCCAGTACCACCACACAGGACCGGGAGGGTGAAATTGTGGAGGAACGGCCCGTGCCCGAACTCGATGAGGCTCAAATCCGCGCGGCTTTTGAGAAGTTCCGCGGCGATTTTTATCAAATGCCTCCGATGGTTTCCGCCATCAAACACGGCGGCGTCCCTCTCTACAAATTGGCGCGGCAAGGCAAAGTGGTTGAGCGCGAACCGCGGCTTGTCCACGTATATCGCCATACGATTGACCGGGTTGCATTGCCCGACATCGATTTCACCGTCCTCTGCAGCAAGGGCTTTTACGTCCGCACCTACGCGCATGATATTGGTGAGACCCTCGGATGCGGAGCGCATCTGAAGAATTTGCGCCGCACCAAATCCGGACGTTTTCTCGTAGATCGCGCCATTACGGTGGAAGAAATTAAGAATGCTCCGCGCCAGGAGATCATCGGCCGAATGTTGACGTTGCCGGAAGTATCGCGCATGCGCGGCGCGTGAAGGCGATGGTGCAAGACACGCTGCCATGATGCAGATCCTGCACGCGATCGAGGAGTTGCACAGCCTGCGCGGGCCCCTCTTCCTCGCCATCGGAGTTTTCGACGGTGTGCATTTGGGGCATCAGGCGGTCATCTCCACCTCCGCCCGCCACGCGCATTCCGCCGATGGCACGCCCGTAGTCGTCACGTTTGATCCGCATCCGGCCAAAATTCTTCGTCCGAGCGACGCGCCCCATTTACTGACTGCGACCCAGCACAAAGTTGCGCTCATTCGCGCCCTCGGTGTCGCGCACCTTCTCGTCATCTCGTTTAATCATGAATTCTCCACCACGCCACCCGAAGAATTTGTTTCCCGCCTGGTTGGGGGTGCGCGGTCGCTCCGCGAAATTTGTGTGGGTCATGAGTGGTCCTTCGGCCGGGGACGGGCCGGCAATCTTGAGCTGCTAAAAAAACTCGGCCTTCATTTTGACTTCAGCGTGATCGGCATTCCACCGGTGCGCATTCATGGCAAGGTTGTGAGCAGCACCGCTATCCGGCAGGCGGTTGAGGAAGGCGATTTCGCCCGTGCGGCCGAGATGCTGGGACGAGACTACACGATTCTCGGGACGGTCGTGCATGGCGCGGCGCTCGGAAACAAGATCGGCTTTCCCACCGCGAACCTGAGCGCGCACAGCGAACAGTTTCCGCCTGACGGAGTCTACTTTGCGGAGGCATGGATTCACGGAATCCGCCACCATGGCGTCATCAATCTGGGCGTACGACCGACGGTGGCGCGGGGCGAACCGCAGCGGACCCTCGAGATTCACCTGCTCGACTTCAACCGCGACATCTATGGTCAGGATATGGAAGTGCGTTTTCTCCATTACCTGCGATCGGAAAGAAAATTTGAAAGCGTGGAAGCGCTCAAACATCAAATTGAGACAGACGTCACGCGGGCGCGCGCCTTGTGCGCCGCTCAACCCGAGTAGCCAGGAATTTGACGCGTCGGCAACGCGTATTCTCTCATCCTGAGCCAGTCCGGCAGCTGCTGGAGCGAAGGATCCCGCCTACAGCGCGAGCGTTACCCAGGCGACACTTTGCGTGATCAACCGCGCGCATGGGAGGTCTCTGCTCGTCTGCGCGAGTCGGGATGATAAGGCAGAGGGTGCGCGGATAACCAACGCGCGATCGCGATTTCCCCTTCCGCCCACCAGGCAGGCACCCCGATCTTCTAAGACCGAAATTCGTGATTCTTCGACACGGCTGCGACCACGCCGACTCCCATAACCAGGGCGCCGACGACTCCCGCACCTAAAAGAATCATCAGGGGCGACATGCCAGCGAGGCGGAGAACGCCGTTGCTGACAAAGCGGCCGCCGTCGGAAAGAAGATATGCAATCAGGCTGGCCACCAACGTAGCGCCGAGAAGAATCGTCGCTCTGAACCGCTGTAAACTCGGCCGGCGCGCCGGCAATTGCTGGAGAATTCTGCGCGTAAAGCCCGCATCATCGATGTAAGGCGCGGCTTCGCGCAACTGGCGATCCAGCACGTCGATGTCGTTTGATTCGTTCATCAATTCTTCTCCCAGGCGACCAGCGTGCGCTTCAATTTCTCCCGCCCGCGGAGCACATTCGTCTTCACCGTGCCAAGAGGAATATCCAAAACACGAGACGCCTCATCGTGGGATAAGCCATTCTGGCAGCAAAGTAAAACGGCCGAGCGTTCGTGCAGCGGAAGAAGGTTAAGGGCGTGCATCAGATCATGTCTCAGGCCGGGATCGACTGTCTGTGGATCCTGCTCGGCCTGCAGGACGTCCTCATCGATCCCAACCAGCTCTTTGCGTCGCCGTGCGTCTTCACGAAACACATTATAGGCGATTCGGTATAGCCATGTCGAGAACCGGGCTTCTCCCCGAAAACTGCGGATGTGCTTGTAGGCACGCAGAAAAGCATCCTGCGCCAAATCATCGGCCAGGGCAAAATCGGTCCGCGTAAGTTGGCGCAGCAAACCTCGCACACTCGATTGATGTCGGCGGACCAGTTCGCTGAAAGCATGCTGATCTTCATCGACAAGAACTCGAGCGACGAGGTCCGCATCGGTTAGCTCCACGCCCCGAGATTACGGCAACGACGGAGGATTGTCTGCCTTCGCTTCAACCTCCCCCTTCCCTTCCAATCTCCAAACCAGCAGGTAGCCGGCACCAATCAGAAACGGGATCACCCCAACGGCCCACGAACCGCCTTCCCCTTCATTCACGGCAGCCAGGAACACCATCAGGCCAAGACCAATCATGACGAGCACGACGCCACGCCGCATGTCCGAGCGTTTGCGCACGGCCGGAGGCGGATTCAGGAGCGCCGCCGGGACCGGCTGACCTTTTTCGACCATCATGCGCACGGTTCGGTGCATCATGCGATTTCGGGAAAACCCGAAGTAAAGGATGACCGCCACGATCGCCACGGGCGCGCCAAAGACTGCAATCATCACAATGCCCACCAGAGGGATCACGAGGGGGGGAATATCGTTGCTCGACGACGAATGATCGGTGCTCTCTCCATCTTTGTCTTCATCGCCGACGTGGAAGTTTATGCCCTTGTGCTTCAGCTTTTTGTCGACCTTGCTGTGGATCCTGTCGGCCAGGCTCGAAGATGCTGTGGCACTGGACAGAGGCGACGCCGCAACCGAGGGAGAAACCGAAGCCCCTGCCGTGGCGGAGGGCCCCCCCGGGCTGGCAAATGGCGTGATGGTCGGGCTCTGGGCGAACGCTCCGATCGCCAAAACGACGGAGCACATAGAAATAATAAACAGTGTTTTCATAATTAACTTCTCAGTGGTGAGATGCCGGGCGGGAGCCATTTGGATTCAAAAAAAACGGTATTCTCGAGTGTTTTTCCCCAGCCCATTGACGCCTCTTCTGTCGGGATAACGTCCGCACGAACCCCATAGTTCGGGGAGCTAACAGCTTCCCCTACAGGCAGATGTGCCAATTGACGACTTGGCCTGAGTTCCCTCTAATGGAACTGCTCCTGCTCGGTCGACCCCCGCAAGGCCGTGGTTGAACTCTCACCGCCCGCGATGACCTGGGCAACGTCATCGAAGTAGCCCGTGCCCACCTCTCGCTGATGTTTGGTGGCCGTATATCCGTCCGCTTCAGACGCGAATTCCGCTTCCTGGAGCTCGGAATAAGCCGCCATCCCGCGATCGCGATATCCGCGCGCCAATTGAAACATTGAGTGGTTGAGGGCATGAAATCCGGCCAGGGTAACGAACTGAAATTTGTAACCCATCGCACCCAGTTCGCGCTGGAATCTCTCGATCGTGGCGCTATCCAGCTTCTTCTTCCAGTTGAAGGACGGAGAGCAGTTGTAGGCCAGAAGCTTGTTCGGAAACTCTTTCCGCACCGCGTCGGCGAACTGGCGTGCTTCGTCTAGATTCGGCGTGCTCGTTTCGCACCACAAGAGATCCACATAAGGTGCGTAACTAAGCGCGCGCGCAATGGCTTGATCAAGTCCAGGACGGACCCTGAAAAATCCTTCCGCCGTTCGCTCTCCCGTTAGAAAGGGATGATCACGTTCGTCCACGTCATTGGTGAGAAGAGCCGCCCCATTCGCGTCCGTGCGCGCGACAATTAAGGTCGGAACGTGACACACATCCGCAGCCAGACGGCCCGCGATCAAATGAGCAATGGCCTGACGCGTCGGAATCAAAACCTTGCCACCCATGTGGCCGCACTTTTTTTCACTGGCGAGCTGATCCTCCAAATGCACGCCCGCCGCGCCCGCTTCAATCATCGCCTTAACGAGCTCGAAAACGTTGAGGGGACCGCCGAAACCTGCCTCGGCGTCAGCCACTATGGGAACGAACCAGTCAATCGCCGTGTCCCCCTCCGCGTGACAAATCTGGTCGGCTCGCTGCAATGCGTTGTTGATCCGTTTGACTACCGCCGGCACGCTGTTGGCGGGGTATAAACTCTGGTCCGGATACATGGCCCCGGCCAGATTGGCATCCGCTGCGACCTGCCAGCCGCTTAGATAAATTGCCTTGAGTCCGGCCCTGACCTGTTGCACGGCCTGATTGCCGGTGAGCGCGCCAAGCGCCGGAACAAAATCTTCGGTGTGCAAGAGATCCCACAACTTCTCTGCCCCGCGTCGCGCCAGAGTGTGCTCGATCACAAGACTGCCGCGCAACCGCTCCACGTCTGGCGCGGAATAGGGTCTGGTCACTCCGTCAAACCGTGTGCGTTGGTTCAAGGGCTGGTCTGTTTTGTCACGTTGTTTCATATCAATTCAGATGCTCGTAGGCGGACAAGGTGAGGAACTCAGGGAATCGATCGTCCGTTGTGATCTTCTCGAAAAGGTCGCGTGCCAGGTCGAATTTACGCTGGGTAAACCGATCCATGCCCAACTCGTCCTTTATCCTGGCAAGCTCATCATCGAGCACTTCCTGAAACAGTTCCTTCGTTACTTTTCGGCCATCACACAGTTTGCCGTCAGGATGACGGATCCATTGCCAGACTTGCGCGCGCGAAATCTCCGCCGTGGCTGCATCTTCCATCAAATTGAAAAGAGGCACCGCCCCGCTCCCACGCAGCCACGCCTCAAGGTATTGCACACCCACAGATATGTTGGTGCGCAGACCTGGTTCAGTAATTGGCCCCTTCGGGCCGAAGTCCAAAAGGTCCGCCGCCGTCACCTGCACATCCTCACGTTTCTTGTTGATTTGATTTGGGGTTGCCATGATGGCGTTGAACGCGTCCGTCGCGAGTCGCACCATTCCGGGGTGCGCGACCCACGTGCCGTCGTGACCATCGGTTGCCTCGCGTTCCTTGTCGGTTCGGACCTTGGCAAAAGCTTCTTCGTTCGCCTTCTCGTCATTCTTCACCGGAATCTGCGCCGCCATCCCGCCCATCGCGAAAATATTGCGCCGGTGACATGTCTTGATGCAAAGGAGTGAATACGAGCGCATAAAGTGCGTCGTCATAGTGACAAGGGCGCGGTCGGCCAGGATAAAATCTTTTTTGTGGGCGAACCGCTTGATGCACGAAAAAATGTAATCCCATCGCCCGCAATTCAGTCCGGCCGAATGTTCGCGCAATTCGAACAGAATCTCGTCCATTTCAAAGGCCGCCGGAATCGTTTCGATCAGCACGGTCGCGCGAATCGTCCCGCGCGGAATGCCCATCTCGTCCTGGGCCAGGTTGAAAACGTCGTTCCAGATGCGGGCCTCCAGATGATTCTCCATTTTGGGCAGGTAAAAGTACGGTCGACTGCCGCGCCTGATCAATTCCCTGGCGTTATGAAAGAAGTAGAGGCCAAAGTCGAAAAGGCCGGCCGACACGGGCGCGCCGTCGACGAGCATGTGTTTTTCATTGAGGTGCCAGCCCCGCGGCCGCACCAGGAGCACGGCGGTTTGTTCATTGAGGTGATACTGTTTTCCCTCCGGACTGCTGAAGGTGATGGTCCGCAGAATCGCATCGCGCAGATTAATCTGACCGTCAATCATGTTGTGCCAGGTCGGAGCATTGGCGTCTTCGAAGTCGGCCATAAACATCCGGGCTCCGGAGTTGAGGGCATTAATCACCATCTTGCGGTCGGTCGGGCCGGTGATCTCGACGCGACGGTCTTGCAGATCCCGGGGGATCGGAGCGCAGGTCCAATCACCCTCGCGGATGTGTTTCGTTTCCGGGAGGAAATCGGGCATTTTACCGGCATCGAAGTCCACCTGGCGTTGCAGGCGCCGCTTCAATGCGTCTTGGCGACGGCCCTCAAAAGATCCATGCAACTTTTCGACGAAAGCAAGAGCAGCGGGCGTAAGGATATCCGCGAATCCGGAACTGATCTCGCCCGTAATCTCAATTTGGGACGTATTGGAATGAGCAGGCATTGTTTCTACAAGAGTCCTCTGTACTTCGCGTGATGCAAACCCCTTGGCCGCACGCATTTCTTGATTAGCGAGACCGCGCGAGGATGTGCGGGCGAGGAGACAATGACCGGGTGTCGCTCCCACGCGAATATTAAGCCTTGCGCGAGCGACGGCCCCGCCCATTATTTCCACTCGCTTTAGTGCGGGTGTAGCTCAGTGGTAGAGCATCTCGTTGCCAACGAGAATGTCGAGGGTTCGAACCCCTTCACCCGCTCCAGCCTTCGCTCGGAGCGACAGCCCCGAGTGAAGGCTGGAGCGCCGCCAACATGACCATCTCGCCTTCCCTCGAGGAGTTCCGGACCCTTGCCCAACAGGGAAATCTTATCCCGCTGGTGGTGGATTTGGTGGCCGACAACGAGACGCCTATCTCCGCCTTCGCCAAGATTCAAAATGCGGGCGACTGCTTCCTTTTCGAGTCGGCCGAGAAGAACGAACAATCCGGCCGGTTCTCCTTCATCGGATTTGATCCGATCCTTCGCTTTCAGAGTGCCGGCACGACCATTTCCATCACGGAAAATGGGTGCACTCAAAGTTTCGAGACCGGCCGCGATCCTTTGGCCGAACTGCAAACGACGATGTCGCGGTTTCAGTTCGTTCCCGCGTTGGACATTCCGCATTTCGTTGGCGGCGCGATCGGTTACATCGGGTTCGACATCGTCCGCTATTTCGAACCGAGCGTAAAACTTCATCCCCGCGACGACCTTGAGGTTCCGGAAATGATGTTCGTCATCGCGCGCACCCTCATTGTATTTGATCACCGCTTTAGCAAAATGCGCGTCGTGACGAATGTACACATTGAAGACCCAAGCGGGGTCGAGGAGGCCTACGCGGCCGCGCAAGCGCGTCTCACCGCGGTGCTCGCTCTTCTCGGGAAAGCGGTCGCTTTACGCGGCATTTCAGCCACCAGGATCGACAATTTACCTGTGGCCGCAAGCAACACGACGCGCGAAGAATTCGAATCAGTCGTTAGGAAAGCAAAGGAGCTGATCGACGCAGGGGACATTTTTCAAGTCGTTTTGTCACAGCGCTTCGAGGCGCCTTTCCAGGGCGATCCGCTGGAGCTATACCGCTGCCTCCGGTTTGGGAACCCCTCCCCCTACATGTTTCTTCTCCAATTCGGGGACGATTTCACCGCCGTGGGCAGTTCACCGGAAGTGCATGTGCGCGTGCGCGAGGGAATGGTCGAAATTCGGCCTATCGCCGGCACACGGCCGCGCGGCCAGGATTTACAGGAGGACGATCGGTTGGCCGAAGAGCTGATGGCCGATCCCAAAGAACGCGCCGAACATGTGATGCTGATTGATCTGGGCCGGAACGATGTCGGGCGCGTGTCCGAATTCGGAACTGTGCAGGTGACCGAGCAGATGGTGATCGAACGCTACAGTCACGTGATGCATATCGTTTCTCACGTGATAGGTCGGCTGGCCGGGGGCAAGACCTCTTTCGACGCCATGCGTGCCACCTTTCCCGCGGGCACGGTTTCGGGCGCACCCAAGGTTCGCGCCATGCAAATCATTGGCCAACTCGAAAAGAGCCGGCGTGGATTTTACTCCGGCATCGTCGGCTATTTTGGATTCGACGGTTCGCTCGACAGCTGCATCGCGCTGCGCTCCATCGTTCTCAAAAATCAAAAGGCCTATCTGCAAACTGGCGCCGGCATCGTGGCCGACTCGGATCCAGTCCGCGAATACGACGAATGCGTGAACAAGGCGAAAGCCATGCTCGAAGCCATCACGCTCGCTCATCGGATGAATCAATGAGACTGCTGGTCATCGATAACTACGACTCGTTCACCTACAACCTCGTGCAGTACTTTGGCGAGTTAGGTGCGGAAGTCACGGTCAAGCGTAACGACGCAATTTCTGTTTCGGAGATCGGGAGCCTGCGGCCGGATCGAATCTGCATTTCCCCCGGGCCGGGCCGGCCGGAGGACGCTGGCATCAGCTCCGAGGTGATTCGCAAGCTGGGACAAAGCACGCCCATCTTGGGCGTCTGCCTGGGGCACCAATGCATCGCCCAGGTTTTTGGGGGAGAAATTGTGCGAGCCGACAAACTGATGCACGGAAAAACGTCCATGATTAATCACACCAACCGCGGCGTCTTCCAAAACATTGCGCAGCCCCTGGAGGCGACGCGTTATCACTCACTCGTAGTCGCACCGCGATCAGTCCCCGGGTCACTCGAGATCACGGCGACGGCCGAGGATGGCGAGATCATGGGTCTGCAACATCGCGAATTTCCCCTGCATGGAGTGCAATTTCATCCCGAGTCCATTCTGACGGCCGAAGGGAAAAACCTGCTGGCGAATTTCCTGCGCGTTTAGAAACGGACGCGCATGCCAAACGGCCCGGGATGGTTGAAAATTTGTCATCCTGAGCCAGCGCAGACGGCCAAGGATCTCACCTACAGCGCGAGAGTTTCGCAAGCGGCACTCGCGTGATCAACAGCGCGGATGCGAGATCCCTCCTCGTCTGCGCGACTCGGGATGACAAGGCGAGGGCGGGATGCCATGCTGCGGCGTCCGGTTCGACAGGTTACCCCGGGAGCGGACGGCGCAGCGCCGTCCCTATCACAACACTCGTTGATTAGTTAGGCGATTGGTCCTATCATCTCGACCACGTCCCGGTTATCGCGGCGCATGCCCAACGACCTTGTGAATGGCTTCGAGCTCGCGCGTCATCTGCTCAAACTCTTCGAGGGTCAACGCCTGCGCCCCGTCAGATAAGGCTTCATCGGGCCGGGCATGCACTTCCACCATGATTCCGTCCGCCCCCACGGCCACACCGGCGCGGGCCAGCGGAGTGACCATGTAGCTGCGCCCGGTTCCGTGCGCCGCGTCGACAATGACGGGCAAATGCGAAATGCGACGCACCGCCGGGACGGCGGCCAGATCCAGAGTATTCCGAGTGTGCTGGGCAAATGTGCGCACACCCCGTTCGCACAAGACGATCTGGTAATTCCCTTCCGCCATCACGTATTCTGCGGCCAACAGCCATTCCTCCAGAGTTGCGGCCATCCCGCGCTTGAGCAGCACGGGCAGATGCGAACGCCCGGCGCGTTTCAAGAGAGTAAAATTCTGCATGTTACGCGCGCCGATTTGAATCATGTCGGCGTGGCGCTCGACCAGGTCGATCGTCGTCTCGTCGAGTGCTTCGCTGACGATCTTCAGCCCGAATGTTTTTCGGATTTCATCGAGAATTTCGAGAGCTCCTTCCCCCAGTCCCGAGAACGAATAGGGCGACGTGCGCGGTTTGAAGGCGCCGCCGCGGAAAAATTTCGCGCCACTCTTCGCCACACTCTCGGCCACGGCGAAAGCCTGTTCGCGGCTTTCGACGGCACAAGGGCCCGCCATGATGGCAAGTGAGCCATCGCCAATCTTCGCTCCACCCACGTCTACCACCGTGCGATCGGGCCGGAGATCGAGTGTGATTAACTTGTAAGGCTTCGTCACCCGAATGGCCTCCGCCACTCCGGGCATGTTTTCGAAGCGGCTCAGATCGACCGTGCCCTGGTTGCCTGTAACGCCGATGGCCGTGCGGGTTGCGCCCGGCATGGAATGGGCGCGAAACCCCAATGACTCGATGATTCGAATCACACTGGCGATTTCGGAGTCGCTCGCACCAACGTTCATAACGATCAGCATTATCGTGAAGGACCCGCTTACTTACTGGGTCGACCGCCCCTCGGTCAACCTTCAACGCTGATAGAGACGCGGCGCTGCTGCGAGGCAACTCCCTGAAATGCCGCACGAAATCCACATTTGCGCTTGCTCCGTGCATCGGATTCGCGCGCAATCCGGCTGTGCGAAGTCGACTCCGGCCATGGGTATGGGCTGTTCTCACTCTTCTTGCCACCTCTCACATGGCCTTCGGCTTCGAGAGCTCCTACTGGGTATGGCAACGCGAGGAGCCATTAGGCCAAGAAGAGCTGACGCAACTGGCCTCACAAGGGGTGCGCACCATCTACTGGCACGTCGGTGAGCTTGAGAACATCGGTGACAATTGGCGATGGAAAGCGCGTTTCTCCAAGCCGCCCAACGCCTCGGTCCGTTTTGTTCCGGTGGTTCGACTTGTTTCGCGCGAGCCTGAACCGTTCTCCGCCGCCTCGACCGCTGCTCTCGTCGCCGCGTTGACAGCGACAGCCAAATTAACCGGAGAGTTGCAAGTCGATTACGACGCGCCCGATCGACTCCTCGAGGCTTACGGGAGCGCACTCGGGAAGATTCACGAGACAGTTTCGCGCCTGACCATCACGGCTTTGCCGCATTGGAGTCGTCCCGACTGTCTTCGCTCACTGGCGAAGAGCGCGGACGAACTATTTCCGATGCTCTATGATTTTGAAGCGGAACCGGTGCTGCAAAAAGATTCGCCCCAGCCACTCCTTGCCCCGGAAAAAATGGCGAAGATGCTGAACGACTGGTCAACCTGTCCAATGCCATGGAGCGCCGGCCTCCCCGTCTTCGCGCGGCTCAGCGTTTACGATGAGCGAGGACAATCGCGCGGCCAAATCCGAAACTGGACTTGGGACGAAGTGGGCCTGAACCGCGCGTTTCTGAGCATTTCGAAAACGATCATGGGCGCCACCGTGTTGCGCGCCCAAACCTCTTTCGCCATATCGAACACGCGCTTGCAGGCCGGCGATCAGCTGGTAGTGCGGCTGACTGACCGCGCCGCCTTGCGCGATGCGATTAACACGGCCAGGCAGGCTGGAGCGCGCGGAGTCACTTTGTTCCGCCTCCCCGACTCGACCGCGTCCAGTGGTTGGTCGTTGCTCCAGCTCGCTCAACTGGACGAAAAGCCGCACCTCATCTTACGGAAAGCCCTGTCGAATGATTCGTTAACCCTGGAGAACGATAGCGCGGCCGATCTGGCGCCTCGATTTGAATCGAAAGAAGATGGCGAGCGAGGTTATGCCGTTGAGATCACCACGGACGCGCCCCTTTTCCGAGAAGCCGAAGCGGGAGATTTCGCTGGAGTGACATCTTACAAGGAAAGCGCAGGAGGCGGGCAAAGAGTCGCTCTTCCATTCGCTACACGCCTCGCTTTTACATTTAGTCACTTGAGAGCAAAGCAGGTCTTGAAGACCGGCCTGATTCAGCTCGCTCCCGGAAGCGCTTTCCGCCACGCTCGCTACCGATTCCGGAACATAGAGGGAGATTGGAAACTCATCGAATGAAACGCGCCATATTTATTCTGTTCAGTCTGCTGATCGCGGTTCGGGCCTACGCTACTGGCGGTGATTGGTTCGAAACTCCGATCAAATTATCCGATACGCTCGACATGTTGCCGGGTAAATCGCTCGGCGAGATTTTTCTGGAGACGTCAACCATCCCAGTCGCGCAAGGACCGCTGGATATTGAAACCGCTGCTAAAGATGTGGCCAATCGGCTTGGAAAAGAACCTTTGCCGACTCTCCTTCAGCGTGGGGATGATTGGATCGCGCAGGCCCGCGCCCACCGCGACAACACTGCCTGCAACATGGCGCACGATCTTCGCGACGCCATCGCAGTATCTGCCGACCGACCGGAAGGCGCGCGCGAGTATATGTTGTGGCGCATCGATCATCCTTTGCTGAGCGCGACCCTCGCCGATACGACCAAACTCGCGGAGGCAGCCACAGGACTGATCAAGGCCAACTGGCTTTATGCGTGTGGCGCCATCCAGTTTTCAAATGGAGATCGCAAGGATTGCCAGCCGTGGTTCGACCGTGTGGTCAACGAGTTTCCGAAGACTCCGCGCGCTGAGATCGCCATGTTCATGAGCGCACGCTGCGCGTTTTCCGCGGCGCGCGCCGAAAACGCCGACCTGAACGCGCGCAAAGCTGCGATCACGGAATTCGAAACCTTTCGCAAGCGTTACCCGCGCGGGCGCTTTGATGCCGATGCGCTGGGGTGGCTGGGCGCACTGGCCTATGACAATATGGATTATTTAAAAGCGCTGGAGTTTTACATCGCGCAAGCGGAGACGCCCGGGCACCCCGAGACTCTCCCGACCGCAATTTTCAGCTGCGAAAAAGCGCTCGCCCATGTCGCATCAAAACCCGCGGGCGATGCCGCCTTTGCCGTGATCGCGCGGCATCCTCGCATCGCCATGGCCTTTACCTACCTGGTGCTGAGCGCACCCGAGGCCGACAACTACGATGGGAAATGGGATAACCCGGCCGATGTGCGCAAATGGCGACGCACGATGCTCCCGCGGATCGCGGCCGCGGTGGCAAAACAGAGGGACGCATACAAGTCAGGAGATTGGCAGGCGCGCTACCTCGCCATGCTCGCGCAGGCAGCCAGCGCCTCCGGAAGTCAGGCGCAAGCCTTGCAATTATCTCAGATCGCGCCGGACCAATTGACGCGCAGCGACGATCTGTTGTTCGCGCGCGGCGTAGCCTTGCAGCGCGCCGGCAAGACCTCGGAAGCGATCGAGGCGTTCAGGATATTCCTCCGCGCTTTCCCGAAATCGCCCATGCAGCCAGGGGTGCGCGTGCGCCTGGCTTTGGCCCTACAGGACAACCATCAGGCCGGCGACGCGGTAGCGGCTCTGCTCGAACTCCTGCCGAAACCCGAATCGGAAGCTACGCCCTCTCCTTCTCCGGCGAACGCGAGCAAGGAGGAAGACGCCGGCGACGAGGATGCGGAAACGGAGCGTGCTTCGCAGGAAGTGGCCCACAACGCATTGGCCGCGCGTCTTACCGAGGAAGGAGTCTATCCAGCCGGCCAGGCGGATTGGACAATGGCGCAAAGTTCCGTCTACCCGAATTTGTCCGGGGCCGATGAAGAACAGATCCAGCAACTGATCGATACGTTGTTGAATTTCGCGCCCCTCCCGGAACTGGCCCCTTTGCTCGACAGCGCGAGCTTCGATAAAATCGCGAAAAACGAACTGCGCGCCATCATGGCGGAACGCTTTCTCGCCGCGGAAAATTTTTCCGAGGCCAAAAAGTTCATGACCACTTCTGCTTCTCGAGAAATCGTCGAACGCTTGCAACAACTGACGAGCGATAGCGCAGGAACGCCGCAGGAGAAGGCGGAGCGAATGCTGAAACTGGGCGACACCTGGGCGCAGGCGCGCGGCCAGCTCTTGCGCACACCGCTCGACACCAAACTTCACGTCTACGGACGTTTCTCGCCTTTCGATGGAATCATGAGACGGGATGACGGCGGGGCGCTTCACCTCCCCAATGTCGAAGATCAACTCGACGATCGCGACGAGCTCCATCACGCCTCGCGCTGGTGGATGCGTGCGGCCCGTTTGCTTCCGGGCAGTCCGATCGCGGCGCAAGCGAGATTAAAAGCACTGGAGGCCTTGCCGCAGGTGGCGAGAACATCCGCTTACGCTGAAGCACGCGCGCGCGAGATCAAACTCGAGGTGGTCTCGCGCGAAATTTACGACAAGCTGCGCAGTGAATGCGCCAAGTCCCCGGAAGCGCAGCGTTTCGCGGCCTACTGGAGTGTTCCTCCGTCTCCGGAAGACGCGACCTCCGAATCGACCGCTTATGGTTCTGCCCAAACAAATTACGGATGGCCAAGCCAGTGCCAGGATGACGCCGCCTCACGTGGTTATCCATTTTCAGACGATGACGCCTTTCAAAACCTGGCAACGGACAGCGGGGGCCGCAACGATCCCAGCGAAGTGCCAGACGACATCGTCAGTCGAGTCAAAGCCCTGCGCAATGAAGCATCGAGGAATGAGCCGACGGATCTCATCACCGAAGTAAAAAAACTGGCGGATGACTTACGCGCATCCACCAAGGGAGCGGAAGGGGCGGGCGGCCTGAATTGCGTGGAGGATCTCGTCCAATTTCTTTCCGCGCCGGGAGTAACGCGTGATGCCCAGCAGATTTACGTCAACCTCCGGCTCAACATTTTACATCGCGCCCGGGCGGCCGAGCCTGATCCGGGAATCGAAGGCAAGGACGACGACGAAGCAATAAGCGCTCAAATCGATGCCGCGGAAAAGAACCCAGCCTTTAAAAACCTGGGTGATTATCTCGACTTTTGCCGGATTGCTCTGGTGGCTGGCGCCCGGTCGGACGTCGACACGGATATAAAGGATCCGAAAGATCCCGCCCACCCGATCACTTACATTTCGCGCGACCACGCCAGCCTGGAAAAAATGACGCGCGCATTTCTCCAGAAATATCCAAAGAGCCAGAAAAGGGAAGCGGCCATGTTCGTTCTGGCGCGAGCGATTTACTCGCTCTCCTGCCCATACATCGAATGCATCTCCGTTCCCCTGGCCAATACGGAACCATCGGATGACTTGGTTGATGTCTCGCAAAAGGCGCACTACCGGGAACCCTTCAAGCCGGAGCGCGTCATGCAGGCGCTGGACGACTACGACCACGAATTCCCCAGTGGCCGCTACGCCGCTGACGTGCGCAACTTTCGCGCGGCCACCTTTTGGCGGATGCAACAATTCGCTAAGGCGCTCAGCCTGACGCTCGCGCAAATCAGCGACAAGAAACACGGGGAACTGCACGGCGAAGCGGCCGTTCGTTTGGCCAACATCTTTGCCGAGTTGGCCCGGGTGGAGTACCGGCCAGACGTGATGGCTGCGATCCGCGCACAGCCGGACGCAATTCCGTTCCTTCAGGCTTACACGGCGGCCGCTTTAAAATCGCGTGACCATCCATTGCGCTATTTGCAGCGTTTCGTGAGCGACCAATTCCATTTCAAAATGCCCGTTCCCGAAAAAGCCGTGGCGAGTGAGTGAGGTAGGAACTGCAAACTGGTTGCTTCTTCTTGCTCCGCCTCCGGATTATTGCATAGTGACCACCCGCGCCCGGGGAGCTGCCTCTTCGGCAACAAACACGGCTGGGTAGCTCAGTTGGTAGAGCAGAGGACTGAAAATCCTCGTGTCGGCGGTTCGATTCCGCCCCCAGCCACCTTCCTTCTTAGATGTCGTGATGAGCCAACCAGGCCGTTGAGGTCAACGGCCCCAACGTTGGATTGCTACTCCGTCCGCAGCGCTGTCATCGGGTTTACGCGGGTGGCGCGGCGAGCGGGCAGAAAACATGCGAGCAATGCGGCAGCGGTCAGCATAACGGTGGATACAATTAATGAGCCAGGATCCGCGGGGCTGACGTTAAAGAGAATTTGCGACAAGACGCGACCGGCGCCGAGGGCGAGGAAGAGGCCGATAATTACGGCGAAGCCCGTTTGTAATACGCCCTGTTTCATAATGAGGGCGAAGACGTCGCCGCGATGTGCCCCCAGGGCCATCCTGATGCCAATCTCACGGGTGCGCCGCGCCACGGTGTAAGCCTTCACGCCATAAACGCCGACGACCGCGAGGAGCAAGGCGATTCCACCGAACACGCCAAACAAGGCGGCACCCAGGCGCACGACCCAAAGTCCGACGTTCTTTTGCATGAGGTCGGTGAATGGAACAATTCGCAACACGGGCAGATCAGGATCGAGTGCTCGAAGGGCCTGCCGCAAAGTGGGAATCGCATTTAGCACAGCGCCCCGGTCGTTGCTGGCGAGGCGGACATGCAGATAAACATTGCCGTAATATTTTTGCGCCAACGGCACAAAGATACGACGAACAATCGTATCGCTTTGCACGTCATGCAGGTGCTTGTTGACCACGCCGACGACTTCCAGTTCGCTGGGCGAGCCGTCGGCGGACGCTTGCGTATAGCGGATGTGCTGGCCAATCGCATCGCTTTTGGGAAATAACTTCTTCGCCATCTCCTCATCCAGGATCGCGACGGGTGGAGAGTTTTTGTTCTCCACTTCGGTCTGGGTAAAATCACGTCCGCGCAGCAGACGCACGCCAATGGCGTCGAAGTAACCGGGGGTGATCGAAGTGTAGAGGCCGCTCGCCCCCGGGTCCGGCGCGTTCACGTCGGTCTTGGCGGCAGGTGCATCGCTGGCCGACATGATTCGGCGAGTGTTCGTGAAATTCCCGTACGGAACCATCGTGCCGAGGGCGGCGGAGCGAACGCCGGGAAGTTCGCGCGCTCGTTGTACCGCCGCGAACATCAGGCGTTCCGCCGCGGTGGCGTCTTTTTGGCCAAGCGTGAAGTCCATCTCGGCCACCAAACCACCCTTCGGGTCAAACCCGGGATTCATTCCGCCCGCTTCCCAGGCGCCGTGCAAAAACAATCCGGCACTAAAAAGGAGCATGAGAGAAAGAGCGATTTGCGCCATGACGAGCACGTTGCGCGGCGCAAAGAATCGGCCCAGGCGCCCGGCCTGCGCGGGTTCGCCGATTTGTTGCTTCAAGTCAGTGACCAAATCCAGGCGGGTCGCTTTGAGAGCCGGTCCCAGGCTGAAGAGCAATGTCGCAAACAGGCAAAAGAGAAAAGTCACGGCGAGAACAAAACCGTCGGGACGCACATGCACGACGAGCGACAGATTCATGTCGTTAAAAAGACCGCCCAGCGACCTAACGAGCAGGTCGTTGCTCCATCCGCTGATGACGATACCGGCCGCGCCGCCCAGTAAAGCCAAAAGCAGACCTTCACACAGCAATTGGCGGATGATACGCCAGCGCGTTGCGCCCAAAGCCAACCGGAGCGCAATCTCCTTGGACCGCGCGGTGCCGCGCGCCAGAAGCATGTTGGCCAGGTTCAGACTCGCGATCAAAAGCACGGCGGCGGCCATGCCGGCAAGGAGAAGCGCGATCAGACCGATCGGGCCGTCGTCCTGCGGCGTCGTACTGATACTGAAGCGCGATGGAGTTTGAATCTGGAGTTCGCGCGGGCCACTCGCGTCCGAAGGCTGAATCGAGGTAAGACGCTGCGCGATCACCGGCAGGCGCGACTTGGCCCCGTCGAGTGTGAGGCCGGCCCGCATCCGCGCGACCAAGTTCAGCGTGTAGTTCTTAGGTTGCGCCAGATCCGTTAGCGTTACTGAATCGGCAAACGACGCGCCGATCTGAGAGTACAGTCCAAGCGGGATCCAAAGCTCAGGCGCAACTAAAACGTTTACGCCGCTAAAGCCTTCCGGAGTGATTCCAATGACCGTGTAAGGCTGCCCGTTCACCCTCACGCTACTGCCGATAAAGTCTCTGCGGCCGCCCATGCGCTGCCAGAATCCGTAACTAGCCACCACGACCGGGACATTTGCGTTCGGACGGCACTCATCGGCAGTGTAAAAACGTCCCGCCACGGGCTTGACTCCGACAAGCGAAAAGAAGTTTTCCGATGTGCAGAAGACAAAGCTGCGCCGGATGTTCTGATCGGCTCCAATCCCAGCGAGCGAGAATTCGAGCGCCGCGACATCAGCGAAGACGTCTGTGCCGCCTTCGCGCACGGCGCGGTATTCGTCATGGGAGAACTGCCGGTAATCGTGGTTGGCATTTTGCCGCGCTGTAAAGACATTGACCACTTCGGCCGGCCGCAACGGGACGGGCGAGCGCAGAGCTGCGCCATTGATCAGCGCGAAAATGGCAGAATTCACCCCGATGGCGAGCGCGAGAGTAATGACGGCAATGCTGGTAAATCCGGGAGCCTTAACAAGTTGTCGAAATGCGAATTTGAAGTCCTGAATCATATGAAGCTACGACCTGCAGTTTCAGATGAGATGCGCGCGACGGGACGGACAGATTCAGAAAAGAGTAATAGGCGGAAAGATTGCGCCTGCCTGTTCCGTATCACTGTCGTGAATAATCAACATTCCCGGTCCGACGTTAAGTTGCATTGCGCCAGTGGGTTCTGCTATTCAATCTGTCTTTATGCCTGATCAACAGCCTCCCCCGCCATTGCCGAAAACGCAGCCCTCGTTCGGCCGGCGCCATAATACCCTCATCAAGTTGATCGGTGTCGGTGCACTCATCCTCGTTCTCCTGATTCCGCTCGCCATGATCACCGGAGTGTTGAACGACCGTCTGTTGCGACGAAATGAGGCCGTCGCAGATATCACTTCCTCGTGGGGGAAAGACCAGAATGTGATCGGACCGATCCTCGGAATTCCCTATCAATATCGCTTCAAGGCCGTGAAGGAGATCGCGGGCGCCGACGGGCGGATGGAACGCCGGGAAGTCGAAGAGACCGCGACCGCAAACGCCTATTTCTTACCGGAGGAACTCAACCTGGCGGGCGAGGTTAGCACGCAAACGCTGCACCGGGGTATCTACGACGCCGCGGTGTTCCGCGCCCAGGTGAAGCTATCGGGAAAATTTTCGCCTCCAGATTTTACCTCCCTCAAGATCGAGCCGAAGGATGTGCAGTGGAAGGACGCTTTTGTGACGATCGCGGTGAGCGATTTGCGCGGGACGCGCGAGGGACTCGTGCTTGATTGGGGCGGAGTCGGGCGAGCTTTGCTCCCCGGCTCGCAAGTGCCCGGCTACACGACTGGCGCGACTGCGCCACTTGTTCTCACTGATCCGATCGGAGGTGTCACGGAATTTTCCATTTCTTTGGATTTAAACGGCAGCGGCGGAATTTTCTTTGCTCCATTCGGTGTGAAAAACCACGCCACGCTTAAATCGAACTGGCCCGACCCCGCCTTTCGCGGAGCATTCCTACCGGCTGAGCGATCGGTGCGAGTCAATGGGTTCGAGGCCAACTGGCAAGTATCCTATTACGGTCGCGACTATCCACAACGCTGGACGAGCCAGAGCGGGAACGATCGCTTTAACACGCGCTCGGTCGCGGATTCGCTCTTTGGCGCACAATTTCTCTCGGTGCTGGATGCCTATCGTTACGTCGAGCGTTCCATAAAATATGGCATCCTGTTTTTGGTGCTCGTTTTTACAGCCTTCTTCCTTTTTGAAGTCACGGCTCGTCAAAAGATTCACCCCTTGCAGTACCTGATGGTAGGAGCTGCCCTCTGTCTGTTTTACCTCCTCCTCCTGTCCGTTTCCGAGTTTATCGGATTCGGCCGCGCTTATCTGACTGCGGCCATTGCATCGACCCTACTGATCACCTGGTATTGTCGATACTTTCTCGGGGGCGGTATGCGCACCCTCATGATTAGTGCGGGGCTGGGCGGCGTGTACACGTTTCTCTACATCACCCTGCGTCAGCAAGATTACGCGCTCCTGATGGGCGCGATCGCGCTCTTCCTCGTTCTGGCTATCGTCATGTACGTGACGCGCAAGGTTAACTGGTACGCGCGCGATGCCGGTTGATATGAAACTGACTGTGACCTTGAACGTCTACGCATCACCGGCTGCCCGACCCGAAGTCCGCAGCCAAACTCCATGGTAACGGCTCTCATCCTTACAATAGGAGCCGTCCTCGGAGCGCTGGACGGCGGGGGAATCTTTTTCGCGAAAGGCGAACCTTACAAGATGGAGATCTTTATTGCAGCGATTCTCAAGGGCATGCTCGTTAGTTTTGTGACTGCGATATCAATGAGCCAGCCCCGAATGATCTGGCAGGGCGCGCTGATCGGCGCCACCTATGGACTCGGCGTCTCGCTGGTTGTTTTCTTTGCCAAGGGAGCCTTTCGCTCGGGCGATGCGCCGTATATTCTACCGGCCGGTTTAGTCACAGGGGCCCTGAACGGGCTCGCGATCGCGCTGTCCGTTCGCGGCTAAGCTCACCGGGAACAGGTCAGGCCGCGAGCAGCACGGTCGGCTCGACCGGGGCGAGCGCTCCGCCAAACTTTGGATAGAGAAATTTGGCTACGGGGACGTAATCCGGCGACATGGCGGATGCATGAGCGATTCCGGCCTGACGAAGCCAGGCGAGGGAAGCGCGCAGCATCAGTGTCCCGAAACCCCGGTTGCGGTATTCGGCCAGAACGCTCGGGCCAATGGCAAAATGCTCTACCGCGCTTGGATCGGGATGCAGCACAGCCGCTCCAATGATGCGCTGGCCATGCCGAAGCGTTAGGCAGGTCTGCGTGGCGGAGGCGAGCGCCGAGTCGAGTCGCGACTGGATTGTGTGCATGACTTCACCGATGGCGGGGTTCCAAGCCGGGTCGAGCAGGAATGAGCTTGAAAACACCTTGCGCAACGCCATTTCGTCAGCGGCCGTCGCCGGAGAAATCTGGTACTGCGCCGGCAAGTCCCCGTTGTTCGTGGGAACCTTTTCCAGATCCCATGTGAATTGAACCCACTTCAATAGTTTCATAGCCCTTCCTCCATCTGCCCACGTGCTTAGACGCGTGGCACAGCCCAACCTTCAAAAAATCGTCTGTTCTATCCTTCTCCACAAATGAATTCGTGAGAGCCTGCGCCTTTGCGCGGGTCCTGCCGCGGGCGGGGACGAATTATTTAGAGGGCCTGCACGCTCTTCACCATGTCGTTGAACGAATGGTAAAGCTCGCGATGCTGGGCCACACCCCGGCGGAGGACCGGCTTCAGATTAGCCAGATCAGCTATATTGATGATCTGATCTACACTTTGCACGAACGCGCTCATCGCGTCGTTCGTGGCAAATTTGTGGGTCAGTAGCACGACGAAATGCTCGCGCCGGCGGGCGTCGCGTCGCTTGGCCATTTCTCGCAGCAGCGGATTGGTCTGGAGGGTCGAGTTTTTGAAGTTCTCATAGATCACAACCACGTCGTAGTTGTAGGTCTTCAACTTGAGGCTCACATCCTCTTCGAACAGCCCAAGGTGAACTTTGTAGGTCATGTCGATCAACTGGGGCACGATGATCTTTTGGTACTGCTGGTGATCGACACAGACGAGGGCTGTGTTATCGCCGAGATCAACAAAACTGGAGTCGACTTCTTGATCCATGATTTCTCCTAGTGAAATGCGTTGGCCGGAAGATCAAGGCGCAAGCCGGAATCAAGCTCTGTATCGATACCGCGCGCCTTTTGGATAAGATCTACGCCGCGAGTGACCCGCCCTTTCCTCGAAGCGTAAAGTTTCGCGGTCTCCTCCGTTATGAGACCACTCTCGTAAGCATTCAGGATCGACTGGTCGAAGGTCATCCAGCCGAAGGGCGAACTCGCCTCAATGATTTCGTAAAAGCTGCGATGCTCGCCTTCCCCCAGCGCGACGGTCTCACGCGTGCGCAGATTGTGGCCGAGAATCTCGGTCAATAATTGGCGGCCGCCCGTCACGCGCGGGGCCAGACGCTGGCTGATGATGTAGCGCAAGGAATCGGAGAGCCGAATGCGCAGTTGCTTCTCTTCGCCGAGCGAGAAAAGCCCGAGAATACGGTTGATCGATTGCCCTGCGTCGACTGTGTGAAGCGTGCTCAGAACGAGGTGACCAGTCTCAGCCGCCATGAGCGCAACCTCGACCGTGGCGCGATCGCGCATTTCACCGACCAGGATGACTTTGGGCGCCTGACGAAGAGCGGCGCGAAGGCCGTTCGGATAATTGTTAAAATCGTGACCGAGTTCACGCTGATTGAAGGTCGACTTTAGTTTCGGATGAACGAATTCGATTGGATCTTCGAGCGTGATGACATGGACCGGTTGGGTCTCGTTGATCTCATTAAGGATTGCAGCCAGCGTCGTCGTCTTGCCACAACCGGTCGCTCCCGTGACCAGAACAAGACCGGTTTTTTCTTTGGCCACTTCGCGAAAGATCGGGGGCAGCTGCAAAGATTCGACGGTCGGAACGTGTGCTTCCAACTTACGCAGCACGACTGAAAACCTTCCCTGCTGGCGGAAAACACTAACGCGAAACCGGGCTTCATCGTGGAGCGAATAACTGCAATCACACGACCCGGTCGTCAGATAGTCATAAATCAGGCGGCGATTGCCTTGCATAATTGTGAGGGCGATCTGCTCAGTCTGATAAGGCGTTAAAGCTTCGATGGGCGGGTCAACGAAGACCGGCTTGAGCTCACCGAAATCTTCCACCTGTAGAGGGTGACCCACCGAGAAATTGAGATCGGAGATGCCGTCATACGTCTTGAGCATGGCGGAAAGGATTCTGTCTAAGTCTTGAGTTCTCATCCTGGCTATTCGTCCGTCATGTCGGTAGGCGGTTCTTTCAAAAATTGGCGAAACTTCTTTTTATCCAAAGCCTTGTCGTACGCTTCCTCTGGACTGATCCGTTGGCTGCGCAGGTGTTCCATAATGGCGTCGTCGAGCGGTTGATTGCCCTTTTTCTTGCCGACCTGAATCATGCCTGGGATTTGGTGCGTCTTGGCTTCGCGCACAAGATTGGCGATGGCAACATCGACGACCAGGATTTCGAGGGCGGCCACGCGGCCCGGTTTATCGATGCGCTTGAAGAGGTTTTGCGCGATCACACCCTTGAGCGATTCCGCCAGGGTAGCGCGGATCTGATTTTGTTGATGACTCGGGAAGACATCGATGACCCGGTCGACTGCCTTCGATGCGCTCGAAGTATGCAGAGTCCCGAAGACGAGGTGACCGGTGGCTGCGGCAGTAAGAGCCAGTTCGATCGTTTCGAGATCGCGCAGCTCGCCCACGAGCAGGATATCAGGATCTTCACGCAGAGCACCGCGTAGCGCCGCCGCAAAAGAGCGGGTATGCACCCCAACTTCGCGGTGCTGCACGAGACAATTTTGACTGCGATGCACGAATTCAATCGGGTCTTCCACGGTGATGATGTGGTCCTGCCGTTGCAGGTTGGCGTAATCCATCATGGCGGCCAGGGTGGTTGATTTGCCTGAGCCGGTCGGACCGGTCACGAGCACCAGTCCTTTTTTTAACATGGGAAACTTCTTCAGGACGGCGGGCAAGCCGAGTTCTTCCACCGTCGCCACCGTGGACGGAATCAAACGGAAGACGGCGGAGATGCCGTATTTTTGCTGAAAGAAATTCGCGCGATAGCGAGCGACCCCGGGAACTTCATAACCGAAGTCGACGTCAGATGTTTCTTCGAACGTCTTAATCTTTCCCTCCGGCGCGATCTCGTAAACCATCGCTTTCAGTTCGTCGTTCTTGAGCGGAGGAAAATCGACACGGACCAAGTCGCCATTGATCCGCAACATGGGCGGGTTATTGGTCGACAGGTGAAGGTCGGAGGCCTTCTGCTCCGACATTAGTTTAAAAAAAGCGTCAATCCGCGCCATGGGGTCTCCCTGTCTCTGTGAGCTAAATCGATGCCAGACGAGCGCTATTCAGGCGCGGTCGCTACGGGCCGGCAATTTACGGCGAAGGTTGACGACCGGCGTCCAGGGTTGAGCGAACCTGCACGAGGAGCTTCTCGCTCGTGTAGGGCTTGGGAATAAAGCCGCGCAAGCCTTGTGACAACATGGAGCTGATCTTGCTTTGTTCGGCGAAACCGCTGCTCAACACCACGTTGATGTTCGGATTCAATGACCGCAGTTCGTCGAAGACGGCGTCGCCATCCATGATGGGGAGAAAAAAGTCCAGAATAACGAGGGCAATCTGTTTGCCGATGCGCTCGTAAATCTTGAGCGCTTCAAATCCATCGTGCACCACGATGACCTTATAACCTTCGACGGCCAGCATTTGGGCTGCTAATTCCGCCACTTCGGCCTCATCTTCAATGAGAAGGAGGAGCTCGCGATTCCCCTTTTCGTTTTTCACCTTAATGTCGGATGGAATGGGCGCGTTCGCCACCACCGCGCTCGGTGTAGCGGCGCTGGTGGCCTTGGCCACGGCCGCGGTCAGCTTGGAAATCGCTTCCTGCATTCTGGGCCCTGTTCGAGTGGTGACCGCTGTCCCTGGGCCATGGCGTAAGGGTGGTGGCAGCACCGTAAATGGGCTGTGCGGCGGGGCCGGAGGCGTCACATGGGTGGCCGTTGTATTCTCCAGGATTCGCGACGTGACCCGATCAAATAATGCCTGAGCGGTTTTCGTCGCCAAATCGACGCGCTCCCCGAGAAGATCGATGTAGTTATGCTCGCCCTTATGGCGGCGCGCCAGATCTGAGTAACGCGAGATCTGTTGCAGAATCGAGTTTAAGTCGGTCGAAGTGGTGGCGATCCACTTCAAATCCTCGTGGTCAAACATAGGTGTGCGTTAGCTGGGTCTTAATCAACCATACAGGCGAACCAGACGGGCCGTGAGAGCAGCGAAGCGGCGGCGAAGATTTCAATAATCGACATAAACAAAAGGTTTTATGAAATCAGCACGCTTCATGCCGTGCCAGAGGAGACACATAATGCTGGGAGAAACGGGAGGCGGAGTGAAATTTAACCATCCGTAAAAGCCGTCTTCTTCCCCCGGCCCCCCCCCAACGCTTCACTGCCGCTTTCCTGCGCCGAAAATCGATCGCTGACGGGACCGATGGAAGCATTACATTTATCAATGCGGGATTGGTTTCGAGATGGGTTCTACGCCGGCGCCGGGCTGGCCCTGGCGCTCGGCATTTACCTGATGTGGCTCTGGGGCGCGGAACACCAGGTCAGGCTGCATTCCGATCATTTGTTCAGAGCCATGGAAAGCAGGAATTGGTCGAAGTTCGACAGTTTTTTAGCGGACGATTACCACGATCAATGGGGCCAGGATCACGCATTGGTCGCGCAAAGATCGCGCGAGGTTTTCCGTTACTTCCGCAGCCTGCAAATTGTTCCGGGTTATGCCATCGTGCAGGCTGGGAACGGCCAGGCCAGTTGGCGGGCGAAAATCACGATCGAGGGCGACGACAATGAATTGGCCGCCCTGGTGAAAGACAGGGTCAATCCTCTCACGACTCCGTTCACCCTAGAATGGCGCTGCGTCTCGAGCAAGCCGTGGGATTGGAAGCTGGTGCGGGTAGAAAATCCGTCACTCGATTTGCCCGCTCGAATTGAGCGAGCGAAGCGCGAGTAGATTTCGGTCGGCGCGGCGGCGCCCTACTTTCCCAAGGCGTGACGCAATTCGTTTTTCGCCGAGTCGACCTCTTTCTGAGTCTGATTACAGAGCAGAATGGCGCGAAGACGTTCGCCTTGATAGTAGCGGCTCGTAAATTTCTTCTTGGCGTGCGTCCCCTTCGTCTCAACCCGGTTCGGTTGCATGCTGAAGTCGCCCACAAAGTCCATGCGTAAATCGAACATCTCTGTCCAGAAATAAGGAATCTGCTCGTATTTAATACGCTTCTTGCCCGTCATATTGGCACCCGCGACCAAGCCCTGCTCGCGCGCGTTCTCCCAATGTGTTTGGCGCCGCACTCCACCCATCACGCGGTCGGGATAGAAGGCCAGGTCGCCGATGGCGTAGATGCCTTTTTCTTCCGTCTCGAGATACTCCGTCACGGGGGATCCGTGTGGACCCGAGAGCGGCGTGTTTCGCACCAGATCAAGGTTCGGCTCCGCCCCACAGGCCACGACGGCCAGCCCCGCCTGAACGCGGTTGCCGCTCTTTGTCTGGATATTTCGCAACACGGTCTTGCCTTCAAAACCATTCAGGCTTTCACCCATCAACATGGTCACCCCGTGCTTGACGAAGTATTCCGTTAGCCAGGTCCCGAGTTCTGGGTCGACGTATCGATTCAGCAGATACGTATTCCGATGCATGATGCTTACCTTTAGCTTCATCATGCGCAGGCTCGCGGCGGTCTCACAAGCGAGCAGGCCACCCCCCACCACCATGACCGTTTTCTCCAAGGTACCCATTTCGCGCAGAGCCAGTGCGTCGCGAATGGTGCGCAAATAAATGACGTTCCCTAATCCAACGCCGGCGACGGGCGGACGCAAGGGGCGACTCCCCATGGCCAGACAAGCTTTGTTAAACTCGATGCTCTCGCCGTTCCCCAAGACGGCAACTCGTCGGTCGAGATTAAACTGCGTGACCACCGTCCCCAGCCGCGTCTCGATCTTGTGCGAATCGTACCAGCGTTCATCGAACTCCGTTAGCTTCTTCACCTGCGGCGTCTTATCGCGCATGAAAGATTTCGAAAGCAGCCAGCGCTTGTATGGATGAAAAGCCTCCGCGCCAATCAGGGTAATCGAACCCCTCTTATCGTACTTCCGAATGCCTTCGCAAACACTGGCTCCGCCAATACCGCTGCCTATGATGAGATAGTCGCGTTGAATCATTTACAAGGATTGGACGATAAAAAATGGGTTCCCTCGCTGGCGAGGAAAAAGTCAGCATTTCGGCGAGGCCCGAAATGGCCGACCCGTGACTTACCACCTAAAGGACGGCCCGGCAAATAATGACCGAGGCTATAACTCCTGTCAGGTCAGCTAATAAGCCGGCCGGAATGGCGTGCCGGGTCTGTTTTACCCCGACCGATCCAAAATACACAGCCGCCACGTAAAAGGTAGTTTCCGTGCTGCCGTAAATCGTCGCCGCCGTCAGACTGACGATACTTTCCGGGCCGAGCCGATGCACAATATCGGTCAGAAGCGCGAGGGTGCCGCTACCGCTGAGCGGACGCATCAGCGAGAGAGGCAACAGGTCCGGAGGAAAATGGAGTGGCTGCAGGATCGGCTGGAGCGCGCTTTGTAACAGTTCGATGCCCCCCGCCCCCTTGAACATACTGATCGCGACCAGCATCGTGACGAGGAACGGAATAATCCGAAGGATTACGCCGAAGCCTTCCTTCGCGCCTTCGACAAACTCGTCATAAACCTTGATGCCGCGGCCCGCTGCATAGACGGGAAAAAAGCTGAGGAGAAAAGGAATGGCTAAAAGCGACAAGGCGTTGACCGCGCGAACGAATCCGTTTTGCGCGGCCGCGTCGGCCGACATGTCGAAACCGAACCAGGGCGGGAAAACCATGCGTAAAAAGAGAAATACGAAAAAGACCACGAGCGCTACGAGCGACAGCGTTCCCCACCACGGCATGCGCGCGCGAAAGCTCGGACTCAACCCATTCTCGTCGGTGTTCGAATCGTTGACGGTAGAGGCGGGCGAATCGGGATTTAAATCTTCTCTATTATGATCCCGGATCGGCTCCAGCCGGAACATCGGCAATTTTTGCAGGAGCTTTACAGAAATGATCGCGACGGTGGCGGCACAGAGCGTCGCCATCAGTGCCGTGCCGACGATGGCGGTGGGGCGTTTGGAACCGGACGCGGCCAGAATGGCAATCGCGGTGGTCGGGATGAGTTGGACCGACGCCGTGTTCACGGCCAGGAAAGTGCACATTGCATTCGTCGCGATGCCGGGCCGCGGATTCAGCGTTTCAAGGTCCCGCATGGCCCGCAGTCCAAGCGGCGTGGCGGCATTCCCCAGCCCGAGCATATTGGCCGCCATATTCATCAACATCGCGCCCATGGCGGGATGTTCGGCAGGCACATCGGGAAAGAGACGCCGCATGACAGGCCTCAAACCACGGGCGATACGCTGCACGAGGCCGGCGCGCTCCGCCAGACGCATAACCCCGAGCCAGAGCGCCATGATTCCGATCAAGCCAAGAGCAATCGTGACGGCGGTTTTGGCACCATCAAATGCACCATCCGTCACTTCCTTTAAGCGATTCGTCCAGCCGCCGATCGCGACAGCGCATAGGACGAGCGCCAGCCAAATATAATTCAGCACTGGGACTCTATATCAGCCGCCGCGCGAGCGGGCAAAACGTATCGCGGAACTCACCAGCTGGGCCCCTGAAAAATATCGGGACGAGGGCGATGCTGACCTCAAGCTCGAAGGCTCAAATCACGCCTTGTAGCAAGGTTGCCGCGAGCTTGAGGGCTGATTCTGATTTGCCTCCGAGCATGCGTGCGATTTCTTCCCGGCGCGCTTTTCCCTTCACTTCACGTAATTGCGAATGGGTTCGTCCTCCGGCCACTTCCTTGGTCACGACAAAATGGGACGAAGCGGCTGCCGCCACCTGCGGCAAATGCGTGATGCAGATAACCTGATGCTCTCCGGCCAGGCTGCGCATCTTGGCCCCTACGGCGTGGGCAATCTCGCCTCCGACATTGGCGTCGATCTCATCGAAAATAAGAAGAGGAATGGAGTCATGCGTAGCGAGAGCGGACTTGATCGCCAGCATTAATCGCGAAATCTCACCGCTCGACGCAATGGCGCGGAGGGGTTTCAAAGGTTCACCGGGATTGGGCGAGAAAAGCAACTCCACCGACTCGAAACCGCTCAGGCGCGGCTCGTTCAACGGCATTAAGGTCGCCTCAAACTCGGACTGGCGGAACCCGAGATCGCGCAGGTTGCGCCGCACTTCCGCGGAAAGTTTCGGCGCTGCCTTGGCGCGCAGCCGGCCCAGCGTTTCTCCGCTTCGACTCAGATTTGCCCGTGTCTTTTCAATCTCGCCCGCCAGTCTTTCCAATTCCGCGTCACGACCTTGGATCTTGCGCATCCGCTCGGCCGCCCGGTTTCCAAATTCCACCACGTCGGCGATGGACTTGCCGTACTTGCGTTTCAGCGTCTCAAAAAGTGAGACCCTCTGTTCCAACGAGGCGAGTTGCGCCGGATCAAGATCCAGCTTCTCTGCGTAATTCGATAAAGCTCGCGCAATTTCGGAAAGCTCCACGACGGCGGTTTCGTGACCGCCGGAAAATTGCGATATGGAGGCGTCGATCTTTTCCAACTCCCGCAGGAGTCGTTGCGTCTCAGCCAGCTGCGAGAGGACAGAATCGTCAGCTTCGACGAGACGCTGCGATACGGCGGAGGCAAGTTCGATCAGCCGCTTGCTGTTGCTGGCCAGCTTGTAGCGACCTTCGATGTCAGCCTCCTCTTCCGCGCGGAGATTCGCCGACGTGATCTCATGGACCTGATGGCGCAACAAATCGAGTTCCTGCTCCCGCGCGGCTTCCGCTGTGTTCAAGGCAGCGTGCTCGGACAAGAGCGACTGCAATTGTGCGAAGATCTTTCTGTAATCGGCCAGAGAATCACTGGCCCGCGCGAAGCTGTCCAGCAGGCCAAGTTGTTTTTCTGCGGAAAGCAAAGACTGGTGATCGTGCGGGCCATGCAGGTCGACGAATTCGTCTCCCAGCTGTTTCAAGACAGCGAGCGTCGTAGGCGAACCGTTGATAAACTGGCGATTCGCGCCACCCGCGGTGAGGGAACGCTTGATAATGACCTCACCGGAGCAAGGCTCGATGCCAGCTTCGCCGAATTGCCCATTCAGCTTTTGCAGCTCCGGACCGGTGAAAACTGCTTCGACCGTACAGGTGTCGGCGCCCGTCCGGATCAAAGATTTATCGGCGCGCTCGCCTAGTAACAGTTGTAAAGCCCCGATGATAATTGATTTACCGGCGCCGGTTTCACCCGTCACAGCGATGAAGCCGGGCCCGATTTCCCACTGTAACTCTTCGACCAGAGCCAGGTTTCTAATTCGGAGAAGATTAAGAACGGCGCTCATGGAAAGGTTGAGAGTTGCAGGTGGAGAGTTGAGAGTGCCGCGCTTTTGAAGATTTCAACCCCTCAAGACTCAACTTTCAACTCTCAACTGCTCCTGACGTTCCTGGGCACTGGAACTTCTCAGGGCGTGCCCATGATTGGATGCGACTGCGAAGTGTGCCATTCGACCGACCCGCGGGATACGCGTTTTCGATCTTCGATTTATGTCCAGACACCGGAATGTTCATTCGTGGTCGACACGGGCACGGACTTTCGCACGCAGGCCCTCCGCGCCAACATCCGGCAGGTCGATGCAGTCATCTTCACTCATTCTCACACCGATCACATCATGGGTTTCGACGATTTGCGGCGGTTTGGATATGAACGCGGCTTCATGCCGGTCTACGCTTCGCCTGAGACGATGCAAGATCTCTCGCGCGTTTTCGAATTCGCTTTCAAAGCGCTGAACCCTTTCCCGGGATATCTCAAACCGGAGCCACATATTGTGATCGGTCCTTTTTCCCTTGGCGCGACGGAGATTACTCCTCTGCCGGTGCCGCATGGCAACTCGACCGTCAATGGCTACCTATTTTCTCGAGAAGACGAAAAGCTGGTTGCCTACCTGAGTGATTGCAGCGCAGTGCCGGCGCAAATTTCATCGCAGATCAAGGGCGTAAAAACACTCATCATCGACGCGTTGCGGCATAAGCCGCATCCTACGCACCTGAGCGTAGATCAAGCCCTTGAGGTGGCGGCCCGGGTCAAGGCCGAGCACACTTATTTTACGCACGTTTGCCACGAACTGCCGCAGAGCGTGGAAGCACAGCTGCCCGCAAACGCGCACATCGCCTATGACGGATTGCAGCTAAACTTTTAATGTTTCACGGTCGGCATTTCATCCTGGCTGTTCTCGCTTTCGCCAGCGTGCGAGGCGTCCTTGCGATCGATCCCTTATTGGCTCCGGCCACCATCGTCGTTTACAACAAAGCCGTCCCCGACTCCGTCGCACTGGCCAAGTTTTACGCGCAACAACGCGCCATCCCACGCAATCAGGTCATCGGGTTAACCTGCTCGGCCGAGGAAGAAATTAGCCGCGATGAGTACGACGCAACAATCGCCGAGCCGCTGCGCATCCTCTTTAAGGAGCGCAAGTGGTGGACGTTTCGGCAAACGCCGGACAAGGGCGAAATAGTCACGAACAGCACGATCCATTTTGTCGCGTTGATCAAAGGCATGCCGTTGAAAATCCGGGCCACTACGGCGCCGTATCCAGGCGATCAACCCGGACCCGGCGCAGTCGCGGCGCATAACGAGGCGGCCGTCGATTCAGAGCTGTCGACCCTCGCTTTTCTCCTGCACCACATTTCGGGCGCCCTTCCGAATCCCTATTTTCAAAGCTTTAAGAGCATCGGTGAATTCGAAACGGCCACCCTTCTTCTGGTCTGCCGGCTGGACGGCCCGAATGCCGCGACGGTGCGACGCATGATCGTCGACTCCATCGCCGTCGAAAAAAACGGCCTGTGGGGACGCGGATATGTGGATGCCTCGCACAATGTCGCGAACGGGTTCGAAGTCGGCGATAAATGGATGACGGAAATCGTGCAGCAACTGCACAATGTTGGGATCCCAGTCGTCTTTGACAATCTGCCGTCCGTCTTTCCAGACGGATATCCTGTGACAGACTGTTCATTATACTACGGCTGGTACGCCGGAAATGTGGCCGGCCCTTTTGCCAGTCCGGACTTTAAGTTTCTGCCCGGCGCCATCGCGGTCCACATCCATTCATTCAGCGCCAATACCTTGCGCGATCCAAACGCGAATTGGGTAGCGCCACTTCTGATGCGTGGCGCCGCTGCCACCATCGGTAATGTTTACGAACCTTATCTCCAGCTCACCCCGCACCTGGACGTTTTTAACGATCGTCTTTTGCACGGCTTCACCTTTGCCGAAAGCGCTTACATGTCGCTCCATGCCGTCTCATGGATGACGACGATGGTGGGAGATCCACTTTACCGACCGTTCGCCTCCTTGTTGCAAATCGACGCAGCCAAAGAAGCACCAAAAGGCGGGGGCGAGTGGAGGATGTATCACGACTTTGCCTTCAAGAATACGTCGAAGCCGCCCGCGCAGTACCGGCAGTTGGGGCGGCAAGTGGCGGCCCGCGGCCGGAATGGCGCCATGATTGAGGATCTCGGATCGATGGAAGCGCGGGACGGAAATCTGGCCTCGGCCACCAGTTACTATCAGCAAGCGCGCGCCACCTATGGCAAGCGAGACGATATTATCCGCGTGGTTTTGGAAGAAGCCGATGCCTGGATCAAACAAAAGAAGCCGAAGCGCGCCGTTGATCTGGTGCGCAGCGTTCTAAGAATCGTTTCCCCTGATATCCCGTCCGCGGCGCTTTTGCGGAAGGTCGAACAGGACGCGTTGGCACCTCCTCCTCCGGCTTCGACCCCGCCGCGACCTTCAGCTACGCCGTCCGCACCCTGATCACATTTCGCCCTACCGGCGAATTATTCCGCGCTGGCTCTTTTCGATAAACTCGACGATCTGCGCCACTTCCTCGCTCGGAGGCAGTTCTTTCCCGATCGCTTCAATTGCTTGCCGCGTGTTGTATTTGGAACGGTAGATCAGGCGAAATGCTTCTTTAATCAGCTTGACGTTTTCCGGAGGAAAACCATGACGCTCCAAGCCGACAAGATTAATCCCGCGAATTCCAGCCGGATTGCCATCCGCAATCATGAAGGGAGGAACGTCCTGCACGATCTTGGAACAACCGCCGGTGATGGCAAATCTCCCGATGCGGCAAAACTGATGCACCGCGGTGAGGCCTCCCATGACGGCGTTGTCGCCCACCTCAACGTGACCCGCCAGCGTTCCGTTGTTTGAAAACACCACCCCATTACCGACCGTGCAATCATGGCCGATATGGCAGTAGGCCAGAAAGTTTCCGCCATTTCCCAACCTTGTCTTGCCTTCGCCGGTCGTGCTTCGATTGACCGTGACGAATTCCCGAAAGGTATTGTCATCGCCTATCTCGAGGTAGGTCGGCTCGCCCTGATACTTCAAGTCCTGGGTTTGCTGACCGATAGAACAGTACGAATAAAACTTGTTCCCGGCGCCCGTCCGCATGGGACCGGCCAGCGTGACGTGATGTTGCAGCCAGCAATTGCGGCCAAGAACAACGTCCGCTGCGACGACGCAGTAGGGCCCGATCACCGTCCCGGTGCCAATCTCAGCGCCGGAATCTATAATCGCCGTCGCGTGAATCTGCGTGTCATTCATTTATCGAGGAAGGTGAACATGAGCTCGCCCTCCGAGACAATCGCGTCGTTCACCACGCAATGGCAACGCGCTTTGGCCAGCCGATTGCCCCGGTTCTTGATCACTTCCGCGTGAATAAAAATGGTGTCACCCGGAAACACCGGCTTGCGAAACTTGACGTCATCCGCGCTCATGAAGTAACCGACGCGACTCGTCGTCTTGGTTAGCTTGAAGAGCAGTATGCTCGCGACCTGCGCCATCGCTTCAACCTGGAGAACACCCGGCATGACCGGATGCCCGGGGAAATGTCCCTGGAAGAACGGCTCGTTAATCGTTACCGCCTTCACACCGATGATTTTCATATCCCCTTCAAACCCGACAATTCGATCGACCATGAGGAAGGGAAAGCGGTGAGGCAAAATCTCCATTACCTGGTCCGACTCCAGCGCGCCATCGCCCAGCGGCATCGATCGCGGAGTTGAGATCGCTCTCCTCTTCGTGCTCTCCCGCGCCAGTGCGGTGGCCAGCTCCGCGTTCACGCCATGTCCCGGTTTCACTGCCACCACATGGCCGCGAATCCTCTGACCAATCAGCGAGAGATCGCCGATCACATCGAGAATCTTATGCCGGACGAATTCATCCGCGAACCGCAGAGGCTCTTTGCTTAAAACAGATTCCCCGCGGACCACGATGGCATTCTCGAGGCTGCCGCCCTTGATCAAATTCTTCTCCATGAGCGGCTGCACATCTTCGTAGTAAACAAAGGTCCGCGCCGGAGCGATTTCCTTCTCGAAAATGGCGGGAGTGATTTCGGTGGAAAAAAACTGCGTGAACCGATTTTCCGGTCCGGCCTGGGTGCAGGAGATGCGGAATTTATCGTCGGGCAGCAAAATCAAGATTGATCCGCTCTTTGACTCGATATGCATGGGATCGCGCACTTCGAAGAAGCTGCGCGGTTCATCCTGGGCAAGGAGACCCGCTTTTTTGATGACTTCGACGTAAGGCAGCGCACTGCCGTCGCCGATGGGCGGCTCATTCGCGTCCATTTCGATAATGGCGTTGTCCACGCCCATGGCCGAAAGGGCCGAGAGGACGTGCTCCACCGTGTGCACGCGAACGGAGCCTTCCCCGATGGTGGTGGCGCGTTCGACCGTTTTGAGGTTCTCGATCTTCGCGTCGATCGTTGGCTCCTCCTGCAGATCCTTGCGCTTAAACTTAATGCCATGGCCGACCGGCGCGGCATGCAATTTAAGAGTCACCTTCTCGCCAGTATGCAGGGAGGTGCCGCTAAAGCCGGCGCTCTTCGCGAGGGTGTGTTGAAATTCCGGCAGGGCGGCCATGTGCGCTACCTAACAGAGATTTCCAGCCGTGACCAGATACGGTTCAAGATAATACCGGAAGGTCGATTGAACCGCCCGATGCGGAGCGGCCTCCCCATCGCGCTGTGCATCACGCTACTGTTCCTTGTGTAACGGTCGCTGCGTGGGCGGAATTCTTCGCTCCGGCAACTGCCGGACTGGCTCAGGATGACAACGCGTTGGTTTGTTAGCGACCAGGTGATGGCTCACCATCTTAACCCTCGCGCTCTGGCTACTTGAGCTCAAAATCGCCGCAGTCGAACGCCATCATCTTGTCGACGTTCGATACCCGCCACTGCTCCACGACCATGCCGTCATCTTCCCAGACGTCGATCGACTTCTCGCTCGCTTTGGAGAGGGAGGCGCGATGCAGATTCGGTTTCCGGGCGATCGTGTAAACGGGCAAACCGTCGGAGGTTTTCAGGAAACTATTTTCATCGTCGAACCCAACGCTCAGTTCGATGACAGCGCGCTCGTCGCGGTCCAGTGGATTCGGCATCAGTTTGACCGAGACCGGGTGCGGCGAATCTATTTCCGCCGGAGTCGTGGGCGAGCTGGTTGCGGCCTCCGTTTTCAAATTGCCAACGACGAATCCGCGCGCCTGATACTTGCCGGCCGGCACACTCTGCCCATCATCATCCCTGCCATCCCATTTCGTGGAGAGCGCGTCATCTCCGACGATAAACTCATCAAGCCCCGCTTCCTGATGCAAAATACGCACGAGTTGATCCCACTCGTTGTAAATCCCAAGGCTAATCGTCCCTTCGAGAGGCGGCGGAAGGAAGCTGATACGAACGCTGCGCACCGGGAAAACCGTTGCGCTCGGCGAGGGAACTGGCGAAGGGGCCGTTGACTCCTGGGCATGGGTCGCGAGCACGCCGGCCAGGATAATGGCGACGATAATGCCAGTTCGCCAAACCGATGGTTTCGCATTCATACAGGAATTCATCTGCCTGACATTAGCATCCACTTAAATGTAATAGCGCCAGTTGATGTTAGGCAAAAGGTTATCGCGCCACTCGCAGTCCGACAGGAATTTTTCGTCCACGTTATCGCTCACCAGGTCCCCATGTAATCGATTAAACCGGGAAAGGTGTTCTGTCGTTCGCTTGGTCGCATATTCCCGGGCTGTGCCATTCTTGATCAAGAACGCCCAATCGCTCGATTGCGCGAGCAAAAGTTCACGCGCCATTTGTCGGAGGACCCGATCGACCAGCGGTGAAACCGTCTGAGCGGCGGCCTTCGCGCTCTCCGTCATGTTTCGCGCCGCCACGTGCAAATGCGGGTAGATCCACGCGTTGGCCGGATCCAGCCACACGCCCAGGTGACCGTTTTCACCCCAGCTGGATGAAGCCGGCACCAGTGTTTGCTGCGTCGCGTGTGTGGCCAGAAATTCGCTGGGGGTGGTCAATTGAAGAGTTTCACTGGTGGCCGCTTTTCTAATCAACAGCTCAAGAAAACGAGGACCCTCAAACCACCAGTGGCCAAACAATTCGGCGTCAAAAGGCGCCACGATGATCGGGTCGAAATTGGTCGCTTCAAGCTGACGGATTTGGTGCTCCCGCTCCCTCAGGAAATGATCGGCGTGCAGGGCGGCCGCATTTTCTGCGGCCGCCTGATCGTAGTAATCCTTTTCTCCATGGCCGCCGGTGACGCGATAGTATTTCACTCCGGAGAATCTTCGCGCACCCCGCGCCAGGGAACCTAACGAATCGAGCGGCAGGTCAAAGCCCACGTCCCGATAAAATTCCCGATAGGCCGGATCACCCGGGTAGCCTTCGTGCGCGCTCCAGACCTGCCGGCTGGAATCGCGGTCGCGCGCGTAAGCGGCCGGCCCGGCCGGCGTGTAATAGGGTGCGTAAACCGCCCGTTGCGGGCGCGGTTTTCCGAACATGACACCATGGGCGTCGAGGATAAACCAGCGCGCGTTAGCTTCCTGCAGAATCGCGTCCAGCGCCGGCGCGTAGGCACATTCGGGAAGCCAGAAGCCGGACGGTTCCTGGCCGAAAGCCGCCGTGAACGCATCGCGACCAATTAAGACCTGAGCACGCGCCGCCGGCGGTGATTGTTGACAGATCAGCGGGAGCAACCCGTGCGTCGCGGCACAGCCGATCAGTTCGAGTGCCCCCGTGTTCTGCAATCCCGCAAAGACGGCGAGGAGATCACGTTTCCATTCATCGACAAATAAGCGACGGCTCTCCGAAAACAGATGGAGATAGAACTCGGACAGCTTGCTCATCTGGGGATGCGACCGGTTACGCTCAATCTCGCGCCCGGCCAGGTCGATCAATAGATCCAAGTGCCGCACATAACGCTCGCACAGGAGATCGTCCTGCAGCATGGCGCAGAGCGTCGGCGTGATCGACATGGTCAGCTTGAAACGGACTCCGTCGCTCACCAGCCGCTGCATCATGCGAAGCAGCGGGGTATAAGTTTCCGTTATGGCCTCAAAAAGCCAGTCCTCCTCGAGAAACTGCTCATGCTCGGGATGACGAACAAAGGGCAGATGCGCGTGTAAAACGAGCGCGAGATAACCAGCCATGGCCGATGGGAGATTTCAGATTTGAAGCGCCACGCTTCCCTCAATCTGAGACCGGCCATCTGCCATCTGAAACTACAGGGTCCGGCAGAAATCCTGGAACCGGTCGAGGCCTTTTTTGATAATGTCGATGCTGGTCGCGTAGCTCAATCGCACCGTGCGATCGTCGCCAAAAGCAGCGCCCGGAATCACGGCCACGTTGGCCTTGCTCAAAAGGCGATCGGCAAAGTTTTGCGAGGTCAATCCGAGCTGGCTGATATTGACCAACACGTAAAACGCGCCCTGCGGTTTCACCGCCGTGATGTTCGGAATCTTGGTAATCCGGTCGAACATGTAGTTCCGCCGCATATCGAACTCCTCACGCATATCGGCGAGAGGCTGCTGATCGCCCTTCAAAGCAGCCAATCCGGCACGCTGCACAAACGAAGCCGGGTGCGACGTGCTGTGGCTTTGGATCGAATCCACCGCTTTGGCGACCGCTTCCGGGGCCGCCATGTAGCCGAGGCGCCAGCCAGTCATGGCGTAGGATTTACTGAAACCGTTCACCGTGATGGTCAGGTCGTACGCTTCCTTCGAGATGGAAGCGATACTGACGTGCTTGACGTCATCGTAGGTCAGTTTTTCGTAAATCTCGTCTGACAGGATATAGATGTCCTCCTCCGCCGCGACCTCCACGATTTTTTCCATCTCCTCGCGGGTGTAGACCGATCCCGTTGGATTGCACGGACTGTTCAAAATCAACATTTTCGTGCGCGGCGTCATGGCGTTCTCAAAATCGGCCGCACTCATCTTCCACGAGTTCCGCTCCATCGTTGGAACGATGACGGGCTCGGCTCCGGCCAATCTGACCATATCGGGGTAGCTCACCCAATAAGGGGACGGAATAACCACTTCGTCGCCGGGCTGACAGGTTGCCAGAATGGCATTGTAACAGGAGTGTTTTGCGCCGTTGCTCACGATGATCTGGCCCGCGCGATAACTCAACCCGTTGTCTGCCGCCAGCTTCTCGGCGATGGCCTGACGTAACTCGGGAATCCCTGAGCTGGGCGTGTATTTGGTGAATCCCGCCTGGATTGCTTCGATGGCCGCGGTCTTAATGTGCTCGGGCGTGTCGAAATCGGGCTCACCCGCCCCGAATCCGCAGACGTCGAGTCCTTCCGCTTTCATAGCCTTCGCTTTGCTATCGATCGAGAGAGTAAGCGAGGGAGTCAATTGTGCTGCGCGTGCGGAAATTTCCATGTGATTTAAGGGTTCAAAAAATTCGGGCGCAAATTATTTGGCGCCGTAGAATTTCTCAATAGTGGGTTTGAAGTTGTTCTCATCGATTCGAACGATGCTCATTTCCCGGCGGGCGTTTTCGACCGAATCGGAGGCGTGAGCTGCGTTGATCATAATAGTCTGGCCGAATTCCTTGCGAATTGACCCAGGCGGCGCTTTCGCCGGATCCGTGGGGCCCAGGACCTCGCGGATTTTGCGCACGGCTTCTTCGCCCTGATAGACGATCGCCACGCACTTTTCTGTCCCCGGCGCTTCGCGCTCGGTGGCCGGCATATCCCCCGGTTTCCGGCCCGCCATGAACTCTACGATGCTCTCCCAGTTCTCGCGACCGCTTTTCGGGCCGAGCTTCTCTTCCAGGACCGCCAGGACCGGGCCGTAAAATTCTTCGGCCTGCGCCACGCTCATCCGGTGAACTTTGAAACCGACGATGTAGAGACCGGTCCGGGAGAAAACGTCGATCACACCGCCCGGACGCAAATTCGGGAATTTGAAGTTATCCGGCTTGATCAGGACGAGAGTTTTTTCGACCTTGGCCGCGGCGGAGAACTGAATGACGTGATCCAGAATGCCGCCGTCGGTGTCGGAGAACTCAGCCCAAAGTTTAAGATCGTGCTCGATCGCGGCGGGGTCGAAGGACGTGAGAACGCCCGGCTCGAAGTAGGTCACCTGGCCCGAAGCATCCGTCACGTAATCGCCGAATGTGTCGCGGATCGTTTCGCCACTGGTCCTTTCATTGACGATATGGCCGACCGCCTGGTGCATCTTTTCCACCGCATCCGGTCCACGGAAAACGAGGAACATGACCCGGGCGCGCTGACCGTTGACCTTCCCCGTAAAATTCTTCAGGACGTACTCGGAAATCAGTTCTTGGGTGGCGCGGTGGCGCGCTTCCGTCTCAGTCACGACGGTGCCAGCGTAGCGTTTAGTCAATTCCTCACTCGGAGCGAACATGCGGGCCGCCACCAAATCGAGCCCGGTGCGCGAGATCAGCCGGGAAATAATTCCGCCCGTGCGCGATTTGCGCATCGAATAGGGCGTTACAATGGCGTAGGAAAGCTCTTCAGTCTGCATGGGAATCGCGCGGCTTTGTTAAACCGCGTCTATGCAGAGAAACCGAAGCCGCCTTGGGACCGGCAACCTTGCTGGCGGTGCTAGGCTGCGTCAACTGGGTTTTTGGTAAACAAGGCGTTGGCAAAGGCCGCAAGCCGCCCCATCCGGCCGGTTCCGCCTGCCCACGTGTTAAGCGCAGGGCTATTGCTAGACCCGCCGAGTAACGTGCCGAACTCCGGACAGGGCGATCCATTTTCCGCGACGCCGGATTTCCTGAACCTTGATGCCATGGGCACGCAGCGCGCGGAGGACAGCTCGCTCCTGCGTCCTCATAATCCCGGAAAGGACGATCCACCCCCGCGGCGCGAGATATCGGAGCAGGCGTGGCAACGCCTCGATGATCAGCTCACTATATAGATTGGCGCCGAGTACATTGACCGCGCTCTTTGGCCGCCAGGCTTGCACGTCAGCGATTTGGAATTGGATGCGAGTCACCTTGTTGAACCGGGCATTGGCGCGCGCCGTCGAGATAGCGCTCGGATCGTTGTCCACTCCGACGACATGGGTGGCGCCGAAACGTCGCGCCGCCAGTGCGAGAATTCCGCTGCCCGTGCCGAGATCCGCGAATGACCATCCGCGCGGGAACCGGCGGGTAATGCGCTCCAGCAAACGCAGCGACATGGCGGTGGTGGCATGTTCACCCGTGCCGAACGCAGCACCCGCTGGAATAACAAGATGTTGGAGCGCCCTGGATGTTAGCTCTCGGGATTTTGCGGCCTCTCCCCCATCGTCGATCACCAGCCGGTTCCCAATCCGGAGCGGCGGCCGCTTCTGGCCGCGCCCAAGACGTTGCAACCAATCGCGCGGGATTTTTTCGACCAGCCCGCCAAATTCTTGCGTGAGATCGCGGCCTTCCCGACCAAAGTGGCCGAAAACTTCGATGAGGAGCCTTTTGCGTCGCGCATGGGCGATGATGGTCAATCGATTCCCGACGCACTTTCGCAACGCTTCTTCGTTTTCGGTTAGCCACCTGTCGGTCGCCCGCTTTCGCCAGAGGAACATCTTCAACAGCTAAGGGCAGTTCGCCTGCATGCCGAAACACTTTTTTGTCGCTCATCGAGCGACGATTGAGGTCAATCGCCTCAAATGTATCTTGTTTTCTCATGAAGCTTCGCGGCATTCACCATATCACTGCGATTGGGACCGATCCGCAACGCAACCTGGATTTCTACACCCATGTGCTCGGCCTTCGTCTCGTCAAACGCACCGTCAATTTCGACGACCCGGGAACTTATCATTTCTATTTTGGCGATCGCATCGGCAGCCCGGGCACGATTATGACATTTTTCCCCTGGCCCGGCGCAGCGCGCGGCACGCGCGGAACCGGCCAGGTTGTGGCAACCAGTCTCGCCATCGCTCCGAACGCGGTTGATTTCTGGAAGAAACGGCTGAGCCATGAGCGCGTGCTCGCGGAAGAAACGAGCGCGCGCTTCGGACAGCGCGTCCTTCGCTTCAACGATCCCGATGGGTTGGCGCTGGAACTCATCGCCTCAGACCACCTCAATCAGATTGAGCTCTACGATCAAAGCGATGTGCCCGGAGAATTTGCCGTGCGTGGTTTTAACGCGCCCACCCTCGAAGTGCAGACGGCAAAGTTAACAGAACAATTACTGACCGAGACTTTCGGATTCGAATGGGTCGGCCAGGAGCAAAGTCGACGACGCTTCTCGCTCAACTCCGGCAGGGCGGATGCGCAAGTCGATCTCATCGAGCACAGTGCAGCCGGATTTGGGAACATCGCGGCCGGCACGGTCCATCATATCGCGTTTCGCGCGGCCCACGACGAAGAGCAGTTACAATGGCGCGCCAAGCTGGAGGAACTCGGCCTGCGCGTCACTCCGGTGATCGACCGCCAATATTTTCATTCGATCTATTTCCGTGAACCGGGCGGAATCCTGTTCGAGATCGCGACGGATAAGCCCGGTTTTGCAACGGACGAATCAGTCGAACACCTTGGAGAGGCGTTGCGATTGCCGCCCCAATATGAAGAACATCGCGGCTCGATCGAAAAGGTCCTCCCGCGAATCTCATTAGCCGGAGGTGCGCAGCCGTGAAGGATTTTTCCTTTATCCATCGGTTCGTGCCGGCCCCGACCTCCCCAATCGAAGCGCGCACCCTGCTGATGCTACATGGCACCGGGGGAGACGAAAATGACCTGCTGGATCTCGGCCACGCCATTGACTCAGGCGCGGCAATCCTGAGTCCGCGAGGCAAAGTCATGGAGAGGGGCGCGCCCCGTTTCTTCCGCAGACTGGCGGAAGGAGTGTTTGATGAAGAAGATGTCGTCCGCCGGGCCCGTGAGCTGGCCGGCTTTATTACGGCAGCGGTGGTCCATTACGACCTCCGCGCCGAACAACTGGTTGCGGTGGGATACTCCAACGGTGCGAACATTGCCGCGGCCATGATGCTGCTCGGAATCGCTCCCTTTCCGAAGGCAATTCTGCTTCGCGCCATGGTGCCACTCTCGACCCTGAGTCCGGTCACAGGCATCGTTGCGCAGGTTTTGATTTCGGAAGGCCGCCTTGATCCCATTGCGCAGCCGGAAAACGGTCAGCGATTAGAGAAACTCCTGCGGCAAAGTGGCGCACAGGTCGATCTCATTCTTCAATCGAGCGGCCATGAGCTAACCGAGAATGACGTTACGGCAGCGCGGCAGTGGCTGGAAAGCGCAACCTAACGAATCTACTCGCGGATCCTTCAAACAAACGTGCGCTCTAGTTCGACGGCGCGACCGAGCGTGCGCAGGTAATGCGCCCGCGTTATTTCAGTGACTCCGAATTGAGCGAGATGCGGCGTGACCCACTGGGTATCCAGCAATATGAACTTGCGCGCGCGCATCTGTTCGACCAGCGCGACCAGGGCCACCTTGGAGGCATCCGTCACGCGGTGAAACATGGACTCGCCGAAGAACGCGCCTCCAATCGAGATGCCGTAGAGGCCCCCGGCCAGCTTGTTGTCATGCCATGCTTCGACGGAATGAGCATAACCAAGTTCGTGCAGGCGCTGGTAGCTCTGTATAATCCTGGGCGTGATCCAGGTGTCTTCCCGTTTCGCACACGCCCGAATGACTTCGCCAAAGCGCGTGTTGATTCGCGTCTCGAATGTCTTTTTCTCGACCGTCCGTCGAAGGGCATGAGGAATGTGAAATTTATCGAGAGGCAGAATGGCGCGAGGATCCGGCGAGAACCACTCGATCGTGCCGTCGGTCATTCCCATCGGGAAAACGCCCAGCCGGTAACCTTGCAGCAGAAGGTCCGGCGAGATGATTTCGACTTTGGATTTCGGATTGAGATCGATGGGGCAACGTCTTTCTGCAATCCGGTTTGCGCAATCCGCAATCGCTCGCGCCTTGCAATGGCTCCTCCCGTCCCTAGAATAAGCGGATGAAGCGCATTTCGATTGTTTTTGCGCTAGGCAGCGCCCTTTTGCTGGCGGACTGCGCCGATCCGTTGGAAAAACGCAGCACCAGCGAAGTGCAAGGACAACTCGAACGCGGTGTCACCGGCCAGGGCCAAATCGGACCCGAACAGCGCGCGCCGGGCGATCCGGCGAACGAACACGGCATTCCGCAAAATCACCCGTAGGACGTGAACACCGCCACGCCCGCAGAGCATTCGCGAATCCTCATCCTGGATTTCGGGTCGCAGTACACGCAGGTCATCGCGCGGCGGATTCGCGAGTTACAGGTCTATTCCGAGATCGTGCCTTTCGACATTCCGTCCGCCGAGGTGGCACGCCGGCACCCGAACGGAATCATTCTCTCGGGCGGACCGGCCAGCGTTTACGACAAGAATGCGCCCCGCATTGATCCGGATGTTTTTTCGTTAGGCATTCCTGTCCTTGGCATTTGCTACGGGCTCATGCTGATGGCGCACCATCTCGGGGGAAAAGTGGAATTCAGCGGTCGGCGCGAGTACGGCGCCGGCGTTCTCCAAGTGACCAATGGATCGGAGTTGTTCGAAGGCCTGGGTGCGCAGCTCGATGTTTGGAACAGTCACGGAGATGAAGTGACCGCTTTGCCCAAAGGCTTTCGGGTCGCGGCGAAGACTTCCAGCTCCCCCTTCGCCGCGGTCGAGGATCCGCAGCGAAAACTTTACGGACTGCAGTTTCACCCTGAAGTCGCGCACACGCCGCGCGGCAAACAAATCCTCGAGAATTTCGTCTATCATATCTGTCACTGCGGCATGGATTGGACGATGGGCTCGTTCATCGAAGAAGCCTGCCAGCGCGTGCGCCGCCAGGTGGGCGACGCCAAGGTCGTTCTCGGACTCAGCGGCGGGGTCGACTCCTCCGTCACAGCGGCGCTTTTGCACAAAGCCATCGGCCAGCAGTTGACCTGCATCTTCGTCAATAATGGATTGCTGCGCGCGCGGGAGGACGAAATGGTGAAGCGCCTCTTCGGAGAGAATTTTCATGTGCGCTTGAAATACGTCGACGCGACCGCGCGGTTTCTTTCCAAGCTCGTTGGCGTGACCGATCCAGAACAGAAGCGCAAGATTATAGGGAACGAATTCATCGAAGTGTTCCAGCAGGCGACCGAGGAGTTACTCGTCGAAGACAAGCAGAACGGAGCAGGTGAACACGGCGGCTACCGCTTTCTCGCCCAGGGCACACTCTACCCGGACGTGATCGAGAGCGTCGCCATCGGCGGGAATCCGGCCCATGTGATCAAGAGTCATCACAACGTGGGCGGCCTTCCCGAGAAAATGCACTTCGAGCTGGTGGAACCCGTGCGGGAATTGTTCAAGGATGAAGTGCGGCAGGCCGGACTACAGCTCGGGTTACCCAAGGATGTGGTCTACCGGCAGCCCTTTCCGGGCCCCGGGCTGGCCGTGCGAATCCTGGGCGAGGTGACGCCCGAACGCCTGACCATTCTGCGCGATGCCGACACGATTGTGACCAGTGAAATGGAGTCGTCCGATTGGTACTACCGGGTCTGGCAATCGTTCGCCGTGCTGCTGCCGGTCCGCTCCGTCGGTGTGATGGGCGATCAGCGCACTTATGAGAACACGATTGTTCTGCGCATTGTGGAAAGTCAGGACGGCATGACGGCCGACTGGGTCCGGCTCCCTTACGAATTGCTTGCCCGCATCTCCAATCGCATTAGCAACGAAGTCAAAGGGGTGAATCGCGTTTGTTATGACATCTCGAGCAAACCACCGAGCACGATCGAGTGGGAGTAGCCGGTCTTAGTGGATACTCCGTCTCCTCGCAGCGGATTCGTTAGGCAGATCGAATGGATCGCCGCGGCCGGGATCACCCTGGCCGTCTTGCATTTGCACTTCCTTTTTCTGCGACACGCCGGCGCTCTCTGGCGGGACGAAGTTTCGTCCGTGGACCTCGCGACCCTGCCCGGCTTGCGCGACGTCTGGTCCATGCTGACGCACGATTCTTTCCCTTTGCTCTGGTCACTTCTTTTGCGGATCTGGACAGCAATCGGACTGGGAGACTCTGACTTCCATTTGCGCTGGATCGGTTTTCTCGCCGGCACTGCCCTGCTCGCAGCGGTTTGGATGGCTGGCCTGCTCATGCGGAGCGGGCCCCCGCTGCTCGCGCTCGCCTTGTTCGCCTTAAATGCCACCACCATCTCGGCGGGTGATTCGTTACGGGCCTACGGTCTGGGCACGGTCCTGATTATTCTGACACTCGCGCTGGTTTGGCGGTTTTACGAAAATCCGACCGCACGAAACGCGATCGTGGCCGGATTGGTGGCAACGTTGAGCGTGCAATGTCTGTATCAAAACGCCTTCTTTCTGCTCGCCGCCGGACTGAGCGCGTCCGCTTTGGCCGCTCTTCAGAGACAATGGCGGAAAGCCGCGGCCATCATCGCTATCGGGATCATCGCCGGATTTTCTCTGCTCCCTTATGTTGCGGCAATTTCGCGATCGCAGGATTGGTGGATGCTCGAGAAAAGCGGATTCCATCCGGCGCAGTTATGGATTAAGGCGTCCCAGGCCATCGGCTTTCCCAGGCCCTGGTTCAACCTCGTCTGGGTGGCCGTCGCCGCCTTCGCTGCCGGGATCGGTGGCCTGCAACTGTGGCGCCTCTCAAAATCAGAACGCGATTCACTCGACCCGGCGATGCAGGCGTTTGCGGCTGGCTCTCTCCTTCTCGGCCTGACCGGCTTCATCCTCTTTCTCAAGATCGGGGGGTTGCCCACGCAGCCGTGGTATTACCTCCCGCTCATGGGATTCACCGCCATCTGCGCCGACCGCATTCTCTCGAAAATGCGTCGGGCCCGGGTCGCGACGCTGATCATCGCGATGCTGATTGCAGCAGGGAGTTACCAAGCGGCCCTGCCTATCGCGCAACAACGGCAAACGAACGTCGACCTTCTGGCCACGCACCTCGCGGCTGAAGCCGGGCCTAACGACCTTATTGTTGTGAATAACTGGTATTGTGGAGTCACCTTCCAACGGTATTACCATGGCACTACGCCGTGGCTCACCGTGCCGCCTCTTCGTGATCTGACCATTCACCGCTACGATCTGATTAAAGCGGAAATGCAAAAGACCAACGCGATTGACCCAGTACTGGCAAAAATCGAAGCGACCCTGCGCGCGGGAAATCGCGTCTGGCTACTCGGGCGCGTGCCCCTCGAGGGAAATCCGCCTCCTGTGATTCAAGCAGCCCCCCATAATCCGTGGGGTTGGCTGGTTTTCCCCTACACCCAGGTCTGGGCGGCCGAATTCGGATATTTCCTCACCCAGCATGCCACCGGCGCCCAACCCGGCCCGGTCATGACGGGTATCAATCCGCTGGAAAATGTGGAACTCGCGTCAATCTCGGGCTGGCGATGAAGCGCGACTTCGTATTCGACACCTCGAGGCCGGTTGGTTAAGGCTTCGAGTGGCATGAACGCCGAGCAAGCTCGTCTGGCTGAGAATAATACGGAGGAAGAGCCGTGGTATTTCTGGGGCCCCTATCTGGCGGAACGGGCCTGGGGTACCGTGCGCGAAGATTACAGCGCGAATGGCGATGCCTGGAATTATTTCCCTCATGATCATGCGCGATCGCGCGCCTTTCGCTGGAACGAAGATGGCATTGCCGGCCTGTGCGACCAAAAACAGCGGCTTTGTTTTGCCTTTGCCTTCTGGAACGAGCAGGACGCATTTCTCAAAGAGCGCCTCTTCGGTGTGACGGGTCCGCAGGGCAATCATGGCGAAGACGTGAAGGAAGTTTACTGGTACAACGACAACACTCCTTCCCACAGCATGATGCGGATGGTCTATCGATATCCGCAACGCGCCTTTCCCTACGAGCAGCTCGTGAGCGAGAGCGGCCGCCGCTCCAAAATGGAGGGCGAGTTCGAACTTCCAGACACGGGCGCGCTGGCCGACAATCGCTTCTTCGACATCGAGATCGAATATGCGAAGGCCGGACCGTACGACATTCTGATCCGCGCTAACGCGACGAACTGCGGCCCGGAGCCTGCCGTATTGCACCTTCTGCCGACGATCTGGTTTCGGAACACATGGAGTTGGAGCCGAAACAATGACAAACCGACCCTGCAGGAAAACTCACGCAGCGACAAAAAAATTGGAATCATCGATGCGAACCATCAGGGCATCGGCCCCTATCGCCTTTTTTGTGAGGAAGCTGGACGACTTCTCTTCACCGAGAACGAGACGAACCTCGAGCGGCTGTGGGGCGTGCCGAACCAGACGCCGTTCGTGAAAGATTCAATCAACGACTGCATTATCCGTAACGAGTTGGAGCGGGTGAATCCGAACCGCGTTGGGACCAAGGCCGCCGCGCATTATCGCTGCGTCATCGCGCCGGGAAAGACGGTTTCGATTCGCCTCCGCCTCGCGCGTCAGGATCAAAATATCGGAACGGATGTCTTTGCTGACTTCGACAACACCGTGGTGCGACGCTCGATGGAGGCGGACGCATTTTATGCGGAGCTCGCTCCGTCCTGCCTGAGCCCCGAGCACTGCGCCATCCAGCGGCAGGCCCTGTCCGGCATGCTATGGAGCAAGCAGTTTTATCACTACATCATCGAGCAATGGCTGGAAGGCGATCCCGCCCAACCGCCGCCGCCACTCGAGCGCGAGCAAGGCCGCAACGCCGATTGGCGCCATCTTCATAACGAGCGCGTCATGTCGATGCCGGACAAGTGGGAATATCCCTGGTACGCCTCGTGGGATTTGGCTTTCCACTGCATTCCTTTGGCGCTGGCCGATCCCCAGTTCGCCAAGCAGCAACTGGATCTCATCGTGCGCGAATGGTACCAGCATCCCAATGGCCAGATTCCGGCCTACGAATGGAATTTTGGCGACGTCAATCCGCCGGTCATCGCTTGGGCGGCCTACCGCGTTTATCAGATTGAAGGCAAGCAAACCGGGAACCGTGACCGCGCCTTCCTCGAAACGATTTTCCATAAAATGTTGATCGCTTTCACCTGGTGGGTGAACCGCAAGGATTCCCAGGGGAATAATATTTTCCAAGGCGGGTTCCTTGGACTCGATAACATCGGCGTGTTCGATCGGAACGTGCAGTTCGCGGACGGAAGCCATCTCGAACAAAGCGATGGCACCAGCTGGATGGGAATGTTTTCGCTCAACCTGATGCGCATCGCGCTGGAACTGGCGCGCGAAAATCCCGTTTACGAAAACATTGCGACTAAATTCTTCGAACATTTCCTTGGCATCGCCGCGGCCATGAACAATCTGGGCGGCAAAGGCATTGGGCTTTGGGATGAAGAGGATGAATTCTATTACGACGTCCTGCACACGCCGGGTGGCCGTTTTTTGCCCTTGCGCGTCCGCTCGGTCGTCGGTTTGATGCCGCTGCTCGCCACGGAAACCATCGAGCCCGAGCTGCTCGACGCTGTGCCTGGTTTTAAGGCGCGTCTGGAATGGTACCTAACGAACCGGCCCGACTTGGCCAGTCTTGTTTCGCGTTGGCAAGTGCCTGGCACAGGATCGCGCCGGCTCGTTGCGCTTACGCGGGGTCATCGCATGAAATGTTTATTGCGACGTTTGCTCGATCCGGAGGAATTTCTCAGCCCCTACGGCGTGCGGTCGGTCAGCAAGTATCATAAGGACCATCCCTACGTGCTCAGCGTGCGGGGAGAAGATCACGTCGTGAACTACGAGCCGGCCGAGTCGCAGACTGGAATGTTCGGCGGCAACTCCAACTGGCGCGGGCCTATCTGGTTCCCCATCAATTATCTAATCATCGAATCGCTCCAAAAATTTCATTATTATTATGGCGACGACTTCAAGGTGGAGTGTCCGACCGGTTCCGGACACCTCATGACGCTCCATCAAATTGCGAACGAGCTTTCCAATCGCCTGATTCGGCTCTGGCTGAAAAACAAGGATGGCCAACGACCGTTCGCCGGATCTTCCGACAGTGGGTCCGTCAATCTCCGAGACCACGAACGGTATTTGTTTCATGAGTATTTTCATGCCGACACGGGCGAGGGTCTGGGCGCGTCGCATCAAACCGGTTGGACTGGTCTGGTCGCAAAACTCATTCTGCAACAGGGCGACTTCGGCACGATCACGAAGCGGGATCCGTTCAGCGATCTGTGATGGCGTTTAGTCTTCAAAGGTAGGGGCGATTCACCGAACCGCCTGATGCGAGCCTCGGCCTCAAAAGCTCGAGTACGATTAGGATCACTCAGTCCAAAGACTCACCGCCGCATGATGTGGATCGAAAGGATGCGGCTCTGGTGGCGGGCCAGCAGGTAGTCGATGAAATGCCCGATGATTGAGTTCGGTTTGTTCCCACTCTTCGTGACCACCCGGCAGATGAGGGTGCCGCTGCGAGCGTGCCATTCCATATTGATGGCGCCGTGCGCGTCGTCCGCGCTGTGAATCTTGGCCCACCCGTGCGGGCGCCCTGGTCGCATATGTTCGGTCGGAAGCAGAGCGAAGCGCTTGAGCTGCGCATCTTTCATGATCTTTTCCCGCAAAGATCCGCGGCCCGTCGTGATGACTTGAATGACGGTTTGCATCGCCCTTCAGATTCAACAGGCGAAAGCATTTTGGCAATGCTGTTGTGGTTTCGAGGCAGTAGCGAGAAGAACGTGTCGCAGAGCGACGCGGCTACAGGAGGGAGCGGAACATGACGTAAACATCGACCAAACCCTGCTGCGGATGACGAAAGGCGCCGGGCAGGGTGCCGACAATCTCAAATCCCAGCTTCTTCCACAGGTGAATCGCCGACTCGTTAGTCGCCACGACGAAGTTGAACTGCATGGCGCGAAAACCGAGACGCCGGGCTTCGCCCAGGGAATGCTCGCCCATGGCATAACCAATCTGTTTCCCACGCGCGTCCGCCGAAACCATGTAACCAGCGTTGGCGACGTGAGAGCCACCGCCTTCCTGATTACGCTTAATATAGTAGCTGCCGTAAACCCGGCCGTCCTGCTCGGCCACGTACGTGTGTTTGCCCGTCCCGAACCAAAACGCCAGAGTGTCCTCGCGCGACATGTCTGGCTCGAAGGCGAACACGTCCCCGGCCGAAATGACTTCATGGAACATTTCCCAGATTGCAGCGTGATCTGCTTCGGTGGCGGGGCGAATCTTCATCGCAGAAGCAAACGTCGAATGTGCAGTGCAGAACGTCCAACGCCCATTCCGCAGTCAACGCGAAGATTTGTCATCCTGAGCCAGCGAAGACGGCGAAGGATCTCACCCATTCAGATGCGCGACACCAAGTATCCGGCATGAACCACGGAGCGCGTTACCTACGACGGCGAGGAGCGTGCGGTTCGGCGCGCGAACCAAAGAGCGAGGAGTGCGCCAAAAATCACAAAGTCCAGAACGAGATGCCATGTGAAGCTGAGGTTCTGGCTGACATGACCGAAGCAACCGCATGTCACATCAAGGCCGCGCGCCTTTGCCACAATGCTAGTCACGATGAAGACGGACATAAGGCCAGTTAAAATGACCAGGCCCCCGAGATAAAGACGGCGCGCAATCAGGGCCAGTCCGCACAAGATCTCGAGCCAGGGCAGATAGAATGCGAAGCGCACACTGATGGCCCAGGGGAGAGTCTTGTAGTTATCGATATCGTTAGCGAAACCGATTGGATCGAGCGCTTTGATGACACCGGCGTAAATGAAAAGACCGCCGATGATGAAATCGACGATGCGCCAGACGATAGGCAAGCGACTGGCCATATCTTAAAACAAACGCCGAACGCCCGACGCTAAACGCTCAACGCGGAACGGAAGAGCACACCCGCTGAATTCGATGTTCATCTCCTGGTTTTGAGCCATTCTTCCCAGCCGCCTTCCAGCACGAATACGTTTTGCATGGCTGGCTGCGTTTGTTTGCGCAGCCGAACCGCCACATCGCGGCTCAGATTGCAGCTTTGACTGCTGCAATACACCACCACCTTCTTCCCCTGCGCCCACGTTCCGAGGAATTGCGGAAATAGCTCATTCCAGCGGTCTTCATTTAATGGCACGGCACCCGGGATATGATCGCTGGCAAATTCTGGGTCCGGCCGCGCATCCACCCAGAGCACATCGCCTCCCCAGGCACGCGCCTGCGCCGCCGTGACAGACTCCGAAGCCGGCACGGGTGATTGCCACGAAACCTTGTCGCGAAAATAGATCGCCTGTCCGATCCCTGGCAAAAAGGCGAGCGCCACCAGCAGCAGAGCTTGTCGCGCGGCGCAAGATTTCACCGGCTATTTCGGGACGGGCGCTTTCGCCACCGGCGGTGGCATGACGGGAGCACCGGTGACGCTGGCGTTAGCGTAAAACATCTTGGGCGCATCTTTCGGAAAGTCCGGGCGAATGGTTAAGGCCGCGGCCATGGCTCGGGCCGTCTGCTTCGGCTGGACGTTGATTTTCCATTGACCGGCCGAATCAGACGGTTCGACCTTGATGAGAAAGTCTGGGTTGGACGAAGTTACGGTCAGGTTCTTGGCCGCGAAATCCTTGCCCGCTTTGGCGACGATCGTTTTCGATTTCGCCTCCTCCCCGGCCGTCCAAAAAACGAAACTCGGATTGAGGGCGAGCATCTCGGGCAGGACCGACTTCAAAGTCAGCACTGTGGTCGCATGCGAGGCATCGTCGGTCTCCACCGTGACCGTTTTAATCTGCGTACCGGTGCGATCACCAATCTTGAAAGTGGCCGTAATTTCACCCTTATCGCCCGGTGGCACTTCTTCCGTCTGCGACTGTGCTGCGGTGCAACCGCACGAAGTGCGAACAGACTTAAAACGAACCGGCGTCTTTCCGATGTTCTGATACTTAAAGTGACCAACCGCTTCCTTGTCCCCGAGGCCGGGGTGCAGTTCCAGGACGGTTTGATCCCATTTCAGTTCAGCCCGAAGGCTGGCGCAGAGGCAAAGAGAGAAGAGTCCAAGGAAGAAGTGCGTTTTCATTTTTTGGAATACCTATCCTTAACATATTCAGTGACGGCGTCACGCCAAGAACGTGGCTTTTCGCCCGTAATTTCCGTGTAACGGTCGGTCGCCAGCACGGTGTAAACCGGACGGCGAGCGACAAAACTCTGCATATCGCCAAGCTTGACCGCGTCCACCGTGGTCGCTTTCAAAAGAACGCCAGCTTCGTGACAGACGTCGAGAGCATGCTGGGCATACTCCTGCCAGCTGCATTGGCCGTCGTTCGCGAAATGCAAAATTCCTCCGACGTCGGGCGGGAAAAAACGGGGGAGCATGGCCGCGATATCACGCGTGTAGGTTGGCGTGGAAAATTTGTCCACCACCGCCTCGACCCGGGGATTCTCTCGCGCGCGCTGAATGATATTGTCGACGAAGCTTGGACGATCGGGTCCAAAGACCCACGAGACGCGGATGACCAGGTGGCGCTCGTTCACACCGAGCACATTTTCTTCTCCTTCCCGCTTCGACTCTCCGTAAATGCTGAGGGGGCTGGCCTCATCTTCTTCGAGGTACGGAACGTTTTTGGCTCCATCAAATACGTAATCTGTGCTGAAGTGGATGAAGCGTGCCCCCTTGTCTTGACAGATTTGGGCGAGCAACTCCGGGGCGCTGGAATTGACGCGGAAAGCTTCGTCTGCCTGCTCTTCGCAGAGATCCACGTTGGTCAAGGCCGCACAGTTGATCACCACGTCCACGTTGACCCGTCCCAAGATTTGTTCCAGTTCATCGAAATCGCCGATATCGATTTCGGAATGAGTCAGGCCCGTGACCGCAAATTGGCCGCGGAATGCGCCCACCAAGGCGGCGCCTAATCGCCCGCCTGCTCCGATGATTAATATTTTAGTCGCCATTCAAGACCCCAAAAGTGAGAGAACTTCTATCAGCCCAGATGAAACTGAGAAGACAAAAGCGGTCGAATCAAAGGCGCCCAAAAAAGGAGGCAATGGGCCCGCCCTCCGCAGTGCGTTATCTGCCGCAGCTCACCGACACGACCGTGCCGGTTCCGGCGTGACCTGGATTGGAATCGTAACCTGGATCCGCCTGGACGACGGCCATCTCGGGGATGTTGCCCAAGATGACGCCGCCTGACTTGGTGATCGAACTCGCCACAATCACATCAAGGCTGTCCGGGAGGCCGTCTGGTGGCGCCGAGCTGTTGCCGGCATCACTCTGCCACGTGCCTCCGCATTCCGGCGGATTAGTACTCGTGGAACTGGCGAAGCCTTTGAAACTGGCGGGCGCAGGGCCGTCGCTCAAGGAATTCCATTTCGCCCATTGCGCGCCCCAAAAGACCACGCGCTGGCCGATGACTGCATTACCATCGCCAATCACGAAGCTCCCGGGGAAGAACGTATTCCGCCTTGATCCCGTGATGCTCTCCGAGCCGTTGTTCTGGCCGCTGCGATAAAAACCGCGCGCACGGATGATGAAGTTACGTCCGGCGGGCAAGCTCAAGCCAGTCAGAATCCAGTTGCTGCCGGCGGCCGTGCCGTCCCCCAGGAGATTGAAATTCACATTATCGAATGAAATCTCAAAGGTCACGCGCGCGAATTGCGGACTGGAGCCGCCGCGCGTCCAGGTAATGCTGGTTTGCGTCACGTCCACGTTTTGCAGCGCACCCGTGTCGTTGGTCAAGCGAGCGAAAAGGTTGCGAGACTGTCCACCGATGTTAGTGAAAAAGCCGCCCGCTAAAATCTTGCCGTCCGCCTGCACCGCGATTCCTTCGACCTCACTGTTCGCATTCGGGTTGAACGAATCAGCCAAGCCGGTGGTATCGAGCCTGGCGATGTTATTGCGCGACTGTCCACCGATGTTCGTGAAAAAGCCGCCCACTAAAATCTTGCCGTCCGCCTGCACCGCGATGGAAAGGACAAAACCGCTCACGTTCGGGTCAAATGAATTGTCAGCAATTCCGTTCGTCGGAATCAGGCGGGCGATGTTATGGCGCGTCGCTCCGCCGATGTTCGTGAACGTGCCACCTGTCAATATCTTGCCGTCCGCCTGCACCGCGATGGCCTGAACCCGTGGCGAGGACGCCCCGGTTGCCTCCGGATGGAAAGCGGCCTCGAGCGTGCCGTCCGCGTTCAGCCGTGCAATGTTATTGCGGGCCTGTCCGCCGATGCTCGTGAAAGAGCCACCCACTAAAATCTTGCCGTCCGTCTGCACCGCGATGGAAGCGATATCACCGCTGTTAAAGCCGTTCACGTTCGGGTTGAACAAATCAGCCAAGCCAGTGCTGGCATCGAGCCGGGCGATGTTATGGCGGGTTGCTCCGCCGATGTTCTCGAAATTGCCGCCCACTAGAATCTTGCCGTCCGTCTGCACGCCGATGGCTTCAACCTCAACGTTCGTAAGGCCATTCGCGTTCGGGTTGAACGAATCAGGCAAGCCAGTCACGGCGTTGAGCCGAGCGATGTGGTTGCGCTGATCTCCGCCCATGCTGGTGAAAGCGCCGCCCGCCAAAATCTGGCCGTCGGCTTGCACCGCGATGGCAATGATAAAATCGTTCGCGCTCGCGATGAAAGTAGTGTCGAGCGTGCCGTCCGTATTCAATTGGGCAATGTTGTGGCGCGTCACGCCCAAAACAGTGCTAAAGCTGCCTCCGATGAGAATCTTGCCGTCCGTTTGAACGGCGATGGCGTCAACAGAGCCGCCGACGGTGCTGAGATTGAGCGTCTGATCGAGCCTGCCATCGGCTTCCAGCCGGGCGATGAAGTTGCGCGTCCGTCCGTTGATGCTCGTGAATGTGCCACCCGCCAGGACCTTGCCGTCCGCCTGCACCGCGATGGCATCGACTTCACCGTTTGGCGTTTGGAACGCATCCGCCGCTCCGGTCGTGGCATCGAGGCGGGCGAGGTTATGGCGCGGGTGCCCGCCGATATTCACGAAAGTGCCGCCCGCTAAAATCTTGCCGTCCGCCTGCACCGCGATGGCATCGACTTCACCGTCAGCGTTCGGATTGAACAATTCAGCCGCTCCGGTCACCCCATTGAGCCGGGCGATGCGGTTGCGTGTCTGTCCGGCGATGCTCGTGAACGTGCCACCCGTCAAGATCTTGCCGTCCGCCTGCACCGAAATGGCATCGACCTGGCCGTTCGCATTCGGGTTGAACGATTCGGCCAAGCCAGTCGTGGGATTGAGCCGGGCGATGTTATTGCGCGTCGCTCCGCCGATCTTCGTGAAATCGCCACCCGCTAGAATCCCCGCCTGCAGCGCGATAGCACGGACAGAAGCATTCGCGCTCGGGTTGAAGGCGGTGTCGAGCGTGCCGTCCGAGTTCACCCGGGTAATGCGGTTGCGCGTGACCGCCGCTCCGCCGCTGGGCGAAAGCGTGGTAAAATCGCCGCCTGCCAAAACCTTGCCGTCCGACTGCAGCGCGATTGAACGGACAACATTATCCGCGTTCGGATCGAACGAATCGGGCAAGCCGGTCGTGGCATCGAGCCGGGCAATGTGGTTGCGTAAAATCCTCGGTAGGGCGCTGAGTACTGTAAAATCGCCGCCGATAAGAATCTTGCCATCCGACTGCACCACGATGCTACGGACCGTCGCATTTGGGCGCGGATCGAAGGACATGTCGAGCGTCCCATCCACATTCAGCCGGGCCATGTGGTTGCGGAAAATCGTCGCGCCGGCGTTAGGCGTGAGCGTCGTAAAATCGCCACCGATGAGTATCTTTCCGTCCCGTTGAACGGCGACCGCTCGAACTGCGCCATTCGCGTTCGGATCGAAACCGTCCAGCGCGGATTGTCCGCACAGGGTCGACAGGCTGAGCAACAAAATCGCCGCGAGCGCACCAAGGGGAACTGTCAGTTTCATATTGAGACCTCCGAGTTAAGCCAGAGTCTCTTTCGATAAGGCCGGCGCGAAACTATCCTAAAGAAACGGAGCGGAGTTATCTGGCGGGCTGAGGCTGCCTTCATTGTGCGCAGCTGTGCCTAACGATTTCAAGAAGAAATTCCGGTTGCTGGCAGCAGGACCGTCAGCCACTCATTAACACAATCGAAACACAGATATACACCTCGAAACGGATCCTGGTCCGTCTGTGCTAATATTTCGCCAGGATTCTGTCGGCTTCATATCTTCCCGTCCGCTGGAGCAACGGTTCCCACCAGAAGTGATTGTTGATCGGAGCACTTGATCCGTTTGGGCAAGCTTACGGCAGAACGCTTCGCTCCGTGGCGAAAGTGACAACGAAATCGTTCCCAGTGCGCGCGACAGCGATGATGCGCAATCCACTGGTGGGATCGAGCGGATCGGTTCCGGCCAGGTATTCCTGTCGATAAAGCGGCCGCCCGTAGGCACTAATGTCGGTCCCATCGCCGCCGCTGGCGAAGATTGGTCTCTGTTCAATTAAGCCCAGCCCGCTCGAGCAGCGGATGCCGCCACGACTCGTTGCGGATGGGCCAATCGATTGTCTCCGCGAGACCTTCCTCAAACTTGCGGCGCGGCTTCCATCTTAACTCCCGCTCCGCTGAACCGATTTTCGCCAAACGAAATGAGGGTTTCGTTTGGCGGTCATTCTGCTCGGATCTTTTCTTTCCGCTGCGCCGAACAATTACGTATTACTGCCGCTTTCGACCTGTGCGCGAATCCTTTTTCTACCTCACCGCGCGGACTCCTCGCGTCTGTTCGAGCTGCTCCTCGCCGCAGCCGCCATCATTCTGGTCACAGGACGAAATATGAGCCATCGCTGAGAGTTTCTTTTCTCGATTTTAACCAGGAAAAGTTCCATGATCGAGTTTTGCTATGAAGAATTCCCTCGTCCCCTTTGCCCTCACTGCTGGCTTCACCTTGTCGGTCTTGCCCATGTCGATCTTCGGCCAAGGCAACATCGTACCTACCACCGCGCCTAATGTGCCGATCATGAAATCGTTAGACCAGATCGAGCCGCGCACGCCGATCTCGTCCCTGCCCTTAGCCATCGGTAGTAGCGGCGGCTATTATTTGACTAAGAGTTTGAGTGTGAGCAGCACCGATGGCGTCACCATCAATGCCAGCGGCGTGACGCTCGATCTCAACGGCTTCGAAATCTCTTCGACCGAAGCGTCGCCCTCCCACAGCGGGGTGGTGATCAATGGCGGGCTGCGCAACATCCGGATAACTAATGGCTCGATTCGCGGCAATGTCACCCTAAGCGGCAGCACCTTCAGCGGAAGCGGCTTTGCCAATGGCATCCAGGTCGCCGGCACTGCGCCACTCAATGCTCACGTCTCCGATATTTCTGTGGCCGGTTGTTTGTCCAATGGGATTAATCTTGGCACTTCCGGCCTGATCGAATCGTGCAACGTCTCGGTCATCGGAGGCACGGCCATTACCGCGAATATTGTGGTTAACAGCAACGCCAGCCAGTTTGGCAGCATCGGCATTGAGGCTGCTGCCAGTGCCACCGGATGCTACGCCGTCAGTTCCACCACGACGTCCTTCTACGGCATCAACGCCGGCGATATGGTGGTCGGCTGCGTCGCCAACTGCAACGCGACTTCCGGCCAGGGAGCCATCGAAACGCAAGTCGCGCGAGATTGCTGGGCCAGTGCCAATGGCGGTGCGGGTGACGCTCTGCGCGTGAACACGGCAGAAAATTGCAACGGCTTTGCCTCCGGCACGGGCAGCGGTATTCACTGTTTCAACAACGCCATCAACTGTTACGGAACCAGTGTCGGGAATGCGGCCGCCGTCGACGTGGACGGGTCGGCCCTGAATTGTTACGGCGTCGCCTTTGGCAACGGCGCCGGCATCGTTGCAGCTAGCGCGGCTAACTGCTACGGCAAAACGTCCGGATCCGGCACGGGTATCGGATTGGACGCAACCAGCGCTACAAATTGCCATGGCGAGACCTCCGGATCCGGCGCTGGTTTGAAGGTATCCACCGCGGAAAATTGCGACGGCACAGGCCACGGCTCCGGCTCCGGGATTGTTTGTGACATCGCCATCAATTGTCAGGCCTTTGCCGTATCCGCTACCGGTCTCTCCGCGCACACGGCGAACAACTGCAACGGCACTACTGTCGGCAGCAATGCCATTGGCCTGTTTGCCTCTGAAATCGCAACCAATTGTTTCGGCTCCGGTCCCGGCTTCGGCGTGTCTACCTTCACTGCCATTGGTTGCGTGGGCCAGACCACCACCGGCACTGGAATCAAGGCCATTATCGGCAATTCCTGTCACGGCCTGTTTACCGCGGTTGGTGGAACGCCCGAAAACATTACTAACAAATACAACATGCCCTAGGCACTCGCCTAACCAATGCGCTATCTGATTGCTTTCCTGGCCTTCGTCTGCGCTTTGTCCCCCTTTCCCTTGGGCGCGACGGAAAAAACGGGAGGCCTCGAGGGCACACTCACGTCCACGGAAACCCGAGGCGGGGTCTCCAGCCAGACGGTTTACACGCGCCAAGGGGAAAAGTTGCGCATCGAAAATCCCGATAAACGCAAACCGGAGCCAATCAACATTGTCGATCTTGCGGCAAAGAAACTCACCATCGTTTATCCGCACAACGGGAGCTTCGTGGTGGTCGATCTGGCAAAAAATGACGGGGCATCGAGCGCGCCGAACCGGCCGCCGGGGTTTCCCGCTCCGCCGGATTTGAGTCAAGCGGGCGCACCGCCCCTCCCATCGTTTTCGCCACCCACTATGACGCCGCCCCCATCCGGCGCGCGGCCCGTGGCGGCAATTTTGCCCCCGCCCGGTTTCCCGGCGCCGCCGCCGATGCCATCCCTGCCGCCAATGCCTAACAACCGCATGGCATCCGGTGCACCGAATGTGCCTATGATGCCGCCCAGGCCGGCGACGGGAGACTTGGACGGATCGCCCGAATTAAAGAAAACCGATAAGACAAAGAAGATTCAGGGATTCGATTGCGCCTGTTACACCCTCAGTGATGGGAAGGACACTTCTGAAATCTGGGCAACGGCTGATTCCTCCCTGTTTCCGTTTCGCGTGATCCAAACGAATTATCTGAATCGCCGCTTCGGTCCGCGGGGGTGGGAAGAGCAATGGATCCAGCTTATGCAAAAGCACTCGCTCTTCCCGCTCGAAGCCACCTTCCGGAGCGATCTGCATTTCCGCTCCGATAGCCCCGCGGGAAATAGCGGAAAAGGAACCGCTGCCGGCAGCGAGGATCACGGTCAGGAGCGCCTTTCCTTTAAAGTAGACAAGATCGACAAGACGAAGATCGACAATGAGGCCTTGTTCAAAGTGCCGGAACACTATTACGAGATCAACGCGCAGCCCTTTTGAACTTGAAACTCAATCCTTTATTTTTCAGTTGCTCCGGCTCCGCGATGTAGCCGAACGGCTGCCGGTCCGAGCCGGTCCTTCACGTAAGCGATGAGGATTCCGGGGCCTCTGAAATTGTAAACGACGCCCGGCTACCAAAACACGAGCCGATAAAATCTCATCGCGAGGTAAGTTGCCGCGGCGTCTTCGTATTGCCAGAGCCTTGGGCGTCTGTCGTGACGGATACGACAAGAGGCGCGGCGTTGGGCCGCAACAAAATTTGTTAAGGAAGGCTTACGGCTTTGAAATTCCGACCTGATAGTACCTGGGAGCGGGCGAGGCGCTAGGATCTGTAACCGTCCGGGTCGTCCCGTTGTCGGTCTGCGTGAAACCAGGGACGGTCTGCCAAGTAGGATTTTTTAGGGTTGTGGAAAATCGCGGGGTGTAGGTGCGACCGCTGGCCACAGGCTTAAAGACAAGCTGCTTTTGCAGGGGCTGGCCGGCGACCGATGCGATCGATAAGGTGAAGCGTGAACCGTCGAGCGGATTCAATCCGGCGACGAACTTAAACAAATTGGTTTGCCCGGTGTGATCGGCATCGGCGTTCGGCCCGGCCAGCGCGTTCGGCGGCTGACCGAAATATTGGACCTGCCAGGAATCATCGATGCCATCGCCCGCGTAGGCACCGAAATCATCGGTCGTAACGTTGAGCACGGTGAGGGCGAGCTGACCGCTGAGGCCTTGCGCAGCCCCGCCGACCGTTGCCGGTGTGTCCTGATAAACAGTGCCCGCGGTCGCGAGCCCGCCGGTATTGATCGAGATCGGCCCGCTCACGGTGGACCATGTGACGCTGCCTGCGGCAAAATTTGCCAAAGTGGTCGCGTCATCAGCCAGGGGCGCCGCATTCACTTGCCGATTCGTTGTTTCATTTAAGGAATTTGAAGGCGGCGCGGTCAGGCTTAGTGCGACGATATCGTAAAGTTCACCCACGTAACCGGCTTTGCCGCTGTAGGCCGCACTCGTCGTGACTGCGCTCGAAGCAGTACCGAACTCGCCGACGGCGCTGCCTGTGATGGAATAACTCGCGCTTTGCACCTGTGCTCCCGCCGCATCGGTCGAGTCGGCCGGGACAGAATAGCTGGCGCTGGTGCGCGCGCCCCGAACAGCGACGGGCAACAGGACAACGACAAGCGAACCCAGAAATATGATGAGATGGAAAAAAGCTCGAAGGTTTTTGGCTGCTTTGTTCATTTCAAGAAAAAAGACTATTTCACCGTGCTGGAACCGAGGGTGGCGTTGCCGTTGCCATTGTTAACGAAGACGATCGGTTTCGAATTACTAAAGGTTTCGTTATACGCGCCACCGCGGATATAAATGAGCGTGGGAATGTCGATGACCGCCGTATTAAGAGCGTCGCTGACTTTCTTGAATGGCGTTGTTTGGCCACCATTGGAAAGTGAGCCGGTATAACTGCCATCAACCCAGAATACGGCGGCGTCTCTAGTCAGGTCGGAGAACATATTGCCGCCATTGAAAGTGCCCCAGCCGGTGACATTATCGTAGCCGGAAACTGCTGAATACGTTCCATTGTTGCCGCTCGTAATATCGTGAAAATCGGCGCTAAAACGAGCGTGCGCCACGAAGTAAAGCGTCGGATTAGCGAAGCCGAGATTCCCGGTCCCGAGTCCAACTCGATTTTGATTAACCAGCGCGGTATAAGCGGCCCAGAGGGGTGCGGCGACAGAAGTGCCTCCCACGGCGATCCACGAGCCACTCTTAGTTGGGAAGCCACTCGTGCGGTAGACGGAATAGCCGGTATTCGGATCACTATTCAAGCTCACGTCGGGCAGGTTCCGGAAAGTGCTTGATCCGTTCGAACCGGGCGAAACCGCCAATGACTGGTAGACCGGCAGCGTCCAAACCGTGCTGATACCTCCAGTACTGCCTCCGGTTGTATTTCCAGTCCAAGCCGTCTCGCTTTTGTAGGCACCGTTGAACGCATCCACGGTAAGTTTTGTGCCCCCGACTGCCGTGATGTATGGCTGGGCGGAAGGATCTTGCACGCCGAAAACGAAAATCGGATTCCCGCTGGCATCTGTGCCCGTCTTTACTTGATCACCGAAATCACCCGTTGCGCCGTAGAGCGATTGACCTTGTCCGGCCATTTGTTGAAACGCGGTATTCTCGGCATTGCGCACCGACGCGGGCGTCGCAGAATCGGTGCCGTAGTACCATGAGGTGCTCACTTGCTGAGCGGCATTGTCGCTCGCGATGCGGTTGTAAATGGAGACAAAATTTGTCCCTTCATACACCAGGATGGTGGCGTTTGGTGCGGCCGCCTTTGCCATTTCGATGTCAAGCGTGCACTCGATAACACCGGACGGATCCGGCGTAGCGGAGGTGGGTGCTGTAGGGAAGGCGGAGGTGTCTCCAACCGAGACAACGTTAACGGTACCGGTGGGCAGTCCAAACTGACTGTCGTAGGCGTTAATATCGCTGTTGTAGAAACCGTCCAACTCGAAAAGCGCAATGGTCTGGCCACTCCCGTTCTGGGACAGACCGTTCAGATTGTAGGCGGTTTTGATGTCGGCCGGGGCAAATCCTCCGGCCGGCCCACTGGGGAAGGCGGAGGGTGCTTCGGTCTTTATTGCCTCCTCTCGGCGCGGCGCGCGCAGCATATGGTTCGATTTCGGCTCGATGGATTTGTCCAAATCTACGATGCCGGCAATCTGTGGCGCGATGTCCACCGACAGGGCTGGTTCCTGGTCGGGTGCGCGAAATATGCGTCCGTTAGGCGATTGAAACCGCATCATGCGGACGCTCAGCGCTCTTTCCACCGTTTCCGCCCGGCCCGCTACATCGAGGACAAGTCGATTAGAATGTTTGCCGACAACGCTTAGACCGTTTCGCTGCGCGAAGTCGATGACCGCTTCATATTGCTCCTGAGTCGGACCAAATAACGCCTCGAACTCGCCCTTGAGGAGATACTTGCGATAAAGGGGGTCGCCCGGCGTATAAAGATGCTTCAGGTAATCATCCAGCGCCGCTTGTTTTCGCACGGGCAGAGTGAAGGCAAATTGCACCAGCTCATTCTTCTCCAGCGGCGCGAGTAGCCGGGCCTTCCGCAACTCCGGCGAATTTGTCCCGTTTAAGCGCACGATTTTTTGTTGTGCCTTCGCGGAAATTGCGAGGACGGCAGCAGACAGCACCGCGCTCAACAGACTCGTCAGAAACTTCGGCATAAGAACATTATTGCAAAGTGACCAGCACCAACACCGTTCCCTGCTTCTCATGCAATGAACTCATAGCTTTGCCGACGACTGCGCCATGAGCGCGGTCCCAGTCCGTGGCTTTCATGGCGCGACCAGCAATGTCGGAACTGGTGAGCATATCGCCGGCCTCAATTTCTCCGTTCGAGGTGTCCGCCTGCACATAGACTCGACCACTCAATGCTACATTCTGCCCACTTTCCATCACCCCTTCCTGGCGGAGCGAGATACCTGGGTTGATCCCATTGGCGCCACTTACAATTCCTGCTACACGCCTGTCGTACGCGCGCGTGCTGCGCTTGAGCCGGCCGGGATGTTCTTCATCAATCACGACCACCGAGCCTTTCTCCAAAACCTCCTCTTTCATTGGGAATGGCTCGGCCAGATCCGCGCCGCCGCGGACAGTGAGGGTCCCGCAGCCCATGTTCCCCTGCACATAGGTGTCGCCGTTTGGCTGAACATAGAACACTGGGGGTGACGGGTCGCGAGCAATGTAAAACGCATCTCCAATGTAACCGCGCGAGGTTCCGACGTCCCATTGCCCATTCGCAGTAACGAATTCCATCCGCGACCAGGAGTTGATGCCGCCGGTAGATTGAATGCGCTCGCTCGCGGCGACCGCATCGAAGACATGCAGGTTAGCCACGGGGGCGGTCGTGCCGATGCCGACCTTGCCGGTATCGCTGATCGTAAAATCGTAAGTGGCCGGACTGCCCGTTGTTCCCGGGTCAGCCGCGGTGCGCCACATCAGGAAAGCTCCGTTGGTATGACCCATCCCAAATCGCTGGCCGCTGGTGTCAGCCGCCCATGCGATGGCTGAGGCGTTGTCCATGTCGAGCGCACCGATCCACCCATTCGTGGTCCACGTCGGAGCGCCGTTAAAATACTTTATGCTCAAATGCGAAGTTGGCGTCGTCGTCCCAATCCCGACTGTCCCGGTACCGTCCAGGTGAATGAGGCCGCCGGGATTGCTGCCGGTGGCGGCGCCTTGTGACTTCAGATCTATTCCGTTCAGATTTCCCTGGATGCGGGAATAGGTGTTCGCACTCTCCTCGAAGGTGACGAACGGATGCGTTCCGGTCAGGCGCAAGGCATCCGAATAACCGGAAACATGAAGAGCGCTTAACGGCGTCTGGGTGCCGATGCCGAGGAGGCCGTTGCTATCGAGAGCCATTAACCCCAACGCATTCCCGCCGGTCCAAAAGCTATCGGTGTAAAAACGAATCCCGCCGCTATAGCCCCCGATCACGCTGTAGGGAGGGTTCGCCAGAGATGTAAACTGATCGCGAAAAGCGATGGTGGGCCTCGTCGCGGTGGCCTCGAAGAGCCCATTTCCGTTGGGGCTTTTCAGTTTCAAGAGCATGGGACTTCCGCTGCTGCTAAACAGGTCCAGACTGGCTGCCGGTGTCGATGTCCCGATGCCCACGTTCCCAGTGTTATAGTAGGTGCTGGTTCCGTTGAGCGACCAGACTCCGGCACCGCCGGTTGAGGCCAGGGTGAGCGTGTTTCCCGATGGCGTAATGCTTATGTTTGAACCTGCGACTAGCGTGAGAATATCGCTTATGCCATTCACGCTTTTCACCACCTGACCGGAGCCAATCTTGGCCGCGGTGACACTCGCATCAGCGATCTGCGTCCCGCTGACACCACCGTTGGCGATTTGAGCGGAGCCGACCGCGCCATTGGCGATTTGGGTCGAGCCGACCGCGCCCGGGGCGATCTTTGCGCTCGTGATCACCCCGTCGGCGACGGTTGCAGCCAGCATCGAGTAGCCGACCGAGGCAATACGCTGGTCAGGCGTTAAGAGCTGTGAGCCATGAGTGCCGTCGTTAAACCAGACCCGCAGACGGACGTCGAAATTATTAAACACGCTTGCCGAGATCACCGTCATGTTCGAGTACCCGATGTCTCCCAGCACGACGGAGTAGAGTCCATTGGTCACAATCAGGGAGACCGCATTGGTGGGCTGGCTTCCGGCGCTGCTCGTGCCGTCGTTGCTCCAATAGGTTATGCTCCCGTTGGAGTTGACCAACGCGAATTTGAAACTGCCCGTGCCGTTGAAGTTGGTGTTGTTCGTATTAAGAACGACGCGGCCCTGGTAATTGATTATTTGCGGCACTTGGGCCTGCAGCGCTGAACTGAGCAAGCCGAGGATCCCGACGCCTAGGAGGATGGTACGTTGCATACTTTTACCCATCCAAGCGACAAAACAGTCCGAAAGCGATCATTGAATCTCTGCCGGGGATAGGAATTCCGTCCTTTTTACATCGTTTCCTTAGTTATTTTGTGTTCAGATCCCAGTCATGTGGGCTTCCTCGCTTCCTCCACAGCAAATTACGGATTTGCTGGCGGAAACCGGTTACTGGAAAAGCGCGCAATTGGATGAGGTCGCGCCGCTGGTTTATGAGGAGCTGCGCCGGCTCGCGCATTCTTACATGAGCGGGGAACGGCCCGATCACACCTTGCAGGCGACCGCGTTGGTGAACGAGGCCTACCTGCGCCTGGCCGAACGCACCCGGCCGCACTGGCAGGATCGCGCTCATTTTTTCGCAGGAGCAGCGCGCATGATGCGGCACATTCTGGTCGACCACGCCCGCCGCCGCCAGCGCGTGAAGCGGGGCTCGGGCGTAGTCGATCTGGAGTTAACGGAAGCGGCTGCGCTCGTCCAGGAACAGGCCGTACACCTGGTCGACTTGAATGATGCGCTGGAACGGCTCGCGCATCTTGATCGACGCGCCAGTCAGGTAGTCGAGCTCAAGTATTTCGGGGGGATGAGCTACGACGAGATCGCGGAGGTGCTGAGCATTTCCGGCATAACCGTCCGCCGGGATTGGGAATTTGCGAAAGCGTGGTTGCGCAAGGAACTGACAGCTGGATAAAGGGGATGACGTCGGGGCGTCTGGAGCGGATCAAAGAAATCTTTCACGACGCCCGCCAGGTGGCGTCGGCCGAGCGAGAGGCATTCCTCATCCACTCCTGCGGCACCGATAAGGCAATGCGCCAGGAAATCGATTCGCTCCTCAAGGCCGGCGAGGAAACGAACACCTTCATCGCGGAGCCGCCCGCCCAGTTGGCCGCCGAGATATTCGCCAAAGTAGAAGCTCCAAGTCCCATCGGTCGCACCATCGGTCCCTACAAACTGGTGGAACGTCTCGGGGCAGGAGGGATGGGTGAGGTTTATCTGGCGGAACGCGCCGACCAGCAGTTCCAGATGCAGGTCGCGATCAAACTGATCAAGCGCGGCATGGACACCGAGTCGGTCCTGCGACGTTTCCAGCACGAACGGCAAATCCTGGCTTCGCTCGATCATCCCAATATCGCTCGCCTCCTCGACGGCGGGGAGACCGACGATGGGCTTCCCTACTTCGTCATGGAATATATCAAAGGCGAG
>JBBRNL010000001.1:0-673934 GCA_038230335.1 Chthoniobacterales bacterium | reverse complement strand
GCACGGCTCATCGACTCGACGCCGCCCGCGATGAACACATCGCCGTGACTCGCCTCGATCATGCGCGCCGCGATGTTGACGGCTTCCAGCCCCGACGCACAGAGGCGATTCACCGTCGAACCCGGCACGGACGCGGGGAGGCCCGCCAGCAGCGCGGCCATGCGCGCGACGTTGCGGTTGTCCTCGCCGGCCTGGTTGGTAGCGCCGAAGTAGACATCCTCGATCAAGGCGGGGTCGATGCCGGATCGCTCCACGACGGCCTTGATGATGTGGGCGGCAAGATCGTCGGGGCGAACCGACGCCAATGCGCCCGCGTGCCGACCGACAGGTGTTCGGAGAGCCGTGATGATCGCCGCTCGCCTTTGCATCGGGATTTGATCGCGTCGCTGCGTTAGGCCCACTTGTGCACCGCGTCCCGTTTGCGCGGATCGGTCGCCTCGATGATCACGCTGACGGACTTCTGGTTGAAACCCTTAAAGCCGCCTTTGCGCTGCAAATTCTCGAGGTGACTTCCAATGGCGCCTTCGTTCGCGAACTTTTGCAGCTGATCGTCCGTGATGAGCCCGGCCGCCTTGATGCGATCAAGACGCTCGCGTGCCACTCTCCACCGTTCGCCCTCGGTGAAAGCCTGTTTCAAAAAGGGGAAATCCGAGAACGGCCTCATCGTGTTGATATTAACCGCGGCCAACTGCGCGCGCAGGAGGGCGTGATCGAAACGGCATTCGAGGTGATGCATGCCGGCGCCGAGGATGCTTTCCCCATGTAACCCGCACCACAAACCGATGGTGCCCAGCTTCGAGCCAGGAGCGAGCGACTGCCGCGAGAAATCGATTTCCGTCTCCTCCGGCGTCAGGTCGACATCGTTGAAAATGATAATGCCTTCGATCGGTTGCTCGACGATTTGCGCTCCCCAGCCTGCCTCCGATCCGGCGTAGTAACGTTCGCGCCGTTGGAATCCAAGCGTTTCAAATACCTTGATCAAATCCACGAAGAATTCGCGCGACGAGCGAAAAGTATGGTGATCGTGATTGGCCCAGCCAAGTCCCAGCACGTCCTGCCGGCGTTTCTGTTCCTGGCCAGCCCGATTCCGCTTCTGCCAGTAACTGCGCTCTTCTTCAAAGAAGAGATGGCAGGCGAGATCGCGTCCAACCAGTTCCACCATCCTGGCCACGCGCTCGTGCAGGTGCCGAAATCCGTCGGCGTCATTCGCCCAGACACGACGACGGGTCCCGCAAAGATCACGCGCGGCCAGAAATGATTTCAGATCGGCATCCTGGGGCACATAGCCGCGGTAGCCGCGGCGTTCGATCGCGTAGAGTGCGGCTCCATTTTCTTCGTGCACCAGAACCTTGCGAAAACGGGAGAAAGAACCCCCTTCGATCTCATTGGTCACGCCATGGGCTGCAGCAAATTCGGCCACAAATTCCGCTCGAACCGCAAGAGCGAGCGGATATTTCGCGTTGGAAGGAGCGATAAGAAGACGCGGCAGCATGGCTTCGGGATGCCAGAGAGCCTTGTGTCCGCCGACGTTTTCCCCCAGCGGGTCGTCAACGAATCCAAGATCGCGAATCGCCTCTTCGTCCGATGCGGGGAGAAGCAGATGATCCGTCCAATCGAGAATAAGAGTGCCCGCTTCGTCCCGCATACGCGCCGAGAGGCGCAGGGCAAAACTGTTACGCTCGAGGAAAGAGCCGATGCGTTGCAGAATGAAGTTTTCGGCCTCGTAACAAAGCGGCCAGTCGAATTTCGATTCAGCGCCGAGTTTGTTCTTGGTCAGAGTTGCTGTGCTCATAGATATTTCAGTTTGATCTACTACGCGTTCGCGCTCCCCTCATCCCCTCCAAACTGGATGCCCTGGGCCAACGGAAGCTCGGTCGAAAAGTTAATCGTGCTGGTTTGGCGGCGCATGTAACTTTTCCAGGAATCGCTGCCGCTCTCGCGGCCGCCTCCCGTGTCTTTCTCACCCCCGAAGGCGCCGCCGATCTCGGCTCCACTGGTGCCCGTGTTCACATTCGCAATGCCGCAATCACTCCCGACCGCACTGGTAAATTGCTCCGCCTCGCGCACATCATTGGTGAAAATGGCAGAGGTCAGCCCCTGGGAAACACTATTCTGGATCTCAAGCGCCTCATCGAAGTCACGGTAGGTCATCAGGTAGAGCAAAGGCCCAAAGGTTTCGTGCTGGACGATCTCGTATTTCGGTTGGGCCGTGGCGAGACAGGGCGTCATATAACAACCACCCGGATAAGCCGCGCCCGTCAGTTTTTCGCCCCCATAAAGCACTTCGCCACCTTCGCCCTTTAAACGTTCAATTGAGTTCTGGACCTGTTCGACGGCGCCGGGGTCGATGAGCGGTCCCATCAGCGTCTTGCGATCGAGCGGATTACCGATCCGTACTCCTTTGTAGGCAGACAAAAGTTTCTCCCGCACCCGGTCCGCGACTGACTCGTGCATGATGACACGCCGCGTCGAGGTACAGCGCTGGCCCGCCGTGCCGACCGCGCCGAAGAAAATGGACTGGGCCGCCATCTCAAGATTCGCACTGGCCGAAACGATCAGCGCATTGTTTCCGCCCAGTTCCATAATGGTTCGGCCGAGCCGGCCATGGACCGTCCGGGCCACATCGAATCCCATGCGGGTTGACCCCGTAGCGGAAACGAGAGGTACCCGTCGATCGGCAGCAAGCTTCTGCCCCATTCCGGGACCATCTCCAATCAATAGTGAAAAAATGGCCGGATCAGCGCCCGTCTCCCGGCAGACGCGTTCCGCGATTTTAATCACGGCGATGGCGGTGAGCGGCGTCTTTTCGGATGGCTTCCAAATGGTGGCATCGCCGCAGACTGCAGCCAGAGCCGCATTCCACGACCAGACCGCGACGGGAAAGTTAAAAGCACTGATCACCGTGATCACGCCAAGCGGATGCCATTGCTCCATGAGTCGGTGAAGCTTTCTCTCCGATTGGATCGTTAGGCCATAAAGCATGCGTGACTGGCCAACCGCCAGGTCGCAGATGTCGATCATCTCCTGCACCTCGCCCTCGCCTTCGGCCACGATCTTGCCACTCTCGAGGGTCACGAGTTGTCCGAGTTCACTCTTCAGATCACGCAGCGCGTTGCCGAGGCGGCGAACGGTCTCTCCGCGCACTGGACCCGGCGTGACGCGCCATTTCAGGAAAGCCTCCTGGGCGCGCGTGATGGTCTTCTCGTAATCCGCATCGGAAGCAGTCCGGACGCTGGCCAGGCGGCGACCATCCACCGGAGAAATCTTGTCGATGCGCGCGCCGTCCCCGCCCCACTCTCCGGCGAAGACACCGGGGTTGTCGTCCACCAGACCGAGTTTTTCGAAAATGGTTTGCATAGCTTGTGCGGACGCCACCGGTTCCCTGCTCCTTAGAATTAGCGACTGCGGCTGCGGCAATAGCGCCGCATCACGTCGATCGCCTCGTCCACCACTTGTGTGGTCAAATCAAGGGCCGGGCGAAAGCGGATGGAAGCTTCGCCGGCGCGCAGAGCCAGCACCCCAAGATCGTAAAAGCCTTTCCAGAATTCTTCGCGCGTCTGGCCGTCAGGCAAATCGAAGGCGATGAAGCAACCCCGTCCTCGCACGGCCGAGATCAGAGGCTCTTCCCGCTGCAAAGTGTGCAATTGCTCGAGGAAGTAACTCCCCACTCTGCCGGCATTCTCCACCAGCTTCTCCTCTTCCATGATCCGGAGGATGTGAGTCGATCGAACGATGTCCGTAAAATTACCGCCCCAGGTCGAGTTCAAACGGCTGGGCAAACGAAACGCGTTGTCCTTTATTTCATCGAGCCGCGGCCCGGCCATGACGCCACAGACCTGGGCTTTCTTGCCGAACGCCATCAGGTCAGGCATCACCGCAAAATGTTCGCAGCACCATGTCCGACCGGTTGCGCCCATGCCGCATTGCACCTCGTCAAAAATGAGCAGCATTTCATGCTCGTCGCAGATTCTGCGCAAAGTTTGCAACCACTCGCCTCGAAAATGGTTGTCCCCACCTTCACCTTGGATCGGCTCGACGATAATCGCCGCGATATCGATCGAACGCTTCGCGATACAATCCAATATCTCGTGCTCGGACGTCTTTTCGCGCGCGATGACATCGGCTTCGCGCTCGGAGTCGGGCAGCGAAAAATTAACATAAGGACAGGAAACGCGCGGCCAGTCGAACTTTGCGAACAAATCCGTCTTGCGCGGATCCGTATTCGTCAGGCTCATGGTATAACCGCTGCGCCCGTGGAAAGCGTGTCGGAAATGCAGAATCTCGGTGCCGCGTTCACCTCGCCCGGCGGCCATGTTCTTCCGAACCTTCCAATCCATGGCCGCCTTGAGAGTGTTTTCGACGGCGAGAGCCCCGCCCTCAATGAATAAAAATCGTTCCAGCGGAGGCATCCCAACGACACGGGCAAATGTTTCGACGAAGACAGCGTAGGCTTGCGAGTAGACGTCCGAATTCGCCACCTTGACCTTGGCCGCCTGCAGAAGATCGCGTTGCACATCCGGATCATCGAAGTGTGGATGATTGAATCCCACGGCCATCGAGCCGAAAAATCCATATAGATCGATCAGGCGATGGCCAGTCGCGGCATCATAAAGATATGATCCCCGGCTCTTCTCCAGATCGATGACAATGCGAAAGCCATCGAGCAGAATATGGTGCTCAAGACTCTCGAGAACGCGCGAGGCGTTCATGCTGTTTTTATCTTTCTTCGCCCCTGTTCGGCTCCGATCGGAGGCCGCTTCGGTGAGCATGGAAGGCATACTCATCCGCCCAGACTAGTCCGCGGCGGACGAACGGTCAACCGACGGCGGTATGGAAATGGCGCAACCCGCGATCGATGACGGCCGTCATGCGGTCGAGCTGCGCGGAGTCGATCCTGCAGAATTGAGCCAGTCGCTCCAGCTGCGGGCGCGGATCGTCGAGCAGACTGGAGTAATCCAGCTCGAGCAGATCGACGTTTGGACTCTCCCGCAAAAGATCGAGAATGCGGTCCCGATGTTCGCCTAACCGCTCGAGCATCAGGACAGGATCGGCTGCCGAAGTTCCGGAAAGCCGATGGCGCAACGTTTCCTGCGAGGCGGCGACTTCTTCGATCGGACGTTGCATAAAAATGATGCGGAAGCGATGCCTGCTGGGCAGCGACGGGAGCAACATAGAAATGATTTTGACGGCGCGACCCTGTGCTTTTTCGATGATAAATGGATTTTTCGGCAACTGTTTGATTTCCTCCCACTCGAAATATCCGTGGGGATTGCTCTCATCGGGATTGCGCCGGTCATCTGTCATCACGGGAATTCCGCCGGCCTGGAGCAGCTGCATCATGAGCGATGTGCCCGAACGCGGCAGCCCGGAGACAATCAGAAAATCCATGGGACCAGCCGAATTCGAGAAATTTTCCCCGGCCAGATCGCGGCGCCGGGCCCGCAGCTCGAGGCGGGCCCCGGCCCGTTGCCGCGCCCGCTCGGCCGCTTCACTTCGCATATTGTGGCGAAAAGCGCGCCACGTTTTGCGGCGGGCCACGCGTCCGCGCAGGAATTCGCGATGGCGCTGTGCCTCGGCTGCGCCATCCGGTCGACGACGACGGAGCGCCAGGAGATAACGATGCGCCGGATTCCATCCCGGCTCATATCGCAGACAGGTTTCAAAAGCCTGGATGGCACGTTCGTCATCGCCCAATCGAGCGAGCGCTACTCCGAGGTAGTGATGGCCGAGGGCGAGATCAAAGCGCAGACCGAGAGCGCGCAGAGCAAAATCGGCCGCGTCTTCATACTGTCGTGCGCGCAGTCGACAAAAAGCGATGCCTAAATGCCCCTGGGCATCGTCCGGATCGATGTCGATCGCCTTGCGGAAAGCCACCTCGGCCATTTCCGATTCGCGCAAACGCAAACGGGTCAGACCGAGTTGATTTTGCAAGGCCGCGGAGAAGGAATCGACCGCCTCGGCCTGCTGCAGCAATTTCAGTCCGGCGTCGAAGTTACGGCTGCGATACTCCAGATTTGCGCGCAAGAGCAATGCGCCAGCGCTCTTTCGATTTTCGATCACGCCGCTGATCGTCTCACGCGCCTCGTCGATTAATCCGAGGTTGATTTGAGAGAGAGCGAGCTCGCAGCAAAAATCCCAGCGCTCCGGCCATTCTTCGTAAACCGATTCAAGCAAAGGGAGCGCGTCGGCATGACGACCCGCCCCAAGGTATGACTGAGCGAGTGACCAGCGGTTCTCGCGCAAGGTAGCCGTGATCGCTTCCTGAGGATCGTCGCCCGGGTCCTGGATGTAGCCGATCTCCACGAACTGGCGAATGAGTTCTTTCTCTTCGTTAGGCGAACGGTCGGTCTGCAGAGTTTTTGATGCCTTTTCAGGAAGGCCGATCTTATCCCAACTTTCGATGCGCTCGATCGCAGGGGCGTCCGAAAAAGCTTCAAGCAACACCCGTCCGTCCATGTCGGCGCCGACGGGCAGTCCGAAGAGAGCCAGAATTGTCGGGGTGACGTCGAGCAGGCTGGCGCCATGAATCAGCTCGTCCTGGCGCAGACCGGGCCCGCGCATGGCGATTATTCCATTGATCCGGTGCCAGGCGGCGATGCCGGTCGGAATATTCGGCACCACAATAGGCCGCGTCTCGTCGCTTTTGAATCCGTGATCCGAAACGACAATCACCGTTGCGTCGTCGCCCCCCAGCTGGAGCAGGCGGCCCAATAACGCGTCGTGCAAGCGATAAGTGCTATTCACGACGTCGGAATAGTGCTCAAATTCCGGTTGATAAACTCCGGCCCGCCGGGGCGGATGAAATTCCATGAAGTCGTGGCACATCAAGTCAATGGCGTGAAAATAAACGGTCGCGAAATCCCAGGGCTCGTGCTCGAGCAAATAGGTGATGGCGGCGTGCGCGGTAAATGATTCGGCCAATCGAATGGCGATTTGATGCAGGCGCTTGTCGTAGTCCTGGTTGACCCTGGCCGCTTCGCGCACAAACAGCGCCAGAACATCGCCCGGAATTTCTTCCGGACGCACGCGCAAGCCGGATAATTGCTCCTCCAATCGGGCCGGGTGAATGGTGCCCTTAGACAATGGCCATTCTTTGTCGAGCCGCGTGGGCACCGGGTTCGAGAACCGGTCGGTCACACAGGCGCCGTCGATCGGTTCGGCCGGATGCGTGGCGAACCATGAGACCACGTGCGTCTTCAAGCCGCGCTCATTAAGAATGTTCCAGAGGGCTTTGCCCTGTCGCGTGGTCGAACCGACTGGGACCACCTGGTTAAGTTCGTGGTCGACTTCCGTAAACCCATGCACGCCGTGCTTGAATGGACGTTTGCCCGTGCCAATGGACGTCCATAGCATGGGCGAGAGCATCGGACGCAAGCTCGAGAGGTTGCCCATCACACCACCGTTGACGATGCTTTCAAGCACCGGCAATTCGCCGCGATCCAGCAACGGCTGGATTATTTTCCAGTCCGCGCCATCCCAGCCGACCAGGAGAACTTTACGGCGGGAGTCGGGCCGATTCACAACCGAGCAGCGGAATAAGTGCCGCTAGCTCGGGAACGAGGTCTTGCGACCCTGCTTCAACGCGGTGACACCGGACGCGCCAAATATCAGCATGGCCAAGGCGGCGCCGCTCGATCCAATCCCGATTGGTGTGGGTGTGGGTGTGGGCGTCGGTGTGGGCGTGGGCGTGCAGGTCGGGGCGGGGAAGCGGACATGCGTCTTCTTCTCCTTCTTCTCACCGGCCGCGATGCTTTCGTTCGGCTCCGTGTTCAGGGAGTAACTATGCAAGGTGAAAACCGGGCCGTTGCAGTTCAAGTTGTTCAACGTCACGTCCGCCCAACCGAAATAATTATTACAATCAATCGTGATGCGGAGAGCTAGAAAACCACGCTCGCCCGGATGCCAGTCCCCGGCATTGTTGCCGAAACCGTCGCTCATCCCGGAATTGACGTCATTGAAGTACGCGGTCGAGTAAAAGTTTTGTGCGCCAATGGTTTCGCCGTTAGAAAGTCTGAAGGCATAGGGTCGGCTGAATGCCTTGAATGCACCGATCCGCGGGTTGTAGCTGCCCTCGCCTTTGATTTTTGCCTTCGACTTGGTGCAGTCCGATTTCATTTTAAAATCGTCCCCCGACATAAAGGAAGACGACGGCCCGGTGGCGCTTTGCAAATCGAAATGGATGGTGTTGCCGCTGAACTCAACCGGTCCGGAATACCTGATGTGATTGGGGTGACGCGCCGCGACCGCGACGCTGACCGCTCCGGCCCCGAGCCCGTAAAGAACAAGACGTTGCGACAGATTATTACGCGGAGTTTTCACGCCGTCATTTAATCTTCCCGCGCGCGGCAGGTCAATCGCTTTTTGCCGGGTTTTTTATTCGGAGAAGCAGGCGACGCCCGACCAGGCGTGCGCGGTTGATTTCGGCGAATTGCCTGGTGTCGTGGTGCTGCTCCGGGTTGAACTCAAAACGGGTCACCTCGAGGCCGGTTTGCAGGCCGGAAGAGATCGAGGCGTGCAGTAGAATCAGATTCGCCCAGCCGAAGCCGCCGCGCAGCTCTTCCGCCACCACGCGCAAGCCCACGAAGGCAATGTTGGCCATGCGCCGACAAAGCAATACACCTTTGATCTCGCCGTTTTGCACAAGAGCGAGCGAGTGCTCGGCTTTGTATCCGGCCGTTTCCAGGGCCAGCGCAGAAACGCTACTGGGAAGATTTTCGAGCAAAAATTTCCGCACCCGGGGAATAACATAGGGTTGCAACGTAATCAGCTCGATGTCGGACGGAACAAGATTCCGGGCGTGCATCCGTTGATAAATTCGATCGAGCCGCAGGCCCATCTCGGCCGAGTCCACTTCATAGACCTCGTGCGCGGCGGCGGCGGTGAAGCCTGCTTCCTGCAGGACGGCGGCCCGCGGCGACTGTTCTTCCATGGTTTGGGCAAAATGCACGTCATCCGTTCCGCTCCGCCATGCTTCGGCCAAACCCCGCTCTAGCAGTTCGGCCCCGAGCGGGTGCTCGTTCTCGATGCGCAGATGAAGCCAGGCCGTCGGATTATTTTCCAAGGGCCTGGTCAGAGCGACCGCACCGACCAGCCGCTCGACCCGACCGCTGACCGCTACAAGCAGGAACGGCTTGGGGTCGAACAAAAAGGCCGGGGGCAAAAAGTGTTGCACGCGCGGCATTTCATCCGGCCACGGCAGGCGTACCTCAGCTATCGCGGTCATAGCGCGATCTTGTCATTTCCAGCGAAGTCGAGAAGTCTCTAATTCTCCGATTGCCCTACGCTACCCGTGCCGCAACATCTTCCACCGACTCTGGCCGACACTTCGCCCGTGGCCAACGGCATCGCGCTCATGCGTGATCCGTTCGCCTTTTTCACGCGGCTCTCGGCCGAGGCGGGGGATTTCGCTCATTACGTTCTGAGTGATCGCATCGTCTATTTCGTAAACGATCCGCGCCTGGTGCGGGAAGTTCTGATCACGCATGAAGGCAGTTTCGCGAAATGGGCCTTCAACGAAAGCTTCCGCGCCATCTTTGGCACCGGCTTGATCGGAAGCCACGGCGAAGTGCATCGGAAAGTGCGCAAGATTGCGCATCCGCCCATGCAACCAAGCCAGCTGGGGCGTTACGTCGAGGTGATCGCCGACCTGACCCAGCGTCGGCAGAAGAAATGGCGCGAAGGCGAAATCGATCTGAGCCGCGAAATGTCCTTACTCACCCTCGAAGTGATCGCGCAGGTGCTTTTTTCCGTCTCGTTAGGTGAACGCGCTGAAATGATCGTGCAGGCGACGCATACATTGCTGCGGCTCAGTACGAAGCTCGGAGGCGTGCCGGAGGACTTGAAGGCGTTTCATGAAGCCAATGGCACCATCAGCCGAATCGCGCAGGAGTTGATCGATCAGGGTCCGGACCGGAGCGACGATGGAAATTTGCTCGCCACTCTGATTGCTGCGCAGCGCGCGGGCGCCATGTCCGCCGATCAGCTACGGGAGGAAATCCGCACCTTCATTCTGGCCGGCCATGTCACCACGGCCCAGAGCCTGGCCTGCGCCTTTTGGCTGCTCGCGCGCGATCCGGCCTCGCAGGAGATGCTCCATCAGGAAGTGGATGCAGTGCTCAAGGGCGAATCGCCCCGCCTGGAACACATTGCCCATTTGCCGTTTTGCGAAATGGTCATGCTCGAAACTCTCCGGCTTTATCCACCGGTCTGGGTCTTCGGTCGCGAAGCGTTGCGCGAAGTGTCGATCGATGGCGTAACGATCGAGTCGGGCAAAGAACTTGTCATCTGCACGTGGCTCCTTCACCGGAACCCGAAAGTTTTCCGGGAGCCTGGCACGTTCAATCCCAATCGCTGGAGGGGCGATGCTCGCCAATCCCTCCCACGCGGCAGTTATTTACCCTTCTCGACCGGGGCCCGTAATTGTCTGGGCGAGCATTTCGCGATGATGGAATCGGCTCTTGTGCTTGCGTCCGTCGCGCAAGAATGGAAATTCCGCGAGCTCCCGGGCGGCCCTGATCCGGCATGGAGTCCACAATTGCTTTATTGGCCACGCCGGGGAATCCATCTTGAAGCCGTGCGCCGCCACCACGGCGTCAGTCCCAATCAAATATGAACGAATCTGAAATCAACGAGCGCTTTCTCAACTTCAGCCCTCCGACGATTGAAGCGATCCGCGAATATCGCCGGAGCCGCAATCCGCAGCTGGTTTCAGCAATCGTAAACGGCATCGTCGAGAAATATCTTCCGCCGGAAATGCGCGACCGCACACCGGAAGCGATGAAATCTCTTAACGCTTTCGGCATCGAATCGGTCACGCTCATGGAGATCATTCTCGATATACAGGACGCGCTCGACCTGGTCATTACCGATGCGGAGTTGCGCAGCCTGAACAGTTTTGACGAGGCAACGAAGTTGCTTTCCGAAAAGGTCGCGGCCCTGGGCGCCGGCCCCGCCGCCCAGAATTGATGTCGATCTCACACCGCGCGGTCGTGACCGGGCTTGGTTTCATCACGAGCATCGGGAACAATCGCGCCGAGGTGCTCGAAAGTCTTCGCACGCACCGCCGAGGTATCGAGATTCATCCCGAACTCGATCGGCCCGACGTTCCCTACAAACTGGCCGGCACGATCAAGGGTTTCGATTTCCCCACCGATAATCGGGAGACTTGGAAGTTCCCCCAGGATTTGACGATTCCGCGGACCATCCTGCGCGGGCTGCCGCCTCATGGCGTCTTTGCTTATGCTGCCATGCTTGAGGCAATCGCCGATGCCGGCCTGAAGAGCGAAGACGTTTCCAATCCGCGCACGGGATTAATGTGCGCGTCGGCCGGCTCCGCCCGCATGCTCTATCGCAATGTGCACACGATGTTGCACCAGGGAGTCCACCGGCTTCACCCGAACGGTGTTTCCATGAGCATCGCCGGCACATTGAACTTCAACCTTGTCTCCGCCTTCAAGATCAAGGGACCCGCCACCGGCTTCGTCGATGCCTGCTCCTCTTCGGCCGTAGCGTTCGGCCATGCGGTTGATTCTATTCGGAATCGACGACAAGACATTGTCTTCGTCGTCGGGGCGGAGGACTGCGACATCTTCAGCATTCTTCCCTTCGGCAGCTGTCGCGCTCTGACCAGCGCCACGGATTCGTCGAAATACCCTTGCGCGTTCGATGTGAAGCGGGATGGCTTTGCCGCCACCGGCGGGGCCGCTGTTTTGGTCATGGAGAACGCGGAGCACGCGCGCGCACGCGGCGCTCGTATTTACGCGGAAGCTCTCGGCTGGGGCCAAACCTCCGATGGTTACGATGTGATGGCGCCGGAACCGACGGGCGAAGGGTTGCAGAGGGCCATGCAGGAAGCGATGCGAGATGCGAAAATCGATGCGACTGAGGTCGATTACGTCAATGCGCATGCCACCGCGACTCAGTTGGGCGACCCGGCTGAATGTCGCGCACTCAGAAAAGTCTTCGGTGCGAATTCGCCCTTCATCAGCAGCACGAAAAGTCAGACCGGTCATGCCCTATCCATGGCGGGGGCGCTGGAAGCGGCGATCTGTTGCTTGTCCATCCAGGGCCAGTTCACTCCCGTCTCGATGAACATCAGCGAACTTGATCCCGAATGTGAGGGCTTGCGCATCGTGACCGCGCCCGTCGAGCATGGGCCGCGCACGGTGATGTCGAATTCGAGCGCGTTTGGAGGCGCCAATGTCTCGCTCGTTTTGCGCGAATTCAGGTAGGGGCGATTGACCTCAATCGCCTTGCCTATTTGGCTGGTGGCCAGAGCACCGAACGCTCGGCCTTGGCTGTTTCGAGGGCCAAGGTGTATTGCGCAAATTCCGCCGCGTAGGTGGCATTGCCCGCCGTGTCGCTGTGGAGGAGGTCGCGCTTTTTCAGTCGGAGCGCCTCACCCCAGGGGCGGAGGCGTTCGAATTCCCGGGTGTTAGAAATGCGCCGTTCTTCAGTGCTGGGTGTGAGTTCCACGGAAGGGCCCGGCGCCGCCGCACGCTTCGGCGATGCTTTCGGTTTCTCCATGCCGTAGCTCACCGGTTGCACTGAAATTTGTGTCGTCTTTAGCAGGTGCTGCCTGAAGGACGGCCCCGGGCCGAGGATGATATAGAGAAAAAAGCAGGGCAGCGTGGCGATGCGAAACATGCGCGAGCGGTAGGCGTCTTCCGGATAATTGAGCCGAAATAAAATGGGGCCGAAAGGCAGGAGCACGCCGACCGCCCACGCGCCGCTGACATTCAGCGCGGCCGTGAAGAGCAGGACGCGCGATATAAGGGCGCAAACCACCCCTATAATTAGGAAAGCCATCGCCGCCACGCCAGAGTCTTGAGCAGAGCTGGTGCCAGCGCGGCTGTTAGACTGATGACTTTGAGAGCGGAGATGGCGAGACAACGACCGTTGCCGTGATTCGAAGGCCCGATCAACCTGTCGAGTGCTTTGCCTTAGACAATACCCTTGCGCAGACCCTCATGTTTCCCGGCGAGCAACTCCTGGGTCAGGTCGTAGCCACGACGATCAGCATTGCGCCGCACTCCCGCGAAATGGTGATCGATCCGTATCCGGGCGGAGCGACAGAAGTAGGTGGCAACCGACAGCACTTCTTCCACCGGTTCGCCGCGGTCGATTTTGTGTTGGGCAAATGAGCAGGTCGCGCTCATCGCGAAAAGCTCGGTCGCGATGCCCACGAAACGGGAAAGAAGAAGCTGCTCACGGTCCAGCTTCGGTCCGAAGCGGGCCATGGCGTGAAAAAGACCGCGAGCGAGACGCTTGCTTGTGCGCGCGGCGTAGTGAACGTGCGGATGCAGATCACCGTGCAGCCCTTTGATCTCTCCGGCGCTGCCACGGAGCCACTGCTTTGGATACCAGGTGGCGTAAAATTTTCCCGATGTAAACACCGCTTTGGCCCGTTCCGACATGGGCAACTGCGTGTTGAAAATAGCCCCGCCCACCTTGAGGTGAGGATCGAGCGCTTCGCGCGCGATAAACAAACGCATGATCTCGCTCGAGCCTTCGAAAATCGTGTTGATGCGGCAATCGCGCAGGAACCGCTCCACCGCGATCGGTTCCTCGCCGCGGCCGGCCAGCGATTGCGCCGTCTCGTAGCCGCGACCACCGCGAACCTGCATGGCCTCATCGGCAATCCGCCATGTCGTCTCCGTCGCCCACATTTTGCACATGGCTGTTTCAATGCGGAGATCGCCGGCTTTCCGATCAACCAGCGCTGACGTGAGGAACGTCATCGCTTCCATCGCGAAAACGTTACCGGCCATTTCCGCAATCTTACCGGCGATGGCGTAATGCTGGCCGATCGGGACGCCCCACTGCACCCGCTCGCCTGCCCACTTCCGGCAGATTTCGAGCAGACGCTTCGACAAACCGACGCACGCCGCCGGAATGGTCAAGCGCCCTGTGTTCAACGTGGTCAGCGCCACTTTCAAGCCGGCGCCCTCCTTCGAGATCATGTTCTCGCGCGGCACACGCACGTCCTTGAATTTGACGACGCCATTATAAAGAGCGCGCAAACCCATGAAGTGGCAGCGATAGGCAATCTCCAACCCGGGTGAGTCGACTTCCACAATGAACGCCGTGATCTGTTTGCGCTCCTTGCCGTTCACTATTTTGGGGGCCGTTTTGGCCATAACCACAAGAAGGCCCGCTTTGATCAGGTTCGTGCACCACAGTTTCTCGCCATTCAGGACGAACGCCGAACCATCCTCGGTCGGATCGGCCCGCAAACTCATGTTGGCGGGGTCAGACCCGGCGTTCTCCTCGGTCAGGGCGAAAGCGGAGATCTCGCCGCGAGCCACTCTGGGCAAATATTTTTTCTTTTGCGCTTCTGTCCCAAAAATGAGGAGCGGCTGCGGAACGCCGATGGACTGGTGCGCCGAAATCAACGCCGTCAGGTTGGCATCCCAACTCCCGAGCAGCATGGCGGAACGCCCGTAGTTGACCTGGGAAAGTCCGAGACCGCCGTATTCCGTAGGAATTTTCACGCCGAAGGCGCCCATCGCGAAAAGATCGTCGATGTTGTTCTGCGGGATCTCGCTCGTCCGATCGATTTCATCAGCGTCGACTTTCTCGCGCAAATACTTGCTCAAACTGGACAGAAATCCCTCGCCCGCGGCCCGATCCTGTTCGCTCTGCTCCGGCCAGTGATATATCCGGTCAAAATCGTAGCGACCGACAAAAAGATTGCTCGCGAAACTTCCGCGTTCGTCGAGCGGATCGCGCGAAGACTCGGCCAAGTCGAGCGCAGCGCGCTTGCCTTCCGACATCCTGGAGGTGTCGATGACCGAGGCGGGCGCCGCTTCCGACGGCTGGGCGCTGGTTTCCTCGCTAACCTGTTTTTCGGGAGCTTCGAGCGGTGATTTCATGGGTTCCTCGTGGCTAACGAACGGGGACAGCTCTCATGATCCACGGCCATAAAAGGTCGTTCCCGCTTTAGCATGTTCGGTCAACAGTGCGCACGGCGCGAACTTTTCATCGCTTCGTGCCAACTCGGTCATTTCGTCCGCGACTCGTTTCAATCCAAAGTGATCCGCAAACCGCAGAGGACCGCCCCGGAACGGGGGAAAACCAGTCCCCAGCACCATCCCGTAATCTGCGTCGTCCGGAGATGCGACCACTCCTTCCTCAAGGCAACGTGCCGATTCGTTGATCATGAGGAACATCAGCCGATTGGCCAAATCACCCGAAACGTGACTCGTGGAGTTCTGGCGCCATGGTCGGATTGATCCGTTAGGCGTTTGCTCTCGGCCTTCATACCTGTAGAAACCGGCACCCGTTTTTCGACCGAGCCATTTCTCCTTCAGCATTTGGCGCAGCAAATTGGGGCACTCATCGCGAGGCCCGTATGCTTTCTGGAGCGTAGCGGCAATATCCACCGTGATATCGACCCCAATTTCGTCGATCAATCGCAATGGGCCCATCGGCATTCCCCAGGCGGTGAGCGCTCCGTCGATGGCTGCGGCGTCCACTCCCTGCTCAAATAATTTTGCGGCCTCGAGCAAATATGGGAAAAGCACCCGGTTGACCAGGAAGCCGGGCCGATCGCGCACGAGCACGGGAAGTTTTCCGATCTGGCGGGCGAAGGCGAGGGCGCACTCACGCGTGTCATCGGAAGTATTTTCGCCCACCACCACTTCGATCAATTTCATTCGGCTGACCGGATTAAAGAAGTGCAGCCCGATGACCCGCTCCGGCGTGTTTGTTTCTCGGCTTAACTCCGCGATGGACAACGCGGAAGTGTTTGTCGCCAGAACGGCGTTGGGCGCGCGCGCACTCAGCTCATGGAAAATGCTCTTCTTGATTTCGATCTTCTCGGAGGCGGCTTCAATCACGATTTGCACATCGCGCATTTCGACCGGCGCGGTCGAGGCTACGATGCGGGAGCGTCCCTCCTTCGCTTTTTCCTCTTTCATTAATCCCCGCTTGACCGCATCGGCATAGGTTTTGTCGATACTGGTGATACCGCGATCGATCTGCTCCGCGCTGACATCGCGCAAAATGACGCTGACCCCACGCGAGCTCAGCCATTGCGCGATGCCCGACCCCATGACGCCGGCGCCCACGACCGCAGCATGCACAATCTTGTCGACTGGCGTCTTGGAAGTTGCCTTCCGATATTTGTCGGTCAGGAAAAAATTGCGGATCAGATTCTGGGTGGCTTCGGTGCCTCCGAGCTCGACGATCGTATCCAACTCCAGCGCGAGAGATTCATCGATGGTTCGACTGATCCCGGTTGTGATCACATCGAAGGCACGGGCGGGCGCGGCATTGCCGCTGACGCGAGGAGGAGCCATGGCTTGGCCGGCTGGCGTCGCCGAAAGCGGGCGTTTCCCCTCGCCCAATTTTGCTTTAGCCGCCTCGCGCAACTGCGCCGCCGGCACGACCGCGTCGACCAACCCCAGCTCACCCGCTTCCTTCGCCGAATACAATTTGCCCTTCAATATGACATCGCCCGCTTTTTCGACTCCGATCAGCCGCGGTAACCTTGTCGCCCCGCCCCAGGCGGGAATCAGTCCGAGAGTGGTCTCGGGCAAACCAATCCGCGTGGCCGGGTCCTCCGAAGCCACACGATAGTCACAGGCCAGCGTAATCTCGTAGCCACCGCCCGCACACGCGCCGTGGATAGCCGCACAAGTCGGGATGGAGAGCGCGGCGATGCGATTAAAAACGCGCTGGCCTTCCGCAATGAAAGCGCGCATTTCCCCGGTTTGCGCCTGCTTCAGGAGTGTTTTTAAATCGGCGCCCGCGATGAAAATCGACTTCTTGGCCGAAATAATGACCAACCCGCGCAGGGACTTGTCCTTCTCGATCGCCTCCACATGCCCCTGCAATTCATGCATGGTGGCGGCGTCGAAAACGTTCGCTCCCGACTCCGGCCGGTCGAAGGTCAGCAAACAAATGCCGCCCTCGGCAGTTTCACGTCGAATCATTGGACCTGTCAGCGGCGCAACCATCGTAATTATGTTGTCTAATTTTGGCACAAATGCCAAGCGAAAGCGGCGGTCTCCGCCGGGGAAAGAGGGTCACAGATTCCTCGACTTCGCTCCGAATGACAAGCAGATGATTCCAGCGATTGCGCTGCTGGAATGGCGGTGTTAGAACTCGGCGGCACCTGCATCGAAAGATAGGTCATGGTCGGCAACATTCTTATACCCGAAATCAAGAGCCTCATCGAGGCGCGCGAGTTCAACGCGCTGCGTGAACTTTTCCAGGAATGGCCGCCGGCCGACGTGGCCGAAGTCATTCTCGACATGGATGAGAACGACCGCGTCATCATCTTTCGCGTCCTGCCTCACGCGCTCGCGGCCGACGTCTTTGAGTATCTCGGCGTCGACTCGCAGCAGGAGTTATTGCGCGCGATGGCGCACGAGCAGGTGGTTGGAATTCTGAACGAGATGTCGCCGGACGATCGCACGGCGTTGCTCGAAGAAATGCCGAGCGCGGCGGCGCGTCAGTTGATCCGGTTGCTCACGCCGGACGAACGGCGCGTGGCGCAGGCCCTTCTCGGGTATCCGGAAGGCAGTGTCGGACGATTGATGACGCCCGACTTCATCGCCGTGAGTGAAGATTGGACGGTCGAGGAGGTTCTCAATTTCGTGCGCGAAAACGGGCAGGACCGGGAAACACTCAACGTCATTTATGTGGTCGACGATCACGGCAAGTTGATCGACGACCTGCGTATCCGCGAGTTTCTACTCCGGCCTCTCGCCGCGAAAGTGGCTGAGTTCAGAGACCAGGCCTTCGTCGCGTTGAAAGTGAACGATTCGCAGGAAGAGGCTCTGAACGCGTTTCGAAAATACGATCGCACGGCGCTGCCTGTAGTCGATTCAAGCGGCGTGCTTGTCGGCATCGTGACGAGTGACGACATGCTCGACGTGGCCGAAGCGGAAGCGACCGAAGATATCCAGAAAATCGGCGGTATGGAGGCTTTGGATGAGCCCTATACGACCATCTCGCTGCCGCGCATGGTCAAGAAACGTGCGACGTGGCTGATCGTTCTTTTCCTCGGTGAAATGCTCACGGCTACAGCCATGCAGGGCTACAACGGCGAGATCGAAAAGGCGGCGATTCTTGCCATGTTTTTGCCCCTGATTATTTCGAGCGGTGGCAACTCTGGCTCGCAGGCAACCACGCTGGTCATCCGGGCCATGGCGGTGGGAGAGTTGAAGTTGCGCGATTGGTTTCGCGTGGTCCGCCGCGAGTTGAGCACCGGGCTGTCGCTCGGGCTGATCCTGGGCAGCATCGGGTTCCTTCGCATCGCCCTCTGGCAGTATCTCCACATCTTTGATTACGGAAAATACCACTGGCTCGTGGCGTCAACGGTGGCGGGCGCGCTGGTCGGAGTAGTTTTGTGGGGCTCCATTGCCGGCGCGATGCTTCCGTTCCTGCTACGGCGTTGCGGGCTGGACCCGGCCACGGCCTCGGCCCCTTTCGTGGCCACCCTCGTCGATGTGACGGGACTGTTGATTTACTTTAACGTGGCACTCGTAGTTCTCCGCGGAACAATGTTATAGAGCGGTTCCGCTACAGAGAAATCAATCACCATGCGCGGCTCTATCCTTTGATCGGAGGCACTTATGTTCTCAATCGGTAAGTTTTTTGGACACGACGAAAAGTTCTTTGATTTGCTCGAGGCCAGCGCACAGCAGGCCGACAGCAGCGTGCATCAACTGGTCGATCTGCTCGGGAAATTGGAGCGGAAAGATTCCACGCACGACCTGGCCGGTTTCGCGGCCAGCCGACGCGAGGATAAACGTATCACGCAGCAGTTAACGGAGGAACTTTCCAAGACTTTTATCACGCCGCTCGAGCGCGAAGACATCCAGGCGCTGGCCTCCGCGCTCTATAAGATACCGAAAACCGTCGAAAAGATCGGGGAACGCATCCTGATCTGCCCGGGAGACCTGGAAGGTCGCAGTTTTCGCAAACAGGTGGAGTTACTGGACCAGGCCGCCGAAGCCGTCCTGGCCATGGTGAAGGAATTGCGCAAAGGCACCGATATCCGAACAGCCCGCGAAATGAATGCAAAGCTACAGGCTATCGAAGGCGAAGCCGACGAACTCGAATTGGAATTACTGCGCGATCTTTTCCATGGCGAATACGAGGCCAAGCACATCATCTTTCTGCGCGATCTCTACGAATTGCTCGAGAAAGTCATCGATCGTTGCCGCGACGCCGGAAATATCATCCTGCAGATCGTGTTAAAATACGCGTAGTCGGCCTTCCCTTCGGCCATGCTTATTTTCTTCATCGTCGTCCTGGCGGCCATTATCTTTGAATACAGCAACGGCTTTCACGATGCAGCCAACGCGATTGCCACCGTCGTTTCGACCAAGGTTCTGACGCCCCGCCAGGCCATTGCCATGGCCGCGGTTTTCAACCTGACGGGTGCGCTCATGGGGGGCGCGGTCGCGTCGACCATCGGGAAGGGCCTGGTCGACACCAACGTAGTCACGCTCTTGACCATCCTGTGCGCGCTCATCGCGGCATTCGCTTGGAACATAGCCACCTGGTGGCTCGGTTTGCCGTCGAGTTCCAGTCACGCGCTGATCGGCGGTCTGTGTGGCGCGGCTCTGGCCACGGCACACGGCAACTGGTCTGTCCTGAAATGGCACGTCGGGCTGTGGCCCAAAGTAGTGTTGCCCATGCTCACCTCGCCCGTGGCGGGATTTGTCCTGGGCGGGCTTCTGATGTTCTTTCTCTTCGTGGTCCTGCAGCGTTTCACGCCGAGGGCCGTTCACTCCCTGTTTGGCAAACTACAGATCTTTAGCGCGGCCTGGATGGCGCACAGTCACGGCACGAATGACGCCCAGAAAACCATGGGCATCATCACCCTGGCTCTCTTCACCGGGACGAAGGCCGGCAAGTTCAACGATCTTCCTCCGTGGCTGGACTTTTTGCGCACGCCTACCTTCGGTGGAATCCCCACGTGGGTAAAAATCCTTTGCGCCATCACCATGGCGGCGGGCACAGCGGCCGGCGGCTGGCGGATCATTCGCACGCTTGGGCATAGCATGGTCAAACTACAACCGGTGCATGGCTTCGCCGCGGAAACGAGCGCCGCTCTCATCATTCAGGCAGCGAGTATCTACGGGATTCCGCTCTCCACTACCCATGTCATTTCCACTTCCATCATGGGCGTGGGTGCGGTGAAGCGTTTCAGTGGCGTGAAATGGACGGTCGTGGAGCGGATCGTATGGACGTGGATTTTCACTCTGCCCGTGACGGCATTGATCGGATACATTTTCGCGCGGGTCGCCGAGAGCTTCTAAAGACGACGGGCACGGAAAGACGGATGCAATCGCGATCAGTGCTTGATCGCAACCCACTCGTTGCGCGCGCGCGAATCGGCGACCGCTTGCACCACACGCATGTAATTTACACCCTCCTCGAAACTCGGGTGCGGCTTGATTCGCCCCTTCGATCGGACAGCCGCGAGAAAATCTTCTTCCACGCGCCATGCGCCTTCCAATTCCGGCCCGGGCTCTATCACGCGCAACTCCTTCTCGCCCGTTTTCCCAGCGCGCAACGACTCGGCCCGAAAATCGTAGACCATGGTCCCGCCGCTTCCGTAGACCTCGACATGATCCGAGGCAGCCAGCGCGTTTACCCCGCTGAACTCCAAAACACCTTCCGCACCGCTCGCGAATGAGCAAACCACAGTGAGCAGATCGGGCACGATCACGTCATAACCCTGACGGACGGACTGCAGAACCTTACCCCGCGCAAAGACGCCCGTGATAAGGCCAAACCAGCGCTGCAGGACTTCGACGTAAATCCCGAGCGTCATGATGTTCAGACCGCTCAGCTCAATGCGCTGCCGCCAGTGCGCCGGAAGTTCCGGGTCGAGATAGCTGCTCGTAAAACTTTGCAGCCGGATATGATGCGGCCGGCCGATGTGATCCTCGGCCAGGAGTTTTTGCACGAGTAGATCACCGCGCATCCCGTAGGGCGGCGGACAAAGCATCGTAATTAATTCCGGATAGCGTTGCGCCGCGGCCAGCATCTCTTCGGCTTCCGCCAGGTCCATCGACATGCGAGCCTGGCAAAACGCGTGTTTCCCTGATTCCAGCGCGGAGACCGTCACAGCCGAGTGCAGATAGGGCGGCGTGCCGATCCAAATAATGTCTATATCCGGGAGCGCCACCAGATCGACCCAGTTGCGCATGGGAGTGGCCTGCGGGATGTGCTCATCACAAAACTTTCGCGCGCTTTCATAGGAAGAATTGGACACGGCCACGATCTCCACGTCGGCGTCTTTTTTCAGCGCCGGCAGGTGCCGGTCGCGCACGATATTCCCGGCACCGATGATGCCAAGGCGGAGCTTTTGATTAGTTTTCTGAGCCATGATTCAGGTGCTGTTCCAGTTATTAAAACGGGCCTAGGTTACTGTACGAGTCGGATTTTACCAAGGTTCACGCGCCCTGTTCAAGATTCGCTTGACCAACTGCACCCGTGACGGCAGCTTACGCGGCTTTTCCCCACCACTCGTTATGTCAAAGATTTGCAGCATCACCGGATCAAGGGCCACCCGTGGCAGTATCATTCATCGCCGCGGTATGGCTAAAAAGAAGGGCGGCGTCGGTCGTCACGTCACCAAAAATGTGCCCCGCATTTTTGGTCCTAATTTGCACGAACACCGCGTGTGGGTGCCTGAACTCAAGAAGTTTGTGCGCGTGCGCGTGACGGCGCGCGGTCTCAAGACCATCAATAAAAACGGCGCGTATTCCGCGCTGAAAAAAGCCGGCCTGATTTAAGGCTTGGGCGATTCATCGCCCGTTTTCGTCGGCTGACTCCCTGCGTCCAAAAGCGCAGTGGTTGTCTCCTCCGCAGGTTGAGACTCCGTCGAGCCGGCTATTTCCGGTGATGGAGCTGTCACGGCCGCATCGGCAGGCCCCATCTGCTCACCCGATGACGGCTCCGGCAAAGACTGCGTCGAGTCGACCATTTCTCCCTTGGTTTTCTCACTTGTCGCTTCTACCGGCTTCACTTTCACACGGGGCACATCGAGCGAGCCGTCATTGAACTCAATGACATTCCCTTCGCTGATCAACCACCGGAGATCGGAAGCCAGCCCAAGCTTACGCGTTTCGGTCTCTTCCGCCGGAACATCCACCAGGATCTTGTCCGCCAGATCTTTTCGATTAATCCCGGGATTGCCTCCCACGGTTTGTAATATCGCCTGAACATGCGCCGACACTCCCGTCTGCTCATGGGTGAATGGACGCACCCGCACGGACGTGACAAAAAGCATTCCGCGCCGGTGCCGGAAGATATGCAGGCTCGCGTCCCGAAAACGGCTCGATAGCTCCTGCATTATTTGCGAAGGCGAACGGGTTTCCTTCGACCAGGCATCTTCGATCAAACGACGCAGAGATCGGTCGGGCAGTTCACGGCTGGTCACCCCGTCGATGGTTTGCTCGCTCACCGGGCGAACCGCACCGGAGAGATAGTTCTGCCGAAAATGACGTTCCGCGTCGGCGGCACTATTGAAAGTGACCGGCGCCTCCTCCTTCACGGTCGTGTAGGTAGTGACGTTGCGCGCATCCTCCTTCCATTGCTCGACGACGACGGGGTCGGTCACAATCTCGATCTGGCGCTGGTAGTCGGGAAAGCTCATGCGCCGGCTGAAACGTTGCTCGTAGAGAGCGCGTAACTTCGGCTGGTAGGCGTGGTGATTGGTCGGGCCCAGAAGCGTGCCGCTCGTACGACAGCGCGCCACGGAGGTAAAGTTGCCCTTAATCGGTTCGCTCTGCACCACCTCCACTTTGTACGAATCGGCTTGGGCAAAGCGGAAAGCGTTCGACTCGAGAAACTCGCGATCAGTCGATACCACTCCGTTTTCGCCGAGTTGATAAAGCGGCTCTTCCGGTTTTGCCATCAAACGCACCTCGTAGCGCTCGGGCTTGGCCAGGAAAAGGCGCGCCAGCGCAAAGACCGAATAGGCCACCGGATTGGACTTCACCTGAGCCACTACATTCTCGAGCACGCGTGGTTGAGGCACAAAGCGGACGGCCACACGTGCGGCCAGATCTTGCGTAACCTTCTCCTGCTCTTCGCGGCGGCGCTGGTCGTCCACCCGGGGGGCCGGGCGCCGGTCTTGGGACGGCCGATTATTGGGACGATCCGTTTTGCCATCGCGGCGTGGACCCTTGCGATCCCCGCTTCCCCGCGAGTCGCGATCACGTCCGGGCGGGCGGTGGTCCGGCCCTCGTCCCGGTCTCCGACCCGTCTCGCGTCCACGCGGGCCACCGTCTCGCGCGTCCTCGCCTTGGTAATGCTCGTAACTGGGTGCCTCAGCCGACTCTTTTAGCCAGGAGGGTAACAACTTGAGATCGAGCAAATCGCCTGGCTCGACGGGACCGGATGACATCACTCCTCTTTACGCGATGCCCGAGGGAAGTAAACACGGGCGAACGGATGGGGCTGCGAGGGCAACATGCTTTCCGCGCGAGCGGCTGGTCAGGGAGGACGGTTTAACCGGCACGCAAAACCCATTCGCAAGAATTGCTAATTGTTTTACTTGCGGTGCGGCAACGCGTGAGGTAAGCCTTCCGCTCCCAAACAACCAATTTTATGGCCGACAAAACAACCGAAGAAAAGGTCAAGGACATCATCGTCGAGCAACTCGGTGTCAACCCGGAGCAAGTGACTCCGCAGGCGTCCTTTATCGAAGATCTGGGCGCTGACTCACTCGATATCGTAGAGCTGGTGATGGCTTTCGAAGAAGAATTTTCCGTGGAAGTTCCCGACGAAGACGCCGAGAAGCTACAAACCGTCGGAGATGTCACTAAATACATCGAAGAGCGGGCCAAGCAGCACTAAGGCTGGGCCTCCGTCAGTTTCTTTAACCGGAAAACACGGCCTCGGCCGTGTTTTTTGCTTTTGCGTGGCAGCACGGGAATACTAATGAGCCGATCGGTTGGAATGGCGCAAAGGTCCAAAATGCCCGGCCGCCGCTGCAAACCGCCTCTTGGTTGCGGGTCAACTTCAGCCGGTCGAACTAGCCCATGAACCTTACGCTTTTACAGCGCCCCTTATTCCATATGGGGGAGCACTATGTCTCCTTTCTCGGCCTGATCGCGTTCGCGGCCCTCTTGATGGCAGGCATTATGATCGCTCGCACGCTGCAAAGCCACGTGGTGCGACGGATTTTCGCGCGCTTCAAGATCGATGCGAACTTCATCGCGATCGCCACCACCATCCTCAGCCTTGCCGCCCTCGTTTTTTTTACGATCAGCGGGATTAATGCCGCCGGGATCCCTTTGCCATGGAGCGCGCCTCTGCCGGGCGTGTCCGTCAGCCTTATTCAGATCTTCCTGCTCACCGGACTATTGATGCTGGTCTTCTGGATTTCATCGCGCACGAAACGATTTCTCTTTAACCGTTTCTTTGCCAATAGCGGGTTGGATCGCTCGCTCCAATATGCGATTTCGCAAATTATCGCCAACGCCGTCCTGGTCATTGGCGTTTTTATCGTTCTCGAAAATACCGGAATTCATCTCGGAGCATTGACTGTATTTGCCGGCGCCGTCGGCGTCGGGGTCGGTTTCGGATTGCAGAATATCGCGAGTAATTTCATCAGCGGTCTGGTCATCCTGGCGGAACGCCCGATCACCATCGGAGATCGGGTGGAAGTGGCGGGCATCGCGGGACAGGTGCAGCAAATTCGAGCGCGCAGCACCGTTGTCCTAACGAACGACAATATCTCCATGATCGTGCCCAACACGAAATTCATCGATTCCCCGGTCACGAACTGGACCTACGGCGATCCGCGTGTCCGCTTTCGCATCCCCGTCGGTGTGGCCTATGGCAGTGATGTGGAAAAAGTGCGCGATGCTCTGATCGCAGCCGGTCGCGAACACCCGGCGGCCTTAACCGATCCGGCTCCCACCGTTTTCCTCGAAAAATTCGGCGAGAGCGCCATCGATTTCGAATTGGTCGTGTGGAGTACCGAGATGAGCAGCCGTCCCCGGCGCTTCCGGAGCGATCTGAATTTTTTGATTGAACGGCATTTGCGTGAAGCGGGCATCGAGATTCCGAATCCGCAGCGCGATTTGCACATTCGAAGCGGTATTTTGAAAGTGGAAAATGCCAGTCCCCTGCCGCCGGCGCCAGAAGCTCGATGATTTTTCAAAAACATATTCCGGTGGGGCCTGCCCTCGCGCTCGTTGTCTTGTCACCCCGACTCGCGCCGGCGAGGAGGGTTTTTCCAACGAAGGGCTCGGTCTCCATTGATCATGCCACCCGATAAGGCCGTTCCGGTCCCGGGAGGTTTCGCCAAACTCGTCTCGCGGCAGGCCCTCAGCCAGTCGGAGGCTTGGAAGAAAGCGTTTGTGACGCACTGCAAAGATTACCGCTATTACGAGATCCTGGAAGACACGTTGCGCGACGGGTTCGAACATCATTACCTCGTGCTGGAAGATAGCGCCGGGCTTGTTCGCGCCATTCAACCAATCTTTTTTCTCCGTCAAAACCTGACCGAAGGTGTCACCGGCCAGGTTCGCTCAGCCCTTGACGCAGTCCGCCAAAAGTTTCCGCGCTTCCTGACCATGCGTGTTCTCATGGTAGGATGCGCGGCCGGCGAAGGACACCTCGGTTGTTCGCCTGAAGATGAAGCATGGGTGGTCGCGGCATTGCACGCGAGCCTCCCCACTTTCGCGCGCCAGCATCGCGCATCGCTCGTGATTCTAAAGGACTTCCCGGCGCAATACCGCCTGGTTCTGCGCAGTTTTGCTTTGAACGGTTATGCGCGCGTCCCCAGCATGCCGCTCACGCAGCTGGCCCTAAAATATGCCGACTTCGATGATTACCTGAAGACGCTGGGCAAAGCCACGCGCAAAAATCTACGGCGAAAATTTCGCAAAACGGAGGAGGCCGCGCCCATCAGCATGGAGGTGGTGACTGACATCACGCCGCACCTCGATGAAATATATCCGCTCTACCTGCAGGTGCATGCTCGCTCCCCTCTAAAGTTCGAGACCCTAACGAAGGATTATTTCCGCGATATGGGGACACGAATGCCGGAGCGAACCCGGTTCTTCCTCTGGCGCCAGCATGGCCGCATCATCGCGTTCAGTTTTTGCCTCGTGCACGAGGGAACCATTTACGATGAATATCTCGGACTCGATTATGCCGTGGCGCTGGATTTGCACCTCTACTTTTACACAATTCGGGACATCATCAGCTGGTCGCTCAAGCAAGGACTGAAATATTACTGCAGCACTCCACTCAACTATGATCCCAAACTGCATCTCGGCTGCCGTCTGGTCCCGCTCGATCTCTACGTCCGACACACCGCTCCTCTCCTCAATCCGATTTTTCGCCAGGCGGTCAAATATTTGGAACCGACGCGGCACGATCCCGTGCTGCGACAGTTCCCCAATGCGCACGAGCTAAACGCGTAGTGGTCTTGCCACCAGTGGACCCAGCTCTTGCGCCCGCCCGTTCCGCCGCGGCGCGCTTCCTTCAATTTTTTGGCAATCCATGGCTGCAGATCGCACTCAATGCGATCATCGTGACCGCGTCGGAATTATTCCTTAAACTCGGGGCGCGCGCGACGGCTCATTTGAATCGATCCTTCGCGTGGACCGGCCTTACCGGCCTGGCTTCCCTTTGGACATGGCTTGGTATCCTCTTTGTTATCCTTAGCCTGATCAGTTGGCTTTATGTGCTGCGACGAGTCCCCCTCTCCGTTGCCTTTCCACTCTCCAACGTCGTCCACGTGCTCGTGCCGGTGACGAGCTGGATTTTCCTAAATGAACTGATCTCTCCGCGCCGATGGCTGGGCATTGCTCTCGTCTTGATCGGTTTGATCATCGTGGCTAAACCGTTCGCGCGGATTGAAGAAAAGTTATGAAAATCGTGCCGTTCTTTTTGATCTTCACTTCTCTCGTTACCTTTGTGGCGGGACAACTCCTCTTCAAACGCGCCATGGAGGGTTCACATGCTTCCGGTTTCGGGAAGGAGTTCCTCAAATTCTTTCTCCCCGGGATCGCGGCGATGACCGTCTCGTTTTTCCTGACCCTGGGACTGCTGCAGCGGTTTGATCTCAGTTTCGTTTATCCGTTCCAGGGCTTGAGCGTTATTATCATCAGTGCGACCGCCGCTTTCCTATTAAAGGAGAAGTTATCTTTCCAGCTTCTCCTCGGCGCCGTTCTGATCAGCCTTGGCGTCGTTCTCGTTTCCCTCAGTTAAAACCGGCCAGAGCGCGGCGAGGGCAGCGTGATTCATCCGCTCCGTCTCGGCCGCATCCGGACGTGGCCGTTTGGGATGATCCATCTCCGACGCGAATTTCTGCTTCCAGCGCGCATAACGAGGTAACGAATAAGCACCGCATATGTCTCCACCGACGATGCGGCTTCGGGAGCGCAATAACTGCAGGGCCCAGGCAACATCGGAAACGGAGAACTGCCCGTTCTCCCAATTCGTGACCGCGTCTTCCGCGCTTAAACAATCGAGATCAATCGTCACATAAACCGCGAGAGCTCCAATTCCTTCGGTGAACTCAGAAAATTTTTCACGCCAGTTGTGCTGCCGGATCGCTCCGCGACGGCTTTGATCTTTCTCCGATCGATCGTCCGACCAGGGATGAACCTCGAGCCGGCCCATCCGTTCCGCGCCACGGTTGCCGAAGATCTGACCCGGCCACCAGCATTCAAAATTTCCGCAGCCCCATACGCTCACCCGTTGCACGAGGGGCTGCTCGAGCGCGCGGTTCACCCAGCTGCCGCAGCACCACTTGGGCGGCCGCACATCCCAATCAGGATGGTTGTCCAAGGAGATCAGCACAAAAGGTTCGCGCACGCGACGGATCCAGAGACCACTCAGATGATGAAAATCTCCCGAGCCATAAAGAATAAACGGCGCCAGACCTGACTCGAATTCGCGATAAAAGCTTTCGATCAAACGCGGCGGAGCGGAGAAGCGCAGCCGTGGGCCCCAGGCACGAGCATCGAGCAAGGGCAGAGCCCCGGCATCATGCCGCCATGCGTCGTCCAAATTAAGATGAAGAGCGCGACTCAGAACGAATTACGGAGAACGCGATCGAAAGCGCGACTCGCTGCCTTTGGCCAAACGCAGATTTTCCTGCGCCGGACGAAACTCGGGATCCAGTCGCAGCGCTTCTTCGTATTGAATGACGGCTTGGGAAACCATTCCGCGTTGGGCAAAGACATTGCCGATGTCCGTGTGGATATCGGCCCGGTTCGGCTGCAGACGGGCCGCATCCTGATAATGCGCCATGGCGGCGTCGAGATTTCCCTTCGTCATCAGGGCGGTCCCAAGGTCGCAATGCGCATCGGCGTGTTTTGGATTCAATTTAAGCGCCGCTTCGTACTGCGGAATGGCTTGTTCGACGTTCCCGCCCTTGTCGAGAAAGGCCGCGTAGTTGTAGTGCGCCTGGGCCGACTTCGGGTTCATCTCGACGGCCGCTCGGTACTGCGGTTCAACCTCCGAGGTCTGGCCAATGCGCTCCAGCAGATAAGCATAGGCCAGGCGCACATCGGCATTACGAGGTTCGAGCCGCAAAGCCTCTTCGAAGTGCGTCTTGGCCGCATCAAACTTGTTCTCGTCCACGAGAAGACTCGCCAGATTGACATGAACCTTGGCGTAGTCCGGGTCGAACCGCAGGGCGAGATGGTACTGCTCCTCCGCTTCGTCCGCCCGTCCCGCCCTTTGCAGGGAAGACGCATAATTAAAATGCTGCCGCGCGCCGTTTGGCAGATCGGCCACGACCCAGCCGGAACGCTCCACCGCTGGCGTCGTGGAATGGGTTTGGCCGAGCCAGAGCGCGCCCAATGGGATAACGAACGCCACCGCCCACTTGGCCCCGTGCAAGAACCAGCTTGGAAGCAAAGCATTACGCACTGCGTCTATCCCTCCGGTCAGTCCAAGAGACTGGCGCGTCGATTTTTCCCGCATCTTCCAAATGAAACCATCGTAATAAAAATGGAGCAGAGCGGAGGCCGCCACCACCCCGGTCAGGATGCGTTTGACCGTTTCGACTTCGAGATGCGAGCTGAAATACCCTAACGAACCGTAGGCGAAGACCAGACCTACATAAAGGCCGACCAACGCACCGCTCCTTCGAAAAACAAATCGCATGAAACCGCCGATGGAACTGTCCTTCTCGACGCGATTGCGATTGTAGATCCAGACGAGCGAAAGGTACTGCACGTCGTGGAAAACTTCGAAGAGCGCGATCCCAGCCAGGATATTGGTGACCCCATTATTACAATACCACCAGAACCCTATGCTCGTGGTCAACAAGGCCAGCTTTACCGGATTCGACCGTTTCCCCAGACTCCACATCCAGATAAAATGGGCGACGGCGAGCAGACCGACCGCGATGGCCAGGGCCAGAATTCCCTTCTGTAAACTTTGAACGACCCAGGGGGGAATCGCGGGAGCGCCGCTCGCGTAAACCATTTCCAGCGTATCCGTCATGCGCGGGGACGACAGGAGGACGGCGGCCGCGAACCAAATGCCACAGGTCGCGAAATCGAGGCGGCGCGTCAGGGCCGCGAACGATCCAGTTTTGGCATCGTAAATCCGGCAAAACCCGTAGGTCTGCATCATGCCATGCCATACGCCCCAAAGAAACACGATCAGGATCACCCCCTTCAGATCCCACCAGAAGAAGCACACGCAGACACCGACGAGAAAGACGGGAGCAAAGATAAACCGCCAACGGAAACGTTCGAAGAGCGCGCGATCCCCATAGGCCCGAATCATCCCGGGCAGGTGATGCCCCATGGCGCCGAAGGCCGTCACAAAAACGTAAATGTCCTGCGCGCTCCATCGCGCCTGGGCCAGCGCGAACATGGGCAAGAGAAGCAAAGGCGTGGCGATGTAGAGGAGCAGGTCCCTCCAGCTGCTCAGAATCCAAAGATTCCGCTTCGGTATTGTCGACGGCACAGCCGGGACCGTTTGGGCTCTGGAAAAGGCGGTAACGTGCTGCATGGGGAGGCCCATAGACTGTCCCAATCAGGCGAAAAAAGCAACGCACACGTGAGCCCGGATTTGTAGGACTAAATCGCGACTTCACTGTTATATACGCGCATTTTGCTCAAGGCTTGCGATGATTACGTGACAGGGTTTCATTCGATTTATGGCAAAAGAAAAAAAGGAATCTAAGGATTTATTCTGCCGGGTGCGTGATTCTTTCCACGTCCTCGCGCGCAAGTCGTCGAGCGTTCTCGGAAGCGCCTGGGCCTTTATCATCGCCCTCCTCATTATTCTCGTGTGGGGCCTGACCGGACCGATGTTTCATTTCTCCGACACATGGCAACTCATCATTAATACCGGCACGACCATCGTTACTTTCCTGATGGTGTTTCTCATTCAGAATACCCAAAATCGCGACGCCAAAGCGGTCCACCTCAAACTCGATGAATTGATTCGGGCCTTGCACGGGGCCCGTGATCACCTGGTGGATCTGGAAAAACTCTCGGACGACGAACTCCAGAAACTGGAAGAAGAGTTTGGACGCATTCATCGTCGAGCTCAGAAGGCCGAAAAAACCGCGGCCGAGGCGGCGACGTCCGGTGCGCGCTAATTCTTGTTATCCATATCTCGCGCCTGTCCGGTGCGGATGAACGTTTTTCCACTCGGGCACAAACGCAGGATTTCGCATTCCCGGCAATCGGGCTTGCGCGCGAAGCACCGCCGGCGCCCGTGCCAGATCAGCCAGTGGCTCCAGATAGTCCAATGCGCACGTGGCACGAGCCGCATTAAATCGACTTCAATCTTTTCCGGATCGGCCTGCTTGCTCAAACGCAGGCGCCCGGACAATCGCGCCACGTGGGTATCGACCACCACGCCTTCATTCTTATGAAAGGCATTTCCCAGCACCACGTTCGCCGTCTTGCGTCCAACTCCGGGAAGTCCGTGGAGGGCTTCCATCGTATCGGGAACCTTGCCCCCGTATAATTCCACAATCTTTGCGGTCGCTGCCCGAATACTCCTGGTCTTGTTCCGGAAAAAGCCGGTCGATTGTATGGCCTTCTCCAGTTCGGCCGGGGCGGCTGCGGCATAGTCGCTGGCCTTGCGATATTTCGCGAAGAGCGCCGGCGTCACCAGGTTGACCCGCTTGTCCGTGCATTGCGCGGAAAGGATGGTGGCCACTAAAAGTTCGAGCGGATTCTTGAAGATAAGTTCGCAGTGCGCTCCGGGATAGATCTCGGGGAATATTTGCACCAATTGAGCGACTCGCTCCCGCGCCGTCATGGATTGTTCTTCATGCGCCTCCCCGCGCAAACCGGGTCAGGCGATGCTCCAGCTGTGGTGGCACGTTAGCCACGACGATGGTTTGATCACCTTCATACCTGAGTTCAAGCACGTGCCCGACGCGATGAATTTCCGCGATCAAGGCAGACTCGTTCGCCGGTATTTTGAAACTTGAGCGCAAACGCCAAGCCGCCAGGGCCTGCTGCAGCGCGCGGACCAAATCCGCCACACCCTCTCCCGTTCGGGCGGAGATTGCGACGCTTCCCGGAAATCGGTGCAAATAGGCGGCGGTCAAATCGCGCTCCGGCAGGTTATCGATCTTATTGAAAACGATCAGCGTCTGTTTGCCCCAGGCATCCAGTTCCTTAATGACATTGTCGACCGCTTCCATCTGATCATCCACGCGCGGGTGGCTCAGATCGACCACATGAATGAGAAGATCCGCTTCGTGTACTTCTTCCAGAGTCGCCTTAAACGATTCGATCAAGGTATGCGGAAGTTTTCTTAGGAAGCCGACCGTGTCGGTCAGGAGAAGACGCTGCTTGTTCGGTAAGGTGAAGCTGCGCGTGGTGGGATCGAGCGTGGCGAAAAGTTGATTGGCCGCAATCACATCCGCACCGGTCAACAAATTGAGCAGAGTCGATTTGCCGGCATTGGTGTATCCGACCACCGCTGCCACCGGCCACTGATGTCGTTTGCGGCCCTGCCGCTGCACGGCTCGCGTCTGCCGGACCGCTACGAGCTCCCGGTCCAGCCGAGCAATCCGTTCCTGCACCCGACGCCGGTCCACTTCCAATTGCGTCTCGCCCGGGCCACGCGTGCCGATTCCGCCCGTTTGGCGAGACAAGTGATGCCACATTTTCGTTAGGCGAGGGAAAAGGTAATGCAATTGCGCGAGCTCAATCTGCAAACGCCCTTCGCGACTGCGCGCGCGTTGCGCAAAAATATCCAGAATCAGCTGCGTCCGGTCGAGGACCTTACGCGCAAGCAGGTTTTCCAGATTGCGCCCCTGCGCCGGCGAAAGTTCGTCATCAAAGATCACGGACGTGACGCGCAGCCGCTGGATGGCGTCCCGAATCAGCTCGGCCTTGCCTTTCCCAATATAATACGGAGCCGTCGGCCTTGGCAGTTTCTGCGTAACCGTATCCACAACTTCGGCCCCGGCCGAACTGGCCAGCTCGCGCAGCTCGGCCATGGAATCGCGCAGATCCCACTTGGAAACACCGTCCTTTTCCAGACCAATCAGGAGGGCGCGCTCTTGAGTCCGGTGGGGCCGTGTTTCGATCATCCCTTCACCGAGAAAGAGAAAGCACTCTTTCGGTAATCCATGCCACCGCTTCGACGTGGCTGAGTAACGACAGATTCAGTGGCTCGAAATTAGTTTGGCGCCGGAACCAGGTCAACTGCCTTTTCGCATAGCGCCGGGTTGACTGTTGCATCGCCTCGATGCATTGAGCGCGCGAAATCCGCCCATCCACCAGTGCGCGCAGTTCGGATAACCCCAGCGTCTTCTCCGCGGTCGCGCTCAGTTCTGTGATCCGGCGCACCTCATCGATCACACCCCGCTCGAACATGCTTTCGACCCGTTGATTGATGCGTTTGTAGAGATCGTCTCGTTCGCGAAAAACAAACACGCCGGCCGGCGGATCGCCCCCTTCGTTGGCTTTCGGAGAATTCCAGGTGTTTCGCTGAATCGTCACTGGCTGCCCCGTTAGCAGGCAGATTTCCAACGCACGAACTAGTCGACGACGATTCTTCAGATCAATCCGAGTGGCCATGACCGGATCAAGTTGAGAAAGGCGCGCGCCCAACTCCTCCGTGCTCAACTCGTTCAGTTGCCGCCTCAATTCTGCATCCGCCACGGGCAGAGAGGAGAGCCCGTGAGTCAGAGCCTTGATATAAAGCCCACTGCCCCCTACCACCAGGGCGAGCTGGCCCCGTGCCTGAATGGATTGAACGGCATGGTTCGCCTCGCGACGGAATGTCTCCGCGTTCATCTCTTCATTCAGACTGAACGTGCCGAGCAAATGATGCGGCACTTTGTCACTGATCGACGCATCAGGCTTGGCCGTCAGCAGATTCAACCCCCGGTAAATTTGAAAAGCGTCAGCGCTGACAATTTCCGCGCCGATTCTGTGCGCAACGTCGGCCGCCAATTCAGACTTACCCGTGGCGGTCGGGCCGACGATAAAGAAGACGCCCCTCATTCGGCCCGGATCTTAAGCGAGCGGTCTCGAAAGAGCGAGGCGACGACTCAGCCGTCTTCCTGTATCCACGGCACTCTGTTGCCGTGTTCTGGGGCTGGCCACACGCCAAAAAGCGAAGACGCCTCAACAGAGTGAGGCGGCTAGAGCGCTCTTCCTGTAGCCACGGATTGCCGTGTTCCAAAACTTGACCACGCCGAAACGGGAGGGCTTAATCTCATAAATCCCCTGCGAAAAAGCAAAACCGGAAGACCAGGCCATGGCCCGATCTTCCGGTTAAGATAAAACTAACGAGTGCTAAGGATTATTTGGCTGGTGCTCGCTCGTCTTGGCCCCACTGACCACGAGTTTGCGGCCCATGAAGTCCTTATCATGCAATTCTTCCACGGCGCGTTTCGCTTCGTCGACGGTCTGCATCTGAACGAAAGCGAATCCTTTGGAACGCTGGTTGTGGCGATATGTGACGACCTCGGCATTTTGCACGTGCCCGACTCCACTGAAGAGTTCGAACAAATCGCTCTCGGCCGCATCGAAGGACAAGTTGCCTACGTAAAGCCGGGGCGAAGTGACTTCGACCGCTTCTGGTTTGCGAACTGGACGCTCGTTTTGTGTCTGCGCTTGCGCGGCCCGATCTGGTTGCGGCTGATTGGAGCCGTTGCGCGAGGGCGCGACCGGTCTCCTGGCCGGTTGGCTGCTGCCGTTAAAAAAGGCAGCCACTCGCTGCCAAAACGTCTTCTTCGGAGCTTTCGCGGCCCGCGTTTCCTGATAACGCGGATTGCGGTCGCGATCGCCCCTTCGTCGGGAACCACCACGCGAACGGCGCGGACGTCCCCCGGATGAATGAGATTTCATAATGATCCTTAAGGTTTACCCAATTATTAAGTGAGCGGAGCGCATCAGTTGATGCACAGCCAGCGATAAACGGCCCGCGAAGGCCTTCGAGCAATCTGCAAGCAGTCTGCGATGACGCTGGAAACTCCACTTCCGGACATCGGAAAAACATTCGTCTCGAACCGCAAGCCGCTCCCGTGCACCAACGAAGCATTGAAGATGCAAGAGCTCGCATCATTAGTTTCAATTCTGAATCGTCGTTAGAAGCGGACGCCCGGATCACCGAATAAGATTCCCCGACATCTCATACTCATCATCGCCTGAGACAGGGCAATTGGCAAGCGCCCGCCGCAGGCAAGGCCTACCCAGTGATATCAGTGATGAAATGACTGCGACTGACTGGCATCGCTTTAGCGACCAACCAGTTGATCTCGAAGCGAATACGCGCGCGATTTGACGTATTCTTTCAGTCGCTCACCACGAATTGGCTTAACGAACGACTGCACGCTGCGCTCCCCCAATCTTAACTCATATCCGAACTCCGGCATCAGATCGCGACAGTGCCCTTCGATCCAACCGATTTCGTCCTTGCTCAATTCCCTTTCCCATCGCGTGACGGGCTCCGTGCTGATTTCGGAAAAACCCACTTTGGCCGCGGAATTGCCGGACCAATGCTGCCCCGCCTTGGTCGGCGTCAGCACCGTTGGATCAAAGGTCACTTCAAGGTAATCACACACTTGTCTCATCAAAGGAGCCGGGTCGCGCGCCAGTTTTTCATATTGCACGACTACGCCGGACAGTTCGCCGCCGAGGACGCGGCGCGCCAGCTTTGCCGCCACCCGCCAGTGCGCGATGACATAATAAACGGAAAATCGGCCGGTCTTTCGCGTTTTCTCCAGAGCGATTTGTGCGGCCAGGATGGCTCTTGGATCACGCAGCGTCACCAGAAGTTTGGCGTGAGGAAAACGGGCAAAGATGGATGATATGTAGTTGCGATTGGCCGGCGTCTTCTCGACCCAGCGCTTGATTCGGTCGAGCGGGATGCCCCGAACCGTCGCGTAAGATTCGATCATCAGGACGAGCAGGTCTTTCTCCGCATTGGCCGGGTCAAACGCTTCCTGCTCGAATGTTTCGAGAAATTTTTTCGTCGGGAAGTCATGATACTCATGCTTACCCCATTTGGGAGGCCCGCCAAAAAGCACATTGGCCAGGGATTGTTTCGTCAAATAATCGAACTGCGCCCTGCGCCCGCGCGGCGCGTATTTGGTTAGCACCGTCGGGAAATAAGCTGTCTCCTGCGGAAACACGAGTAGCTCGGGATGACTATCGAGCAAAGCCACGAGAAGTGTGGTGCCCGATTTAGCCGGGCCAGCAATGAAGGCCGCGCGTTGCGCAAAGGCCAACTCCGTCTCAGCCATATCAAGCGGCTCGACGGGCGGCCGATCCAAGAAACCAGTCCACAAACTTTGGCAGGCCCTCGCGGAATCGCGTGTGCGGATCGTATCCCAAAAGTTTTCGCGCTTTCGAAATATCGGCGCAGGTCAGCGGAACGTCGCCTGGTTGTTCCGGGAGCGGATTAATCTTCGCCTTCTTGTCCAGCGCGGTCTCAATCGCCGCGATTAGATCACGCAGCGGAATGGTTTCGCTTTCTCCGAGATTAAAAATATCGAAGAGAGGCCCTTCATACTTCAGCGCCGCCGTCGTCCCCTGGATAATATCGTCGATGTAGGTGTAATCACGCCGCGTCGTTCCGTCACCGAATTGATCGATGGGCTGGCCGCCCTGGATGCGACGGGTGAACTGGTGAATGGCCAGATCAGGCCGTTGCCGGGGGCCGTAAACCGTAAAGTAACGCAGCGCGACCGTGCGAATCTGATAGAGATGCGCATAGGTTGAGCAGAGAAACTCCCCGGCAATCTTGGTGGCCGCGTACGGACTGATCGTTTGCGTGAGATGGAAATCTTCCGAGAACGGAACTGTTTTGCAGATTCCGTAAACGGAGGAGCTCGAGGCAAAGACGAAGCGCCCGACTCCTGTCATGCGCGCCGCCTCCAAAAGATGCAAGGTTCCAGCTACGTTCGTATCGTAATACAGTTGCGGATGAGCGATGGAAGGCCGAACCCCGGCCCGCGCCGCCAAATGAACGATCACGTCGAATTTTTCGCGATGAAAAAGATTCCGCACGGCGCCCGAATCGCGCAAATCAACCTGATGAATGGCCAGGTCAGGCGCGACCAATGCGATATTCTCGTGCTTGATCCTCGGATCGTAATAATCGTTGAAGTCGTCCAGGATGGCGACCTGATCGCCGCCCGTCAGTAATTTTTCGACAAGATGCGACCCGATAAAACCAGCGCCACCGGTGACGAGAATTCGCATGGGGCGAGCGTAGAGATGAAGCCAAAACGGAGCAACAGGAGATTGGCCTTCGTTTCCCTCCTTCTGGCGTTGTTTTTATTTTCGGCTCTAGCCACCGTCTTCCTTCGGCTCCGACCGGAACTGACCCGGCCGAAACACGTCGAACTCGCCTTTCAGTTCCCGGCCCCGCTTGAGGCTGCCGCCATTCCCACCGCCACACGTTTCGATTTTCCGTTAGGCAGTGAACATGGCGCAATGGCTTACAATGCCCAGCGTTTTACCGAGAACCGTCATCTGGGGGACGATCTGAATGGGATCGGCGGAGAAAATAGCGATCTGGGGGATCCGATTTTCGTCGTGGCCGATGGCCGGGTATTACTCGCGCGCGAGGGCGGCCCCGGCTGGGGCAATGTCATCATCGTCCTGCATGCTTACCGGAAAGACGGTGTCCGAACTTACGTGCAATCGTACTACGGACACGTCGAAACTATTTTAGTGCACACAGGTGACGTGGTGCATCGCGGAGAGAGAATCGCCACGGTGGGAACTGCTCATGGCCGCTACTTTGCCCATCTGCATTTTGAGATGCGCGAATTTATTACCCCCTTCGTCGGACCTGGCTACCGCCAGGACACGCGCGGCTGGCTCGATCCGACCGCGTTTATCGAGCAACATCGCGGCGCGCCCGACGATGACGTAGGGCGGGAAGAGAAATAGAAGAAAACGCTCAATGCGGTGGCGTTGGCTTCGTGGCGTCGTTTGGTGTGGATGGGGTGATTTAATTCTGAATGGGTGGAATCCCACCTGCGAAGCGAGGGTCACCCAAAGCCCATTGGGCAAAGCTACAACGCGAACGGGTGCCCTCCCATCCCCTGTGCGAACCTTAGGTTTCAGCTGTAACTCACCGAACGGGTCAGCAGATAAATCCAGTTGAGCGCGAGCATGATCAGGATCAGAAATCGGATGGACCTCTTTTGCGTCGACGTCGCGTTTGAAATTCGCAAACGCGGCGCCCGCGCGACCAGGACGATGGCAGCGTAAATGTCGAACAGGATAACCGCACTGAACGCGATAAAGGCGAGCGGATTCCAGCGGAACGCTTCCAGAAAGTGACCATGCAAGAGCTGGATGGCTGCGCGCGTTGCGCCGCACGACACGCAAGGCCAACCCGTCACGGCAAGGAATAGACAGTGCGGCCAGGGCAGGCCGGCCGAGAGCCAGGCGCCTGCCGCGACCAAACCGCCGAGTGAGACACTCAGCCAGAGGAGTTCATGATCGAGCTCACCAGGCCGGGCGCGTCGACGGCAGATCTCCATGACTTCGCATCAACGCCAGCTGTGGCTGAGCGCGCCCAATCCGCCGACCAGGACGACCAGGAGTAAGACGCCGCCGCAGCACACGACCAGAGGCAGAAAAACCGCCAGGACAGCGCGGCCCGTATCGGTCTCATGCGCGGTTGCCAGTCCGATGCAGTAGAGCACCAGGGCCCAGACTCCGGAGACCAGACTCCCACAGAACGGCACGATCTGAAGTGGATAAACCGAACCTGCGGCAAAGCAGATAGCGCGGAAAGTGGTTTCAAAATTTTGCTTCGCTCCTCCCACGATCATTAAACAGAGGTGGATAAGGCCGGCCGTTAGAAAAATGACCAGCATCACGAGGAGAGGAGAAAAGATGATGAGACCGAGTCCCATGACAGGACCAAATAACCGGCCGTCTCCATGACCGCCGCCGGCCAGGATCTGAAAACCGAAGCGGTAGACGAAACTAATGACTGTTCCAAAAGTGCCGCCGATCAGCGCGTAGAGAAGCGGCTCCCACAATCCGCCGTCGCGTTTCATGGCGGTGAACGCCTCGGTCGGGCGTGCCAGGATCATCTGTAACGTTTCGACAAAAGCCTTCAGTAAACCCAACTCGTGGCGTCGATCCCACGGCAAGCCACTGCGCGGCACAACCACTTGCGGCGTCGACGTCGCGGCCGTTGCTGGAGTCATGGGGACTGGCGGCGCACTGGCCGGCGCCGTCGGGCCGGCGGCGGGAGGAACGGCGTCGGGTGGCGTCGCGGCTGATAGATCGGCCGCGAATTCGGTAAACTGAGCGAGCGGTTGCCAGGCGGGCATCCCCTCGCGCCAGCCGAGATCCGTTGCAACGAATCGGCCGGCCCGAAGACCAGACCGAACATCTTCTTCCGAAAATGTGCCGAGGTTCGTGCCGCCGCGATTGATGTGGATCGTTGCCATAGGACCGCGTTTTAGGGAGGCTGCGCGCTAAAGTCAATCGCGCGCCTGCAGTCAGGTGGATCGTGCTCTCCGAGCGCGATGTTAAAATGGCGGCGAAGCCGCAAAATTAGCATCGTCCTCGGAGAGGCCGATCCACCTTCAACCTCAGGGACGCGTGAAGCGCTTCTACGTTCAATCGAATCGGTTGGGCTTCGCCTCCGGCTTATCGAGAGCTCTCCAAAAATACCACGCGGCGACCGACCGGTAGGGTCGCCATTTCTCTCCCAACTTCATCAGCTGCCTGGGGGTGGGCAGCTTGCGCCGCCCGAACGTTTTGGCGAAACCCTTCTGCACGCCGTAATCTCCCACCGGCCAGATATCGAGGCGCCCGAGATTGAAGAGGAGGAGCATTTCGACGGTCCACCGGCCGATCCCCCGGACCTGGATTAAACGTTCGATAATCTCTTCGTCACTCATGCGAGCGAGTTCTCGCGCCGTCGGGACGGTCCCATCCAGCGTCTTGGCCGCGAGGTCCTTCAGCGCCGCAACCTTGCTGCGCGACAAGCCCGCCGCGCGAAATTTTTCATCGGGAGTCGCCAGGATCAGTTTCGGATCGAGATTTTTCCGACGCGGAAAAAGGGCGCGCACCCGTCCCCAAATCGTGGCAGCGGCTTTGCCGCTGAGCTGCTGGTAAGCGATTGACTCGGCGAGGGCGTCGAAAGGCCGGACGACGCCTTCCGCGTCGACTTCAAAAAGCGGAGCCCGCGCAATCAAATCCGCCATGCGCGGGTGGCTGGCAGACAAATGGCGGTGCGCTTCATCTTTCTTCATCGGATCGGAATTATGGCCGAAATAATGCCCGGGCGACAAGCTTGCCGACTTTTCCTACCTGCGACATATTAACATCCGCGTTGTGCAACCCGCACGAATCAGCTACTGAAAAGATGCTTATGCTAAACTTCCCCCGCCTCCTCACTTTTCTTGGCTTGGTTGCCTTGGTTCCCTCTCTCTTTGCCCGTTCCGAACCAACCATAGTCACATCCCCCGCCGTGACATCCCCCGTCTCGGAGGAAAAGGTTCCACTCGACATTTTTCAGGCGGAGACGAGCTACGTTTTCGAAAGTAATTTAAACCACGGGGGCAGTTTCGGTAGCCAGGACGAGCTGCAGAATAGCTTCGAATATGGCCACCGCTTTCTCGTTAGCGGCCAATGGTATCTGCATCTCGGCGTGACTTATAACCGTTTCGACTTTGGAGGCACGACCGCACCGGTGCCGAGTCATCTGCAAAGCGGAGCCGCCGTCATTGGAGTCGAATATATGAAAGGCGCGGACACGGGCGCGTTCCTGCAATTTCGTCCCGGTTTTTATGGCGAGGATCACATTGGCCTGGCCTCTTTTGATTGCCCGATCCTGCTCGGCCGCTTCTGGATTTTGCAGCCGGATAAATTGTACCTCCTAACCGGCGCTTATGCATCATTTCTGCGCGGCGGTTTCCCCGTCGTTCCGTTGGTCGGCGTCGTCTGGAAGCCTAACAGCTCGATTCGGGTCATGGGAGTGGTGCCTAATCCACGTGTCATTTATACAGTGAATAAGCAAATCGAGTTGTATCTCGGCGGTGAATTGGCGGGCGGCTCATTCCGCACTGATCATCATGACGAGTACGTGGGACGCCATATCGCGAAGCTCAGTGGCACCCAGGTCGACTACGCCGATTATCGCGCCGGCGGCGGGTTCACGTATAATTTGACGAACTCAATTACCGTCGATGGCAGTGGCGGTTACGCCATTCAGCGTTCCTTCAATTACCATCGCGCAGGTGAATATTACCGGACGGATCCAGCGCCGTATTTGCAGGTGGCGCTAAAAGCGGCGTTCTAAAACGGCTCGCTTGTCATCCCAGCTCGGCCGAGATCGCGACCGGGCGGAGTATTGGTCTCTCATTTGCGTTGTAGATCACACCAGGGTGCGATGCGTAGCCGTGGCGCTGTGTGTGAGATCTTCGCCATCTTCGCTAACTCAGGATGACAACTCTGGGTGCTACTACCCGGACTGGCTCAGGATGACAAGCGCGGGGAGCCGCGCAACCTGCTGAGCCGGTCGGCGATGAGGTCTAGGGAAACATTTCGTCGAGCTTCCGCGCAAGCGACTGACTCCCGCGTATCTTCAGGCGACCGGTGAAAACTGCCCATGTCCCGTTCAGCTTTCCATTGGAAAGCGCCACCCAATCCTGATCGCTCGCTCTAAACGTGACGTCCGGATGGTCGATTCGGCCGTGCCCCATTTGAAACTTTCCGTCATCGATTTCAATCCACCACTCGCCGCCGTCAGGCCCGCTGAGATCAAATTGATAACGGACATGGACCCCCTTGGCCCGGTCCGTTCGAAAACTTTCCCGCATCGCGTCGAAAACCTGTTGCGGGACGGTATCGGGTGCGCGCGAGCTTGCCGCGGCGGCAGAGTAGTCAGGTCCTGTGATCGCCAACGCGATCATCCAACAGAAATAGAAGCAGCGGGTTTTCACTGGGCGATGGCTCATCACATCCATCGCGTGGTCAAGGGTGCGTGTCTAATCGCGAATCGTAGCCTGGAGGGCGCCGCGCCGTCGGTGCCCAAAACTTGGGACACGACAGCGCGCGTCCCTCCAAAGGGGGCTTTTAGTATCGTGCTCGGAGCGCCCGATCCACCTTACGTTTGATCCGTGAAGTGAGCTAGGTGGAACGACCGCTCCGACCGAAGGTTCGCCCTGGCGAAGGGCGTTGCTAAACAATGAGCGGCGCAGCCGTTCACTTGAGCGCGGCGATGACGGGCCTGCCCCTCCACAAGCCGATTACTTCCGGGTAATCGTGTAACTGGCCGACGCCACGGGACTGTCGGGGACCCCGACTTTGACGGCGATGGCTCTAACGGTCTTGGTCTGAGTCAAGCTGAAGGTCCCGATGAACTTCATCGAGGCACTCGTGGGCGTTGTGCCATCGAGGGTGTAATAGATCGTCGCACCTGGAGTCCCCGATGCCATGTTGACCGTCACCTTTTTCTTATAGCTCCCTGAGGCGGGCACAATAATCGGCGGAATTACATTCAAAGGGGCGGCCGTGTAAACATAATCCGGGGGACCGGACCACGTTCCGGCGATGTAGGTCCACAGATGCACATATACGGGCCGTCCGTCGGTGGGAATATGTCCAACGGTGGCCGTGAGCGCAGCTGTTTGACCGGACGTGTAAATGTTGTAGCGACCGGGCGTCGGTACCTTATCGGCGTCGACGGTGAGCAAGTAGGCGCAGGCGTTGCCCGGGACACAGGCGTTGCCCGCAGTCCAAGTAAAGGTCACAGTGGCGCCAGGGAGAACTGAGCCCGGAGGAGGGCTAATGATTTCGCCGTAAGGGGCGGGCGTTGGCGTGGGTGTGGGTTCTGGGAAGGGGGATTTGAAATTGCCGATCCGCGTGTTCCAACCTACGCTGCTGATTGTCGAATAATATTCGTTAGTCAGCCAGAAGCTGGTGCCATCGGAAGGATCGATGCTGAGCGCGCCATAGTCGCCCCAGCGACCGCTGCTGTTGGTTTGGTGTCCGGCTCCCTGGATCAACAGGGCTTCGCCTTTGGCAAGCGAGCCCAAAGGATCGGTGACCGCACGGCCCGCATAGCGGATGGCGGGATTGGTCGCACTGCTCGAGGTGGTGTAACCGATGGCCATGTTGCCCTGCCCATCGACCGCGATGCTCGGCATCCAGCGAAAGAGACCGTCGGCGCCATTATTAAACGTCTGCTGCTGGACAGGAGCAGCTGGAATGACGCCGCCGGTGACGTCAAATTGATACCACCGAATGGCGGTCGGTCCGGTTCCGTTTTGGTTGTTGTTGACGGTGTGAGCAGCCCACAAGGATTCCACGCCGCCGAGGTTCTGGTAAACCAGCGGAGTCATTATCTTGTCCCCCAGGGTGTCCAGCAGCGCGCTCGTTCCGGTTTGGGGAACTATGAGGCTGGAGGTATTGCTGAAGGCGTCGACAAAGTCGTTGACAATGATATCCCCATTGCGGAGGTGGCTGCCTCCCAGGCCAAAAGTCGAATTAGCGGGCGTGACAAAATCGACATGAAAGCGCCACGCAAACACCTCGTGTTCGACCGTGCCGGCGGAAGCGGAGCTGTTGATCGCCAGGAAATATTCGGGAGTGCCCGCCGCGGGAGCGATCCCGGTGCGGAAGGTGGCCGGCACTAGGCTATAGGTGTCGCCGAGGGTGCCCGGAGTAATGGTAAAACCGACTGCGCCGGGGTTCGGAGCCCCGGTCCCGTTAATCATGGCGGCGCGAGGAAGGGCGAAGACGCGGACCCCCTCAAACGCTGACGTGGGCCCATCGAACAGATTGACCGAGAGATAGTATGCATCGGGCCATAACGCGAACTTGGGATAATCCCCCAGCCAGGTTGGATTCGCCGGGTCGATCTGCAAGGCATACAGCCACCAGCCGCCCGCCACCGGATCATTCGTTTTGGAGACGCCGATGCACTGATAGTTTACCGAGTTGTTCGAGGGGAAGGCAAAATCGCTGACGACCCAGCGGTCTGCTATCTGATCGTAAAAAACGAAACCATCGCCCTGGTTTTCGCTGTTGCCGCAAGGAGTAGATGGGCCCATCGCGGAAAAGAATGAATTATAGGTCGTGCCGTTGACGCCGTTGAGGGCGTTGCCCGATTTGTCAAAGATCTTGATCGAGGTATTGACCGACTGAATGTAATGACTGGGGCCGACATCACCGTCGGTATCAGGGGGTAGACAACCGCACCCGCTCTGGACTGACGATATCCCGTCAAACGATGCGATCGGCGTCGGCATGGCGGCGGCTTGGGCCGATTGCCTTATCAACTTGATGGGGTCCGATTTTTCCGGCGACGGCGTTTGCGGCAACGGATGCCGCATCAGACGTTTCGGTTCAACCTCAATAGTCGAGGCGATGTAAGGAAGTGCTCGCAAATCCTGATCCTGCGAAACCGGCGCCGACAGCGGCACGCTTTCTCCTGTGCCAAGGACACTTCCCGCTTGTTCCGTTCCGTTCGCCGCGGCGGACGCACTGGAGCCAAAGCCAGATCCACCCACCGCGAGGAGAGAACCGGTTGCGCAAAGAGCAAAACCGATCAAGACGCGTGCATTAAAGAAGGCAGAAACTTTAGTGGATTCGTTCTTCATCGGAGACGGAAACGAAGATGGAGAGAGAAGCACCCATTGGCAATGCTATTCCTCGATGCGCCGGAGGAGAATCGCTGCGCCGACAAAGGTGATGACCGCGCCGGCCAGGAGCACGATCAAATCCACCGCATAAAACTGAAACGCCGCGTGATACATGTTGACCCGGCGAAAGGCGCGACAGAAATGCGTGAGCGGGAAAAGCTCGGAAACGTAGCGGATGAATCGGGGCAATTGCTCGAGAGGCGCAAACGCGCCGGATAGGACAAACACGGGAAGCAAAAAAAAGACGGAGAACTGAATGGCCTGCGTTTGCGAACGCGAGAATGTAGAGATGAGAAGACCCAAGCCGAGGGAACAGAGCAGAAAGAGCAGGCAAATCAGAGCCAGCATGGGGATACCGTAAAACTGAACCTGGAAATGCCACGCCGCCACGATCGTGATCATGGCGATTAACACCATCGAGACAACGAGGTAGGGAAGAATTTTCCCGAGCACGATCTCCCCACGCTGCAACGATGTAACGAGCAGCTGGTAGAGCGTGCCCGATTCGCGTTCGCGCGCGATCGTGCATGCCATCAACGTCACGGTGAGGAGTTGCAGAATCAGCCCAATGATGCCCGGCACGACGTAGTCGATGAATCGCGTTTTCGGATTGTACAAAACCTTCTGCTCAAGCGACCAGGGCTCCATCAACGAAACAAACTCTTTGCGCACATCGACCGGAAGTTTTGCGCCGAGCTCATACACTTCGGTCGGCAACGAGCTCACCGTGGCATCGCGCTCTTTCATCTGAAAATCGGCCAGGCTCTGCTGCACGCTGCCCTGCAATTCACTGGCCGTGTTCGTGTCGCTGCCGTCGAGATAAAAAACGAGCGGTTTCGGATCACCGTTGGCCAGGCTCGTACTCCACCCGGCCGGAATGACGAGAGCCCCGCGCACATGGTGCCCGAGCAGATCCATTTCATCCGTGCGTTCAGGTGCCTGGCGTTGCCACACGAACGTTTTGTTCTTCGCCACGATATCGAGAAAACGTTGCGTCCGGGGCGTGTCATCGCGATTGACGAGCAAGGCCGGCACGTCCGTCATTTGATCGGCTTCGAAGGCATGTCCGAAAATCAAGGTGAAGAACGGCGGCAGAATGAGGAGCAGGATGAGAATCCGGCGGTCCCGGTAAATATGCAGAAATTCCTTATAGGCCACGCTGCCGACCGCACTGAGTGATGGCATCTTCATGACTGCACCTTGTGCAAAATACCGTCATAACGCTGCGAGTACGCGGTGAAGACATCTTCCATGTCGGGCTCAACCAAGCGGTGGCCCAAAAGCTTCAGCTCGGGAAAGGGCCACCTGGCCTGCCAATTCGCGAGCAGCCGCTCCGGCTCGGGTGCGTAGAGACGGAGACTGCCGCTGCGCAATGAAACACCGAGCACCTCCGGAACAGCGCGCACTCGAAGGAGCGCCGGCATCAGCGGATCGACGTCCAGTTCGAGGAGCCGGGCCTTGAAGCTGCCTTTCAATTCACGCGGAGATGCATTGGCCAGGAGCTGACCGTGATCGAGGAAGCCCACTTGCATGCAGCGCTCCGCTTCATCCATATAATGGGTGGTGACGAATACGGTTTTTTGCAGATTGCTTAAGTCATAGAGCAGATTCCAGATTTGCTGCCGATGCACCGGATCCAGTCCGGACGTCGGTTCGTCCAGGAAAAGGAGCGGCGGATCGTGGACCAAAGCGCAGCCGAGCGCGAGTAGTTGCCTCATGCCTCCAGATAAACTTCCGGCCGGCACATCGCGTTTTCTTTCCAGATCAGTCAACTGGAGGAGCCGATCGATCTGCGGTTCCATTTGGCCGCGCGGCACGCGGCAAGCTCCGCCAAAGAATCGCATATTCTCGAGCACGGTCAGATCGGGATAGAGACTGAAACGCTGAGCCACGTAGCCGAATTTCGTCCGCACGAGGTGCCGATGTTTCCAAATGTCGTTCCCCTCGATCGTGGCAAGTCCTCCTGTCGGTTTGGTTAAACCGCATAACATCCGGATGGTCGTCGTCTTGCCCGCGCCATTAGCACCCAAAAAACCGAAGATGGTACCCCGATTAATCGAGAGCGATACATGATGAACCGCCTCTACTTTCCCAAAGTTCTTGCTCAAATCTTTGAGCATAATGGCTGGTTCACCCATCTGACTGTTCAATGCGATGATGCTTGCTCATTTGCAAGCATGAGGCGAGGGCGATAATAATCAGCGCGTATGAAAGCTAAAATCACACGACAGCGACGGGCCGTCTCTCACCTCACCGTCGTAGCCGCCCTGCTCTTCACCCTGGCTGGTCTTCCAAGCCTGCGGGCCGATGCGGTTTCCGAGATGGCCGCGTTCTCCGTCTTCGACAAGGTCGATTTGGCTGAGCTGGCTAAAAGCGATGTGAAAACGGCTCATGGTCCGCCCATGAACGAGCCACGCTATCTTTCCGTGCAAAGCTGCTACGTGGCCGCCGGTAGCCCGGCGCAGCAGATTGAGGGATTGCGTCAGTGGAATCCATTGAAACACAGGGAGCTAAAAGTATTTCTTCATTCCGACGTGCGCGGGACAGCCAACCCGGCGGACTTCGCCAAGTTAAAAAGTGCGCCGGACAACGCGGCGGTGCGAGCGCTGGCCAGCGCAACTTCGAAAATGAGTTCGGAGCTTCAGATTAACCGGGACGAGGCCAAGAAGTTTTCGGAGAGCGGCGCCGGGGCCGGTGGAACGCTCCCGGCCGCGGTCGTGGAATTCTGGAGCAATGTCATGAGTGCTCGCGTGCATAGCTTCGCTTCCGGTGGAGCAGCCGCCCAACCGCCTTACAATCACGGCGGAGACTCGGTTCAACCTGCTCAGGAATTCTCCGGACTGCTCAGGCAACAGGACAAGATTCGGCGACAATTCTCCAGTTTTCTTGGCCAGACCGGCATCGGCCGGAGCGCGGGCTCTTCTCCCGAGTTTTACTGGGAACTGGTCGACGTGGACGATCAAGGCGTGTTGACCCTCGGCGCCTCGTATGCCCGGAAGGGAAGCGATGGTCCGTCCCAAGCCGCGGATGTTCTCTACTACGCAAGCGGCGGCTACTATGTCGCGCTCACGCTTTATCAAATGTGGCCGGTCACGGTGGACGGAAAAGCTTCGACGTTAGTATGGCGAGGAGACATGATTTCCTCCACTGCGCTCGCCTCCCTGCATGGGGTCGAGCGGCTCGCTTCCGAATCTGCCATGATGAAAGACATTTCCCGAACTGTTACTCTGTTCCGACACGATACGTCCGGCAGTCACTGAACAATGACTCGTTCGTCGTCCCGTTCGTTAGGTCGGTGGATGGGTTGGTGCGTCAGCCTGCTTCTGGCCGGGCCGGTTCTGGCCCAGGATGATACGTCGTCGTCCGACAGTGGCTGGTTCAAGAAAATCTTCTCCGCCTCTGGCGAGTACGTAGTGGAAGAAACCTATGTCGGAGAGGCGGCCGTCAAACGCGGCCACAGATCGATCGAAGACTACGACGAAAGCGATTCGACTTTTCAGTTCATTCTCACCCCCCGCATCAAGCTCGGCGTGCTCCGCCTGGGGTTTCAATGGGAACGATTTTCTTTTGGATTCCCGAAAAACACACCGCTCCCGGACACTCTGCAATCCGGCAGCCTCGTCCTCGGTTTGGATACGCAGCTTTCCGATTCCATCCTCGTGCGGGTGGAAGCGCAGCCCGGTTTTTATGGGACAACGGATTTCAGCGCGGACAATTTCAGCGTGCCGTTTTTGGTCGGTGGGACTTATATTTATAGTCCCAATCTCCAGTTCATTGTCGGCGTCAGTGTCGACGTGGAGCGCAAGTATCCGGTCATCCCGTCCGCCGGTATTCGCTGGAAGTTTGCGCGGCAATGGGTGGCCAATGCTGTTCTACCCGCCCCGCGGCTGGAATACGAAGCGACCAGGAATCTAACCTTGTATGCCGGTGGTCTCTTCAAAGAGACAAACTTCCGTGTCAGCGAAGACTTCAGAGGGGGCGGCCACGGCAATGGTCCCGACCTGGCTGGAACTGTCCTGACCTACAGCGAGGTGCGCACCGGCGTGGGCGCGGACTGGAAGGTCGCCTCCTTTCTCACCGTGACTCTTGAAGCGGGTTATCAGCCGTATCGGAGCTTTGACTTTTACCGGGCCGACATTCGCTTCCACGAGAACGGCAGCGCGCCCTACGGCACAGTTTCCGTGCACGGATCGTTCTAAAACAATTCTGCTGGAGGGGAGCTGATGGCTTCCCATTCTTGACGTCGGGGGAAACTAACAGCTTCCCCTACAGTTCTCCCGCAGTATCCAACAGATCTTCACGTCTATTCGAGCGTCCGATCGAGCGCCCCAATCCTTCGAGCCTCCGGCCAGAATCGGGCCACGGCCAGAACGACCAGAATTGTTCCGATCCCGCCGCCCACGACCGACAACACCGGACCGAAAAGCGCCGCCGTCAGTCCCGACTCGAGCGCCCCGAATTCATTGGATGTCCCGATGAAGATATTATTGACCGCCGAAACGCGACCGCGCATCGCGTCCGGCGTGACCAATTGCACGATGGATCCACGAATAATCACACTGACACTGTCAAAACCACCGGCCAAAAATAACATGCCTAACGATAACCAGAATGCCTTGGACAGGCCAAAAAGAATGGTGGCCAGACCGAACCCAGCCACACACCAGAGCAAGGTCTTGCCCGCTTGACGCATGGGAGGCAAATAGGCCACGACCAATGCCATAACGAACGCACCCACGGCGGGGGCCGCCCGTAACCAACCCAGACCGATCGGTCCACAATGCAGAATCTGATCGGCGAAAATCGGTAACAGCGCGGTCGCGCCGCCCAGAAGCACGGCAAACAGATCGAGCGTGATCGTGGCCAAAATCACATGCTTGCTGAAAACGAAATGCATTCCCGCGACCAGACTTCGCCACGGATTCGAATCCGCCCGCGCATCAGGCGCACGAGGGCGCGATTGAATCGGAAGGACGAGCGCGAAAAATGCCAGGGCACAGAAGGCGTCGATCAGATAAACACAGGGAAATCCGACCTGCGCGATGAGGAGACCCCCAACCCCGGGCCCCACCACGGATCCGACCTGAAATAAGCTGTTGTTCCATGTCACCGCATTGGAAAAAGCGTCCCGCGACACGAGCGTGGGAAAAAAAGAAGCACGCGCGGCCCAGCCAAAGGAGCGCGCTATTCCGGCCAGAAAAAGCAGAAGGTAAATAAGAGGAACGGAGGGATCATCGAAATGAAAGGCGGGATGGTGCCGCTCAAAGATTCCAGCAATCACACTGAGCGCGTGATTCGCTTCGCGAATGCCGGCCACCGGCGGAATGGCCAGATGTTTCCAGGAAATCAGGGCCAGCGCCGTTGACGCGAGCCCACTCAGGATTTGCGTGACCAGAATAATTTTTCTGCGACTGAAACGGTCGGCCAGATGTCCGGCCGGAAGAGAAAATCCCACCACCGGAATAGCGATAACCAATCCAACGAGCCCGAGCGCAGTGGCCGAATGGGTGCGCGCGTATATTTCCCACTCAACCGCCACCGCGAGCATCTGTCGCCCGATGATGGAAAGAAGATTTCCTGCGCTGAACAAACTGTAGGCCCGGGAACGAAAAGACGCGTACGGATCGTGTGACGGCGACGAATCAGATGGCGGCATGCTCAAGCACAAAAGTGGCGCGGCCTTCCAGCCGCCTGCTTGCTAGATACACAGGCGGAATGCGTGTGCCACTAATTTACGGCCACCGGCGTGGCCAGCACGTAGACCGGTCCGGAATGAAACAGGACCTGGTCTTGGGCGCCGGGCTTGTCGTCGCCTAACAACTTTGTGACGGTTCGGATTGTTCCGCCCGAACTCTGGCCTTGCGCCAAAGCAGCGCTCTTCATCCATCCACCGGTCTTCAGATAAATGTAACAGACATCGTTAAGATCAATCTTTGCATAGGCCAGGTCCGTCGCCTCAAGGCGGTTCGTTTTTATCCACCCGGCCAGCGCGAGCCAGTTTTTCTCCGGCGGCCGCTGGAATTGAATCGGCGCCAGCGAAACGGCGAACAAAGCAAAGGTCAGCCCGCCCGCCAGCCAGCGGAAATTCCTCTCGCACCATGCGCTGACTTCAAAGTGCGGCCATTGACTCAGTCCCCATCCCGCTGCCCAGGCCAGCATCGGATACAGGGGCAGGGCATAGTTCGGCTTGCGGTCGGCAAAAAGACTTAGAGCGACAAACCAAATCAGCACCCACACGATTGCGAGAACAACATAATCGGATCGAGCGGGCCGCTTTTTCACGGCGTAATAGATCGCGAGGGCAAGACCGATCATCCATGGCCAGTAGGTCCACACGTTTTCCGCCAGGTAATAATAGATCGGACTTTGTTGATCGGAACGCTGCGCGCGATCAATGACTTCGCTCACGAAGTACTGGCCAATGAATCGCTGGCCAAACATTCCGTACATATATAGATGCCACGGCGCCGCCACCAGAAGGGCCAAAGGTAACGCCCCCACGACCAGCCAGGCGATGAGCCTGCCACGTCCGGACATGGCCAGCCAGATGGCGAAGATGGGCAGGCATATCAGACCCACCAGTGGTTTGCACAAGAGCGCCAGCCCCAGAGGGAGTCCGACAAAGATCACACTCAACCGCGCTCCGTCCCGGATGGCACGCGCGATCAGCCAGACCGCGACCATGATGAAAAAGAGTTGCCACAGATCGAGCGAGATCTCGCGCGTGCGGCGAAAGAATTCATAAGTCGATGCGAGAACGATGCCGCTGAGCAGCGACTGGTTAGGCGTTCCAAGGGTACTGACCGCCAGCATACTGAAGACGAGCACGCCGAGGGCGCCCAGAATACTGGGAAGACGCGCCACCGTCAGGTGCGTTCCGAAGGTGCGCAGGAACAAACCGTGAATCCAAAGGGCCATGGGGGGTTTGTTGAAAAATGCGCGCTCCGGATTGAGATGAGGAACGAGCCACGAACCGCCGTGATACATATACTCACCGATGGCGGCATAACGAACGGTATCGCGCCGAAAATCACCCTGATCGAGGTGCGGAAGAGTCAGCACGATCAAAAGGAGAACAGGCAGCAGGAAAACTTTAAGAGCCGATGACATGTGCGTCTCTCTTCAGGGGAAGTCTTTAGCTGGCCGTTTATCAAGCTTAGACATTGCGCAAAGCGACTCTGGGAGGGAGCGCATACGTCTCCGGAAAAGACTCATCCAGCGATCGCCGATGCTAGTGATTCATCGCGTTAATGGCCTTGAGCAGATCTTCGTATTGCTTCGTGCGCGGATGATCGCGTCCCAGAACCTTGCGCGCTCCTGCCACTGCTCGTTCCGCATACGGTTTTGCCTCGGGCAAACGCATTTGCCGCTCCAGACTCAGAGCCATCGCTCCGTACGCATCGATCGTCTCCTGGTTCTCCGGACCGAAGGCTTTCTCGCACGCCGAAATCACATGTGCGTAAATTGTCTGGGCTTCCGCAAACTTTCTTTGGCGATCAAGGGCCAATCCAAGAATGCGCTCCGTGCAAAGCGTCTCGGGGTGATTCGTTCCCAGAGTTTTCTGGCGCAGCGGGATGAGTTGACGCAGAGAAGTCTCCGCTTCGGCCGGCTGATCGAGCGCAATCAGCGTAACCGCCACATTGTAGAGGGCCAGTAAGGTTTGAGGATGCTCGGGTCCGAGAACTTTGGCATCGACCTGGGCCAGATCCGCGAACTGCAACTTAGCTTCCGCATTGTTACCGCGCTGCAGCAGAGCCGCCGCCAGATTATTCCGCGCCAGTAAAGTCGTGGGATGTTCCGCGCCCAGGATTTTTTCATCGATCTCCGAGAGTTTGCGGAAGTCGCTCTCCGCCTCGCTGTATTTGCCGCGGTTCATCAGTGTCGTCGCCAGCATCTCCCTGTTCCAGAGCGTGGTGGGATCTTCCGGACCGAATACTTTCTCGTCCAAAGCGACCAGGGTTCGATAGCCGCTTTCGGCCTCGGCATGCCTGGCCAGGTTCGCCTTGGCCGAGAGCAGGGCGGCCCGCGCTTCCAGCGTTTCGGGATGTTCTTCGCCCAGCTTCTGGGTGCGGATATCGGTCACTTTTTGCAACACGTCTTCGGCTTCGACGTAATGACCCTGACGCACCAGCACCTCGCCGATGCCTTCCTGGATGCGAGCCCATTGCTCAGGATCGGCCACCGCATCGGTCAGCTTCTCGGCGGCGCGAAGATGATCCATGGCCGCATCAAATCGAATACCGCGCTCGGCCGATAAGCCCGCCAGTTTGAGCGCCTGGATCGCCTCGACCGATTTCGGCGGCCTTGCCCTTTGTGTCTCTTCCGCTGCCTGCATGGCGCGACTCTCCGCCGCGCCATAGTCTTTCACCACATAAGCCGCGGTGGCTTTCTCAAACTGCGTGGCACTCGTCGCTGTTTTCCAATTTTCGGCCAATCGTGGAACGGTTTCCTTCAGGAGATTAACGTTCACTCCCAGCTGCTTACTCAGCTCGCGATAAACCCGCTCCTGCAGAGCTTGCGGATCCTTGCCCGATTGAGTTTGCCGAACTTTTGCCTCGACCTGTGGATAGTCGAGCAGGCCCTGGCGAAGCTTGGCCATCTCGCTGGCAACCGAACTCACCGCCTGGGTCGTCTCCGTCATCTTGCGCGAAGCCTGGCCTTGGCCATGCACCAGCCAGATGACGGAAGCGGCGATTAAAAAGAGGAGAAGGGCAACCCCGAAGGCCCATTGTTTCACGCCGCGGCGCAACTGCGTCAGGTCATCGCGCAACTTGAGCACGCCTGCCTCAAGGGCATCGCTACTCGTTAGGGAGTGAAACAGATGCGCGTCGCTTCGCACCCGCTGGCGATACGCAGCCTGTAGCTCACGCAATTCAGCCGGCTCCGGACTGTGCGGATCGATTGGATAGCTCTCGTCCATGAAGAGATACCAAACCTTCTTGCCGCGCTGCCGCGCATAAAGCGCTTCGTATTGCGTGTAACTGACGCGGCCGAACTGTTCGTCCGGCGCGGGCGCTTCCGCCCCATAACATTGGCCCACCAATTGCACGAGCCCGCCGCACTGATCGACCCGCTGACGCAGGACCTGACCCAGATCGCCACTCTCCGTTCCAAAAATGTCCTGCCAAACCGGCTCATAACCGAGAAAGGTCAACGTGTTCGCCACCAGTTGGCGAGCGCTGCGCAGTTCGCGGCTCACCGCGGAAACGAAAATGGTCGGACGCGGCGACATGACGGGAGATCGCTACCAAGTTGGATGGGCCCGGGCAAGAACAAGCCGTGCCCGCGCCAAACGCTATCGCGCCTTGCCAAATGAGCACGCCCCGCGCGTTGTCATCCTGAGCCAGCGCAAACGGCGAAGGATCTCGCCCATTCAGACGAAGACACGCTGTGACGGAGTTGTGTGACAAGACAGCGCGCGCGACCCTTCGCTGGCGTTCAGGATGACAGGTGAGTGATCGATATGAGGTCGGGGCGATTGACCCCAATCGACCGGGCGGTTTAGGTGAACCGCCTCTGCTCCAATGGATTAAGGCGTGGGATCACGCGGAAACTTCGCGTACGGAAGCCGCGTTCCACGAAAGAAAAACTCGTCCGAACGAATTGGCATGGGCGCGAGAAAATCATGGGTCCCCGATGCGCCGACAATGTCGTCCTGATCGACGCCATCACCGCTGATGCCAATGGCGCCGATGAGCACACCATTGCGATAAAGCGGGAAACCGCCCGGGAAAATCGTGGTGCCGTTAGGCAAATCGGATCTGATACCATCCCGCGCGGGCAATGCACCAGGCAGGGTTGGACTGGCCGCCGTTCCGGCAAAGCTGACGTTCGGTTCGGTCCCGGCAAACCCGGACAGCGCATCCTGCTCGGTGAAAAAGGGCCCGGGATTATTGCCGTCGATCCCGGGTGGATAGTTTTTCTGTGCCAAAAATCCGACACAGCGCGTGGACATGGCGATGTTCAAACCGAACCCGAGGAAATCGTGCCGTGAGTAAAAGAGCGTGGTGCGCGCCTTCTGCACGGCCACATCCCAGCTGAATAATGTCGCCTCCCCCGTCCGGAACGTGCCCAGCACGGTGGGCGGAACGCCGTCCGCATCCGGATTATTCACCACCGTGATGAACACCTGCATCTGCGTTCCGATCGGCAGGCGGATGCCGGCCCGCGTAATCTTCACGCGCTTGGCCGCGAAATCGATGATGCTCGAAACTTCCGCCGCATTCAGCCGTGGCTCGCCATTAATTGGCGCCACCAGCGGATCGTTCATGATGGGCTGGCGAATCTCTCCCGAAACTCCGCTGAATGTCGCGGGGGGATACAGTCCAGGGGGCGGGAATATGGAAGGCGTCGGAGGGTAATTGGGATCGTAATTTCCTACTGCGCTGATGGTTTTCGAAGTCTTGGTCGAGGAACCAACGTAGGGAAGACGAATTCCATTAATAAAAACGTTATCGGCCGTGATTGCGGAGGAGGGCGCGTAGCCTCTTTGGCCGGCCAGCGCCACGTCTTCATCCCGGTCGGAGCCCGCCACGAAAACAAATGGGTTTTCATTTCGCACCAAAGGCGGAAGCGGTCCGGGAGGAATGAATGGCACGAGCAACGGTGCGATCGGCGGCACCGGATTCAGCGGAATGGGAGGTGCAGGCGTGCCGTCTCCGGTTACCCCAACCCCACCGACCAACACCCCGCCTTTATAAAGAGGAACACCTCCGGGCGACCCATCCAGCGACGTGCCGAGGACGAAGGGAGCGGCCAGTCCCGGCGTTGGACTGAAGATCGGCGGGATGGGCGGAAAGCCTTTCTTAAACTTATTGATGTCCGAGAAGAACAGATTGGAAAGCCCGACGCCGACCAGAGGCCCGGGCGAGGTGTTGCTAACCCCCGGCGGAAAATGTTGCTGGATGATAAATCCCGCCGTGCGCGAGGTGAACGCATCCTGATTACTGCTCAGGAACGCAGCGGTGCCGGCTTTCGAAACGGCGGTCGCAATTTCGTCGACCGTGGCCGGTCCCCCGCGGACAACCCAAACTCCAAGCACATACCCTTCCCGGTCCGTGACCGCGATGATGCTATTGGGGGAAACCTTCACGGCCCGGGTGACGGCGTGGCCAATGATGGCGCTAACGTCTGCCACCGTGAGCTGACCGAAAGCGGAACCTGCGCCGGCCATGAGGGCCAACAGAAAGAGAGGGAAACGAGCTTTCATGAGCGCCCACTGTTTTTATCAGATCGATCGGACATTGCCACGAGAAATACGAAATTTCTAGGTGGCTCGCCCTCTGGAAAGGTGCTGTGGTCCCGCCCGTTAACCCAAGGGCGTTCGCCCGGCCACGTCACAGCGTGAGCTTGCTAATAGCGTGCTTTTTCCGGCATTCTCGCGCTCCCATGCGCTGGTCATATCCCTCGATCGCCAGCGTGATCTTCTTCGGCACGTGCCCGGTCTTCCTACTTCTAGAGACCGCCGCGCCGTCGGCCCACTCGCAAACGGTTGAGTTGTCTCGTGATAGACCGCCTGAATCCACCTCGGCAGCCAGCTTCGGTCCTATGGTGGAAGTGCGGCCGGCGATCATCGTCCATTTACCTCGACGAACTGCCACGATCGGTCAGATCACCATCGTCGCCGAAAAGCAGACGACCACCACCACCACGACCGCGGCGGAGCCCGAAACCCCGCTCCCGCAATCCCCTTCGCAATTCAATCCTGACCCGGGCGCTGCGCGCGACTTTGAGCCGGAAGAGCCGCCCGATCTTTTTCCGCCCATTCTTCCGCAGCTTCCCCAATATGGGGAAGAGGCTCTGCCCCGCTCCCTTCAGTTGCCCCGCAAAGGCGTTCGCGAGGTCGTGCCGCGCCGACGCAAACTGGAGTACGAAACCTATCCGCAATCGGAGGAGGGCGAAGGTTTACTGCCCGATTCCGAACCCATTCCAAATCGCTGGTATATCGGCTTTGGCCGCTGGAAGCGTTATGCCGATCCCTCCACGGAAACGACGTATCAATCCGATCTGCACCTCTGGCATCCCTATTTGCAGAGCAAATTGAAAGGCGACGCGCCCATTATCGGGCAGGACATCTTTCTCAATCTCACCCTGGAAAATTTCTCGCAGGGAGAGACACGCCGCTTGCCCACGCCCAGCGGAGTGAGCGCGGCCCAGCCGAACAGCTCAGAGTTCTTTGGCCGGAGCGAGCAATATTTTTGGTCTAACGACATCTCCATCGGCGTCGATCTGTTCAAGGGCGAGACCGCCTTCAAACCGGTCGAATGGGCCCTGCGCCTCCTCGGCGTTTATAATCACAACTACATCGATGTGCAGGAACGGAACGTGGTAAATCCAAATCCGCAGAACGGCACCACCCGCGAAAAGGAGTTTCTCTCGCTGCAGGAAGCGTTCGCCGAGGTCCATCTGCGGGATCTGACGAGCAATTACGATTTCATCTCTTCGCGCGTCGGGATTCAACCGTTCGTGAGCGATTTCCGGGGCTTCATTTTTAACGATACCAACCTCGGTGCGCGTATCTTCGGCAACTACGACAACAACCGCTGGCAGTACAACATCGCCGCCTTCCAGATGCTGGAGAAGGATACGTATTCCGATCTCAACGAATTCAACGACCGGCAACAGCAGGTTTATATCGCCAATGTTTTTCGCCAGGATCTCATCTGGCACGGTTACACCGGTGAACTCAGTTTCGTCGGCAACTTCGACAACAGCAGTCGGCACTACGACAAGAATGGCTTCATCACGCGACCTGCGCCCATCGGCACGGTGGCCGATCATTACGTGCAATCGTATTACCTGGGCTGGACCGGGGACGGTCACATCGGCTGGTTAAACATCGATCATGCTTTCTACCAGGTGCTGGGCGAAGACGGCCTCAACGGCATCGCCGGGAAACGAGTCGATATCAATGGCCAAATGGCCGCCCTCGAGTTGTCGGTCGACAAGAACTGGATACGTCACAAGCTCACCGTTTTTTATGCAAGCGGCGACAATGACCCGACCGACTCGCACGCCACCGGGTTCGATACCGTCCTGGATCGGCCATTTTTAATCGGCGGTCCCTTCAGCTTCTATTCCCATCAGGGCTTCAATCTGGCCGGGACCTCGGTGAACTTTAAACAACGCGACAGCCTGGTCATTGATTTCCGGACGAGCAAGACGGAGGGCCAATCAAACTTCGTCAATCCCGGGGCGCTGATTTTCGGCTACGGCCTCGACGCCGACATCACGCCAAAGCTGAAAAGCTTTATCAACGTGAATTACATCCGCACCGTCACGACCGAACCGACCGAACTGGTTCTGTTTACGAATCGGGCGAGCAACGACTTTGCGCTCGACTGCAGCGCCGGCATCGAGTGGCGGCCCTTGCTCACGGAGAACGTCATTGTCACCGCGGGCGCCGGATTCCTCGTGCCACGCTGGGGCTACAAAGATATTTACCGGACCAATGCCGTACCGGTACACGGCTATCCGCAACCGGCCCCGGCCGCGGTGGATCCGTATTTGTACAGCGGGATCGTGACGGTGACTTTGACCTACTGATGAAAACAACTGGGAAAACGCTCAACGCTCAACGTTCAACGTTCAACGTCCAGGCCAGCAGGGTCGGGGAGGATAACGCCACCTATGACCTCAAACAATCAGGCGTCACAAAATCAGCAACGGCCGGACCGAAATTCGATTTGAAGGATCGATCGTTGGAATTCACCGCCAGCGTGATCGCGCTGGTCGACGGATTGCCGAATTTGCGAGCCGGGAATCACATCGCTGGTCCATTGCTTCGTTGCGGCACGTCGCCCTTTGCCAATCATGGTGAAGTTCAGGCGGCCGAGTCGCGGAAAGACTTCGTTCCTAAACTTGGGATTTGTTTCGAGGAACTCAAGGAAATCAAACGGTGGCTGTGCCTGTTGGGTCGCCTTGACCTTGCTCCTCTCCCCGAACTTCGTTCGCTCTTACTAAAAACTGAAGAACCCATCCGGATATTTTCAGCCAGCATCCGGACTGTCGAAAAGAATTCGAAGTGAGACCGCGATCTCTTCCATTGAGCGTTGAGCGTTGGACGTTGAAGGTTGAACGTTTTCTACTTTATTTATCAGTCTGCATCACAGGCTCGTTAGTCGCCCAGGATCCGCCTGTGACCGGCTACGGACCCCCCACTTCCGCAGCGGTCCCGCGCCCCTTCCACGGTGCCGCTCTTCCTCCCCGCAACTGGATCGACCAAACGCAATCCGAAGCGGATGCCAAAAGCCTTGGCTGCCTGCAATGCCATCAGTCCGTCGAACCGATGCACAAGGCCGAACATGTTGTGCTCGGCTGCACCGATTGCCATGGCGGCAGTCCGGCCCTCGGCCTAACGAAAGAACAGGCTCATATCCTCCCGACGAACAAGACATTCTTCAAAACCTCCGCGAACCCGCCCAACTCCGGTGCCTGGCTCAACCACGAGTCGCCCGAATTCATTCGCTTCATGAACCCGGGCGATCTGCGCGTCGCGCAGACAACCTGCGGCCTTTGTCACGGTGAGATCGTCCGCAACGTCGATCACAGCATGATGAATCACGGCGCCATGCTCTGGGGCGCCGCGCTCTACAACAATGGCGCTTACCCCGGGAAAAATTATCGATTCGGCCAGGCCTACGGAGCCGATGGCGCGCCGCTCCGACTAAACAATTACACGCCGGTCACGACGCAGGACACGCAGTTGCACGGGATCCTTCCCTTCCTCGAGCCGCTGCCGCGCTTCAATCTGAGCAACCCGGGAAATATCCTGCGGATTTTTGAAAAAGGCGGCCGCCCCCAACTCTCTCTCGCATTGCCCACCAGCTCAGAACCGAATGGCAAACCGGAACGCCGCTTGTCCGAACGCGGTCTCGGCACCTTGAACCGGACCGACCCGGTTTTTCTCGGACTGCAAAAAACGCGGTTGAACGACCCACTGCTCGGCTTTCTCGGGACCAACGATCATCCCGGCGATTACCGCTCAAGCGGTTGCTCGGCCTGTCACGTCGTCTACGCTAACGATCGTTCCCCCACCAATTCGGGCTGGTGGAGTAAATACGGCCATCAGGGCCTCAGCTTCAGCGCGGACGAAACAATTCCAAAAGCGGAGCGCGGTCATCCGGTGATGCATCAGTTCACGCGCGCGATCCCGTCGAGTCAGTGCATGAATTGCCACATGCATCAGGGCAATCTCTTCGTCAATCCATACCTCGGTTACACCTGGTGGGATCAGGAGACGGACGGCGAAGTCATGTATCCGAAAGAGCAGCATGACCCGACGGACGTCGAACTCGTTAGGGCAACCATGGAGAATCCAGAAGCAGCGGCGGCGCGCGGACTCTGGGGCGACAAGGATTTTCTCGACCGCGTGGCCGAACTGAATCCGCAGCTCAAACACACGCAGTTCGCCGATTACCACGGTCACGGCTGGGTCTTTCGAGCCATCTTCAAGCACGATCGCAAAGGCACCCTGCTCGATCTGGACGACAACGAGATTGCGCACGATGATCCGCACAAATTCTCCAAGGCCGTCCATCTAAAGGATGTCCACCTGGCCCACGGCATGCAGTGCGGTGACTGCCATTTCAATCTTGATGTGCATGGCAACGGCATGCTTTACGGCGAGCCGCGCAACGCCACCACCATCACGTGCATCGATTGCCATGGCACCATCGGGCAAAGACCCACATTGATCACAAGCGGGAACGCCGGGCAGGTCGACCTGCTTCACACCGGCAACACACCTTTCGGTCCGCGGTTCACCTGGGAAGGCAACAAGCTCTGGCAGCAATCGTCCATGGCCCCGGAAATCCGGTGGGAGATTCCCCAGACGGTCGACACGATTGATCCCTTCTCCTCCCACTACAATCCGAAGTCCGCTTACGCCAAAACACTGCAACGCGATGGCAAAACCTGGGGTGGGATCGCAGCTCCGGGGAGCGCAGGCGGCTCACCCGCCGAACCGGATATGCGCGTCAAACTCGCACACGACAATAGCGCCATGGATTGCCAGATCTGCCACTCCTCCTGGGCGACGAGTTGTTTCGGCTGCCACTTGCCCATGAAAGCCAACCAGCGCGTCCCGCAAAATAAATTCGAGGGCGTGACCGATCGAAACTTCACCACCTACAATCCGCAGGTCGTGCGCGACGATGTCTTCATGCTCGGCATCGACGGCACGGTGAAGAAAAACCGCATGGCCGTGATACGCTCTTCCAGCGCAGTCGTGGTCAGCTCACAGAATGCGAATCGCGAATGGGTTTACTCGCAGCAGCAAACATTCTCCGCCGAAGGTTACAGCGGTCAGGCCTTCAATCCTCACTTCCCGCATACCACGAGCAGTGTCGGGACGACCAAGAACTGCACCGATTGTCATCTATCCGTCAATAACGATAACAATGCCTGGATCACGCAGTTGTTAGGCTTCGGCACCGGCGCGGTCAATTTCTTCGGTCGCTACGCCTACATCGGGGAAGGTCGCGAAGGATTGCACGCCGTCGTCTGGACGGAACAGGAGGAACCACAAGCTGTCATCGGAAGTCATCTGCAGAAGATCGCCTACCCGGCCAATTACCAAAAGCACCTCGCGGCCGGCTCGACATTGAAGGAAGGCCATGAGCACTCGGGCACCGACATCCAGGACATCGTATTGCGCGGCGAATATCTTTACACCGCCAATGGGCCCGGCGGTTTCGAAGTGTTTGACGTCGCCAACATTGATCAGAAAGGATTTTCCGAACGCATCGTGACGTCGCCCGTTTCGCCGCTCGGTCAGCGCACGTTTGTGCATACTCCCTATGCCACATCGGTCGCGCTCCCTAGCACGCTTGCTCTCGATCCAGCCCGGCAGCGCCTTCCCCAAAACGAAGAGCAACCGATCGATCTGTTTTATGCGTTCGTCTATGTCTCCGATCGCGAGGAAGGGCTCGTCGTGGTGAATGTGGCCACCCTGGTCGACGGCAATCCCGATAATAATTTCCTCAAGAAAGACGTCGTCTTTAATCCCAACGGCGTGCTCAGCGGTGCCACCTTTATCGCGGCCGCCGGTCACCGCCTTTACATGACAACGCCGCGCGGACTGCACGTGATCGACGTGAGCGATCCGATGCATCCAAGCCTGGCCGGCGAGGTAGGCGGAAACTTTCTGCACAATCCGCGCTGCGTCGCCGTGCAATTCCGTTATGCCTTCGTCACGGATGACGATGGACTGAAGGTGCTCGACATTACCGATCCGGACCGCCCGATCCCTTTGCCTCGGTCGACTCTGCGGCTCCGCACGGCGGGACGTCTCTACGTCGCGCGCACCTACGCTTATGTCGCCAATGGGCCGGAGGGTTTGGCCATTGTCGATGTGGAAAATCCCGAAGCGCCGCGCCTCGATCAGATGTTCAACGCGGCGGGCGCACTGAACGACACTCGCGCCGTTCAGATCGGCAGCGTCAGTGCTTCGGAGTTCGCGCTCGTGGCCGATGGCCGGAATGGATTGCGCGTCGTGCAGCTGATTTCGCCGGACACCGTCCCGGGCGCGCAAGGTTTCAGTCCCCGGCCGAACCCTCAGTTGATCGCAACCTACCGCACGAAGGGCGAAACGATTTGCGTCTCGCGCGGACTGGAGCGCGATCGCGTGGTCGATGAGACGGGCGGACAAACCGTCGTGTTCGGACGACGTGGGGCCCGGCCATTTCATCTAAACGAAATGGAACGGTTTTATCGGCATTCGGAAGTGGTGGACGCCAAGGACATGGAAATGCGACGGGGTGGCCTCTACCGGGTGGAAGATGTCAGCCTGTCCGGTGGCGTTCTGACCACGAAAAGTGGCGCACTTCTGACTCCATTGCCCACTCCCACTCCGGCACCGGCCCCGATGGCTTTACCAGCCGAACCGGAAGTGGAACCAACCGCCATTCCAACACCGCCCCCTACGAAGCAACTGTTTAAGCGCGGCTATTGAGGCGTCGAACGCGCATTCTCTGGGCAGCGCACTCGTCTCGAGTGCTGGTTCTGGCGTCTCGCCAAAACAATCTTTCCAATACAAAGTTCACGAAAATAAGACGTTTTCTCCAGCACGCGGGACCAGTGCGCTACCCCGAAACCGAAGGCTGCCACCGCCATCCCCACAAAAGGATATTGCCGCGCCTAAACGAACTTAGTACAAAGAAATCCTATGGCGGACAAAGCAAGCAAACAGCCGGAAAACGTTCCAGGACCCTGGTATGTCGATAACACCTGCACTCCCTGCCGCGTGTGTCTCGACGAAGCTCCTAACCTTCTGAAGTATAACGAAGATGAAACAGCGGTCTATTTTTTCAAGCAACCGGAGAATGACGACGAAAAGGGCGCCGCGCAACGCGCGCTCGAAGTTTGTCCCACCCTCGCGATCGGCAACGACGGCGAATAGTTTTCTCCTGTAGCGGCGGTCGATGACCGCCGAACCACCATGAAAATCAGCCTTCCCCGGCGGTCCTAGACGCCGTTCCAGAAAACATGGCCACCGAAACCACTTCGCCCAAACCGGCCGTTGCCGCTTCGCCTTACACCCGGGCCAATCCCTTCCCCGGCAAGCTCATCGTCAATCGAAGCCTCTGCGGCGAAGGCTCGGATAAGGACACGCGTCATTTTGAAATTGATCTCACCGGCTGGGGTCTGAATTACGAAGTGGGCGATTCCATGACAGTGTGGCCGACGAACGACCCAAAGCTGGTTGATGAAATTCTGAAAGCGATCTGCGCCAAAGGCGACGAACCGGTCAAGGGACCGAAGGGCGAGACGACCCTGCGCGAAGCCTTGTTCCGCGATTGTCGCATTACCCAAACGACGCCGAAGCTCCTCAAAGCGATTGCGGAGCGGGCCAGTGCCGCGCCTTTGCTGACCGAGCTTCTTGATCCTGAACGCAAAGAAGATCTCGACCGATACCTTTGGGGCATGGAGGTGATCGATTTCTTAACCGAACATCCTTCGATCAAATTTGCGCCGCAGGAATTCGTCGATCTCCTGGCCAAGCTTCAGCCGCGTCTATATTCCATCGCCTCCAGTCTGAAGGCGCATCCCGATCAGGTACATTTTACGATCGACGTCGTCCGTTACGAGAGTCACGGACGAACCCGCAAAGGCGTTTGTTCCTCGTTCCTGGCCGAACGGGCCGACGCCGTACCGATTCCGGTATTTCCAAACGCGTCGAAGTTCCGGCTACCGGACGACAGCAACACTCCCATTCTTATGGTGGGACCGGGCACCGGCGTGGCCCCGTTTCGCGCCTACTTACAGGAACGAAGAGTGACCGGGGCAAAAGGGAAGAGCTGGCTTTTTTTCGGATCGCAGAAAGCGCACTGCAATTACTTTTACGAGGACGAATTCGATCAGCTGAAAAAGGACGGAGCGCTCACCCGCATCGATTGCGCGTTTTCGCGCGATCAAGCACACAAGGTTTATGTGCAGGATCGCATGATGGAGAATGGCGCCGAAATCTGGAAATGGCTCGATGGAGAAGGCGCGCATTTCTTTGTGTGCGGCGACGCGCGCCGCATGGCCAAGGATGTGGATGCGGCTCTGCGCAAAATCGTGCAGGAACAGGGCGGCAAAGATATCGACGCGGCCAATGAATACGTCGAGAAGCTGAAAAGCGATAAGCGCTACAAGCGCGACGTCTATTAACGGCTGGTTCGCGGCGTTTCGAACGTCCTCGACGATCGCGTCAACCGCCCCTGCTCGAACGCAGCGCGGCAATCGTTGATCCCGCCAAAAACAGCGCACATAACCCGGCCACGGCGCCTCCGTAAACCAACCAGGCCGGGCGATACCAAAGAACCAAGTGCCCGCGCGTACCTGGCGGAAGGGTCACGGTCGGAACGAATCCACGATACGAGTCCACCGTCAGTTTCTTGTCGCCTAGCTTCGCCTGATAGCCTCTGAAATAGGGTCGTGAAAAAGTCAGCAACGCCGGCCGGTCGCCGTTTGGCACATCCACATTGGCTTGCACGCTGTTGCGGGAATCGTGAATCCCCGATACCGCGGCCGTCACAAATTCTTCGTTCAGGGAAGAATCAATCCAGTTGACCGAACGCACCGTGGGAAATGCTTTGCCGCGCCGGTGAAATACCCGTCCTTCGTCGTTCGACAAAACTAGTTCCCACTCTGTCGATAGAGGATCGACCTCTAATTCCTGCGCAATGACAAGGCCATCCACGCCTAACTGCTCGAGGATCCCAGCGGGACCGGCCTGGTCGCGCACAAGATAATCTCCCACGCCAGGACTGACCTCTCCGTGAATGGCGAAGTCGAACTCTCGCGCCACACCCGCCGCCAAAATGGGACTGTAGCCATTGACGAAGCGCAGCCGGCCCCACATCGAAGTACTGCCGGGGCGGACCACTTGCCCAACCGCCTCCGGCTTATTCTCGGTGCGGTAGGTCTGCTCGGCTTGTGGATAAACGCTCAGATAAAGCCGCTCCGGATCAAGCGGAGATGATTCGTTGAGTTGCCGCGCCAGATTGTATTTTGGCACTCCACAGTTCGGTGAAATACAAAGGTAAGTCGCGAGAAAAACAGCATAGGTAATCACGGCTGGCAGCCAGGGCCGTATCCTGTTCAGAGCCGGCAAAAATTCACTGGCCGCCCAAATCATGGAAATGCCGAGCACAATCCAGCTGAACGGGTAGGCGTAAGGCCCGGCCGTGCCGCAGAGTTGCATGGCGATCGCGCTGCCGATGACAAGGAGGAGGCCGATCATTCCGGAAGTCTTCCACCGCTGGGCCGATTCAGCAGGCGACAATCGCAAAGCCTCCGCCGCGCCGAGGGCCAGAACCAAATGAATGAGAGGCAACCAGCGGAAGCTCCAGCGAAATACGCCGGCACTGGGCAGCATCGAAAGAGAAAGCAAAAGGGATAACAAAAACAGATCCCAACCAATTCGCCTAACGAGCTCTCGTCCGCGCCAGAGAAGTCCGGTGATCAAAGCGACCGGTGCAACAAGACCGCAAGCCAACTCCATGGCCGGGTGCGGCACGTAACGCGTCGAAAAATCAGCCCAACTCACGGTCCAGTTCGGAAGAATAAAAGCGGGCAAGGCACCGGGGGGCACGACCCACTGCTTGTGAGCGAGAGCGGAGGTGGCGCCACGTCCCGAGCCTTGCACATAATCAATCAGGGCCAGCCAGGCCGGCGCGGAGAGCCCGAAGCCAAGGATCAATCCTGCCAGCAACGGGAATATTGAAGCGACGCTGCGCGTCCTGATCATCGCTCTGATCGCCAACCACACCGCGATCAGTCCAAGCATCACGACCGTGTAGGGGAAACCGCCCGTAACGACCAAATAGACAAAAGGTGCCGGCCAAATGAATCGCCAGCGACTTGTTCCATCCTCTCCCACCGCCCGTTCCATTCCCCACCAGGCCCACGGCAACCAAGCGAAGGCACTGAGAGCACCGAACCAATCAGTCGCGCCCCAACAGATCATCCAGCCGTTCAGAGTCGCCACGAGTGCGACCAGGAGGGCCAGCGGGCCCGAAAGTTTTCGCTGCCGGGCGAGTAAAAAAGCGCCGGCCGCCAAAACAAAAAGATGCGTTATGGAAAGGGCGGCAGCCTGCTGGGCAAAGGCGAGCGGCAATTTCCAAATCAAAACAACAACTGCGTTGATGAAGATGGAAAAGGTGCCGTACTGAAATTCTCCGGCCAGATTGCTGCAGACCCACGAGTAGGGACTGAGCAGTGGCAGGTGCCCTTCGTTCCAGCTGCGGGCGACGTCAGCAAAGACCGGTAGAATCGAAAGCTCGTAATCGTCGTTCCAAAAAAGCAGCGGATCGTGCCCCAGCAGAAGAAGACAAAAGGAAACAATCACGGCTCCAGCACCGGCCGCGCCGATGATTTCGCGACGAAGGTTTCCAGTCGGGAGCATAGATCAACCTCAACACCCAACGCGCAACCAGCTTTGCTCTCTGATTTGAGCGTTGGGCGTTGAGCGTTGGGCGTTGGACGTTTTCCCCATCTTATAAGACGACCGGCTTCCCTTCGGTCATCACCAATACCCTGTCCCCGATGCCGTGATGGCCCGCCGCCGCCAGTAATCTCTGCAACGGCTCATCCATCGGTTCATAGCCAAGGCGGAAAGTTCCGTAATGCATGGGCACCAGGGTTTGAGCACCCAGCTCGGTAAACGCGCGCACCGCTTCTTCCGGGTTCATATGCACTTCCCGGCCAGTGGGCGCGTCATACGCCCCGATCGGCAACAGCGCGATATCAATCTTGTAATTCTCGCCGATCTCCCTGAAACCAGGGAAAAATGCACTGTCGCCGCAATGAAAAAGGGTTCGTCCTTCAATCTTGACGGCAAATCCGCCGAAACCGCGGTGCAAATCCGCCAGGAACCGCGCGCCCCAATGATAACAAGGCGTCAGCGACACCTCGATCGCTCCCAGTTTCACGGTCTGCCAGTAGTCGAGCTCATGAACGATTTGAAACCCGAGATCGTGGACCAGATTCCCCACCCCGATCGGCACTACAATCGGCTGGTCCGCCGCGACGCGACGCAACGTGCGACGATCGAGATGATCGAAATGCGCATGGGTCACGAGCACGAAATCGATCTCCGGGAGATGATGGATCTCGAATCCGGGCTGTTTAAGTCGCTTGATCACCTTGAGCCACTTCGACCAGTTTGGATCGATCAGGACGTTAACCTCATGTGTCTGGATCAGAAAAGAGGCGTGCCCAATCCATGTGATACAGATCTCGCCGGCCCGCAGTTTAGGAAATTGCGGAGGCTCATAATCTCCCGATCGCTTCGTAAAAAGGGATGGAATCAGGACGCTCGTGAGGTAATTCCGCTTGTGCCAGTCAGACTTCGGCCGCAGGCGCACCCGGGTCGATTTCTTGTTCCGCGCCTCATTCTCGGGCGTCTGTCGAACGACATTTCGTCGACTCTTTTTCGAAAAAGGAATCGGCACTTGCGCGGAACGATATAAACTACCGTCCTTGAAGCAAAGGGTTTCGCGCCGATGAATACAAATCCAAGCGATGAGAAAACGGCCCTGCGGGCTGAAATGACCAAACGACTGCGCCAATTAACGGCGGAAGACCGCCAATCTCTTTCCGAGGAGATCTGCGAACGCGTCCTTGAAATGACGGAGTGGAACGAGGCCCAAAGCGTCGTGCTTTTCTCCCCACTGCCGAGCGAACCGATCATCACTCCGTTGAAACTCGACTGCGATGCTCGAAAAGTGACGTGCACCACTCTCCCGCAAAGTGCCCGGAGCGAATCTGACCTTCGCCTGCCCGATGAAATCGACCTCATCCTTGTGCCGGGCCTCGCTTTTTCCGAAGACAAACATCGGCTTGGTCGGGGCGGAGGAATTTTTGACCGGCTTCTGGCGGGACGCGCGGAGAAGGCCTTTAAGCTGGCCATCTGTTTCTCCTTTCAAGTTTTGCCGACAGTGCCGATGGAAGGTCACGACATTATTATGAATGCGGTCGTCACGGATGTGACTTCGGCTTCCGGCCGATGAGCTGATCGGGGGTTGATCCCACCCCAATTCGGCATTCAGTTGTGCGCACATGCGCCTTCCGAAACTAATTCTTCCCCTCGTTCTCCTCGCAGCCACCGCTCTGGCCAGCGAAGCGCGCCTGCCTTTCGGCACAGTTTTCAAAGGCCAGGACCAGTTCAATCGTCTTGTCTCCTCGGCGAAATCGAATAACTGGGCTTCCCTCCCAATCGGAGAACGCACCGCCGCGGTCGGGCAGGCCCTGGTCGGCACGCGCTACAAACACTTCACTCTCGAAATCGATAATCGGATTGAAGCGGCCTCAGTCAATTTCACCGGCATGGATTGCTGGACGTTCTTTGAGATCTCTCTCGCTTTCGCTCGCATGCTGGACGAGCCGGACGCGAACTGGACGCCCGAGCGCATGCTCCACTACGTGGAACTCGATCGTTACCGCGGCGGCGAGTGTACGGGCGAATATCTTTCTCGCCTCCATTACCTCGAAGATTGGCTGGCTGATAACAAACAACGCGGCCTCGTCCAAGATCTGACCCCGCAGCTCGGCGGCTCGAGTGTTTCGCATTCCGCGCGCGAAATGTCGATCGGATGGCGGCACTATCGCTATCTGGCGGCTAACAAATCACTGCTCGGCCCGCTCGCACGCATGGAAGCTCGCGTTTCGTCCCGGCCTCTTTACCAGATTCCAAAAAACAAGGTCGCCGGAATCGAAGCCAAGCTGCGCAGCGGCGATATCATCGGGATTATTTCACGCGATCGCGGCGGTCTTTACTCCACGGCCCACGTCGGTTTGGCCCTGCGTCAAAGCGATGGCCTGCATTTCATGCACGCCTCTTCTCCGGGCAACTCGGGCCGCGTGGTGGTGGATTCCCGGATCTCGAAGTACCTGTCCCGCTACCAGGGTGACAGCGGGATCCTGGTGGCGCGACCGCTAAAGTAGCTTTTCGGATTTGTCGCCGCTTCGCTCGGCGAAGCGTCACCCAGTGCGCGTGTCGCACCCCTAGTCTTTAAATGCCTCTACCAGTTGGGCCAGCCGCTGCACCGCCGCCTCAGCATCGCGCCCCTTCGCTTCCAGCACCGCCGTTGCCCCTTGCTCAAGATTCGCGCGCAAAATTTCGATCAAACTGGCGGCGGAATATCGTTGCCCGCCTTTCACAATCCACACGTCCGAGCGAAAAGCCCGGGCCCGCCGCGCAAACTCCGCGGCCGGCCGTGCATGCAAACCCAACTCGTTTAATATCGTAATCTCACGTGTCGCGACGATCTCGTCGCCCGCTCGAGGCGCTGTCATCGCTATGACTCACTCGTGCCCCAGCGGCGATGCAGGAATTTTTCGATCGGAGAAAAGAAAATCTTATCCGCGAGCAAACCGATCACGACGATGACCACCATGATCCCAATCACCTGATCCATGGCCTGCTGCTCGCGTCCGAACTGCAGAAGCTGCCCCAGACCAAAACCGGTTAGGATGGTGACGAATATCTCCGCCGCCATGAGGGAACGCCACGCGAAAGCCCATCCCTGTTTCATCCCACTGACAATAAAGGGAAGAGCGGAAGGTAGAATCACCTTGAGCCACATGTGCAGGCGCTTGGAACCCATGGTGAGCGCAGCTCGCCGGTAGATGGGTGGCACATTTCGCACCCCCGTCTCGGTCGCGATAATGACGGACCAGAGCGTTCCCATGACGACCACAAACAACATAGCTGATTCCGTCTGACCGAATCCGATCAGCGCCATGGGAACCCAGCAGATGCTCGGTAATGTTTGCAGCCCGAGCGCGGAGACACCGACGGTGTCCCGGAATAAAGTCCATCGCGCGGTCATGAGTCCGAGCGGAATACCGCCGATGATTCCAATCAAGTAACCACTCAGAAGGCGGCGCATGGTGACGAGCGTGGCGGTCCAGAGCGTCCCATCTTCCATGGCAGACTTCAGGTACTCGCCCACCTGTCCGGGCGACGGAACGAGGACTTTGGAATAAAAATTCTTGTCGTAAATCCACTGCCACAGCAGAACCAGCAGGGCGAAGAAGACGGCCGCGGAAAGAAAGCGTCTCATGTTAAAGCTCCGGTGCGTTCCGCCTTGAAGCTCTTCAGCGAACGCATGATTTTGCTCGCGTAGCCGGCCAGATCGAGACTGTTGAAGTCGCGCGGGCGCTCCAGCGTCACGATGAATTCCTCCTGGATCCGGCCCGGATGCGGCGAAAAAAGAAGAACGCGGTCTCCCAGGCAAGCTGCTTCCCGGACGTTGTGCGTCACGAAAACGATCGTCTTCTTGCGCTCCTTCCAGATGCGTTGCAGATCGCCATACAGCTGTTCGCGCGTGAGCGCGTCGAGCGCGGCGAACGGTTCGTCCATCAAAAGGACGCGTGGATTGGGCGCGAGCGCCCGGGCTAGCGCCACCCGTTGCTTCATGCCGCCGGACAGCTCGTGAATGTTGGCATGCTCAAAACGCGTCAGTCCGACCAGTTCCAGGTAATACCTGGCCACGTCGCGCCGATCTCTGTTCGTTAGCTGCGGCTTCAGTTTCAACGGGAACAGGACATTGCCGAGGACATCGAGCCACGGGAAAAGAGCCGATTCCTGGAACATTACGAGCCGATCCCGCCCGGGACCCGTGACCGGTTTGCCATCCGCGAGGACGCGACCGCTGTCCGGCTTTTCCAATCCCGCAATAATATTGAGCAGGGTGGTCTTGCCGCAGCCGCTCGGGCCGACCAGACAGACGAACTCGCCCTCGTTCACCTGCAAACTGACATGGTCGAGCGCGAGCACGTCACCCGTAGCGGTCGTGAAACCCTTCGACACATCCTCGATGGCCAGCTTGCTGGGTAAAATAACCTGCAGCTCTTCGCTGGCCGAGCCTGTCTTTTGCCGGAACATTACGGTCCCTCGATCAGCTTGGACGTGTCCGTCGAGCCCTTGAGGAAGCCAGCAGCCTTCCCGTCCTGCACCGCCTTCTCCACCATTTCACGCGGCACGGCCGTCGTGAATTTGATCCGCTTCCAGGCTTGCGCGACCGCCTCCGGCGCGAAATTCGTTCTCGTTTCTTCTTTCAGCTCAGTGATCAGCAGCCTTTGCGCTTCCTCCGGGTGGCCCTGTATCCAATCGGTTAGTTCCTGGTTGGCCGACGCTATTTTCGTGGCCAGATCATGATGCTCCTTGAGAAACTTTACACTCGAAGCGAGCCACGTTGTGATCACGTTTGTGTCCTCGAGGAAAACCTTGCCCTTCGCCTCGCGTTCGAGTCGCGTTACCCACGGTTCCACCGTCCAAACGGCATCCACCCGACCGCTTTGAAAAAGCCCCAACTGATCCGGATTGGCCGTCGGCAACACCAGGACGTCGCCCCCGGTCTGCGTCACTTTGAAACCTTGCGCTTTCAGCCAGGCGCGGCAGGAAATGTCCTGCGTATTGGCCAGTTGCGGCGTCGCGATTTTCTTCCCCTTAAAATCGGCGGCCGTTTTGATGGGTCCATCCGGCTTGATCACGAGGGCCGCGCCGGCGTTGGCCGCGCCTCCCAGAATCCGAATCTCCGCACCATTCGATCTAAAATGGGCGTTCAGAGCCGGGCCCTGCCCCACGTAAGTGAGGTCGAGCGATCCCGCGAAAATTGCTTCCAGGGCGGACGGTCCCGCGTTGTAGGTAAACCACTGGATGCTGACGGCCGGGCCCAGACGCTGCTCGTACCAACCTTTTCCCGCGCGCGAGAGCGCGTGCGCGATCACTCCCTGCGCGTGAGTAATATTAGGAAAATGGCCGAAGCGGATGTTGATTTTATCTTCCGCCAGAGCGGCAGGCACCACGCCGAAGATGAGACATGAAAGGAATAGCAGATGTCGCGTCATGGTTTTTACCAACTGGTTAATCGCAATGATGAATCAATTTCCACGCGACGCCTCCCCAGCGAAAACGATCGGTAGCGTGATTCTGAAAGTCGCGCCCTGCCCGGCGCCGGCACTTTGCGCGGCAATCGTGCCCGCGTGCATCTCCACAATGGCTTTACTGATGGCCAATCCCAGTCCCAGCCCTTCCCGCCGGACATCCCCTTGTTCAAAGGCATCGAAAATCTTATCGAGGAATTTCGGCTCGATTCCAATTCCATTATCACGGACCTCGATCACGATCGTCTTTTCGTCGGCGTTGGACGAACGCACCGTCACGCGCCCCTGCGGCGGCGTGAACTTGCAGGCGTTGCGAAGCACGTTCCAGAACACCTGCTGCAAGCGCGGAGCATCGACCATTGCGTGCGCGTTCGTCGCCTCCAGCGAGACCGTCAATTCCAGCTGACGATTTTCTACGTCGCTACGCACGATGTCCATGGCGTGACGCAACAGCTCGTGGAGATCGGCCGGCGCAAGCTTTAGCTTCAGTTTGCCGCGCGTGATCCGCGTCAAGTCGAGCATGTCGTCAATGAGCCGCGCCTCTAGTTCGATATTGCGGCAGATCATCTTTAATCCTTCCTGGATTTCCGGCGCGACTTGCGGATCGTTGGCCATCCCACCGGCCCAGATAAGGACCGGCGTGAGCGGCGTGCGTAACTCGTGACTGAGCATGGCCAGGAAACGGTCTTTCGCGGCGTTGGCCGATTCCGCACTTTCCTTCTCCCGCTTGAGTTCGCGCTCGATCCGGCGCCGCTCCACAAACAAGCCGATCTGAATGCCGAGCGACTCCATCATCTGCAGCAGATCGTCGTCCGGTCGCACGACATGACGACTGAACAGCTCGACCACTCCGTTGACCCTGCCGTCAGCGCAGAGGGGAAAGGCAAAAGCACCACGTAATTCCGCCTTGCGCGCCAACGGAGCACGCGGGAACTCCGTGCCCTGCGTTACGTCTGAGACCCAGATCGCTTTGTTTTCCGCCCAGATACGCCCGGGCAGGCCTTCGCCTTTTCGAAATTGAAAAGCGCGGGAAGCCGTTGCGAATTCTTGCACGGGTTCCTCGCCTGAATCCCAGGTCGCATCGCAGCGCAAAATCTCCGCTTCGTCGTCGTAGAGCCAAAGACCCGCGCAAGCCCAATCGTCGCTCGATGATGCGATGGCCGCGAGGACCGGCTGGCTCGCTTCGCTCAGCGACCATGTGCCTGCGAGAGAGCTTGCCACTGCATACTGAGCGGCCCGTCTCTTCTCGGTTTGCACCCGCTCCGTGATGTCGCGCAAGTACGCGGTAAAGACCGGAACGCCCTCGACTTTGAAGGCCGTGATAGCCAGCTCGACCAGTATTTCCGATCCATCGCGACGCAACGCATTGATCTCAATGCGACGGCCGAGCACTGGCCCCTCCCCGGTGGCGAGGTAGTGCGAGAGTCCCCGTCGATGACTTTGACGGAGCGCCGGCGGCACAATCAGTTCGGCCAACTCACGTCCAATCGCCTCTGATCGGCTAAAGCCGAAAACACGTTCGGCCGCGGGATTGAACTCCAGGATTAGGCCGCTTTGATCCATCGAAATGATGCAATCCAGCGCCGTGTCGAGAATGGCACGGTTGATGACCGACAAGTCGCCCGCAGCGAAGTCGTTGGGGCCGGGTTGAGACTGAGATGGCATGGGGCCGGATGGGAAGGAGCGGCCGCAAATTACGATATTCACTCACTTCCACCAACTCAAACGACCAGGGCCGCTTCCGCGGCTATCCGACGAATCGGCTTTCACCCGGGACAACTGGCGGCAATATTGCCCCGGTCATTATGCGAGCTCTTTGCATCGTCGAACACGGAGACGCGCCCAGCACGCGATTGCGTCTGCGCGAATGCCTCGACCATTATGCCCGACTCGGGGTTGAAGCGACGGTTCTTTCGACCCGCCGCTCGAGCATGGCCGGCCAGGTGAAAATTATCGAGCAAGCCCGCCATCATGACGTTGTCCTGCTTTTCAAGACTCTCGGCTTTTCGCCTCTCGAGCTCAGCCTCCTGCGTCGGGCCAATCCACGCATCGTTTTCGATTTCGATGACGCGGTCATGTTCCGTGAGCAGAAACATCGGCGACCTCTCGGCGGAAAAAACTTCCGCAAATTTCTGCGCACCGTCAAAATTTGTTCGGCCGTGGTGGCGGGCAACGATTTCCTGGCCTGCTTCGCGCAAGCCTGCGGACGACGAACCGTCGTGCTCCCCACCTCCATCGATCTGACCAGATATCATTTGAAGGAACATTCCGATGGTCTCGGCCTAACGATTGGCTGGCTTGGGCTGAGCGACGGCCTGCCCTATCTGCGGCATATCCAGCCCGCCCTGAAACGACTCACGCAACGGTTTCCCGGGTTGAAGCTGAAAGTGATTTCCGACAAACCACTTCATCTCGACGGCGTCGTGGTGGAAAACGAGCCCTGGAGTATGGAGACGGAGCAGGCGCAGCTCTCGAGTTTCGATGTTGGCATCATGCCTCTGTGGGATTCGGTTTGGACGCGCGGCAAGTGCGGCTACAAGATTCTGCAATACATGGGAGTCGGTACGGCCGTCGTCGCCTCCAATGTTGGCGTGAATAGTGAAATCATCACCTCGGGCGAGAACGGCTTTCTCGCCCGCACGGAGGAAGACTGGGTCCGCACCATCGGCAGTCTGATCGAGAATGCCGAGCAGCGAAAAAACTTCGGCTTACGCGGCCGGCAATTAGTGGAGAAACGCTATTCCCTGGACGCTTTCACCCAGGGATATGTCAAACTTCTGCGCGATGTCGCGCACAATCCGGGCGAAGCCGCCGCCTCTCCCGGAAACCGCATGATCAGCCGCTGGAATATTAGCAGCCGAGCGCGCGAACTATCCGGGGGCGACGCCATCGTTATTTCCGTTCCGAAGAGCGGCCGCACCTGGGTACGAACGTTCCTCTGCGCCTACTTCTGCAAACGGGCCGGTCGGCCCTTCACCCTCCGCCCCGACCAATATCAGGAACCGGGCATCCCGCGGCTCATTTACTCGCATGATTTCGCCGAACAAAGAATGAAAGCGCGTCTTTGGGATCGCATCCGGGGGAAATATCTCGTGCCCGCGCGCGAACTCGCGCGCGCCCGCGTCATCCTGCTTGTGCGCGATCCGCGCGACGCCTTCGTCTCCCTGTATATGCAGCTCGTTCACCGCACCGAGGAAACACCGCAACACTTGAAAGAGACCAGCGCGGGCGATCTTCTGCGCGATCGGCGCTACGGCATCAATGCCATCATCAAGACGATGAATCGGTGGTTCGCCGAGTTCGCTCATCGCAAGAACTTCACGCTCGTGCATTATGAATCTCTCCGCACCGCGCCCGAACGGCACTTCCGCGAACTTCTCGCCACCCTCGGAGAACCCACACCCAACCCCGAGGCCTTCGATTACGCGCTCGAGTTCTCCGCTTTTGGCAACATGCAACGACTTGAAGCAGCCGGTGTTTTTGATTCCAAAATCTTGCGCTCCCGCGATGTGGCGAATCCCGAGTCCTTTAAGGTGCGCCGCGGCAAGGTGGGCGGTTTCCGCGACTATCTTTCAAAGGAAGACCAGGCCTTCGCAGCGGAAGCGCTCAAACAGCTGGACGCCCGTTTCGGCTACACGACCTAGCACCGCGTGAGTCGCAGCTCTTCCGCAATTTCAAGTCCGGGGAAACGACCGCCCGTTCTCATTATCGGCGCGCATCGCTCGGGCACCACCGCGACGGCGCGCGCTTTGGAGCTGCTTGGTTTGCAATTGGGGCAGCGCCTCGACAGCCACCATGAATCCAAGGCGATGCAACGCCTGCACGACCAATATTTACAAGGGGTCGGGGCGGCTTGGCATCACCCTGGACCATTTCTCGAACGGGTCGCGACCGCGGAAGGCGCGCGCCATTGCGTGGAATATCTGCAGGGTCAGATTGAAGGAGAATTCGACGCGCTCCTGGGTTATCGAAACAATCCGCGAGGCTGGTGGAGGCGCGCGCGCCTCAGGTCGGGAGTTGCGTGGGGCTGGAAAGAACCGCGCACAACGCTGTTCGCTCCGTTCTGGCTGCATTTTTTTCCGGATGCATTAGTCCTCGATGTCGTGCGGCATCCGTTGGCCGTGGCCATGAGCATTCGACAGCGCGAACTAAAGTTCCGGGCGGCGGGCGATGTGCCAAACCCGGGACTCGATCAGTTAGACTATTGCCTGCGTCTTTCTTTGACCTACGTCGAAGCGGGCGATCGCATGGCTGGTCGCGTCCCGAACCATCGACGGATTCATTTCGAGACTTTGCAAGGGGATACGGAAAAGACACTGCGCGATCTGGCCAGGTTCTGCCGTTTGCAACCCACCGACGCGCAGATCAAGCAGGCCGCCCGGAGTATCCGGCCATCCAGCCCGCCGGCATGGCCCGGTTTTTCCGAACAGGACGAGCAACAATTGCAAGCCAGTCAGACGACGATCAATAAACTCGGTTACCAATTGCCCTCTACGCGAAAGACCTAGAGTTGCCGGCGACGCGCTCGGCGCCTTCCTTCGCTTGCCTCCCCGGGTTTGCGCGCCGCCGCGTGCTTATTTAACGTGGGTCGCGTCTTCCCAGCGAATGGCCGCGCGCAAAAGCTCGCCTAACGATGTGACGCCAAATTTCTCTTTCGCCCTCGCGCAATAGGCCTGCACCGTCTTCAGGCTCAGGTGCAGATCGACTGCGATCTGCGAAGTGGTCAGGCCCTGACCCAGCAATCGGAAGATCTCGAGCTCGCGATCGCTCAATTGCTCGACCGGCGAACTGGTGCTGGCTTTGCGCGCCGTGCCCAAACGCCGGGCCATCGCGTTCAGAACGCGTTCGCTCACGTAGACGTCGCCTTGCAGAACACGCCGGATGGCGATGAGCACATCCTTGGTCGTCTCGCGCTTCATGACGTAACCGCGCGCGCCCGCCCGCAGCGCCCTTTCTGCGTAAAGAAGTTCGTCGTGCATGGACAAAACGATCAGGGCAACATCCGGGAAATGCACGCCCAGGTCCTTGACCAGTTCAAGGCCGGAAGCTGTTTTTAAAGAGATATCGATCAAAGCCAGATCGGGCTTTTTTACCCCAATGCCCGCCAGCGCCTGAGCCGCATCTTCGGCGTCTCCGCAAACGATCAGGTCGTCCTGTTGATTGATCAGATTGGACAGGCCCTCCCGGACCAATGGGTGATCATCCACGATAAATACACGGGATTTTGTTTCGCCTTTTTCGTTCGATTTACGATTCATAGTTTTGTTCAGCGTTCAGGTTCACTTTGCACAGGACGACAGTTCCCCCATCGTCTCTCCGTTTCACTCGAAAATCTGCCCCAACCAGGGCGGCGCCGTGTGCCATCAGACGAAGTCCAAGGCCTTCGTGCTGCGTTTCATGCGACAGCCCAACGCCGTCGTCCGAGACAACCAACTCAAGTTCCGTTTCGGTTTCGATCAGACGAATATCGATCTGACGCGCCTTGGCATGCTTGATTGCGTTCATCACAGCCTCCTGCGCGATCCGATATAACTGTGTAGCCACCATGGTGTCGCCCACGCTGATCACACCATCGCTGTCAAAAGTGCAAGGCACGTGAAAACGCTCCGTCATATTTTCCGCCAAACCATGCAGAGCTACCATCAGACCGTCCGCTTCCAGCTCGGGGGAAAAAAGGCCGCGCGCCAAATTGCGGCTCATATCGATTCCCTCTTCTATATAGCGCACGACCTGCTCGGCTTGCGCTACTTCGCCCGCTGAGCGAGAGGCCAGTCTCTCGCGTAAGGCCTGTGCCGTCAGGGCCGTCCCGGTCAGATGCTGGCACAAACCATCATGCAATTCCTGGCCGAGCAGAAGTCTTTCCCGGTCGGCCACTTCAGCGATTTCTTTGTCCAATCGTTCGCGCTCCGCGATCTCACGCCGCAGGGCCACGGTGCGGTCACGCACCCGCTGATCCAGATCGCGCAGCAGCGTTCTTAATTTGTGCAGGAGCACGGCAAAAAGAGCGTAAGCCGCCGCGCCCATGCCAAGATTCCAGAAACCGACAGTCGGAATGCCAGCGGCAACATCGGAAGCGATCCATGCGGCCAGGCTCAGCGCGGAGAAAATCAACCCAAAGAGGAGCCCTTCGAACCACGTAGCGAGTGCGATCGGGACAAGATAAAAGAGGAGCAGAGACTGTTCGTATCCTGTTAAAAAATCCAGATAACCGAGCAGGGCGATCAGAAGAAGGCATCCAACCCATAGCCCGATGCGGAAGAGCAAAGAGGGCGAGCCGCGGCGGACCCGCGTTCCCAGCTTGGCCGGAGCAACCGGTATCGCCGCGGTACTATTCATCGCCAGATCCATTATGAGATGAAAACTATCAAATGCGAAAGAGAACCGCAAAAACCAGAGCTCACGGGTCTGGGAGTTCGACAGCGTCCCGGTGACAAACGTTCAGTGCTGAAGGGATCGGCGCGCAAACGAAAAAGTGACCGGGGGGACTTTTGTAATATTCCATCCTACCTTCGAAATTTCCGGATGCTCATATAAAACGAACGCGCTCCTCTTCCTGTCGCCACGGCACTCTGTTGCCGTGCTCTGCGAGTTGGCTACACGTGAAAGCGAAGACGCCTCAACAGATTCAACGATCTGCTCGACCCTTCCCAAAACTATGCCGGAACCCGGCATCTCACAGCGCCGGCGCTATTCGCGGAATTTGCTCGCCGCGCGGCGGACGGGCGCGTTATGAGCCAGTTGTTTGCGCTCTTTCGCAGAAACGCTTTCAGTTCGCGGCGTAGCGCGCTTGGGGACTGAAGGACTGATCTTCGCGGTAGGCTTACGTTTTTGTTTGGGCATATAAAATTCCGCTAAACCGGCGCGGTCGATTGACGCAGCGATTGTTAAGCGAATATACAGCCGTAAGGTCGACCACCTAATGGTATCCTTTTGGACGGGCTGATAAAACGAAGAAGAGCCAACGGCTGGTTGGCCCGTGATCCAGGTTTTTAATGATCAAGCTACTTCCATCTCAATGGACACTCGCTCTGCTGCGAGACCGATTCCTGCGTGTGCGGATCAGACTTAGTTATGCATTTATCATCGGCATCGTATCATTCGCCGCGGCGGCGCCATTCTCTGAGGCTCAGACGCCTCCTGTGCGGAATGTGAGCGAGCTCCCTCGTCAGTCCAAACCAATCTCCGACGTGATGGTGCCGATACCCAGCGAGATATTCGGTTCGCTCGACAAGTTTACCAATTCGAACTGGCGAGCGGTCCAGCTTCCAGCCCTCGCACATTCAAAGCCGCACGGCGATCAAACGCAGATCGCGCTTCTCCTGGGCGCAGTGATTGCCGAAGGATTTATCGCCGTCGAAGCCGCAGATTCTGCCGAAGTAAAAGAGATTGGCAGTGCCGTGCTGACCCTGGCCCGGGCATTAGGTGTCGAACGGGCGGTGATCGGGCGCAGCGGAAGCATCATGGAATATGCCGAGAAGGATGACTGGGCGGCGGTCCGCAAAGAATGGGATGGCGTCCTTCCTGACGTTCAGCAGGGCATGGAGGAACTGCGGAGCGGACACCTTTCCCAACTCGTGAGCCTTGGCGGCTGGTTACGCGGGACCGAAGCGCTGACCGCGCTCATCCTGCAAAATTACTCAGAAGAGGGCGGGAAATTGCTGAGGCAGCCGGCATTGCTCGATTACTTCGACAAACAACTCAGTGCCATGGACACCAAACCAAGCCTGTCTAAGATGCAGGAGGGCGTCCGGAAGATGCGAATTCTTGTGGCGGGTTCAGGCCAGCCAATTCCGGAGAAATCGGTCAGAGACCTGGCCGTCATTTGCCACGAACTGCTCGAGACGATCGACGCCAGGGCGATTATTCGCTAGACTCCACGCCATCTTCTTTATGTTGCCACGAGAGCAAAAGGCGGCGCTTTAAACAGTCGCTTCGGTTTCCATCGGCCGACCGTTTTGATGTCAAATGCTGAACCGGAAAAATTCGATGCAGCTAGTCTGCGAGGAGCCGTTTCGGATCTTCTTTCCGGCCGGAATACTGCTGGGAATTGCCGGCGTGTCGCCATGGTTTCTCTATTACGGTAACTTCCTAACGAGTTACCCCGGCACATCGCATGCACGGCTAATGATCGAAGGCTTCATGGCCTCATTTATCATCGGATTTCTCGCCACCGCCGGTCCACGCCTCACGTCGACTCTCCACCTCGGCAAAGTTGAATTACTCGCACTCCTCAGCCTCGATCTGCTGGCCGCAGGCCTGCACTTAGGCGGCGCACATGGAGTGGGCGATACGCTATTCTCTCTTTTCTTAACGACCTTTGTTTGCGTCATCGGAAAACGCTTCGTCCAGCGCGAGCATTCGCCCCCACCGAACTTCGCCCTGGTTGCGCTTGGTCTTTGTAACGGAATAATGGGCGCAATACTCGTCGCGTTTTTCGAGAACAAGGTCTACTCAGCACCTTACCGCCTGGGCGCCTTACTTCTTGAGCAAGGCTTCGTGCTGCTTCCGATTTTGGGCGTTGCGCCATTTCTGTTGCCGCGCCTTCTCGGAATTCCGCCAGCCGACAGCCTGCCGGAATCCCGCGCCCTTCCTTTGGGCTGGCTGCCCCAGGCTGCTTTCGCGGCCGCCATTGGCCTAACGATTGATGGAAGCTTTGCCATAGAGACCTTCGCTTCCGCCACCCTCGCGGCATGGCTGCGGGTTGCCGCCATCGCGCTTTATCTCTGCACAAGAGTGCCGTGGCGTGGTCGTAGCTTTCTCGGAGATTGTCTGCGCCTCGGCCTTGCTGCCGTCGTGCTCGGCATCGTCGTGGAAGCGATGTGGCCTCCGTATCGTATCGGCGCCATTCACATCGTATTCATCGCCGGATTCAGTTCCATCGTGCTGACGGTCGCGATTCGTGTTGTTTTCGGGCACAGCGGCCATGCACATTTATTCGAGAAGCGGCTCTCCTTCTTTATCATCGTCGCTCTCCTCCTTCTCTTTGCCCTCCTCTCCCGCTACGTCGCGGAGCTCGCGCCGAGCGCGCGCGCCGTCCATCTGGTGGCGGCGGCCAGCTTCTGGATTGTCGCAGCGCTAATCTGGTCGGCCCGGGTGCTTCCGAAAGTCAGGTTGGTGGAGCACGAAGGCTGAACAAAGGCGTGCGCCTAAAGATCACTCAGGTATTTTTCGAACCGCTTCTGCAACTCCCGAGGGTTCGTCAGCGTGAGCGCATTGCCTTTCACGCGCAGCAAGCTCTCATCGCGGAACTTCGCCAGCGTTCGCGACAGTGTCTCGCTCGTCGTTCCCATCTCGGCCGCGAGCACACGTTTTGTGCGCCCGAGCTGAATTTCAGTCGGTCCGCGCGGCAATGGATGCGGACAATTTTTCAGTAACCAGTTCGCCAGCCGCGTTTCCATGTCCTTTAGCGTGAGATCATCGAGCAGCCCAACGAGCACGCGCAGATGCTGACTCATCGAACCAAGCATGCGTAGCGCAAGCTCTGGCCGACGGCGGAGCAGATCGATAAATTCGAACTTTGGAATGAGCAGGATCGAACTCGGCTCCGTCGCGCGCGCCTCCGCGGGATAGCCGCTGTCAGTCGCGAGCGTCGCTTCGGCGAAGGACTCAATCGGCCGAAACAGGTGAATCGTCTGTTCTTTCCCGGACGGGCTGACCCGATGCACATTGATCGCGCCTTGCTGAACAATATAAAAACCTTCGGACGGGGCGCCTTCGTGAAACAGGTATTCGCCTTTATCGAGATGTTTCGGGACCGCGAACGCCGCGATCGCCGAGATATCGGTTGAGGGAAGGCCCACAAAGAGCTGACAGCTTCGCAGAACATTCTCATTAACAACCTGCCTGAACTTCGCACGCGGCGGCGCCATGGGCCGCAGACTAGCGGCCCGCCGGGGACTCGTCGCGCCAAAAGTGCGCGATCCAGGTTCCGTTGAGCTGGCGCTCGACTCGTGATTGAAAACCTTCGCTGCCGAGTTTTTCGATGAGCGGCGAAGGAAGGAAAGGTGCAACGACGGACAGTCCTTCACCGGGACGCAACGCGTCGATGGCCGCGCGAATTTTGGCCATTGGATCACCTCCCCGTGTGAGGATTGGCCGGACGTCCAACGTCTTGAAGATCGGCATTTCTATTCCTCCCACCGATTCAAGCGAACTCCGGCGGCGAAGATCAGCCCGGTTGACCATGCCGTCGCGACCAGCGCAAACCATGCGCCGGCATGCGCGATCCACCAATTTGCGAGGGGCGTCTTGTTGGCGGCTTCGGCGGGAATTTGCTCGAGCGCGAAGAGAGCTTCGATCCGGAAGGAGTCGAGCGGATTCAACATGAGAGCGCCGACCCAAACATCCGGTGTGCTCTGGACGAGCGGCCAGCGCGCCGCAAAAAGCGCGATGAGATCGATGCCGAATAACAAGAGCAGCCATATACTTACGCCAATAATGAGCGCATGAGCACGATCGTGCGCCACGAACCCCGCGGCCAGTCCTCCGGCCAGAAATACCGCTGCGAGCAGGAGCGTTTGCACGTAAAACAGCGCCAGCGTTCTCGCGGCTGATCCCGCGATGAATGCCGGCAAAAAGAGCAACAGCAGCACTGCTCCAAAAATCGCGAAAAGCGCGAGGAATTTCCCGATGACGTAGGCTGAACGCGCCACCGGCTGAGCGAAGAGCAGTTGCCATTCTTCTCGTTCGCCTTGTGCGCTACTCACCCCGGCCAGGAGGGCGAAGAGGGACACGAAGTAGAGCGCGATTTGAAGAATAAAGAATCCCGCCGCGTTCGCGTCTTCACTAAACAGAGTGGCCGCCCCGCCGCCGAGCAACGAAAGTGCGCAGAAGACCTGGAAGTAGCGATTGATCAGCGCGGCACGAAACTCGCGCGCCAGCAGCGCGGACAGCGCCTGGGTCTCAAATCGAAATAATAGAGTAGCGTTCATTTTGCACGGAAACTGGGTGATAACATCTCGCGCTTTTCTGACTCCGGATGACGCGGACGCCCCGAATCAAACGCGTCGCGCCCTCCGAGAGACGCACCTCGCTCATCGAAATCATGCGGGAGATCCGTGGGATCGAGCTCACGTTCGATCAAGCCGTCGCCACAGAGCAGGCAGCGGTCGGCGACGTTGTTCCACTCCGCAATAAGGTGCGTTGTGATGAGCACCGTCTTGCCGCGCTGCGCTTCAAAGTGCAGCGTTTCCTGCAGTCGCTTTCGCCAGGCCGGATCGAGGCTGAGTCCCGGCTCATCGAGGAGGAGCACGGGCGCGTCCGCCAACAACAAGAGCGCCAGACCGAGTCGTTGACGCATTCCACCGGAAAGCTTTCCCGTGCGGACACGGGCGACCTCGCTCAACCCTGTCAACTCGAGCATCGCATCGCATCGGGTGACGACCACGCCGCGCAATCGCGCATAGAATCGAAGGACTTCTAGGCACGTCAACCGCGGATGGAAACTTGGACTCTGTGGCAGGTAAGCGAGCGAGCGTTGCGCTTTGATTCGCTCGGTCACTACATCGAAGCCGTCGACCGTCACAACGCCGCCGCTCGGCCGGATCAAGCCCGCCAGCACTTTCATCGTGGTGCTCTTGCCCGCGCCATTTGCTCCCACGAGCAACGTGATCGCGCCAGCTGGAGCGTGCAGCGTGAGTCCGCGCAAAACCACCTGGCGGCCGTAATTTTTCGTTAGATTCTCCGCCGTGATCATTTGGGCAAGGCGGCGCGTTGTGCGCGATTCTTCCAGAACTGCGAATTGAGCGGCGCCGGATCCTCAATCGCGCTGAGACCCGGTATGGTGGCGCGCCCATTGGCGAACCGCAGCAGCTTGACCGCCGGACTGTCCGAGAGGAATGCGACCGCCGGAAAATCGCGACGAAGCACACCGAAAAGATCGATCTCGCGATGGGGCAAGTCGCCGATGCCGTCCCGATTCAGGTCGAGGTCGGAACCATCATCCCAAAAATTGCCGACGCCATTGATTGCCCATCTGTTGTCACTGCCTTCCGCCGCGCTCGTTTCGACCGAGTGCAGATTGCGCACGAACTGATTCTCGCTGAAACGGTTTCCGTCCGAGTTCGAGCCAAACTTCAAGCCGATGTAATTACCCCGGACATTGTTGCCAGTCAGCGTGTTACCGATGCACTGATTGAACGCAAGTCCGACTGCGTTTTGCTCGATGTCGTTCTTCTCAAAAAGACTATCGTCGGTGGATTGAACGATGAGTCCGTAGGCGCGAAGCCCGCGATTACTCACGAAACGATTGCCGCGAACCGTCAGTTTTTTGGAGAACATGATGGCCGCGCCCGCGGCGTTTTCGGTGAAGGTATTATTTTCGAAAACGTTGCCATCGGAGTACATGTAATGCAGTCCGTAGCGCGTGTGGTGGACGAGGTTGCGTTCCACGCGTGAGTTATTGGTAAAAGAAAAGTAAATGCCGTCGCGTGTCTCGCTCACGTCATTGCCGCTGATCAGATTGCCTTCGCAATTCCACTGGTGAATGCCGTTGCCACGGCGGTTTTCCACCAGCGTCGTATCGCAGTTCTCCGCGCTTTGCCCAACGCCTTTTTCCACCGACGCCCGGGAAGCTGCGATCGTTGTTTTGCCTTCAATTCGATTTCCCAGGATGCGCGCGCCCGAGACCTTTTTGAGATAGATTCCGTGCAGCGAATCCGCGATTGTATCGTTCTCGATGGTGACGCCATTCCCAGTGACGAACACTCCCGCGTCGTCGTCCGACAGGTTCAAGCCGGAGTCGGTGATGCGCAGACCGCGCAGAGTCACGCCGTCGGCTGCGACTGTCACAACCTTGCCGACGGCGTTGCCCCGAATCTCCGCGCCGCGCTCGCCGATTAGCGTCAGTGTTTTATTGATAACGATATTACCCTCGTGCACACCGGTCTCGACTCGAATCGTTTCGTTAGGGAGAGCCGCATCGATGCGTTCCTGCAGGGTGGCGGCGATGACGGCGCGCGCCAGGCTGAGCGACGTAAGCGCGACGATTCCGAATCGTAGAAGGTGTGCCTTCAGGCAAACGTCTCCTTTCGTGAGATCCATCCAGCGATCATGATTATCAACACGGACAGACAGAGCAGGATTGCGCCGGCCTGCGGAAAACTATACTCGCGGAAATTCGCGATTTGTTTTACGCCCATCAGAAGCGGTGTGAAGGGCTGGATGTGCATCGGCGCGTGCGGATCAAGATTGTGCCCGTACTGGTAGAGCCGAAACCAAAACGAGCCGATCGAGAAGACGCCAAAGTAGCAATAAACCGCAAAAAGATCGACGACGTTGCCCATTTGACCGAACACAACCGAGCGCAGGATCATGAGGGCGATTAAGCCAAACACGAATGGCATCCAACGCATCTCGAGGAAGTCTGCCGCCTCGATCGATTTCATCCCGATGTAGTGATTGAGATTATTGATCTCGACGAGGTGTTGACCGTTTAAGCCACCGCCGACGATTTTGTAAGAGTAGATGTAAAGATCAAGGCCATCGGAATACTGCGGCGCAATCAGATGCAATCGCCAGAGCGGGAAGAAGAGTGAAACGACGATCGTAGCTGCCGCCGTCAGCAGCAGCAGGCGCGACCAAAGATTGAGCGGCCGCGCGAGAAAACGGATCTCCTGGTGCAGGAGGTTGGCGATTTTTTTGTCCATATGTTGCCCCCTCGGCCGCGGGCTGAAGGAATGAGCGCTCGAGCCTCGCGTGTGAAGCGTTACGGCCCCGGGGTCGCGGTAGCGGCGGCGGGAGGAGTACCCGGCGGATTCGACGCCGGCACATTCGCCCCGGCATCCGGCGCCGCTGCTTGTATGCGACCGGTTCCGTTCGTGTAAACCGCGCCCGGAACAGGCTGCCCCGCATTTGAAACGACGAGATAGCCCTGCATCTCCTGGTGCAGCGCCGAGCAGAAGTTCGTGCAGTAAAACGGGAAGACTCCGGGCTTCGTCAGCTTGACGTGCATGGTCTTGGTCTCACCCGGATCCATCACCAGGTTGATATTGTGTTCGATTAATCCGAACCCGTGAATCATGTCGCGGGTCTGCTCGATGTTCGTGACATGAATGGTGAGATCATCCCCGACTTGCGCGTCGATCCGGTCCGGCACAAACCGACTGCGAACCGCGGTCACCCTGGCTTCGACGGAGGTGCCGTTGCGCGTCGCGCCCGTCTGCGCTTTGTCCCAGACTGCGTTCGGGTCTTTGTTTTCCGCTTTTGGATAAGCCTCGATTGGCTGGATCTCGCTAACTTTTAGGATTTGGGCGAAGTGCGGCTCGGGCTCGGTGTAAGCCTCAGCCACCATCTTCATTTTCGGCCCGGTGATGTCGATCAGCTGGCTCGACTCCGGTTGCGAGGGTCCAACATTGACGTGGCGACCCGCAGAAAGCTTGTTCATCGCGACGAGCCACTTGCCGTACGGATGCGCCGTGTCGCTGCCGGCCACGACCAGGTGACCGGTGCTGTAATGCGTCGAGACCTTATCAAGCACGGTTTTGTTCATGTCCTTGCGTTCATCATCCGTCCACGGGGGCAACTTCCATTTTGTGATGTTTGAATCGATGAACATCGAGGTGTAAGCGTTTCCCGCTCCGTCATACTGGGTGTGCAACGGGCCCAGCCCGACTGGCACCTCGCCTTCCACGACAGCCTCGTATTTAAGAATCGACACGCCGCGGAAGTCGCCTTCGAAAGTCTTGGTGTTGATCGCGGCGAGCAGCTTTTCGAAATTCACCACCGTCACAGAAGGCTGGAGCTTGCCGCCATATGCAAGCCACTTGCCGCTCGGATCAACATCGACACCGTGCGGCGATTTGCCGATCGGCAGGAAGTAGAGAATCCCCGGCACTTTGGCCGGATCGAGCACCGGCACCCCTCCCATCTTCTGCGCTTTGCCTTCCGCCACGGCCTGCGCCGCAGCTTTCCAGTTCACGATCGCAGAAAAATCGCGGTCCTTTTGGCTGGAGTTTGTTTCCAGAACGTCATGTGCCATCTCAGTGTTGTAGCTCGTCCAGAAGGCCCAGCCGCTGCTTGGGCCTTTCCCGGTTGAAGCGAGGTCCCAGTCGAAAGGTGGTGTCAAAATTTGCCACGCGACGCTCATCTCGCCCGTTTGCGGATCGACTTTCAAAGCGCTCACCATCCCGTTGAATTCCGTGGCGTAGTTGTTCGGGTCCGCCACCCGACCTTTCGGCAGCGGCACGGAAAAGCGGGAGGCAACCAACAGGTATTCGGTGTTCTCGGTGACGAATGACGAGCCGTGATTGCCGCTCGAGTTCGGAATCGGTCCGAGGATTTGGTGCGTCTTGAAATCGCGCAGATCGATCCGCGCGACGCGGTTATTCGCGTTGTCGTTTACGAACAACCAGCGGCCGTCATACTTCGATGCCGTCTGTGACAAAGCCGGATGGTGGACATCGCCCCATGTGTAGTCGCCCAGCATCTTCTTCGATTCTTCATCGAATCCATAACCAGTCGCCGGATAAGGCGCGTAGACCGGGATTGTCGTGATGTGACGCATCGAAGGAATACCCGCCACGAACACCTGACCGGAATGCCCCCCGGAATAGAAAAGGTAGTACTCGTCCTTCTCTCCCGGTGCGACGTAGGTAGCCTCGGCATTGGCCGCCCGTTCGTTTTTCGCCGTGCTCGATTTATTACAGCTGCTTAAAGTGACTGTGCTGACAGTCAGCGCGGCCGCGAATCCGAATGCCACCAAATGCTTGGCTGAGGTTTTCATCGTCATGTCATCTTTCTGGTTGCCGATCTTACTTCACGGTCATGAAACCCTTGGTGCCCTGGGAATAGTGGCCCGGAAACGAGCAGAGATAGAGATACTCGCCCGGAACATACGGTGCGTTGAACGTGACTGTGTCGGCCTCGCCGGGCCCGAGCAGCTTGGTGTGCGCGAGCACCTCCTTAGAAGCAGGCGGAACATAGTCGTGCGACGCCTCCGTGGAGGCCGCATCGAGAAATTTCGTCACATTTTGTTCATTCACAGTTCGATCAAGCATGAGGAAGTTGTGGCCCATCGAAAGCTTCGGTGTCGTGCCGACATTCTTTAGCGTGACGGAAATCTTTTGACCTGGTTTCGCTTCAAAAGCGGTCACGTCGAACCGCATTTTATCATCGGCTAGAATCTGCACTGCTTTCGGCGGCGCTTCCGGTTCCCGCGAGCAACCGGTGACTGAGTAAAGAAGCGCACTGCACCCGAGCGCCAGGATTGGGAGCGACTGCCAGACGGATTTTCTCATGCCTCTAACCTACACGCGAAGCGGGATAGCGCCTTGATCTGGATCAAGATATCATCTCTTTCTTGTGGCGCGGTTTTAGTCCGCGGTTTCAGTAGGCCAATGCGATATATCCTCGGCCGGCCGGCTGTGCTCCTGTTCGCCTTGCTGCTCGTTAGCTGTGATCGCTCCGAGCAATCCGGCGCGGGCGCGCGGCACTACGACGTGCGCGGCATCATCCGCGGCTTCGCACCCGACCGCACGACGGTCGAGATCGAACATGAAACGATTCCCGACTTTATGCCGTCCATGACGATGCCGTTCAGCGCGCGCTACCCGAAGGAGATCGCATCTCTTCACCTCGGCGACGCCATCGCGTTTCGCCTTGATGTGACGGCCCGAAACTTTTCGATCGCAAACGTGAAGAAGATCGACCCGACCGAAGTTCATCTCCCGAAGGCAGCGGCCACGCCGTCGCCGATCAACGCAAGCGAAGGTCAGCTAAAACTGAAAGAGGGCGATATCTTTCCGGCATTTAGATTAACGAATGAGATAGGTGAACCAATGACGGTCGCCACGTTGCGTGGCCATCTGACCGTCGTGACGTTCATCTTCACCCGTTGCGCGATGCCTAACTTCTGCCCACGCATGTCCAAGAGCTTTGCGGAGCTGCAAGGAACGATTAAAAGTAGCAGCGGTTTGGCCGCCCAAACGCGACTTCTTAGCATCACGATCGACCCGCAATTCGACACGCCCGCCGTGTTGAAGGAATACGCGCAGCAGGAAGGCGCCGACCCGAAGATCTGGAATTTCGCCACGGGCGAGCCTGCGGAAATCGACGAGTTGACGAAAGCCTTCGCGGTTTACCGGCAGACGGAGGGCGGCACGATCGCCCACGGCCTGACGACGGCGCTGATCGATACCAAAGGCAATGTTCAGAAACTTTGGCGAGGCAACAGTTGGACTGCGCAAGAGGTGCTCGCGGTCATCGAGGCCGCGGCGCGCCCAAATAACACTAATCAGTAAAAGGCAGGCGCGCGCGTGACGTTTTTTGATCGGCTCTGCCGCCGAGCAAATTCGACTGCATGAAATTATCCGACTTTTGCAAATCACACCAAGCGGGCAGGCCAACGCGGGATTGATTGTTAGATCGGAAGGGAGACAGTCCTCATATGCCAGACGAACGTGATATTCTTGAGCGGGCCGTAGCCGCGCATCCATTCCTATTGGGAATGAGCGAACATCACATTCACCTGCTCGCTGACGCCGCCATGCGAACACGTTTTGAAAACAACCAAATTGTTTTCAAGGAAGGCGAGCAGGCCAATCGCTTTTATCTCATAGAGCATGGCAGCGTTGTCCTCGAATCAAAGTTGAAGAGCGGCAAGGCGATCGTGATCGACACGATTGGCAATGGAGATCTGATCGGATGGTCCTGGCTGTTTCCGCCGTATGTCTGGCATTTCACAGCGCGGGCCACGCAACCGACCTCCGCCATCTTCTTCTACGGCACGGTGCTGCGGGAGTATTGCGAGAAGGATCATACTCTCGGCTTCGAATTACTGAAGAGAATGAGCGAAGTCATGACGCGCCGACTGCAACTGTCGCGCCGTAAGTTGCTCGAAAGCTATCACGCTTAGTCATCACACTGCGAAGCGGGTCGTTGAGAATTTTCTCACCTAGCCTGTGAAAAGGTTCTGCTGGTTCTGCTCGGTCGTCTTAAGATTTGTCGTGCTTCCGCTCATCGGTGTCGCCGTCGTGCTGGCTCTCGGGCTCGCCGTCCTGCGGCTCATCGAGCAACACCGCGTGTCGCGCAAGATCGCGATCAAATCGGATCAAGGGATTGATTCGCTCGAAAAAGTTCGCCTCGGCGGAGTCGATCAATGGATTCAGATCCGCGGCTGGGACCGGCGGAAACCGCTTTTGCTCTTTCTCCACGGCGGCCCCGGTTTCCCTCAGATGCCTTTCGCTCAGCAGAATGCGGAGTTGGAAAAGCACTTCGTCGTCGTGCAATGGGATGAGCAGGGCGCCGGGAAATCGTATTCCTCCTCGATCCCGCTCGGCGCCATGACGGTCGAGCAGTTTGTGGCCGACACTCACGAATTAGTGCAGCTCCTGGTGAAACGCTTCGGCACCTCCAAGTGTTATCTGGTCGCTCATTCGTGGGGATCAATCGTCGGAGCGCTGACGGTGTCGCGCTATCCAGACTTGTTTTATGCCTACGTCGGCATCGGACAGGTCGCGGGGGTGCCCGAAACGGAGCAGGTCCGCTATCAGTTCGCGGTGGATTCGGCGCAAAAGGAGAACAACTTCAAGGCGATCGCCGAGTTGCGGAAGATTGGTCGGCCCCCGCACGACTTCCGTCAGTGCAAGGTCATGGAACATTGGGTGCAGCATTATGCACGCATCGAACACACTCCGATCGCCTCTTCCAGATTCGTCTCGCTGGCTTTCAGTTCGCCTGCCTATTCGTGGGCCGATCTGATCAGGATTCCGCTGGGCGTGAAATTCTCATTTGAGCGCCTTTGGCAGGAAACTTTTTACAGGATCAATCTCTTTGAGCAGGCGCCGCGCATCGATGTGCCCGTCTTCCTTTTCGAAGGCCGCTATGACGAGGTCGTGACGACCGAGGTCACTCAGAAATATTTTGATGCGCTGGATGCTCCGCAGGGAAAGGAGCTAGTCTGGTTCGAGCACTCCGGGCATTGGCCACACTTCGAAGAGCCTGACAAATATCGCAGCGAACTAGTCGATGTCGTCCTGCGGCAAACGGACCCAAAGCGCGCTGGCATCGCGACTCCTTCTCCGTAATCACGGAGACCCAGCGTCGCGGGCCAGAACCTCTTCATAGCTTAAAAGCATTACTGGCTTACCTACAAGGTATTGGTCGATGAAGGCCGCTGCCGTAGTGAACTCATGCGACGGCGGCCCTCAGCCAGGCAGTTCGCCCTACCACCTGCGGGTTCGTAATCCACGGGTGGAAGCCAAAGGCCAAAAATCAGTCAGCGTCAGGAAACCGAACAATGAAACTAGCAACATTCAAAAGAATCTCTCCATTGGCCTTCGTGGCTGGAGCGTTACTCAACGCCAGTCTCTCGCATACTCTGTGCGCTCAATCCGTGTCCACGGGCGCGGACATGCCGAAAGTTAATGCTTCCCAAACGGACCCTGCCATCGCTCAACAGGTCGCCGACCTGCGAACCAAAGCGGCGCGTTTGCAAGGCGCGCTCGCGCAAAACACGAGCCCCGCTACGAAAAATATGCCGATGGGTCAGGCACCCGCGGGCTCACCCATGCCAGGCATGCCACCGGGAGGTATGAGTTCCGGCGGCATGGGGATGAGCAAGATGGGAGGAATGCCGGACAAGTCCGCGGCGGCAGGCAGCGATATGGGCGGGATGATGAGCATGATGGGGATGATGAAAGACATGAAGATGGCCATGCCCGCTGCGTCTCCCGGCATGGCCGGGATGCCGAAATCCGCTTTACCGGGATTCCCCGGCGTTTCGCATCTCTATCACATCGGGGCCACCGGATTTTTCCTCGATCATGCGGAACACATCAACCTCTCAACGGATCAGCAAGCTGCGCTCAATAAAATGAAGGAGCAGGCGATCGCCGCCAAAAGTAGTTCGGATCGTCAGATTGGGCAGGCCGAAGTGGAATTGACCGACCTTACGTCTGCCGATCAGCCCGATGCCGCGAAGATTGAGAAGAAGGTGGGCGACATTGAAAAGCTCCGTGCCGACGAACGACTGGCCTTTATCCGCGCGGTGGGTGAAGGGGCGAAGCTGCTGACCGATGATCAACGCAAAGCCCTCACTGGCGCGACGCCACTGGCGGCTCCCCCGGCATCACCCTCTGCGAGCATGTCTCCGATGGAGCACATGTGAAAGCAGCCACGTAATCGCCACTTTCATGGCCGCGCCATTTCCTCGCGCCAACCGGGCGACACTTCCGCGATTGGTCGCCGCGAGCGCGGCTTGGTTTTTACTGGTCGCCCAGGTTCGGGCGCAGGTTTCGGAAGAAGAACACAAGAGTCACCATCCTGAACAAGCTGCGGCCGCGACTCAACCGGACGCTTCTCCGGTCGCCGGTGCCGCCGTGCCCGCCGCTGCCGACGCGCCGGGAATGGCAAGTATTGGAGCACCTGCCGGGGCGGGGCCGCCCGCCGTCGCGGGTGGGATGATGGAAGGAATGGGCGAGATGATGAAAGGGATGGGGAAGTCGCCGCCGAAGGAGATGTATCCATCGTTCATGGCCTTGCCGGAACTCACGCCGGAAAAACGGGCAGAGGTTGAGCAGCAGTCAGCCGAGCGGATGCGCGATGGTTCAACGCTGATGGGACAAGCGCTCGACACTCTCGGTCAGGGCGCCACTTCCGGGGACTACGCGGCGATGCAGGAAGCGGCCACGCGTCTGCGCGAAGGAATCGGGCAACTGGAAAGCGGCATTGCCGCGCGCCGCGCGCTCGCGGAAGGCCGCGCGCCGCGCGACGTCGCGCTCGCGTGGTTCAAGCGTGAGATGAACCTGTCGTTAGGCGCCGCGCCAGCTCCGAATGGGCTATGGGACGTTACGTTATTTCACCTGTTTACGATGGTGCTGCTCGTCCTGTTCGCGCTGGCCATGCTTGCTTTGTATTTCTTTAAGATGCGCCGCGCAGCAGCGCTCTTTGGGCGGATCGAGGCCGACAAGGGAGCGCCACCGCCCGGAGCGGCACCGGAGCTTTCGGGAGGGAAACCGCCGCCCGATGACAAACCGCCATCCGGAGATGAACCACCATCCGGCAACAAGCCGCCACCCGGAAAGACTCCGCCGCCTACTGCTCCCGCCGAAAAATCTGCTGACACACCACGGGCGGTTTCGGAAGCGACCTCGGCAGCACCTTTGACGGCGAATTGGCGGGGGCAGCTCCGCGTGGGGAGCATCGTCAGGGAAACGCCAAGCGTGAAAACGTTTCGGCTCCTTCCTTCGTCCAACGAAAGCTTCCTCCCTTTCACATTCGTGCCTGGTCAGTTCCTCAACGTCGCGTTCTGGATAGGCGGCGCGCGAATGAACCGCTCTTACTCCATCTCCTCATCCCCAACGCGGCACGAATACGTCGATCTCACCATACGGCGTGAGCCACGGGGCGCCGTTTCCCGTCACATCGACGACCTGCTTAAGGTGGGCGACAAGATCGAAGCGGGCGGCCCGGTCGGGAAATTCATTTTTACCGGAAAAGAGGCTGACAGTATCGTGCTCATCTCCGGCGGCGTGGGCATCACCCCGATGGTGAGCATTACTCGTTATCTCACGGAGCAGTCCTGGCCCGGAGACATCTTTTTCATCTACGTGTGCCGCACTCCGGCCGACATCATTTTTGCGGACGAAATCGCCGCGCTCCAGAGCCGCAATCCGAAGTTGCGTGTCATGATCGTAATGTCTCGGGCCGAAGGGACAGACTGGAAAGGCCCGCGCGGACACCTTACGAAGGAGTTACTCGCGCAGTCTGTTCCCAACCTTGCTTCGCGGAGGGTTCACCTGTGCGGGCCACCAACGATGATGGACTCGACCAAAGCCATTCTCGCCGAGCTGGGAGTTCCTCCAGACCAAGTGAAAACCGAAGCGTTCGGCACACCTAAGCCCGCTCCGGCCGCCGCCGGGACGACCGCCAAACCAACGATGGCCGCGACTGGCCCGCTGGTCACATTTTCGAAGAACAACAAGTCCTCCAAAATTCATATTGATCAGACGATCCTGGAGCTATCCGAAGAGCTCGGGATCGGAATCGAATTCTCTTGTCGCGTCGGCACCTGCGGCGTGTGCAGGGTGAAGATGACTTCCGGTGAGGTCGAAATGGCGGTCGACGACGCGCTCGATCCGGACGACAAAACCAACGGCATTATCCTCGCCTGCCAGGCAAAGGCTAAAAGCGAAGTCACGGTGGAGGCATAGCGATGAAGGAGCGGGAACGCATTGTCGTTACCGGTGTCCTCACCGTTTTGTTATTTGCCTGGCTCGGCTTCCTCGTTCACCGGTCGCCGCGCTTCGCGGGCAGCGGAGTTGGGGCGGCCTTCGGCATCGCTGGTGCCGTTCTCATGCTTGTCCCGCTCGCTTACATGCTCGTAAAGCGAATTCCTTTCCTCAACGCGTTGGTCACACCGCATGTTTCGTTGCCGTCGTGGCAAACGGCACACGTTTACGCGGGCATCTTCGGCCCTTTGCTGGCCATTATTCATACCGGCCACAAGTTCAACAGCTGGCTCGGAATCGCGCTGACCTCCGTGATGCTGCTCGTCGTAGTGAGCGGGTTCATCGGTCGTTATCTGCTCAGCTACGAAACTCAGGAGATCAAAGACAAGCTGCTCCTTTTGCAGACGGCCCGAGGCGATCTGGATAGTGCGTGGGGCGCGCTGGAAAACTCGCCCCCGCAAGTGAAGACCCTGCCCGGGGCGCCCCTGCTGGTAGCAGGCCTGGCCTCGTTAGGGCTCGGGATTCAATCCGGCGGACCCGTTGGTCAGGTCACCGCGATTGCCGAATCCGTGGCGGACCTGGAGTACGCGGTCCGCACGCACGAGCTGATCAAGCGCTGGTGCAACGTATGGCTGAAGCTGCACCTCGTCCTCTCCCTGCTCCTCTACGTTCTGCTCGGACTGCACATCTGGGCAGGCATTCATTTGGGACTGAGGTGGTCGTCGTGAAATTGCGAAACGCATTCCTGCTCGCGGCCATTGCACTGGCCTTGCCCGTCATCGGGTTTTTCACATTTTCCACTCATGCCTCTCATCACCGCGACATACCCAAAAGTAAGATGCTCTCGCTCGCCTTTTGGCAACACATGGTGAGTCCCGGTGAATTGTCGCAGGCCCACGCATCGCTGGAGAATAATTGCGCGTCCTGCCACACAGCGATCAAAGGAGTGGATGCGAACAAGTGCATCGTCTGCCATGCCGACAACAAAACCGTCCTCCAGCGTCAACCGACCGCATTCCACGCCGAGATCAACGCCTGCACCGCCTGCCATCTCGAACACCAGGGCCGCGTGGCGAGCACGACGAAAATGGACCACGTCGCCCTTGCGCGCATCGGCTTCAAGGAACTGGCACGACAGCCGAAGCAAACCGGAGTAGACGTGGCGGCAATCAAACGCTGGCTCGACGAGACCCATTCCGTCTCGCAGCAATCGGCCCACCCAAATTTGCGACCCGAAGAAGCGCTGCTGAACTGCGCTACCTGCCACCAAACCAAAGACCGGCATCGCGGTCAGTTCGGGACCGATTGCGCTTCATGCCACGGCACGGCGAAGTGGACGATCGCCGAATACCGCCACCCTTCATCCATCTCGCAGTCGTGCGCGCAATGCCACCAAGCCCCGCCGAGCCATTACATGATGCATTTTAAGATGATCGACCAAAAGGTTTGCGGCCAGCCGAACGCGAAGGTCAGCCAGTGTTTCCTCTGCCATCAAACCACGAGCTGGAACGACATCAGAGGAATCGGCTTTTACAAACACCATTGAGCAGCGCGAAATGAATCCCGCGAATCCACCCACAGCCTTCGGCGCGCCCGGTATGGAGCCGCGCTGGACGGCGAGCACCAAGGAAGGAATCGGCACGGCTTATCACACGAGTAGCCGCGTCTGGTTCACTCTCAGCCACGGGATCATTGATGAAATTTACTATCCCCATGTCGACGTTCCCAACACACGCGACCTGCAGTTTCTCATCACCGATGGCGAGAGTTTCTGCCACGAAGAGCGCCGCGACCTCGAACACAAAATCGAATACCCGGAAGAAGGCTGCCTGCTTTATCGGCTGACCAACTCCGAACCCACCGGGCGTTATCTCATCATCAAAGAGATCCTGACCGACCCGCATTCGTCGGTGGTACTGATCCAAACGCGGCTCGAGATTCTCGATGAGACGCTCAGCGGAAAGCTGCGTCTCTATGCGTTGCTTGCGCCGCATCTCAAAGGCATGGGACAAAACAATTCCGGCTGGTACTGCGAAATGGCTGGTCGCAAGCTGTTTCACGTCGAGCGCGACGACATCAATTTATCCTGGGGCTGTTCGCCCGATTTCTTGCGCCGCTCGGTCGGTTACGTCGGATACAGCGACGGCTGGCAGGATTTAAAGGACGATTTCCGGATGGACTGGGAATTCGACAAAGCGGACGGCGGCAACATCGCGCTCACGGCGGAAATCGATTTGAGTGTGGGCCGTGAGTTCACCATGGCGGTTGGGTTTGGACGCAATCGTTTCAGTTCCTGCGCGAAAGTTCTGCGCACGCTGGCCATCCCTTTCTCTCGGCATCGCGAGACGTTCATCAAGCAGTGGCGCCGGACAGAAAGCGTAAAGGAATTAAACGCGCATTCGGCCGATCGCGGACGGCTCGCCTGGCTGAGCCGTTGCCTTCTGCTCGCGCATGAAGACAAAAGTTACAAAGGCGCAATCGTCGCCTCGATGAGCATTCCATGGGGCGAAACGAAGGGTGATCTCGAGCTCGGAGGCTACCATCTTGTCTGGCCACGCGACATGGCACAGAGCGCGATGGCACTGCTCGCCGCTGGTCAGACCGGCTCGGCCCTTCGCGCGCTGACATGGTTGGCAACCATGCAGGAATCCGATGGCGGCATGCCGCAGAATAGTGGAATCAATGGGGCCGCGCACTGGAAGGGAAGACAGCTCGATGAGGTGGCCGCGCCCATCTTGCTGGCGTGGCAACTGCGCCGGGCCGATGCGCTCCAGTTGTTCCAGCCGTGGGCGGTCGTTTCCCGCGCCGCCGGTTACCTCATCGCGCACGGCCCAGTCACGAATCAGGAGCGCTGGGAGGAAAGCGCTGGCTACTCGCCCTCGACCCTGGCGGCGATTATTGCGAGCCTGGTTTGCGCAGCCGATTTTGCGCGCGACCGCTCCCACGAAAATGCCGCGGCCTTCATGCTCGACTACGCCGACTGGCTTTCCGCGCACTTGGAAGATTGGACGGTGACCAATCGCGGCGAACTCCTTAAAGGAAAGCCACAACACTACGTCCGCATCAATCCGGCAGATTTGGCCCGGCCTGACGTGATCCCCGATCCGAACACTGCCATTCTTCATATTGCCAACAGTGGTGGCAGCCAGCCTGCGCGAAATGTCGTTAGCCCGGATTTTCTTCAGCTCGTCCGTCTCGGCTTACGCAATGCGCACGATCCGCTCATCGTCGATTCGATCGCCGTGATTGACTCGATCTTGAAATACGACCTCCCCCAGGGCCCCTGTTGGCGCCGATACAATCACGACGGGTATGGCCAGAAAGACAATGGCGACGCTTTCGATGGGACGGGGATCGGACGCTCCTGGCCACTGCTCACGGGCGAGCGCGGCCACTACGAGTTCGCCGCCGGCCGCGACCCGATGCCCTTTATCGAGGCGATGGAACGGTTTGCCAATCGAGGCGGAATGTTGCCCGAGCAGGTCTGGGATGCGGATGATTTGCCAAGTGGCCAAATGAAGCGTGGCGAGCCAACCGGCTCGGCGATGCCTTTGTGCTGGACGCACGCCGAATACCTGATGCTCGTGCGCAGTCGGCAAAGCGGCGTGTGCTTTGAACGCATCGAGCCGGTGTACGAACGTTATGTGAAAAACAAAAACGGTAGCCCGCTCGAGATTTGGACCTTCGCCTACCAATGCCCGCAAATCCGAGTGGGCAAAAATCTTCGCATCATCTCCAGCGCGCCAGCAGCGATCCACTGGAGTTTCGATAACTGGAGCACCGAACACGATACGGAAGCGCAAGATTCGGGCATCGGGTGCTGGTTTGCAGATTTGCCTGCGGCCCATCTCGAAGCAGGCGCTGATATCTTCTTCATCTTCCGTTGGGCCGACAAATCAGAAGACAAGCCCGTCCGAGTCATCGTTGCCGCATCATGATGCAACAAGAAACAATGAAAATCGGCAAAACAACTTCGAAACAATTATGGAACGTTTTCGCTCATTTGTAGAAATCGCGGGCACGGCTCTGGACGCGGCCGGGGTGCTCGTCGTTGTGGGAGGCGCAGTCCTTGCAACGGGGAGGTTGCTGTTTCAACGCGTCCGGGGCGTGGGTGACTATTACCGCGGCTATCGGCAAGACCTTGGACACGCGATCTTGCTGGGGCTCGAGTTTCTCATCGCGGGCGACATCATCCGTACGGTCGCGGTCGCACCCACACTGCAAAACGTGCTCGTGTTGGGACTGATTGTTCTAATCCGCACGTTCCTCAGCATGTCGCTGCAATTGGAGATTGAAGGGAAACTGCCCTGGCATCGCGAAGACTCGCCAGCGGATCGAATGCGGCAGGAAGATCACCACTAATTACCGGGACCAGACGATCTTTTTGGATCGTTCACCCAAACAACAAACAACAACAGGAAGATAAACAATGAAATCGAAAAACATATTAGCAATCATAGTCGCCGCGGCGCTTCCGTGTGCCGGGCTTCTCGCCCAAGGTGAGCATGGAAAAATGGGCGACATGAAGGAGATGCACCAGAAGATGGATGCGGAGATGAAGGCGCAGGAAGCCGATCTCGACAAACTGGTGGCGGAAATGAGCGCAGCCACGGGAGATAAGAAAGTAGATGCGGTCGCCGCGGTCGTGGCCAAGCTCGTCGAACAGCGGAAAGCAATGCACGCGAAAATGAGCGGCATGGGCGGCGACATGATGAGCGCAATGGAATGTTGCAAGGGCGGTATGGGCATGAAGAGCAAAACCGAAAGCAGCCCGAAGCCGGCCGGCCATTAGCTCGGATCTCCTGGATTAGTTAAGAGCGCTTTGGTGTTTTACGCTCCGCCCGTTGGCCGCTTGCCAGCGGGCGGAACCCACCATTGCAAAAACGAAACCTCTGTTCGGCAACTAAAAATGTGCAGGAAGTCACAGTTCTGAGGTCCGCGCGAAACCGGCAAATTCGTTATGATTACTCGGCGTGACTTTCTGCGCAGTGCGGCCGCGACTGGAGTGTTGGTCGGAGCCCGGGGCATCGTTCCGGCGTCTGCCCGGTCGGGCCCCGGCGCGATCGATCTTACCATCGCAAAGCAAAGGCTCAACATCGGCGGACGCAGCTCCGACGCGATCACGATCAATGGCATGTTTCCGGGCCCGTTGCTGCGCTTCCGCGAAGGCCAGGATGCGGTGATCCACGTCACAAACAGGATGTCAGATCAGGCAACCTCGCTTCATTGGCACGGTTTAATTCTCCCTTTCCGCATGGACGGCGTGCCCGGTGTGAGTTTCGCCGGCATCGCGCCCGGCGAAACGTTCACCTATCGATTCCCCGTCCGGCAAAACGGCACCTATTGGTATCACAGCCACAGTGCCGCGCAGGAACAGCTCGGAGTTCTCGGACCGCTCATCATCGAACCGAGGGGCGGCGATCCATTTCACTACGATCGTGAGTATGTCGTAGTGCTCGGCGATTGGCTCTTCGTCGATCCGGAAAAGATGATGGCCAAGCTCAAGAAGGACAGCAGCTACTCAAATTACCAGAGGCGCACGGTTGGCGATTTTTTACGAGACTCTGGCCGAGACGGCCTCAAGGCGACGCTCGCCGATCGCTGGCAATGGGGAAAGATGCGCATGGATCCGACTGACATCGCGGACATCACCGGTCACCACTTCACCTTCCTCATGAACGGCCTCGCGCCCGGGTCGAATTGGACCGGCCTCTTCCGGCCGGGCGAGCGCGTTCGGCTTCGTTTCATCAATAGCGCGGCCGTCACATTCTTTGATGTTCGCATTCCCGGTTTGCCCATGACGGTGGTGCAGGCCGATGGGCAGAATGTGAAGCCGGTCACGGTGGATGAATTTCGCATCGGCATCGCGGAGACCTACGACGTGATCGTCGAGCCGAAAGCGGATCGCGCTTACACGATTTTCGCTGAGACGATTGATCGCAGCGGGTTCGCGCGCGGCACGCTCGCGACCCGCGCCGGCATGACTGCGGTGCTCCCGGAGCGACGCAAGCGACCCATCCGCACGATGGCCGATATGGGTATGGCCATGGCCGGCATGGATGGCAATTCCGCAAGCAACGCAATGCCGGTGATAAAAAAACCCGAGCCCGCAGATCCAGGCATGGCAGGGATGAAAGGGGGAAGTGCAGGGCCTCCCGCGGCGGACGGCGCCATGCCGGGAATGAATTCCATGGCAGCCAGTCCGAACGCTCCGCACGGGCCGGATAAACACGGCCCGGGTAATTCGGTTGTCGCGATGAATCCCAAAAACCGGCTTAACGAACCCGGCACCGGTCTGGACGACGCGACCTGGCGTGTCCTCGCCTACACCGATCTGGAGAGTCTCGAGCCCAATGTCGATCAGCGCTCGCCCGACCGTGAAATTGAATTGCACGCCACCGGCAACATGCAGCGCTACATGTGGTCGTTCGACGGCAAGAAATATTCGGACGCGAAAGAGCCGATCCCATTTTACTACGGCGAACGACTCCGTTGGACATGGGTGAACGACACCATGATGGAGCACCCGCTGCATCTGCACGGGATGTTCATGGAACTCGATAACGGCCGCGGCGCGCACAAACCGCGCAAGCACACCGTGATCCTTAAGCCCGGCGAAAGATTATCGGTAGAGATCAACGTGGATGCACCGGGCCTTTGGGCTTTTCACTGCCATGTGCTCTACCACATGGAGGCGGGCATGTTCCGCGTCATCTCCGTCACCGAGAAAAGCTGACCGAAAAGCGCATATGAGGTTTCATGGAATACCGGCACGGGCAGTCGTTAGCCTGACAGTAATCTTCGCGTCCTGCGGAGGGTGGCCGGCCGCTCGCTCTTTTGCCCAACAAGACATGGCCGCCATGCCGAGCATGACTCCAGCGTCCACCACCCGAAAATCTTTGCCTTCCAATTCGCGGGTCAAGAAAAGTGCGACGCCTCCCAATTTCCATCGCGCGGCGGAACTGCTGTCCATACCCATACTCGAAGCGCATCTTAAGAGCCTTCCCGAACCGGTCGAAGACAGCAAAATCCACAACCTTTTTCTCTCCGAGCTGCTCGAGTACCGCGTTTACAGCGCCGGCCCTGATACTTTTACATGGGATTTGGTCGGCTGGGTCGGGGGCGACTTCAACCGGCTCTGGATAAAAACGGAGGGCGATCAAAACATCGGTGGTGGCGCTGGAGTGCAAGGCGATCTCCAGCTGCTTTACGGTCGACTCATCGCGCCCTTCTGGGATTTTCAGGCCGGCATCAGGTTCAACGAAGTCATGGGGCCGGACCGCTCTGCCAGTTCGCGCACCTATGCAGTCATCGGTTTCCAAGGGTTGGCACCGGGGAATTTCGACGTCGAAACTGCGCTTTATATTAGCGATCGTGGAGAAGTGTCGGCCCGTGTCACCGTGAGCGCCGATCTTTATCTGACGCAACGTCTCGTCCTGCAGCCACGCCTGGAGGCGGAGTTTTCGGTTCAGGGCGATCCCAAATTCAGCACCGGCGAAGGCGCGAACCAGACCGATCTCGGAGTGCGTCTGCGGTACGAATTCAGTCGAGAATTTGCGCCTTACGTCGGCGTCACATGGTTACGCAAATACGGCGAGACGGCGGACCTTGCGCGATCGGAAGGCGAGCCGGACGACGCGATCGCTTTGGTCGTTGGGCTGCGTCTCTGGTATTGAAAACCTTCATCCTCCGAGATCCGAAATTACTTTTGGTGGAAAAGCGGAGCGCAAGGCGTTGAGCACGGCCAGCACGTCGATGATTTCCTGGCTGATCGCTCCAGCTACCGGACTCAGATGGCCGGTGGCAGCGAACATCATCCCGGCCAAACTCAGGACCATCCCGCCAATGGCGCTCTGCAGGGCAATCGTGCGCAGCCGCCGGCTGATGTGCATGAATTCATCGACCTTTTTGAGTGAGTTCTCCATGGCCACAACGTCAGCCGCTTCCGCCGTTACGTCGCTGTTCTGGCCCACCGCCATGCCCACGGTGGCCGCCATCATGGCCGGCGCATCGTTGATGCCGTCCCCCACGTAGAGAGTTTTGCTTCCGCCCGTTTGCTGCCTAACGATAGCTAGCTTTTGCTCCGGGCTTTGCTCCGCGTAAATTTCATGAATGCCAACTTGCTCGGCCAGGTAGCGGACTTCCAATTCACGGTCCCCGGACACGATCATAACGCGCTGGAATTGATGCTTCGGTCCCAGGTGCTGAATAAAGGATCGTCCTTCAGCTCGCGGCGCGTCGCGCAATCGGAAAGTCGCCGCGAACTGGCCATCGATCACCACCATGCATTCGAGTCCACCAGTCACCGGCGGAAGCTCGTGCGAACCAGAGACGTTTTGCGAAAGGAGTTTGCCTCGGCTCGTGATTTGGACGGCACGATCTGACACGGTTCCGCGCAGCCCCTGACCAGGAGGCTCGCTCACTTCGGATGCTTGCTCGAGGTGAAGTCCTTCCTCTTTCGCCTGGGCGAGGATGGCCCGGGCCAGCGGATGTTTCGAGTAGAGTTCGAGGCTGGCGGCCAGTGCCAGAACCTCTTTTTGCGCGAAGCCGGGAGCGATCAGTTGTTCGGTCAACTTGGGTTCGCCGTATGTGAGCGTCCCCGTCTTGTCAAAAATTGCGGTGCGGCAGCTGGTAATCTGCTCGAAGACTGCGGGGTTCTTAACAATAATGGAGCGTCGCGCCGCCAGCGAAATGGAGCCGATGATGGCGATGGGAATGGCGATGAGTAATGGACAGGGCGTGGCGATGACCATCACAGCCAGGAACCGAAGAGCTTCACCGCTGATTCCCCACGCCAGGAGAGCGATGACCACCGCGACCGGTGTGTAGATCGCTCCCAACTGATCTCCGAGTCGCCGTAGCCGGGGTTGGTTCTGCTCGGACTCGCGCATCACCTCCATGATTTTGGCGTAGCGCGAATCCACCGCCCGATGTGTCGCGGTGATGGTCAGGACCGATTCACCGTTGACCGCGCCCGAAATAACGGTGGAACCGCGCGCCTTGGTAATCTGAAACGGCTCGCCGGTTAGGAACGCTTCGTTCATGACGCCGTTGCCCTCGATCACCGTTCCATCCACGGGGCAAATGTCGTGCGGGTAGACCACGAGAGTGTCGCCCACCGTGATGTCATCCAGCGCCACATCAACAATGGCAGAATCTTTTTTCCGATGCGCGACGGACGGCATCCTTTTGGCCAAGGCGCGGAGGACCGACGATGCGTTTCGCAAAGCGTAGCTTTCAAGAGCCTCCCCTCCCGACAGCATTAACACCACGATGGCGCCGGCCAGGTATTCCCCCAATAGCATGGAAGTGACAATGGAAATTCCTGCGAGCAGGTCCGAACCGAATTCAAACCGGAAAGTCTTTTTGAGGAGATCGTAGACAAGCGGAATACCGCCGAGAACGAGGGTAGCCAGCAGCGGAATCTGGCAGGTCCTCGGACTCGCGTGAAAAACGAAACGCAGAAAGAGATGCACCGTAATCGCAGCGACTGCGATCACCGCGATGACAGTCGTCTTACGTCGCCAAACAACCGTCATCGATTCCCAAATCGGTACCGCTCTCTCCATCGGCTTCAGTCCTTCCGTCAGGGGTGGTTGCAAGCTGTTGTTGTGATGAAACGGCTGTCATCTGATTTCCAAAATGAAGCCAGATGGGAAAGAGTCGTTGAAAGTTCAGGAATCAAAATTCGAAAGTTGACGTTCATTGCATCAGGAAAAATGCAACGGCACGCAGGCACGACAAGTGGACTGGCTGCCGGACCGCGAGGCGCGAGTTATGGCAGCAACGCCGGTTCATCCATAGCTTAAAAGTATTACTGACCAAGCAAAAAAGTATTAGCCGACCGAGCGCAAAGGGCGATACGCGTAGATGCTAAATATGGCAAACCTCCCCCCAAAAGCAGCGGTCATCTTTGTTCTGTGGGCAAGTTCTCTCGCCGCCGCGAGCAGCAGCACCGATTGGAAAGCGCCGCCCACGGCGGTCCATCGGCCAAACCCCGTGCCTTCAAGTGCAAACACGATCGCGCTTGGACAAAAGCTTTTCGTGGGAAATTGCCTGACCTGTCACGGAGCGGGTGGAAAGGGCGATGGACCAGGAGCGGCTGCCTTGGAAAAAAAGCCGGCAGATTTAGGAGCGCGTATTCGATCCACCGGAGAAACCGACGGCGAATTGTTTTGGAAAATCTCGGAGGGAAAAGCGCCCATGATTTCCTGGAAGGGGTCGCTTTCCGAGACACAACGCTGGGAACTGGTCAATTACATCAAGACTTTTGCCGGCAAGTAAATACGTAGTGAAATTTTCTCTGTCGTGAATCGAACGATCACACGCGCGCTTCTGGCCACGGCGCTTTTAACTACTCCCCTTCTGGTGCGTGCCCAGGATGTCGCGCCCCCTCCTCCCGACTACGTGTCGCGGGACGAGTACGACAAGCTCAAAGCCGAACACGAAGCGATGAAGCAGGAGATGGAGACGCTTAAGCAAGCCGTGCGACAAATGGCCAATGGCACGGCGCCGGCCATTCCGGCCGAGGGGCCTCCCCCGGCGGCCGCGCCGCGCGACGCAAAACAAGTTGTGAGCGCTGCACCTGCTCCGTCCGCCGTGACGGACGAACTCCGTCAGGAGGTCGACACCTTAAAGACTCAGGTGAAAGAAACGTTTCCCGGGAGTACGAAGTTCCTCGTGGCCGGTTATGGCACCAGCACGCTCGCGGCGCAAAGCGGTTCGGATCCAACTTTCGACGCCACCTTTAACGCCTTTTTACTCTGGAAACTCACGGATCGTCTTTTGGTTGAAGGCGAGGTGGAGTTCCAATTCGAGAACGGAAATACCACCACCAATTTAGAGATCATACAAGCGTCCTATCTCCTGAACGATTACATGACCCTCGGGGTTGGGCGTTTCCTCAATCCGATGAATTACTTCGTGGAACGCCAGCACATGGGTTGGGTTAACAAGTTCCCGGACAAACCGCTGGCCGTTTATGACGGTTTGCTCCCCGAGTCGGACCTGGGGGCGCAACTGCGCGGGGTCGTTCCGATCGGGCCGACCAAGATCGAATACGCCGCCTTTGTCGCGAACGCGCCAAATTTGATTACCGCTTTCGACGATCCAAGCGCCGTGGGAATGCTCGATTTTGGGAATACCTCCAACCAGTTCGGACATTTCGCGGTCGGCGGACACGTTGGGTTTATCCCGATTCCTGAACTTGAAGTTGGGTATGGAATTCGGCGTTCCCAGGTCGGTCCGCGGGATCACGCCGTGGAAGCCATTCTGCAATCCGTGGATGTCAATTACGTGCGTGATTCAACGTTCCTCAAAGGCCTCATCAACGTCCGCGCGCAGTGGGTCTGGTCCCATGTCGGTCACTTCGTCTATGACCCGGATGGCCGGCAGGGGGTCGGTCCCTTTGAGTTTAATAACAATCGCAACGGCGGTTATGCCCAGGTCTCTTATCGCCCAACCAAGATCGACAACGATATCCTCAAAAACTTCGAGCCGGTCGTTCGTTACGATCGGTTCAACCAATTGCATACCCCGGTGGGCTTTGATGAACAGCGCTGGTCGTTTGGGCTGGATTACTGGGTGACACCTAGCGTAGTCGTCAAAGCAGCCTACGAAATCGACGATAAGAACAACGGCGCCCGGGATCAGAACACTTTTCTGCTGCAGGTAGCGACAGGCTTTTAGGCATGAAGACAATTGTTTCCAAGGTCTGCCGTTGGATCGGTTTGCCCGGAGTCGTGATCATTTCCTCATGCACGGCCATCTCGTGGCTGATTCTGGGATGCTCGACCGATCAACCAGCCGGAGGAGTGGCTGCGGCCAACCCGGCGGCCGAGAGCGGCGGCAAAAGCGGCGCTGAGCTTTGGGCGGAGAACTGCATTCGCTGCCATAACATCAGGTCGCCCAGTTCCTACAGTCCCACGCAATGGGAAGTCATCATGATGCACATGCGGGTCCGCGCTAACCTGACGCCGGACGAGCACAAGAAAATTCTCGAGTTCCTGAAGTCAGGCAGTTGATCGGATCGATCAGACGGGGAGGAAGCGGCTCCCGCGTCCGCGCCCGGATCATCTGATAATCCACTGGACGATTATACATATACCGGGTATATGTATGCTGTGAAAACACAAGATCGACACAAGGTTCAGGGGCGAATGAAACGCATTGCCGGTCAGATTGCCGGAGTGCAACGCATGGTCGAAGAGGAACGTTACTGCGTGGATATTCTAAATCAGATCTCCGCCGTCCGGGCCGCGCTCGATGCTCTCGGCGTCGAATTATTGACGAATCATGTGGAGTCCTGCGTAGTCGGACACGGACTTGGCACTGCGCATCCGAAAGCAAGGCCCATGAAACCGGAGGACTTATTAAAGGAACTCCGGACGGTGCTCGGTCGCTTCCTGAGATAAGAGGGATGAAGAATCCCTCGGACACTCCGACCTTCCTTGATCCGGTCTGCGGTATGACGGTAGAACCCGCTTCCGCCGCGGGGAAGAGCAACGCCTCCGGCGCGACCTATTACTTTTGCTCAAGTCACTGCAAGGAAAAGTTTGATCGCGAGCCCAGCCAATTTGCCGGCCGATCGAATCCTGCCGCAATCGCGGCAATCCCGGCGCAAGGTTCGCGAGCGGGCAAATACGTTTGCCCGATGCATCCGGAAGTTCACAGTGACCAGCCCGCGGATTGTCCGAAGTGCGGAATGGCGCTCGCACCGACTATTCCGCAAGCGATGGCTCAGACAATTATCTACACCTGCCCGATGCACCCGCAGATCGAGCAGGATCATCCGGGCAACTGCCCGATTTGCGGGATGGCGCTTGAACCGAAGAACATTGTCTCCGGCGCCGGCGAGGACAATCACGAACTGCAAGACATGACGCGGCGGTTCTGGTTTAGCGCAATATTGGCATTGCCGGTGTTTGTCCTCGGAATGGGCCATCTGATTCCAGGAGCACCGCATTGGGTCGGCGGCAATCTCTCGCGCTATCTCCAACTGGCCCTTTCCACTCCGGTTGTATTTTGGGGCGGAGCGCCCTTTTTCGCGCGCGGCTGGCGCTCTCTCCGCACCATGAATCTCAATATGTTCACGCTCATCGCCATGGGCGTCGGCGTCTCACAGCTTTACAGCACGATCGCGATTCTTTTCCCGGGTATCTTCCCGGAATCATTCCGCGCTGCAGGAATGATTGGCGTGTATTTCGAAGCGGCCGCTGTCATCACGGTGCTCGTGCTGCTCGGCCAAATGCTCGAACTGAAAGCCCGCAGTCGCACGGGCAGCGCCATCCGGGCCCTGCTCGACCTCGCCCCGGCCACAGCGCGCGTTCTCCGCCAGGGCGAGGAGAAAGAAGTGCCCCTTGAGGACGTCGTAACGGGCGATCAACTGCGCATTCGGCCCGGCGACAAGATTCCAGTCGACGGCGCCATCGTTGACGGGAATTCAAGTATCGATGAATCGATGATTACCGGCGAGTCGATCCCTTCTGAAAAAAATGTGGGTGATCAGGTCACGGGCGGCACGATCAACACCACCGGCAGCTTTTTAATGAAAGCCGAGCGGGTCGGCGCCGATACGGTCCTTTCGCAAATCGTGAAGATGGTCGCTGCCGCGCAACGCAGTCGCGCCCCCATCCAGCGCGTAGCCGACAAAGTCGCGGGCTATTTCGTGCCGACGGTTCTGGCGGTCGCCGTAATCACATTTATCGTCTGGGCCCTGGTGGGACCGGAGCCGCGCTTCGCCCACGCCATGGTCAACGCCGTCGCGGTCCTGATCATCGCCTGCCCCTGCGCACTCGGACTGGCCACGCCCATGTCTATCATGGTCGGCGTGGGTCGTGGCGCGCAATCCGGCGTTCTGATTAAGGATGCGCAAGCGATGGAGTTGATGGAAAAGGTGACGACGCTCGTGGTCGATAAGACCGGCACACTCACGGAAGGCAAGCCGCGTCTGGTCGAAGTGATATCCGCCGCTGGATTCGAATCCAAAGAAATGCTGGAGCTGGTCGCGTCACTGGAAGGGCAAAGCGAACATCCCATTGCCGCCGCCATCGTGCGCGGCGCCAAAGATCGCGGTGTCGCATTGCGCAAGGTGGAACAATTCGAATCGGTCACGGCCGGCGGTGTGGTGGGCAAAGTGGACGGTCGTGATGTGCTCGTCGGCAAACCCAAATTCGTGTACGAACGCGTCCGCGGCGCCGACGCGCTCGAGAAACAAGCCACAGAGTTTCAGAGCAAAGGCCACACCGTTGTCCTGGTCGCGATCGATGGTCAGCCCGCCGGTTTAATCTCGGTCGCGGACGTGGTGAAGGCATCCACGCCGGACGCCATCAAAGAGCTCCACGCCGCCGGGATTGAGATCACCATGCTCACCGGTGATAACGAACGCACTGCGCAATCCGTCGCGAAATCGCTCGGTATCGACAACGTTCAGGCCGGCGTTGAACCGGCCGACAAAAGCGCGCACGTCAAAAAATTGCGCGAGCAAGGCCAAATTGTGGCGATGGCCGGAGACGGCATCAACGACGCTCCGGCCCTGGCCGCCGCCGACGTGGGCATCGCCATGGGGACCGGTACCGACGTCGCCATGGAAAGCGCCGGCGTCACGCTGGTGCAGGGCGATTTGCGCGGAATCAAGAACGCCATCGTCCTGAGTCGAGCCGTCATGCGCAATATCCGGCAGAATCTCTTCTTTGCTTTCATCTACAATGCGCTTGGTATCCCGATCGCGGCAGGCCTGCTCTATCCGTTTTTCGGCATCCTGCTGAGCCCTATCATCGCCGGTGCGGCCATGAGTTTCAGTTCCGTCTCTGTTATCGCGAACGCTCTGCGCTTGAGAACGATCAAGCTTTAAATCAAACGGCCTGGCCTGCTCCGTTGGAGCAGCAGTCATCCTCGCCTAGGACGGCGGCCCGGGCTTCTTTGAGCAAGAACGGGATGAGGGCCAACGCGGCCACGCTGTCGAGCCACCACCATCCTAAAAACCATGTGGCCGCGAGCCCAATCATCAAAACGATGGAAAGGTAACCGCAGACAATCGCTTCGATTGCATCCGCTCGCAGCGCCCGTGAGTTAAGCCGCGTTGCGACCTTGATTTTATAGCCGGCCAGAATGGGCATTCCAACTTTGGCCACGAGCCCTATCAGAATACCCCAGACGCTTTCGTGAGTGTCAGTGACGCGATGCGCCAGAAAAAGTCCGTAGGCAGAACTGAGTAGTACGTAGAGGACGAGAAAGTACAAGGTATATCCGACCCATGTGGAAGCACGGCGCTCGACTGCTTCCACGCGGGTCGCGTCCGCCTGTCCGCTCGCTTCGACGCGCAAGCGCCACAACAAAACCCCGGCGCTGAAGAGTTCGATCACACTGTCGATACCGAACGCCTCCAGCAACAGACTCCTCGACGCCCATCCCAGCAGCAACGAAGCCGCTCCTTCGATCGTCATCCAACCGAGCGTGATGTAGGTGAGCCACAGGGCAAACCGGACATCCGACCTGCGTTCGGGTGAGAACTCCGCCGGACCCGTCCGCGCTTCTCCTGTTTCCGACATGCTTACGTCAAACCTTGCTTTCCGGCGCGAGGCCGCAGTCGTGATCTTCTGTTTCGAATTGGATGGTGGCGTGTTGAATCTTGAATTTGGCGTGCAATTCCTCGCAGCACTTTTCCAGGACCGCAGAATCGCAGCGATCCACCGTACGAACGAGGTGGACGGTCAGCGCAGTTTCGGTCGTGCTCATCGGCCACACATGAAGATCGTGGACGGCCGTGACGTGAGGCAAACCGGCGAGGTAGTCCTTCACCTTCGCTAAATCAATTCCCTCGGGCACCGCATGAAGGGCAAGGTTCACGGAATCTCGGAGCAATCCCCAAGTCCCCCAAATAATGACTGCCGAAATGGCCAGACTGACCACTGGATCAATCCAGTGGTAACCCGTCGCCAAAATTGCGAAACCGGCGATAACCACGCCCGCGGAAATGCCCGCGTCCGAAGCCATGTGCATGAAAGCGCTACGAATGTTGAGATCGCCTTTGCGCCCTGACATGAACATCAGTGCCGTAGCAGTGTTGATTACAATCCCAATAGCGGAGACCCAAATCACAGTTTTGCCGGCGACATCGGTTGGATCTCCAAAACGACGAATCGCTTCCCAGGCAATTGCCCCCACTGAGACGAGAAGGAAGATGGCATTAAAGAGCGCAGCAAGAATCGAAGAGCTTCTGAGTCCGTAGGTCCGCCGTTGCGTCGGGGCGCTGCGCGCGAGAATGCTCGCCCCCCATGCCAGGAGTAATCCCAGTACATCACCCATGTTGTGTCCCGCATCAGCTACCAGGGCGAGAGAATGAGCATAAATACCGAAGACCACCTCGAGAATAACAAATCCAAAGTTGAGTGTCGTGCCGATCGCGAACGCAGCACCGAAGTTCTTCGGAATGTGACTGTGGTCGGAACCGGCAGGCGCGTGATCGTGGCCCTCGTGCTTGTCGTGCTGATGATCGTGGTCGTGCGCCATGATTATTTCTCGAAAACGATCACAAGAATACCGAGCAGGCAAAGTAAAGCGCCCCATGAACCCGCTTTCATATTTTTACAAAATCTTAAGCTCGTCATGCCCGCCAGGGTGATCCATGTAAAGACAACCTTGATGGAGAAAGAAGTAAACTCGGACTAGAGCCGCCGCTACCTCCGAGAGGTGGAGGCGAGGGGAGTTGAACCCCTGTCCTCATCGTTTTCCACGCAAACATCTACATGTTTAGCCGATATTTGTTTTAAGGAGCCGACTTTGCACCGGCACACTGCCGACTCCCGAGCATCCACGAAATCGATTCACCGACCAGCGCGGTCGCTCCGCCGGTCGATTAGCCTGCTGTCCACGTTTCCGACCGTAGCAGGCGTCCGGCCGAAAACGTCACGGTCAATTAAGCCGCGAGAGCGAGATCTTCGTAATCTGCTTTTATTTTTTTGGTTCGGTTTTTTACGAGGCCAACGAACCATCCTCGACATGCCGCCTGCGCTTCGAACAACAAGTCGAAGCCAGTGCGCCCCCTCACCCATCTAATATAGATAGGAGGTGTTCTGGCGCAAGCGGCAGAGGGGCTACCAGGAACAACGGAATTCGGAGAGCGGAGCGTGTTCGGATGCCTCGGAAGGCTCGATTTTGGGCAAAAAACGAAATAAAGCTTTCCAAAAGACCCTCAATTGCACTATAAATACCATAATTCAGCTCGTTCCTTATTCTTCATGAAATCAGGTTTTCTCGGCAAACTCACCTATCACGCAGCCATCCTCCTGGCCTGCTTTACCCTCGGAGCCCGGCCGCAACAGCCTGTCCTCCTCACGCCCGGTGAAAACGACCTGGTCGTTCTGAACGGTTGCGTGGTTTCCGCCTGCAATTATCTGGCGGCGGTAAAAACGCAGCACAGTCTCGAAGAAAATTTCTGGGCGCGCATCCTTCTGGTTCGGTACAACGATCATCCGGCCGGCCACGCCTATTGCGTATGGGAAACAGACGGCACCATCTATGGCTACGATCGCAACGCTGGATCGTTTCCCATCCCGGTCTATACACGGGATGCCAAAGTCATTTCCATCGTGCTTGCGCAAGAGCTCTCCAAAGTTCTGAACGAACAGCTCGCCGTCGATCGGGCCGAGTTCGTTGAATCAGCCAAGAGCCAGGTTTACAAGTTCTGACGCGACCCCGTTAGGCCGAACACGCCGCTCTCGCAGCGGAAAAGCGCCCCTGGCCGGCCAGTTATTGGTCCCCGCCCCAAGTCTTCTTCTCAAAAGAGACGCGCCCGGAACCCCTTTCGAACGCATCGAAATGCGCAGGGTTCTGCTGATAATATTTCTGATGATAATCCTCGGCCGGATAAAACTTACCGGCGGGCAGAATCTCCGTCACGATCGGCCGATCGAATTTACCGGAGTGCGCAAGCTTCTCCTTCGATGCTTCAGCCACTTTCTTCTCGTCATCGCTGGCCACGAAGATGGCAGCCTGATAACTCGGGCCGACGTCGGAAAACTGGCCGTCACTCTGCGTCGGATTGATCTGCTTCCAATAAATATCGAGCAATTTTGCGAATGAGATTCTGGCTGGATCGTAGGTAATTTCGATCGACTCACGGTATTTTGTTTTCTCGGAAGTGACGAGTTCATAGGTTGGATTCGGTTCGGTGCCTCCGGCGTAGCCGACGATCGTTTTGAGGACACCCGGCGCCTTGTCGAAAGCGGGTTGGATACACCAGAAACAGCCACCGGCGAAAACAGCGGTCTTGGTGGCAGCGGGTGCAGGACTCTGGCCGTGGGCGATAGACGAGGCGAACACCAGCCCAAGGATGGATGCGCAGATGGCGGTACGTTTCATATTGTCAATGTTAGACAGCGCCGGCCATCGTTTATTCCAAGGTTTCGACATCTATTTACAGCGCAGCCGCGATTGCAGGACAGCCCGGCCTGCCCATTTTATCTCTGTGTCAGAATTAATCCCGGAGTCGTACGTCGCTCGCCTTGATCCGCAGGCGATCTTCGGTCGGAGCGCTCCCTTGGAGGTTGACCTGGGATGCGGCGACGGATCTTTTCTGTCGTCGCTCGCAGCCGAAAGGCCGAATCACAATTTTCTCGGAATCGAGCGCCTGGTCGGCCGCGTGCGAACGGCCTCGCGGAAAGCCGCCAAACTGACGAATGCCCGAATTCTGCGAGTCGAAACTGCTTACGCCGTTCGCTATCTGCTGCCGTCGAGTTCGGTGAGCGTGTTTCACCTGCTCTTCCCCGATCCCTGGCCCAAGCGAAGGCATCATGAACGCCGGATTTTTACGGCGGAATTCCTGGAAGCCGCGCTGACTGCACTCGCGCCCGGCGGATGTGTGCGGATAGCCACCGATCAATCGGATTATTTCGAGCAAATCGAGCGCATCGCCCGGAACTCGGACAGGCTTCGAATCGTTCCGGGAAACGGGGACCACCCATTGCCACCCACCACCTTTGAAAAAAGATTCGTGACGGCCGGAGCGAATATCTATCGAATCGAATTCTGGAAGGTTTCTCCCGTGATGTAGGCACGTGCCTGCCAGTCATTCCGGCGAAACCGGAGAAGCACTGCGCCCGTTTCGTTTTGTCGAAAGAGCCGGATTCCGCGCCTTTTCACTTCCTCCGACCATTCATCCTTGATCCGCTCGCTCTCCGGAAAATCGAGGGAGGTCGCGATGATCAAGCGTGGGCGCACTGCGTCGAGGAATGCAGCCGAACCGGACTCGGCGGAACGGTGCTGTCCTTTGATCAGGATATCACTGTGCAAATCCACGCCCGACCGGAGAAGTGTTCGCTCCGTCTCGATGCCGCTGTCGGCCATAAACAAGACCCTGGTGGCTCGCCCGACTTCCATTTGCACGACCATACTTTGATCATCGACGGTGCGAGCCAGCGAGACCCGCGCCGGGTAAAGGACGTGAGCGGTCACGTCAGGGCTGACGGAAAACGAATCGCTTGCGGCCAGTGGTCTGGTCCCTAGAGCGACCTGTTCAAAATATCGACGGACCCTTTGATGGACAATGGACCGATCCGGCAGCGGATTATCGATGATCAAACGCGGTCGACATTCCGCCGCGATCTGGCCCGCACCGCCAATGTGCAGCGAATCGCCATGAGTGAGGAGCAACCCATCGAGCTTGTTCACTCCCGCGCTGTGAAGGTATCCGCGGACGACCCGCTCATAATCGCGCTCACCGCCGCAATCGAACAGCCAGTCGCGACCATTCGCTCGGACATGAACAGCCGCGCCGGCTCCGAGATCGAGCACATTGATGGTGGCATGTGTCCCGTCCGGCCAATGCGGATGCTCGACATAATAGTGACCGCCGGGCAGTTGCGCGAAGATGTGCACAATTCCGATAACAAGGCGGGCGAGGCACCAGTTCGCATTGTTGAAGATAATGGATAGCCAGGGCAAAACAGGCGCGCACACCAGCGAGAGCAGGGCAATGGCCAGGATAAAGAAGGCAATCGGAACGACCGCAAGATTGGCCAGGAGAGAAACGGGCGTGACCAGATTGAGGTACCAGAGAATTAGCAAAAGAGAACCGAGCCAGGCCGCCATCGAAACGGAGGAGGCCTGCCCAACCCAAAGGACGCCGAGATGGGCATAGCGGCGCGAGCCTTTTAATAAGCTACGCGGCAGGAATGGATCAGGCGCAGACCAGCGTGCAAACAAGCGCGATAAAGGATCAGCCAGCAGGATGATCGTGCCGACCACCGCGAAAGAGAGTTGAAAGCCTGTGGAAAAAATTTCCTGAGTGTTGAATGCGAGCAACAGAAACGCGGCAGCCGCGAGACTATTAAGCACAAGGACTTTGCGTTCGAAAAAAACGCCCGCCAACAGAATGGAGGCCATGACGGCGGCGCGGATGCTTGAAATATGAAGACCTGTGATACAGGCATAAAATAAGAGCGCCGGGATGATCAAGCCCGCCGCCCACCTGCGAGATAATCGACTGACGGTTGCCAGCATCCATAGTAACTGCGCGACGATGCCGACGTGCAGACCGGCCACGGCAAATAAATGCAGAGTGCCGGTCTGTTGAAATGGCTCTTCGATGTCTTCCTGCGTCTGATGCCGTAGACCGAGCGCGAGACCGCTGATAAAGTTTTGCACGTCGGGCGCGTCTTCCAGCCCACGACAAAGCATGGCCTGAATCCGACCACGGGAACGCTGCGCCGCGCGCAACACCGGATTTCCGCCGCCGTGCCGAATGAGAACTCCATCCTCCGCATATCGGACGAAGAGGCGACGATAAATATCGCGGCGCGCCAGATACGACCGCGTATCGAATTCTCCCGGATTACGTGGTCCATTGATTGGTTGAGCCAGGCCGAACAGGCTTAGCTCATCACCAAATTCTGTCGTGCCACGCCAGCGCACTAGAATGGTCGCATCGGTGTCTTCCGTTTTGTCTTCGAGCGCGATCGAATGGAGACGCAACAGGAATGTCGCCGCTCCGCCGTTTGCGATCTTTGGCTCCGTCACCACTGCGCCGGTCACTCTGACGGCACGCGGTCGATCACCCAGACGCGCCGCCAGCCATTGTCCGGCGGTGTTCGTGGTCTGTGCGATGTGCAGCAGGAAAAACCCAACTGACACCATGCCGTATGTGCAGAGAAGTCTGGGCCAAATGATTAGAATGACGGCGAGCACACAGGCCGTAAGCGCGATGACGACGAGGCCCGAACCCGCCACGGGAAAGAATTCAGCCGCCATGATTCCAACCGCGGCAGCCAGAAACAATCCAACAAAAGGCTGACGCGGTGCCGTTGGGATCTTCATCGCAGTCGCTCAGCCACTCAGGGCCGATCCTCCACCGGGTGCGAGTACCAGTAATAATTAAATCGCGTTTCCACCTTCAATCCTTCCATTCGTGCGAAGTTGGCGGGCGCGAGCCGATCAATCACGTAACGAACAAGGTTCGAACGATAACCACGCGCGTAACAAAGGAACTCGAGATGAATGGTCCCGGGATGGTGCGAATACAAATAGTCGGCCGCGCCTCTTTCGTCGGACTCTTCCACAAGCGCGACCAGATCGTTCCAGAAGTAGAAAGGGAGAGAATTGAGCGCGATCTGCAAAATCAGCGACCAGCCGAGCACGGCTGTCAGTGCGGTCACCGCGACCCACTTGGCCGTCTTGTTGGATAATGCAGTCAGCCAGTTGAGAGAGTAAACGAACGGAATGGCCAGGATTGGCGCGACCGGCAAAAGATAGCGAGGGCCATAGCCCGCGGCACCGCGCCATTCCAGCCGCGCGGCGTGCAGAATCACAACCACGACGGCTAACGACAGGGCCAGCACCGCATCCGATCGATTCTTTCGGAAAAAAGTCGGCCAAGCCGGCAGAGCAAAGAAAAGGACCGGAAAATACAGGAAAATACTCTTCTGCGGATCAAAGAGATAACCGCGCAGCGCGGGAAGAATGTTCACAGTAAAAAGCTGCGGTTCATCCTGCCACTGCGTGTATCCAGTGTTAAAGAAAGATCCAAACTTATACTCGTTTGTGGTCAGTAGAATGAGCACGCAAAACGCGACCGGCAGGCCGAAATAGATGAGTCGGGTCCAACTCTGACGACGCGATAGCCCAGAATCCTCGCGGCACAGCAAGGTCATTGCGATGACCGGGAACAACGCGACGAAGACTGTCTTGCAGAGGCAAAGCGCCCCGAGATAAATACCGGCGATCAGAAGTTGGCGGTGAGCCGTTCGGCCATCATCGCGCCCCCGAATGAGATGATAGTACAATCCCAGCGCCATCAGTGTGAGGTAGGTCTCGAAGGTCTGCGCGCGCAGGTAATTCCACCAGAAGGTGGAATAAATGGAGGCGACAACAAAGATCGACGCGACAAGATTGGAATCGGAGTAGCGTCTGGCCAGCAACCCCAGATACAGCGCTGTCGCGGCAGCGGCCGCCAAGTTCAGTAAATTTAGATAAAGGGTGTGATCGGTGTCGAATCCAACGCGGCCACTCAACTTTTTCTCGAGCCAGAGAAAAGGGAGGTAGATGAGAGTGTTTAGAACCCCATACTTCGGATACCAGTCACCCTTCTCATTCTGAAAGAAATAACTCCCGCGCGGCCCGAATTGAGTCGCCACATTATCCGGCACGGCCCAACGGCCGTCGTTTAGAACTGTGATCGCTTCCATCCGCACGGACTGCGCGTCCCCCGCATATTCTGCCGCCGGCATCGTCAAAACATTCACGCACAAAACACCGAAAATAAGCGGCGCGAGCAGACGGAGGACAGGTTGGTTTCTCATCCGGACGGCGAAGACTCCTCCGAGGCTAGGGAAGAGCACCCGCGACCTCAAGAATTAGGCGTTCTGAATCAAGGTGTGTCCGCACCTGGCCGCTTTCGTTGGAAATCAGGTGCGAACATTGGGGGTGAGCGGTATTTTCATCCGTGCAAGATCTCTTCAGCGAACCGGAAGACAGCGCATCGGAAACTCACTCCGACGCCGCTCCTCTCGCCACGCGTATGCGTCCCCGAAACCTCGACGAATTTGTCGGCCAGGAGCACATCCTCGCGCCCGGCAAACTTCTCCGCCGGGCGATCGAGGCCGACCGGCTTCCTTCGGTCATTTTTTCGGGACCTCCCGGCACGGGCAAGACAACGCTGGCACGGATCGTAGCCGAGATGACAAATGCGAAATTTGTGCGCTTGAGCGGAGTGGAAAGCAACGTCGCCGAAATGCGACGCGTCATCGCCGCGGCGGCCAATCGCGTGAGCACGTCAGGGCGCAGGACAATCGTGTTCGTCGATGAAATTCATCATTTCAACAAGGCGCAGCAGGACATTCTTTTGCCGGACGTGGAAAGCGGAAACCTCCGTCTGATAGGAGCCACCACTTATAATCCTTTCTTTTACGTGAACAGCGCGCTCGTTTCGCGCTCGCAGGTTTTTCAGCTTGAACCGTTGCGCGTGCAAGAGCTCGAGAAGCTGATCGACCGCGCGCTCGCGGACAAGGACCGTGGACTCGGTACGGCTAAAGTCAGGATGGACGCGGACGCGCGTCGACATTTGGCAAAGTTGAGCGACGGAGATGGCCGCAAGTGCCTCAACGCACTTGAGATCGGTGTGTTGACGACGCCTCCGACCGGAACCGCTGCCATCATTCATTTCACGCTCGCCGTGGCCGAGGAAAGCATTCAACAGAAAGCAGTCGTCTACGATCGCGCCGGTGACGCGCACTACGATACGATCAGCGCCTTCATCAAGAGCATGCGCGCCTCCGATGAAAAAGGCGCCATTTACTGGCTCGCGAAAATGTTGCACGCCGGGGAGGACTTTCGGTTCATCGCACGGCGCATCGTCATCTTTGCCAGCGAAGACGTAGGACTGGCTGACGCGGAGGCTCTGCCGCTGGCCATCGCGACGCAACAGGCGGTCGAATTTGTGGGTTTACCAGAAGCGCGGATTCCCCTCGCCCACGCCACGGTTTACATGTGTCGCGCGAAGAAAAACCGGGACGCCTACGAAGCGTTAGGCGAAGCAACCGAGCAAATTGAATCGGAACACACTCAACGGGTGCCGGAGAAATTAAAGAACAAGCACTTTCCCGTGAACCCGGAAAAATGAGGCATTTCTTTCCTGTCCTTGTCTTAGAAGTGGGTTGATTCGTGTCGGGCAAAATCCAAGAGGCAGGCATGGGTGAGCCACTGGCCGCGCGTTTGCATCCGCGGCTCTTCACGTGGTTCGAGCGAACGTTTGAGGCTTTTACGGAGGCGCAACTCCTCTGCGTGCCCACCGTCCTGGAACGCAAATCCATCCTGCTGACAGCGCCGACCGGAAGCGGCAAGACACTCGCGGGGTTTCTCGGCGTGTTTGATTTCCTGCTTCGTCAGATTGAACAAGGCGAGCGCCTTGAGGGAGTGCAATGCATTTACGTGTCGCCTTTACGCGCCCTCGCTTACGACATTGAAAAAAACCTGCGCGCCCCGATTGCCGGGATGGCCTTGGAGAAGGAATTGCAAATTCATTTGCGGACCGGGGACACCACGCAGGCGAATCGCGCGAAATTCCGGAGGAACGGCGCGCCTTTTCTGGTCACGACTCCCGAGAGTCTGGCCGTCATGCTCGCCCAGGAAAGTTACGTTACGCATCTGCGGCATTGTCGGTTCGTCATCGTCGACGAACTGCATTCGTTTGCGGCAAACAAACGGGGAGCCGACCTGGCCATATCACTCGAACGATTGGAAGGGCTACAGCGCGATAACCCTCCCATCTGTCGGATCGGTCTCTCCGCCACGGCCGCGCCGCTTGATGTCTTGGCGCGCTTTCTGGCCGGGACGGATCGACCCTGTGTCCGCGCCGAAGCGAAGATGGAGCGAAAATCCATTGTGGAGGTCTTCTCGCCGATTCGCCGCAACCCATACCCGCCGGCTGGCTACACCGGCGCCAGGTTGTACGCAGAGTTGGCCGATCTCATCCGCCGGCATCAATCGGTGCTCGTATTCACCAACGTCAGGTCGGCCGCGGAGCAAATCGGGTTGCGACTGAAAGACCTCCTTCCGGAATTGTCCGATCAAATCGAAACGCATCACGCGTCGCTCGACCGAAGTGTTCGACTGGAGGTGGAAGATCGCCTGAAGAACGGAGAACTCCGGGCGGTCGTTTGCTCGACCAGTCTCGAACTCGGGATCGACATCGGGGCGGTCGACCTGGTGGTGATGATCGCAACTCCGAAAGGCGTTTCCCGGGCCATTCAGCGGATCGGCCGTTCCGGTCATTCCATGAACCGGACCAGCCACGGCGTGTTGGTCGCGACGAATGTGAGCGATCTGATCGAGGCGACGGTGACGGCAAAGCTCGTCCGGCAACACTCGCTCGATCCGATTCACGTGCCAGAGAAGCCGTTCGACGTCATCGCCCAGCATGTCGTGGGCATGGCCGCGCTCGGGCCGACTCCGGCAGATGAGATTTTTGCCACTATCACGCGCGCCTATCCGTTCCGTCACCTGAGTCGCGCAGAGTTCGATCGCATTCTGCAATATCTCGAAGGCGGCGGAGAATCACTAGCCCGACAGTATTCGGATGTGTTCGGGAAAATCCGAACCGACGATGAGATTGTGTCGCTGGTCCATCCGCGCATTGCGCGCGAGTTCCTCGTAAATATCGGCACGATCATATCGGAAGGTTTCGTGAGCGTGCTGTTGAAGAGGCGTCGCCTCGGGTCAATCGAAGAAAGTTTCGTGAAGCAACTTCAGATCGGCGACCTCTTCATCCTGGCCGGTCGCGTCCTGCGCCTGATTGACACAGGAGTGGACGAAGCGCATGTCGAGCGCGCGGACGGACATCTACCGACAGTGCCGCGCTGGAACTCGGCGAAGATGCCTCTCACCTCCGGTCTGGCGCGCGCCGTCCGGCAATTGCGCAGCGAACTGGCCGGGCACATCGAAAGTAGGAAGGGCGTCGGGAATGCGACCGATTGGCTGGTCGAGCACTACGATCTCTCGGCCGCGAACGCACAAGCGATCGTGGAACAGTTCGAGGCCCAACTCAGCGTGTCCGAGATTCCGGTAGGCGAAAAAATGCTGATCGAAATTTATCGGGAAGAAAATCGCTCGCACCATTTCTTCCACTCCCTCATTGGACGGAGCGCGAACGACGCGCTCTCACGGATCGTGGCCTGGCGAGTGAAAAATCGGATTGGGGGCAACGCACTCGTCACGATTGACGACTACGGATTTTTGCTCACGCTGCGCCCTTTTCAGGAAATGCCTTTGGAAGATTGGCGTCTCTGCTTCGAGCGCGAAGGCGCGGAGGAGGATTTGCATCGGGCCCTGCGAGGTTCCGAGTTGGTGAAGTGGCAATTCCGCGGTGTCGCGCAAACAGGCCTGATGGTCCCGCGTAATCTGCCCGGACGTGAAAGAAAAAAGAAACAGTTGAACTGGAGTTCCGAAGTGTTGTTTCGGGTGCTTGAGCAACACGAGCCGGATCACCCTCTTCTGATCGAAGCTTATCGGCAAGCCATGCACACATTTCTCGATGCGGACTGCGCTTACGAGTTTCTCGGTGATGTCTCCGGCTTCGTTTGGAAAATACGCGAACTCCCGACTGTCTCCCCGTTCTCCTTCCCGATCTACGCCAGCGTGATTAAAGAATCGATGATGCTGGAAGACCCGGCGGCTGCGATCGAGCGCATCTACCACGAAATGTACGGGCGATTGGAAACCATCACCGGCCGAGCAGCGGCCGTGAGTGAGCCATGAGTTTCAAGGATCACATTTTGGGCCGGTGGCTGCATCGATAGCCTAACAACAAAAGGGACGGATCTTGCGACCCGCCCCCTTGCTGTCCACAACGCTTTTTACTGTTTGTTCTGGGAAACAACCTCGTTGAGTTTGAAGATCGGAAGGAACATTGCGATGACGATGCCGCCTACGATCACTCCCAGAAATACGATCAGAATCGGTTCGATCAAAGAGGTCAGAGCATCGAGCAGAGCTTCAATCTCTTCATCCCAAAAGTCCGCCATCTTTTCCAACATCGTGTCGATCTTGCCGGTGGCCTCACCGGCCGCGACCATGCGGAGTAGCATGGGCGGAAAAATCTTTTTCTTCGACAGGGCGACCGAGAGGTTATCCCCTTTTTCGACGTCCTCGCTCACCGTCGCAATGCTCGTTTCGACGACGTGATTACCGGAGGTGCCGCCGACAATTTCGAGAACCTCCAGGATGGGTACGCCGCTCCGAATGAGCTGGGCAAAAGTACGTGAGAACCGCGACATACAAATCTTGTGCACGAGCGGACCGAAGACAGGGAGTTTCAGTTTCCAGCGATCGGACAATTGCTTGCCGCGTTTCGAGTGGAGAAAGTACCGGATGCCGAAGATGGCCCCGCCAAGACCGAGCGCCATGAAATACCAGTTACCGCGCACGAAATCGCTGACGTCGATGAGGAACTGAGTCGGAGGCGGTAACTTCGCGCCGAAGTCCTTGAAAATTTCACCGAAAATTGGAACGACGCGCACGATCAAAAACGTGGTGATGGCAAACGCGATGCAGAGCACGATGACCGGGTAGGTCATGGCCGATTTCACCTTCTTGCGCAGACGAGCGCTCGCTTCAAGAAATCCCGCTAACCGATCGAGAATTTCGGCCAACAGACCGCCATGCTCGCCTGCTTTCACCATGCTGGTGTAGAGCCGGTTGAAGACGCGAGGATGTTTGGCGATTGATTCGTGAAAGGTTTCACCCCCTTGCACGCGAGAGGTCACGTCACTGATCACGTGACGAAGATTTCGTTGACGCTTGGGATCGCACTGTTCGTAAAGGGCGGTCAGCGCCTGCACCAACGAAATGCCCGCCTCGATCATCGTGGCAAGCTGGCGCGTGAATAGAACCGTGTCTGTTTCCTTGACGGTCCACGCTTTTTTGCGTGCCTTGCTCGCACCGGATTTCTTTTGCAGGGAGAGGACCATGAGCCCGCGGCTCATCAGACTGGTCACGGCATTGTCTTCATTGATAGCGTCCTGGATACCGGTGACAATGCGACCGGAAGTGTCGCGGGCTTGATAAGCGAAAGTAATCATATTGTGGAAACTATAGTAAATATAGCACCTAGGATGCCATGGCCGCTTGCCTTTGCCCGTTCTGCTCCCGCCCAGGCTGTGGCTCCCTCCCCATGATCGCGGCGGACGAACTACAAATAATCGGCCCTGGCTTGGCCCTCTGGCATGCCTTCGAGGCCACGGCGAAAGCAGAACTCTTCTCCACAGCCGTGCGTTGCCCGCGCGGCCTTCTTCTGGTCGATCCCATTCCTTTAACGGATTCAGCCGAGGACGAACTGCTTGCCCTCGGGCCGGTCGGCGGAGTCGTCGTCTCCAACGCCAACCACTGGCGCGCTTCAGCTGCCTTGTCTGAAAAATGGGGCATCCCCCTATCCGGCCACTCCAGTTTGGAGGATGAAGCAGTCGGTGCATTTCATTCGATCAGACAAGGCGACGTGCTTCTGGATTCCCTCAAAGTGCTTGAGATCCCCGGGGCCGCTCCTGGGGAAATCGCGGTTTATTCGCCCGCTCATCACGGCTCGTTCATTATGGGAGACGCCTTGATTCACTTCGATCCTTACGGCTTCACATTTCTGCCGACGAAATACTGCACCGATCACAAACAGATGCAGCACTCGCTGCGGCAGCTTTTGGACTATCAATTCGAGCGCATGCTCTTTGCGCACGGCACACCCATTTTATCGAAGGCAAGAAGCCGACTGGAGCAACTGTTGAATGGCGATTAAAGCCACCGTGACAAAAACGTCTCCGGGATGGACCGAGCCTATTGCGAACGGCGGGCCGGTCATTCGATTTTTGCGCCTGATCCGCTTTTCGCACACGGTATTCGCGATGCCGTTCGCACTCGGGGCGCTGGTCGTTGCAGCGCATGGGCATCCGAGCCTTCGAGTCGTATTCCTCGTTGTGGTCTGCATGGTTTTCGCACGCACCGCCGCCATGCTCTTCAACCGCCTGGTGGACTGGTCCCTCGACCAGCGCAATCCGCGCACTTCTGGCCGACATCTGCTCCTGCGTCGCCCTGTCCTTCTCGGGTGCCTCGGAATCAGCACGCTGGCATTCCTCTTTACGGCCGCGTGTATCAATTTCCTGACGGCCTTACTGGCCCCGATCGCGTTGGCCCTGATTTTCTTCTACTCGCTGACAAAACGATTCACCTCCGCCACTCATTTCTTTCTGGGAACAGCGCTGGCCATCGCGCCGATGGGTGCGTGGATCGCGCAGACGGGTGAAATCAATCTTCCCCCTCTTATCCTGGCGGTCGGGGTTATTTGCTGGGTCGCAGGTTTCGACCTGATTTACGCCACGCAAGACCTTGAGTTCGATCGCGCCGAAGGTCTCCACTCGCTCGTGGTCCGGCTCGGGCTTCCACAAAGCCTTCGTCTCGCGCAATGGTTGCACCTGGCAATGTTCGTCAGCCTGATTCTTTTTGGGGTTACGGCTGGGCTCGGAATTATTTACTACCTGGCCATGCTGATCGCAGGCGCGGCGTTAGTCTACGAACACCGCAGCGCGCAAAGCCTCGATCTGGCCGGCATCAATCGCGCGTTCTTTAAGAGCAACGCTTTTGTGAGCGCTGTCTTTGTCGTGGCAACCTGCCTGGACCGCTGGATCTAGCACATCGCGTTCAGCTGCTCGACGCGCGGCTGATGGCGGCCGCCTTCGAACGGCGTTTCCAGCCAGATTCGCACAATTTGCAAGGCTAACTCCTGAGGAATCATCCGTTCGCCAATCGACAGGACATTGGAGTCGTTATGCTGCCGTGAAAGGCGCGCACTTTCTCCATTCCAACACAAGGCGCAACGCGCGCCCTTTACCTTGTTCGCGGCCATGGCCTCGCCATTGCCAGATCCGCCGAACACAATTCCGCGATCGCACTCCCCTCGTGCGACCGCTTCCGCAGCCGGCCGGATAAACAATGGGTAATCGACCGGTTTTTCGTCGAACGTTCCACAGTCCTTCACCTCATGCCCGAGACTTTGGAGCAGCTCCTTAACCTTCTCTTTATAACGGAAACCGGCGTGATCCGTGCCGAGTGAGATCTTCATGCCGCGATCTTAATCGCAACGGCCAGGGGGTTGTCGAGTCGCTGTGTCATGGGATACAACGGTGGGGCCATCAGAAAGTCAGAACGACTTCACTCTTCATCGTGCAGCTTCGCCAGATCCTGCCAGATCTGACGTTCTTTTTCCGCGATCTTCTTCGGAATGTTTATCTGCACTTCGACGTAGAGATCGCCTCGCGTACCCGCGCTGTTGGGCAACCCTTTCTCACGTAATCGAAAACGCTGGCCGCCCTGCGTTCCGGGCGGGATCTTCATCCGGACATTCCCCTCTAGCGTCGGCACCTTGAGGTCTGCCCCTAACACTGCCTGCCACGCACCAATCTTCTCCTCGTGGATCAGATCATTGCCCTCGACCGTAAAATCGGGATGCCGCGCCAGCCGGACCCGCAAAAACAAATCACCACTCTTCCCGCCCCCTTCGCCTGCCTCGCCCTGCCCGGCCAGCCGTATGCGCTGGCCTTCATGCACACCGCGCGGGATTTTGACTTGGTAGGTTTCCAGTTTGTTCGACCCGCCGCGCCGCAAAGAAACCGCTCGGGTGGAACCATTGAGTGCTTCTTCCAGGGTCACCATAATATCCGCTTCGACATCGCTGCCGCGCTCGGACCGCGGGGGCCTTTGCCCGAACCCGGCAGAGCCCGGTTGAGCGCGGCCGCCGCCAAAAAAGGCTTCGAAAAAATCGCTGAACCCGGTGCCGTTGAATTCGAATTCGACACCGCCATCGCCACCCCCGTACCGCGAAAAACCGCCTCCGGGCTGGCCACCCCTCTGCGGCGGACGCTGAAATCCTCCACCCGGCTGATTCCAGTCCGCGCCGAGTTGATCGTATTTAGTCCTCTTTTCCGGGTCCCCCAAAACTTCGTAGGCCTCGTTAATCTGTTTAAACTTTTCTTCCGCCGACTTTTTATCCTTGGCCACGTCCGGATGATATTTGCGGGCGAGCTTGCGAAAGGCAGTGCGGATTTCGTCGTCCTTGGCGGTCTTTGGAACCCCAAGTGTTTCATAATAATCGCGGAACTGGACGGCCATTGCTGTTCAACTTTGTTCGACCGCCTCATCAAAGCAACCTTCTCTCTTCTCTGATTCTCTCGATCTTTCTTCCGTCGAGACGACATTCTCCCATGCCAACCCGTTCGCCCGGTCAGACGAAGCTCGACGACCATGTCGCGCGTCTCGTGCAATGCCGGCGCTGCCCTTGCATGCTGCCGCCGCCCGTTTCCGGAGGCGCTGTTCTCAGCAAGGTCATACTGGTGGGGCAGGCTCCGGGCGTGCGCGAACCTGTCTTGGGGAGACCATTTGCCTGGACCGCGGGCAAAACACTTTTTCGATGGATGGAGGAGTTCTGCGGATTAAACGAGGCCTCCTTCAGGTCGCTCGTCTATTTCGCGGCGGTATGCCGTTGTTTTCCGGGCAAGGCACCCGGCGGCAGCGACCGCGTGCCTGCGCCTGACGAGATTCGAAATTGTTCGTCATGGATGAATGACGAGTTCCAGATCCTGCGCCCGCGCCTTGTCATCCCGGTGGGAAAACTGGCCATCGCCCAGTTCATGGCATTCGATAAACTCGATCAAGTGATCAGCCGAAAATTTGTCCTCGATCAGAACGGCGTAAAATTTGATTTCATTCCGCTGCCCCATCCGTCGGGCGCGTCTCCCTGGCCCAGAGTTTCGCCTGGACGCGAACTCACGATCAACGCCCTGAAGCTGATTGGGCGGCACCCGGAGATCAGGGCCCTGCAGTAAGATTCGCGGTGAGCGCCGGGACGGCTTCGCTCCGCCATCATTGACCTCCGTCCTCCGTCGCGTGATATGACCGGATGCCGCGGCGAATTCGAGTCCTGGTCTGGGGAGAGAATGTGCATGAGCGAGAGAACCCGCTCGTGGCGGAAGTCTATCCGGACGGGATGCATCACACCATCGCTGACGGGGTCGGAGAAAAAGGGGAGTTCGATGTCCGTACGGCCACGTTGCAGGAGCCGGAGCATGGCCTAACGGAAGAAGCTCTCGCCGATACCGACGTCCTCCTGTGGTGGGGCCATGCCGCCCATGGGCATGTGAACGATGAAGCTGTCCAGCGCGTGGTCGCGCGCGTCTGGCAAGGGATGGGCTTCATCGCCCTGCACTCGTCGCATTACTCGAAGCCGTTCATGCGCCTGATGGGCACAAGCTGCTCGCTGACGTGGCGGGAAGCGGGCGAGAAAGAACGCCTCTGGGTTTGCAATCCCGCCCACCCGATCGCGCGCGGAATTGACCGGTACTTCGAAATCGAGAACACGGAAATGTACGGCGAACCTTTCGCTATTCCGATGCCCGACGAAATGGTCTTCATTTCCTGGTTCGAAGGTGGCGACGTCTTTCGTTCCGGTTGCACGTGGAAACGAGGAAACGGTCGGATTTTCTACTTCCGCCCCGGTCATGAAACGTACCCGATCTATTTTCACCCCATGGTGCGCCTCGTCCTGCGAAACGCGGTCAAGTGGGCCGCCCCCGACGCGGAAAGATGGATCGACAGTTGTCCGCAGGTGCCGGCAGGCCACGCCCCGGAACTCCTCACCGTCAAGGGACGCCGTCTTCATCAGGAAGGCGAAGCAGGTTTCCGATAATTTTAAAAGGCGATGGAGACGAAATTGAAAGAAAACAAAACCCCAACCCGGAACGAGATTCCGGAATCGGACAAATGGGACCTGACGCATCTGTTCAAGGATGTGAGTAAATGGCAAGAAGACTTCGATTGGGTGCAACAGAATCAGGGACGTATCGCAGAGTGGAAAGGGAAGATCGGAGAGTCAGCCGCGTCTCTGGCGTCGTGGTTAAACTTCGAGAAGGAACTCGATCTGAAGATCGAACGCCTTTACCACTTTGCTTCGCTCCAGCAGGCCGAAGACAGCGCGAACAACGACTACCTGACAAGAATTGGGCAGCTCCAGAATCTGCTCACCAGCATGGGCGAGACCGCTGCCTTTGTCGTGCCGGAAATCCAGGCCATCGATGACGCAACATGGTCAGGGCTTTTGCGAGACGAAGGGCTGGCCGAGTGGCGCAACAATTTGCACAAGATTCGCCGGATGCGTCCGCATGTCCTGAGCGAGCGGGAAGAACGCCTTCTCGCTCTCGGCGCAGTGGCCCTGGATGGATATGACGATGCCTTTTCGCAACTGACCAACGTCGACATGAAGTTTGGAGTGTTGCGAGATGAGACGGGCGCGGAAAGGCCACTCACCCAAAGCACCTACAGCTCTTTTCTCCTGCGCCGTGATCAGCAGGTGCGACGAAGCGCGTTCGAACAGTTTTACGGCGAATTCCAGGATCATCAGTACACTCTGGCCGCGTCGCTTTCGTACTCGGTGAAGGCCGATGTATTCCGGGCCCGGGCACGCAACCATCCGAGCGCCTTGGAAGCATCACTTTTCAAGGATGACATCCCCGCGTCCGTCTACGAGGGTTTGATCAGTTCCGTGCGTCGCGGCGTTCCTGCCCTGCTTCGTTATTACGAACTGCGTCGACGCGTGCTCGGCCTCGACCAGCTGCACGCCTACGACACCTACGTGCCACTGGTGTCCGAAATCGACACTCAAATCAGTTTCGACGACGCGATCGACAAGGTAGTCGCGTCGCTCGCACCGCTCGGCCGCGACTACGTCGACGTGCTGCGCGACGGTTTACGCGGACGGTGGTGTGACCGTTACGAAACAAAGGGGAAACGCAGTGGCGCTTTCTCGAGCGGCAGTTACGGCGCGCCGCCCTACATCTTAATGAACTACAAAGCGGATGTCTTTGCGGACCTTTACACGCTCGCCCACGAAGCGGGACACTCCATGCACACTTGGTTTGCGCAGAAATCTCAGCTTTTTCAGGACCACGATTACCCGATTTTCCTGGCGGAGGTCGCGAGCACGTTCAACGAGGAACTGCTCACACATTTCTTGCTCGAACAAACGGCCGACCCGAAGATGCGCGCTTATATCATCAACCGCCAGGTGGACGACCTTCGCGGCACGCTCTTCCGGCAGACCATGTTTGCCGAATTCGAAAAAGTGATCCACGCCATGGAAGAAGGCGGCGACGCGCTGACCCTCGATGTGTTCAAATCGGAATACCACAAGCTGCTTGAGGCCTACTTCGGCGGCGCCGTAGTGATGGACGAGCAACTCGATCTGGAATGCCTGCGCATACCGCATTTCTATAGTGCCTTCTATGTATATAAGTACGCGACCGGGATTTCGGCGGCCGTTGCGCTTTCGCAAAAGGTGTTGGCGGGGGAAAACGGCGCGGTGGAAAAATACCTCGGGTTTCTGCAATCGGGAGGATCAAGATTCCCACTCGAAACGTTACGGGAGGCCGGCGTGGACATGGCAAGTGCCGCGCCCATCGACAGCACGCTCAAGTTGTTCGAGAGGCGGGTTAACGAGCTGGAGAGTTTGCTTGTTGCGTCCTGATGACATTTTGGCGGCGGAACGCTCGCAGCGCGAGGGCAGCCTATGTTTCTTTAAGAAAGACTCGGCCAAGTGCCAGCAAAATTATTTTGAGTGACAATCGGCTGGGCCACAGGCGCTTATATCCTACCTTACGAGATAGGGACTGCGGTGAATGTTTGTAATTTCCATAATCGGGCAGGCTTTTTGCTTAATAGGGTTCTGTGAACTTTGAATGGCAATTCCGCGCAGCGTGTGGCTACGCCGAACTCGGCATGACTCGCGAGTCGGTGGGCGAGTTAAATGCAATCGACCGCGAACTCCAAAACCGACCGGAGGTACTGCAACTGCGGTTGCACCATCTCATGCGGGAAAAGCGATGGACTCCAGCCTTGCGCGTCAGTCAGAAACTCTGTCGGGCCGCGCCCGATTGCAGTGCCGGTTTCTTGCATGCCGGCTTTTGTCTGCACGAGCTGGGCAAGACGGCTCAGGCCAAGGCACTTCTATTGCGTGGTCCCGTGGCACTGCTACAGGAGCCGATCTATTACTATAATATGGGCTGTTACGAAGCGCTTCTGGGCAACGTGAAAGACGCTCGGAACAATTTGGAAACAAGTTTCAAAATGGATTCCACCTTTCGCGAACTCGCACAAAGAGACCCCGATCTCGAGTCCGTGAAGGCACTCTTGTAGGCGACACGCACCTCCCGTTTGTTCCGAGCGATAGTCCTGCACGATCCAATCGGAAGGTCGCTTTGCCGAGCGCCTGTTCCTGTTTCATCTGCTAGCCTCTTGGCACTGTGATGCCTCTGGATGCCGATCGTCTCCTCGAACGTCTCGAGCCTCTCTTCCAGGAAAACTTTGCGCGGTTCGGTGAACTTGGAGCCGCCGTATCGGTGTGGCACCACGGAAAACAAATCACCGACTTGTATGGCGGTTTTCGTGACGCTCACCGCGAGCATCCATGGACGACTGATACCATCGTGCTCTTTTGGTCAGCGACGAAGGGTTTGGGCAGCGCTTGCCTTCTCCATCTTTTGCAGGAAAAAGAGATTGAGCTGGAACGACCGGTCGCCGAGTTTTGGCCGGAATTTGCGCAGGCCGGAAAAGCGTCGATCACTCTCGGGCAACTGCTATCGCACCAGGCAGGGTTGTGCGCGATCGATCAAACGGTCGACATTTCGGATTATAACGGCGTGATAAGGGCGCTCGAAAACCAGGCCCCGCTCTGGCCCCCTGGCACCGCGCACGGTTACCATGCCCGCACCTTCGGCTTCTTAGTCGATGAAATGGTGCGGCGTCTGGCGCGTCAAACGGTGGGTCAGTATTGGCGAACGGTTTTTGCCGAACCACTTCAACTCGACATCTGGATTGGCTTGCCCGCTGAAGTGAACTCCCGCGTCGCCACGATTTTTGCGGCCAAAACAGCGAAATCACCAGAGCCGGAAAGTTTTTATAGTGCGCTGGCGAAACCCGGAACGATAGCGCGCCGCACCTTTACTTCACCACAGGGACTTCATTCGGTGAGCGGGATGAACAATCCGGCCGTTCGTGCCCAGGCCGTCGTTTCCTTCAGCGGCATTGGAAGCGCACAAGATTTGGCAAAATTTTACGCCATGCTGGCCAACGGTGGCGAAATGGCCGGTCGACAATTCTTCACGGAGAAAACGCTCGGCTGGATGACCGATACGCTCACCGACGGCATCGACCGGGTGTTTCAGATTCCAACCGCCTTTTCCGCCGGATTCATGAAGGATTCACGTCAAGCGGCCCGGCGAATCTTCGGTCCCGCTTCAGATGCGTTTGGTCACCCTGGAGCAGGTGGGAGCCATGCCTTCGCAGACCCGACAAACAATCTCAGCTTCGCTTACGTTATGAACCAAATGGAGCAGGCCGTTTTACCTAACCAGAAGGCCCTTCGGCTGATCGACGCCCTTTACAGTAAGACAGCGGGGTCATCCAAGTCGTAGCAGCGGCAACGGACAACCTATTCGCCAATAATTGTGACGGACACCCGGCGCTGATGCGGATCGCGGCGGTGTTCGAAAAGGAAAATTCCCTGCCAGGTGCCAAGTTGCATTCGGCCGTCTATCAACGGAACCGTTTCGCTCGTGCGAGTGAGCGCCATGCGAATATGTGACGGCATGTCGTCCGGTCCCTCATCGTTGTGCTCGAAATAATCAGTGCCCTCCGGGACCAGTCGATCGAAGAATTTTTCCAAATCCCGCCGGGCGGCGGGGGCCGCATTTTCCATGATGATAAGGCTACAGCTGGTGTGTCGCACGAAAACCGTGACAATCCCATTCCGCACGTCCGCCCGTTCCGCGGCTTTCTGCACCGCGCCCGTGATGTCGTAAGTCCCCTTGCCCTTGGTTGAAAGTTCAACTTCTTCCGCGTGGACGCGCATGACAGATAGCATAATGGCGGTCCGGCTTGAGCAGCGCAACTGACACGCGGAGGCCGACCGGTGAGCCGCTTGTTGATCTTTGGGTAGGGCGGTGGCCTAATAGGCTTGGATGCAAGAAGACTTGGACCGGATTTTGTTTCACGAGACAACGATTCTCAGCCGGCTTGATCAACTGGCCGCGCAAATCACGGCCGATTATCGCGACCGGGAGTTGACCGTGATCGCTGTTCTCAACGGCAGTCTCATGTTCATGGCCGATCTGCTCCGACGCATTCCGCGTCCACTCAAGCTCGATTGCCTGAGCGTGGCGAGTTACCACGGAAAAGCCGAGACCAGTGGCGAGGTTGTCTTTAAGCAAATCGCGCTACCGGATGTCACGGGCCGCCACATTCTTGTTCTGGATGATATTCTCGATAGCGGACACACTCTCGCCGCCATTCGAGATAAGCTGGAGACGGCCAAGCCGCTTAGCATTCGGGTGTGCGTTCTCCTGAGCAAAAAGAAGCAGCGGTCGCGTGCCGTCGACGCCGATTACATCGGGTTTGAGATCGAGGATGAATTCGTCGTCGGTTACGGCCTCGATTTCATGGAGCGATATCGCAACCTGCCCTTTATCGGCGTGCTCCGGAACGAGTTGATCGCGCAGTCCGGTTAGGCGATGCAGTTGCGCGTGCAGTTCTATTCGCACTTGCGGGACATCGCCTCCGCCTCCGAGCTGCAGGTCGAATTACCGGACGAGTCGACCGTGGAGGATCTGCTGCGAAAAATCTACCTGGAAAAGCCGGCTCTACAGCGGGTCGACAAAACAACCCTGGTGGCGGCTGGACTCGACTTCGTCGACCGGCAGTATCGTTTGGAGCATGGACAAGAAATTTCGCTCATGCCACCGGTGCAGGGCGGGTGAAGCAAATCTGGCATTCTGAGCCAGCGCAGACGGCGATCTCGCCTTCAGCGCGAGTCGGGATGACAACTCTTGAAACGTCAGTCGCGGAAGTTTGTAAAGTTCGTCGCGACCTCAAAATCCTTGCCGCGCACAAACGCAATCACATCTTGTAAATCGTCTCTCTTCTTCCCGGTCACGCGAACCTGCTGATCCTGTAACTGGCATTGCACTTTAAAACCCTGCGCCTTGATCGCCAGGATGATCTCCTTGGCTTTGTTGCCTTCCAACCCTTGTTGGATCTTCAGGTTCTGTCGGGCATGCCCCAGAGGCGAGATTTCCGGCTCGACCTGCTCCACATTTCGAAGGTCGACTCCTCGTTTCGATAATTTGGCGATCACGATTTCACGCAGCCCGCGCAGGCGCGATGCATCCTCCGCCGTCAGAACAATCTTATCTTTTTCGAGCAGGATCTCGGTCCGCGTGCCCTTAAAATCGAAGCGCGTGGCCAGCTCTTTGCGCGCCTGATTGAGCGCATTATCCAGCTCCTGTGTATCCACTTCTGAAACGATATCGAACGAAGGCATTTGAGAACTTGCATGTTAGATTTCGGATTGGAACTTGGAAATAACGATTTTTCAATCAGTGCTATCTGGGTGGACGCACGCGCTGCCGGATTTGTGAAGCGAACCGTCTTTCAAACAATCAAACTGCTTCGGGAGAGCCTCTTGCCCGCATCAATCGGGGTCGCCGCGTGGGCCAGCCTGCTCTCTTGTCAGCCCCAGAATGTGCGGGACGAAAAGTCTCTACGCGTGCAGCTCGCGCATGAAATGCGTCACCACTCCTACGAAAGCGCCGTTCCTCTCGCCCGCCGCGTCATTCGTATCGCGCCCCAGGATCAGAAGGCTTGGAAACGTTTAGTGCAGGCGCAGATCGCTCTGCACGACTTCGAAGGCGCACGCGTTTCCCTGAGCGACTGGCGAGCCACGGTGCGACCCTTGTCCGCTCGAGTGGACGAATTCGAAGGCGATATGCTTCACGAGGAAGGCAATTCGGGAGGCGCCTTGGAAGCGTGGCAGAGATCCATCGCCATCCAGGCAAAAAGCCGCCGGGTTCTGGCCAAGATCGCCGCGCTCGAACAGCGGCACGAGCGCTGGTCGGAAGCGATCGCCGCTTGGACTCGTGCTCTCCAAGTGCACGACAACGCTACCGCGCGCATCAATCGGGCCGTTTGTCATCGCCGCCTGCGCCATTGGAACGAGGCCTTCGAAGATTTGCACCACGCGCAAAAACTCGGGTCGGACGATCCAGAAGTACAGCGGTGGTCGCGCCTTTTTGAGACGGTCAGCAAATTCCTTGATGAAATCCGCGAATTCGACGCACGCGTTACTGCCATACCGGATGACTCCGGACTGTTGGCCGATCGTGCCCTCCTCATGCTGCGCAGTGGCGACGCCGAACTCGCTCTGGACGATACCGAACAGGCCATAAAGCTGGCCCCTTGGGCGGTGCGACCAAGATTATTCAAAGCGCTCGCGCTCATTGCTCTGAATCGTGGACGGGAATGTGAGGATTTGTCCGTCCGTCTGCCGTTGCGAATTGAATCGCTCACATCGGAGTTCCTTGAAACGATCAGCCGGATTGATTCCGCCATTTCGGTCGAGCGCGGCAACCCGGATCATTACGCCGCGCGCGCCTGGCAGTTAAACGAGATCGGACAACCGCTCCTCGGATTCGCAGACGCGCAAATAGCCGTCCGTTTGGATGCGAAGTCGGCCAATGGTTGGGCCGAAGTCAGCTACGCCCTAACCAAGCTCGGACGAGGTCAGGAAGCGTTCGACAAAATCAAACAAGCAACCGAACTCGACCCGGAACTGGCTACGGCCTGGCAATATCGAGGCGAGCTGGAGATGGCACATGGCGACAATTTAGCGGCGATCGACTCGTTCTCGCGCGCGCTTTCAATCGAGAAAACGAGCGCGGCCCTGCAAAAGCGTGAGGAATCTTATCGCCGGCTCGGACTGCGGGCGCGCGCCGATGACGATCACCGCGCCCTGCAGGAATTGACCAGCCGAGCCTTGCGCTGATCAGCGCTAAGCGGTTGAAGCAGCGCTCTGCTAAGGATTTACTTCGGCCACCCGAATACTGCCGTTGGTCGCATGAATTCTGACCACCGCCTGCGATGGGCCTCCGACCGCTGCGTCAACCTTTTGGGTGGGACCCGGATGGCGTTCCTCCTTTTCGCTGAAGTCATTCGAGATGCTGCCGTCAACCGTGGTCGCGAGCAGATGAAAGGCGGCGTCTCCCGGAATAAAAGCGCGCACATTGCCGTTTACGATTTTCGCGTCAACCGACAGATCGGTCCGCTCCCACCAATCGTAAACGATATCGAGACCGCCATTGGCCACAAACAACTCATGTGTTCCGAAAGAGTTACGATCGAAGAGTCGGCCGTTCACGAGATTGGCATTCACCTTCCCGCCGCGCATTCCTTCCACTAGCACTTCGCCATTGGCGAGCTCAAGACGCGAGATGGTGCAAGTCTGCGGAACGACAATCACGTAATCGACCGTCCCCGAGCGATCGGACAACCCAAACTTCGGCCTGGGCGGATAAATCGTATCGATCGAAACCGAGTTGGCCTGGGCCGCCACGTTGATCACGATCTTGTCGAGACGCTCGCGGCCGTATGCCTTTTTAATCGCCTGGATTTTAACCTCGGAAGTGTCGGCCCCGTAAACGCGAATCGATCCATCCGTGTTTTTAATGCTAACCCGCGCGCTCGGGTCGACTTTGTAATTATGATCGAATGATTGTTCGACAATCCGATCGACTTCTGGATGGCAACCCATCAAACACAGGGCCACAGCGGGTATGCCAGCGCGTAAACAAATTCGCCAAAAACTCCAAATAGAATGGTTCTTCATACCTGACGCGCTGAAATCTTGCATAAATCTGGATGGCCGCGAGCAGCATGAATGCGCCCGCCAGAATTCCAAGCAGCATCGTCTGAAACTTGCGGTGCGTGAAGGGCCGGGCTATTCCGCGCGTAACGCGATCACCGGATCGATGCGCGACGCCCGGCGCGCGGGAACCCAGCAAGCCAGGCCAACGACAAAGCATAAAACTCCACCAGCAATAATCCAGGAAAGCGTATCGGGTCCTGGCATTCCGACCCATTGGCTGTGGACCAAACGGACCAGCAGAACGATGGCAAGCCCTCCCACGACAAAGCCAATGGCCAGGAGCGTCGCTCCTTGCCGGGTGACCATCCTGATGAGTTGCGCGGCGGTCGCGCCCAAAGCACTGCGGATTCCGAATTCGCGCTGACGCCGCGCCACGTTGAGGGAAAGAAGTCCGTAGAGCCCTACCGCTGCCAGGACCAAACCGAGCGCGCCAAACAAGGAGACGAGCACGAAAATGAATCGCTCGGTCACACGCGATTCCGCCGCGGCTTGCTCCAGCGAGGTAAGATGGTAAACGGCCACTCGTGAATCAGCGCGCATCACGGCCGCGCGAATGGCGGAGTCCAGGGCCAGATGACCACTCTTCATTTCGACAATGAATGTCACGTCATCGAGCGGATTCGGCACAATCGCCAACATTTGCGCAAGCGGTCGAGTCAGTGTTCCGATGACCTCGCCGTCGCGCGAATCCGCATTGACCTTTGTGTCGCCGACCAGCCCCACCACCGTAAGCCAGGGCCGGGCACCATCGAGCCTTCCCCATTTAACGCGTTTCCCGATCGGGTCCTGTCCCGGCCAGAAACGTCGGGCGAAAGAAGCCGTTACCGCACAAACCGGCGATGTGTTAGGTCCATCGCTTTCTAAAAATTCGCGGCCCCGCAACAACTGCTGGCCCATGCTTTTGAAATAGCCCGGGGGCGCGACGCGCAGATAGGACAAATAAAAACCCGTCGGCTCCGGCGCTTGCGAACCTTCCGGATTACAGGTAATCAGATCGCGCGGCGCATTCATGGGAGACGGGCAGGTGACCGTGACCGATCCGACGCCCGGAATTTCGCGTAACCGGCTGAGCGTCGCATCAATCGTTTGTTGCTCGGCCACGCCGGAAAACAATCGTTCGGAATAGTTCGCACTGAAAGCAACGCGTCCCTCCGTCGAGAATCCCCACGGCTCGTCCAGGAGTGTGCGGAAATATTGCGCAGCCGTCAGACTGGCGACCAAAAGGATCGCGGCCACGGCAAGCTCCACCACGACGAAGGACCCGAGCAGTCGCCGTGTGTTTTTATCCAGAGTAGCGCCGCGCGAAATACTGCTGATGGCTCCCCGCAAATCAGTCCGTGCCGCGCGCAGCGCAGGGAGCAGCCCAAATCCAAGGCCAACCGCCAGCATAACTCCCGCGGCGAAGGCGAAGACGGGCCAGTCGAGACGCACCACGTAATCGAACTCGCGCATGGCACTGCCGGTCGCATCGGCTCCCTCCGGGCTCATCGCGACAAGCGCGGGTGTTGCCCACCATGCAATCATGAGTCCCAGAACGGTCCCGGCCAACGCCAGCAAAACCGCCTGCGCGAGATGCTGCCTAACAAGTCGGCCACGACTCGCCCCCAGGGCCGCGCGCAAGGCAAATTCGCCTTCGCGCTCGACCACCCGGGTCAGAAGCAGGCCAGCGAAATTGGCGGCTGCGATTAAGAGCGCACAGAAAGCCGCTGCTTCAATGACAAGAAGTTTGGGACGCAAATCCGTGACAAAACTCTCTGCGAGCGGCGGCAGATAAGCGGCATGCGCGTTGTTGGGATCCGGGCTCTGCTGTTTAATGGCGGCACACATCCGGCGAACGGCAGCTTCCGCCTGCGTCGGAGTGATACCGGCACGCAACCGCCCAACTCCATACAGATAGTGATTGGCCTGCGCGGGCAATGCCGGGGCCATGGCCAAGGGCAGCCAGACATTCGCACGATACGGATGCCGAAACATTTTCGGCATGACGCCAACAATGGTATGAGGCACTGAGTCGATCAGCAAAGTTGTGCCGACAATATCGGGACGCGCACCGAGTTGCTCCCGCCACAAATCATTACTGATCAGTGCGACGGCGGGCCCTCCCGGTTGGTCCTCCGCGACCGTGAAGCCACGTCCCAATTCTGGAGCCAAACCCAGCACATGGAGAAACTGGGCGTCGATTCGGGCGGCGGCTGTATTACGGGCTGGCTCGTTTCCGAGCGCCCCCACCGTCACATTGCTGCCGGTGGCAGCGCCGATTCCTTCGAAAATATCGTGCCCAAATTCCCGCCATTGCCGGACCGTCTGTTCGCTCAGGTTCAGAGTGGTCCCGCGTGCGCCATTGTCATCCGCCGCTTCGTAAACACGGACCAGGCGGTCGGCCTTGGGAAAGGGCAACGGCCGAAGGAGGGCGGCGTTCACCACGCTGAAGATGGCGCTATTGGCCCCAATTCCGAGCGCCAGTGTGAGAACCGCAATGGCACTGAAGGCTGGCGTTTTGAACAAGACTCGCAGCGCGTAACGAAGGTCGTCTAACATAGAATTAAAACAGATTCACCTGCGTGGATGCCCGCCGCCTAGACGACAAAACCGTCGCGTAATTGCACGACGCGGTTGCCGTAACCCGCATTCTTCTCCGAATGAGTGACCTGAATAATGGTCGTGCCCTCGCTATTGAGTTTTTTGAACAACTCCATGATCTCTTCGCCCTGCTCGGAATGGAGATTGCCGGTCGGTTCATCCGCCAGGATGAGCTTGGGACGAGAGATAATGGCACGAGCCACGCCGACTAACTGCTGCTGGCCACCCGAAAGTTGGCGAGGATAGAGGTCCTTTTTTCCGACGATGTGAAAGCGATCCAGCGTGTCCGCGACAAGGGCGGCGCGCTCACTTTTGCCCACTCGACGATACGAGAGTGGGATATCCAGATTCTCGTAAACAGTCAGATCGTCCAACAGATGATAGTTCTGAAATACGAAGCCTATTTGCTCATTGCGCAACGCGGCGCGCTCTTTTGCCTTGAGGTTATGCACCGGGGCGTCTCCCAGGGTGTATTCACCCGTCCAGCCATGGTCGTGCATCCCCAGAATATGCAGGAGGGATGATTTGCCCGCTCCGGACGGTCCCATAATGGAAATAAAATCTCCCTCCGCCACGTCCAGATTAATGTCCCGCAGGACATAGAAAAAATTTCCTTTGGCCAGCGGATGAGAACGTTCGATATGGCGCAACTGGATCATAGGTCAGGTATTGCGGCTCAACGCGATCATCGGATCGGCCCGCGTGGCACGAAGAGCAGGAATGTAACTTGCCAGAAGAGCGATTGCACCGAGCAGGCCGGTGACGAGGATGAAGGTGACGGGATCGAACGCGCCCACGCGATAAAGCAAAGCCGAAAGAGCGCGCGCCGAAAAGATGGCGAGAACAACTCCTGTGGCGATACCGATTCCGACCAGTTTCAAAGCGTGTCCAACGACCAAGCGAAGAACATCGCTTCGTTGCGCGCCAAGGGCCATGCGCACGCCGATCTCATGCGTGCGCTGCACGACCAAGTACGAAATGACCCCGTAGGTGCCAACGGCCGCGAGCAATAGCGCCACCGCTGCAAACAGGCCCAGCAACAGAACGGAGAGCCGGCGCGGCGCAACCGAATCAGCCACGACTGTGTCAAAAGTGCGAATGTTTGCTACCGGCTGCTCCGGATCCATCGATTGAATCTCGCGTCGAATCGCGCTGACCAGCTCACGCGGATCCTGCCCACTACGGACAGCCAGGATCATACTGCGGGCCGGACTTTGCGTGTGCGGGATGTAATATTCCGGCTGGGGTTCGAGGTCGAGTCCGCGGTGTCGGATGTTACCCACAATGCCCACAATGGTGATCCATTTTACTCCGGGTTTTCGAGGATCACTGAACGTGATCCGTTGACCAAGCGCGTCCTGGCCCGGCCAGCACTTGCGAGCGAGCGCTTCATTAATGATGACTACCTCTTCGGACGTGGCGGTGTCCGCATCATTGAAAAAGCGGCCGCGCTGAAGCGGAGTTTGCAGAACACGAAAATAATCGGGCGTGATGGTGCGAATCTCTTCATCCGGGCCCGGGCTGCCGGCCTTCATCGCACGACCTTCAATCGAGAAAGAAGAATCGCTGTTTGTTCCACTGAGCGGAAGAATGCTGGTGCAGGCATTTGCCTGCACACCGGGCAACTCCGCAATGCGTCGATGTGCTTCAGTGAAAAAGCTGATCGTGCTTTCCCCTCCCAGGTAACTGGCGCCGGGCGACGGGTATTTCACCAAGGGCAGCGATAGCTCCATCGTCACGACTTTACTTGAGTTAAATCCGGGATCCACGTTTTGCAGGCGCACGAAACTTTTCATGAGCAAACCCGCACCGACGAGAAGAACGAGCGCGAGGGCTATCTCCGCGACGACCAATGAATTGCGAATCCGATTTCGCCGGGTCCCGGCGGTGGATCCACGGCCGCCTTCCTTCAGGGCTTCGGTCAGCTCCGGTTTGGCGCTGACCAGGGCTGGGATGAGTCCAAACAGAATTCCGGTGCCAAGCGATACAGCGGTGGTGACGGCCACAACGCTGAAGTCCAGGTTCACTTCCGCGAGGCGCGGAATGGTCCGTGCACCGATCCGCTTAAGCAGCTCAAGTCCCCAAACCGAAAGAAGCAAGCCCGCCGCGCCGCCCACTACTGCCAGGATGACGCTTTCGGTAAGCAGCTGACGCAAGACGCGCCAGGGGCCGGCGCCGAGCGCGACTCTGATAGCGAGTTCGCGCTCGCGCGCGCTCGCCCGGGCCAGCAACATGGTCGCCAGATTTGCGCACGCGATGAGCAGGACAAATCCGACTGCGCCGAGCAATATGATAAGGCCCGTGCGCACCCCGCCGACGACTTGTTCATGCAGCGGATAAACTCTCGCACCGAAACCGGCGGCGGTGCTGTAGTTGTCGGGATAAAGCCGCATCCAGTTGGCCACGATGGTTTTTAGCTCCGCCTGAGCGCTGGCCACGGACGTGCCGGGACGCAAACGACCGATCACGCCATAAGATCGGTTGTACCTCGCTTTCAACTCCTCGGGCGGGAAGGCAATCGGCTTCCAGATATCGACGCGCTCGGCAAACTGACCGCCTTGCACATTGAAAAGAGGAATGGGGAATTCAAAGGCCTTCGGCATCACGCCGATAACGGTGTAGCTCCGTCCGTTTAGGATCAGGGTCTTGCCCAGAAGGAACGGATCGGAATTGAATCGCCGATTCCAGAGCCGTTCACTGATGACAATCATATCATCATGGCCCACGCCTTGATCTTCGCGGGCAAATGTCCGCCCACTCATGGGCTCCGCGCCGAGCAGGCTGAAGAGGGCGGGAGAAACCACCGCCCCGGAAATTCGCTCCGGGGTGCCTCCATTGGCCAGGTTAAAGGCGGTGTAGTCGAACACCGCGATCTGATCGACGCTTTTAAATTCCTTTTCGAAATCCAAGTACTCGGGTGCGGAGACGGGGATTCGGTCCAGCCCCTGAGCGGAAAACTGCTCCCACAATAAGACCAGCCTCGATGGGTCGTGATAGGGCAATGGCCTAACGATCACTGCGTCGATAAGACTAAAGACGGCACTGTTTGCCCCGATGGCCAGAGCCACCGTCAGAATCGCCACGGCCGTGAAGCCCGGGGTTTTAACCAGACCGCGCAGCGCAACCTTGATTTCGTTCAGCACGGCGACAGAAAATCACTCTGTGTGACAAACCAAAGTTGCTTGCGCATAAGCCGCGAAACTTAATCGTTAGGCAGCAATGCGGTTGTCTTCTATGACACGACCGTCAAAGAGATGCACGGTCCGATCGGCATGCTGGGCAAAGCGCACATCGTGCGTGACCATGCAGATGGTCGCACCGGCGGCATGAAGCTCTTTCAGCAGATCCATCACCGCTTCGCCGTTGCGCGAATCCAGGTTTCCGGTCGGTTCATCGGCCAGGAGAATGGCCGGTTTGCCGGCCAGAGCGCGGGCCACCGCCACACGCTGTTGTTGACCACCCGAGAGCTGACTCGGCAAGTGTTTGGAACGGTGCCCCATCCCGACTCGCTCCAGCGCTTCAGTCACGAAATGCTTCCGCTCGCTCGCCGGCATGCCGCGATAGGTTAAAGGCAGTTCGACGTTCTCATAAACGGTGAGGTCACCGATGAGATTGAAGCTTTGAAAAATGAATCCAATCTCGCGATTGCGAATGCGGGCGCGCTCGGGAAACGACAGGTTGGCTACTTCGCCGCCCTTGAGGGAGTAGCTCCCGCCCGAGGGAGTGTCGAGCAGTCCCAGAATGGAAAGAAGGGTGGACTTTCCGCAGCCAGACGGTCCGGCAATGGAAATATACTCTCCGGGACGTATGTCGAGATGGATCCCGGAAAGGGCGTGGGTCTCAACTTCATCCGTTAGGAAGACTTTGGTTACACCATCCAGGTGAATGAGGGGCGCCGATCCGTTCGAAATGGGAGGACGGGTTGATTCCGAAGCAATGGTTTGTTGGGTTGCTGGCATATATTTGATCGTTGTTAGTTTAGGCGAATTCGTTCGTGCGCATCCCAGGCGCTCGTATCCGAAAGGATGACCTGGTCGCCGGGTTGCAGGCCGTTCTGAATCTCGATGGTGTTGACCGAGCTCTTGCCCAGTTTCACCGGAGTGCGGACGGCGTCCGAGCTGCCGCTGACTAGCCGGAAAATCCCGACCGTGCTGTTCTCCTGGCCAAAGGCAGGCCGGCCGACGAAAATGACATCGTTTAAGCGTTCCAGCTCGATCGTTCCATCCACACTCAAGTCCGGGCGCGCTCCCTTGGGAAGCTGTCCGTCGATGGTAACGTCGACCCGGACGGTGCCCTGCTCGACGGCAGGATCGACGCGGACAACATGTCCTTCGACGACGCCATTGCGCGTATCGATGACGGCTTTCTGGTTAATCTGAATGTCTTTCGCCTGTGTCTCCGCAATCTTGACTTCAGCCTTCAGTTTGGTCGGATCGGCCACGCGGGCGAGGTTGTCGCCGACCTTGACGCGCTGCCCGATTTCCACCGGCAATTGTTGCAAGACGCCGGCCATGCCAGCCTTTACATGCAGCGCGGTCACCTGGTTCAGCTTGAGTTGGGCAAGCTGGTTGGCCTGATCTACGGCGGCTTGTTTGGAAGCAAGTTGCGGCTCGATCGAGTCACGCGAGAAGGCAAGGCGCTTCCCTTCAATCTGATCGCGATTGGCCAGCTCCGCTTCTTTCACCATGGCCGTCTTGTAGGTGAGCGCGGCGACGAGTCCATTTTTGTTCAACTGATCGTCCGTCTGACGCTCCATCTTCGCCTGTTCATACTCCGAGTGGACGCGGGCGGATGTTGCCTCCTGATCGAGAACCTCGCGTTGCAAGGTCGCCTTCAGACTCGTTAGCTCGGCTTCCGCCGCCTTCGCTTGCAGCTGGGCATCATGCGCCGCCTGTTCGAGTTCCGGGCTGTTTAGTTCCAGGATCTCCGTGTCCGGCTGGACCGGCGCACCCGGACGAACGATAATCTTTTCGACCCGGCCTTCCGTATTAGCCGGAATCCAGCGAATCTCTTCCGGCACGAGCGTGCCGAGGCCACGCACCTGCCGCACCATGGGTCCCCGCTTTACCGTATCGACCCAAACAGTCGAGCGATCAACGCTCGGGACCGCTGGCTTCAGGCGCGAGAGGGCGACCGTGGCGAGCACAACGCCCAAGGCAACGCCCGCCGCAATTAGTATGCGGCGTTTACGCTTCCGGGCCGCAACGTTGGGGCGCGCAACATCCATGGACGAGAGGCTAGTGGTGAAGCCGGTGGGCCGCACGATCGTACTGTCGTCTTTTGCTTTCGCCTCGCTTGCTCCCATGGGATTGCGGTTCTAATCAGACGGCGCCAAAAAGGCCGACCAGATTCAGGACGGCGTGCGCGCCATTAACGAGCGGCCACGCTGCCGTCACCATGATGGCGGCGAAGACAGCCGCTTCCGCGAGGAAATAATGCTGCGCTTCGGTGTCGAAATATTCGCGGCTGATATTGCGGAAAGCCGGACCGACCGGCCGCACACATCGACCGCTCTGTCCACCGAGGGCGGCGGAATGATAATTGAAATCGGTCACGGGAAACTGCCGAAGATCTGTTCGGCTGCGTTCGGTTTCAATTGTTTGCATGGTTGGTTTCATATTTAATCCTTCTTCCTGTGAGATGCGGTTCACCGCGTCACTGGATTCAAAAGTTTTTCCGGCTAACACTCCCTATTGCAAAGGCCGTGCCAGACAGAAAAGCAAATCCTTAAGTTACTCGATGTCAGCTGCTTATGCTTTGCTGTAGAAACAAATCGCCATCCGAAACGAGGCGGTAATGGGACATGCTTGTCCCGCTATTGGGACGCACAATCAACTACTTTTCGACGCACCTTTGTGCGATCAACGCGGCAGACGCAGAACCGCGGCGGCTCCGCTGTCGTTTGACCTATTTGTTAGGCTAAGTGAACCGTCATGGGCCTCGGCGATCTGCCGGCTCAGAGCCAGCCCGATCCCTGACCCTCCCGGTTTGGTCGTGAAAAACGGCACAAACAAATTTGTCGGATTCATGATGCCGGGCCCTTCATCGTCCACGAAAACTTCGACACAATCTCCTGTCTCACGCCAGCCGATGGAGACGCCGCCGTGCGTTTCGAGCGATGCATCGACCGCGTTGTGCACAAGATTAATCAAAAGCTGCTCGAGCTGCGCACCATCCGCCACAATCTTGAGCTCGGGGCCGGCGACCAGCCTGAGACTGAGACGCGGCTCCAGGCTAACGACTCGCCTAACCAGATCACCCAGGTCGATGTGCTCTTTCTGGGGAGGCGGAAGTTTGGCTAGACGGGCGTAGGCCTGCATAAAACGACCGAGCGAATCAGCCCGTGACGCGATCGATTTGAGACCGCTGCGGGCGTCATCTTTCCAGTCGGGCGGAGGCGGTTCACGCCGCAGCAGTGTCTCCAGGCTTCCCGCGATCGATTTGATCGGGGCAAGAGAGTTGTTCATTTCGTGACCGAGCACCCGGACGAGTCGCTGCCAGGCGCGCCGTTCCTCTTCGCGCAGCGTTCGACTCAGGTCGGTTAACACGAGCAGCTCATGAGGTAATCCGCGTTCGCGAAACGTGCTGCGTCTAATTCCCCAGCGTCCCGCGCCGCCTGGAAAACTGAGAGTGAGAGGCGCATCCTCACTCCCTTCCAGACAAACGGCCAGACCGAGTTCACGAGCTCGGCGCCCGAGCAGTTTATCGATCGGTTGCCCGAGCAAATGCTCGCCCGCCCGATTAAGCAGGCGCAAACGATGTTCCGGATCAAAGGTGAATACGGCCACGTCGATTTCAGCCATGATCGTGCGCAGCAGAGCCGTAGCTTCGAATGCGCCCAGGCGTTGCACCCGCAGCGTCTCGCCGAGGGAATTTATCTCGAGGAGAACTTCACCCAGGGCGTCCTCGTGGCGGGCCCCGCGAGCCCGGATCGAATAATCTCCCTCGCGCAACGCGGCCAGCAAATTACTCATCGTCTGGAGCGGATGGACCACATGTTCGCGTGCGCTCGCCATGAAACCGAGGAGACAGCCGCCGATCAGGATGGTGAGGGTCCATTGCACCTTGGCGCTAAAATCTTCGAACCATAGGACAGAGAAAGCGACCACGATGGCCGGACCGACCGCCCCGACGATCAACCAGGTGAGTCGACTCTGGTGCGAAAGGCGATGGCGCACTCTCGGAGAAGACTTCATGAAACTCCAAATCCGAACATAACAATTCGAAATCTGGAATCTTTAGAGTCCATAATGCTGCAGACGACGATAGAAGGCACTCCGGCTCAAGCCGAGCGCCTCGGCCGCCCGCCGGGCGTTGCCATCCGCGCGGGCTAACGCCTTCTTAATCAAGAACGCCTCCACTTCCTCCAGGCTCATGTCTTCCAGTCTCGTCGAATCATCGCGTCCCGTCGTTAGACCAAGATCGGTTGCCCTGACCTGCTTTCCCTGCGACATGAGAACGGCTCGTTCGACCACGTGGTCCAGTTCGCGCACGTTTCCCGGAAATGAGTGTTGAAGGAGACGTTCTCGCGCCGTCTCGTCAAAGCCGGCAATTTCCTTGCGATACCGCTGCGCGTGCTGTCGCAGGAAACTGGTGGCGAGGGACATAATATCTTCCCGCCGGTCGCGCAGAGGCGGCAGAGAAATCTCAATGGTGTTGAGTCGAAAGAGCAAGTCCTGCCGGAAGCGGCCGTGGGCGACCTCGTCGGAAAGGTTGGAGTTGGTCGCCGAAATGATCCGCACATTGGCATGCAAGGTTTTGGATGAACCGACCCGCTCGAATTCGCCCGTCTCAATCATGCGCAGGAGCTTGGCCTGCTGCGTGAGAGGGATGTTCGCGATTTCATCCATGAACAGCGTACTCTCATCGGCCAACTCAAAGCGACCCGCCCGGTCTGTCTTGGCATCGGTAAAGGCGCCTTTTACGTGACCGAAAAGCTCACTTTCAAAAAGAGTCTCAGAAAGTCCCCCCATATTCACGGTGATCATGGACTTGGCGGCCCGAGGCGAGAGGGCGTGCAAGGCTTGCGCGACGAGTCCCTTGCCCGTGCCGTTTTCCCCCGTCACAAGCACGTTGGCGTCGGAGGGCGCAACGCGGGATATCATCTCCATGACGGGCCGCATGGCAACGGATTCGGCGATAATGTTCGGGGCGCTCCCACGCAACAACTGATTCTCGGCTTCGAGTTTGCGTCCACGCCGCAACGCCCCAGCCAATTCGATTTGCGTCCGGATAATGGTCATCAAGCGCTCATTATCCCAGGGCTTCGGCACGAAATCGCGCGCTCCGCGCTTCATCGCCTCTACCGCGAGATCGATCGTCGCCCACGCCGTCATGACCACGATCGGCAGCGTCGTGTCCAGTTCCTGGATTTTCGGGATGACTTCGAGTCCCTCCTGCCCGGACGTGGTATCGCGCGTGTAATTCAGATCCATCATAAGGAGCGCGTAATCCTTTTTCTCCAGGGCGTTAACGATGCCGACCAGCGACGTGACCGCGTCGGTTTGATAGCCTTCGCCCTTCAGAAGAATGCGCAGCGCTTCAAGAACGTCGCGCTGATCATCGGCGATGAGAATCCTTGTCATGGCCTAACTCTGAACCGCGTTTCTCCCGCGGTGTCAATGATCGGCGCGGAAAATCACACGGCGGAAATGTTTGCTCAAAAAGTGAAACGAGTCGAAAAATCTACCGTGGTTACAATTGAAGCGCAGTCCCAGCGAGCCCTCCTCCTCGTACGATATGCCGGGCACGTCACCGCGGGCGAAGCGCGGGAAGGCGAGCAACAAGCGCCCTCCGCGCTGGCCCAATTGGAGCCGGGCTTTCGACTCCTCGCCGACCTGTCCGATCTCTCGTCCATGGATCTGGCCTGCGCCCCCTTCATCGAACAGGTGATGGATCTCTGCCAGAAAAAAGGGGTAACGGAAGTCGTTAGGGTAATTCCCGATCCCACCCGGGACATCGGCATGCAGATCATGTCGCGTTTCCATTACGGGCCGGCTGTCCGAATCATAACCTGCGAGACGATGGCCGAAGCCACGAGAATCCTGTCCGAAACCGACTAGATCAAATCCAGAGCGTGCGATCGAACGTCCGGTACTGAATCGCTTCGCTGACGTGATCGACAGAGATGTCGTCCGCTCCCGCCAGATCGGAAATGGTGCGCGAAACTTTCAAGATTCTGTCGTAGGCCCGTGCGCTCAGGTTTAGTTCGTTCATGGCCACTTTGATCAACTCATGGGAATCTTCCCCGAGCTTGCAGTGCAGTTTCATAAGGCGCGTCGACATGCGCGCGTTGCAGTTCGTTTTGGCATCCTGACTGAAACGCTGTTGCTGCCGCTCACGGGCCGCGCCGATGCGCGCGCGAATAGCCGCTGAACTTTCTTCGACCCGTTCACTCGCCACATCCTGATACTCCACCGCCGGCACTTCGATGTGCAGATCGATTCGGTCGAGCAGCGGCCCGGAAATCCGCTGCCGATATCTTTGCACCTGCACCGGACTGCAACGGCATTCGCGCTTCAAGTCTCCGAAATAGCCGCACGGACAGGGGTTCATCGCCGCGACGAGCATGAACTCGGAGGGGAAGGTCACGCTCCCGGCCGCGCGCGAAACGGTCACCCGGCCGTCCTCCAGCGGCTGCCGCATGACTTCCAGAGTCGAACGCTTAAACTCCGGGAGTTCATCAAGAAAAAGGACGCCGTTATGAGCGATACTGACTTCGCCAGGATTCGGGAAGGTTCCTCCGCCGAGGAGGCCGATGTCACTAATAGTATGATGGGGCGAACGAAAGGGCCGAGTGGAAACGAACGATCTTTCGCCATCAAGCAGCCCGGCAATGCTGTGAATTTTGGTCGTCTCGATCGCTTCTTCGAGAGACATCGGCGGAATAATCGTGGCAATCCGCTTGGATAACATCGACTTGCCCGAGCCAGGCGGACCAACCATCAGGATGTTGTGACCGCCGGCCACGGCCACCTCGATGGCCCGTTTTACATGGCTTTGGCCTTTCACATCGCTGAAGTCGACGTCGTAATCCTGATGAGCTGAGAAAAAACCGGAGACATCGCCGCGCGTCGGCGTGAGCGGTTGATTCCCGCGCAAAAACTCAAAAGTCTGCCGCAAATTCTGCACCCCATAGATGTCGATCTTGTCGACCATGGCGGCCTCGCGCGCGTTCGCTTCCGGCACGAACAAGGCGCGTTTGCCCCGGCGGCGCGCCTCCAACGCTACCGGTAGCACACCCTTGACCGGTCGCACTCCGCCGTCCAAGGCCAGCTCACCGACAAAGCTAAAGTCGGCAAAAGGCAAAGTATCAATATCTTCGCTGACCGCGATCATCCCCAAAGCGATGGGTAAATCGAAGCTCGGGCCCTCCTTCTTAATATCGGCCGGGGCCAGGTTGATCGTCGTGCGCCCGCGTGACCATCGGTACCCGCTGTTCGCCACGGCCGTGGTCACGCGATCGCGACTTTCTTTCACGGCTGCGTCGGGAAGGCCCACCACCACCACGGCGACCTCGCCACGGCCGGCATTTACTTCCACTTCCACTTCGTAAGCGTCGACCCCGTAGACGGCAGCAGAGTAAATCTTGGCCAGCATGGAGGGCGGCAGAGTCGCAAAAAACAAGCGGCACGAGAAGCGGCAAATAGCCGTCATCGGGACGCCCAACCCTGGGGTTGACTTCAAGTCACCGAAAAGGCCAGTATGGGCCTTTCCTGAGAAAATGAAGCCAGTGGGGATTCGTGCCGCGAATCATCTGGAGGGGTTCGAAAGATGACCTATTCGGACGGAACTAGCCCTTCGTCCGAAGGAGTCGATAACTCCTCTTGGAAAAGATTGAACAAGGGGCCTCCAACCACTGTCGAAAACCCGAATATTTAACCTTGTTAAATACTTTCAGAATGTTACTAAATTTGTCCCACAAGGCGATCCCGGCAGCTGCGAGCGCTGATGCCTTGTCGGTCTCCCCCAAACCGTTTAATGAAAAAGAGTTATATGGCCGCTGAAGATAGCGATACTGGAATAAAAATTTACCTGCGTGAGATCGGGCAAATCCCCCTTTTGACCCCTGACCAAGAGATAGAACTGGCCGCCAAGATCAAGAAAGGCGATCGCGAGGCTCGAGCCTTGATGATCCGTTCCAATCTGCGCCTCGTGGTGAAAATTGCCCACGATTACGCCAATCTCGGGCTCCCCCTTTTGGACCTCATTTCGGAGGGCAACATTGGGCTGATGAAGGCGGTAGAGCGATTCGACCCGGCCAAGGGCGGAAAGCTCAGTACGTATGCCGCGTGGTGGATCAAACAGTCGATCAAACGGGCGCTGGCCAATCAAAGCAAAACCATCCGTTTGCCCGTGCATCTCGTCGATAAAATCTCGAAGATGCGGCGCGTCTCCCTGCAAATGAGCGAAGAGCTCGGCCGGGAACCCACCGACGAGGAGTTGGGCGATGAAATCGGTATCGCCAGCGGCAAGGTGTCACAGTTGAAGACTGTCTCGATCCGGCCTGCGTCACTCGACGCTCCGATCAGTGACGACGACTCGACTGAATTCGGTGAGATCGTCGGCGACGAAGACGCGCAGACTCCTTTTGAGCTGTTGCGCGATAAGAATTTGCGCAACGAAGTCGGCGGACTGCTCGATGTGCTGGATGATCGCGAAAAGAAGATCATCTTCCAGCGCTTCGGCCTGGACGGCGGAAAACCCAAAACTCTCGAGGAAGTGGGAAAGAAGTTCGGTGTGACGCGCGAGCGCATCCGCCAGTTGCAAAACATCGCCTTGTCGAAACTGCGACGAGCTCTGGGCAAAAAAGAACGCCCGGTCGATGTGGAGTTGCCGGTCGAAGCATAGGCAGCAGCGCCGTTCGGATTCTAATTTGTGCGGGCGGACGGCAACGTCCGCCCGTTTTCTTTTTATCGACGCATGTGGAGTCGAAACTCCGCCTGACGCTTGACCGCCGCGTCTATTTAACGCCCTACAGAGGGTAAGCGCATGGCGAAGTCGACCGTCCGAGGTCACAACAAAAGGGTCCGCCCTTCATTTTGCCGTGCGCAATTGCACGCAATCAAAGCGAGATCCCTCCGCCAGAATATCGCTAATCACGACCAGCGGGTCACCCGAACTGGCCAGTTTTTTCTCCCGCAGATAATTCTCGGCCGCCTCAATGTTCGCATTGGGATCATCCGTGAAGTCGATCCGCACGGCAAAAACCCCCCAGCAGATGGCCAACTGCCGCCGCACTTCTTCGGTCGGAGTAAAGGCGAAGATGGGCGCATGTTCCGGCCGTAAATTCGATACATTCCTACCCATGGTGCCGTAACGCGTGAACACAATAATCCGAGCTCGCCGCAAGGAATTGGCCAGAACCACGGCTGAGGCGACGGTCTTTTGCCGGTCGTCCTCAAGGACGGCTGTCTTAGCGAAGCCGGCGTCCCCGCTTCGTTCGATGCGCAGGGCCACTCGATTCAAAATCTGGACGCACTCAACTGGATAGCGTCCCACGCTCGTCTCTCCGCTGAGCATGATCGCGTCCGCCTGCTCAAAGACCGCGTTGGCTACATCGGTGATCTCCGCCCGCGTCGGCATGGGATTCACAATCATGGACTCAAGGAGGTGCGTGGCGACCACCACCGGCTTGCCGAGACGAACACTCATTTTAACAATTCGCCGCTGAATAATCGGCAACTCCTCCATCGGGCATTCGATCCCCAGATCGCCGCGCGCCACCATGACGGCATCCGCCGCATGGATAATTTCGTCAAGAGAGTGGACGGCCGATTGATCCTCAATCTTGGCCACGATGCGGGCCTCGCTCTTTTCCTCCTTAAGCACACGGCGCAGCTCCTTGATGTCACTCGCTTCGCGCACAAAACTGAGCGCGACGAAGTCCACCTTCAACTCTGCCCCAAGGGTCACGTCCGCCAGATCTTTCTCGGTCAGCGGCGGCAGATTGACCCGCACCCCGGGCAAATTGATGTGTCGTCTCGAACCGAGCGTTCCCGGAGTCATAACACGGCAGCGAATCCGATTTCGTTTCTTCTCCAGCACTTCCATTCGGATCATCCCATTGTCCACTAGAACGGTGTCGCCCACATGGATGTCGCTAACGAGTCCCTCGTAATTGACGTCGACCGAATACTTCTCCTCGCTTTTGGCGCCTCGCACGGTGAACTCGATGATGTCACCGGGGTTCAGCTTTAGCTTGGTTTTCAGATCACCTGTCCGGATGGCCGGCCCCTGCGTGTCGAGTAAAACGCCAACAGGTCGACCGACCCCTTTCGCAATTTCGCGAATCCGGGGAACAATGTCGCGCACCCAATGGTGCTCGGCGTGGCTCATGTTCAACCGGAAAACATCGGTTCCCGCTTCGATTAAGCGGCCCAGCATCTCCGCCGTCTCGGTCGCAGGTCCCAGCGTGCAGATGATCTTCGTCTTGCGCATCGCTGTGGCCACGATTCCGGTTGCTCCCGCAAAAGCAAGCCGCTTTTAGTCTCACCACGTCATCGTGCGACGTGCGGGCAGGCCACCTGCGTGTGCAACACCGGCCATGGGATTCGCCCAATAAAAAGTGCGGCGCGCCCTTTCAGACGCGCCGCACTGCAATCGAAAAAAATCTTTATTACTTCAGTTTACCCTGAATTTCTTTCGCCATCTGCAGGTGCTTTTCGATCACTTTGGAGGTTTTGCTGGCAAATTTCTTCAGTTCCGCATCGCTGCCATTTTTGGCCTCAGCCTGAAATTCCGCCATGACCTTTTGGTGATCCTTCACCATCATTTCCATATATTCCTTATCGTTCTTCCATTTCTCAGCCGACTTGGCGGAGGGAACCTGAACGCCTTTGGCCGAGGCGAGCGCCATCAGTTCGCCATTCGCCTTGGAATGATCGGTTACCATGCGGTTACCGAATTTTTTCACATCTGCGTTCTTGGCGTTCTTAGCCGCCATCTTTCCGCCTTCCACCTCCATCATGCCTCCCTTGGCCGCTTCGCCGATGAAGCGTTTATCCTTGGCACTAAGGGCGGCACCGTTGCTTTTGGCCGGAGCCGGCTTGGTGTTTTCCTCGCCTTGATGCTGGGATTTAAGTGCTGGGTAAGGCTTCGGGTTTTGCGCGGAAGCCGTGCCACACAGGCAGACTAAAGCAAAGCCGAGAGCGCTGACGCCACAGCGTGTGATTACAGTTATTTTGTTTTTCATAAATATGTTCTTTGGTTTGGGTTTACTGGATGTACCGGTACTGAAGATTCGAGTCTTCATATCCGATTGGACGTGAAGGAACGCCCGCTCTTCAAACCGACCGCAGAAACTTTCTGAAGCACCCCGCGGGGCACGGAAGAAGGCGTCTAGGCAGGAGCGGCGCCCGGGCGATAAGAGCTTTCCACCCGTTCGGCCACGTCTTTATACCCGTAATCCGCTTCGTAGATTTGTTTCATGCAGGAAAGCGACTTCTCGCGTTCCCCCATTTCCTCGTAAACCAAGCCCAGATTGTAAACGATTTCCTTCTTCATCACGTCCATGGAAACGATTTCGCGGGACGCTTCCTCCAGCTGTTTCATCGCCAGGTCCATCATTTTCAGCTCGCGATAGCAGCGTCCGAGAAGGTTCATCGCCTTTAAGCGCGCATTGGGATTCTGGCGGGCCCGCTGCAACTCCGGCAAAGCGTCCCGGAATTGACCGGCATTGACGAGCTGCTCACCCAATTCAAATCGAACTTGCAGATCAGTCGGGTTCCGCTCGACTCGCTTGCGCGCCTCTTCGATCAATAACTCAGCGCGCGTTTTTCGAGCGACCCTCAGCTCTTCCGCGCGCTGCGCGTAGGTTTCGTCGTCCGGCCCATGGCTTGCGACAAACGCTTCCAATTCTGTAATGTCCTGGTCCGACCGACGCATCTTGAGATCGGAAACGCGGCGCGTCAGGCCGGCGTCTGTTCCGTTCGTTAGGTCAACGGCATACTGATACCAGGCGATGGCCGATTCTACGTCCGCTTTTTCCTCGTTCAGTGTTCCGAGCTTGCGCGCCAGGTCGACGTTTTGCGGTTCGGCCTCGTGCCGTTGGTAGGTCTCCGCGATCTGCTGGTCGAGCGATTCCCCCGTTGATTTCATCCGGCCTTGCTGCTCCAAGGCCACGGCCAGATTCTTGTCCTTAATTAAATCCCGATAGCTCTCCGCCTGCGTCCATCCCCCACTCGTCATGGAAGCACGCGCCGACGCATCTTTACCCAATCGCAACGCTTCGGCATCAAGCGGATCGGCATCAGTCAGGCGATTGTACGTCTCGACCTCTTCGTTGCTCAGACCCATGTCGTGATACAAGCGGCCAAGCTCATGCAGCAATTTGGCGTCACGAGGGTGCTCCTCGAGCAATGTGCGCAGGGCAAAGACTCCGATCTCGGGCCAACCTGCAGCCACCGCCGCTTCCTTCAGAACGAGGTTCGCCTGCCGATTGTACGGCTCCTCTTCCAGAACTTTCTCGACCATCTCAACAGCCCGCTTCGGATCCTTTTTCACTTCGCGCTGTGCTTTCATGACAGCGAGCGGCGCGGTCGAGATATTAAAAAAGGTCTTTTTCGCAGCCTTGTGCCGGCTGACTTCAGTGCGGCGCAACAATTGCCGGCCGGTCATGAATTCCGGTTCCTGCCGAAGAATGCCTTGGAGCAGAGAGATGGCGTAGCCAAAATTCCGCAGCTCGATCGCGGCCACGGCCTTGAGCCAGTGCGCGCGTTGCGACTCACCTAATTCTTTCTCGGTTTTTACCGGCATCTCTTATCTATAATTTCATTCCGCGGCAGCGTCAGCACAAATGGTAGGGAAAACCTCCGCCTGTTTGCCTTCGCTGCTTCGAAGCATGGCGCAATCGCCCTCATAATAGATCCATCTGGGGTTTCTCCGCTGTCGGCATTCCGGATTTTCCTTTGTTTTTTCGACCTTTGGATGAGGGAGCATCGGCCTCGGCCGGCTTTTCCAGGTGCGCCAGAATTTCCCGGGCGCGTTCGAGAATTTCCTTCGGCAAACCGGCCAGGCGCGCTACCTGAATGCCGTAACTCTTGTCTGCCCCGCCCGGGATAATCTTGCGCAGAAAAATGATCTGCTCATTCCACTCCCGCACCGCCACGTTCAAATTACAAACTCCGCTGCGCTGCTCCGCCAATTTCGTCAGTTCGTGGTAATGCGTAGCGAACAAGGTGCGGGCTTTGATTTTATCATGCAAAAATTCAGCCACACTCCACGCGATGGATAAACCGTCGAAAGTGGACGTGCCCCGGCCGATCTCGTCCAAAATGACAAGGCTCCGGTCCGTCGCGTTGTTCACGATGTTCGCCGTTTCGTTCATTTCCACCATAAATGTAGACTGCCCGCGCGACAGATCATCGTTGGCGCCGACTCGCGTAAAGATGCGATCAACCAATCCGATTTCTGCGCTGGACGCCGGTACGAAACTCCCGATCTGGGCCATGAGAACAATCAAGGCCACCTGACGGATGTAGGTCGATTTACCGGCCATGTTCGGGCCCGTAATGATGGCCAGACGTATTTTTTCGCCATCGAGCTCCGTGTCGTTAGGGACAAATTTCTCTTCCACCATGTTTTGATCAAGCACGGGGTGGCGTCCGTCGCGGATAATAAGACGGAGTCCCTCGTTCAGGGCGGGCCGGCAATAGTGAAAAAGACGGGCCGTCTCAGCCAGCGAGCACCCGGCGTCGAGTGTGGCAATGGCAGCGGCGGTTCGTTGGATGGGTGCGATTTCCCGGAGGGTTTCGTCCCGAATCTTCTGGAAGAGTTGATACTCGAGATTTCTCGCTCGCTCGTCCGCGCCCAGAATCTTCGCTTCTATCTCTTTTAATTCCGGCGTGATAAACCGTTCTCCCCCAACGGTTGTCTGCTTGCGTGTATAGTGGGCAGGCGCACCGGCCAGATTGGACTTCGTAATTTCGATGAAATAACCGAAGACGGAGTTGAAACGCACTTTGAGCGACTTAATGCCCGTGGCCGCGATTTCGCGCTCCTGCAGCTCCCCGATCCAACTCTTGCCTTCCCGCGAAGCGCGTCGCAATTCGTCCAGATCGGAATCGTATCCATCCCGAAAAATTCCACCCTCTTTCAAAGGCAGCGGAGGCTCATCCATAATCGCGCCGGCCAGGGTGGCAGCCAATTCGGGCATCTCCTGAATTTCGTTTTGCACGTGATGACACAGGCTTCCTGCTTGTGGTTTCTCCTGAGCCACCTGCTGGGTTCCACCATCACTTTTTCCGAACTCAATGCGCTCGATCAGCCGGGCCATCTGCGCCTTCAACATGGGCAGTTGCTCGAGAGAGGCCTTCAACGCGGCCAAATCACGTGCATTGCCGGAGGCCTGGCTCAAACGGCCGATCGCGCGCTCGAAATCACGAATCGATTTCAATTCCGCCCGAATGGCCGCGAGCAAGTCCGGCTCGTGTAACAGATCCGCTATCATCGTTTGGCGGCAGCCCAATTCGGCAAGATCGCGCAGAGGCTGCAAAAGCCACGCCCGGAGTTTCCGCGCGCCCATCGGGGTGACCGTTCGGTCCAGAACAGAGAGGAGGCTCGTATCCACACTGCCGCGACTCTCGACCAGCTCAAGATTCTGCTGCGTGGCCACGTCGAGCGCCACGTGATCGGTCGACGCTTCGCATCGCAATGATGTCAGGTGGTCGATCTTACGCCGAAGCTGATGCTTCAAATAATGCACGATGCCACCGGCCGCCCCAATCGCAGCCGGCCAGTCGGCACATCCGAACCCGTCGAGCGACTTCGTTTTGAAATGCTCACATAATGTAAAAGAACTCTGATCGGGCAGGAAGGCATAGCTGTCGTAAGCGATGACCGCCGGAAGCTCCCCGAATTGGTCGCGCTGCTCTTCACTCACGAGCAATTCAGCCGGAGCGACCCGCGCCAGCGCATTGAGGAGCGCCTGCTTGTCTGGCATCTGGGCAAGACGGAACTCACCCGTGCTCAGGTCGGCGTAGGCGAATCCAAACGAACCGTTGTGGGCGAAAATCGCCCCGAGATAGTTCGCTTTTTTGGACTCGAGCAGGCTCAATTCGCTAACCGTCCCGGCCGTAATAATCTGGGTAATATCCCGCGAAACGATCTTGCCCGGTTGTGGGTCGCTTGTTTGATCGCAAATAGCCACGCGCCGGCCCGCTTTGATCAATTTGGCGATGTAAGTCGGGGCCGCGTGATACGGCATCCCGCACATCGGAACGTTGTTCCGCTTGGTCAGCGCGACATTCAGGAGTGTCGAAGCCTCCTTGGCGTCTTCGAAAAACAGTTCGTAGAAGTCGCCCAACCGAAACAAAAGAAGTGTGTCCGCCGGAATGCTCCGGCGCAGCCTCTGGTACTGCTGCATCATCGGAGTCAGAGCGTCGGACATCGCGGTAAGATGAAATCTGCAATGGGGAATTGCGAGTTTGGAATTGCGGAGCTTTCCTCTCGCTCCTTAATGCGACCAATCCCCGGCTGACAAAGCGACGTCCCTCTAAATCTGCTCGACGAGTCGAACTCCCTCGGTCGACGTGCGCTGCGCGTAGAATGCACTCAAGCGTTTCGTCATTTCCCCGATTTCACCCTTCCCGATCAGGCATTCGTCAATCTTCGTCACGCCAGCCATTTCGCCCATTGTGCCCGTGCAAAATACTTCATCCGCGCCATAGAAATCTTGCAACTGCAAGTCTGTCTCGATGCATCGGATTTGCTGAGCTGCACAAATCTCCAAGACCGTTGCTCGCGTAATCCCCTCCGGGCACGCCACCACGCGACTGGTCGCCAGTTCACCCTTGCGCACAGCGAACAGGTGCGTGGCATTGGTTTCAGCCACGAAGCCGCGCGTGTCCAGCATCAGTGCGTCGTCGACCGCGGCGTGATTGGCTTCAATCTTGGCCAGAATTGAATTGAGCAAATTGGCATGATGAATCCTGGGGTCGAGAACATCGGACGACGGACGTCGGTACTTGCTCGTGATTAAGGTCAATCCCGTTTTGGCGTAAACGGGGGCTTTGTGCTCAGCCAGCACAATCAAGGTGGGACCGGCTTGATTCAGCCGCGGATCCATCCCGGATGTGATCTTCACCCCGCGGCTGAGCGTCAGGCGAAGATGCACGTTGTCTCGCATCCGGTTGGCCACCAGCGTGCGCTTGATCTGTTCAATGATCAGAGCGCGCGCGGGAATTTCAGAAAACGATAGCGCGCTGGCCGATCGCTCGAGACGATCGAGGTGCTCGTGCAGCTTAAAAATCCGGCCGTCATAAAGGCGCAGACCTTCCCAGACCGCGTCGCCTCCCTGGACGGCTGAGTCGAAAGGACTGACCGCTGCTTCATTTCGGTGAACCAGACGCCCGTTGATGTTTACCAGGAGGTCGCGGTTTCTTTCGTCAAACGTTTGTTGCATCTGGAGTTTCTGAGAGGGTCCTAGACTCAGTGCAGACGATACGAATAGAGCCGTTCATAGCATGCGCGGCATACGGCGTGGACCTCGCGCAGGCGCGCCGGCACCGCTTCGTGTTTTTCCGTGTAGGGCTGGAACGAAGTCGATTTAGCCACCTCGACATACCAATGTTTCGCCCAAACTCCGTCTGTGTCGCGTAAACCCGGAGGCCAGGACAACATGCTCGCGGAAAAATCGACTCCGACCGCCTGGCAAAGCAGCTGCAGGACACGCTCGGGATCCTGCAAAACATCCTTCGCATCAACGACTGGCGGCGCGGCCCCTGAATGCTCTCGGACCCAATCGAAAATCGCCGCCTGCTGAATAAAACCAATGTCTTCGGCCGTCGGGTCACCATTCCTCTGTATATATGAGGTGATCACTTCCTGCGGGTCACGAATGAGAAAACAGTTCGTGACCGAGGTCAGCCACTGCCGATCGACCTCGGGCAGTATATGATGCGTCATTTGCTTCTGATAGAAGATCGGGACGGACGGATGGGCTTGACTCAGCTGCCCGGCCACGGCGCGCCAGTCGGTCTGGCCGTGCGCGATCACCTCGGAAGCGAGGGGGTGTTCCTTGCCGGTCTGTTCCAGGTAGAACGCATAGAAAGGCTCATCCACCACAACCGTATCAGGGCGGTTCCCCCAGGAACGCATCATGGCCGTGGAAATATTACGCGGACCAGACCACATGGCGATGCGCCGCGGCATATTTTCGTTAGGCATTGATACCAGGTTAGTAGATGTGGCGGATTGGCCCGAATCTCACGGCGTGGCGTTGGCCCATTCTAGTTAAGCTGTCCGGCTAAAGGCGAGCCACGAGAGCGGACTCCCTCGAGTGTTAGGCCCGGGATAAGCTGTTTTAACCTGTCCCAGGGATAATCCTCCTCGACGAGTGCGCCACGATGGCCCCCATTTCTAACAATCTGGACAGAAATCTTCCTCCCTCAGCCACATACCGTGGGTGCGAGGGAACCATTTCGCGTTGCAATTACGAATTGGTTACGAGAAGGCGCTTTCACTCTGCTTTCTCACTCCTGTTTCTCACAGGGTCGAAATTCCCCTCCCCGGATATCACATGAAATCTATAAATCTTACTATTGTAATCATACTTCTGCTGGCGCCCGCTGCCTTTGCACGGGACGATTCACTTCTCGCGCGCGTGACGGTCTACTGGGCGAGTGGCGGCTCGGGGTCCGATCGAGACACAAGGCATCACCGTTGCGCCACCGGCGCGCGATTGCGCGACGGTCATTGCGCGGTCGATCCCAGGCACATTCCTTACGGTAGTCGCGTTCTTTTGCCTAACGGAGAAAGTCTTGCCGCGGTCGATACCGGAAGCGCCGTGAAGAACCGCAAGGCTGCTCGACAATCGGGCCACACCGCCTTTGAAAGGGGCGCACTCGTCGTCGACCGCTTCTTTGAAACCAAACACAAGGCTCTGGCCTGGGCGAATAGCCATCCCGCATTTATGCCGATTAAGATAGTGCGTCCGAACTTCCGCGCGCTCGCTGTCACCTCGGCGAAGCTCCAGCGCCCGGGACAAACGTCCTCGCAAACAGTGATGAACACCGGACCCGCGCAAGCGATCAAATCGCCAACCGCCGCGCAGTTCGCTGCATCAAAAGGCTCGCCGAGCCGCGCGCCGCTCAACCGCATGGGACGCTAGCGCCCGCTCGCAGGCCCGGGCCTGTCGTTAGGAAGAGAGTTTCGCGTAGACCGCCACGAGCGGATAAAAGCAGGCGTTCTTCGAGTGATAGTCACTCACGAATCCGTCCCGCGTCCGAATCTCTACGTGGCCACGGCTGAGATTCCCGTAAACCAGGATCGATCCCACTGGTGCCGAATAAGGGTCGCGCATGGATAAGCGTGTAAAACCGTAGGAATGCATGAGTTCGCTGCCTGCTTCCGCCGCGTAAGCCGTCTTCGGGTACGAGTTCAACACACCGGCAGCGACCAGTGCAGTCTTGACGTAATGCCAGCAGCGCCCTTTCGAATGAGCATTGGCTCGCTCCTGCGCAATGGTAGCTGCACGCATCAGTTTCGGGTTTATCCGGGGATCGACATGTGCGAACGGATGAACGATCGGCACCCGCCAGTAATGGCGAACGATCCGGGCGGACGCGGGTTGTCCCGAGGAATCTCTATAATAAAAACGGGAATTAGAGCTGGTTGGGGCGGACGCACGGGCGTCGATCGCAGTGAGAAAGCCCAAACTGATCAACAGGAAGAACAGCAGTTTCACGAGTCGCACGTGCCGTTTTATCGCAGGGAACATGCCAGCATACAAGCGTTTTGGAGATTTCGGCTGGACATGGTTGTTATGGCAATTGTGTCATAATTCTCTCCCAACCGGCAGCCACTTCTTATGCCGATTACGATTCAAAGGGGAAGAGACTCCCCTCTTCTCCCCTCACCCGATTTCGCGGTGTCCGGGCTCTGCACCGGCAGACCGCGCAAGTATGAAGTTATTGATTTCCATTATCAGCCTCAGTTTTCTCTGGATGCACCAAGGCGCAGCCGCCGAAAAGTCGTTGCTCGCTCGCGTCACAGTTTACTGGAATAGCGCGAAGTCGGAGGAACACGCCTGCTGGAACGGCGCACGCCTGCGTACCGGACATTGTGCGGTCGATCCGAGCAAGATTCCTTACGGCAGCAAAGTGGTTTTCCCGGATCTCGCCTGCCTGGCGGTGGATACGGGTCCAGACGTCGTCAACCGCAAAGCGGCGCGCCAATGCGCCCGAAATGCCCTCGAGCGAAGCGCCATCGTCGTCGACCGCTTCTTCGAAACGAAAGCGGAAGCACTCACGTGGGTCCGGACGCATCCGCACTTCATGACCCTGCGCATTCTTGGAGCCAAATCGAAAACCGACGGGAAGGACGCCGCCCTGGCGGTCGGGACACATGCGGAGGAGGAGACTCGAATCACCCGGCCCAGTGATATCTGCATGATTCTGGACGGGCCTGTTTCGTAACAGGGAATAGCGCAACGTCCCGTGCCTAACGATATGGGCAAGCCAAATCATGCAGGGGACGGTGGGGCCAACTGTATGCACAAATCTCTCGACAGACACGGGACGGTGGGTCCAGTGCGGTGCCCCCCGGCGCGATTCAGTAACAATCCGAGGTTTAAAACTGGAGTGTCGAAATTATGATTACACGAAAAGGCTCAGCGGTATGGGAGGGCACGCTCAAGGCCGGGCACGGCAAGGTCAAGCTCGGCAGTGGCGCATTCGAAGGTCAATATTCATTTGGCTCAAGATTCGAAAGTGGAACGGGCACGAATCCGGAGGAATTAATAGGTGCCGCCGAAGCTGCGTGTTACTCCATGGCGCTTTCGGCCAATCTTGAAAAGGCGGGGCACCCGCCCAAGCGCATCAGCACTACCGCCAGCGTTCATCTCGACCGGGGCGATAGCGGATTCAAGATCACTCGGATCGAGTTGAATACCGAAGCCGAAGTTCCGGGTATCGATGACACCAAATTTCAGGAGCAGGCCGAACTGACCAAGACAACATGTCCGGTTTCCCTCGCTCTCGCCGGAACAGAGATAACGCTCAGCGCGAAGTTACTGAAATAGTTGGGAATCGCGCCGACGTCCTGTAGGGGAAGTTGCCAGCTTCCCCGTCCCTGAATATTGCAGCGCCGCCGCAAGGAACCCTTACATCATGCGCGGAGACGGCCCCGATTGTCCGCCCCGCAGGGCGTGGAAATGGCTTAACCCTTCGCGTAAACTCCGAGCAAGGGACGCACTGACGGCACCTTCGAACGAAAGTCGCTCACAAATCCGTCCTTCGTCCTGATCTCGACATGTCCCGCCGCCTTGCTCGCGCCATAGACAATGACTGAGCCCACGGGCGCCTTAAAGGGGTCGCGCACCGCCAGCTTCTTAAATCCGTAGGAATTGACCAACTCTTGTCCCGCTTCCTTCGCGTAAGCCGTCTTCGGATACGAATTCACCGCTCCGGAAGCGAGCAGCGCTTCTTTCACATACTGCCAGCAACGCGCGCGCGAATGAGCATGGGCACGCTCCTGCGCGATGGTGGCCGCGCGCATTAGTTTCGGGTCAAGCGCGCGATCCACTTTGGCTACCGGATGCTCGATCTTCTTCGGATAGTAATTCGAAACGACGGGAACGGACTGCGTTTTACCCGTGGCATCTTTGAAGACAAATTTCGACTTGGCCGGAACTGGGGTTTCGGCACGGGCCGCCGTGGCAGCAAGAAGTGCCAGGCAGGCTATGATAACAACACGTTGGGGGAGGCGGCTGAGTTTGGGCATTGGAAGCGCCGCATATCGAGCATATCTGCTGCCTCTGCAAATACTTTTTCCACAAAAAAACTCCGCTGGCTGACCTCGTCCGACGAGATTCTCATCGTCGGAACCCTAAAACTTGCACTCGAATAAAATATTTAGATCCTACCAGCTCATTATCAGCATGTTACAACTGACAGCTACATGCGAACGTAGACAGGTACGAAAACGGCTGTAAATATGTATCCGATGAAAATGATCACCGCACTCGACCGTGCCGCCGCATCCCGGCTGGCCGCGTAAAGGCGCGGGTCGATCTCGCCAAGTTGGAGCCCGCACCCGCGGCACCCCAGTGGTCGATCACCGGTCCGCCTGCGTTCCGGAAGTTTTTCGCCAATAAATCACTCAATAATACTTTTTATGAAACCAATACCTCAGAACACCCCCCATCACGATCCGCAAGGCGATCAACGCCCCGGTTCCGAACATTCCCACTTCCCGACGACCGACTACGCCTTCCAGACCACCACTCTTGAGACCGTCGTTCGTTCGCCCCGATTGACGGACAAGGCCGTCGCCGAGGCTCGAACATTCCGAAACATCGGCCGTCATTTCATCGAGGTCGGCGCCGGACGCGAATACATGGCAGAAGCATTCGTTTTTGTCTGCATCGCCATCGCGGCCGCTGGACCACTCAGCGTGCTCGTCAGGGAACTGACCAGCATGATGATCACATACAAATAGGACTGCGGCGATCCGGGTGGCACCGGAGTTCCTCAATCCAGACCAGGGTTACAACTTCGAAACGAACTGAGCCATGCGCTGGCGCATCGTCGCATCTGGCATCAGTCCGAGGCCGGCCTGCATGTTATCTTCGAGATGGCGCGGGTCGTTTGTCGCCGGGATGACGCTGGTAACACCAGGATGGGAAACAATCCATTTTAGAAGAAATTGTGCCCAGGACTTGCAATCAAACTCAGATGCCCACTCGGGGAGTGCTTTGGAACGCAGCCGGCGGAAAGCCTCTCCGCCTCCAAAGGGACGGTTAATCAGGACTGCGACACCGCGCTCCTGCGCGAGCGGCAGCAAGCGCTGTTCGGCATCACGATCCATGATGGAGTAATTGATTTGGAGGAAATCGAGCTTCTCGCTGCGCAAAACTTTCTCCACCTCTGAGAAAGAACGTGATTCATAATGCGTCACGCCGACGTAGCGGACTTCGCCCTTCGCTTTGCACGCGCGGATGGTAGCCAACTGCGTGGCCAGATCGACGAGGTTATGCACTTGCATTAGGTCGAGGTGCCTGGTTTGCAACCGCGCGAAAGAACGTTCGACTGATTCGATCCCCGCTTCTTTGCCACGCGTCCAGACTTGGTGGCCAGAAACAACTGCGTAAGTTGCAATTTCTTCGCCAGGTCGCCGATCACTTCCTCGGATCGCGCATACATGGGCGACGAATCGATCACGCGCCCCCCGAGCCTCCAAAAAAGTGACAAGACCTGTTCAAGCGGCTGCCTTTCCGCCTGGGACGATCCCACGTCGAACGTCTGCCACGTTCCCAGTCCAATCACGGGAAGCTTTTCTCCCGATGATGGAATAGCACGCATCAGCATCGGGAAGGACGAGACCGGAGGGGACGCGCGCGATGTAGTGATCGGCCACATGAAACCGACGGTGCCCGCGCCAATCAATCGACCAGCAGCGCGTCGTGTTATTTCTTTCATTCCATTTGTCGGTAAGGCGAGACTCTGTCGAGCTGACAATATCAATCAAAAATCCACGCCTCCAGCGAGTCTCGCCCGACCGGTTTTACGGCGCAAGCGGCGCCCGATCACTTCCCGAAAGCGGGAAAGCATTGTCCCATTTGCGACATCAAAACGGGCTGTATTTCCTGCGCTCACGAGGGAAAATTCCACTGGCACATCCGCTGCTAAGGCGAGGATCGCTTTCTCTCACCCACTCGTTAATCTTTCTACCAACATGAGACCCGATCGAAGAACCTTCATCAAACTTTCGGCCGCGGCCGGCGCCGCCTTTACGTTCGGAGTGCGCCCGCGCCAGCTCTTCGGAGCCAGCGACGAAAAGGCCGCCACGCCTTTGCGGATTCTAATCCTCGGCGGAACGGGCTTCACCGGTCCGTTTCAGGTGCGTTACGCCATGAGTCGTGGACACAAGGTAACCGTGTTTAATCGTGGAAAGACTCATCCAGGCGAACTGCCTAACGGCGTCGAACAGCTGCTCGGTGATCGCAACGGCAAACTCGACGCGCTAAAAAACCGAAAATGGGATGTGGTCATAGATAACCCGACCAGCCTGCCTGTGTGGGTGCGCGACGCGGCCGCGGCGTTAAAAGGCAACGTCGATCGTTATGTATTCATTTCTACCGTGTCGGTCTACGCCGACACGAATAAGGGCTACGACGAAACCGGTCCGCTCGCCAAGTATGAGGGGCCCGATCCATACAAGGAGACGATCGAAGCGATGCGCGCTTCCGGTTACAAGACGTACGGACCGCTCAAGGCCCTCTCTGAACAGGAAGCGGAGAAAGCGTTTCCTGGCAAGGCGCTCATCATTCGGCCCGGCCTCATCGTCGGCCCCCGCGACGAAACCGATCGCTTTACCTATTGGCCCGTCCGGATTGACCGTGGCGGAGAGATTCTTGCGCCGGGTAATCAGACGGATCCGGTTCAAATCATCGACGGACGCGACCTGGCTGAATGGACCATCCGCATGGTCGAGAGGGGCGAAGTTGGAATCTATAATGCGGTCGGGCCGGACAAGCCGTTGAGCATGGGGCCAATGCTCGATGGCATTAAGGGGGTGCTCGACTCGAAGGCAAACTTTACCTGGGCAGACGCGGAGTTTCTCAAGCAACAGAAAGTCGAAGCATGGTCCGACATGCCGGTGTGGACGGGCGACGAAAGCGGCATGGCGCGGACGAGCAATAAGAAGGCGGTGACAAAAGGACTAACATTTCGATCCCTCGCCGATACAGCTCGCGACACACGGGACTGGTTCAAAAAGCAGACGCCTGAGCGTCAGGCGAAAATGAAGGCTGGCATCACCGCCGAACGCGAAAAAGAAGTTCTCACTGCTTGGCACCAGAAGGGACAATGACGAAGCCGGGTGCGTTCATGCGCGCACTGCAACGCGTCGTGGCCATCGAACCGGCCGAGCTGACTTCGATCGCGTGGTCGTGGCTCTATTTCTTCAGCCTCCTCGCGAGCACGTTCGTGCTGCGGCCGCTGCGCGACTCGATGGGTTTGAACGGCGGCCCCGATAAATACCCGTGGCTCTTCACGGGGACGCTCGTCGCGATGGTGGTTGTCAGCCCGCTCTTCGCACTGCTTGTGACAAAACTGCCACGCAAGCGGTTCATACCGATCGTCTACCGCGTTTCGATAGCGTGCCTGCTCGCGTTCTGGCTGGCACTGAAATTCCTGCCGGAGAGCTTTAACCTCGCGGCGGCCTACACGTTCTTCGTTTGGTTCAGCGTGTTCAACCTGTTCGTGGTGTCGGTTTTCCGCGGGTTCATGGCCGATATATGGCGCCTCGACCAGGCCAAGCGACTCTTCGGTTTCATCGGCGTCGGCGGCACGCTCGGCGCGCTGGCTGGTTCGAAGATCGCGAGCTTGCTCGCGAAGCCGATCGGCAGTGTGAATCTTCTCTTCCTGTCGATCGTCCTGCTCGAGGTTGCGGTTTTCAGTGTCCGCCGTCTCGTTGTCATCCATCACATCGATGCGGCATCGGCTGGACAAAGCACCATACCGCCGGCGGCCGTCTCGACGTCGGACATCTGGCGCGGTTTGAAGCTCATCGTCAACCAGAGTTATCTGCGCTGGATCGCGAGCTACACGTTTTTCTACGGGCTAATCGGAACATTCTTGTATTACCAACAGGGCAAGCTCGTCGATCTCACCATCCACGATCGCGACGTGCGCACTCAGTACTTCGCCGACATCGAGTTCTGGGTGCAGCTCGGCACTGTGCTCATCCAACTTCTGCTCACGGCTCGCCTGATCCGTTGGTTCGGCATCACGTTCGCGCTGATTTCGCAGCCGGTCATCGCTGTGCTCGGATGGATCGCGCTGTCGCTGGCGATGATCTACGGGACGTGGCTTGGAACGCGCGGGTTCACGGTGGGCCATCTCGCACCGGAGCTGGCCGTCCTCGCGGGCGTGCAGATCCTGCTGCGCATTAGTAACTTCGCCACCGCACAACCGGCGCGCGAGGCTCTCTACACCGTCGTCGAGCGCGAGGTGAAGTACAAGTCGAAGAGCTTCGTCGACACGTTCGTCTATCGCCTCGGCGATTGTCTCGGGGCCTGGGCGTTCATGGGGATCCAAGCCGTCGGTGCGAGCCTCACGGCGATCGCGGTTTTGACCGTTCCGATCGCGGGCGTATGGGTCTTCGTGGGACACTCGCTCGGCCGGAAGCAGCGCGAGCTAACGGATGGAGCGCGAGCGGGTGCGGGTAACGACGTCGCTCTCGATTCAGCAGAGACGGAAGCGTCAACGCCGTAACGCGACCGCGCCGGGGTCACGGCAAATGCAATCAACAGCGAGCGCAAGGAGGTCAAGAACGAGCGCTCGCCCAAGCGCGAGAAACCGCGACGCCCTAACGAATCCTCCGAGAGCGAGGAGCTTCTGCCAAGCGCCTATTTATAAATCAGGCGGTTGGCACAACCGCCTCTACAACTGCCCCCAGCCTGCCGAACCTTCACTTCCCCAGCTCGTAGAGATATTCCACAAACGATAGCACCGCGCCGTCATAGCCCTGAATCTTCGGATTGGTCGAGTCGATCACGTAATATTCATCCGGCGCGTGCGCGCCACTGCCATGGCCGAGACCGAAATGTCCGGCCGCAAGGTTCAACGGTTCACCCGTAAAGACATATCCGGGATAAGACCCGGCGTTGCGTGGCCACATCAAGGGATCAATCCCGGCGCGTTTCAAAACTGCGATCTGCGCCTGAATAAGGGGCGCGTTCGCCGCCGTGGCGGTCGGATCATAACCACCAGTCATGTTCACCTCGATATCGCCAAAGCCGCGTTTGGCCAGGTGCGCTTTTAACGCCGCCACCGCATCCACCGCCTTCATATCCGGGACAAGGCGCAGATCCATTTTAGCCACCGCCTTGTGGGGCAGCACCGTTTTGCCGCCCGGACCGGTGTATCCGCCGACCAGGCCTTCAATGTTCACCGTCGGCTGCGACTCGAGCCGTTCATTCGCCTGCTCCCATGGCAAGTTGTTAATCCAATTCGGGACACTGAACTGTTTCTTAGCCTGTGCTTCGCTGCGATGTTTCGATGCCTCCGCGATCATCGCTTTCTGTTCGGCACTAATCGGGAGCGGTTTGGGATAATTGTCGATCGTGATCTCATTGCCGTCTTCCGATACGAGGGTGTTCAGCGCCTTGACCAAATGCCAGGCCGGGCTGTCCACCATCGCCTTGAGCGATGAGTGAATGTCCTTGGCCGGACCGCGTCCCCACTTCTCACCGCTCGAAACCAGTTCGAGTTCGACCACGCCCTTGGAACCGAGGTTGATCGTTACGACGCCATCTAAATCCTGCATGGTCGACGGCATAAACACTCCGACACACTTCGAAAGTGCCGCCTGCACTTCTGGTCTCCGCGCGATCTGAGCGATGTGCGGCGATCCGATCTCCTCCTCGCCTTCCGCCACCATCACCAGGTTGACCGGCATTTTCTTACCCGCGCCGCGAATGGCATGGAGGGCCGCCAGGAAAGCCGCTTCCGGCCCCTTTTGGTTGACCGCGCCGCGCCCGACCATGGCCTTGCCGAGTCCGGGCTTATCCACCAGTGCCGCCTCCAGCGGCGGCGACGTCCATTCCGCCGGATCGAACTGCTTCACGTCGTACATAAAATAAAGGCCGACCGTCTTGGCCGCGCCCGCATCAAGCATGGCAAACACACCCGGCTTCCCATCCGTGTCCACGCGCGTCGCCTGCTGGAACCCGGCGTCCTTGGCCAGCTTGATCATCAAGTCTGCCCCGTCCGGATAGCCGCGGTTCTCCGCCGCAATCGACGGTAAATGAATCCAATCCTGCAACCGCTGGACGGCTTCTTCATGGCGCTTTCCGATCTCCGTCTTGATGTCACCGAACTCGTTCTCAACCGCGCAGGAAGGGTGAGCGCTGCCCAGAAGAGCGATAGCCGTGACAAGAGAGACAGAGAATATTCGTGAAGACATATTCTTGTTATTGCAAATATCGGGCCCGGCGGCAACCCGGACGAGAATCGCCCGATACGGAGTTACAGTTCCAGGTTGCCCTGCTTCGAGGCCGGAGCCGAAACGGCGAGCACTCCGTCAAATTTCTTCATCAACTCATCCAGCTTGGCCACGTAGTACTCAATGTTCTCATCCCGTTTCGTCGCATCGAATTCCGAAGCGAGCCGCGCATTCTCGTAGGCCGCCACTTTTTTGGTGGTGCCAGTGATGTAATAACTCACCTGTTCCCCTGGTCGATAACTGCGCCCGCTCGCCAAAGCCAACTCATACGCGGCCGCGCGATTCCGGGCCGAGCCGGCAATCTTCTGCCGGTATTTATCGAGCGAATCCTGCAACGTGTCGGTCTTCATGAGCATCTCAATGTTCCACTCGCGATTACGAATCCTGCTCTCGAACTCATCGCGCAACGGCCCGATCCGCTCCGGTTTCTCCTCCATGATCAGCCTGATCATTTCCTCGAGAAAAACGCGCTGGAACTTTTCCAGGCCGCGCGACTTTAACGCACCGCCCTTGATCACGACGTCACCATCGCGCGTGAGCAAAGCATAATTCTTCGCCTTGTAGCTAAACATCGCCTCGAATTGCTCATCAAACTCCACCTCGATTCCGGGTGGCAGTTCCCTGGCCAGGCCTTCCCGCAGTTCGTCCGCTTGCGCTTTGGGTGGAGGCACGAAGTAGATGCCATCCGTGTCGACCTCGATCACTTTGGCACCGCGGCCGTTCAGCCAGTCGATCATCTTTTGCAAAAGATCGCGCCCGATCTGGGTCACGCGCGCGGCCGCCTCGAAATCGGCGAAATGTCCCTGAGCAAAACCGAGATAACCGTAAAAGCTGTTGATCAAAATCTTGAAGGTGTTCTGGAGTGCGTGGAAATACTGCTGCCGCGCCGGATCACCGACTGCGCCGCGCATGCTCGCCTTGGCTTCCAGCCGGAACGTCCGGAGATCGGTCAACAGATGACGGAAAATCTGCAGCCGGTCGCTCACGGGAAAGCAGTCGAACTGCAGCATGATGGAGGGATAAAGAGAGGCGACGTCGCAATGCCAGACGTTCCGCGCCACCCCGGTGAAGAAGATGGCGGTGTAGCCGCCCTCGAATCCGCGCGCCATCGGCATTTCCGGAATGGAATGACGCTGGCGAAAGTATTCGCGCAGGAAGAGGGCGTTGATCCGGGTGGCGTTACCGCGGACCACTACGTCCTGATAGTTGTAAGGAAAAATCTGGCCCTGAATGAAGTAACTCGGACTGAGCAGGTCAGCCATGGCGCGCGTTTCGCGCACGGCGCAGAGCGCACGTTCCTCAAATCTCTTCTCACCCTTCGCATAGGCGCGCTGCAACTCACGTCCACTCAATCCCGACACTTCCTCGCTCTGGCAAAGCCCAAAATGCCGGGCCACATCGATCCGATCGAACCCGGTCAGAGTTCGCATCCCAACATCGTAAAACTGCGCGAGAAGAAACGTGTCGACGAAATGCCGGCCGTCGATCGCAAATTTCGGATAATCGATTGTCTTCTCCGCGATCTGAAGCCGTGACGGACGCGACCGCAGAAATCCTCCGCTGCGTCCCCAGTCGAGTTTGGTCCTGGCCTTCTTGGCCCGCGCCACCAAAAAGGGCAAATCGAAGCGAAACATATTGTGCCCTTCAATCACATCGGGATCCCGCTCCTTGATTAAACTGGTCAGACGCTTCAGAGCGAGCCGCTCCGATTCCTCCACGTTCGTCGAATCCACCACGATCAATTCTTCCCAACCGCTATTGTCGCAGACGGCGATGCTTATGAGATGATCGGTTTCTCCGGCCGCCGCCTGTTCGCTGCCGCTGAAGGCGAGGACCTCGAGTTGCATGCGCTTGAGCTCTTCGAAGGGCAGATCTTTGAACAACGTCCGCCCCGTCGCCGTCAGATAATGCTGAACCGGATCGCTCAGGGCAAAAAAATCCCGGCCTGCACTCTTTAATCCGTTGCGCAGCGCGATCAGTTCCTTCCAACTGTCCACCGTAACGCGCCAGCCAAACTTCAAGTCGCCTTCCAGCTTTTCGGCGTCGATGCCGAGATCAGTCACATCTCCATCACACCAGACAAAAGGATGGAAGGGCTCGACGTCGCTGACCGTAGAACCATCTTTCTCCCGTCGATAAACGCGAACAGTTCCCGTGTCGCCCAAATCTATGGCCACAATCCGGGGAGTAGGGTCCGCCCCAAAAAGAAGAGTGTTCTTCTCGAATTCCACGATGGAGGTTCCTCGATCTTTTTCCGAATGACAAATGGCGGGAACGGTAGCATCCCCGGCAAGCGGTGCGCTTGCCCTACAACGTCGGCCTTACCTCACGCTTGTTATAACGTTGTAGAGGGGGGCTCCGCCTGCCATCTCATGTCGACCGTCAGCACAGACTCTTGGTCCTCCCGCCTTGGCGACACGCCCGATGGCAGCTATAAGTGCGGCATGAAACTTTTGTTGCCCATCCTGGCTGCGCTGGTCGCGTCACCCATCCTGGCCGAGACGTCGGTCGATCAACTTACGGAAAGCGAGATGCCATCGCTCCTCGCCATCTATAAAGATCTGCACAGTCACCCCGAGCTCTCCGCGCACGAAGAACGTTCTTCCGCGCTGGTGGCCAAGGAACTTCGGGCCGTGGGATGCGAAGTGACTGAACATTTCGGAAAATACACAAACCCGAACCTGAAGAGCTACGGCGTCATTGGCATCATGAAAAACGGCGCCGGACCGACGGTGCTCGTGCGGACCGATCTGGACGCTCTGCCCGTCCAGGAAGAAACCGACGTTCCTTACGCCAGCAAGGTCACGACCCAAAACGATGAAGGTCGGGAAGTGCACGTCATGCACGCGTGCGGACACGACATTCACATGTCCTCATTCATTGGAGTGGCGCGAGCCATGCAGCGGCAAAAGGAACAATGGCATGGCACCATTATCTTTATCGGACAGCCGTCGGAGGAGACGGGCGGTGGCGCCCGCGCCTTGCTCGACGCCGGCCTCTACAACCGCTTTGGCAAACCTGACTTTGCTCTCGGCTTCCACGATAACGCCCAGATGCAGACCGGTCACATCGGCGTCACCGAGGGCTACACTTATGCCAACGTCGATTCGGTGAACATCACTGTGCGTGGTGTCGGTGGGCATGGCGCCTATCCCCACAAGACGAAGGATCCGATCGTCCTTTCCGCCGAAATCATCAACGCCCTCCAGACCATCACCAGCCGTGAGAATAACCCGATCGATCCGGTCGTCGTCACGGTCGGGTCTATTCACGGCGGCACCAAACACAACATCATCTCCGATGAAGTGAAGATGCAGCTGACCGTCCGGACTTATAAAGCCGATGTGCGCGACCGCGTGCTCGCAGCGATTGACAGGATCACGAAAGGATGTGCCATGGCCGCGGGCGTTCCGGCGGATCGCGTGCCCATCGTGGAAGTCTTGAAGAACGAATTTTGTCCCGCCACCTATAACAATCCCGACCTAACGAAACGGATCGTCGCGGTGTGGAAAAAATCGCTCGGCGAGCAAAACGTGGAAGCGACCGATCCGACCATGGGCGGGGAGGACTTCTCCGAATACAGCCTGCCCGACCATTCCATACCGGCGGTCGACTTTCATGTCGGCGCGGTCGATCCGGCGAAAATCGCAGAGAGCAAAAAGAGCGGGAATCCCCTGCCCAGTTTGCACTCGAGCAAATTCGCGCCCGTGGCGGAGCCGACCATTCGCCTAGCCGTTACCGCGATGATAACGGCGGTGTTGGAATTGATGAAGAAGTAGGAGGGACGTTTCTCCGCAACGTCCGGCTCGAGAGTTGAGCAGCCTTCGCTGCTATCCTTTTAACATCGCGCTCGGAGATCACGATCCACCCAAAGCGGGTGGAACGGCCTCTCCGAGGGCGTTGCTAAACCAATCCGCCGCAGGCGGTTCGACCGCGCCAGCCCGACGCAAAAATTCCAAACAGGAATACGTGAGGTCCCCGGCGGACGTTTCTGAGAAATGTCCGTACCTGGCCGGAGGTGGCTCCACCTACTTCACCCGCACGTTCTTGCGCAGATACGTCGGCACGTCCAGATCCTGACCCTCCACAATCGTCGGTTCGCTCTTTTCAAAACGGCCGCGCGTGACCGGCTCGAATTGCATGACCTCCTGCTTGGCCTGCACAAACTTCTCAGTAGCTACAATCGGCTCTTTGACGATGACCGGTTTTTTCTTAGGCACAATCAAGCGGGGACCTAGTGCTGGTTGTTTGATTTCCGGTCGAGGCGCGAGCGGGGCTTCGATCGAAATGGGAGCTTCGAGCGGAATCAAATCTTCCGGCGCACCCGCTGTGATTTCTTCTTCTGCACTTCCGTCTATTTCAACGGGAGGTCCCGCCTCCGACTCGGATGGAACCTCGGGCTGTTCCCAAATTGGCGGAGTCGGAACAGTCTTTGCCATCGGAAGGGGGTTCGGCGCGACGGCGGGAAGAGGAGCGAAACCGGTTTCAGGCACGGCTACCTCGCCCTCTATTCCTATCGAACTCAGAATGGTGACACTGAGTCGGTTCCCCATTCGACCGTCCACCGCCGTCCCGAACAGAATCTGTGTGTTATCGCGCACGTGACGTCCCAGTTCCTGCATGAGGATTTCGACTTCGGACAAGGTCATACCCGGCCCGCCCGCGACCTGCACGAGCACGTTGGATGCGTCGGCCAGCATGCGGCCCTTATCCATGAGGGGGTTTTTCAAAGCTTGCGTGAGGGCGTCGTGCGCGCGGTTATCCGACTCGCTTTCGCCGAAGCCAAACAGGCAACGGCCATTCTGACTGCGCAAGGCAGAAAGCAGATCGTCGAAGCCAATCCGGATGAGTCCGGGACGTTGAATCAGGTTCACGATGGAACGCACGCTCTGACTGATCATGACGTCGGCCACGGCGAAGGCCTGGTGAATTCCAGCCTTGGGCGCAACCATGTCGCCCATCCGGTCGTTGTCGAAGCAGATGACGGCATTGGCGATTTCGCTCAGCCGGCCGAGCGCCTCCTCCGCCTGGGCCGCGCGGCGTTTGCCTTCGAACGAGAATGGCAGAGTGGCAAAAACGATAACGAGCGAGCCCGCTTCACGCGCCAGCTGTGCCACCACCGGGGCTGCGCCTGAACCGCTGCCACCTCCAAGACCCGCACAAATAAAAATCATTCGCGCATCGACCAGGGCCTGGCGAATTTCGTCGGCCGACTCGAGCGCGGCCTGATAACCCAATTCGGGATCACCGCCCGTGCCCAGCCCTCGAGTGATGGAGCGGCCGAGCTGAACCTTGTGCGCCGCGACTGACCCGGCCAGCGATTGAACATCCGTGTTAATCGCAATCAAGTCCGCTTTCTCCATTCCATCGAGGACGATGCGATCCAGCGCGTTGGAGCCGGCCCCGCCGACGCCAATCACTTTGATCGGGATGTTCTCTTCGGCGCGTTCCGGAAGACTGTAGTTGTGACTTAGTTGAATCATGGTTATGGCTGGGTCATCGCATTCCGCTGAAAAATTTTCCGAGGATTCGGCTAAAACCGCGCCGCGGCCGATCCGACTGCACGGCCTGGGCATACTTGATTAGACCGATGGCGGTGGAAAATTGTGGATTCTCAAACGCGGAAGTTAATCCGGACATGGTCTGGGCGTGGGCGACGTGCGCGGGCATTTCGAAAATCTCCTCGGCCAAATGATCGATCCCGCTGAGCTGACTGCAGCCGCCCGTGATGAACATGCCGGCCCCGGTGTAATTGATGAAGGACTCCTCCTGCAGTTGGCGTTTGAGCAGCTCAAAACACTCCCGCAGCCGCAAATGGATGATTGTGTTCAGCGTTTCGCGTTCAATCTCCTTGCCCGCAAACCCCGAATCGTCCTTCAACAAGATCGTTTCGCCGGGCAGACAATTGCCCAGGGTGACACTGCCTTCTTCGATCTTGAGCTTTTCCGCGCGCGTCATCGGAATACGCAAACCCATCGAGATATCGTTCGTGATGTGGTCGCCGCCCACCGCCAGAACGCCGCTCTGCTTCACCGCGCCATCCACATAGAGTATGTAATCGGTCGTTCCTCCACCGATATCGATGACGAGCGCTCCGAGGCTCTTCTGGTGCGGCGTCAAAACAACCTGGGCCGAGGCCAGCGCGCTGAAAACCACATCTTCGACGTCGAGCGGAAGCTCCTTCACACAACGAATCGTGTTCTGGATGCGCGTGCGCACCCCGTGGATGATGTGAAAATCAGCCTCCAGCTTTTGCCCGAGCATCTGGACCGGATTGAGCACCCCATCCTGCCCGTCGACGTGATAATGCTGGATGATCGAATGCAGAAAGGCGTTTTGCGCGGGAATGCTGACCTCGCGCGCATTGATTTTCACATCTTCAATATCCTGCTCATCGATCTCATCCCGATCTTCCGGCAACATGACGCAGCCGCGGTTGTTGAAACTTTGAATGTGCGAGCCTGCGATCGCGACGTAGACGCTCCGTATCATCACATCGCTCTTCTGTTCGGCATCGACGACCGCTTCGTGCACGCACTTCATGGCCGTTTCGAAATCGACGATCTCGCCTTTGCGCACGCCGCGCGAAGGGGCCTGCCCTACCCCGAGGATTTTGATCGTGCCATCGGGGCGGCTTTCACCAACCACCACGCAAATCTTCGAGGTGCCGATTTCGAGGCCGACCATTAAATCATTACTAGCCATGTTCTAATTCTTCTTTCCTTGATTGACCGGGACGGCCCGGCGGATTTCCCCCGGTTTCGCCTTCGCATGAGTTTTTGGGACCGACGCCGCCTTTTTCTCCGTGGGAGATGAAGTTGCGTGCGGCGCGGTTGCCGAAAAAATTCCGAACTTGGGCGGCGGTCCCACGGGCAGACCCTTCATGACGCGCGGCTGTTCGTCCGGATTAATCGTGTCATTGATCACGTCGGCGCTGCGCTTTCCGAAAGTGACCGGGATGTTGCGCTTGACTAGCAAATTAACGGTGGCGATCTCCTGCTTCGAGTCATCCGCGTAGACGAGCAACTGCTCGAGCCGTTGCAATTGAGCATCCAGGTCGTCGAAAGCGAAAGCTGCGCGCGTCCGATTCTTGTCCGTGACGGACAGACAATACCCTTTGGACAGATCGATCTCGCGAATTTGAAAGCGCGTTTGCATAAAGCTACGCGTACTCATGCGCAATAATTGGAGCGCAGCCTTTGCTTCGTACGACTCGACAGTTTTTCCCGGCTCGAGCGACTCGCTCGTGCATCCGGAGATCAGTGGCAATCCCAGATATTCGGGCAACAACTTCTTTTCTTTCATCAAAACGCCCCGCGCGTCCACTAGAAAAGCGACGTCGGAAGAAAAAGGATCCGCGATATCTCTTTCGCTCGTGATCCAGGCAATCGGTTTGCGCTCGGTTAGTTTAATGTCGATCTCGGCGGGAAGTTTTCGCACCACCTGCACTTCGTCGACTTGCGGCAACTGCTGGAGGCGATCGTGCACATCTGAAAGATTGATTCGGAAAACGTTTTCGCCTTCACGCAAATCGGCCGTGTGCAGGATCTGATCGCGTTGCAGCGTTCCGTCCGTCTGGATATCAATCGTGCTCAGGCTGTAGTCCGGATTATCGAAGAAAAAACGCCTGGCCATAAGACGGCCCCCCGCATAAATGCCAAGGCACAGCGCGATTATCAACGCCCCTTTCGAAATGACGACGAGGACGCGGCGGTTGCGGTGCTGTGAAGCGCTGCGCGACCGCACTTTCACGTCCAACAAATGCTGCTGGCGACGCTGCCGAACATTGGAGACGCGCTGGTTGCGCGGCCGTGCTGTTTTCCTCGCAATCTTCACGGCTCGTGGCGCTCCCTCCGCGCGCGCGATAGTTCAATGATTCTTGTGCACAAATCGACGTAGCCGATGCCCGCGACAGCGGCCGCTTCCGGGAGCAGGCTCGCCTCGGTCATCCCGGGGATGGTGTTTACTTCCAGCACGGTCGGCACACCGCCCTCCGGCAGAAGCACATCGACGCGCGAGTAGACCTGTAAACCGAGCGACCGGTGAGCCCGCAGCGCCAAGTCCTGAATTTCCTGGGTCATGCCGCCATCGATCCTGGCCGGACAGACATGCTCGGCACTGCCCCCGGCTTGCGGATTCAGGAAAGGATATTTATTGGTGAAATCGTAAACGCCGCCCTTCGGAATGATCTCGATAATGGGCAAAGCGAGGTCGCCCAGCACACCGATGGTTAGTTCGCGACCGGCCACGAACTTCTCCACCAACAATTCGCGGTCATACCGGGCCGCATCTCGCATGGCTGGCTCCAGCTCGGCATCGCTCTTTATTATATAGATGCCAACCGTGGACCCCTGCCGGGGGGCCTTTAGCACATACGGCACGGCCATGCGGGGACGCACGCCAACCGGCACCACCTGCCACTCCGGAGTGGTGATATCCTGTTCACGAAACTTTTGCTTCGAAAGAATCTTGTTAAAGGCGAGCTCGCTTTCCTTCACCCCTTCGCCCGTGTAGGCCACGCCGCGTTCTTCCAAAATTTTCTGGACCTGCCCGTCTTCACCGAACGTTCCGTGCAACGCGATAAAGGCGAGGTCGACCTTTTCGGGCAGTTCGAAGTTTTCATCTCGAACGTCTACGTCAGTGACGTCAGCGCCCGTGGACCGCAGGGCTTTCGACACGCCCTTGCCCGTAGCCAGCGAAACATCCCGTTCCGATCCGGGTCCACCCATCAATACCGCGATTTTAAGATTTGAAACATTAAGGCTCACAACAATTCCTCGGCGCACCGCGCAACACTCTCCGGATCACCGCAACATTTCGCTCTTCTCATCTGTGTCTTATCCGTGTTCATCCGTGGCTAAGATTCCCCCACAATTTGCACTTCCGTTTCCAAGGCGATACCACGCTGGGCCAGTGCAGTTGCCTTAATCCGATCAATCAACTCCAGCATCTCCGCTGCGGTCGCCCCACCTTCATTGATCAGAAAATTCCCGTGCACTTCGGACACCCGCGCGCTTCCCACGCGTGAATTTTTCAATCCCAACTCATCGACCAGTTTTCCCGCCGGAATGCTCTCGGGATTTTTAAAAATGCATCCGGCACTCTTGGCCATTGGTTGAGTGCTGCGGCGCTTCTCCTGCGATTCCTGCAGACGGCGCTCGATTTCCTCGCGCGGCGCCGGCGCACCGCGAAAAACGGCCGAGACAGCGTAATTGGTGGAAAGCGATGGAACGTGGCGATACTGGACATCCATCTCCTGGCGCGTCCGGGTGTGCGGATTTCCGTCCATGTCCAGGTAACGAACGCTCACCACGTTCTCGAAAGTCTGCGCACCCATCGCGCCCGCATTCATGCGCAACCCTCCGCCCACCGCTCCTGGAATTCCTTCCATCCATTCCAGGCCGCCCAGACCGGCTGTTCTTCCGGCATAAGCGATTTCCTTAAGCTTCGCCCCCACGCCCGCAGTGATCTCAGTGCCGTTGACTTCCACCTTGTCGAATTCTCCGCCGCACGGATGAACCACCACGCCGCGAATTCCACCATCGCGGACGAGTAGATTGGAGCCGCGGCCCATGACAAAGAGCGGCAGATTCTCGCGCCGGCAAAAACGGATCACTTCGGCGAAGGCGGCTTCATTCCTCGGTTCAACCCAGAAATGAGCGGGGCCACCGACGCGCAGGGTTGTGTGTTTGGCCAACGGCTCATACAGCCGGACATCACCGTCTTCGCCAACCAGCGCCTTTAGTTTCTCGGCCACGACGAGGTCGGCCGCGAGGAGCGCCAGTTCTTCGTGAATGTTTCCGGCGCCCAGGCTGAGCACGAGATCCCCGGCATCGAGCGCGTTGCCGACGTGGCGGTGAATCGATTCGCGCTGCGGGTGATACGTCACTCCGCGATGTCCGTGCGCAATCAACTCGTCCACCAGCATTTGGCCGCTCACTCCAGGGATGGGTGTTTCGCTGGCTGCATAAATGTCCGTGATGACAACCCGATCGGCATCGTCGAAAGCTGCTCCGAATTCCTTGCGCAGCGCTTTGGTGCGCGTGTAGCGATGGGGTTGAAACATGGTCAACACTCGCTTGCGGCCAGCCGAGCGCGCGGTCTTAAGGGTGGCGCGAATCTCGGTCGGATGGTGCGCGTAATCGTCCACCAGCAGAAAACGGTCGCTCGCGTATTTAATCTCAAAGCGGCGACGCGCATGCTCGAATTTGCGCAGGGAAGAAGCCACTTTCTCGAACGGGACGCCCATTTCCGTGGCCACGGCAATCACGCCGATGGCATTGTGCACATTGTGCTGGCCCGGAACGTTCAGGACGGCCTCCCCCAGTTGTTTGCCCCGATGGTAAACACAAAAGGTCGACGTGAAATTCTTGAGTTCGATGTCGGCCCCGCGATAATCGGCGTGGCTCGCCAAACCGTAAGAGATGCCGCGACCGCACGATTGGCAGGACCGCGTCGTATTGACGTCATCGGCGCTGTAGAAAACAGTGCCCTTGGTTTGCGCGATCAGCTTGCCAAACACCTTCTCAATCGCGGCGAGGTCCGCGTAGAAATCGAGATGCTCTTCCTCTATGTTTAAAATAACCGAATGCTCCGGGTGAAAATACTCGAGCGTTCCGTCGCTTTCGTCGCCTTCCGCCACGAAATAACTCCCGCGCGGATCCCAGTGCGCATTGGACCCGAGGATAGGGATTTCGGCGCCCACGTAATAAGAAGGGTGCAGCCCGCCTTCGCGCAGGACATGAGCGATCATGGATGACGTGGTCGTCTTGCCATGCATTCCGGCCACCACGATGCCTCGCTTCCCGAGCATGATGGAGGCGAGCGCTTCGGCCCGGCGCACGCAAGGTTTTCCCGCCTGATGGGCTCGCGCCAGCACCGGATTCTCTGGCTTGATCGCAGAAGAATAAACAATCAGCTCAGCCCGGTCGGCGTCTTCCGCACGATGCTGTGGATGAAATTGCAAACCGAGACTTTGCAGACGGCTGGTTTCCTGCGTGGCCACTTTGTCCGACCCGGTCACTTCGTGCCCGAGTTCTAGTAGAAGCGCCGCGATCCCGCTCATGCCACTGCCGGCCACGCCGATCAAATGAACGCGATGGCGTTCCGCCGTGAGAAAGCGGGCCAGGTCCAGCTCAGGCGCGGCGGTCGTCATTTGTATATTTCTCCATGGTGGTGGCAACGAGGCCGGCCGCATCTTGGGGCGCAAGGCGCGCGCAATTCATCGACATTCGCTTGAGTTGCCGCCTGTCTCCACCCAGCTCCTTGATCGTTCGCGCGAGCAGGTCACCCGTCAACTCGGCCTCTTTCAAAAGAAGGGAGGCCTCCGCGCGCATGAAGATCTCCGCGTTGCGCGATTGATGATCGTCAGCGGCGTAGGGGAAAGGAATCAAAATTGCGGGCAAGGCGTAGAAACTGAGTTCGGCCAGACTGGCCGCGCCGGATCGAGCGACGGCGAAGTCCGCGGCGCTGTACGCTTCCTCCATGCGATGATGGAATGGGGCCACGTAGGCCGGGATGTTTTCGCGCCGGTAATTATCCGCGACCAGCCGCTCGTCGCGGGCGCCGGCCAGGTGAATGATTTGCAGCGGCAGACCCTGCAACGCGGGCAAGGATTTGATCATGGCCTGGTTGATTCCACTCGCTCCCTGGCTGCCACCCATCACGAGCAAGGTCAATAAATCGGGCTGCAGGCCCAGTTTGGCGCGGGCCTCGTTCGGATCGAGCCGTTGCAGCTCAGTCCGAATGGGCGTCCCTGTTACTTCGGTGCGTGAACGTGGAAAAAATGGAGCACACTCCTTGAACCCGAGCAGGACGGCGCGCACCATGCGGGCCGTCATCTTGTTCGCTTTTCCCGGGATGGCGTTCGATTCATGAATGAAAGTCGAAACGCCGCGCATGCGTCCGGCCAGGATCGGGGCGGTGGATGTGAATCCTCCCATCCCCAGCACCGCTTCCGGCTTAAACTTCCGGTAAATCGATCGACAGAGTGAAAGGCTCTCGTTAAACCGCCGGAGAAAACCGAAAATGGCAGGCGAGTAAAGCGAAGGCAGCCCAATCGTAGGCAACTTTTCGAAACGGAAGGATCTTCCCGAAAGCGCAAGGGCGTCGACTTCCTTTTCCGACACGAAGAGCAGGACTTCGTGTCCCCGCGCGCGCAGACTTTCGGCCACGGCCAAACCGGGGAAAAGATGCCCGCCCGTTCCGCCACATGCAATGACTGCGTTCATCAGATGCGCGGCGTCATTCGCACTTGCAGGGCCGTGCGCTTTTGGTTAACCGGTTCGAGCACTCCCTGGCGATAGATGTTGAGGAGCAACCCGATCCCGAACAGACAGGCGATCAGATTGGAACCGCCATAACTGATAAACGGCAGCGCCAAACCCTTGTTCGGCAAAAGAGAGGTCGTAACCCCGATGTTGATGGCGGCCTGCAATCCGAGCAGCGAAATAAGTCCGCACCCCAGGAGCAATCCAAAACGATCCTTCGCGTGCAACGCGATCATCATTCCGCACACGATGATGACAACGAATAAAAACACCACGAGCAAACTGATTCGCAGCCCCAGCTCTTCGCCGATCATCGGAAAAATAAAATCGGTGTGGGCATAAGGCAGGTAGAGCATTTTCTGCCGGCCGTTCCCGAGGCCCAGACCTTCCATTCCGCCACTGCCCCACGCGATCAGTGCCTGCATCTGCTGCAAACCGGCATCGTCCTTGAATCGCTCAGGATCAAGAAAGGCGGCCAGACGCGCCATCCGCTGTGAAATCTGGGTGGCAATAAATAGAATGCCGCCGAGGCCGGCCAAAGAAATTCCGCCGAGCAGAAACGGGTTCGACCCCGCTACGAACATAATAATAAAGGTGGTCGCACCGATCAGGACGGTCGTGCCGAGATCTACTTCGAAGAGAATCAAAGCGAGCATCGGCGCAACCACGGCGATGGGCAGGACGAAACCATAAAGCCAGCTGCCACTCACCTTTTCATAGCGGGCAAACCAGTAGGCCAAAAAGAAAACAGCCGCGATTTTTCCGAATTCCGAAGGCTGCATCCTCAACCCACCGTGCCCGAGCCAGCGGCGCGAACCGTTAATGCGCAGACCGATGTGCGGCACCAGGCACAAGGCCAGCGCGATCAGGGCAAGGCCGAACCAGATCCACCATGTCTTCTGCCAGAAATGGTAATCGACCAGCGCGGCCAGGATGCAGGCAAATAATCCAAGGCCGAGCCAAATGGCCTGCCGATTGACGAAGTGATAGACATCTCCTTTGCCACCGGGAGCAAAAGCACTCGTGCTAAAAAGCATGACGATGCCGATGACGAGAACGCCCAGCACGGCAATAAACAGGAAGTGCGCGCTCTTTCGATGCATCAGTCTGTAATCCGGGGATCCTCGTACCTCATTCTTCCACCTTTTTCGCTTTCGGTGGTTTGCTCGGGATGACGAGCTTTTGCCCGATCTGCAGTTTGTGCGGATCGTCTATGTGATTAATGGAAAGCAGATCGTCGTACGGAACTTTCAGTTTCTTCGCGATGGCGACCGGATTGTCACCCTTGGCAACAACGTAAACTTTTCCGGAATCGCCTGTTCCATTGGTCTTGGCATGTTCGCTTTTTCGCTCTTCCTTGCCGGTCGCCCTGGCCGAGGCTCGCGTCGATTTCGCATCCGCGTGCGCGGACGTTTCCTTCGCATTAGCCAGGGAATGCGCGGTTGAGTCCGGCTTGTCCGTGGCCGCGCTGCCCGGCAACGACGTCGTTTTCAGTGGGACCGCCGGCAAAACCAAATTTTGGCGCGTCTTAATGGCATTGAACGCGATAATGCCGGACACGGCCACGACATGCAGAACCAGCACGATGAGGAGCGCGCGGGAGAGTTTCATGTTCGGCTCGGCCATCTCGTCATATTCGGCCGTCGCCGCTATGCGGAGGGGCCTGCGCACAGCGGTGGCTCGCAGTTTTTTAATTTTGACCGGAAATATTCTGGGCAGCTTGATTTTCATTTGGGGAGGGCGTGAACGAGCGTGCGGAATTGATCGCCGCGATCGGCATAGCTCTTGAACATGTCAAAGGAAGACGTGCCGGGAGAAAACAGGACAACATCGCCGGGCTTGGCCGCGGCATGCGCGCGCTCCACCGCGTCGGCTAACGAACCGGCCATCTCACACGGGACCGCTCCGTCCCAGTCGCGCGCGATTCGCGTTGCCATTTCACCGATTAATACGGTGGATTTAACCTTCTCTTGCACGAGCGCGCGTAACGGCTCAAAATTAAATCCCTTGTCTTTGCCCCCGGCGATGAGCACGACGGGCTTGCTCTGCGCGGCCAGCGCTTTCTCCACCGCATCCAGGTTGGTCGCTTTGGAATCGTTCACGTAGTCGACTCCGGCGACGGTCCGGACGAATTCGCAACGGTGCGGACGCGGCTCGTAAGAAGACAGGGGCGGCACCATTTGCGCGAAGGACAAACCGCGCGCACGGCCCGCCGCCAGGGTGGCCATCAGGTTTTCGATGTTGTGCGAGCCGCGCAATTTCGTGTCGGCCAGACGAAGCACGACCTGGTTCTCGTAGACGATCGCCCCTTCCGTCAGGCGGAAGTCGGCGCTATCGGCGTAGGCGCTGAAAGTGATTTTGCGCGCGCGCACGTTCCGCAGCGTCTCGGCCGCGTTGATGATGGCAAAATCATCCGCAGTTTGATTCTCAAAAATCCGCAGCTTGGCTTCCCGATATTCCCAAACCGAGCGGTAGCGATCAAGGTGATCGGGCGCGAAATTCAGCCACAAAGCCACGGTCGGCCGAAACGTTTGAATCGTTTCCAGCTGAAAAGAACTCACTTCCACCGTGAGGACGTCAAAATCCTTTTGTCGCCGCACTACTTCGCAGAGCGGCTTCCCGATATTGCCGCAGGCTACGGTGCGCTGGCCACACGCGTTCAGCATCTGGGCGAGCAACTCAGTCGTCGTGGTTTTCCCGTTCGTGCCTGTGATGGCGATGACCGGCAACGCGCAAGAACGCCATCCCAGCTCCAGTTCTCCAATCGTTTCGATCTTGCGCTCGGAAAAGTTGCGCGCCAGAGCCGAGAGCGGATCGATGCCCGGACTCAACACGATCAGGTCATAAGACGTCTTGTCGTTATCCGCGGCCGATCCCGAGCTCACCTTGATGCCCTGGGCGCGCAGGTTATCGAGCGTCGACTTGAGCAGATTTTTTTCCTCCGCACTATCGAGCACCGTCACATCGGCGCCTTCCTCCTTGAGCAAAAGCGCGGCGGCCGTCCCACTCAGGCCTGCTCCCAATACCGCGACCGTTTTACTTTTGTAACGCACTTCTTTACCTCAATTTGAGTGTGGCCAATCCGAGCAGCGCGCAGATAACGGAGAGGATCCAGAACCGGACGATGACGGTGTTTTCCTTCCAGCCGACCAGCTCAAAGTGATGGTGGATCGGCGACATCGCGAAAATGCGCCGCCCGGTCAGTTTAAAGCTGAGGACCTGCAAAATGACGGAAGCCGCTTCCAGGACAAAGACACCGCCGACGATGGCGAGCAGAAACTCCTGCTTACAGCAGATGGCAATCACCCCGATGGTGCCACCGATGGCGAGCGACCCGGTGTCGCCCATGAACACGCGAGCCGGATAACAATTAAACCAGAGAAAACCGAGACCGGCTCCGACGAGGGCGCCGCAGAGAACCGTCAGTTCTCCCGTGAAAGGGTAAAAGGGAACCTGCAGGTATTCGGCAATGCGGAAGTTACCGCCGGCGTAGCACAGGAGCGCATAGGCAAAGGTCACCGTAATGGTGCAGCCCGTGGCCAGCCCATCGAGGCCGTCCGTTAAATTGACTGCATTGGATGAACCGACGATGACGAGCGCGAAAAAGACCAGCGTCATCCAGCTCATATTGGCAATGACGGGAGCCTTGAAGAACGGGAGGTAGAGCGAGCGTGCCTGCACTTCGAGCAGTGGACTCGTTAGGAAAACCGCCGTCACTCCGCAAGCCAGCGCGATCTGACAAACCAGTTTGATCCGCCCGGAAATTCCGTCGCTTTTTTTCTTGGTCACCTTCAGGTAGTCGTCCATGAAGCCAAGCACGCCGAGGTAGACCATGGTGAAGAGGACGAGCCAGACAAAACGATTGTCCCAACGGGCCCAGAGCAAACTGGAAGTGAGGACGGCGCCGATGATGATGACGCCACCCATGGTCGGCGTCCCTTGCTTGGCGCCGTGCAATTCGGCGAGATGATGAACTTCCTCCGCGCCGCGAATGGGTTGCCCCATCTTGAGCCGGATCAGTTTCACGATGACCGGTTTGCCGCACAGAAGCGAAAGGGCGAACGCCGTTACGGCCGCGGCGACCGCTCGGAAAGTGACGTAAAAGAAGACGTTGAACCCAATGAACTGGTCGCTCAACCGATGCAGGTAATACATCATGGAGAAACACCTCCCGCCGCCGCGTGCTCCGCGAATTGATCCATGACCCGCTCGGTCCGAGCCAATCGGCTGCCTTTGACCAAAACTAAATCGCCCGCCTCCGCAATTTGCATGAGCAACTCAGCCGCGGCCGTCGTGGACGGGACTGCGGTGCTCTGGCCGAGGCCGGATTTCCGCGCCGCTTCCGCCATCAACGCGCCCAGTTTTCCGATCGTGATCAAATGATCAATCCCAAGAGTGGCCGCTTCTTCGCCCACTTCGCGGTGACCGCGCTCGGATTCCGACCCGAGCTCGCCCATCTCGCCCAGGACCGCGATTCGCTTGCCCTCGCTATCGAGCTCGACCAGCGTGCGCAAGGCCGCCTTCATCGATTCCGGGTTGGCGTTATAGCTGTCGTCCATGAATTGCACGCCATGAATATCTCTGATTTGCAGGCGCGCTTTCGTTAGGGGGGCAGACGCCAATCCTTCCGCGCATTCCTCGAGGGAGAGGCCAAAGGCGCGTCCCGCGGCGACGGCGAGCAAAGCGTTCTGCACCATGTGCAATCCGGGCACGGGCAGCTGCGCGCGACATCGATGCGCCCCTTCCAGGATGGTGAACTCGGAGCCCTGCGCGCTCTGGCTAATTTCGCCGGCGCACACCGCACCCGCGCTCGTGCCCGCCAGGATCACCCGCGCCCGCGTTCCCGCCGCAATCTTTGCACTGAAAGGATCGTCTGCATTCAGCACGACCCAACCCTCCGGACCGACGGCGGCGGCCAGTGCCCCTTTTTCGCGTGCAACTGCCTCACGCGAACCCATGAACTCAATATGCGCGATTCCGACATTCGTGATGATCGCGGCATCGGGCATCGCGATCGTCGCCAGCATGGCGATTTCGCCGGGATGATTCATCCCCAGCTCCCACACCGCAACTTCATGCGCGCTCGTCGCCTCGAGAATGGTGCGCGGCAGTCCGACATGGTTATTGAAATTCCCCTCCGTCTTGGTCACTTGAAACCGCCGCCCCAGGACAGCCGCGGCGAAATCTTTCGTGCTGGTCTTGCCATTGCTCCCCGTAATGCCCAGCACCTTGAGCGGAAGCGATTTGCGGTAATTCGCGGCCAGCTCTTGATAGCCTTGCAGCGGGTCAGCGACTCGGAGCACAGCAAAGTTTTTCGCGACTCGGCCCTGCCATCCCGGCGCGACCATCGCGCCGGCCGCACCCGCTTTGGCCGCAGCCTCGACGAACTTCTGGCCGTTAAAATTCTCTCCGGAGAGCGCCACGAATAGCTCACCGCGTTTGACCGTGCGCGAGTCGGTGCTGACGCGGTCCACCGTGACATTGCCATCGCCCGAAGAGAGGGAAGCGCCCGCCCAATCGGCGATCTGTGAAATGGTTGATTTATTCATCGAAATTGACCGGCCGATTTTCCAGGGCCCGACGCGCTATTAGAATATCGTCGAAGGGCACCGTGTGATCGGCGAACTCCTGATAATTTTCGTGTCCTTTGCCCGCGATCAGGACTACGTCCCGCGGCTGCGCCAGCTCAATAGCCCGGGCGATCGCCGTGGCCCGATCCGCCACCTTCTCGTAATGGTTCGAGCGAAAACCCTTTTCCACTTCGGCGATGATGGCGTCCGGATCTTCTTTGCGGGGATTATCGGAGGTGATGATGGCGTGGTCAGCGTTTTGGTCGACCACACTGGCCATGAGCGGACGCTTTTGCCTGTCGCGATCCCCGCCGCAACCAAACACCACAATCAACCGGCGGGGCGACAGTTCGCGCAAGGTTTTTAGAACATTGAGCAATGCATCGGGCGTGTGCGCATAATCCACAAAAACCTGAAACTGACGTTTGGCCGGCACGGCCTCAAGACGTCCCGGCACCTGGGGCGATTGACCCAGGCTCAGAACGGCTTCGCGCAGGCCAACCCCCAGAGCATGGGCGGCGGCCAGCGCAGCCAGTGAATTCGCCACGTTGAATCGTCCAATCAAGGGCACTCGCACCAGATAGCTTTTGCCCTTTGCGTCGAGCTGATACGACGTCCCTCCGAATTCCGTCCGGTAATTGGACGCCCGGAACTCTGCGCGCGCACTCATTCCATACGTCACGACTGAAAGTTTCTTGTCGATCCGGGTGAGTAACTGTTCGCCATATCGGTCATCGATGTTGATGACCGCGACCGGCCGGCGTTTCCTGGGCTGATCGGTCAGCTGCGTAAACAGTTTCGCCTTGGCCTCGAAGTAATGTTCCATCGTGCCGTGAAAATCGAGATGGTCCTGCGTCAGGTTGGTAAAAACCGCGGTGTCCCATTCCAAGCCACGCGTCCGTTCCTGGGCGAGCGCATGGGAGGACACTTCCATCGCGGCAGCTTTACATCCGGCGTTCACGATCTGCGCGAATAACTCCTGCAGGTCGAGCGATTCCGGTGTCGTGCGCGTGGCCGGTAAAACGCGCTCGCCAATTTCGTAACGAACCGTCCCGATCAAACCACAGCGTAGTCCGGCTTTTTCGCAGATGTGCTTGATCAAAAACGTCGTGGTCGTTTTGCCGTTCGTGCCAGTCACCCCGGCGAGCTTCAGTTTGCGCACCGGAAATCCGTAGAAGCTCGCCGCCAGATCGGCCATGGCCGTGCGCGTGTTTTCCACCACCACCGAAGTCGCGCGAACGTACTTTTCTTCGCGCTCCGCCACGATCGCCGTGGCCCCTTTCTCAATGGCCTGGTCTATGAAATCGTGCCCGTCTGTTTTTTCACCGCGGAGCGCCACGAACAAACCGTTCCTTTGCACTCGCCGCGAGTCATACGCGATGCTTTCCACTGGGCGATCAAGAGTCCCGATGACCTGGCGGACTGGAATCGCGGCGACAAGAGTTTTGAGCTGCATGAGAGTTCAGCATGCGGACGCCAGGCACTCAACGACGTGAGGCATTGGTTAAGGCAACCCGCTCCACAGGCAAAGCCTTGCGAACCTCTTCGTGCTGTTCGAGATCCAGGTAACGTGCCGCTTTTTCGGCGATTCGGGAAAAAATCGGGCCAGCCACCAATCCTCCATAATTTAGCTCTGGCGTCGTTTGCGCATCATCCAGCACGACCAGGCCGACGAACTCCGGCCGATCCGCCGGCAGGTAACCGATAAACGAAACCACGAATCGGTCGCGCTCGTAACCGCCGTTGGGCCCGACTCGTTCGGCCGTCCCGGTTTTTCCCGCAATGGTAAAACCTGGGACCGCCGCCGCCGCCGCCGTGCCACGGTCGCTCACCACTCCGCGCAAGGCGTTGCCAATCTGCCGGGCTGTCTGCGGCGACATCACCTGGCGCAATTCCATCGGCGCCAGGGTGCTGACGATTTTGCCATCCTCCGTCGTGATCGATTTCACAATGCGCGGCGTCATCAGCTTGCCCCCATTCGCGATCGTCGCCATCGCGCTCGTCATTTGCAGCGGGGTGACGCCGACCTCATGGCCCATCGGCAGGCGGGTAATGGAAATTTTGCTCCACGTCTGGGGCGGCCGAATGAGTCCTTTGATCTCGCCGGGTAACTCGATGCCGGTGCGTTCGCCAAATCCGAAACGGCGGATGTATTCGTAAAATTTTTGCTCGCCCAGACCGATGGCCAGCTTGGCCGCCCCGATGTTGCTCGATTTCACGAGGATGTCTTGCACACTCAATTCGCCGTACGGTTTGTGGTCGTGCAGTTTCGATCCGCCGAAATTGAAGATCCCGTTTTCGCAGAAGATGGTCGAATCGGGCTGCACCTTGTGCTCGTTCAGAGCCGCCGCCACCGCCACAATCTTGAAGGTTGAACCCGGCTCCATCATGTCGGTGATGGCGCGATTCTTCATTTCTTCGGGTTTCGCCTCCGACCGTTGATTCAGGTCGAAATTCGGCCGGTTCGCCATGGCCAGCACTTCGCCCGTCTGTGGACGCATCAAAATGATGGTGGCTTTCTTGGGCCGGAATTCCCGCATGGCCGCATCGATTTCATTCTCCACGATGTTCTGCAGATTCAGATCGATCGTCAGATGAACCTGATATCCATTTCGGGAAGCGCGTTCCTGTCCTCGATAAAGTGGGATTTCACGTCCTGTCGGATCGTGTTCTATGTAGCGATATCCGTCCTGGCCGTGGAGATATTGATCCATCGACGCTTCCACTCCCTGAATCCCATTGTGTTCAAAATCGGTGAAGCCGATCACGTGACAGAGCATTGATCCATTTGGATAAACGCGAGTGGAATCGTGGTCGAAATAGATGCCGCGCAGATTCTGCGCTGCCAACTTTTCTTTCAGGGACATGGCCAGCGCCTCTGGCACCTCGCGCTGAAGCACGATGTAACGTCGATCGCTATGAAGTTTCTGCGCTAGTTCGGGCGCCGGAATCTTCAACTCGCGGCTGACCAGAAGGGTGGTCGCGTCGACGTCGTTCAGGCGCGTCGCATCCGCCACCACCGTTTGCATCGGCACGTTATGGGCCAGCACTTCATTGTTGGCGTCGAGGATGGCGCCGCGCTCGGCGTAGATGGGCTGCTTCTGGCAGTGCTTGGCCGCCGCCACGTCCGTGTAGACGTCGTGCATGACCATCTGCAAGTAAACGAGACGAAAGGAAAAGATGCTGAAGAGCACAATGAATCCGAAGCAAATCAGCGTGCAGCGGAGGCGAGTATTCCACTTCATGGGCCGGCGCGCTGGTTTACCACGGGTTGCACCGCGTCCTCTTTCGGCCCATGCGCCGGCGCGGTCAGATGGACGAGATTTCGGTCCAAAATAGGGATCATCTTGAGCGATCCTTCTTTCCAACGCCGCTGCAGGGCCGAGTGCGAGGTCAAGGTCGCAATCTGCACACCGGCCACTTCGTTTTGCATGCGGGAATCCGCCAACGCCTTCTCTAACGTCTTCTTCTGATTGCCCAGATGGTGCAATTGAATCGTCAGGTAAACGTAGGCCAGGCCCGTCAGCGCCAGAAATCCGGTCAGCACAATCCAGCGCGCCAGCGAAGGCGCGTTCACCGCATTCCAGTTCTTTCGGCGCGATCGGCTCATCCTCTTTTTTCGGCCACGCGCAGTTTCGCGCTGCGCGCGCGCGGATTGGCGCGCTGCTCTTCTTCGGACGGCTCGATCGGTTTCGAGGTAATCAGGTTCAAGTTGTAATCCGGATTGCGTTTCGGCTCCGGCCATTCCGGGCGATCGAGCCATTCGCGGCTGTGCTCGCGGAAAAAGTTTTTCACAATCCGATCTTCCAGGGAGTGGAATGAAATCACCGCCAGGCGGGCGCCCGGTTCCAAGCGGGTCGTCAAAACCTGCAGTCCTTCCTGGAGCGCTCCCAGTTCGTCGTTCACTTCCATGCGCAACGCCTGGAAGACCTGCGTGGCGGGATGCCGGCGACCGTGCCGGCTCACCACTTTCTCAATCGCGCGAGCCAGGGTCAGCGTTTCATTGAAGGGCGATGTCTTTCGCATTTTCACGATCAAGCTGGCGATGCGCCGCGCCGCTGGCTCTTCGCCCAGGTCACGGAATAACTGCGTCAGATCCTCCTCACTATAAGTGTTCACGACATCGGCCGCGCTCATGGGCCGTCGTGGATCCATGCGCATGTCGAGCGGACCGTTCCGCATGATGCTGAACCCGCGCTGCGCATTTTCCAGTTGCCGCGACGAAACGCCGAGATCAAGCAGCGCACCCGCAATCGTGCCAATGCCAAGACCATCGAGCACACGCCCGGCATCGCGAAAATTGGCCTGCCGTAGCGTGACCCTCGCGCCGACATGCGCCAGCTGATCCCGCGTAAACTCGATGGCATCGGGATCCTGATCGAGGGCCAGCACATCTGCCCCTGTCTTTAATATGAGTTCGGTGTGCCCGCCGCCGCCGCAGGTGCCGTCGAGCACAAGCGTCCCGGCACGTGGCGCCAGCAATTCCACGGCTTCCGCCGCGAGAACCGGACGGTGATAACTAAAATCCTCCATTTCCTGTGCCTCCTCCAGAATCAGCGGACCGGTCGCGAACCAGACCGACCGCTCAAACAGTAACGCGTTCATGTGTTCAGGATTGCTTACAAACCGACGACGTTGGCGACGTGCTGATAGGTGGGTGTTTCCTCGTCGTGCGCCCGTTTCCAGCGCGGCAGGTTCCAAATTTCAAAACGACCTCGGCCGCCGACCAGGGCCACTTCACCCTTCAAGGCGGCTCGTTTGCACAATTCCTCCGGCAGAACGAGGCGCCCCTGCCGATCGGCCGCGCCATGTTGCGCACGGGCGTGCAACTGACGAAAAAAAACTCGGCGGTCGCGCGCCGACACATTGGCATCGGAATCGATCGCGCCGCTCATGCGAGAAAACTCCTCAGGCGACATGACCACCAGAAATTGATCATTCGCTTCCGGAAGAATGACGAATTCTTCGGTGCCATCGCGGCGCCAGCGGGAGGGGATGGTAATGCGATTTTTCTCGTCGATGGAGTGTCTAAACTCACCGGCGTAGAAGAGTTGGGCTGGCGGCGACGTATCCATGGAGGGGAGGAGAATTCAACCATTCTGACCCACTTTCCTCCACTTTTAACCACCTTCCATGCCAGGGGTCAATACATTATTATGCTCTTTCTCGACCCGGGCGAGGCGGTGGGGATCGACCGCCGCGGGTATCCAGCAGGTAGGGGGGCTGTTCACTGAACAGCCTTCAGGATGTTTTCACGCGCAGCGTCAGGCGATTGGGGTCAATCGCCCTACCAGGCCTCCGCGTGATCCGCGGGAAACCGCTCCCCGTCCTTTACCTTGAGGATTGAACCTTCAACGTTGTCTGTTTTGATAGTGCCTACGCCATGAACGCACGTTTCCCAGCTCGGATGATCGCCTTTCTTCCGCTTTACCTTCTCGCCCGATCGGTCATCGCCCAGACGCCGGCCAGTTCGCCTAACGACTCTGTTCGCGTCAGCGTCACCCTGAACGAAGACGGTTCGCGCACCGTTTATGAATTCGATCCTCCTAACCACAAGGCCACCGCCACCACAACCGATCGCGCGGGCAAGCCACATGGCAAAATCCAGTACGAACTGGATGAGGCCGGTCGCTTCGGCCGCGGCCGTATTTTCGGGCCCGACGGGCAGTTCCGTTTCCGCAGCGTATATAAGTATGATACGGCCGGCCGCCTGCAGGAGGAGAGCCAGTTCGGCAAAGACGACCGGCTCGCCAGCAGGATCGTCTACACCTACGACCCGGCCGGGAAGCAGTCGGGCTATTCCGTCTTCGACGGAGCGGGCAAATTGATCGGACAAACGTCGTCCCCCACTCCGGCGCCCCCGGGCAAGCCTGGCAAAGGCGGGCGTTAGACCGCCTACGACTCCATTTTCAAGAGGTAGGAGCGATTAACCCCAATCGCCTGACGTGGCGCTTGGAAACACCCAGAAGGCTTCGGTGAACAGCCCCTACCTGCGCGGACTCGTGCCTCTACACGCTGGCTTGCGGCTCAGGATGAAAAGCGTTACAAGAAAGGGCCGTGATCGATTACATCCAAAAGGGCGGCCTGCTGATGTGGCCGATTCTGGTCTGCAGCATCATCTCGATCGGCGTGTTCGCCGAGCGCCTCTTCTATCTGCATCGCGCCACCATTCATGTGGGCGAATTTCTGAAAGGGCTCTCCAATCTTGTGCAGCGCCGCAATTTTGCGGAGGCCCTGCACGAATCAGCCGGCACGCCCGGTCCCGTCGCACGCGTGATCCATTCTGCTCTCCTCCGTCACGACGCGCCCCGCACCGAACTGCGGGAGATTGTGCAGGAAGCCGGGCAGCTCGAGGTCCCGAAGCTCGAGCGTTTTCTCGGTGTTCTAGCCACCCTTGCCTTTCTCACGCCGTTACTCGGCTTGCTCGGCACCGTCTCGGGAATGATCGATGCCTTCGGCACCATTGCTTCCAACGGTGGATACGCCACCGTGACCGAGCTTTCCGCCGGCGTTTACAAGAGCTTGCTCACGACCGCGGCCGGACTGGTCGTGGCCACGCCCACCTTTGTCGCATACAGCTATCTCTCTTCCCGCGTGAACGCGATGCTGCACGACATGGAACGCGCCGGTATCGAGATCGTGCACATGCTGACCGATACCACGCCGCTCACCGGCATTATCAGTTTTCAGCAACCGGTCGCCAAGACAGCGGACGAACGCCGAGATCATTAAGGCACATCCGGCAGGCCACCCGCGACGGAATGGAATGAAGCTTACCCGGACGAAGGAATATCACTTCGGCTGGCTCGTCTTGTTCCCCCTGCTCGACGTCATGTTTCTTCTCATTTTTTTCCTGCTCCTCAGCTCCAATTTTATTCTTCAACCGGGAATTTCCGTTTCTTTGCCTTTCTCGAAATTTCAACTCGCGCCTCAACTCAACCAGCAAATCATCAGCATTACGGGCGGACCCGTTCCCACGATCTATTTCCGCGATCAGAAGATCACGCTCGACCAGTTAGGCCCGCTTCTCGATGCGGCCAAGCGGGAAGGCCGCACTATTATTATTAAAGCGGACCGTGTCACCCCCTATGAGACAGTCGTGGCCGTCACCAATGCCGCGCTCGAGCATGGCATCACCTCGGTTGCTTTGGCCACTACGAGCCCGCGATGAATGCCGAAGCTTCCGCCTCGCCGTTGCTCTTCAACTGGGCGCCGCCGGCCTCGCGTAAACGGTCGATCATCGCCTTTATCGGCGCATCCTTCCTCCTGCATGCGATTTGTTTTTATCTGTTTCAAATCGTCTATGCACCCGCCGTCGTGCTGCTGCCGCCGCCGGCCCGCGTGAGCCTCATCACGGCGGATTCCGAGGAAAGCCGCAGCATGCTTCGCTGGGTCGACGCGGAAGATCCGGCGCTCGCCTCCGCCACCCAGCGCCCACCCGACTCGCGCCAACGTGCCTTGCCGAAACTCCAGCATATCCCCTCTTATGTGGCGGAAGGACCGAAATTAAAACACGCCCCGGCGTTCATCATCGACACGCGCGCGCCCAGCGTTCATCCGCCGGGACCGGTGCCGGCCCCGCGCGCTTTATCGCCGCGTCCCTTCGGCCCGATGGCCAGCCGTGTCTCGTTTTCCGACGAGTTCTCCGTTTTGGGGAACGCCCGCCTGCCCGAGGCCCATTTTTCTGCGTCCAATAGCGAGACGCCGCAGGCCATTCGATTCCGCATCGCGGTCGGTTCGAACGGGGAGGTCCGCCATTGTTTTCCGATGAACTCTTCGGGTGATGCCTCACTGGACGAGCAAGCGCGCCAACATCTTGCGCTCGTCCGTTTCAGCCCGAGCGCTTCTCCTCCGTCCTCCGCCGATCAACCTGACATCTGGGGAATCGCCACGGTCGAATGGGGCAACGATGTCGCGCGCCTGCCTGCGCCGGCCCGCCCAACCCCGGCCTCGTGATCCACGTCAGCCTCGCCGCGCTGGCCACGATTTATCTGCTGCTTTTCCTTGCGGCAGTTTTTCTTCTTTGGATAGTGGGAGAATGGAATCGGCGGCGACGCGAACGCCGAGCTTTGCAGCATCGGCTGCGCTGCGTGATTTGCGCGTTCGAGTTCGAAGATCGGACCGCCGTTTCGCTTCCGCGGTGCCCGCGCTGCGGAAGTCTCAACGAAAGATTTAAACTGGAGCGAATTTAATTATGGGCATGTGGATTGGACGCAACCGCAAAGCGCGCGTGACTTATGGGTTCGACGAGATTGCACTCGTACCGGGTCGCATCACGATCAACCCGAACGAGGTCGACACGACCTGTCGTTTTTCGCGCAAGGATAGCGAACCAATCGAGTTGAAGATCCCCATTCTGGCCAGCGCCATGGATGGAGTGGTGGACGTCCCGTTCGCCATCGCCATGAGCAAACTCGGCGGACTGGCCGTGCTCAATCTGGAAGGCGTGCAAACGCGCTACAAAAACCCGCAGGAAGTTCTGCAAAAAATCGTGGATGCGGACAAATCCGAAATCACCGCCTTGCTCCAAAAAATTTATCAGGAGCCGGTCCAGGAAGATCTGATTGCCGCGCGCATCCGGCAGATCAAGGACAGCGGCGCCCTCGCCGCGGTCAGCTCCATCCCGCAACGCGCCGAACAATTCGGCGCGCTCGCTCAGGAAGCCGGGGCCGATGTTTTCGTCATCCAGAGCACGGTCTCCACCGTGCGCCATATTTCTTCGGAATATAAGTCGCTTGAGCTGGAAAAATTTTGCCGCGACATGCGTATTCCAGTCATTGTCGGCAACACGGTCGGCTACGACGTGACATTGGAAATCATGGAATGCGGTCCGGCCGCCGTCCTGATCGGCGTCGGGCCCGGGGCGGCCTGCACCTCGCGCGGTGTGCTCGGCCTGGGCGTGCCGCAAGTCACCGCCACCGTCGATTGCGCGGCAGCTCGCGACGCTTACTTCAAGAAGACATCGCGCTACGTCCCGATTATTACAGACGGCGGAATGAGCAAAGGAGGCGACGTTTGCAAGGCGTTAGCCTGCGGAGCCGACGCCGTCATGGTGGGCAGCGCTTTCGCCAAGGCACAAGAAGCGCCCGGCCGCGGTTCCCATTGGGGGATGGCTACGCCGCACGCCAATCTTCCGCGCGGCACTCGCATCAAGGTCGGGACGACCGGCTCGCTCAAACAAATCCTTTTCGGTCCCGCCGAGGTCGACGATGGCAGCCAGAATCTGGTCGGCGCCATCACCACCTGCATGGGAAATGTGGGTGCCCGCGACATTGCCCAGTTTCAGCAGACTGAAATCATCATCGCTCCCTCCATCAAAACAGAAGGAAAACTCTTCCAAACAGTGCAAAACGTCGGCATGGGCACGCGCTGAGAAAAAAGTGGCCGAAGCGAGCAGTCATAATAGATTGGACGCCCGCAATTCATTGTACTTCAGTTCGCTCCCCGTCCCTGATCAGTCGTCCCTTCTATGAATACCGACCGCAGAGTTGTCATCACCGGCCTGGGCGTCATGACGCCAATCGGTAATGACGTCGAACAATTCTGGTCGAACCTGAAAAACGGGGTCAGCGGCATTCGCCCCATCCAAGCGTTCGACACGGCCGCGTTCGACACGCGCATCGGCGGCGAGGTGCAGGATTTCGATCCCAAAGGGTATTTCAAGAATCCGAAGGACATTCGTCGGACGGATCGCTTCGCCCAACTGGCCATGGCCGCGTCCAAGAATGCGATGAACGACAGCGGAATTGATCCGGATAAGATCGAGCGGCGCGAACGCTTCGGCGTCATCGTGAGCAGCGGAATCGGCGGTCTCACGACCTTACAGGAACAACACACCGTCATGATGACGAAGGGACCTTCGCGCAACTCTCCCTTCACCATCCCCATGCTCATTAGTAATATTGCCTCCGGATTGATTTCGATGGAGTTCGGTTTGCAGGGGCCAAACCTTTGCATCGTGACCGCTTGCGCCACCTCCAATAACGCCATCGGAGAATCGTGGCGCATCATCAAGTTCGGCGATGCCGATATCTTTCTCGCAGGTGGCTCCGAAGCTTCCATCGTCGCGATCGGTCTGTCCGGATTCAGCGCCATGAAAGCATTAAGCCGGCGCAACGACGAACCGGAACGCGCTTCCCGTCCATTCGATCGGGATCGCGACGGCTTCGTCATGAGCGAAGGCGCCGGCGTGGTCGTGGTGGAGGAGTTGGAACATGCGAAGGCGCGGGGCGCCCGGATTTATTGTGAGCTCACCGGTTACGGTCTTTCGGCGGACGCCTACCACATGACGGCGCCCCCGATGACGGGGGAAGGGGCGGCCCGCGCCATGCAAATGGCGCTCGATCACTCCCGAATTTCGGCCAGCGAAGTGGATTATATCAACGCCCACGCCACTTCCACCGGGTTGGGCGACATCAGCGAGACGCGCGCGATCAAGGCAGTCTTTGGCGACCACGCGCGCACCGTCGGAATTAGTGCCACCAAGTCGATGACCGGCCATTTACTCGGCGGCGCGGGCGCCGTCGAAATGGCGGCCTGCGCCTTGAGCATTCGCGACGGCGTCATTCCGCCGACCATCAATCTCGAGAATCCGGATAAGGAATGCGACCTCGACTACACGCCCATCACGGCGCGGGAGAGAAAAGTGCGGGTGGCGGTGAACAATTCGTTCGGTTTCGGCGGTCACAACGCCACCCTGATCGCGAAAGTCTTCGAAGGATAGGTAGGGGCACGGCCTGAATGGGAGGGATGAGCTCGTCTCGTCGCTAACTGCTATGTGGTTCAGAATCCCGTCCGAGCGAAACTGCTCAAAGCTTCGAACGAGTGGCCTTATCAAGGCGAACTGAACGAACTCCGTTGGTGAATTAGTTGGACGAGACAAGCTCGTCCCTCCCCGCTACGCCGCCGGGACGGTTTGCGGCGGGTCGGCAAAAATGGGTGCGGCCGTGATATCCTCGGCCGTAAACACCAGGCCGTGTCCACCCCGTTGCAGTTTTTTTAGTATCTCCGCGACACTGTGCGCGGCGGCGGCGGAATAAAATCGGACCAGGCCCACCGTGGTCCGCGTCCCGAACACGGTGATCATGATCGTGTCTTCATCGACCGAGTTCATAAACATGTGACTGCCATTACCCTGATGAAATAGAGCGTTGAACTCGACCTCACCAATGCGCCGGGCCAGTTCGCGCGTCGCGGCAAAGGAACCGGCGGCGAGCGCCGCAATAATCGTAACATCGGTCACATCGCGATCGCCGAATTGCGAAATGACATTCCCGCCGCGATCGATCACGACGGTCAGGTCGGCTTCCGCTTTCTTTAGGAAATCGCCGAGCGCGCCGTCCAGTTCGGCCACATCCTGGATCGTTAGGACAGGGATGCCGTTCATACCTGCACGCCTGCTTTCTTAATGATCGGTTCCATCGGGATGGCCACCGGTGACGAAATGGTATCCGGCACTTCATTCTGCTTGCTGAATTTGTGCAGGAGAATCTGCGAGACGGCGTTCAAGGCCGCGAACACATTTTGCCCCGAACTCGAAATGACCTCGAAACTCTGCAACCGCTTCTTCCGATTGTTCAGCACGTACTCCATGTAATTGACCGGCGCGATGTTCGGCAAATCGCGCTTGTTGTACTGAAGCACGCACGGCACCTCATCGAATGTGATGTTCTGTTTGGCCAGGTTCTCTTCGAGATTCTTAAAGCTCTCGACGTTCTCCTCCATTTTTTCCCATTGCGAATCCGCCACGAAAACAATGCCGTCCGCGCTGCGCAAGACGAGTTGACGGGTCGCATTGTAGATCACCTGGCCCGGCACGGTGTAGAGCTGAAACTTGGTCACGAAGCCTTTGATCACGACCGCGTTGAGCGGCAGGAAATCGAAAAACAAAGTGCGATCCGCGGCGGTCGCGAGCGAGACAAGATCGCCCCGGTTTTGCGGATTAATCCGCTGGTGGATATAGCTGAGGTTGGTGGTTTTACCGCAGAGAGCCGGACCGTAATAAACGATCTTAAATTGGATCTCGCGGCTGGCGTAATTAATGATCGACATGAACGGCCTCCGGTTGCGAATAGATGCGCGAAAGGTCGTTCGCCATGTCCGCCAGTTTGTTGTGCGTTTCGGAAGCCAGGTCGCCGCCCGCATGCAGAACAGTCAGGCAGACACTTCCCTTCATAAAAAAACTCATTTGTGATTCGCGGCAGTGCAGGGTCATCGATATTAACGGTCCCAGCTTTGTGTCGACCGTGTGGCGATTAATCCTTTGCAGCACTGATGGTGCCATCGCGCAGAGGCCACCCACCTGAACGTCGTCCGGCAAGTTTCCGGCCAGACTCAAACCATCTTCAAACGTCACCGAGCAGGCCGCTACCCCGCTCAGGCCGCTCGCCCGACTCACCACGTCTTTGGCGGTCGTGTTCGTGTCGAGCGTAGCTTCAGGTTTTGCCTCGATTGTCTCGTTCGCTTCCGGCTTGGAGACTTCCTGCTCCTTTTCCTCAACCTTAATTCCGGTGATCTCGGATTTCTCGTCGATCTTGCTTTCCGGTTTGGTCTCCACCGCAAACGGCGCCGCGGTTTCTGCACTCGCTGTTGTTTCCGAGGGCTTCGCTTCGGATGAATCTTTCACCGGCACTTCTGGTTCGTCAGGCTTCTTCTCCGCCGCCGGGGTGCCGCCACTTAAACGTTTCGCGTCCTCCGCCGCTTTGATCGAGAAGGGCGTTTCAAAAGAAGCCGTCGCGTCCACGTCTTCCTGGTCCTCCCGCATCTTCAGCACGGTCGACGGCAAATTTTTCAACACTTCCTGCAAGGGCAGCAGGACGGGCGACTGCGCATCGTCCACCACCACAAGCTCCCGATGATTTTCCGGCATGGCATCACGAAAAGTCTTGGCCGGAATGGCAATGCGTCCGCTGGCCAACTGCGATTGCACCAGAGCAAGCGGAAGCTCAATGCGCGCATCATCTGCCACCGCGTCAGGGCTGCCGTTCAACTGAAATGCCGGCATATCACGCAGCACCGCGCGCAGCCCGAGCGAAATCTTGACCTCAGCCGTGACCGCGGCCGCCACAGGCTCTTCCGGTTCCTTCTCTTCCGGTCCGGCCACACCCGGAACGAGCGTGAGTTTCGGTTTCAGATCGTCACACGGCGCTGAAACCTTGAACGGAATCCGCGCCGGACCCCCGTTTTTCGACACCGAAGTGGGAACGGGCGGGCCGCTCGAGGCTGGAACTCTCTCGGAGGCGGCTCCGCCCGTCCCGTTCGGTGGAAGTTTAAATGGAATTCTGATCGGCGAGACCGGGTCGGTCGTGCTCGGGCGCGGCCCCACGCTCGGGGATGTTGAGAGATTGAGCGGAATGCCTCTCGGCGTCGTGGCAGATGCAATTTTTTCATGCAGAACCCCTTCTGGTTCGGCGCTGGAAAGCGTGCGGGCCGTGGCGGGCTCGACGCGCACCGGCGGATGCGCCGAAGTCTGGAGCGTCGGCATGGTCGTGCCGAACCGCTTCGTGTCTTCAATCGTGCACTGCAGAATCGGCGTATCCATCTGGGGCACGTCATTCTCTTCCTCCTGGTCTTCGCGAACGTGGACATTCTGAAATTGGTCAAGCACCTTGTCGAAAGGCAGACCGATATGAGTCGTGTCATCCGGCGGAACGTTGCGCAGAAAAATTTCCGGGACCTGCTCGTAGATGGTCGCGAGAGACACCGTCGGCTTGCCGCTCGCCATTCCTTTCTCGATCTCGGACGCTTTCAACAGGATCGGTTGAGCCGGGTCAAAGGTGTGGGCCGGTTTTATATGTCCGATCGGCAGTTGCTCGAGAATGTCGCTGAGGTGAAGAGAGATGGCTCGTTCCACCTTCGGTTGCAGGGCCAGCGCCACCGACGGTGGCAGCTTGCTCGATCGCAAAGAAGGCAGCTTGATGTTCGGCGCGGAATCAGCCGCCGCCTTGAATGGGTCCGGCATGGAAGACCGCACCGTGTTGGGCATGACCGTTTTGCTCATCCGCTCGCTCGTCGGTTTTTCCAGGGGCGCGGGACGCGGGCGCGCGGCGACCGCGGAGGGCTCACTGTTTTGCATAAAACGAGCTTTCGCCTTCTTAAAAATATCGAGAAACGGAATGGTCATGTTTGCTAATGGTCTTCCGACGTCACCCGCCAGATTTCTTCCAGGGTGGTTATTCCCTCTTGCGCCTTTTCCACCCCGACCATGCGCAAGGTTTTCATCCCTTCGCTCACGGCCTGGTTCTTAATCACAGCCGCTGATGCGCGCTTGATGATCAATCGGCGGATGGCTTCGCTCACCGGCAGCGCTTCAATAATAGCGACACGGCCGAGATAACCGCGCCCCTTGCAGCGGTCACACCCATGCCCGTGGAAAAATGGAGTGTCATCACTCGGCTTCATCCCGAGTCTCTCGAACATCTCCGGTTCGGGGATAAATTCTTCGCGGCAATTGCTGCAAACGCGGCGCACCAGACGTTGCGCACAGCTCATAAGAATGGAACTCGAAATAAGGAACGGCTCAATTCCCATGTCATCCAGACGCGTGATCGCACCGGCCGCATCATTCGTGTGCAAAGTGCTCAGGACCTGGTGACCGGTGAGCGCCGCTTTAACGGCAATGTCGGCCGTTTCGTTGTCACGAATTTCACCGACCATCACGATGTCCGGATCCTGCCGGAGGATGGAGCGCAGGGCCGACGCGAAATCGAGCCCGATATCGTTGCGCACGGCCACCTGGTTCACGCCGACCAGTTCGTACTCGATCGGATCTTCGACCGTCACGATGTTATACATGGGGCTGTTCAGCTCGTGCAGAACGGAATAAAGCGTCGTAGTTTTACCGGAACCGGTCGGGCCCGTTACCAAAATCATCCCGTGCGGCGCATCAATCGCCTTGCGGAATTTTGTCAGCGTCGCCTCGTCCATTCCCATCTGGTCGATGCTCGCGGAGAGCGATGACTTATCGAGAATACGGATAACGACCTTCTCGCCGTGCGCGGTGGGCAAAATCGAAATACGAAGATCGATCTCTTTCCCCATCACTTTAATGCGGAAACGTCCGTCCTGCGGCACGCGCCGCTCCGCGATGTTCAATCCGGCCAGAATCTTGATGCGCGACGTGATCGCCAATTGCAGAGCCTTGGGCGGCGACTCGGCCAGCATGAGCTCGCCGTCCACGCGGTAGCGCAGCTTGAGCGAATTCATGAACGGCTCGATGTGAATGTCCGACGCCTTCTCCTTAACCGCCTGGGCCAGGATCAAGTTGACAATCTTGATGACGGGCGCTTCTTCGCTGTCCGTGGCCAGACGATCGAGATCGATGTCTTCCCGTTTCGCCGTCTGCACTTCCACACTCTCGGCCGACTGCGCCGCTTCTTCCGCCACCTGCCGGAGCACCTGGCTCATGTTGGTCCCGTGATGGACTCCGGCCAGGGCATCGGCCACGGCGCGCTCCGTCGCGATCATCGGGATAATTTCGAGCTGCGTGCGCCGCTTCAGATCGTCGACCGCGAGCACGTTCGTCGGGTCGGACATCGCCACAAAAAGTTTTCCGTTTAAGCGCGCGATCGGCACAAGCTTGTTCGCCTTGGCCATGTCGCGCGGGACCAGCGCCATGATCTCTTCCGGGATACTTACCTTGGTCAGGTTGATCGGCGGCGTGTTCAGGCAACGCCCCATGCTGAAGGCCATGTCTTGCTCGGTGACGAATTGTTTGTCCGTCAGGATCTTGAGCAAACGGCCGCCTTCGCTTTTCTGGAGGGCGACTGCTTCCTCGAGCTGATTGGGCAATAACAGGCCGTCGTCGATTAAAACATCGGCGATGCGTTCTCCGAAAGATTTGCTGCGGCTGCGCATGGAGGCCTAGGCCCGGCTATCGAGCCGGTAAATGGATTGCAAACTTTTGATGAGCGCGGAGGGGCGCGCCAGATACCACATCACGGTGTAATCGACTGATTGCTGCACGGCTTCGCGACCTTCCGCATCAAATGGATTGCAGCAGGCCACCATCATGGTGCGGCTAACCAGATCGAAAGGGACAAACAAACGGCCGAGCGTCAGGTGCTCGGGCAACATCGGCGCGATCTGCCGGTCAAGGTCGTAATACTCCAGGGGCACGTAGGCGAACTTGGTGCGATCGATCAGAGCGGAGAGCACTTTCTCGAGCCGCTCGATGTTCTCATGGCAAAGCTCTTCGAGGAGCGAGACGGCCAGAGCCTGCCCGCTCAAATCCTTGTTCAATTTCTGGACGTCGAGCAGCGCCTTGCCCACTTCGTCTTCGCGAAAGAGCTGCTGCACGATCAAAAACTTGGCGAGATGTTCGTCGCCGTGATCGCTCAGGTTGGCCTGCTTCGTTTGGCCGGAGCGATTCCCGATGTCCATGAGGGAACCGTCTGTGTCGTTCGGCATCGCCTTGTTGATCAGCCCGTTCTTGGAGCCGGATGAGCTGGCATTGGCGATGGCATGGCCGGAAGCCTGCAAACGCGCTTCGATATCGCCAAGCATGGACAGGATGTCGGGAGCGTTTGGTTCCTTGACCAGGATGACCTCACACTCCTGCATGGCGAGGGTGAACGAGCCGACGTTAAAGTAGGACTCGGCCAGGCGGCGCGAGATGCGCAGGCAATCGTCGGGTTTGCCTATCTTGTGATAGGCTTCCTTGAGGATCTCGAGCGATTGATAGTCGTCGGGCTGTGTTTGAGTAATAGCTTCAAACATCTCGATCGTTTGTACGATCTGATTATGTTCCTCCTCCGACAGAGTGTGTTCCAGCACAGCCAGAGCTAAAAAGCTAGAAGCGTGCCCCTATTCCCTCGGAAAACCGGTAAAACCCTAACAAAGTCCGGACTTTCCGCCATGCCGGCAGGGCTGGTCTCCTAAGTCGCTACGCGCCAACATCTAACCCATAGCCGACCCGTTTGGAGGAATCCCGAGCGGAACCCTCGTAATCGATATGGTAGATTAAGTTCAACTTTCTCCCTTTTATCGTCCTTCGTGCTTTCTACTTCCGCTTTTTCTATTTATAATTTCCACGTGTCCTGCCCTCCGACGATTTCGCTTCCCCACTCGAATCAGAGCAGGAACCGCGTAAAGCGTGCCTTCACGCTCCTTGAGATGCTGGTCGTCATCGGAATCATTTCGATTCTCCTCGTCGCGCTTATTCCAGCCGTGAGCTCACTTTCCAAATCCAAAAGCCGCAAAGCGGCCATTAGCAATCTGTTAGGCGCCATTGAACAGGCCCGCGCCCAGGCAATCAAAGATGGGCAAGCCACTTACGTCGTGTTCCCCGACCAACTCCCCGCTGGCTCCACTCCTGTGATGACGCAGCAGTATTCCTACCGTGCCTACGCCATTTTCGAAGACGATCCTGCTACCCCTGGCGCGGTGAAACAGTTGACGGTCTGGCGAAGCTTTCCAACGGGCGTCAGCTTGCGGAGCGGTAGCCTTTCATATCTCGCCAACACAATTTCCTTTGCTTTTACGCCACTCGGGACAGCTGTTACGGCGAACTTTCCCAGCCTGAAGTTTAACTCAAACGGCGAAGTGGATGCGGCGACGACTCGAAATCCTGCTGCGACGACTGGAACAATTCAACTTGGCGTGTTCGAAGGATTCGTCGACCCAAGCGGCACAGATAAGGACACGAGCACTTCAAGACTGACCGAGTCAATCGCGGTCACAAGACTGACCGGACGCGCGGAGCGGATGTGATGAAAGGCGAGTTCGTTCGGGGCAACCCTGCTTTTAGCCTTGTCGAAGTCGTTCTCGCCTTGGGGGTCGTGGCTTTTGCAATCGTCGCAATTTTGGGAGTCATCCCAGTCGGCCTCAGTACCGGCCACTCTGCTCAGGACCAAACACGCAGCGCTCAGATTGCTCAGGACATCCTGTCGTCGCTGGCCAGCCAGGCTCAAACCAAATTTCCGAATCTGGATATCAATCAGACGTCCACCGGATTTAACTACAAGATTAATCTGGCCAACGTATTCCAATACTCGACTCTCGCCGCTGATAACGAGGGCCGGTTAGTCGCTCTCGGCAGTGCCAACCAGGCACGCAATTATCCGTACCAGGTTCTTGTGCAAATCGATCCCAATCCGGTTGGTTTCGATAACGGTTACGCCAGTAAAGTTACTGTGCGCGTCATCTCGCCGCCCATGGCCAATCCCACTAACACACCCGCCGCGGGCACCAGCAGCGATACTGTCCGCATCATCTCAAAATACTAAAAATGCATCGGCAACGAACTGCCCAGCGCGGCTTCACCATCGTAGAATTGTTGATTGCTGCCACGATCACGGTCCTCATTGTCGTCCTGCTCGGCACCATGTTCGGGTCGCTCGTGAGTACCACTTCGCGCGCCAACCAGCGCACCGATTCTTTCCGTGACGCTCGCGCCGCGCTCCAGATGATATCGCGCGATTTAACGAACCTCGTTCATCCGCAATGGGAGCCAGATCCTTTTTCCGTTCCCGCACCTACCGTTGTGCCCCAACCGGTGACTCGACCGGCTGCTCATCTGGCTCTGAAGAATATTTACCAGGATCCGGGCACGGGAAACCAACAGGTTTACGCGCTCATTGCGGCGAAGAACGGTGGCAATGGGGACGTTTGCTCAGTCGGATACTACTGCCGATGGAACGACCAGGGATACGGGTACTCGCTGCGCAGATTTTTTCGCGACAGCAGCACGACTTACACAACACTGTTCAACACCGCATCATTTGTGTCCGAAACAGTCCTTTACACGCCAGATGCCTTGGGAACCCAGCCCTCCGCGATGCGGGACGATATTCTGGCGCAACATGTTTGGAATCTGAAAATCACTGCCTACGACGCATCTGGTAATGTCATGAATACCTATCCGTACGTCTGCGATTCGTCCGCCGCGTCATCGACCCAGTTGCCCACGGCGCTGGAAATCTCATTCCTGTCGATGAGTCCTGAAGCCGCTCGAACTGTCATCTCCGTGAAAGCGGATTCGAGCGTTTGGATGAATACGGCCGATCCAATTAACCAACGTTTGATAAGACCTAACGCACACGAATTTCGCACGCGTATTAAATTATGAAGATCTTGGATAAAGCCACCCGTGAGCGAAGAGCGAGAAGCGGCTTTGCGCTCATCATCACGCTTATCATGGTCGTACTCGCCGCGATCATGGCAATCGGGTTACTCGTCAGCGCCTCGCTTGATCGCACGACAGCCAAATCGGTCGATGATCGTTTCAAGGCGGAGGTCGCCGCACAGAATGGACTGGAAGCGGCTAAGAAGACATTGAACGCCTCTCCCAATGCCGCTGGTTCAATCACGGCGGACGATAATTTTCTCGTTGTCCGGATCGATGCGCCTGCCGCTAGTCCAAGCCCGGCGGCACCGAGTTCTACGCCCGCTTCTTATTATTACCTGGCGAAAGCCCAGGCAGGGAGCGTCAACAAGATTGATTACTATCCGTTGTTCGCCGGCGGCACTGCAACGACCGGGACGATTGATCTATCCTCCCCAGGTCCAACGCTGCCGGCCACCGTGGTCACGCGACCCACGCCTCCTCCTAATCCTAATCCCGTGAATCCTGCTGACTCCGCCATCGAACTGGATAAGAGCAAAAATATTTCGAAAATCTACCCCACTGTGTCGCCATGGATAGGCGCACCAAGCACCAAGTGGATAGAACTTCATGACCCGAATGACCCTGCAACAACGGCCCCGTATGGCATGCCCTATCAGCGATACACTTTCTGGGTCGAGGATCTCGCCGGTTACGTGGACGCGTCGGTTGCGGGCAACACGGCAGACACAGGCAGCGCAAACAAGCGCCCGTTAGACCAATCGACTGCTGCTAAAAGATATCGGACAACGCCGGGAGAACTCGGACTCTTCACCATTCTCGATCCAACTTTACAAGTCGACTCCGGCGCTACCGGGGCAAAGAACCTGATAACAAATAGAGATCTCCAACTCTCGGTTGCGACGCTCAAGACTATCGCGGCAGTGCCTGGCAACACGGACGTAACAAGTCCATATTTAGCTTCCCGGATTCAGGCAGATTCAGAACTTCCGGTCGTTCCTTTTGGATACGGCTACAAAGACGAAGGAAGTCCCACGACCCTCAAACTGGATCTCAACCAGCAAGTGCAAACCGGCGGAGATACGGCGGTGCAGGCCATCGCCAAGAAAATCAACGATAACCTCCCAACTTTCGGAAGCGCTCGTAAAGGCGGCCTAACCGTACTCGATTACGTTAAGACGATCTCCGCCTCCATGATCGATTACGCAGATGCCGACTCTAGTGCGACCCTCGGGCTCGATTATCGCGGCATCGATTCCTATCCATTCGTTAACGAAATCTACACGATGAAGTGGTGGAAGCGGACCTACCAGCAGGGAACGTATTTTGTTGAAGTGAACATGGATACGTGGATAGAGCTTTGGAATCCGAGTAACCAGCCTTTGACAGGCACAGCTTCGCTCGAGGTCCTGGAAAATCATCCGGTCCAAGCCGGCAACTATTCCTACACGTTCGGGACAAAATCAGCCGATCTGGGCAACGGATCATCTGTCACGCCCTCATACCCAGCAGGTGGCCAGACGTTCGCAGTGAACATGCAACCGAATGAGTACACCGTATTCCACGTCGAAAATGATCTGTTCGAACTGAACACCGGGGTCTCGCCCCCTTTAATCTTTCCCGCAGTCGGCGTAACCACCATGCCGTTGAGCGCGACCTTGGCGAGTAACTATAAACTGACATGGACGGCGCAGGGAGGATCACCTCAGATCGTCGATAAAGCTGGCGGAGGGACTCAGCGCATCGGTGGAAGTCTTAAGGGTCCTCCGAATTACATTGCGTCGAACAAGAACTGGAGAGGCTCTTATCCGGGCTTCGGCTTTACCACGAATGCGAGCAACAGCGTGCCGACCGCCGACACCATGGGCGACCCGCGAGCCGCGTTTTACGAAGGAACTCCGTCCGCCGGACAGTCGGCCATCGTTTATGATCAGGGATCAAGTTTTTGGGGCAGAAATAGCCGCTCCAATATCGGCGCCACCCTCATCTACGCTTCGGTTAAGCCTGCAAACTGGCCCGACCGGGGACACAACACGACCTACGTCGGAGCAGCGCCCGGAAAGAACTCAGTAGCCGATCCCGCCACGAGTCGGCCAGCAGCAGCTACGACCGAGACGACGAAGGCTCCCGGTACCATTTCTAACGCAGGAAGTTATTCAACTACGGCAGAATTGGCGAACATCCTGGACCCGTGCCAGTGGAATATCGGCACTGATTCAACAACATCGCCACCCCGGTGGACCGATATCACGAGCGGTTCAACCGCCGATCCGAACTACGGCGGTGGCGTCACATTGAGGATCGGGCGTCCGGAATTTACTCGGTTTGATCAGCCGGGGACGCGCGCCTGGCAGCTTCTCGATTTGTTTTACACTGGTACACGAATCAGTACGAGAGGCTTGATTAACCTCAACACCGCGTCGCGCGAGGTTCTGCGCGCTCTCGGGGCGGGAGTTCTTCTTAATCGAGACGCAGACCTAAAGGTCAGCGGCACTCCCCCGCTGTATCCACCGGTTCAATCAAAGCAGGCAGATCTGTTCGCTGATGCCGTCATCGCGGCAAGGCCCTTCCTCAGCACGTCGCAGCTCGCATCGATGAAGAACGTGGCGGGCACCGGATTCTTTGGGAATTACGCTACTTGGACTTCCTCTCCTCAACCAACGGAATGGAATGACTCCGGCGCCGAAGAATATTTTGCCAAGCTCTTCGCTCTGACGACGGCACACAGCCGCAACTTTCGTGTTTACGTCACCGGTCAGTCCTTGGATAAAAGTGGTCGCGTCCTGTCGACTGTCAGCAAGGTCTATCAAGTCTATCTTAGTCCGACGCGTGATTCCTCGGGGCGCGTCACATCACAGAACGTCAAATTAACTTATGAAGCCCAGAATCCTCTTTAAGCGACACTTCGTAGTTAAGCTGTTCCTCGCCACTGCCGGATCGGTGCTCGTGACGACGGGGGGATACTCCCAGGCACCACCGGCCCAAGGGGCTTTTCGCTTCGCGAATGCAAGCGCGCTTCCAGGCAAAGCCCTCGTTACGATTGATACCGCCAAGCTGCGCCCCGATGGATTTGGTCCCGGCGAAAACACCGGCATGATCGGCATTTTGGCCGGTGCGCACCGTTTTAACATAACGCATCCGACGGCCGGCAAAGCCGACACCAACGTGTTAGTCCAGCCAAACACGTTCATGACAGTCATAGCGTTCTCCAAGCCCGCGCTTGATCCTCTAACCAGGAAACCGATTGAGATTATACAGTTATTTGCGAGGGCCGACCCACCGCGCGAGAAGGGAAAGCACTTTCAAGTCATCTCCGTCTCGAGTCGCCCGTCCGTCGACATCACGATCAACGGACAACCTATGACCTTGGCCAGCTTTCGTGAACTCAAAGCAGATGATGCGGCCAAAGGAGCGCTGAAAATTGAATTTGCGGGGAAATCTGTCCTCAATTTTGCCGCCGATGAGTCCGGCAGTTTTTTAGCGGTCCTGTACGATAGGTCAGACGGAACGATGGGTGCGGTATTGTTGCCTGACTACGGTTAGCCCTTCGACGAAGAATATAACTGACTCGTCGTGGCTGGCCAGTCGTCGACCTTCGCGCCCACGCTAGGGCAAGCGAATCAGTGTTCTTGCTTGGCGCTTTTCCTGCTCTTCTTCCGGCATCATGATTACCGGTTTTGCACCACGGATTTCACGCAATGACATTCTTCGCCTGACCGTCTCCTTTCTGCGCGTGGCCAGCCTCGGCGCCGCCGTGGCTTACGCCGTCGTCGTCCGCTGAGGGCCACCCCAAAGCGATATTCTTCACGGCGCAATCGCGCCGCTCTCCTCTCCGGGCAACAACATCTCGACCCTGCGCCCATACCCGCCAACCTTCTCCCGTGACTCTCGGCGCATAGCGTAAGCGGCTTACGTTACGCGACTCGTTCAAGGCCTTTTGCCAGTATTTCGCCCGCGCCGGATGCGCGTCATCCCGACATCGACCAAAAAGCGCGCGGTTTAACAGTTTGTCCCCTAAGCCAGCGGTCGGATCTTTCTCGGCCCAAGCCGGCCGGCAGCGTGAGACGCTTCCGTCCGTGAGCGAAAAAGCCGCGCCCTCCCAAGCGCTCCGTGTGCTTCTTTAGCACTTCGTTCTGTTCGGAGTCCAGGCACGCGACGCATCGGGTGCGCCACATCCCTTTCCGCGTTGAAATTGGAGACCAGCACCCGGTCGTCGCCATCGCGACTTCATGTTTCACCGGCACTCTTCGAGTTGAATAGCGTAAGCGGCTTACGCTTGGCACTTGTCCGCTCGCCCCCGATTGATTATCGGTCTTATCGCGGCACCCACCGCGCCGAGCACCTTACAGTGGAACCAAGCGACGAGGCTGCGCATGGAGCTTTCGGCTATCGCACTTGCCTAACGATATTTGATACCGATCACGGTATCCGCATGCCGTCGTTGCAAGGGCGACGCGCTAAAGATATGGCTTACGCCGGAAGCGGGGCGGACGGCGCCGCACTGGGCGTCGCGTCGGAGGGAGGGCCAGGCGCTTGCGCTCCTTAACAGTCAAGGCCCGGCCGGCTTGCCGGGCGGCTTTTAATGCCTCCCGGATCACGACCATTTGCCGCGCGTGCGCCTTGGACAATTCGCGGCGGCTGACTGATCCGCCCCGCGACCCGATGTGAGCCAAATATTTGTGCACGGCCGGATTTATTTTCGACGGATAGATGGTCATTCTCATCAAACGTAAGCGGCTTACGCTTGATGAGAAAAGGACAAAATTTCTTTGGATCATTGATTTTCCCTCTTTTTTTTAATCGGCTTGGATGGCGTCGTGTTCTTTGAGCTCATGGGGCTTTCTGTTCGCGTCGCGGCATTGAGCTTTCCCGTTCCGTTGGGTTCATCGGGCTCTGCCTTTTTAACAGGTCCCTGGAGACGTCCTTCAGGGCGGAAGTCCGTTACACGTGCGACGCGGCGACAGAAGCGAGGGATTGATCTTCGATCTGCCGGCGTATGTTGATGATCGTTATTGTGGCGAGCATGAGCGTGTGCGCAGAGCAGGAGTAATACAGAACCCCAGCGTGCGAGCGGAGGGGTTGAAGGCCAGACGTCGGAGCGAGCGTTGCCCACAAAGCAGGGCGGCTTATGGAATCTCTATCGACCCGCCCCGCGTCATCCGTGGTTGAATCAAAAGAGCTGGAGTCATCCGCTTTCCCCAGGTTCGGCGGTCGTCGGTTGCCACTACAGTCGAGACGCCTCGACGGACGCGACGGCTACTGTGTCGTGCGCATCATCCTATCGTGATCCCCTGGCCTCAAGGAGTCTGTGTCAATCGCATCAATCGCGGTTGAATTCAGATTCCGGGGGAAGATCCAGGCGGAGGCGGCCCGCGATGAGCGCGCGGTTTAAGGCTAACGATGCAGCGGTTCAACGAATCGCCCGCGCCCGTGCAGCCTAGTGGGGCTGAGTCTTGAGCTGGTTGATGGCGTCGCGCAGCTCGGCCGCGCGCTCGTAAAGCTCGCTCGCCACGGCACTTTCCATCTCGCGCTCCATGATCTCCAGCTTGGAGAGCGGCCGCTTCGCTTTCACTTCTTCCAGCCATTCATCGAGGAACGCGATCTCCGAACTCTTGGCCGATAGCTCCGGCGCGCTCGAGCGCTGGAAGAAATCCGCGATGGCGTCACGCCCATACCGAATCTGTAGCATGGCCTCGGCGAACTTGCCTTGGGCCAGCAGAATGGACGCCTTCGCCCGCGTGTTCATCATGAGCACGTAGGGGCGAAATTGCTGCATGGTCCAGGAAAGCTCTTCCCGATCCGTGTGCTCGGTCACAAAATTAAAGAGGTCTAGGTTACGCTGTGTGTCGCGCACGACCCCGGCGAATTCATTGATCTGAAAGAGGCTCAGATAACGATGATAATACTGGATGCCCTCCTGCTGAAGCTCGGCGCATTGCTCCGGGCTCAGATCGTACTCCTCGCCGCGCTCGACCGCGCGGGTGGCCCGTTGCTGGTGATAAACAAGGAGCGATTCACAGCCATTCGGACGCACCCCGTCCGGCCGGCCGCTCATCTCCATCTGCAACATCCCGAGATCGATACGGAGCTGCAATTTTTCACGACCATCGAGCCCAAGGATCTTGCGCACCTTGATGGCGCCCGATTCGTGAGGCCAGTCTTTCAGAAGCGTGTTGAGGTCCAAACTCATGTTATAAGAAAGCATCGAACATTTAACCTTCGCTTGTCAACAAGGTCGCGGTCCTTGTGGGAAGGTGTTGGGTTGGGGAGGCACGCGGGATTAGACTGCGGGATAAGCCTTTTTGTTCGGTTCTTTTAGGGGGGATGGAGGGTGCGAGGCGATTGTCCTGCGCCGAGGACCCCACCCTTCCTGATCCTGCTCTTAATCCTAATCCGCTCATGATCGGATCCAAGAAGGAGATTGAGGTCAATTGCCCCTACCTCTACAATTGCTCGCTTGTCACTGTCGGTGGGTCGCTCTTAGGTTCTGGCGTGTTGCCCGCGATTGAGTCTTTCATCCGCTTCCTCGCGGTGGAACGTGGGCTGTCTGACAATTATCAGCTCTCCACCCGCCGGTCGCTCGAGGAGTTTGCTCATTGGTGCGCTTCGCGGAAAAAGATCACGGCGCCAGATCGCGTGGAGCTCGACTTAATCAGTGAATACCTGGGCGACCGAAAACGTGCCGGCCTTTCAGCCTCGTCGATCAAATTGGTCGTGGTCGCGCTCAAGATCTTCTTTCGTCATCTCGCCGCCAAAGGCGTGGTGCCGCGCGATCCGACCGAGGCCCTGACTTTGCCGCGGATTGAGCGTTATCTGCCGGAGACATTGAACGAATTACAGGTGCAACAGTTGATCGAAAGCATCGACACAACGGTGCCGCTCGGACTGCGTGATCGCGGCATGATCGAGCTGCTCTATGCCAGTGGATTGCGCATTTCCGAACTGGCCAATGCGCGGCTCGAAAGTTTTTCGGACGCCGAAGGAATCCTGCGCGTGACCGGGAAAGGCAACAAGACGCGCCTTGTCCCGGTGGGACGCAAGGCGTGCGAAGCGCTCGCCTCTTATCTATCGGGAGAACGCCCGAAACTGGTGAAGCCGCGCAGCGGCAGCGAAATCTTTCTGTCCCAGCGCGGCACCAAGCTGACCACGGCGCGCATCTGGCAGATCGTGAAAAAGCACGCACTCCATTCCGGCCTCGAAGCGAATATTTATCCGCACCTGCTCCGGCATAGTTTCGCTACGCATTTGCTCAGCAACGGCGCCGATCTGCGCATCATCCAGGAGCTGCTGGGGCACGCCGATATCTCGACCACGCAGGTTTACACTCATGTCGATCAACAACGGCTGAAAGCGGTCCATCGGCAATTTCATCCCCGGGCCTAGGGGCAATCGTGGTCGTGCTCGTAATCGATCCGCTCAAAAAAACAGATCTTAGCCACAGATTTAAGAGCCCTTAATCCCCACAGATTAAAATCTCAACCGGATATCCTGATCATGCTCATGCTTCTGATCATGATTAGGGACCAGGGAGTGGAGCTTGCAAGATTTTATGGGTCGGTGACCTTTGTGAGCTTCGTGCGAGAGTTACGAACTCCTGACCTCCCATGTATCGACTTCTCCTCGTCCTTGTCACGGTCATTGTGGTCGCGCTGGGGGTTGGCTACGGCCTGCGCAGTTCCCATAAGACATCGAACGCCGCGGTGGCGGCGCTCCTGCCGCGCGGGACAGTCGCTCTCGTCCATGTGCCGGACTTCGAAAGCACCCGGGACGAATGGCATCGCTCCGATATTTACCAACTTTACACCGAGCCGTCGGTTCAGGATTTCCTGCGCAAACCGCTGAGCCTGGTGCCGAGTGCAAACTCGGTCTCACAAACGGCGCACGACGTTCAGCAGCTCGATCCGAAGGACGCTTTTTGCGCCGTGACATCGGTCGAGAACGATCAGCCGAAAATTGTGGCCGGATTCCGCTTTCGCGGCAGCGAGGAGGAGGCGGAGAAAGTGATCGGCGGTTGGCGCCAGAAGTTACTGGGCACGAGCAACGCGGCGGCCGCTCCGGAGACGATGGATTATCAACAGCACAAGATTCAGATCTACCGGGTTGCTTCGATCTCGGTGTGCTCGGTTTACGCGGGTCACTGGTTTTTCGCCTCGAACGATGTGGATGAACTCAAGGGCATGGTGGATCGCGCCGACGGGCGGGCGACGGATCGGGCGACCCTGCTCACGGCCGACGATAATTTTCGCGAAGCCATGGCCCACATGCCGGCGAGTTACGCGCTCTGTTTCTTTGTCCAACCCAAGACGCTCGCCCAGAAACTGAACGCTCTGCTGTTGTCCGCCGGACAGACCTTGAAACCGGACCAGGCGGACCTGCTCGCTCAGATTCGAAGCATCTGCTCCACGACACGTTTTGACGGTGGAAAGATGCACGACGTTTTGTTTGTCGGCATGCCGGAACAGACGAGCAACGCTGAGTTGACGCGGAATTCTGTCGCGCTGGCCAGCACCGACACCTTCGTTTATGCGGCCAGTCTGCTGGATATCTCAAAAAAATTTGCCCTGGTCGATCCCTCACCAAGCGCAGGATTTTTGGGAGAACGACTGCAGAAGATCGGCCAGGGTTTGGCCGCCGCCGGCATCACGGCAGAAGAGTGGAAAACGGTGTTCGGCGCGGAGGTCGGCGCGGTGGCCGACTGGCGACCCGACAGTCATTGGCCCGCCACGCTGATTGCATTCCCGATCAAGGACTTCACCAAAGCAAAAAAGATCGCGAGCGTTCTCGCGCGTATTCTGGATGATGACGGCGCGTGGGTGGAGACGGATAAGAACGGCATCCACTACATCGCGACGCCTTACATGGCGGGGTTTATCGCGTTGCGACCGACCCTCGCTGTTTCGGAACGATTCATGGTGGCGGGACTGGACACCGCTTCGGTGGAAGCTGCGCTCGAGCGTGCCGGCAGCAGTTCATCGAATCTCTCGAGCTCGGTCGGCTACAAGCGCGCCGCCCAAGCCCTTCCGGACCCGACCAACATGTTTACGTATATTGATCTCGGTCTGCTTTATACGCGGCTGGATGCGACCTTGCGCCCCATGCTTTTGATGAGCGCTGCGTTCATGCCTTCCATGAACGATTATGTGGACGTGAGCAAGCTTCCGCCGGCTGAAATTATCGCCAGACATCTTACGCCGATTGTGTCGTCGAAGAGATATCACGATCACGGTTACATTGCCGAATCGGTCGGCCCGATCACGCTTAGTCAAACAGGGCTGGGAGCCGTTTTGATCGCGGGGGCGGGCGCTTATGGATACCAGCAGACTGGCTTGGGCGCGTTAGGCGGCGGGTTCGGTCTGCCCAACTTGGCGCCACCAAAGGTGCCGACGGGCAGCGGATGGTTTGGGCAGGGACGGGGGCAACCGGCTCCCACGCCTTCGCCTACACCGAGTGGAACGCCGTAGGGGCCGGGATGCTGGGGAGTCTGGCACGTTCCCCCTCAAGAATTCCTGACAGAACTGGCCACCCGGAATAGGATTTAGGCTGCCAAATTTGGCCTGCGCCATTTCGGCGCAATTAGGGGCCAAAATTTATCGTTTCTGCGAGAAAATTGCTGTTGGTCCGGACGGAAAGTGATATCATCGCCGGTCTATGGCAATCCTTAAGAAAAATGCATTTTCGCGCCGCGTTCCGGACCTGGTCACAGAGGAACTAGTGGCGGTGCTGTCGCGTCGTGCATCGTTCGAATTCAAGCAACTCTTCGAGATCGTACACGAGAATCTTCGTGCTCGAAACGCCGCCAGCGGCGGGGAAGAGATGCTTCGACTGCGGGCCTACGAAAAACTGCAGAACCTGGTAGCTCGCGGTGCGGTTAAGAAGACAGGCAAGAAGTACAAAGGTTTACCTGCCGCTTTGGCAGCCGCGATTGCTCCTCAGAATGGCCACTTCGCCGGGGTAAGGTAAAAGTCGCGCGCCGGGTGCGCTTCGTTTAGGATCCGGACATGTTGCGGGATTATCTGCCAGTTCTCTTGCAGATCATCGTGGCGATGATTTTTGCTGGATCCGCGCTATTGGTCAACGTCATTGTAGGCAAAACCGGCCGGCGCACCGCGGCCAAGGATATGGCCTATGAGTGTGGTATGATCCCACAAGGCGAGACGCAACCGCGCTTCAGCGTGAAGTTCTACCTCGTTGCGATGCTCTTCATCCTTTTCGACCTGGAAATCGTGTTCATGTATCCGTGGGCCGTGGTCTTCCGGGAAATGATCGCGCATGGAAGCACGGTTTTTTGGAGCATGCTGAGTTTTGTCAGCCTTTTGATGGTCGGTTACGTCTACGCCTTGAAGAAAGGCGCTCTCGACTTCAAGAAGTAGCTGGGCGGCAGTCGCCCATTTTCTTTAGCCACAGATTAAGAATCTCAATCCCCACAGATTAAGAATCTCAACGGATAATCCTCATGCTCCTAATCATGCTCGCCTTGCCTTGGGCTGGGGGGAATCGATCGATTACGATTACGACACAAAGGTAGGGGCTGTTAACTCTAACAGCATCCCTCTTCGATCATGAGCATGATTAGGAGGGCCACGGAGTGGAGCTTGCAAGATTTTGCCGGTCGCCGACCTTTGTGACTGATCTTTAACCTTGTTCCTCCCTTTTCATTAAGGCGATGGTGACCGGGTGGCGAGCGCAACGAACGTGACGGCGAAGAAAATTTGGCGTCGAGCGGTGGAACTCGCTCCTTCGGATGGCTTTCGCGAACTCGTCTGTGTCGTTTTCATTCTGTCCCTGGCGACCACGATGTTGTTTCGCGTTTTCCGCGGAGACTGGCCGGTCGGGCACGATCACCCGATCCATCTCTTTAGAATCTGGCAACTGCGAGAGACGCTGGTGCATCACTTCAGCCTGTGGACGTGGAGTCATCGCTGGTTCGCGGGGTATCCGGAGAATGTTATTTACCCCATCGGGGCGGACTTGTTTGTCCTGGCGGTGCAGGCGCTTTCCTTCGGAATGCTGAGTGTGGGACAGGCCTATGGCGTCGCCTTCTGGCTATTCTATTTCCTCTTCGGATACGCCGTTTTTTTCTTCGTCAGTCGCGCCGTCCAATCCCGCGCGGCCGGATTGATTGCCGTCGTGTTTGCACTGACCGATCCCGGTAACAATGACATCGGCGGTTGGTTTTACGTCGTTGATATAGGCGTCTGGACGAGCGCGTTCGGAATGGTTCCGGCGCTCATTGGAACGGTGCGGGTAGCCGCTCTATTGGAAAAGCCGAATCCGCGCACGGCGGCCGCGATCGGCGTATGCGTTGGGCTCGCCTTACTCTGCCATCCCATCCATTTGCTCTATTTGGGAATCGCCATCCCCTTGCTCTGTCTCAGCCGGTACTTGAGCGGTGAGCAAACGGCATGGCGCCCCGCCCTTCTTCTCCTCAGCGCGGGTGTCGCGGCGGGATTCCTGATCGCCAGTTTCTGGCTGGTACCATATCTCGCGGCGGTTCCTTACGCGCTTGAGATGGGTTCCGTTGGCCGAAATTTCTCCCAAATCGGCGATGCCATCGCGGCCGGCAATCTCTTTCCCAGGATGCACCCGCTGGCGATTTCGTTCGGACTGGTGGGGGCGATCTGCCTGCTGCGCGCGCGCCGCACTCTCCCGCTGTTCATGGCGCTGTTCATCTTCGCTATCGTCGTCGGGACGAACGCCGGTTTCGCCGCGCTCTTCGGGAAGACCGTCGCGGCCTGGCTGGGCAAACACATCATCGCCGAGCGATTGCTCATGCTCGTTAAGCCGTTCTGGTATGGGGCGGGCGCGTTTCTCCTGGTCAGTTCATGGAGAGCGGTGACCGAATTCCTGAACCGTCCGGAGGACGACTCGCCGCCAGATGCTACGCCGCCGCATCCCTGGATCAGACAACTCCTCCTTGTCGGATTCGTTAGTCTGTTCGTGGGACCCGTCCTCCTGCAAGCCTTGGCCGTTTTCTTTCACAATGAAGTGCGCCGCCCGACCATTTGGGAATCCGAGCGCCAAGACCTGAAAGCACGCGAAGAGTTCGTCGCGTGGGCCGGACAGGAAATCAAGGGCCCCGGATTTTTTCGGATCGCCCATGGCTTTGATTGGGACGACCACGACCTGACCGATCTGGGCATCCGTCTGCCCTACCCTTTTTACAAGGTTTGGCCCACGCCAACGGGTCACTTCAAATACAATATCGACTCAGGCTCAGCGCAGGCTCTGCGGGCCACCAACGTGCGCTTCGCTTTAATGAAGCATCCCTTCAAGGACCGGGCCGATTTTCGTCTTCTTAAAATTTTCGACCAGCACTTATGGCTCTATGAATTTCGCGACTGGCAACCGCTTCCTTTTGAAATTAACGGAACCGGCGCAGTTCAAGTCGTTGCCTTCGGCGATGAAGAGATTGTTCTGCGTGCGGATGACAAAGCGCATGGCCTTCTTCGCTTAAATGTTTCGTATTTCCCGAAGTGGCACGCCACGCGTGACAATGTCCCGGTTCCGATCACGGCGGTGGCCTTGCCCGGAGTCAAAAATTCCGGCTTCATGCAAACGGAGCTTGCGCCCGGCACGTATCGTTTCCGTTTTGAGCGTTCCTGCACCGATTATGTCGGGACGGTGTTTTGTTTCATGGGTATTGCCCTCTGTCTTACCCTGGCGAACTGGGAGCGTTGGCAAGGCTGGCGGACACGGCGAAACGAATCATCCGCAGCCGCCCCGCGACGGCCGGTGGTGTAACGCTTTGGCGGTGTGACCGCGCGCGCCGTAATACTAGAATGCCCACCAACCCCGGGCGAAAAGGATCGAGAAAAGGGCAAAGAATAAGAGCGAGGAGGCGGTCAGGACGGCGATCCAGAATCGACTTTTGCCTAACAAGGCAAACAGGATGAAGATAGGGAAACAGGCGAGCGTATAGCGCGGCGCGCTCTGGATAAAACTCAGACTGGCAAACCCGATCCAGTTGACCGTCATCCACATAGCGTAGACCGGACGTAACGTGAACCAGCTCACGACCGAGCCAAAAAAAGCGAACACGACAAAATACAATTCCTGGGCACCGACCATTTCAGCCTGATTCGGGTGACGATTAAGATTGTTGATGGCCTCGTGAATTCCAACCCAGGGCCAGGCCGGCGAGGAACGGAATATTTGTCGGCGCGTTTCAAAAAAAGCGAACAGACTGCCGCCCACGCGCAAGTTGATGAGCAGGTAAACGCTGTATCCCACCGGAATCAAGGCCAGCCAAAGCCAGCGCCAGCGCCACTTCCGTCCGAAGGTCCATTGATGACACGCTTCCACGGCAAGCACCGGGAGGAGACCGATCCCGTTGGCCCTGGTCATGGCGGCGAGCGCGGCGAGCAGGCCGGCCAGCCACCACCGATCGAGTCGAGCCGCCAGAATGGAAGCGAAGACGAGGGCCAGAAAGAGACTCTCGGTATAACCAATCTGAAGAAAGTAAGCCGTCGGAAAGATGAGAAAAAACCAGACGGTCCGCTGGGCGACGAGCGGCGGAAAATCGAGCTGCACGAGCCGTCGTAAAAGAACCACGGCCGCGATCAACGCTGCCGTCGAGACAAGCAGTGCGCTGATAAAATAATCGCCTGTGATAAAAGCCACGATTCGGATCAGCCAGGGGAACAATGGATAAACGACGAGGTGCGGTCCCTTGGCATAACCGACCTGCGCGACCTGCAAATAGTGTTGAGCGTCCCACCGGTTCCAAAGCTCGAGCCAGGCGTAGAGACCCTTGAGACGCTTGTCGTCGAAAAGCATGAGGCTCTTGGCCGCGAACACGAAAAGTAAAACCTTGATGGCAAGGGCCCAGCCGATGACGAGCCAGTCGTCTTTCGGAACACGCCGGATCGGAGCGAGCAACGCTTCGTTGCTGAGCGGATGAATCTCTCTGGTTTCAGTCATGATGATCAAAGTGCGGGCGTTGCCCACGCGCGAGCAGCGCTTCTACTTACCTTTTCGACCGACCGAATGACCACCAAATAAATGCCCCTGCACGCGCCGGATTCCCGCTTGCGCCTCTCACCGGAACCGCCTAATAGCTTACCATCCATGATCCACCACATTGTCCTCTACAAACTTAAACCGGAAGTGACACCGGCGCGGCTCGAAGAGATGATGATGAACACGCGCATGCAGCTCCTGAAAATTCAGGAAGTTTTGAGCATTAAATGCGGCAAAAGAATCGATCCTGAAATGCCCTGGCCTTTCTTTATCGCCATCGATTTCGAGTCCATGGATAAGTATGCCATTTTTCGCGAAGACTCTATCCACGTGAAGTTCATGGAGGAAGTGATCAAGCCAAACACGACCGACGCGCTCACCCTCGATTTCGAAATGGATCCCGGGAAGGACGTCCGATTTTCCTAATCCACTTTTGGTTCTTTCCCGTCCGGTTTCGAAAATGCTGACCACCAACGTCGGCGTATGAATAAGAAAGCGATTTTGCTGGCGGGCGGCGCCGGCACCCGGCTGTTTCCGCTGACCAAGATTGTCTGCAAGCAGCTTCTGCCGGTTTACGACAAACCGATGATCTGCTATCCGCTGGCCACGCTGATGTTGGGCGGCCTGCGCGATGTTTTGATCATCTCAACACCGAAGGACGTGCCCATGCTGCGCGATTTCCTCGGCGACGGCAGTCGTCTCGGTATCCGCATCGAATATGCCGAGCAGCCGAAACCGGAGGGAATCGCACAGGCGTTTCTGATCGGATCGCAATTTATCGGCGACGCCGGAACGTCGTTGATCCTGGGCGATAATATTTTCTACGGCAAACTCGACTTCTACCGGGAGGCCTTGGCGACAGAGAGCGGTGCCTGCATTTTCGGATACCAAGTGCGCGATCCGGAGCGCTACGGCGTGGTCGAGTTCGGGCCGGACGGGCGGGCCATTAGCCTGGAGGAGAAACCGAAGCGCCCGAAGAGTCATTACGCGGTGCCGGGTTTGTACGTATACGACAACCGCGTCGTCGAGTTCTGTCGGGCGCTTCGTCCCTCAACGCGGGGCGAACTTGAAATCACCGATCTGAATCTTGTTTATCTGAAACAGAATGAACTGCACGTGAAGCTGCTCAGCCGCGGCATGGCCTGGCTCGATACCGGCACGCAGACCAGCCTGCTCGAAGCCGGAAACTACATGGCCACCATCGAGCACCGGCAAGGACTCAAGGTCGCGTGCTTGGAAGAAGTCGCATGGCGCATGGGGTTCATCACACAAGCGGAACTGGTCACCATTATCGACCGGTTGCCGAAAGGCGAATACCGGGATTACTTGCGGGCCGTGTGTGACGAAGGCTCCCTGTCGGCGGGACCATTTCCGTCGTAGGTGGGCCGGCTAAAGCGGTATCTCGAATCCCCGGAGTGAAGCGCCTCCGGCCCTGGCTTTTGCATAATTGCTAAGCTGTTTCGCAGAAAAGCGAAAGATGCCCGTATTTTCTCATGGACGTGAATGTTGCAGCCTGAGCGATTATGGTAATTATATAAACGGCACACCTGATGCTGCATTTCACCTCGTAATACGGTCATGGTAACCCCCTTCACCCCCAACAATATCAATTGTGAGAATATCGCCGGCGACACCTCTTTTGAAGGCGCTTTTTCTCTCCTGAAGGCCCTTGCGCGAATGGCCCGTCGAAGTTTGCCTCGGCAAAATAGGGCGAGGAAGGGCGAACGTAGTTCGCTGCGCGGTGCGGCCGGTTTTACGATTGTTGAAGCCGTGGTCGGCATCTCTGTCCTGGGCATCGGCGCCGCCGCCACCATTGGAACGCTGACCAAGCTCAATTCAATCGCGAGCGTAGCGCGCAATGCCACCGGGGCTTACACGGCGGTCATGAACCAGATCGACTTGATTCAGTCGGACAGTCCTTTCAACCCGCAGAAGACCAATACGGACGGCACCGCGCAGATTCCGCCGGAACTCCAACTCGGCACCCAAACGCAAGCCAACGTGGCCGTCTACAAAGATCCTAGCACCGGAGTGGTTGTCGCCGGAACGATGACAACAGCCGTCACCGATATCAGTTCAACCTACACGAGTGGAGCCACCTTTTCGCTCACCATGTACAAAGCCGTCGTCACCCTCAATTACACCTACCTCAATCGGAATTATACAATTTCGATGAGTACAATTCGAGCATCAGATATATGAAACTCTCATCCAACATTCGAGGCTACACCCTAACGGAGCTGGGGTTCGGCACCGCGATCAGCGGCATCGTGGGTCTGGCGCTGTATTCGTTGCTAAGCGCCGCCATGATCCTCGGCGCCAAGAACGCAGCCATAAATACCGCACACGAGCAGGCCCGAACTGCCACCGTGCAAATGCTGCAGGACTTGCACTCGGCCATATCTCTCCCATCGTTGGCCGACGCGAGCGGCACCGCCATCGCGGGAGCGGGACCGGCCGCGGCCATCGCCTTCCAGGAGTGGTCCAGTGGACCACACAAGATCAGCTCGGACGCCGCGACCGCGCAGAATCAGCTGACGTTGACGTTGACCGCGGGAGCGGGACCAACGCCGGTCGTTGGCGAAAGACTGATCGTCCCGACACATCAAATAGAAGACGACATTACGGCGGTCTCCGTCGTCGGCAGCGCTTTGACCGTCACTCTGGCCCATAACCTTCCGGTCGCGATAACCGGCACAAGCGCCTACACGATTGTCTGCTTCATCAGTGACCGGTGTTCCTACACGATAGCCAACGGCAATCTGCAATGGCAGGGACCGACAACGCGGAGATCGTTCGGCGTTATTGGCAGCGATATCACGAGTCCTGCCCCTTTTAGCACGCCGCTGACTCCGGCCGGTGCGCTGTATTCCCGGTTTGTTTCTGCCGTCAATCTCTCAACGGCCGATCCCAAATACAGCAATCGCGGGTTCAAATCGGCAAATATCTTTTTGAATGGTCAGGTTCCCATGAAAGCACGGCTTACCACTTACCTCTAAGATGAAAACAGCATCAACTGACAAGCAGTCCGGGAGTTCACTCATCGTTGTCCTTATTACGATGGCCACGCTGATGGTTGTTGTCGGAGTCGCCGCCGAATATACGACCACGGTCCACCGCTATGTCCAGCGCACGACCACGCTGCAGACGGCCATGGCCATAGGCGACGCTACCCTGGAACAGCTGTTTTCTAACTGGAGAGGGATATGCCGCGCCACTCCGACAACGCCGCTCGCGACGAGCGCATTTGCAAGTATTCCTCTGCCCACATACTCGCAACTGAATCTACCCAACGTGGCCAAGTTCGCCAAAGCGGGAACGCTGGCCGATTTGAGCGACGAATACGATCCGACCTACACGATTTCGAATATTAAAATTGTAGCCGTCGACGGGATCCTGCAACCATTGGCGAGTTCCGGAACCGCGCCAGCGCCGGCTGTAGGGATGGCGCAGACCGGCGTGGTCAACACCACCTCTGCGTCGTATAACTATGTTGCTTCGGCCGACGTCACGCTGCCGACGTCGACGGGCAATGTCGTGGCCAAGGTTCGCCGCGTGCTTTCGAAGCAACAGCTCTCGCCATGGAACTGGGCGATTTTCTATGTCGATCCTCTCGAAATTCATCCCGGACCTCCGTTCGTTGTGACCGGATGGGTGAACACGAACTCGAATCTGTATACAGCTCATAACACGCTGACCTTCGCCGACAAGGTTACGTTCGCGTCGGATTGGATGAAAAGCTTCATGCCAGGCGATGGGCAGCATTCAGAAACTCCCACGAATCCGAATTGGCCCGCCAACTTGCCGCCCGCGCGTGATACCGCTTTGCAGCCCTTTGGGATGGACTCGACCTCTATCTTTAGTACGACCGACACCAACCCAAACAATGATAGTTATCATGAACTGATTCAGGTGCCGGTCGCCGGTTACGCGGATCCTCTGGCCGGTTCGCGCTATTGGAACCAGGCGAGCGTCGCCATCAAAGTCGACGCGAGCAATAATATCACGATAGGTCAGCCGAATGCCAATGGGACAATCACGGCTTTTGCTTCTTCGAACTCGCTTTACCAGATGTTCAACGGCGCCGTCTCGACGAACCAAACGATCCAGGACAACCGAGAGGCCGCCAGCGTCCGGTTGGTCACTTTGGATATCAGCAAGATTGAGAATAACACTTCGGGCCTCTCTCCCACGTTCAAATCGAGCGCTTTCAATGGCATTGTTTTCATCTATGACAGCAGCAACGCCGCCGGTTCACGACGGGGAGTGCGTTTGCTCAACGGTTCGAAAATTCCAGCGGCGGGCCTGAGTGTGGCCAGCCTCAACGCCGTTTACATTCAAGGGGACTTTAACACGGGCGGAGCGCCGCCTTCGGACGGCAATCCGAGCGATCCGATCACACCGCAAGTGTCAGGCTACACCCGCGCCCCATGTTCGGTCATTGCGGACGCGGTGAATCTGCTTTCCAACTCGTGGGTCGACGCGAATTCATTTGCCGGAACGAGCTCGCGTGTCGCCAGCAACACGACATTCAACACCGCCATTTTGGCCGGCATCGTTCCGACCGCGGCGCCCGGAGGCGACGGTTCCTACAGCGGTGGGGCCGAAAATTTTCCGCGCTTCCTGGAAGATTGGTCGAGCGCCATTCTGACTTATTACGGATCGATGGTCGAACTTTACCAGAGCCAGCAATCCGCCAACGAATGGGGAAAGGCCAACGTGTATGTGCCGCCGACCCGACACTGGTACTTTGATACCAATTTCAAGGTCAGACCACCGCCCGGCACACTGATGGTTTACAGTTATGTGAAAGGCCGATGGACCGTATTTTAGCCCTGACCTTAGGCGGGTTTCTATGCACCGGATCAGTCTCCGCAGAGTTGCAACTGACCCCGACCATTGAGACATACGATCTGGATGGGGTGAAGCTGCAGCACCTCGTATTTCCGGATGGCGAACAACGGATCATGTACACACCGCCGCGCGGATGGAAATATTCCGGCGGGAACAATCTCCTCGTCCTTTATCCTCCAGATGCGCGAGCCGAGGCCACGATCACGAGAACGAGCCTAGCGCAGGAGGCGAGCTTCAATGAAGAAACGAACAAGCTGCTGATTGATGAAGTGCTTGCCTCGGTCGGTGGGCAAGGCAGAAATATCGCGCTCGTTTCCCAACAAAAAAATCCGCTCATCATCGAAAAGAACGAAACGCTGCTCGTCATCATCAAATACAATTACAACGGCAAGCCATACTTTCGCTCGGTCATGTTTCTCAATCGAAAAAAGGAACAACTAAGATTCCAGCTCACTGCTCCGCAAGAAAGCTTCGCTCCTCTGCAGGAGGCTTTTCGCCGGAGTCACTTTTCCTGGCAAAACGTGTAAGTGCCGGACCTGCGCCACGCTTCGCTCCCAACCGGGAGGCATGAACCAGTGCTTCTGATCCATGCGGCCGTCACTTTGGCTGCTCGCGCAAAAGATGACTGGCATCGGCCAGCACCTTGGTCACTGCATCCGGGGCAAGAGCGTCGTAGTATCCGCGAATAGTACCTTTGCGATCGACCAGCACCATCCGTGTGCTATGCACAGGAACACCTGCTTCGTCACTGCCGTCAGACACGCCCAGTTTGAATCCGGTGCGGGAGATGTCGTAGAGCGCCGCCCTGGGGCCGGTCAAGAAATCCCAACGGTTCGGCTGGGCATGAAGTTTCTCCGCGTAGCCTTGTAACACCTCCGGCGTGTCCCTGTCAGGATCGACCGTGAAGGAAACGAGATGCACATCCTTATCGCGTAACGGCTTTTGCATTTCGCTCATCCGACTGCTGATAATCGGGCAAGGCCCAGCGCACGATGTGAAAACGAAGTCGGCAATCCAGATCCGACCCCCTAACTGAGCACTACCGAAGGATTGCCCATGCTGGTTGGTGAGTTGGAAGGCAGGCACAGAGCCATAACTGCCGAGATGCCGCTGGGCCAAAGCCCGGACCTCGATCTGCCGCAGAAGGAATAGCCCCGCTGCGATCACGATGGGAAAAAGAAGAAGAACCCATCGCCACGTATTGGATAAAACAGACGTCCTGCGCTGTTCGGCGTCGGCCGGGATCACATTCATAATTTGGTCAGGACGAGCGCGCCGAGCAGGAGTGGCAGATAAAGGATAGACGTTAGGAAGAGAAGACGCGCGGCGGAGGCCGTGGGCTTCCGGAGAAAGCGCAGCGCGATGGCCAAATACCAACTCCCCAAGACCAGCTCAATCGGTACGAAAACTTGGGAAGCAACGCCGACAAAGGCGGGCAGCCCGGCGACCACGAGGAGCAACATGGCAAAAAAAACACTCTGACTGGCACTGCGATCCCCTTTGACGTCGTCCTTCGAGATCATTTCAAAGCCCGCCCGCGAATAATCTTCGCGATACATCCAGGCGATGGCAAAAAAATGCGGCAGTTGCCAGAGCACCATAATGACAAAAAGACTCCAGGCCCCGGGGTCGATTCGGCCGCGCGCGGCCACCCATCCGATGAGGGGCGGGAGTGCCCCCGGGATCGTGCCGACCAGTGTATTAAAACTGCTGACCCGCTTGAGCGGAGTGTAGGCGAAGATGTAAATCGCGATGGTGAGGGCGGCGAGCACCGCGCTGAAAGCGTTACAAGTAACGGCGAGATAGGCGACGCCACCGACCGACAGAATAGCGCCGACGGTCAACGCCTCGATCGGCCGCATACGACCACCGGGAACAGGCCGATGCCTGGTCCGATGCATGAGCGCGTCCACTCTTCTTTCCCACCACTGATTAAGGGCCGCGGCGCCGGCGGCCGCGCCCGCCGTCCCAAACACAACGTGAAAGAAAAGCGCGTAGTTCACCGGGGACGGAGCGGCCATATAATAGCCAACGGCGGCGGTCAGGAGTTGAAACAAGGTCAGCCGAGCCTTCAACAACTCGGCGTAGTCCCCGGGCAGCCGGCCACTCGAACAATTCGTTAGGCCAGAATTCTCTACCGGCGAGGTTTCAATGATGCCCGTTTTCACGCAATGGCCGCTTTGTTCGTTTGCAGGACCGACCGGCTCGGCTGGGCATATCCCGGCGAGCTTTGCAGTCGGCCGCTCAGCGCGCAAATACTCACTCCCAATGATAGCATGGCCGCTCCGGCCGCGACATGAGCGGTGGCGATGTCGGCCGCTTTGTTGCTCCAGATGGTCCAGGCCCCGAGCGTGATCTGACCGACGAGGAGCCCCAGCCAAAGGATCGTTAATCGGCGAAGGATCGCCTGATCGGGCGAGTGTTTCCAAATACGGACCGCGCACGTGACGACACCGATCGAAATAATAACGGCACCGAATCGATGCGCCATTTGCAGCCAGATCTGAAACGCCGTCACGTCGGATAATCCGCGCGCGTCCCGCTGCTGATTGACCGCCTGCAGGGTGGGCGCACTCGTGTCAGGGAGCCACGATCCGTAGGCGGTCGGAAAATCCTGAATGGAAAGATCGCGGTGCTGATGCCGCATGGTCGCGCCCAGGGCAAGCTGCGCATAAATGGCGAGTGTAGTCGCTGCGGCCAGGGTTAAGATCTGCCTGAATCGGCGCGGGGCGGCCCCGCCCGAAAGCAACCGCCAGGAACTTGTCGTGACCACGGCAATGAAAACAACCAGAGCGAGAAATGCCTGAGCCAGACAGGCATGAAAAATTCCGATCTCGTCTTTTAACATGATGACACGCAAACCGCCCAGGATGCCCTGGAGAACGACACCGGCTAAGGCGAAGAGCCCAAGGCGCCGAGCCCAGCGCCGGTCGTCGACGCGCCAAAGCCAAAGGGCGAGGACAATCGTCAAGAGTCCGACGATCGAAGCAATCAGCCGGTGGGTGTGCTCAAAGAAAATCCCTCCAACCCATTTCGAGACAGGAAAGAGAAACATGTTATAGCCGAAAGTGGTCGGCCAATCAGGCACGGCCAGGCCAACTCCTTTGCTGGTCACCATTCCGCCGCTACAAATGAGGAGGACTGTCGATAGCGCCGTGAACCAGGCGAAACGATTCAACCAAAGACTCTGATGGGCGGACCGCATGAGGAATAATAGCCAAATTAGCCGAGGATTCCGCGGTTTTCACCACAGCAGGAGGTTACGGCTCGACGCTGTCTCGCCCTCCCGGACGGGATTTTTGCAACTGCCGCGCGTCTAAAGCGCGTCGTGCGGTTTGCCCGCATCAGGCGAGGCCGATGGAGCAGGCACATTCCCGGACGGGTTCGCGCTGTTGGGTGCTCCCGGCGGCGCTATGGTTCCCGGAGTTGGGCCAATGGCCGGCTCTCCAGATGGACGCGCTGTGGTAGGTGGCGCCGTGGCCGGCGCCTGATTACCGGAAAGCTCTGTGCGCTCTTTCAGCCACGTCTGATAATCGGCGGGCGAATCCACCACAAGGCTTCCTTTCATTCCGTAATGACCCAGGCCGCAAAGTTGGCCGCACACGATCTCGTAAGTCCCCGTTTTGATGGGCTTAAACCAGAGGGGAATAATCGATCCGGGAATGGCATCCTGGGCGACGCGCATATGGGGCAGCGCGAAATTATGAATGACGTCCTTGGATGAGACCTCGATGATGACGGGGCGATCAACCTGTATGTGCAGTTCTCCGGTCACGGTTAGATCGTCTTTCGCCGCCACATCATTTGGGTCAAGGCCAAGCGGATTGTTATTCGTGACCAAATTGACGTCGCGATGTCCAAACTGTCCGTCCGGCCCGGGCAGGTGAAAATTCCAGTTGAACTGCTGGCCGACGGCGTGCACGAGGACTGCGTCCTTTGTGTCGGGGAACTGGTTCACGCGCTTGGCCCAGAGAGGAATAGCGAAGCCAATCAAAAGGACCGCGTCGATTAACACGACGGAAAACTCCAGGTGAGTCGAGATGCCGCTCTTCACTCCCTCGTGATCGGCTACAGGGTGACGCCGCTTCCTAAACCGGATCAAAACATAGATGAAGAACACGGACCAGCCCACGAACAACGCCGCCATGAACCAATGGCTGAACTCAATAATGGCATCAATCTGAAAGCCATGCTCCGAAGCATTGGGCGGCTGACCGAGAAACTCGTTGATGAGGGCGAGTCTATTCATACTTGTCCAGATCTTCCTGAGTCAGCTCCTGGTGCGGCTCGAGCGGCATGCGCCCGTGACGCCAGATGTGCAGGCTGAACGCGCCGATGCCACCGAGGACGGACATGACCGCCGCGAACAAGAACCAGATGGCGACCGCCATATGTTCCGTCTCTTTTCCGTTCTTCGCTCCGTAACAGAAGGAACATGCCATGGCCTGTCCGAGGGGCGAAAAAGCGGCCAGCAGTAAAAGGGACAAGATTTTGGTTCTCATGTGATGATGCCGAGGTGCTTCATTTTTCGATAAAACCATACGCCGTAGACGACCAGGGCCACCGCCGCGAGGAACGAACCGATGGCCCCGCCGAGATACATGGAATTGCCTTCGACGAGATTGACCCACACGCACCACACGCCCAGTCCGAGCGCCAGAAGCGTGGAGAAGACAATAAAAACAAAATGAAAAGCCTTGAGAGACATCAGCGCGACACCGGGTCGTACCAGTGCAGATAAGTGAGCCAGAAAAGGACCAAAACAAAGAACCCGGTGAAGACCAGAACCCGATAAATGAGACGCTTCTCCGCCGCCAGGTGCATGAAAATGGCCCCGACGAGGCCAGCCTTAAACATCGCGACGAGCATGGCCACGGCAATGTTGGCTTTGCGCGTCCCGAAGTCGACGTAGGACAGAGCCACCGTAATCCCCGTGCAAGCGAGAAGGGCTGCGCCCACCACGAGATAACCCTTCACGTGTTTTTGCACGTTGTGGGCGTACTCCTCGTGCTCAGCCGGGTCGGGTGAAACGTCAGGCGGATTGTTCATGACTCAGAGCAAATAAAAGAGGGGAAACACAAAAATCCAAACAAGATCAACGAAGTGCCAGAACAGGCCGCACACTTCCACGCGATTGGCCAGATGCTCCGGGTTCCGCTGGTAGAGCCTCTTGCTGACGGGCAACCACATGTAAATAAAGACAACAACACCGCCGAACACGTGCAGTCCGTGCAGTCCGGTGATCGTGAAATAGGTCGCGAAATAAGTGCTGTGCGTGGGCAGAAACATGGTGGCACGTTCCACGTCGGCCTTCTCAATCGTGCCCACCTTGTCGGTCGGCGGAACGTACAGGAAATGCGGTCGGTCCATGGCCGGGTTGCTCGGGTCGGCGTTTACCGGGTCCAGTCCGATTTCGTATTCCTTAATGTTCGGATCGGCCAGCGCCTCGTGATTATGCAAGTGCCCGGTGATTTCGACGCGCAAGGGCAATCCCTTCTCGGCCAGGCGATGGTTGCCCAGGTACCGCTCATATTTCTCGAGGGCCTCGGGCTTAATGTAAGCGCCAAAGTGATCGAACTTCTGCGGCCATTCGTAGGCCAGTTTGACCACGAGGAAGATGATGCCGCACAAAATCGTCACGAGCATGTACCACCAGTAGGCGCGATATCTCCGCATCTTTAACGAAGCCCACGCCAGGACGACCGTGACGGACGAGAGGATCAGGATGGCCGTGTTCATCGTGCCGACCGGGACGTTGAGCAGGCCGTGCGGCCAGACGCCGGCAGGCGCGTCCAAACGCAGAAAGATATAGGCGGAAAAAAGTCCACCAAACAGCATGACTTCGGAGGCGAGGAAGAGCCAGATGCCGATCTTCGCATTCCACAGCCCGGTGTCGGGCCGGTTCGAGATTGTGTAGGGAATTTCCATGCGTGGACTAAACCAGGGCCGGCTCCCCCTCTACTTTACGAGGTGTGCGCTCGGTCGATTCGATTGGCTCATTTTGCATGGTAAAATCCTTGCTGCTACCGGGCAGAGAGTATTCGTACGGTCCGCGATAGGCCACCGGTGCTTCCAGGAAGTTCCCGTGGGGCGGAGGGGACGGGGCCAGCCATTCGAGGGTGGTCGCATCCCACGGATTATCGCTCACTTTCTTACCGTGTTTGATACTCCAGAAGAAATTGATGATGAACGGAATCTGAGCCACGCCCATGGTCCAGGCTGCCCATGAGATGGGTGTGTTCCACTCGAATCCACTAAGGCCCCAGACTTTTTCGCCGGCCAGATTCCAGCCTTGGCCCCCATCGTACCAACGACGATGCATGTTGAGCATGCCCTGTAAAAACATGGGCAGGAAAATGATGTTCATGCAAACGAACGAGGGCCAGAAATGCACTTTGCCCCAGAATTCGTTCATGCTGCGGCCGGTCGCTTTCGGGAACCAATAATAAACACCCGCGAACAGGCCAAATATTGTCCCCGGCGCCACGATGTAGTGGAAATGGGCGATCACGTAATAGGTGTCGTGCAGGTAAAGATCGGCCGAATTGAAGGCCAAAGGGATACCGGTTAGGCCGCCAATGCCGAACATGGGCAGGAAGGCGGTGGCAAAGAGCATGGGCACATTGAAGCGAATCGAGCCGCCCCAGAGCGAAATAAAGAAGGCGCTCAGGATGATGACGGACGGAATGGAGATCAGCACGGTGGTCGTCTGAAAGAAGGCGCTCACGGTCGAGCCCATGCCAGTGAGCCACATATGGTGCGCCCAAACGACGAACGAGAGGAAGCCGAGCACGAGGACAGAAAAGACGAGTGACTTGTAACCCCAGAGTGGCTTGCGCGAGTTGTTCGCCAGAATTTCACTGACGATGCCGAAGGCCGGCAGAATGAGCACGTAAACCTCCGGGTGACCGAGAAACCAGAATAGGTGCTGCCAAAGGATGGAACTGCCCCCGCCGCTGATGTGCATGGCGGCGCCGTTGACGACCAATCCGGTGGGGAGGAAGAAGCTGGTCGCGGCGACGCGATCCATCAATTGCATGACGAGCGCGGCTTCCAAGGGTGGAAAGGCCAGGAGCAACAGGAAAGCGGTGACGAATTGGCACCAGACGAAAAACGGCAGGCGCATCCAGGTCAGTCCTTTGGCGCGCAACTGGATAATGGTCGTAATAAAGTTCACCGCGCCGAGCAGCGATGACGTAATCAGGAAAATAAAACCCAGGATCCACATGGTCTGGCCATTGAAGATGGGATGAAAGCCGGGGCCGGTGTCCGCGATATCAGCGAGCGGCGTGTACGATGTCCAACCGCCCTTGGCCGCGCCGCCAGGCACAAAAAAGCTCGCGACCATGATGACGGCTCCGACGAAGAAGGCCCAGAAGCTGGCTGCATTGATCTTGGGGAAGGTCATGTCGGGCGCCCCGATTTGCAGAGGGACCACAAAATTGCCAAAGGCCGCGAAAGCCACCGGCACAACGCCGAGAAAGATCATGATGGTGCCGTGCATGGCACCCAACGAGTTGTAAAATTCCGGCGCCATTTTCCCTTCCGGCATACTGCCCGGACCAAAGAAATGGCCCAGAGCAGAGCCGATCAGGGGCAAAGCGTGCCCGGGATAGGCCAGTTGGAAACGCATCAGCATCATCAGGCTGAAGCCCATGAACAGAAAAATGAGTCCGCAGATTCCGTATTGGATTCCGATCACCTTGTGATCGGTCGAGAACACATATTTTCGCCAAAATCCGAGTTCGTGATGGCCGTGTTCGGCGTCGTGCGAATGCGAAGCGTGATCGGTGGCGGGAGAAGCGGAAGCGTCCATTTCAGCAAAAAGTTATCGTTTCAATATCAAGAGGCAAAGCGTCATTGCAAAGTCTGAAATTCACACCGTCGCGACGTTGTCCCGCAGACAGAGTCCGCCTGCATTGTTTAGCTACTTCTCTTCCGGCTCGGTCTCTTCGCTTTGCAGTTGCTCGTCGCGCACCCGGCGAAGCTTGTGATTGCTCAGGCTTTCCTCGAAAAGATCGCGGTTAATGGCTTGGGCCGCCGTCGCACCTTCCCCGGCCGCGATAATCATCTGGCAATTAGCCGGAGTCACACAACCGGCGGCGTACAGGTTCGGCACGGATGTGCGCATGCAATGATCCACCTCGATCTGCCCCTCTCCATCCAACTTTGCGCCCAGGCTTTCGGCCAGTTCAGTGTGAAAAATATCCCCCCGAGTGGTGAAAATACTGTCGATCTTTACCTCACGGCCATCCGTGAAAATAAGGCCACGCACCTGACATCCAGCATGATCGCAATCGGCGATGCGGTCGGCATAGACCGGAATCTCGTATTCCTTCAACCAGCCGGCGTGTTCCTCGTCCCAGGTAATCTTCTCTCCGTTGGTGGCAACAATGACACAGGCTGAATAATGCAACATGCCCAATGCGTATTCGACCGTTTCATTGTTCGGCCCAATAATGGCAATCGCCTTGTCCCGGACTCGGTAACCGTCGCAATCCTTGCAGAAAAACATGCTGTGCCCGAGGCACTCCTTCACCCCGGGAATATCCGGGGGAATATGGAAGATGCCCGTGGCCAGAAGAATGCGGTTGCAGCTATAGGTTGCGTTCTTGCCTTTCAAACTGAAACCGTCGCCGGTTTTCGCGAGCGCTTCGATCTGATCCTCCACAAAGTCGACCTCATGCCTCTCCGCTTGCTGACGGCCATATTTCAAAAGGTCTTCCCCATCGATCCCCTTAGGAAAACCGAGGTAGTTCTCTACCTTGGGCTCCCATTTCGCCATGGAGTGACCGGCATCAATGACCAGCGTATCGCGTTGGGCCCGGCCCAGATAAATAGCAGCTGACAATCCAGCGATGCCTCCGCCGATCACAATCACTTCGCGTTTATCCATAGATCCCTACCCTAATTCGTCCGGCACCAGCTTCGCGCGCGCAAATCGCGTGGCGGTATAAAGCGACCACGTTATTCCGCCACACCCTCTGGCTTGCCGCTGGCGTCCCACCATTTCGACAGACTCGCCTTCGGCGTTTCCGGGATGGCTTTGCCGCCCGCATCGTAGTGGGAAGTGTCATTGAACAAGGTCAGGCGGGCGCGCGTGGCATCGCGAAAATCGACGATGTTTAAGGCCGCCGGTTTTTGATCGAGGTTATCTCGATAACGGCGCGGATCGAATCCAAGCAAGGAACTCAGCAAAAGCCGGATGGTCGCCTTGTGCGAAATGACCAGGACATTTTCGCCGGGGTGCTCTCGAACCAGATCAATCAAAACCGGCAGAGCACGAGCCGTCACGGCCAACCCACTTTCACCTCCTTCCGGTGCGAATGTATACGGGTCCTTCTCCCACTCGGTCGCCTCCTCCGGAAACTGCTGCTCCACTTCCCGCCGCGTCATCTGTTCCCAGCGACCGTGGGAGATTTCGCGCAAGCCGTCACGCGTTTCAACTTCAAGCCGGTGAGGCGCGGCCAGGATGCGAGCCGTCTCCATCGTGCGTCCCAGAGGGGAGGCAAAAACCGCCGTTATCTTTTCCGACGCCAGCCTTTCCGAAAGACGCTGCGTCTGACTCCGCCCCTCGTCCGAGAGCGCTACATCAGTCGCACCGGCAAATCGATCTTCCGCGCTCAGGACGGTGGCTCCATGCCGCACCATGAAAATGCGGGTTGAATCGGAAGTCATCTACAAGTTCATGACGGAAACCGGCCAAAAAGGCAACTCCCCTTCCGTGGACGGCGCCATCCGAGCGGCGCTTAAGGCGCTCGGCCTAGCGGCGGGTCCGCGGCAGCGTTTCGGGCAGGCCGTAGAAGAGTATCGGAACGACCGCCACAGCGATGGCGGACGTAATCGTCAGGATCTTTGTCACGACCGATAGAGGATCATCCATGGAACGGTGCGACAACCCGATCATGACGGCGCACGCCAGCAGGGCCAGCGCAATCACTTCAAAAACGATAAATCGAACGAGTCTGTTCCGGCGACGTTGCTGTAGATTCGGCCACGGTGTGTTCGCCCCCGGGAAACCAAACTCCTCGGGATCACCCGTGGATGTCGCAGGCTGGAAATGCAATGTCGGGACTGTCGGTGGCACGACCGCGGGAGGTGCCGCCGAGACGGGCGTCACAACAGATTGCCGGGCCTCGGGCATCACCGCCGGCAACTCATCGGTTTCAAAACGCGGTTGTAAAGTGGGACGTGGCCGCAGCCGCGGTTTAGCCAGGGAAGTGCGGGCCGGCGGCAGAATGGGACGCACACTTGTAACAGATTTTTCTTTCCCCGCCCGCGCGACTGGGGCCGAGGTTCCGGAAGATGCCATTTCGTCCGCTAGGTTCACATTCGATCGTGCGATGCGAACGATCGGGAGTGGTGATTGAACAGGCCCCTCGACGGGCGGTGCAACGGCCAGAGCCGGCGGGGTCGTTCGGTTGGCGGGCGGTGGAGATGCGGGAGTTGGGCGCGTTTTCTCCATCGATTCTTTGGCACGCGGTGCGACCTCGGGAGTGGCGGTTTGTTTCGACGCGGCGATAGGCGCGGGAGCCTTCTCCGGTGGCGCTGCCTCCTCGCCGAACGGATCACGCCATTTCGACTTTCTAGAAGCGCCGAGGCCGCGTCCCAGGAGATCTGGGAAGCTGGCAGATTCGCTGGGGATGAGGGACATTTTCCCCTAATTGTGGCTGTAAATTATTATAGCTTCAAGCTTTATCAGCAAACGTCCCCCGCTGAAGGACCCTATCCGAGCAATTTTCTAACTGACGGTCTTCGCTACCACCGCGAACGCCACGGCGGCGACGGCGCCCAGAACGGCGAGGGCAAGCTTAACCTGCCGCGGGGTCAGCCAGGGATCGGATGAGATTGGCAGGGTGACATGGCCGTTGTTCTCGACCACTCTCATGATGTCTTCGCGGAACCATCGAACGTCCTCCCGATCGCCTGGAATGGCGTGTCCATTCAGGATGATTTTATCGAGGCACTTATTCAAAGAAGCGGACCCGGCTGTGGTCGCTCTGCGATAGGCGGCCTGAACTTCAGGCGGCAGTTCGTCCGGACTTGAATACTCTTGTCCGTTGAACCGAATCTTTGTTTTGACGTTTATGTTCACGTCGCTGCTCTCTTCATAGCAGGTCACCTGCCATGCGACGCCAAGACCAGGACGTTCTGCTCGTAAGACGACAAAAAAAGGCGGCAACCGGAGCTGAACTCCGACTGCCGCCGTAATTTTTCCGACCGGACGAGGAGCCGTTAGACTCCCAACCAAGCCGCTTGCAATATCTTAGTCGTTATCGGTAACGATGACCTTGTCCACGAGCATGTCGCTGCCCTCTTTGATATAATGGACACGGACTTTCGAGCTCTTTTTCACTCTGGAAGCCTCGATCACTTTTCCGTCTGGCGTGACGTACGTAACCGTCTTGCTGAACTTATAGTGAACGGGATCGCCTGATCCTGTGTTCAGGACGATGGAAGAACCCGGGCTGTACTCCGTAATGGTGCCGGCGCTTTCCGTGGTGGTCGTTGTGCTCTCAGTCGTACCGCCCGCCGTTGTGGTGGTGGTGTTTGACGAGGTGGAAGTTTGAGCGTGAGCGCCCGCGACGAAAAGGGCCGTGGCGCAAATAAAACCGAGTAATGTTTTCATAGATATCTTTCTGTTTGGTTTTGCTGCTGAAGTCGTCCCAGTGGCTCGCCCTCGAAGCGTCCGTGCCCTCGACGGGTGAATCGCTGGATACGGCAGGTAATTAAGAATCGGTTTTGCGACCCATTTTGGCCCTCTCCGGGCGTCTAATTTTGACGTCCCTTCAACCGGTTTGACTCCGTTGCCTCGGCCAGGTGACCTTCCCTAGCGGAATGTCGTCCCCTTCCCCCCAGAACCAGACCCGGCGCGTCATCCATCTCGATATGGACTGCTTCTATGCGGCGATCGAAATGCGCGATCGACCGGCCCTGCGGGGAAAGCCCATCGGGGTGGGCGGAGCGCGGGACCGTCGCGGGGTTTTGACCACGTGCAATTACGAAGCGCGAGCCTTCGGCGTGCATTCGGCCATGCCCACGTTCATGGCCTTGCAACGCTGCCCGCATCTCATCGTTGTGCCGACGCGCTTCGATGTTTATCGGCGCGAAGCCGCCGTTATTCGCACCATCCTGCATCGCTTTACTTCCTTGGTCGAACCGCTCTCCCTCGACGAAGCCTATCTTGACGTGACCGACTACCCGGGCGAGCCCGCTCCACTGGCCCAGGTCATCCGCGACATGATTCTGACCAAGACGAAGCTGACGGCGTCGGCCGGGATTGGACCGAACAAATTGATCGCCAAGATTGCGAGCGACATGAACAAGCCAAACGGACAGCTCGAAGTGATTCCGGAAAATGTGTCGACCTTTATGTCGGGCCTGCCCGTCCGCAGGATATGGGGGATCGGACCGGCCATGGAAAAACGACTGGATCAGCTTGGCGTCCGGACCTGCGGGGAGTTGCAACGGTTCTCGCGCATCGATCTGCAGCAGCTCTTCGGCCGGTTCGGAATAGAGCTGCATGATTTGGCCCGCGGCATCGACACCCGGGCGGTGGAACCGGACAGGCCCCGAAAGTCACTTAGCACCGAGGAGACTTTCTCGACTGACCTGGAGACTCTGCCACAATGCGCCGAGCAGGTTGGACAATTGTTCGAAGAGTTGATGGCCGAACTCGCCCAAAAGGAGCCGAAACGTTCCGTGACCAAGATTTTCCTTAAATTGAAATTTAGCGACTTTACCCGCACCACGGTGGAGCGCGCCGGCTTGGGATTGTCGCTCGAATCGTATCAGTCTCTGCTCGCTGAAGGATATGCGCGCACCGGTAAGCCGGTTCGGCTCATTGGGGTGGGCGTTCGTTTCGCCGAGGAACGGGACCAGACGGAGGCGCAACTGTCCCTCCTTTGAGCGCCCTCTCTTTCCAGGCGTCTGTGCATATCCCAAATGACGCTGTGTTAGTTTCTTCAAGATGACGCCGGCACAGCAGCAAACAATCGCCGCGTCTGGCTGCGAGACGCATTTTGATGATCTGACGCGACAGCTCTACGCGACGGACGCATCTATTTACCAAATCCAACCGGCGGGCGTTGCGTTCCCCCGCGATTCGAAACAGGCCAGTGCGGTCATACGCATGGCGGCGGATGCGGATGTTCCGATCACGCCACGCGGAGCCGGCACGAGTTTGTCTGGCGGGGCGATTGGAGAAGGCTTGATCGTCGATTTTTCGCGACACAACCGACAGATCTTTGACCTGAACCTCGAGCAACACAGTGTTCGCGTGGGAGCGGGCGTCGTGCTGGATCAACTCAATGCCTTTCTCCGGCCGCATGGATTTTGTTTCGGCCCGGATGTCGCGACCAGTTCGCGCGCCACCCTTGGCGGAATGATCGCGAACAACTCCTCCGGCGCGCACGTTCCCATCTACGGGACGACGGCGGACCACGTGATCTCGCTCGAAATTGTCCTGGCCGACGGACGGGTCGAGCCAATCGGTCCCGGGCACGACTCGTTAGGCAAGGAACGGTCCACCATTGAGCAATTAATCCGCGGGCAAGAAACGGAAATGGCGGAACGAATGCCGCCCGGGCTGCTCAAACGCTGGCCTGGTTATGGACTCGCGCGATTCGGACGCGCCCCGAATAACCTCGCCGAAATCCTGGCCGGGAGCGAAGGCACTCTGGCTGCCATTTTTTCGGCGGACCTTAAGATCTCCCCATTGCCACGCGAAAAAGGTCTCGGTTTGCTTTTTTTCGCTTCCATCGGTGAAGCCATGCAAGCCACGGTCGAGTTGCTCGATCTCGAGCCGGCCGCGATCGAGCATATCGATCGGCCCCTGCTCGACCAGACAAAGGGGCAGCTTCATTTCCAGGCTGCGCGCGATCTGCTCGAACTCGACGCGCAGCCGTGCGAGTCCATTCTGATCGTCGAGTTCTATGACGACAACGTGACCGAACGACTCGAGGCCATGCAGACCCGCCGCCTCGGGCTCAGAAGTAAAGTCGTCCGCACGGCCCATGAGATGAATCTCGTGTGGGCCGTCCGTAAAGCAGGCTTGTCGCTTTTGACCGGTTGCATTGGCCCGGCCAAGCCGGTGGCCTTTATCGAAGACGCGGCTATTCGCCCGGCTCAACTCCCCGCCTACGTGGCGGGCTTGCAGGCGATCATGCGGCCGCTCGGTCTGACTGCTTCGTATTATGGACACGCCGCCACCGGTCTCCTGCACGTTCGGCCCGTCCTGGATCTGCACCGCCTCGACGATCTAAAGAAGTTCCGGCAGGTGGCCGACCAGACTTCCGCTCTCGTTAGGCAATTCAAAGGATCGCTCTCGGCCGAACATGGCGTGGGTATCGCGCGGACGGAATACATGCGCGAGCAACTGGGAGACGCGCTGCTCGCGGTCATGCAGGAAATCAAGCGGACGTTCGATCCGAAGAACGTTTTCAATCCGGGCAAGATTTTGTCGGACGGCCGACACACCATCGACAATCACCTGCGCGACAATTTCGTGCGACCGATTGAGCTCCCTTTCTACCCGCGCCTCGCCTTTGCCTTCAAGGATGGATCGTTTATCGGCAACCTCGAGCAATGCAACGGATGCGGGGGTTGCCGCAAAGATGCGCCCATGATGTGTCCGACGTTCCTCGCCACGGGCGACGAGGTGATGTCGACGCGCGGGCGAGCCAACATCATCCGGGCGGCTTTGGAAATGCGATCGAACGGCCATGATCCGTTGCGCTCCGATGAACTGGAGGTCGCGCTGAGTAATTGCCTTTCCTGCAAGGGATGCACCCCGGAGTGCCCGTCGAACGTGAACCTTGCCCTGCTCAAGGCAGAACTGACTTACGCAAGACATCGACGCGATGGTTTGCCGTTGCGTGAGCGCATTCTGAGCCATGTCGATCTGCTCGGACGATGGGGCTGCCTGATGCCGGGTCTCGCCAATGCCATGCTGGAATTTCGGCCGCTGCGGGCGGTGATGGAGAAAACGCTCGGGCTATCGGCGAAACGGTCGTTACCGCATTACGCGCACGAAAGATTCGATAAATGGTTTAAGAAACGTGCCCGGGAGGGCGCGGCGTCCTCCGGGGCGCACGGCCAAGTGATTCTCTGGGACGACACTTTCGTGCGCTACAATGATCCCCACATTGGCATTGCAGCCGTGAAGGTTCTCGAGGCACTGGGATTCGAAGTGCTGCTTCCGGCCGGCCGGCGTTGCTGCGGACGCCCCGCTTTCAGCCAGGGGAATCTGGACACGGCCGCGAAATTCGGCCAACACAATGTGGATCTCTTAACGACGATCGCTGGATCGGTTCCGATCATTTTCCTGGAACCATCCTGCTACTCGATGTTTGCGGAGGATTATCGCGAACTAAAAATCTCCAGTGCAGTGAACATCGCCGCTCGCTGTTTTCTTTTCGAAACCTTCGTCGACCAATTACTGACGGCCGAGCCGACCGCGCTGCGCTTCAAGGGCAGCGAAACATTCGTGAACGTCGCAATCCATGCGCATTGTCACGCCAAGTCGTTGCTCAATCCGGCCTTTATGCCGCGACTCGTGGAAAGGCTGCCCGGGCGGAAAGCTACCCTGCTGGAGACGGGCTGTTGTGGAATGGCCGGTGCGTTCGGCGTGCTCGCGTCCAAAAATGAGCTTTCGTTGCAGGTCGCCTCACCGCTCATCGCCAGGATCAACGCGCAACCGCCGCGGACGGAGATCGTCGCGTCGGGAACAAGTTGCCGGCACCAGATCACGGACCTGTCCGCGGTTCACCCCAGGCACATGGCGGAATTGATCGCGGAAGCGATCGCCTAACGAATAGGTCCCGCCTTCAGGCCGCGGCGGCAGCTTCGAAACAGGACGAAATCGCGGCAATTTCCTTACCGGTCAGGGCCGGCTGCTGCAGGTCAAAATATTCCACCAGTTTATTCGCTGTCGTTACATCGACGTTAAAATCTCCCTTGTGCCGACAGACATCCCAGTCTCCCAGGAACACCACGAGTGGCTGCACCGCATAAGAATCCTCGAGGTCATGATTCAATTGACTCTGCACCGTGCTGGCCGATCCGCGGGCGTGGCGCAAGGGCAGTGCATCTTTAATGCGACCGGCAAAGACTAACTCTTCGTTACCACGGTAATCGATCGTGCCTGAACCGCTGCGCGACTTCGTTTCGATCGCGTAAACGCCACTGGGCCCCACCACGACGTGATCAATATTGCGTCCGATCCCGGGTAAATTGTGAAAAGCGACGAAGCCTTTGTATCGAATTTGCTGGAGAATCCTGGCCACCTCATGTTCACCGGACACACCGCGAGAAAGGTGGACGCGCGAGCGCAATCGGAAAACCTGATAGCCGCTGTAGAGGGTCACAATCAGCGAGAGCAGCGTCCAGAAACGCGGGTCGGGAATCGCTCCGAGAAGTCGCTGAGTCCATTCCACCGCGCAGACAATCCAAAATGCGAACATGATCAGCAAAATCGGAAGCTGTTGTTCGTCAGTGAGTCGATCAATTTCTTGTCGGAGAGAGGGAGTCTTCAGGGCCACGCAGACAGAAATGCCGCTAGTTGTGTGCCATTACGGCGCCTCTGCATTTTAAACTTTTCGACCCAATGCTCGAGCGTGCGACCAGCAACAGTTCCGTCGGTGGATCGATCTCTCCGAGGGCGATGTCAAAAGTGACGGCGAGACCGCAGCATTGTAGCAACGCGCTCGGAGATCGCGTTCCATCTGTCCGGGGTTCCGCTACAACTCCATGAACGATCAGGCCTTGGGCGGCGCCGCCGGAGCGGGACTTCCCTGCGCGCCGGGCGGTTCGCCACCAGGAAGATTCGTCTCAGTCGGAACGGTCAGCAGATCAGGCTCGGTCCAGGATTCCTTGCGCGCAGCCAACTCCTTGCGCAGAGCGGCAATCCCTTCTGGCGCCACGGGCCCACCGGTATTGCCCCACTCCTGCCGAATGTAGGTCAGGACATCGGCGATTTTCGGATCGGTCAAAGTCGTTTCCCACGCCTGCATCTGGGCAGTGCCGTACTGCACCCCTTTCACTTTGACAGGTCCGACCAGACCCTTCAGCAAAATCATGCCGAGTCGGCGCGTCCCCGCGTTGACATATTCGGAACCGGCCAGCGGCGGATATTGCCCGGCCACACCCTGGCCGGTCATTTGGTGACAGGTGGCACAGTTGGCGGAAAAGATCTTTTTGCCGCGGTCGGCCGGCGAAAGTTCCGCTTGTTGCGCGCCTCCGGCGGCGCCGCCCGGTCCGTGAGCTTTCGGCGGATTGAAACTGATATCGAGACTGTCGCCCGTAAAATTGCCTGAGTAGCGCCCGAGATAAGCGCCGCCGAAGAACAGCGCGAGCCCGTAAACCGCAATCAACCAGATCGAAAGCGGTTCCAATCCAACTCGAGGTTCCCGCTTCTCGCGTTGGATCGCTGCGTGAACCTGCTGCACCTCTTCGTGCTCGGCATAGTCAGTGCCCTGGCGTGCGCGCGCTCCTGAATTCGAAATGTTCTCGCTCATTTCGTGGCTGCCTTTCCGGCGGCGGGAGGCGTGGGCGGTGCGTTCGACTTCACTTCCGTGAGCGGGTGGGACTGATCGAGTGACATCAAGTATGCGACCAGACATTTCGCTTCATAGGTTGGAACGATTTCCCAACCGGTCGGGGGAGCATCGGCGCCGGTGAGCGTTAACGCATCGGCGGAGCGTTCGCCGTTAATCCGCCGATTTTGGTAAAGGAAGCGATAAGCCGGCATGTTCGAATCGATATCGAGAGCGCGCGGCGCAAAGAGATGCTGGTGATGCCAGGCTGCGGAATACGCCGGCGCCACTCCATTCGACTTTGGCGATGAGTCGAGCGACGTCGCCGGCGACGGAGCGGGCGGCGCCGTTGGCGGAACAGACGGGACGCCGGGCCTACTCGGCGCCGGCTTGGCCGCAGACGACGCGGCAGCGGTCGCAGCGACCGGAGAAGCCGCCGGCGATCCGGCCGGGCTGGCCACCGGAGCCGCCGTGTTGGAATCATCGGCGGGAGCGCGCTTACCGACATTCGCCAGATCCGGACCCATGCGTTCATTACCGAGCATGACCGGCCGGCTGAAGATGTAATCGCGCGGAGCACTGCGCCGATCCCCCCACTTCCGATCGATGTCGGACGAATCGGTATCGGGGCGCACCTGCTGGCTGTGACAATAAAAGCAGCCGTTCGCGGCGTAAACCTTGCGCCCCCGTTCGGCCATGCCCGAGGGCGGCATCGGATACACATCGGTGCCTTCCTCGTCGGATTGCGGATCGAGATGCCCGATTTGATAATTCGGCACAAGCGCCAACCCGAGCCAGGAAAAAGCGAAGGTGGCAAAGATGCCTAAAAAGAGTGGCTTCAGTCCCTTCATAACTGCGGCTCAGAGTCTTCCGTTTCCATGGGGTTCAAAAATGTGGGCACACTCGCGGTGCGTCCAAGCCCGAAAAGCATGAGGCCGAAGTGAAATGCGAAAACACAGTGTGCCGCCATCATGAGCAGTCCGGCCAGGGTACGTCCGCGCAGGTACGGCAGGATGGACTGGGTGCTCTCGGAAAACGCCAGAGAGGGATCGTTCATGCTCGATCCCTGGACAAAACCACCGGCCAACAACATCAACGTCAGCAATCCAATTCCGTAAACCGCGGCCCAGAAATGAAGTTTGATCAGTGAACCATAACGCCACTCCCGTCCAACCAGTCGCGGTACGATGTAGTACATCGAGCCGAACATGATCATGCTATAGAAGGCGTAAAGTCCGAGCTGCGTGTAAGCCACACTCGCCTCTGTGAAGTTGACATAACGCGCGACCGAGCGCAGCGAGATCAACACCCCGACGGCGCTGAAAACTGTATAAGACATGGCGCCGAAGACGGTGAAGCGCAGGGTTGGGCTGTATCGCAAAAGCTGAAAATTGCCCGCCATCGTCATGTGTTGATTCAATCCGACGGTCGCGACCGGAATGATCGTGAGAATGGTGGCGGCGATGCTGGCCGTAATCATCCAGGCGGGAAACGGTCCGTCGACCAGCCGTTGCATTCCGGTCCAGCTGGAAAAGAGCGCATAGGTCCAGAAACCAATGGTGGCGAGGTGGTAACTGTGAACGGGGCGGCCAATGACTTTCGGGATCATGTAATAAGCCGTCCCCAGAGCGATGGCTCCGAACCACAGAAAGAGAAGGTTATTGGCGAACCACCAATTGACTGCCGCCTGCATCACACCTTGCACAGGCACGGCGAAGAGCATTAACTGCGCGGCGCTGTAGAGCCAGGGAAACCAGAGGAAGGCGCCGAGCAAATACCATTGCGTGATGTAGATCTGTTCGCCGCGACGGAAGCGGAACATGAGCACGGCCCAAGTCATGATGAGCGAGTAAGCGACGAAAAGAACGATCGAGGCATACGGCGGGAACTCGAGCCACTCGTATCCAGTACTGTCGCCACCCAGAATCGCGCCGACGCCAAGGAGCACACCCAGATTCCAGAACGCGGCGCCAGCCACGAGGAGAAGAGGATGGCGCAAGACGGTGCGACAAAGACGTGCCATCAACCAGACGGCCGTGCCCATTCCAACCATGGAAGCCCAGCCAAACACCATGATGTCCATTTGCGCAGGATGAATGCGACCCCACGTGAGGAAACTAACGTTTCCTAACAAGTCGGGGGAATGCAGCTTGAACGAAACAAGCACGGACAAAACCGTACCGATGAGCAGCCAAACGATGGCTGAGGTGTAGAACATCAGCACCGGCACACGCGTGGACGCGTCGATCAAGGCGCGTTCGACCTGCTCGACCTCGCTCGTCAGTACGTCTGTCGATACGGAAGGCGCTTTCAGCGGAACTTCCGCGGCATCATAAGTGGAAAACGTCGGCGTCATTTTGGGCGGTTAAATTAAAAAGTTGATGGCGTCTTGCCCGCGATCGGGAGCGGAGAGCCGGCCGGAGATTGGGTTGGGCTACCGGTTGGACTGGCGGCGGGTTTGCTGCTCGGGGCGGCCGGTGAAGAGTGCGTGGTGGTAGTCGCGCCCGGCTGGGTTCCCGCTCGCGCGGCTGGTGGATTGGCCGCGGCCGCCGGTTGCGAACGAATCTCGGACTGAGGTCCTTCATTCGCTTTCGGCTTCGGCGAAGCGGCAGGGGCGGTACCTGAAGACGAGGCCGACGGCGGAGTGGCCGATAGCGCTGACGCGGGCGCGGCGCCCGGAACCGTTGAAGGCGCGGCGGACGGAGCGGGAGACGCCTGCCCCGCGGGCACCGGCGCCGGCGCGGTGGCTGCCGCAGGCGTGGCCACGGGATAGGCGGCGGCCGGCTTTTTCTGTGCGAGTTCCGTCGCGGTCAACTGCATGGCGCGATCAATCGGGATATGAGCGGAGCCTTTGGCCTTATCGATCCATTCATACGTCGTCAAGGCCCTGGCGTCTTCCTCACGCAATCCTTTCAAAGTATCGACACGCTTCTTCGCGCGATTCTGCTCGTAGTTATCACGGCGGACCGAAGGACCGATGAGCGCGAGAACAATGACGCCGAAAAGCATGAATAACAGTAACGTGCCCAACCAGGCCGAGAGGGGCGCGCGGGACTGAGCAATCTGTCGAAGTGATTCTGCTTCGGCCATATTAGTTCACCATTTCGAGCGACTCGATCAGGCGCGGATCACGCACCGGAAAGAGCGAAGGACGCCGGATTACGCGCAAGAAAACGAAGGCGAGGGTTGAGCCAATCGCGATGAGCGAAACAAAATCCCAGATACTGACGTGAATGCCGGTCCCATGATAGGCGGGCATGACGATCACGTACATATCGACGATCTGCATGCACACGATCCAGCCAGCCATCCAGCAAAGCTGGTGCGGCCGTTTTTTAATGGACTGGAGCAACAAAACTCCGAATGGCCCGAAGAAACGTCCGAAGACAAGAAGGAGGCTGAGATTCCACCAGCCCTCGGTTGTCCGGGCCAGAAAGTACTGCGTCTCTTCCGGGATGTTGGCGTACCAGATGAGCATGTACTGGCTGAAGCCGATGTAGGCCCAGAACACACTGAAGGCGAGCATCCATTTCCCCATCACATAATAATGCTGCACTGTGACGACTTCCTTTAGATAACCAGCGCGGCGCAGGGCCGTGGTGACCAGAACAAGCAGAGACATGGAACTGCCGGCGGCTCCCGCGAAAATATAAACGGCCCACATGGTGGAGAACCATTTGTAGTTGAGGCTCATGAGCCAATCGCACGCGCCAAAAGTGAGGCAGAGGGCGAAGAGAGGGAGACTGATGAACGACAGCTTGCGCATCTTCATGGTGAAGCGCGGGTTGCCATCCTTGTCCTGCAGAATGGAATAACGCCGCAGTAACTGCGAAGCCGCGATGAAGAAAAAAAACGTGATGAGCACACGAACGAGGAAGAAATCCCAATTCAAATAGGCGCGTTTGGCGTCGAGCACCGGATCCTGTCCGACCGGAATACTCATCCAGCCGTAGAGATGATGGCGCAGAAGAAGAATCGGAATGAATAGCACGGCCAGCACGACCATGAGAGATGCCATGTGCTCGAGCAGGCGGCGCACGACGACGGACCAATTCGCGTCCGTGGCATGATGCACAATCGTCCAAAAGAAACAACCGGCGCAGAGCGTGAAGAAAACGGCAAAGGCGAAGAGCCAGGAGAAGCCGAACTGCTGCGGCTCAACATAAGCGCCCACGACAGAGAGGACGAGCGCGACAAAGGCCACGCCGCCGAGCAGAACGGACAAGCCGGCGAAACGATTACTCTCAAAGTATTCGCCTTCCGGCCGCGGCAATGTCTGGGAACGTTCGCTCATTTCTTCTCCAGGCCGGCGCGGTGCTCCTCCGGAACGTCGGCGATTGTGGCATTCTGACTGCGCTGCAAAGCGTGCAGATACGCGATGATGGCCCAGCGGTCGTTCACCGTGATATTCGGTCCGTACGCCATCATCGTGTTTTTGCCGTTCGTGATCGTGTTAAAGATTTCGCCGTCCGCCATCTTGCGAATCCGGTCATCCTGCAGTGTCACGACCGTGGTCAGGCCATATTTTTTTGTGACACCGTTCCCGGCGGCGGTCGCTCCATGGCACATGGCGCAGGTGATATTGAACCGTTCCCGACCGCGCTGCATCAAAGCCGGATTCACCTCGACGGGCAACCCGGTTCCCCACTGCTCGCCCATTTTTCCGGTGTTATAATAATCGGTCCCCTCGCTGAAGGCGAGGCGCGGCCGGACCGGAGCGACGTCGACCGGTACGGCCGGAGTGGCCATGGTCTCCGCCTTTGGCATTTCGTAGCCGAGCGGAACCGTTCCGCTGATGGGCAGGCGAGGTCCGCGCCCATCGGCAAAGAAACCGGAAGGCGCCTGCGCGCGCACTTTGGGCTGGCGCACCATGTCCGGAAAAACCTCGATCGGACTCCCCGTACTGTGTTGGCCGCGGAAGCCCAAGATCGCGACGAGGGCGATCCCGGAGAGGACGAAAATAAGGAAGAAGCCGCGCAACATATCAATCTTCGTGCACGATGGTGATGTGTTGGCCGCCGCTGCGCTCGAGGAGGTCGCGTGCTTCCATCTCAGTGAAGCGTGGATCGCGCGCCTCGATGGCGAGGAAAAATCCATCGTTGGTGGCGCGACCGAATCGTTCCCAGTTAAAGATGGGATGATTCCAGCGCGGCAAACCGTTCATGAGAATCCAGGCAAAGAAGGACGCGAAAGCGGCGAAAAGCACAGTTAGTTCGAACATGATCGGGAAAAAGGCCGGGACGGTCCGCCAGTCGAAGGGCTTTCCGTGAACCACTAACGGGTAGATGATCCAGGACGGTCCGAATTCGAGCACGGCGGCCGTAAGAAATCCGGTAATTCCACCGACCAACACGACCGCGCTGAGCCATGATTTTCCCAGACCCATGGCATCGTCCATTCCGTGAATGGGGAACGGCGAATACACATCCCAACGCTTGAAACCGGCGTCGCGCACCACCTTGGCCGCTTCGTAGAGGGCCGCTGGACTCGGATATTCCGCCGCCATCGCATAAACCTTGTGACCGGAAGGCGTTCTCATGGGTGCTCCCTTGCGTCGGACAAAACGGGAAGGTGGTCACCGTTGGGACCGTGGAAATGAGGGTCAGCCTCGGGCAGGACAATCTTGACCTCGCTCATCGCGATCATCGGCAGAAAGCGAATAAAGAGGAGGAAGAGCGACGTAAAAATGCCGAACGTGCCGATAAACGTCCAGAGATCGACCCAGGTGGCGGTGAAAAAGCCCCAGGAGGACGGGAGAAAGTCGCGGTGCAAGCCGCCCACGATGATGATGAAACGCTCGAACCACATGCCGGCGTTCACGCACATGCAGACAAAATAAACGACGTAGACGTTGCGGCGCGACCACTTGAACCAAAAGAGCTGCGGGGTCAGAAAATTGCAGAAGAACATGCCGACCCACCAGTACCACCAGTAGGGACCGAAGATGCGATTATAGAAGGCGAATTTTTCGTATTGATTTCCGCTGTACCAAGCTACGAAAAACTCCATGGCGTAGGCGTAGGAAACGAATGAGCCGGTCAACAAAATGATCTTGGCCATCTTGTCCACGTGTTGTGGCGTAATGATGTCGTGCAGCTTGAAGATGGCCCGCGCCGGTAACATCAGCGTTAAGACCATGGCGAAGCCGCCGAAGATCGCGCCGGCCACGAAATACGGGGGAAAGATCGTGGTATGCCAGGTGGGGATAACGGAAGTGGCGAAGTCGAACGACACCACGCTATGGACCGAAAGAACGAGTGGTGTGGAGAGGCCGGCCAAAAGCAAATAGGCCATTTCATAATGGCGCCAGTTTCGGTTCGACCCGCGCCAGCCCAGCGCAAAAATTCCAAACAGGAATTTCTTCACCTTCGTGGTGGCGCGATCGCGCAAGGTGGCCAAATCGGGAACCAGTCCCGTAAACCAGAACAAGACCGACACCGTGAAATAGGTGGAGACCGCGAACACATCCCACATGAGCGGGCTGCGAAAGTTCGGCCAGATCCCGTAGTTGTTAGGCAGGGGCGCGAGGAACCAGGCCATCCAGACGCGACCGACGTGAATGCCGGGGAAGATCGCGGCGCACATGACCGCGAAAAGTGTCATCGCTTCGGCCGCCCGGTTGATCGATGTGCGCCATTTTTGACGCAGCAAATACAGAATGGCGGAAATCAAAGTGCCGGCATGGCCGATACCGATCCAGAAAACGAAGTTCGTGATGTCCCAGGCCCATCCGACCGGGTGATTCAATCCCCACGTTCCGACGCCGGTCGAAATTTGGTAACCGAGACAGAACAGACCGATGGCGGCAATCGTCGCGGTAAAGGCGAACGTAACCCACCACCAGCGCGGGGCGGGTTGCTCCACGACGCCGGAAATGCGTTCGGTCAACCAGCTAAAGTTCCGCTTGTTCAGAATCAGCGGAACACGCTTGAGCCGTTGCTCCATCGAGCCCGTCGCTTCGGCTTCAATCACTTCTGGAGCTGTGGGAGCGCTATCCATGTTTCAAATTCAGGGATGATTGGGCTGCCTCGCTCCCGCCGGGTTGAGTTTTCCCTGCTCGCGTCCGCCTTCGCCTCCGGGCCGGGCCGCTTCGTTGCTCTCTTGTTCCTTCGGACTGGCCACACCGATCTTACGCGCATCGGGCATCTTCGGATTCGGATTACGAATCCGGGCCAGGTAGCTCGTCCGGGTTTTGACGTTTAAATACTCGAGCAGTCGATAATTCCGATCCTGCGCCTTCATCTTGGAGACGCGGCTTTCCGGGTCGGCCACATCGCCGAAAACGATCGCGTCGTTCGGACAAGCCTGGGCACAGGCGCTCGTAAATGAGTCACGCGGGATGCGCGTCTCACTGGATGCGCCGGCGCGCACGTGCGCCGCAATTTTCGATTCCTCGATCCGTTGCACGCAGTAGCTGCATTTTTCCATGACCCCGCGCATGCGCACAGTCACATTCGGATTCTTCTGCAACTTCACGATATCGGGCGCTCCTTTGCTCGTGAGCGGTCCAAGATATTCGCTATACGTACTGAACTCGCCGGCGATCTTCTTCTTGCCCACCGGCCGCTGCGTGTAATCGAAAAAGTTGAAGCGACGCACCTTGAAAGGGCAGTTGTTCGCGCAATAGCGCGTGCCGATGCAGCGATTGTAGGCCATGACATTGAGGCCATCTTCGCTGTGGACAGTGGCGTTAACCGGGCAAACGGTTTCGCACGGCGCATTCTCGCAGTGCTGGCACATCATGGGTTGGTGCACCATCTCGGGATCCTCCGGCCACTCACGCCGGTCCTCCTCGTAACCCTTCTCGCTCGCGAAATATCGGTCGATCCGCATCCAGTGCATGGAGCGCCCGTGGCTCACCTGCAATTTCCCAACGACCGGGATATTGTTTTCGGCCTGGCAGGCTATGACGCACGCGCTGCAACCTGTGCAGACATTCAGATCTACCGACATGCCCCATTGCTGCACTGCCGTCATGGCCGGGTGCTGGTAGAGCGAGGGAAGTGTGGCGGGCAACTCCTCGTCGCCCGCAATCTTCTTCACGAAATCCTTGTCTTCGCGGTAACGATCGAGCGTGGCTTCCCGCACAAGACCACGTCCCTCAATGCTCCAATGTTCCTGCGTGACGGACAATGCATATGTTCCGCCCGTCTTCTCCACCTTGACGCTCTCCACCGCCTTGCCATCGGCCACGATGAAATGCGGATTTGAGACGGTGCGCAAAAGATAGGCGTTGAAGCCAATCTGATCGGCCGTCGTCGGGTTATCTTCCACGGAGCCACCGGCGTAAGGCAGCGAAGCAAAGCCGGGCATCTTACGGCCGTAACCGAGCGGGATAGTAATGGAATTATCGGCGTGGCCCGGCGCAATCAGGGCCGCGATGACGAGTTCGCGCGTCACCTGCTGCCCTTTCGCGTCCTTGGCCGCATCCGTCACGGCAATGCGCAGAAGGTCTCCCGTGACGACGTTCAGATGTTGCGCCAGGTCAGGACTCAAGAGCGCCGCGTTATCCCAGGTCAGTTTCGTAACCGGATCGGGCAACTCCTGCAGCCATCCATTATTACTATAGCGACCGTCATCAATCGAGTAGCTCCGGACAAAAACGATCTCGGGCGATTCCGGTGTTGGCGCAGGCGTGGCCGCCCACAATTTCTGACCGAGCGCTCCGGCCCCGGCCGTATTGAGAGTGGCGGTCCGGTCCCGCGCCGGCACGGGCGCGGCGAATCCGTCATGCAGCAACTTGGACCAGGCCGTTGGGAAGTCCCCGGCCGGGGCAGACGCGCGAAATGTTTCCTGCACAAGCTCGGGTCCATCGACCTTCGGCCCGCCCAGCAACATGTTCATCAGTTCGATTTCCGACATGCCGCCGAACAACGGCATGATCATCGGTTGAACTGCCAGATACCCGCCCTCCGCAGTGAGGGCATCGCCCCAGCTTTCCAGATAATGTGCGAGTGGCACGTGCCACTGACTCAGGGCGGAAGTCGCGTCCACGTGGTAACCGAGCCGGATGACTTGCGGAACCTTTTTCTGCAAATCCGCCCAGTCGAGCGGCTGCTTCGTCGCTGGATCCTGGGCCAGGCCGCGGAAAGCGTTGTAAACCGGGTCGCCACCGAAAATGAAAAGCTGTTTGACGCGCCCGGCCACGATCTCACCCGCGAGTTGGAGCAGACTGAGCGTGCGCGGGTTCCGCGCCACATCCCGGATCGATAAGGTCGTCCCAATATTCTTGAGCGCCGAATTAATGCCGTAGACGAGCAACTGCACAACGACCGGCTGAGAAGCGCCGGCCAGAACCAGACTGGTTCCGCTCCGAGCGACAAGATCGCGCGCTGCTTCCGTGATCCATTGTTCATCGAACCCTGTTCCGCTGGCCGAAGGAGGTACGGTGGCGAGAATGGCGGACAAACCTGCATCCGTGGTGGCGTCGGCAATTTTGCGCGCCAGCGCGAAAGTGAATGCCGGTATCTGACTAGCCGCGCAGCGCAATCGATGGTCAGCCATTGAACCCGTGAGCGAGAATCGGTTCTCCACCACGTAGAGCCGGTTCATCGAATCCTTCGATTCGCTAATCCGACGCCGCGATGTGAAGGCACGAACGCCGGCCACGTCCCCTTCCCCGCAATCTAGAAAATCACTGTCCAACGCCAGCACGACATCCGCGCGCTCGAGTCGCGGAATCAGGTGCGTGTTGGTGCCGAAGGAAGTTAGCGTGGCCGCAAGTTGAGCATCTGAAGCGGCCGCTTCATACACACACCAGCGCATGGCCGGATACTTGCGCTCCAACTCGGTGCGCAATCGCTCCCGCGTCGGCGAATGCATTTCCTCCACGAGAAAGGCAAGCCCCGCGCCTCCATCGCCTTGGATCTGAGCGCGCAGCTTCTCGATGTCTCCATCAAAGGCGGCGCGATCCGCTGGTTTGCCCTTCTTTAGAAATCCCCTGGAACGCGTCGGATCGTACAAATCGAGAATGGAAGCCTGCGCAAAAACGTCGGTCGCCCCGCCGCTCGAAGGATGGAGCGGGTTGCCTTCCAGTTTGATGGGCCGGCCATCGACCGTCGTGGCAACAAGGGGAAGTGCGCCGTTGCGGCGCGGCATCGCCGTCGCATAATAAAGAGACTTGCCCGGGATGGTCCATTCGGCGCTCTTCGTGAAAGGAACAAGATGCGCCTCCGGCCGGCGACAACTGTTCAAGCCGAATCCGGCCAGCGCCATGGAAGCGCCCATTAATTTGAGAAAGCCTCGGCGCGACCATTCGTCGTCTTTAAGTTCCGCGCTGCCCGCCGGAAACTCCCGTTCCAGCCAATCGCGAAATTCAGGCGTATTGCCCAGATCGCCCGCGCCGCGCCAATAACGTTTGCCCGTTTCCGGTTCCGGTGGGTGTTGAAAAACGTGTTTCATCGGTGACACCCCTGGCAATTTATGGGCGGCTGAATGTTCCAGCGTTCCTTCAAAGTCTGGCCAATTTCTTTTTGCGTTAATGTTTTCTTCTGCGCCCAATCGTCCGTCACTCCAACGGGCTTGCCATACTTGCTCACAAACTCGGCCGGTTTCACGTCGTCCGGTTTCCAATCGAGATTAAAGATTTGATCGTCCGGACGCAGGAAATTCTCCGGATGCCGATGGCATTCCAGACACCAGGCCATGCTGTGCGGCTTGGCGTGATAAACAACCGGCATCTTATTGATTTCGCCGTGACAACTGAAACAACTGATGCCCCGATTGACGTGCGCGGCATGATTATAAAAAACGTAATCGGGCGTGCGATGAATCTGCACCCACTCGATTGGCTTGCCCGTCTTCCAGCTGGCCCGGACCGGCTCGAGCTTCGGGTTGTCCTTTTGCACCTGCGTATGACAATTCATGCAGGTTTGCGTGTTCGGGAGATTGGAGTGAGCCGCCACGTCGACGAAACTGTGGCAATAACGACAATCCATGCCGAGCTGCGACACGTGAAGGTCGTGCGGGAACGGGACCGGCTGAATCGGCTCATACCCAACCCGCGTGTATTTCGGAGTGACGTAATACCACGTGGCCGCGGTCAGCCCGCCAATCATGAGGACACCGCAGACCGCTATTTTCAGCGGCAGCCAATTGGTCCAGCGTGGAAAAAAGTTCGCCATAACTCAGCGGACGCCTGCGCTGCCCAACCAGAGCCCTCGCCCACCTAAAAACGAACCAGAGTTGAGTTTAGGATGTGCTTGGTTCAGAAGTCGGAGAATTTGAGGTGAATAAGCCGCATTGAGTCTATGAATCGGCGTCGGATGGGCAAAGGAAAAATCGTGATTCATTAACATGTCGCGCCGAAAGTAAATATGACCAGCTATTCGATACGGAAAACTGGCCAATTGGCAAAATCGATAACGTCAAAACTTCGAAGGAGCGTCAAGTGAAAGCGCGGAATCTCTTTTTACGAATCAATTGTGTATTCGTTTTCGTATCCTGCAGCCTCCCCATCCCGGTTCGCGCTCAGGACGCCGATCTCCTTCTGCGCAACGGGAATATTCATACCGCCAATGACCGCCTCTCCCAGGCCCAGGCTTTGGCGGTGAAGGATAAACGAGTCGTATTCGTCGGGTCCAATGCCGAGGCACAGAAATTTCGCGGCGCACAGACCCGTGTGATTGAGTTACGCGGCCAGACCGTGGTGCCGGGTTTGACCGATTCGCATTGTCACATCTTCGAGATCGGTGAGCGCGAAATGACGTTGAATCTGGAAGGGACAAACTCGGCCGAAGAGTTCCTGGCCAAAGTGAAAGACTACGCCGCGCAGACAAGGCCCGGATCGTGGATCAAAGGCCGCGGCTGGATCGAAACATTTTGGAAGCCTCCGGCGTTTCCGACCCGCCAGGAGCTGGACAAGGTCACACCAAACAACCCGATTCTCCTGACCCGCGCGGATGGTCACGCCGCGGTGGTCAACAGCGAAGCGCTGAAATGGGCGGAGATCGATCGGAATACGGCCAATCCTTTCGGCGGTGAAATCTTGAAAGAGAAGCAAACAGGCGAGCCGACCGGCATGCTAATTGATCACGCCCGGGAACTTGTCGAAAAACATATTCCACGTCCCCGCAAAATCGAACGCGAACAAGCGTTGGCGGGCGGAGTGCAGCGCGAACTCGAGCTCGGCTGGTGCGAAATTCAGAATGCCGGCAGTGAGGCCGATGAAATCGAACTGATCCGCCACGCTTTCGATTCCGGCGCACTAAAGATCCGTGTTTATAACGCGGTCTACGGCCCACGCGAACCGGCGCAAACGTTGTTGCGCGAAGGCGCAATGATCGGCTCGTACGATAGTCACTTTACCCAGCGCACCATTAAGATTGTGTTCGATGGCGCACTCGGCTCGCGCGGCGCGGCCTTATTAAAGCCATACAGTGACGCCCCCGAAACGTCCGGTTATCTCACGCGGAAAGAAGAGGAACTGAAGCCCATGCTGGAAGAAGCGTTGCGCCGCGGCATCCAGGTTGAAACACATGCCATAGGCGATCGAGCCAACCGGACCATTCTCGATCTCTACGAACAAGCGTTCAAGGCGGTGCCTCCCGCGCAAAGGCCGGTGGCGGACCCGCGCTGGCGCGTGGAGCACGCGCAAATTCTTGAGCGTTCAGACATTCCCCGCTTCGCCAAACTTGGAGTCATTCCATCGATGCAGCCTTCGCACGCCATTAGCGATCTCTTCTTCGCGCCGACTCGTCTCGGGATGGACCGACTGGATGGTGCCTACGCGTGGCAAAGTCTGATCAAGAGCGGCGCGATCATCGCAGGCGGTTCCGATGCGCCGGTCGAGCGGGGCGAGCCGATGATCGAGTTCTACGCAGCCGTGACGCGCAAGAGCGTTAAAGGATTTTCCGGTCAAGGCTGGCACCCGGAACAAGCGGTGAGCCGCGAGCAGGCGTTGAAGATGTTGACCCTATGGCCCGCCTACGCCGCTTTCGAAGAAAAAAACAAAGGCTCGATCGAGATTGGCAAATGGGCCGATTTCACCGTTCTCTCAAAAGACATCATGAAAATTCCGGCACCGGAAATCCTGAAGACAAAGTGTGTCATGACGATTATCGACGGAGAGATCGTTTATCAGATGAAGTAGGAGAGAGGAAAAGCGGCACTTTGCGCGCCGAATTCCCCTGACAAAGACACTCGATGTCAGTAGGCTTTGTCATGCCCAAAAATCGCGAGTTCATCACACAAGCCGCCATCGTGCTCGTCGCGCTCCTCGTCGGAGCCGGAATTGGGCATTCGATCACCCGCGGTCCGTCCATTTCCCCGCCCCTGACTTCCGCGATGGCCACGATTGCCTCCACACCAACGCCTCGCACCGCCGATCGGCCTTTGTCCGCCGTCTCCAATGTTGCATCGAACCAGACTGCGGCCGCTCCCGCTAAAAAATCGCTCGAGGAAATCCTGAAGGGCCCGAGTTCGGGCGCGCGAACCAAGGAGCTGGAAGATTACGTCCGGGATCTTGCCCCGTCTGACATCGGCGCGGCCCTCAAGCAACTGCGCGGCATGCCGGAAGGAAGTGCGCGCGAACTCGCGTCCGGTTTACTGGTGGCTCATTGGATCGAGACCGATCCGGAGGGAGCCCTGAAATTCGCCGCCCAGAATCACGAATTCGATTCCATCACGAGCGATGTTTTCCAGCAACTGGCTGGCGACAACGCGCAATCGGCCCTGGCTCGCGCGCAAGCCATTGCCGATCCCAACGTGCGGTACCAGGCGCTGCGGGGCGTTCTTAGTTACATGGCTGATCAGGATCCGTTAGGCGCCCTGCGCCTGGCCGGCACACTCGGATCATTTCCAAACAACGAACCGCTCAATCAGATGATCTACCGGCAATGGTCGGCGGTTGATCCGCAGGCCGCCGCGGCGCAGGCGGCGCAAGTGTCTAACGATGGCAACTGGCGCTCTCCCGTCAGCCAGGTTCTGCGCAACTGGGCCACCCAGGATCCCCTCGCGGCCATCGCCTGGTCGAACTCACTCTCCGATCCAGCCGCCCAGGCTCGCGATATTGGACAAATCATCCGGCAATGGAGCCGCGACGACCTCAGTGCGGCGGCCAACTGGGTGAATACGCTGACGCCCGGGGCCACGCGCGACGCCGCCGCATCTTCACTCGCATATTCGTTAGGCGGAACCGACCCCGCCGCGGCCATCGGCTGGGCCCAAAGCATTTCGGATGTGACACAGCGAGACAACGCAATCCAGCGCCTGAGCCGCGAAATCATGTATCGAAATCCAGGGAACGGCGCAGCCATTCTGCAGGCGGCCGGCATTCCGCAAAACATGATTCCGCCACCGCCCGATCCGAATGCCGGTGGCCATCGCGGCGGCCACTGAGTCGGACACGAAACTGGCCGGACCGGGTCCCTAGCTACTAAGGCAATCCGAGCTTAGCCCGCTCGGCGCGACACTCTTCAGCGGTGGAACGCGATCTCCGAGCGCGTTGCCATGATTGCGGCTGGGCCGCCATTTTAACATCGTCCTCGGAGAGGCCGATCCACCGCTCAGTGTTTTACGAGTAGAGATACTCGTCGTGATACTCGCGCTGCGGCGCGAATTGCACAGACTCGTCGCCGCCCGTTTCCGGATAATCGAAGATTTTTCCTTCGTAATTGCGGATCACGATTTTCTCATTGTCGTGATAGAGCACATAGCCGGGGTTGATCGGCACCTTGCCGCCGCCGCCTGGGGCATCGATGACAAATTGCGGCACGGCATACCCGGTGGTGTGACCCCGCAGCCCTTCGATGATTTCAATCCCCTTCGCCACGGAAGTGCGCAGATGAGACGAACCATTGATCAAATCGCACTGATAAACGTAGTAGGGACGCACGCGGCAAATGAGCAATTTATGCACGAGCGTTTTCATCGTCTCGACGTCGTCGTTCACGCCTTTCAACAGAACGCTCTGATTACCCAGCGGGATCCCCGCATTGGCCAGGCGCTCGAGCCCCTCCTTCACTTCGGTCGTCAGTTCACGCGGATGATTCACATGTACACTCATCCAAAGTGGATGATATTTTGCCAGCATCGCGCAGAGGTCCGGCGTGATCCGTTGCGGCAGAAAAATGGGAACCCTCGTTCCGATGCGCAGGAATTCGATGTGCTTGATCGCGCGCAGCCGGCTCAGAATTTTCTCTAGTTTATCGTCACTAAAAAGCAGTGCATCGCCTCCGCTGAGAAGAACATCGCGCACTTCGGTATGTGATTCGAGATACCGAAAAACCTCCTCAAAATTGGTGTGCAATTCCTGTTCACCCACGCCGCTGACAACGCGGCTGCGCGTGCAATAGCGGCAGTAGCTCGCACAACGATCGGTCACGAGAAACAAAACGCGGTCGGGATAACGATGCACCAGTCCCGGGACCGGCATGTGCGAATCTTCGCCGCACGGATCGGCCATGTCGTAGGGCGATGTCCAAGTCTCTTCAATGCGCGGAATCACCTGACGCCGAATGGGGTCGTCCGGGTTGTCGCGCGAAAGCAGATTGAAAAAATGCGGTGTAACGGCCAGCGCCAGCTTGTCGCCCGAAAGCAAAACACCGCTCCGTTCCTCGTCACAGAGAACGAGGTGACGCTCCAACTGAGCCAGCGACGTGACGCGGTTTTTCAGCTGCCATTTCCAGTCGTTCCAAAGTTCGGGTGGCACATCGGGCCAATAGCCCGGCGCATGCGAGACGAACTCTTTTCCATCAACCTTCCCTGCGGCAAGAGTGAGCATTTTGATTGGTGAACGAAAACGTTAAGACCCTTAACCATCGTGTCAACGGAGGCACCTGCGGGTGCCTGACGCACCCCTCATGCTCATGCTCGATACCGAGGCGATTGAGGTCAATCGCCCCCTGCGTGCCGGGCGAGTGGGATCTCCATCCGCGCGGCCTACTTAACCGTGACCAGCGTTCCCACCGGGATCTCGGCAAAAAGCCGGCGCGCCACTTCTCCGGGAAGCCGAATACAACCGTGCGAGGCCGGATAGTTGGGAACAACTCCTTCGTGCATGCCAAAGTCGAGACAGCTCAACCTCATGAAATACGGCATCTCTACTTTGTAGATAGTTGAGCGATGACTTCGCTCCTTATCCGTAATGACATAATCCCCGGGGCGAGTGGAGTATCCCTGCCGCCCGGTCGAACACACGGTCGTCAACACCGAGATGCCATCTCTTAAGACTTCGGCGCGCTGCGCGGCCAGTGAAATTTCGACACGAAGCTGTTCGGGCCTGGGGCCGCCGCCGAGCAGGATTTGGGTACACTGCCAGCTGCCCTGTTGCGCCGCCAGATAGAGCGCCATCATCTTGTAGCGGCCGGTAGAGCGGTTCCGGTCGGCCCCCGCTTCAAGCAGCGCCCTCAAATACTCCGGCTGACCCAGCCCAGCCGCTAGCATCAGAACAGTCACATTCTTATCTTCTTCGATATAGCTGCGAAGCGATCTCGACTTGACCATGTCCAGAAAATCCTTGTCGCACTTCAGCGGCAGGAGGGTATTCGCGTCGACCCCGCCAGCCAGCAACGCCTTAAACTGCGCCTCATTATTTGAGGCAATCGCGTAGGCGAGGAGAGGGACACTACGGTCCTGCGGCGTGGGCGGGACGGCGTGTTTACTGATGAGTAATTTCACCTGCTCGCTGTTCCCACTCGAGATGGCCGCATCCAAAGCGTGTCTTGTCTTGGCGGTCCATTGTTGGAGAGGTGGAACGCGATCGAAAATCAATCCGATGATCTCCTTATTCCCGGTGTCGAGGGCAGCGGCGACCACGTCACCCGCCTGCGCGCCCAGATCCCGGCTTAACCGCAGGAACAATTGAACGATCTCAGTTTTTTGCGCGACGACGGCGTATTGCAAGGCGGAGCGGCCGGTTCGGTCGCTCGCATTCAGATTGGTTACGCCGCCGACAAACTTTCGGACCAAGCCCATGTTTCCCTGCATGGCGGCGGCCATCAGCGGAGTAAGACCAGTATCGTCCGCCAGATCGGCGGAAGCGCCCGCTTCCAGGAGCCGCGTCACGGTCAGCTCGTCCTGCTGGAGAGTGGCGGCCAGAAGGAGCGGCCGATCCTGCGCGCCCCGCGCGTTCGGATTCAAGCGCTGACCAAAGTAAAGATCGAGCACCGGGATGCGATCGGTCACCATGGCTCGAACGAATTCGTCCGGAGAGATCGGGCTGGTCACGAGCGGCTCCGGCCCAAAGCCAGTCGTGGCCAGAAGCACAAGGACCGCAAGCGTTTGGCCGATAAAGGTTTTTATATGCAACGTAGGCATTCTAAAGAATAGCAGCTCCGATCATACACGTGCCGTCAAGCGATTGGTAGGCCAAATCCTGTGTCATTGTGCAGGATACGGATCCGGCAGGCGGTTCTTTCGGAAATCTTGTAAGACCGGCGTCAGCCCCCGTGAGGAAGACAACCGGGGACTTCCGCTATCCCACGCCTTAGTCCATCCAAAGGGTGGACAGGAGGAGTTGAACGGCAGAACTTCGCAGCTGTCCAAATCCGAACCGATGCGAATCCGAATCTTGTCGACTCTCCTCTTCTTTGGCCTTGGCGCTACCCTCTGCCGGGCAGCCTCTCCTGAGGTCGCTCCGACCCCGACCGTTCCCGCCGCCGCGGCCGAAGCCGGCAAAGATGTCGTCCACCAATTAAACAACGCGTTCGCCAAGGTCTTCGAGATTGTCGCGCCGAGCGTGGTCATCATCGAGACTTCGAAGAAAAGCGAGGGGAACGAAGGTTCGGCGTTTGAAGATTTGTTTTCGCAAGGTCCACCGGACGAAAACAATCCGCGGATTGTTCCGCGCGGCGGCGGCCTGCCTGTGCAAAGCGAAGGCTCCGGCTTCATTGGGCGCGCGGATGGCTACATTTTCACCAACTTCCACGTTGTAGAAGGAGCGGACAAAATACAGGTCAAGCTGAAGGACGGCCGCGCTTTTCCGGCCAAGGTCGTTGGCACAGACGAAAAGACCGATATCGCTGTGATCAAGATTGAGGCCAAAGATCTCCCGGTGATTGAACTGGGCGACAGCGACGCCGTCCGGGTCGGACAGTTTGCCTTCGCCATCGGCGCACCATTTAAGCTCGATTACACGTTTACTTACGGAGTGGTGAGCGGAAAAGGCCGGAACAAACTGATCGGCAGCGGAGGCGGGTCGATCTCGGATTACCTGCAAACAGACGCTTCGATCAATCCCGGTAACAGCGGCGGTCCGTTGTGTGACATCGATGGAAAAGTCATCGGGATGAATACGCTGATTAACGGCTTAAACCGCGGCCTTGGCTTCGCCATTCCGGCCAGCATGATCAAGGAGATCGGGACGGAACTAATCGCGGGTCACAAGATTGTTCGACCGTGGCTCGGTATCCGCATCGAATCGCTGGGCGACGATCCCTCGATCCTGGATCTATTCAAAGGCCTGGAAAAAGGCGTCGTCGTTCGCACCATCGAAGCGGACGCGCCAGCCAACAAAAGCCAGCTGAAACCGCTCGATGCCATTACTCATGTGGATGGCGCCCTCGTCACGACCGACACGCAGTTGCAGCGCGAAATCCTTAAGAAAAAAGTCGGGCAAAACGTTGAGTTGACGGTTTGGCGCGAAGGCCGGACCCTGAAAATCCCGGTCACCACGGGTGAGCTTCCGGGTGAAGTTTCGCGCGCCTCGAACGAGCAGGTGAAGCCGAACCAGTCGAAGCCGGAAGATGCCGGAAAGTTCGGCCTGCAGTTTCAGGAGTTGAGCAAAGAAGTGGCCGAGCGTCTCCATCTGGGCGTGGCCCAGGGCGTCATTGTCACCGACGTGGCCGACAACAGTATCGCCGCACAACAAGACATCCAGCGCGAGGACGTGATCACGGAAGTCGACGGCAAGCCGATTACCAGTGTTCAGTCATTCCGCGATGCCCTGGTCAAGGCCGACCCCAAACGCGGGGTGCTCCTCTATCTCGATCGCAAGGGCAGCAAAACCTTTGCCGTGCTCAAAGCCGGCAATTCCTAACGACCCAAAAGCGCATTCTTCGGCGGGACATAAGCTTCGAGTTCGAAGTGTTTGATAAATGCGTCAAGCCCGGGACTGGGCTTCCGTTTACGTTCATCCAGCACAAGAGCGTTCCGAAAGCGCCCGAGTTGCAGGTACGTTTGATAGCGCTCGGAGTTATTCGCTTTCTGCTCGTCCGCGGAAAGACTTTGCGACGCATCGCCTAACGCCGCCGTCGCGGAGGCGTCGGAGAGTGTTGCCAAAAGAGCACGTTGCTCCGGACTAACGATCTCGATTCGACCGACCATGACGCGTGTAATAGCAGGTTGGAGGGGCGGCTCATGGGGCCATCGACGGATCCGCAACGGCAGAGTCGTATTCGTCCATTTTTCAGGCACCAGGAAAAACAGACGCAGCCCGGGACTTTTGAAATAGGAAACCTGCCAGGTATCGAGAAGCGCACCCGCTTCATCTTCAAAGAGGCCGGCGCGCACGAGCGCCCCGTGCATGGAAGACTTCAGATCCTTCGTCGCGACGGAGTTGTAATCGGCCGGATCGAATTGCACGGGCGTCTTGGCCACCAGCGCTGGAGCCTGCGCGAAGGGTCGGACCACTCGAAACGCGGCGCTGCCATCGGAACGGACGTCGAGCAGCCACAACTCGCGAATGTCGGATTCTGTCTCGGCCGCATCCGCCGGCGCGATTTTCGTGATCGTGAGTTCCGGTCCCGATCGAACCACCCGCAGCGGCGCTGGAAGATTAGCCACACCGCGATAAAACAGGAACTTCTCGTGTTCGCCTTTTACTTCGACGGTGGCGGCTTCCACCAGACGGGGCGTTGTCCACACCGGGGAATTAGTGGCGGGCCCCTCGTTGGAGACGCCCAGCGACACATCCTTCCACTCCAATCTTCCATAACCGCCTCTCTCCAACGAGCCGACTTGATCGCCTCTGATCCCGGCGGCCTCCGCTGTCGCATCTGGAAAATATTGCGTGAGCCATCCGCGGAAACACTGAACCGTCACCCCAAACCGACCGTGGAAATCCTTTCCCGGGTAAAAATAGATGATGGGCGTTTCAAGGCGCATCGTGACGTCGGTGTGACACCGCGGAATGCTCTTCGAGCGAGAAGGCTGGCCGTCCCGCGTCGGGATCAGCAGTCCCGGCGCGATATTGTGCACGAAATCGGGCACCGGTTCGTCATCCGTGTTAATTCCGCCCACGCCTTTGCCGTTCTCATCCTGCAAGCAGGTAAATGTCCCCCACTCGTGTACGACAAGTTCATCCGCTCGAGCCAGCGCCGGGGATAAGATCGCAAAGACCGCGAGCGCGGCAAAGACTACTGATCTGCGCAACGTCAGCATTGTTTCGTGTCTACTGAAATCAACCTACAACCTCTTCCGGCGGGGTCAGGAAAATGTCATCTAGTGGGGCGGATGGCTGCGCAAATATTCCATGAGGGGCTGACCGTCTATATAAAGCTGCTCCAGCGCGGCGTCACCGTCGTGCACTCGCACCGTGACGTAGGCGTTCTCCTTTTCTTCGCGGCTGCTCGAGGCGTAGGCGCGGTCCGCTTCCGGTGCGACCTTTTCTGTTAACCAGAATCGATCGAATGGGAAGTCGATATGCTGGGAACCGTCCCACCAGGCTCCCGGCTCCACTTTCATGACGTTATTTCCGGTCGCCGCTGTCGTGCTCAGGTGATCGATCTCAGCAAAACCGGTACTTCCCTCTTTTAGAAATGCGTAGGCCACTGAAGCGGGCGGGAGCCGCTCGGCTTGCGGCACTTTTTCGGCCGCGAAGGCCAGCGCCACATAGCGCCCCCGGACGGCGTCGACCGGATCTACCGGAGCCGTCCGAAACTTCCAGATCTTTCCTTTGGCGAGTGTTTGCGTACGCATCCACACCGCCCATGCCGGAACGGCCATCTGGGCCAGCGCCACGACCGCGAAGACGAGCACGCGAAATAGTTTCATGCGTGTATCCGCTTGCGAAAGAAGATGACATTCGCGATGAGAAATCCCGCGCCCACCGCGATAAACCCGACACCGCGCGCAACGAAACTCAGATCACTGTCGAAGAATCGCGCGAGGGCGAGCGCCGCAATCACGAGAAGCCCGAAGTTCGCCCGGGCCATGCTCCCCGCTTTAATGCCGCGCATAAGGAATTCAATTCCCAGCACGAGCGCATAGAGATTGAACAAAACCGCCGCGGCAAACGCATAGGGGTTATCGAAGGGACGGGCCGCAGGCGAAGCCGCGCCCGCTACGAGCCGGGCGATCCCCGCGACAACCGGGATGGAGGCCGCACTGATCGAGAAAGGAATCGTGCGCCGCACCCAACTCCATGCCGACAGCGCAACCGCGGCGATTGGAAAACATAGGGCGATGCCAATACCTGCGGCCTGTTCAAGACTCGGACTCTCCCAGGACGGGTGCAGATGCCAAAGCGCCTCGAAACTTAAGGCCACCGCAGTGATTGCAACGCCTAATCCACCCATGACCGACAGCACATTGAGCGATTCTTTTGCGCCGCCCTGCCAGATCATGCCACTGAGATAAATGACGGCGAAAAATCCGGCGAACGCGACACCACCTAAATCGCTTCGCGTAAACTCAATCGTCACTCCGAGTCCGACCGCACTGACCGCGATCAAGGCGATGGAGAGAACGCGAAAAGCCCAGACACTGGAGCTCTGCCTAACGACTTTGACGTAAAAAGGAACGACGAGAAGCAATAGCAGCCAAAAGAACATCTCGCCGGGTCGATTGAACGACCAATTGCCTTTGCTCAGCATCCAGACCGCACTTCCGATGATGTAAGCCAGTGCGCCGAAATTCGTGCGGAACAAATAGATGATCGGAATGCCAAGAAGCAGCCAGATACGCATGAAGTCCGTGAAGCTGCCCTGAATCTGATATGTCTGGCTCACCAGAGAGATGGCAATTGCGATCGCCGCGACATCGAAAATGGCAGCGCTTTCCCGCCAGGCCGGCGAATCGTTGCGCCGCAGCAAGACGAAAAACCCAAGCAGCTGCGCGAGGACGAGGGGAAGAAACGCGAGCAGGCAACGCGTTGGGCGACTGAGCTCATCCCAGTTATGCGCGATGAGTAGGATAATGCCGGCGCCCATTAGAGCCGAACCAATGACGGCAAGGATGACGAAGCCGAAGCTCGTAGCCCGCGCTTCAGACGCCTGATAATGGCGATCGATCGCCCCCGCGCTATCCGAAGAAATAACGCCGCCGGCCACCAACTCGGGAAGCTGGGCGCGCAGCCAACGAATCGCGCGATGGTTTACGGAAAGCGCCACCGCCGCATCGAAGCAGAAGGAACGCGTCGGCGAAAGAGAAATGTCCAGGTCTGTCCTCTACGCACGGAGAGTCGACGCGGCTTTCGGCACGCTCCCACTCACCACGTGTCATGCCGAGCAGTCCGGCAGCCGCCGAAACGAGGGATCTCACCCACAACGCGAACGCTACACAAGTCCAAATAGCGCGGTCTGCAGCGCCCTCCTCGTCTTCGCGAGTCGAAATGACAAACGCGAGATCTACGCGAGGAGCGGACGCCGCAGCGCGGCGTCCCTACCTCAGGTGCGCTTGCTTCAGGCCTTACGACTGCCGGCTACTACCAGGATGATGCCGCCCACTAGGCAAAGCCCGCCAAGAATGGGAGGAAACGGAACCGTTTCCTTCTTCTCGGCGGTTGCCTGGATGGGTCCGATATCGAGAACCTTCTCGCGATGCGTGTAGCTAAAGCCACCGTAGGCCAAAGCGACGATCCCGATAACGATCAGGAGGATTCCGATGATCCCGGCCGGCTTCAAATTAGATTCCCTTTCGGCCCTGAATCAAATTGATGATCAGCACCACAACGGCGACGACCAACAATAGATGAATGAGCGCGCCGCCCATGTGGCCGATGAAGCCGAGGAGCCAGAGTACGAGTAAAATAACAAAGATAGTCCACAACATAGAGAGAGTTCCTTTCAGTTAGTTCTATTGAGCTTCGTGCCAAGTGTATCGAGTGCGCTTATCGAACATAGAAAATTCAACGACAGAACTTTCCGTCATTTTATAGGAAGAGCATAATAATCAGCCCGCTCCCGCGGAAGCGTCGTCAAGGACGGCACGCAAATTCCAATCGTTCGCCTCCAATTGCCGCCGGGCCGACTCGTAATCTGTTCCGCTTAATTCTGCCACCATCCGCGCAGCGCGATCTCGCAGTTTCACGTTCGAGGCATGCAAATCGATCATCAAATTTCCCCGTACCTTGCCCAGCGCTACCATGGCGCCCGTGCTGATAATGTTGAGCGCGATTTTGGTGGCCGTGCCTGCCTTCAGGCGAGTCGATCCGGTCAGAATCTCGGGACCCACCGCCAGGGCCACGAGCAGATCCGAGGCGATTTTGGTCGGTCCATCCGGATTGCAACTCAAGAGAATGGTTTTGGCGCCAATCTCCCGCGCCCGCGCCAGAGCCCCATGCACAAAAGGCGTGCGCCCACTCGCGCTAATTCCAATCACCGTATCCACCTCCTTGATACCGCGCTCGACCACCGCGACCGCGCCGGCCCCTTCCTCGTCTTCTGCGCCTTCCACACTGCGATACAGCGCGGTCACGCCGCCCGCGACAATTCCCTGCACCAAGTCGGGAGCGGCTCCGAACGTGGGCGGGATTTCGCTGGCATCCAATACGCCCAGGCGCCCGCTACTGCCCGCGCCGATATAAAACAATCGCCCGCCCCGGCGCAAAGACGCCGTCACCATCTCGATCGCGCGGACCAGATCAGCCGAAGCCTTGGCCAATGCTTCCTGCACACTCGATTCTTCGTCGACAAAAAGCTTCACCAACTCCGACACGGGAAGCTTTTCCAAATCGTGCGAACGCGGATTGCGTTGCTCGGTTAACGAGAGGGCCAGGTCTTCGATCTTTTCTCGCGCCGGATCACTGCGCACCGGCGGCACCTCGTGCATTTCGGTAGCGAGCCAGGCCGCTCCCAGTTCCGGCGCGCGCTCCGCCGCCGAAACACGCACATCGGGAAGGTTCTTTTTGAGCCGACGCCGGAAAGCGTGCGCGTAAATGGAGTCTCTCTGAAAGAGTCCGCCCAGGAGCATGACTTTTGGGGCGAGCAGATGCAGCCGAGTCGCAACCGCTTCGGTGTACTCACTGAGGACGCGCGCGCCTTCTTCCAGGATATCCATGACCCTTTCATCCCCCGCGCCCGCCGAATCGAAAACCACCGGAGCAAGCAGCGCGATCTCCATCTTGTCCGCCGTCTGGGCCCAGCGCACCAGTTCGTCGAGATTGTTCAGCGAGAGGGCATGCAGGATTTTAGCCGTGAACTGCACTTCGCCGCGGTGCAGGTCGTACTCGCGCAAAATCAAGCGCAACGCCTGCACGACCAGAAAATAAGCGCCCCCCGCGTCGCCCAAAATATGGCCCCACCCGCCCGCTTTCTCGATGCGGTCTCCGCGCCGGCCCGTCACGGATGAACCGCTGCCCGCGTTCACCACAATGCCATCGCCATGCCCAAGCGCCGCCGCCATCCCGGAGTCCCGATCGCTTCCCGTCACGATTTTTGCTCCCGGCCAGGTTTCCGCGCCCAGGCGGAAAAGCGATTGCCGATCCTCATCCGTCACGCAGCCGGCCAGGAAAACACCAGCCCGACTTACCTGGCGCGGAAATTCGCGAAAGATTGCGCGCAACCGATCCGGACTCGTTAGGCGTAGATTGGAGGGCGGAAGCTTACCCTGCTCGATGACGCGCAGTTCGTCGCCATGCCATTCCACCAGAACCCAGGCAGTTTTCGTTCCGCCTCCTTCTACTCCGAGAATTCTCTCACCCGGTTGCACGACTCGTTAAGATAACCTGTCCGGCCAACATTGAAAGACACGGTCCCATTCGGATGTTTTCATCTGTGCGACCTACGGAGCAAAAGGGAAATCGCTCGCTTCCGCCCAGGATGATAAACATGCGTGATTGCCGAGCAAGTGTGGGTTTGTATCCTGCCTTATGCCGGAGAAAGACGATCAGGTGGCCAAGCGCGTGGCGCACTTGCGCGAGGAGATTGCAGAGCATAATCGGCGCTACTACGAAGAGGCTGCGCCGACCGTAAGCGACCGGGCTTACGACCGTCTTTACAAGGAACTGGCCGACTTGGAGGAGCGCTTCCCTGCCTTGGCCTCGGCCGATTCCCCTACCCAGCGGGTCGGAGGCGCGCCGCTCAAAGCCTTCGCCCAAGTGAAGCATCGTGTTCCCATGTTGAGTCTGGATAACACCTACTCGGAAGAAGAGATCGCGAGCTTCTACGCGCGGCTGAACCGGCTGCTCCCGAACGAAACAATCTCGGTGGTGGTCGAGCCCAAGATCGATGGCGTGGCCGTTTCTCTAACCTACGAGAATGGCAAACTGGAGCGCGCCGCCACGCGCGGCGACGGCGTAGTTGGCGATGATATCACGCAAAATATCAAGACCATCCGGTCGATCCCGCAACGCTTGCGCGGCACGGTCCCGGCGCTTCTCGAAGTTCGCGGAGAAGTCTATATGGATAAGCGCGGCTTCAATCGTTTGAACGTGCAACGCACCGAGGCCGGTCTGCCCGTATTTGCCAATCCACGCAATGCCGCGGCCGGCTCACTCAAGCAACTCGATGCAAAGATCGTGGCGGAGCGGCCGCTTGGCGTCGTGTTCTATGGAACGGGCGCGGCCGAGGGACTGGACATCGGCCTGCACTCTAAAGTCTTCCCTTTCCTCAAAAAACTCGGGCTGCCTTCCGCCGAAAAATGGTGGATCGCCGGTTCGGTTGAAGAAATCCTGGAGGCGATTCACGATCTCGACGCCATCCGGCATGATTTTGCCTACCAAACAGATGGAGCCGTTGTGAAAGTGGATTCGCTCGCTCAGCGCGAGCGACTCGGCTTTACCGCGAAGGCGCCGCGCTGGGCCATCGCTTATAAGTATCAAGCGGAAAGAGTGGAGACCCGGCTCAACGGCATTCTCGTGCAAGTCGGACGGACTGGAATACTGACCCCGGTGGCGGATCTCGAACCAGTCACGGTCAGCGGCAGCCGCGTCGCGCGGGCGACGTTGCACAACGAAGATGAAATAAAGCGCAAAGACATCCGGATTGGAGACACCGTCGTCATGGAAAAGGCCGGCGAAGTGATTCCGGCCGTTGTTGAGGTGGTTCTATCAAAGCGGCCACGCAGCGCGAAGCCTTTCGATTTTTTTAAACACATTCATGGAAAGTGCCCTGTCTGCGGGGGATCCGTGTTGCGCGATCCTGAATTCGTGGCCTGGCGATGCCAGAATTTGCAATGTCCGGCCCAGACGACGCGCCGCCTCGAATTTTTCGCCGGACGCGGCGCGCTCGACCTCGAAGGCATTGGGGGAATTGTGGCGGACAAGCTGGTGGAACGCGGCCTCGTGCGCGAGCCGCTCGATGTTTTTGAATTGAAAGCCGGCCCGTTGGCCATCCTTAATCTTGGGACGGAAGAGAATCCGCGCGTTTTCGGAGAAAAGAATGCGGCCAAGGCCATTCACGCGATCGATCGAGCAAAAACGTTTCCGCTTTCACGGTGGCTCTTCGCGCTCGCTGTTGAGGAAGTCGGCAAGACCACCGCGGCGCAGCTCGCTGCCTTCCATGAGACCATCGACGATGTGGCCAACTCGCCCATGCTGCGTGATGTGCGCGACTATCATGCAAAGTTGGAACAAGCGCGCGCGCTGCGCCGCTCGGACCCGGCGCGTTACGAAAAAATAAAAGAGCAGGTTGGCGAAATTGTGGAGCGCCTGGTGAAGACGGGATTTGCCACACCTTCCAAGGCGAAGAGCGAAAAGGTATTTGGCATCGTCACTGAAGTCGGGCCGGTCGTGGCCGAAACTGTTCTGACGTTTTTCGAATCGGACGCCGGTAAACGAGCGCTCCGCAGAATCCAGCAACTCGGGATCAAGCCAAAGAGTGAAAAAATCTCGCGGGCCCGGGCCGCCGCGCTGCCCTTCGCCGGCCAGACATTCGTTTTGACCGGTACTCTCCCGGAGATGACGCGTGACGAAGCCGCGGGAAAAATTGAAGCGCTGGGTGGTCACGTCAGCGGCAGCGTGAGCAAGAAAACAAATTATGTTTTGGCCGGCGAAGCGGCGGGCGGCAAATTAGACAAGGCGCGCGAACTCGGCGTCCCCATTCTGAGTGAAGCTGAGTTTCGCAAGCTCTGGCCGACTTAACGGAGGGAATCAGTGTGACGTTGCCATCCCCTTCACCGGAGCCCGTGAATGTCTCGAACGCGACCCCGGCCGTCCCGCGCTGGCGCTGGTGGATCCATCTCATTTTAATCGGCGGCTACATTATTCCGCGGATCGCGCTGACCTTTCAGTTTCCGCGTCAGCGACCCGCCCTAACGAGCAGCACGTCCGGCCTGCTCATCGTCTGCCTTATGGAGCTCGCCGTATTCGCGATCGTCTTCGCATTGGCCTGCTTCTCCTCCCGTCCCTCCCGCGACGATTTATTTCTGCGCTGGCGGCCCGGCTGGTGGGTCCTCCCGCTCGGCCTGGGGTATTCCATCGCCATTCGTGTCGTAGCCGGAATGGCTGTCGTCGTGGTGATCCTTGTCCTCATGGGTGCCCACGTTCTGACTCCGGCCTCGGCGCAACAGTTCATTGCGACAAAACGGCCTGACGTGGAAAAGCTGGTCGATCTGGCCGCCTTGCGCCATAACCCGGCCTACTTTTGGCTGACCGTGACGGTCGTGAGTTTCATTGTCGCCGGTCTGCGCGAAGAAATGTGGCGAGCCGCCGCTCTGGCCGGAATGCGGGCGCTCTAGCCCCGCGCTTTTGGCTCGTTAGCCGGACAGGCCACCGCGGTGGCCCTGATTGCTGTTTTCTTCGGAGCGGGCCACCTGCAGCTGGGCATGATGGGCGCGGTCCTGGCCGGATTGCTCGGACTCTTTCTGGGTTTCATCATCATTGCCCATCGGTCCATCTGGCCGGCCGTGATCGCGCACGGATTCCTCGATGCGACCACCTTTGCCCTGTTGCCATTCGCCTTGGAAAAGCTGGGGCCACTCCATTAACAAAAGCCCGTTAGCGTCCGTCCGTAGAGCCACCGGGGAGACTTGGCAGTTGATCTGCAGAGGGAAACCGAAAAACGAACGCGAATGGTGCGCCAGGCGCCTAATTCTTTGCTGGCGGAGATGCCTGCAGATTCAACGGAATTGAGCGGTTCATGGGCGACAACCTTTCTTCGCTCATGAGCGGAGGTTGCTTGCTCGCCGGATGAAACTCCGCCTGCACATTAAACGTAATCGTTTCGGTGCCGCGATGAACTGTGATTGGAACGGTATCTCCGGCGCTGATGAAAAACGACGCATCAAGAACATCTTCGGGCTCACGCACCTTGGTCCGGCCTACTTGAAGCAGGATATCGCCCGGCTTTATCCCGCTATCAGCCGCCGGCGTAGCCAGGATATCTGTGATCTCGGCGCGGGACCCTTCCTCCGCTGTCTTGGCCTCAGCCACGTTGGCGCCAATCCAACCGTGCCGAACTTCTCCGAATCGGACGTAGTCGTTCCGAATTTTTTCAGCCGCTTCAATCGGCAGCACGTAACAGGCGGAATTATTCTCGAGACTGCTCACCAAAATCCCGACCACCTCGCCTTTCAAATTCAAAAGGGGCGCGCCTGCTTCGCCTCTTTGCGCCGGCAGGTTCACCCGCAAATGCCGCGTCGAAAAATAGCGACCCATGTACTTGCGATCGAACCCAGCGATCATTCCAAAACTTGGAGTCTGCGGGAGATCAAGCGGGTAACCAATCGTCACGACCGGCGTGGCCACCTCCAGTTCGTCCGCCTTGCCGATGGGCAAAGCCGGGGTTGCCAAATCTACTTTCAAAATGGCGAGACCGCTGCGCTCGTCCGCCAAAATAGCCCGCGCCGAATGATGTTTCCCGTCACACTCCACCGTAAAGTTTCCCGCATCCCCTCCCACGGAATAGGAGGTATAAAGAGTCCCGGTCGGATCGATGAAAAATCCGGTGCCGTAGATATCGCTGTGCTCGTCCTGCCCGTGAATCTTGACGACGGCGTGACGAGCCCGTTCGAAGACGTCCTTGACCTCCTGGCTGATGGCATTGGCCGACTGCGGCTGGGCCATGATCGGGCCGGCCGCCAAACCCAGGATTGCTGCGACCGCAGCGCGGCTAAACCTCGCTCCCAGCTGAACCCCCGAACCAGTCCCGGACGGGCGCCTAAAACCGGAAAGTCGACTCATAACTCACGGGAACGCTATCGAGCACGTAGCGCGGCTGCGTAGCCCGGTGAGTTTGGGCGCTTTGATTGGAATTGCGCAGCGGCTTCGTGCTCAAGACTCGCGTCGTCGACACCGGCGAAGCGAGCGTCCATTCACCGTCGGAATTGGCGGGAATAGACAAGGCCGGCCGATTCCCTGCGAGATGCGGTGTCTCCGGCGTCTGGTAAATCTTGAACGAAATAACGGCTGCGAAAATAAGAAGGGCGGTGGCTGCGGCGGGATAGGAGGTCAGCGACGGCACATTCAGCGTGAACATGAAATCGTGGGCCCGTTCCAGGCAGATCCGCCAGAGTGGCTGCCGGAGCAGCTGATCCCGTTGACGGCGATGAAACTCATGCAGAAAATTCTCAAAGTAAGCCGGGGGCGGCTGCTCGAACTTTTTCAGCCGGAGAAGCGTCGCAATATCGTGGTCGTCAGATTCGTGCATGGGCAGGGAGCGTTTAAGAAACGGGGTTTTTACGGAATTCGTCCAGATAATTCTGCAGCTGCCGATTGGCGTAGAAAAGCCGGGACCGTACTGTCCCCTCAGAAACGCGCAAGATTTTGCTGATCTCGGCGTGGGGCATCCCTTGAATATGAAACATTGTCACCACAGCTCTGTGTTCTTCAGACAATTTCATCATAGCCTCGTTCAATCTTCTTTGCAGTTCTGAGAGGTCGGCTTCCCGGACTGGGCTGCTCGTAGCCGTGAGTTCGAGGAACTCCTTGTCATTCTGGATGCTGGCATCCACGTCATCGAGGCTGAGGTGGTAGCGGCGGCCCCGCTTCTTCAGGAAATTGAGGGTCATGTTGACCGCGATCGAATGGATCCAGGTATAGAAGGAGGATTTACCCCGAAATCCACGGATGGCCTTATAGGCTTTGGCAAAAACGTCTTGGAGCAGGTCGTTGGTGTCCTCGTGGTTCGAGGTCATGTTGTAGACCAAACCGTAGAGGCGCGGCGTGTATTTCACGACCAATTGGTCGAACGCGGCCGTATCGCCCGATTGCGTGCGCGCCACCAATTGCTGATCTTCGTCGCTTCGTGGCTGGTCCATCCCCTTCCGCTTAGCCTTATCAGCGGTTCCGGCACCCGACGATAACAAATCGGAAAGGCGACGCGCCGGCGGCAAAGCAATGGAGGAGGAACTCATTTTCTTCAATGGGGTCTGCAATTTCAGCGACGATCCCTCGCGGAGAGCAGCCAGAGCAGGTTGCCCAGCGCGGCAATGAAAGCGGCCACATAGGTCAGGGCGGCTGCGTTCAGTACGCTATTTACACCAGCCGTTTCCGACCCGGCCTGAATGATTCCCATTTGTTGCAGGATAATCTTGGCCCGGCGCGAGGCGTCAAATTCCACGGGCAAGGTGATCAATTGAAAGATCACAATGACCAGGTAGCAATAGATGCCGAGCGTGATCAGTCCGCTCAGCCGAAAAAAGAAACCGCCGAAAATAACGAAGGGCAAAAGCTGGGAAGCCACTTGCGTCACCGGGACGACCGTCATCCGCGCCTTGAGGGGCGCATACGCGCTGGCATGCTGAATGGCATGGCCCGTCTCGTGCGCGGCGATCCCGAGCGCTGCCACCGACGCCGTGCTGTAGACATTGCTCGAGAGACAGAGCCTTTTGCTCGTCGGATCATAATGATCCCCGAGAAAGTCATTGGTCTCGACCACTTGAACGTCGGTGATCTGCGCGGCCTTCAGGATTTCCCGCGCGCATTCCGCACCGGTGATATTGGAGGCGGCACGGACCTGGCCCCATTTTTTGAAGGCGCCCGTGACTCGGAAGTGCGCCCAGATGCCCAGGATCATGGGCACCCCGATGTAGAGCAGAAAATGAGAGCCGCCGCCGTATGGGTAAAACATTCCTGTTCTAAGTGAGTCTGATAATTAGACGCCCTGAGGGACGGTTCGTTCATTTGCCGGCCATCGCCCTCCTCCCATCCGACCCAGGAATCCCTGAGGAGGTGGAACGCGATCTCCGAGCGCGTTGTTATTCATTTGCGGCTACGCCGCCACTTTTACCATCGCCTCAGGTAGGGGCGGTTCACCCGAACCGCCTCGGCTGCAACGAGCGGAAGGCGGTTGAGGTCAACCGCCCCTGCCTCTGCCCGCGAGCGGACTACGCCTAAATCTCCAACTTCTTCGGGAATCGAGACAAAACCTTGCAACCGGTCTTAGTCACCACCACGACGTCCTCCAGACGAACGCCGCCCAATCCCGGGTAATACAACCCGGGTTCCACCGTCACGGTTTGCCGCTCTTTCAATATCACCTTTTGTAACCGCGGATATTCGTGGATCTCCAGTCCGAGACCGTGCCCGGTGCCGTGGAAAAATCCGACGCGCCGGCCTTTCCGCACACCGGTTTTGTAGCCACGCCGGACGAATAAGTCCTGAATCGCCTGGTGAATCTCCATCCCGTCAATCCCTGCCTTGATTCTCCTCAGCGCCAGAGCCTGGCCCGCCTTTACCGTGTCCCAGAGTTTTCGCTGCTCCTCGCTCGCCCTTCCGCGCAGCACCGTTCGCGTCAGATCGCCGAAATAGCCACTCTGGGAGTCGCGCGGAAATATATCGAGAATGATGAGCGAATTGGCCAGCAACGGGCCCGATCCCCGCTCGTGCGGATCGCACGCCTGATCGCCGCCGGCTACGATCGTCCCGGTGGGCTGCCCACCGGCGCGCAGCACGGCCGAGTCAATCTCGGCGCGCAAAATCTCCGAGGTCAACGGCTTGCCGGACCAGCGCAAACGCTGGCCTGGCCCTGGCCGTGACGCTTTCAATACTTCCACCGCACGGGCCAACCCCGCCTCGGTAATGCGCAAGGCCCGGCTCATCAATTCAAGGTCCTTATCACTCTTCTCGGTGCGTTCCGGCCAGAAAGGGCCATTCGTTAGGCGCAACTGAATTTTGGCGGCGGCCAGCTCCCGGGCATACCCGAGGGCAAAATTTGCCGGCACGGTGGCGACCTTGACTCCGCGTTTGCGCAGGAAATGAGCGAGCACCTTTTCGTAAGGTGGAGATTTTTTCGATTTCCCCTGTACTTCGCGCTCGAGGTCACTGAATTGCACGAATTCATCGGCTTGGGCCGACTTTCGCGCCCGATCTATTTCCAAATCGCTCAGCACGAGCGTGCGTTTCCCGTTCTGCTGCAAAAAGATGACCGGATCGGGCACCCAAAAGCGCGTCGCGTACAGCATGTCCGCATCTGCCTCGCTCGCCGCTACGATCAAACGCGTGGTCTTGTCTTTGGCCTTTTTCATATCAGTGGTTTAAAAATCAACTGCGGCGCACTTGCAGTTGTCGCCGCAAAATCCAATGGAGAAGACCGAGCAGAACGATGCTCGATCCAAGGAGCACAACCGTGTTCCAGACGAACACGTTGACCTTCAGGCCAAGGTAGCTCTTCTGCGCCCCGAAGAAAACGTTGGGCCGGTTGCCACGCCGATAATCAGTTTGCTCCATCTCAGCGTTGGAGATGAGATCCGAAACCTTCTGGTTGACGTAAAGTTGCTCGGCCGTGACCCCACCCGTCGCATCCTTAAAGGCGGCACGGTCGAAAGGTTTATTGCGCTTCAGAACCTGATCGATCTGGCTGAGATAACGATCGAGCTCGCCCGCCGATCTCGCTTCCAAGCCGGACAAGACGGCGAGGGCTTCCTTCAAATCGTCCAGTCGCTTTCCCTCCACCGGATCCTTCGTATGACTCGCCACGATGGCGTCGATCTGACGTTGCGCGTTATCCTGCCGCTTGGTCAACGGGTTGAGCTTGGCCTGCGCCACGACCAACTCCTCGTAGGACCAGCGCATGGCAATGAACTGACAGACAAACGGCACCTGCAATTTGCTCTCCATTTTTTTTCCCTGGTCCTGAGTGGGATGCTCCTTGAACCAATGGGTCAAGGCATAACCGAAGGCCAGGTTTCGATTCATGTCCTCATACTTGATGAGCGCACCACCCATGATGATCTGTGGAATCAACACAAGCGGGACGATGTTGGCCGCCGTCTTGGGGTCTGCCACTAATGACGACACGACCAGGCCGAGGGCCAGGCCTCCCAGCGCGGTCATAAAGACGATGGAGAGGTCGATCCAGAACATGCCGCGGATCTGGAGCACGTAATTGCCGATCAGGACAAAAAGCAGGCACTGCACGAAAGCGAAGATGCCGAGCGTCATCGTTTTCGAGATGACGTAATAGGAGAGACGCACATTGAGATTGCGCTCACGCTGCAGGATGGGCCGATCGCGGATGATATCATCGGCGCTGTTCGTTAGGCCAAGGAACATGGCCACAATCAAACTCAGGAAGAGGAAGGTCGGAATATGATAGGCCGAGGCGAAATCATATTTGCCGCTATCCGAGTATCTTAAAATCGTGGCGATCAACAAGGCAAGGAAAGGGGCGACGCAAAGCGTAATCACCACGTTCGCCTTGTTCCGCAGCTTGCTCGTAAAGGAACGGCGCAGCAGCGTGCGAAATTGCGTCCACTCGTCGTGCCAGCGAATGGGCGAGCGCTTTCGTTTTTGCGCCGGCTCCGAGGGCACGGTCGTGGCCGGATCCCGACGGAGCGACACCTGCTTGACGTCCTGAATAAGGCGAAACGCTTCGTATTTGTCCCGCCAGAATTCCGGCGAATAGCGACGCGCCGCCACCAGCTGGCCGCGATTGTTTTCCTCGTAAATGATGTCGCCGCTCAAGTCGCGCAGAGGCGTCTCAAGCACGTCGAAAATGAACTCCGGCCGGGTCGTTCCGCAGGAAGGACAGGCTCCCAGCTCCGCGCCGAACTGATGTTGATGCTCCGCCTCCGCGAAGTAACGCAACATATCCGAAGGCGTTCCGAAAAAGACCAGTCGGCCGCCTTTATCAAGCAGGATGGCCTTGTGAAACATCTGAAACAGTTTCGAGCTCGGCTGGTGGATCGTGACGACAATGATTTTGTTGTGCGCCATGCTCCGAACGATGTCGAGGACGTGCTCGGAATCCTTGGAGGACAGGCCGGAGGTCGGTTCGTCGAACAGATAAACGTCAGCCATCCCGATCATATCGAGGCCGATGTTGAGGCGCTTGCGCTCGCCGCCGCTCAGCGTCTTTTTCACCGCGCTCCCCACCACGGCGTCGCGCCGTTCGCCCAGACCGAGCTCGATTAATTTGCCTTCCAGGCGGCGATTGCGATCGCGCCGCGATAAATGCGGGGAACGGATGGCCGCCGCGAAATTCAAATTTTCTCCGATCGTGAGATGCTCATCGAACGCGTCCTCCTGCGGGATGTAACTGACGTAGCGTTTGAGCTCATCCAGATTCGGATAAAGCGACTGGCCATTTAGAAGAACGTTACCGCCTCTGGGCTGCAACTGGCCCGCGATCACCTTCATGAGAGTGCTCTTGCCGCAACCGCTCGCTCCCATCACGCAAACCAGCTCACCCCGCGTCAAGGCAAAGGAAATTCCTTCCAGCCCCACGTCGCCGCTGCTGAAGCGATGCGTGACTTCGCTTAACTCGAGGGTGCGAATGATATTGCGCTCTTCTTCGATGATGCGCTCGGAAAAATTGCAGCGCAGGAACTGGCCAATATCGATCCGAATCGTGTCGCCATCTTTCAACGGCGCCGTCGTCCGCACGGCCACGTCTCCCACCAAAATCGGGCGGTCTGCCTCAATCACTTCCAGTTGCCCGATGCGCTTGTCGTAGTCGCAAAAAATCTTAAGCAAAACGTCGCCGCTCGTCCCCGGCGAAAGCAAAATATCGTCCGCTTCGAGCAGACTCGGATTATTCGAAACCAGATATTCAGACTTCGAAGCCTTCAGTTGAAAACGGCCGCCGAGGGCGCGGGCGCGGCGACGGAGATCGGTGAAATCGAGCTCGCTGTCGTTATGGAAGATGATCCGATCATCCAGCGACGCCTCCACTTGCGTGCCAGATTTGAGTTTTGTCCCGTTGAGAACCGCGTCGACGTCGCGCAAAGCTTTCACCCGGACCTTCAGTCCGAAGGTGACTTCAAGCGAACTGTCGCGCGTGCGGGCCCGTTCCAATTCGACCTCGTCTACGTCTTTCCGCACGCGCACAAAAATCTGCGGGAGCGAAACGTTCTTCTTGGCGTTGAAGTAAGTGGCGAGTTCCTGGTAGGTCAGAACCTGATCGCCAATCAAAATGCGTTGGCCGGGATAAATCCGGCAAAAACCTCCGCGCACCAGGGGCCGGCCCCGCACCGACACACTCTGCCCGCTGTAATTCTTGAGCAGGATCAGATCGTGATAGCGAAAGGCGAGCAGCCGATCAGTCCCATTGAGACTCTTGATCGTGACGTCAGCCCGCCCGCTCGTTCCGAAGGAAAGCGATTCGAGAGGAGAAGCGCCCCGTTGATAAATGGACGGATCCGAATCTTCCGAGGCATTCAGCTGATAGACGATGTCGATGGCCTGCGCGGCCATGCCCAGTTGCGACATGAAAGAATAGAATGCGACGACCTGCTCCTGCTTGAGTCCGGCTTGCGAGATCAGGTCGTAAAGCTGCACGCCGAGCATGATTTTCCGATCCGTCCCGAGCTGGGCGCTGAGTTTCTGGGCCATGGCGGACAGGTCCTGCTGTTCGTAAAGGGCCTGGCGAAAGAGTTGCCGAAGCTCGGAGTAAACCGTCTCCGGATAGTCGTAACGCAGGAATCCGAGGCTGGAGTCAATTTCCTCCTCGAGAAGAACGCCATCCGCTTTGGAAAAGCTGGCCAGCACCTGGATGAGAAGCGGCAAAAGGTTCGGGCCCTCCGACACGCTGCGCGGTTTGCGCATGGCACGACGCATCCAACGCTTGCCTCTGCGCTGAATCCGATAGGCGAACGGGGTAACTTTCTGGACTGCGCGATCGATCTTATCGGCAACCGTGGTGACTAATTCCGTCATCTGGGTGTTTAGAGGAAGATGTTACCGAAATCGGCGAGGCATGCAATGCGATGGGAAGAGAGCGTTAACGGCGTTGATTGCCATAAAGCGATGGCGGCCATCGCCCCCACGATCTTTCAACGTTTTGGGCTCTCGTGCTGTCGATCTTGCGTATCCGAGAATTCACTCCACTTTCCTTCCCCACCACCCAGCACATCCGGGCTACCGGAACGGCTCCTGCTCATTGCATTGGGAGATCTTCATGTTAGCCTGTTTTTTGCTCGCTTAAGCGTTTCTATTCATGGCCCAATCTGACCGCAATTCACCGCGCGAAAACAAACCGCGCGGAACCGAACCCAATTTCAACTGGCGCGGTGTCATCCTGATCGCGATTGCCTTCGCCTTGATCGGCCTGGCCGTCGTCTTTCGTGGCGGCGCTTATGCCAACGTCGAGGACGTTCCGTTACCTCGCTTTTACGAACTGCTCGAAAACAAGCAGATCGACAAGACCTTCCCACTCACTCTCGTCGTGCAGGAGGGACAGCCCACGCAAAGCCTGGTTGGCGTTTATAACAAGCAACCGGGGCAACCCGTCAAATTCAAGACCACTATCTTCCTCAATTTCACGAGCAACTTGCAGGAAAAACTGAATGCAGCCGGCATTCAACCGGCCATCAAAACCGACTCCAATCTGCTCGGCCAAACCATCCTTGGTTTCCTGCCCATCGCCGTTTTCCTCTTCATTCTTTACCTTCTTTTCCGCCAGCAAATCCGCGTGGCCGGCAAGGGCGCACTCAACTTCGGAAAGTCCAAGGCGCGCATGCTCGCGCGGGATAAAAACAAGATCACATTCCGCGATGTCGCCGGCGTGGAAGAGGCCAAGGATGAAGTGCAGGAACTCGTCGAGTTTTTGCGCGACCCGAAAAAATTCCAGAAACTGGGCGGACGCATTCCCAAGGGCGTACTCCTCGTCGGGCCTCCCGGAACGGGCAAGACTCTGATCGCACGCGCCATTGCCGGCGAAGCCGATGTGCCCTTCTTTTCCATCAGCGGCTCGGACTTTGTCGAGATGTTCGTCGGCGTCGGGGCCAGCCGCGTGCGCGACATGTTTGAGCAGGGCAAAAAATCGGCGCCCTGCATTATTTTCATCGACGAAATCGACGCAGTCGGCCGGCATCGCGGCCACGGCGTGGGCGGTGGACACGACGAGCGCGAACAAACGTTAAATGCGTTGCTCGTGGAGATGGATGGATTCGACACACAGGAAGGTGTCATCATCATCGCCGCCACCAATCGGCCTGATGTGCTCGATCCCGCATTATTGCGGCCGGGCCGTTTTGATCGGCAGATCACCGTGAATTTGCCGGACGTCAAAGGGCGCGAGGAAATTCTGCGCGTGCATTCAAAGAAAGTGAAACTGGCGGAAGGCGTGGATCTCGCGGTCGTAGCCCGCGGCACCCCGGGATATTCCGGAGCGGAACTGGCCAATGTCATCAACGAGGCCGCTCTCCTGGCCGCACGCCGTGGTTTAAAGGGAATCACCCTGGCCGAATTGGAAGAGTCCCGCGATAAAGTGCGCTGGGGAAAAGAGCGGCGGAGTCTCGCCCTGAGCGAAAAGGAAAAGACCAACACAGCCTACCACGAAGCCGGTCACGCCTTGTTGCTCGAGCTTCTGCCGCACACCGAACCGTTGCACAAGGTGACAATCATTCCGCGCGGTCCATCGCTCGGCTCGACCATGTGGTTGCCGCAGGAGGATAAGTACACCAATCGCAAAAACGAACTCACCGCCGGACTGGCTGTCGGCATGGGCGGACGCGTGGCCGAGGAAATTGTATTCGGTGACGTTACCAATGGCGCCCGCGGCGACATTAAAACAGCCACCCACATTGCTCGCAAAATGGTTTGCGAATGGGGCATGAGCGAGAAAATGGGCATGGTCGAATACGGCGAACACGAAGACTACGTGTTCCTTGGTCGCGATATTTCAAAGGCGCGCGATTATAGCGAAGCGACCGCGGAAGAGATCGACCGCGAAGTGCGCCGCTTGATCGACGAAGCCTACCAGATGGCGAAGGACACGCTCGTGGCGCATCGTCACACACTCGATGTGATCGCAAAGGCGTTGCTCGAGTACGAAACTTTGGATGGGACACAAATCCGCGAAATCGTGGATCATGGCCGGTTGTTAAATCCACCACCGAGCATCCCGCCGGCCAGTGGACCCAGCATGCCGCCGGAAAAACCGCCCAAACAAGTGATCGCGCCCGACGTGGGGCCTTCTCTTCCTGGAGCCCTCGACGGGGCACCAGCCTAAGACGGCGCGCAACGCCGTAGGCTCGGCGCATCATCCATCCGATCGCGCCCTATTCCCGGCGCTGCTTTTCCACAAGGTGGCGCAATTGGCGCTCCATCGTTTTAAAAGCGTCGTGAACCACCTTGTTCAAAGCTTCGTGCGCACCGTTGTCCGTCTGCGTCTCTTCCGCCACTAACTCGTGGCCCTTCGCCACAGTGACATCGATCCGCACCCGATATGGATTGCCTTTGTGATGCGCGTGGTTGGGCTGCTCGATGGCCACGTCACAGCGATTGATATGGTCGCAAAATTTCTCGAGCCGGGCGGCGTAATCCACCACGAGGTCGTCGATTTGTTCAGTCTTTTCCAGTCCGCGGTAGGTAATCTTAACGGGTTGCATATCAATGACAGCCTAAGACCTGCCGAAGCATTACGCGAAACAAAACAGCCCCGGGGGCACGTCCTAAATCGGCTGGAGCGAGCGAAAATGAGCGGCCAATTTGGCGGGCTCAATTTTTACGAGGTCGGCTTTCACATGCTCAACGATGCAATCTCGGATATCTGCGGGAAGCAGATCAACGATCATTCCATGGATGGCGGACGGAGCCGCGAACGACCAGCCCGGCCCCCCATCGCCCTTCACAACCTTCACAATTTCGTCCACGAGTTGCTTGCAGATTCGCCGGTCCGTTTCGGTTTCGAGCTGCGTCCGCTCAGCGATGCTGCTCATATGCCGGTTACTCCCGCCGTTGCCTACGGGAAAGCTTCCCGCCATGTCTGTGAGCTTCTCGCTCATCCGCCCGTGTGCCTCCGTGATATCAAAGGCCTGCACGAGCTGGAGGCTCGGACCCCGTGTCGGAGTGTCGTTCACCTTGTAGGCTTTTAGACTTCCGCGATCAGTAACGATGATGAGTGAGCTCGGTGTCATAATGAAAGAAAGTGACAACTTAGGCGCGGCTAGAATACGCGCCCGATATTCCCATGATTATGCATCGGCCGCGACAAGATTGCGCGGACTTAATTCATTTCGATTTCTTGTCCGAGGCCTTCTTCCGCGCCGAGCGTTCCTCCTCCGCGGTGAATGCGGCCGGTAATCCAAAATGGCGCTTCTTCCAGGATTCCTGGCGGGCCAGGGCCTGAGCACCACCAGCCAGGCGAAGCAGGCAGGTCGATCGATCCGCCACCTCGAAGTCGTCGCCTGAAGCAAGCGTCGTTGTCTTCTTCAGAAATCCGCCTTCATCGGCTGTGTCTACAATCAACTCCCATTCCAGCTTTTCCAAGCCGGGCAGAACGAACGCGATCGGTTCATAATGCGCATTAATCAGGAGCAGGAACGTCTCGTCGCGCACGGGCTGGCCTTCGAAGCTCAGCACATCGATCGTGTCGCCACTCAAGAGCATTCCGACGCAACGCACGAAAGGCGAGGTCCATTCTTCCTCGCTCATCTCGTTGCCGCCCGGGTTGAACCACATGACGTCCTTGATCTCCGATCCTCGAATTCGGCGACCCTGGAAAAATTTGGGCCGCCGAAAGACGGCGTGATCTGTGCGCAATTGAATCAGACGTTTGGTGAACTCTAGCAGTTCCTCCTGCTCCTCCGTGCGCTCCCAGCTGAACCAGCTCAGCTCATTGTCCTGGCAATACGCATTGTTATTTCCATTCTGGCTGCGCCCAAATTCATCACCGCCGCACAACATCGGCACGCCTTGCGAAAGAAAAAGCGTGGTCAGTAAATTGCGCCGCTGTTTACGGCGCAGGGCGTTAATCTCGGCATCGTCCGTCGGACCTTCCGCTCCGCCGTTCCACGAATAGTTGTTATTGTCCCCGTCGTTATTATTCTCGCCGTTCGCCTCGTTATGCTTGTCGTTGTAGCTCACCAGGTCGTTCAACGTAAATCCGTCGTGCGAGGTGATGAAATTGACACTGGCGTAGGGACGTCGGCCGCCCAGTTGGTACAAATCGGGGCTGCCGGTGAGCCGATAGGCCATCTCTCCGATTCGGCATTCATCGCCTTTCCAAAAACTGCGCACCGCATCGCGATACTTGCCGTTCCATTCCGTCCAGGGCACCGGAAAATTGCCGACTTGATAACCGCCATCGCCCACATCCCATGGCTCGGCGATCAGCTTGGTCCGCGACAGGATCGGATCCTGGTGAATCGCGGCGAAGAAGGGGTGCGCCTTGCTCACTCCGTTGTGATCGCGCGCCAGGGTGGAAGCGAGATCGAAACGAAACCCATCGACATGCATCTCCGTGACCCAGTAACGCAGACTATCCATGACGAGCTGCAGAGTCCGTGGATGCAGTAGATCCATCGTGTTGCCCGTGCCGGTGTAGTCCATGTAAAAGCGCGGCGTCTCCGCCACCAGCCGGTAATAGGCCCGATTATCGATGCCCCGAAAACTGAGCGTCGGACCGAGGTGGTTGCCTTCGGCCGTGTGATTGTAAACGACGTCGAGGATGACTTCGATTCCAGCGGCGTGAAGATTCCGCACCATTGTCTTGAACTCGGTCACCTGCTCGCCCATGTCACCGCTTCCGGCATACTCGGAATGCGGGGCGAAAAAACCAATCGTGCTATACCCCCAATAATTCGTTAGGCCACGGTCGAACAGAACCTTGTCGTCAATATGCGCGTGCACCGGTAACAGCTCGACCGTTGTCACCCCCAGGCCCTTCAGATACTCGATCGCGGCCGCGCTCCCCAAACCCGCGTAAGTGCCGCGCAACTCCGGAGGCACGTCCGGGCAAAGCTTGGTAAATCCTTTCACATGCACTTCGTAGATCACCGATTGGTGCAGCGGGAGGCCGGGACTCTTGTCTCCCTTCCAATCAAACTGGTCCTCAATCACGATGGCCTTCGGCATGCCCCAGGCATCATCGCGGAAGTCGCGCGTCAAATCGTCCAGCTCATCGCCCACCACATAGCCAGACATCTCGTCGGCCCAGTTCACATGGCCCGCTATGGCTTTGGCGTACGGATCGATCAGTAATTTCGAACTGTTAAAGCGCAAACCCTGTTCCGGATCGTACGGACCGAAAACGCGATAACCGTAAAGTTGGCCCGCGTGCGCATCCGGCAAAAACACATGCCAGACGTGGTCGGTCTGCTCCGTCATGGGAATCCGGATATTTTCCTGGCGCGCGTCCACCCGGTCGAAAAGACAGAGATCGACCGAGGTCGCATGTTCGGAAAACAGGGCGAAATTGACGCCATTTCCCATCCAAGTGGCGCCCAAGGGATATGGATGACCCATCCAGGTTTTGATCGGATACATAGAAAAGGAACCGTTCTTATCCACTAGGCAGATTGACTCCGCAACGGATGAAAATCCCGATTCATGAAAGAATCTCCGGCCCTCGCGCGTAATCCAAGCACGCTCACATTGCATCGATCGCTCATGGCCGTCGCGTTCGGCGGATTGGTTGTCCTTTTATTGGGCGATCAGCGCGCTGACCTGGTCCATTTTAGGGCGATCGACCGGATCGTCGTGGAAAAATCAGCTCGCATGCTCTCCACCTTTCGCTCGGGCACGTTGGTGAAACAGTATCGCATTGCTCTTGGCCAGAATCCGATCGGCGCCAAAGAACAGGAAGGCGACCGGAAGACGCCGGAAGGCATCTACGCGGTCGATGGACGTAACGCCGCAAGCGATTTTCATCTCGCCTTGCATATTTCGTATCCATCAACCGAGGACAGCACCCGCGCCGTGGCGCGCGGCGTCGATCCCGGAAGCGATGTGGAAATCCACGGATTACCGAACGGTCACGGATCGACCGACTTTCATCCAGACACTGACTGGACGGCCGGTTGCATCGCCGTCACGGACAAGGAGATCGACGAGCTCTGGCAAATCGTACCTTTGGGAACCGTCGTAGAAATCACGCCGTGACGATCAGGTCGGCAAAGCTTGTTCCGCTTCAAATTCCTCTTTTCGTTTCTGCTTGTTGAGGTCCCTGACGTGCCACGACAATCACTGCCTTGCGCATGCTCCTGTTCGTATTCTCAGTTTTGATTTTTTCACGAATGCCGGGGCCGGCCTTGCTCGGGGCGGCCTACGCCATCTCGGAAATATTTCTCGGAATCACACGGCGCTCCGGGTCCGGGGCTGTCTCACGCGACCGCCGTTCGCTCGCTCTGCTCTGGATTGTCATCGGATCAAGCATTCTGCTCGCGCACTACGCTCTCTCATGTCCTCTTGGGAAACTTCCCCTTTCATCCTTTCTTTCCCTCACCGGACTGGCGCTTTTTCTCGCAGGCGTAGCGCTGCGCTGGTACTCCATCTTCTATCTCGGACGATTCTTCACCGTAGATGTCGCAATCGCGCATCAGCACGAGCTCATCGATTCCGGGCCCTATCGCCTGATTCGGCACCCCTCCTACACCGGCGCCATTCTCGCCTTTGTCGGCTTCGGGCTCTCGCTCGGCAACTGGCTCGCGCTTCTTTGTCTGGTTTTGCCAATCACCGCCGCATTTGTTTGGCGCATTCGCGTAGAAGAGCGCGCGCTCACGGAAGGCTTGGGAAATCAATATTGCGAATATATGGAGCGGACCAAGCGACTCGTCCCTCTCGTTTACTGACCAGTCATTCTCCTTCCAAATTGCCTGCTCTCAAAGTTCTGAGAAGTTTGGCTATTCAAATCGCCTTTCGCTTCGAATTCATTACACAAATTTTTATGCTATCCACTACTATGCCCAACCGAATGGCCATTCTGTATCCCACGTCGCGCCGCGACGCGCCTTGAAAATGTCGCCGCCCGCCCCGCGCATCGGTTTCCTCACGGCCTGCGCAATCGTCATCGCGAACATTATCGGCACCGGAGTTTTCACCAGCCTCGGCTTTCAAGTCGTCGACATTCATTCGGGCTTCGCTCTCCTGATGCTTTGGGTGGTCGGCGGAATCGTCGCGCTCTGCGGAGCGCTCTGCTACAGCGAGTTGAGCGCGGCCCTGCCGCGATCAGGTGGTGAGTATCACTTTCTTTCCGCAATTTATCACCCGGCTCTTGGGTTCATGGCGGGTTTCGTTTCCGCCACCGTCGGCTTTGCCGCGCCCATCGCCCTCTCTGCCATGGCCTTCGGAAAATATGCCCAGGGTGTTACCGGTCACGGATCGGCCCTTGTCTTTTCGTTCGTGCTCGTATGGGCCAATGCCCTTGTTCACCTGCGCGGACTGAAAGCTGGCAGTGCGTTCCAGGACCTCTCCACCCTGCTCAAGGTCCTGCTCATCGCCGCATTGGTCGGCGCTGGATTTCTCGTCTACCCCCGGCAACCTCTTTCCTTCCTGCCTCACCCCGGCGACTCCGGCGAAATCTTGAGCGCTTCTTTCGCGGTCGCGCTCGTCTATGTCATGTACGCGTATTCCGGTTGGAATGCGGCCTCTTACATCACGGGCGAGATTGATCGACCCGAAAAGAATGTCCCGCGCTCCTTGTTGTGCGGAACGCTCGTTGTCCTTGTTATCTACACCACGCTCAACTGTATTTTTCTCGCCACTACCCCGGCCGCGGAAATGAGCGGCCAGGTCGAAGTGGCCCTCATCGCCGGCAAACACATTTTTGGCGACTCCGGCGGACGCGTCGTCGGGGCCATTATTTGCCTCGGACTTGTCTCCGCGGTCAGTTCGATGACTTGGATTGGGCCGCGCGTCATGACGTCGATGGGCGAAGATTACCGCCTGCTCCGATCATTGGCCCGGAGAAATGCCCAGGGCGTTCCGGTTTCGGCCATGCTGCTCCAATTATTCATTTCCAGCTTGCTCCTCTTCACCGGCAGTTTTGAACGCGTCGTGGTCTATATACAATTCAGTTTGCTTCTCTGTTCGCTCCTCACCGTCGTCGGAGTGATCGTGCTCCGCGCGAAGCTTCCGGAACTACCTAGGCCCTATCGAGTGTGGGCCTATCCTTTGCCGCCCATCCTCTTCGCTGGCGTCACTATTTGGATGATGATCTATCTCTTGCGCTCTCACCTAACTGAATCGTTATTCGGCGTCGCCACCATGTTGGCTGGCTTGGTCCTTTATTTATTCGCAGGTAAGCAATCTCCATCCGTCGCATGAAAATCATCTCTTCCCTGCTCATGACTGGCCTGGCCGTCTCGGCCTTGACCGGATCGGCCATGGCGCGCTCGCGTCATCGCGCGCAGCCGCCCGAAGCACAGCCGGCTCCCGTGGCCCAGCCCTCCCTGCCGCCGCCGAATGATACGGCCAGGTTCCTTGCCGGGATGCCCATATCGCAAAACTCGCCTCTCGCGCCCCTCACCAACGATCCGGCCTGGCAGGAGCATTCCGCCTATTTCGAAAAGGCTTTTGCCAAACTGAACACGCGCCAACTGCAGAAACTGCGGACCTGGCAGAGTTCCTACCTGCCCGAATCAAAAGAATCGCTGCCCGTGGTTTACTACATGTTCAGCGGCCCTGATTTTCTCTATGCGGATCAATTCTTTCCGAACGCCTCGGTCTACATCATGTGCGGCAAGGAATCGATGGGTCCGCCGCCTGATCCGCTGCGCATTAACAATCTCTCCAATGCTCTGCACAACCTGGAGAACGCGATGTACTCGTCGCTCACCACCAGTTACTTCATCACCAAAGACATGAAGGTGGATCTGCAGCAGCAGAACCTGAACGGCACGCTCCCCATCCTTTACGTCTTCCTCGCGCGCGCCGGCAAGAGCATCAGCGACGTGACCTATGTTTCGTTAGACCGCAGCGGCGGCGTGCATGAGAGCCGACCCGGCACCGGCGGCACGCCCGGCGTTCGGATCAACTTCGGTCACTCCCAAACCTTGTATTATTTCACGACCGATATTTCCGACGGCGGGATCAGTGCGAGTCCCGGGTTCATGAATTTTTGCAACCATTTCGGTGTCGGAGGCAGCTTTCTTAAATCCTCGTCCTATCTCATGTTTGAAGGAGGGTTCGCCAAAGTTCGGAACTTCATTCTCGACCACAGCCGGATCATCGTGCAAGACGACTCCGGAATTCCCCTGGAGAACTTCAACCGCTCCAAGTGGAATTTGCGCCTCTTCGGCACCTACGTCGGGCCCATCGAACTGTTTAAAGAGCACTACCAGGCGCAGCTCCATGAATTGTTTCAAACGAGCAATCCACCGCCACTCACCATTGGATTCGGTTACCAGTGGAACTACCACAGAAGCAATCTGATCGTGGCGGAGCGGAATTAGGATCGTTGCCGCATTAAATGGCTCAGGTTTTGGCGCGGTCCGATGACGCATGCCGAATCGACGCTCCGCGCCCTTATTGCGGAGTGTCATCCTGAGCCAGCGAAGACGGTGAAGGATCTCGCCTATTCGGACGGTGTTAGTCGCAATTTATGCTGTGTGATCCACTGAGCGCATGGGAGGTCCCTCGCTTACGCTCGGGATGACAGCGCCGCGAGAAAGGAGGCACCTGCCGTTTTTTGAGCACAGTGCGACCCGCGCTCGACGTCACTCCTGAAAGCGCCGGAACCACGAGTAGGGAAAAGCATCGCCCGGGCAATCGGTCGCCCAGCGCGGTGGATTCATCTCGCGATGAGGTTTGACCAGCATGTAGTGGTTGCCCACTTTGCCGCAGCGCTGCCGCAGATAACGAATCAACTCTTCACACGATTGGAGCTGGGCCGGTGTCGGCTGGCTCCGATTGAAATCACCGACCAGACAAATGCCGAGCGCGATGTTGTTCAAATTATCACTATGTACGTGGCCCCCGTTGATCTGACGGCGCCATCGGTCGCCCACTTCGATCTGACCGTTCCCGGTCGATGTCCCGTTGCCGATCACGAAATGATAAGCCAAACCGTTCTGCATGTGCCGCACGTGTTTATGATAGTAATCGAATACCTTGGCGTTGCCCTGCCGCGTTCCGCTGTTGTGTACAACAATAAACTGCCACTGTGGATTGCGGCGATCGGCCGGAGCGCGATCGAGTTCCGCACGCACCGAGCGCGTCAGGTAACGATAACCCGCACCGCTCCCGCTTGTCCTACCGCCGCCGTTGCCATGGAAAACGCGGTACCAAAAGCTGGGCCGCTTTTCGCCGGTCTTTTCGATGGTCAACTGCGCCGCATCGTCCGAGTCTGAATTACCGATCGAAGGGGCCATGGGTGCCGGCGGAGGAGCTGGTGTTGGAACGGCCACCGCCCGCGGCAACGCCACGGCGCTTCGCGCCATCGGCGTCTCAGAAGGTCCCGGCGTCCGCTTCGCTCCTTCGTCGCTCGATGGCTCTTCCCGTTTGGGAGATAATTCCGGTTTTGCCGTTCCTTTTTTCTTCGACGGCGTCACATCCTCTTTCGCGCTCACCTTCGTTTTCGCCTTGCGCTTCGTTTTACCCGATTTCCTCGATCTGGATGAATCCGGCTCAGGCGTCTCACCATCTCCTTTTTTCGCGGGTGATGCGTCTTCGTTTTCAACCGGCTTTTTCCGCTTGGCTTTCGATTTGGGCGTCGGCGATTTATGCGGTGTGGGCGACGGACTCTGTTTCGATTTTGGCTTCTTCGCTTTGGGCCGCGGCGTGGGTGACTCTTCCGCTGGGTCAGGTGAATCGCTTTGCTCCTGCCGCGTCTTCAAAAGCTCGGCCCGCTTTCGTTTTTCCTCGTCGCTGACCTGCGCGCGCACAAGGGTTGCGACAAGTGCACTGAGCACAATCGCTGTTATCCAACGGGTCGAAACAAGCGCCACTGCTGCGGACCGTAACAGACCCAACCGTGCGTTCAAGCAGCCTGCGCGGAAGGTTGCCCTTCCGGAGGCGCGGATCGGCGCACGCGATCCCGCCGCAAAATCGCATTCAGTTTCCCTCCCACGAGCAGCAGCAGACACGTTAAATACATCCAGGTCAGAAGCACGACAATGGAGGCCAGTGCCAGGTAGGTCGGATTATAGCGGTCGTATCGCGCCACGTAGACCTGGAAAAGTTTGGTCACAATAATCCAGCCCAGAGAGAAGAAGATGGCTCCTGGCAGCGCCTGCCGAATGGTCAGATAGTTTTCCGGCGTCAATAAATAAAGGGCGAGCGCCAAAGCCACCAGGGCCACGGCCGTAAACGGAAGATTCAAGGCAGCCACCCACTCCTGCAGCGGAATAGAGAGCTGAAAATTGACCTCGGCCATCCCGGCCAGACTCTCGCCAAACACCATCACGCTAAAACAAACAAAAAGAGCGATGCCGAACCAGAACAACAGAAAAAAGGAAATGATATACTTCGACCACCAGTTCCGGTCTTCCTGCACGCCGTGCGTATGACTGAGCGCCCGCGAGATGGTCGCGATGAAGACAGTCCCAAAATAGATGCCCAGGATAATTCCCACGTTGGCCAGCATTCCGCTCGGTCCGGTCACCACAACACTCGCCACCGCCGAATCGAGAATGTCCTGCACCTTCGTGTCCGGCGGCATGAAACCCTTGAGGACGAGAAAAATCTTGTGCAGTTTGGCCGGATCCGTCCCGAACAGACCGAGCAGGTGCCAAAGGAAAAGGAGACCGGGCGCGAGCGCGACCAAAAGCAGATATGCCATCTGCGCCGATAAACCCGTGGTGTTATCCATGGCTGTCTCCCAGACAAGACGCCGGACAATTCGCCAGACAAAGCGGACCCATTTCATCGCGCAGAGACTTTACTTTGCCGAGCCGAAATATCCATTAAGTTCGACCCTCCGCTCCGCACCCCCAACCTAACGACGTGAAGAAAGTCCTAATCCTCACCGCCGGTTATGGCGAGGGTCACAATAGCGCGGCCCGCGGAATACAAGCCGGCCTCGTCCGCATGGCTCCCGGCGCGCAGGTCGAGTGTCACGATCTCTTCGCCGAAACCTACGGCGCCGTGAACGAATGGGTGCGCAAAGGCTATCTTGGGCTCATTAATAAGTGGCCCCGCTCTTGGGGGTTGGTTTACCGATGGCTCGATCAAAAAACGGATTTTGATGGCGACTTTCGCTGGTTTTTCCCGCTCAAAAAACACTTCGCGGCCGTGCTGGAACGCTTCCAACCCGATGTCGTTGTCTCGGTCTTTCCCGCGTATCCCTACCTGCTCAATCAGATCCAGCCCGACCGAACCACTCGCAGCGTCGTCGTGGTGACCGACTCGATCACGGTGAATGCGATCTGGTATCGCTGCACGGCTGACGCGTTTCTGGTTCCGAACGAACAAAGCGCGGCGGTCGTCCGCACCGGCGGCGTGACTCCGGAAAAGATCAAGGCGTTCGGATTCCCGGTGAACCCGAAGTTCGCAGACCTTCCTCGCCGCGCAGCACCCTCCGCAACCCAGCCCACACGTGTTGTTTATATGATCAACGCCGGGACAAAGAGCGCGCCTGATATCACGCACAGGCTCAGTCAATTGAATATTGATCTGACTGTGACAGTGGGTCGCGACGAACGGCTCCGGAAGATGATCGAGAACGTCACGCGTGATCGCAAGGTGACCATCGTCGGATGGACGGATCAGTTACCCGAACTCCTCTGCCAGAGCCATGTCCTAATCGGCAAGGCCGGTGGGGCAACGGTGCAGGAAGCGATTGCGGCAGGTTGCCCGATGATCATCAACCACATCGTCTCCGGTCAGGAGGAAGGAAACGCCCAGCTTATCGTGGAAACGAAATCCGGTTCGATCGCGCACACGCCGGCAGAGGTGGTGGAGCAGGTAGAACGACTCTTCCGCGACGATGCAAAAGCATGGAAGGATCGGGCCGGGAATATTGCGAAGTTAAGTCGGCCAGGCGCTGCCTTGGAGATCGCGGATTTCCTGATGGCACTGTAAGTGGACAACTTCCTAGGCACTCGACGCTGTAGCCGCTCCACTCTGTTGGGGCGTCTTGTGATCTGAATCGAATATCAATTCGCCCCCGACAAATGTTTGCAGCACTTCCAGTTCCTCGGACAGCACCACAAAATCAGCATCCGCACCGACCGCCAGCCTGCCTTTTTTTTCCAACCCGATGGAACGCGCGGGAGTTCCTGTCGCCATCGTCAGCGCTTCATGCAGCGGCACCCCGACATCGCGAACCATAACCCGAATCAGCTCAATCATTCGCGCCGCGCTTCCGGCCAGAGCCGAACCGTCCTCCAGCAGGCAGACCCCGCCACGCACCACGCAGTCGCGTCCCGCCAAAGAGAAGAGCGATCCCTCGGTCAGACCCGCACCGGCCGTCGCATCCGTGACCAGGCAAATACCGGAAGCGCCTTTGGCCCGATACAACATCTTCATCAAAGTCGTGGAAACGTGATGTCCGTCCGCAATCAACTCGCAGTTCATGCCCGGCTCGCTCAAGGCGAACTCGAGGAGGCCCGCCACACGATGAAGGCCGCGGCGCCGCGCCGACGACATGCAATTGAACGTGTGCGTTGCGCTGCGCATCCCGTGCTCGAACCCGGCCCGCGCCTGCTCGTCCCAAGCGTCGGTATGTCCCCCGCTCACGTTGACTCCGTGTGACGAAAAAGACTCGATCGCTTCGAGTGCTCCATCTAATTCCGGTGCCAGAGTGATGCGCCGGATGGTCCCGGCATGCTCAAGCAATCGTTCGATGGATTTCGCGGCGGGTTTCCGAATGAAATCTTCGCGTTGCGCGCCCGGTCTGACCTTGGAAATGAATGGTCCCTCCACATGCGCCCCGGCTATTTGACGTATCCCGGGCCGGGACAGAGCAATTGCTTTCAAGACACTGAGGATCTCATCCAGAGGCGCGGTCGCAGTCGTCAGGAGAAGCGAAGTGCTGCCGCCGGTCGCATGAAAATCACAAATCGCGCGGAACGCCTCGGGTGAGGCTTCCATGGTGTCGCGCCCCTTTGCTCCATGAACGTGCAGATCGATGAAACCTGGCGCCAGATAGTTTCCCCCGAGATCGACAACCTCTTTCGAACTTCGGGCGTTCGTTTCCCCGATCGAGATGATGTGGCCCCCTTCGACAACCATCTCCACGTCCTCACGGATCCCGTCCCAGGAAACAAAGCGGGCATTGCGGAAAATCATACGTGCGAACTGACCCGCAGAAGACGCGCCACACGCGTCCGCATTTCGTCATTGTAACCGAGCGCTTGTTTAAATCGCCAGTCGCGTTCCAGAGGATTAGCCAGCGCCTGAACACGCCGAAAAGTTTCGCGATCGATCCACCCTTGCATCCAGAGGCGATGGCCCAGGACGGGCACGGGAAAATCGCTCCCTTGCAAAATTCGCGGAGAGACTTCATCGCGCAGGCAATCGCGCAAATGCCCGCACCGATTGAGCGAGACCATCGCGCTCACGTCGCCATACAGATTCGGAAACTCGGTCAGCATCGCGACCCAGGCGAGGAAATAGTCGGGGTCAAACGCGCCGCTGCGTGTCCCGACATGCGCTGCGATAACGGTGACGCCGCATTCCAGGGGGAAACGCAATAACTTCGGATCAGCCAGAGCCGCATTGACGACAGGCACGGTGTGTTCGCCACCGGTGTGAGCCAGCAAAGGGAGCCGCAACTCAGCCATGCGTTTCCAGAATCTTTCATAGCGTCGGTCCGAAAAATCGATGTTCTGGCAGTTGGGCAAACATTTCATTAAGACGGCCCCAAGCTCGACGCACCGATCCAACTCCGGCAAGGCATCGTACCGGGCCGGATGGATCGAAACGCCCGCGAGGAATTCAGGATGCTTCCGCCCGAGTTTCAGGACCACATCGTTAGGCACGAACATGGAGCCGAGGTCGTCCCGCGGTGTGCCATCCGGATCGTGCACTCGTTCATGCGCGAGAAGAACGATCGAATCAAAGGAAGAGTCACGAACCAGGGCCAGTAATTTCTCCGCGTAAAGCTCATCCAGATCGCCCTCCAGCGCCTGGGCGGACAAGCCGAGGTGCCGGACCATGAATCCAGCGAGCCAACGGTGCCACCCTTTCAAACGCAGCCAACCACCCGATCCGCTGCTGCCATTGCCCACCATGTGGACATGCATGTCGATGCGGCCGGACCCGGCGACGACGGGATCAAGCAGGTCTGGCATCGGTATAAGGCATGTTCCATTCCCATAACAACGGCAGCGAACGATACTGACGAGCAACAAAGTTCGTTTCCTACGAAGTGGCGCACAATATCTGGCCTCTTCTCGGCCTGTCCGCTTACCCTGTTCCTTTTCACGCATCGAATGAACAAACCCGTCACCTCATCGAGCCGATTCGCTGTGCATGGCATTTTCTGGCGGCGCTGCATCGACTTCATCGTAAATCGAGTTCCGCCTGTGCTTCATCCGCCCTTGATCTTCGTCGCAGCGGTCGTCTTTTTCTTTTTCGCGGGACCGGCACGGCGGTCTGCTCTCCATCACCTGGGCATCATTCTTCCCGGTTCCTCCAGGGTCGCGAATTACTTTCGCGTCTTTCGAATCTTCCGAAACTTCGGATGGTCTTTGACCGATGCCGCCAGCTATCGGCTACGCCGACCGTCGTTTACTTATGAGCTGGTTGGAGAAGAATTCCTGAGAGAACTTGAGGTGGCCAAAGGCGGCATCGTTTTGACAGCGCATCTGGGAAATGCCGATCTTGGAGCCGCCATCTTTGCCGAAAAATTCAGGCGCGAACTGCGAATAGTCCGCGCTCCCGAGCCCGACGCCATGAGCGCGCGTCATCTCGACCAATCGCTCGGGCAATCGAGCGCAGGCGCGGTCAAAGTTGAATATAGCACTGCCGGCAACCTGCTTTCGTTCGATCTTTTGCACGCCCTCCGTCACGGCGAAATCATTTCCATCCAGGGCGACCGCGTCATTGACGGGGTCGCGCAATCGCCCGTCACCCTTTTTGACCGTCGCGTCAAACTGCCCACCGGACCGTTCGTTCTAGCGGTCGTGGCCCAGGTCCCAATCTACCCACTGTTTATCGTCCGCTCGGGTTACCATCGCTATACCATTGTCGCGCGCCCACCCATCTCCGTGATTCGAACTAACGAATCGCGTAACGAGACGGTCGCGACCGCCATGGAGCAATGGTCAGGCGTGCTTCAGATCATGATCGAAAATCACTGGGCCCAATGGTTCGCCTTTACCCCGGTGTTCCAGGATTCGCCTACGGATTAATGATGCTGATGTACCAGTGGAGGAGCGCCGGCCCGAAAAACATCCAGGTCAGCGCGCCAAAGGCGAGGTACGGCCCGAAAGGCAATTTGGCCGACCAGACCCGCTTCCCCAGAACCAATGTCATGAGTCCGACGAATGACCCGAGGATTGATCCCGCGAAGATGCTAAAAAGAACGGCCCGCCACCCCAGAAACGCGCCAATGGCGGCAAGAAATTTCAAATCGCCGCGTCCCATGGCTTCGCGCGGAATTTGCAACTCACGGACCACGCCTGAAACATTGTCCAGCGTATCGAGCTGGTACTCCTGCCCGCCAACCGCCACTCGATCGTAATGAAATTCGAGTAACACATCACTAAAAGCGCGATCATCGATCTTCGCTTCGTTGCAATGCAGGAGGAGTCGATCGGTTTCGCGCGCGAAATAATCACTCCAAAGATTTCGTTCGTCCCCCACTGCGAAATCAGCGTCCTCCCCCTGCCGTTTCCATTGAAAGGGCGTCGGCGCATCCAGTCGGATACGTTTGCGGCCAAAGGCGACTTTGCCCGCTTCGAGAACAATCCAGAGCGTGAGATAACCGAGCGCCGCGGCCAGAATTGAACGCGTCACCGCCGCGACGCGTGAATCGGCGTTCATCAATTCCGGCACGGCCAGACTGGCCAGCACGCCCGCCACAGTTCCTCCGATCGTGATTTGATCGGGAATGATAAAATGCTCGAAATCGATAAAGGTCGCCACGATGACGAGGCCGACGAAAATCCAGTAAGCGACCGCCATGCCTGGCGGGAAAGATCGCCACACGGCTAGGAAGAGAAGCGCCGTAATCAGTTCTACGCCGAAATAACGGAACGCGATCCGGGCACCGCAGTGAGCGCAGCGGCCGCGCAGGAGCAGCCAACTCAGAAGGGGCACATTCTGATGCCACGGGATCGGATTCTTGCAGGCCGGGCAAAACGATCGTTTCGGCTGATTGACCGAGAGGTCGATGGGCAAGCGATAGATGCAGACGTTCAGGAACGACCCGATCGAAGCGCCCAGGACGAACGCCATCACATTAAACAAAACCGACTCGTCCACGCGATTAGGAATCAGCTGACCGAACGGCGCGGCGCTCCATGGCCCATGCGATCCAGATGCAGCTTTCGTAAAGCAAACACATGGGCAAAGCCATCGCTCCCAGGGTCAGGATATCCGGCGTCGGCGTGATAATCGTGGCCAGCACAAACATGAGCACAATCGCGTATGGCCTGGTCCTCGCCATGAAACGATACGTAACCAGTCCGAAACGAACCAACGCGAGCACGACGACGGGCAACTCGAAGGAGAGACCGAACCCCATGGTAAATCTTGTCACGAAAGAGTAATACTCCTGCACCGTCCAGGCCGGCGTCCAGCCGAGTGACTGCGTGTCGTGAAAGAAAAACAGGATCGTCTTGGGTAGGAGCCAGAAATAGCACACCACCACGCCAAGCAGGAACAAGGCGAAGCTGGCGAAAATTGCAGGCAGGAGAAAGCGTTTCTCCACCGCGGTTAGTGCGGGCAGAATAAATTCGGCCAAAAAATAAAGCAGCAGTGGAAAGCACAGGACAATGCCGGCGTAAAAGGCGAGGTGAAATGAAATGGTGATGGAATCGGTAATTCCGAGAGCGCGCAGCGCTCCCATTTGAGGGTCGACCGTGTGCAACGGCGCCTGCATGACGTGCACCAATGCAGTGCGGAAGGTCAGCGCAAGAACCATCGAAACAAGCAGCGCAATGGCCATCTTCACGATGGTCCAACGCAAGTCTTCCAGATGTTCGAGAAACGGCTTCGATGTCTCGCTATCCGGCAGCTCCCGAAATTTAAAAATGTTTCGCAGAGTCATGGCTAATTGGAGTGGGATCCGAACGTGAGCAACCCGCGCGCCGCCAGTCGGGAGCAAATGCTCAGCGTGTTCGCGTCCCGAATTTCGCCGTCGGCCAACATGCGCTGCAATTCCGAGACCGGGAAAGCACGACAATCGATAATCCCTTCCTCTTGTTTCGTCGTATCTTCGCCCGCGCGCGCCCGCTCTACCGGACGAGCCAGAAACAGATATTCGCGCTCATCCGTGAACCCGGGAGATGCGAAAAAATCGCCCATTGGAACCAGCTCTCCTCCCTCGGCCAGTTCGTAGCCAGTCTCTTCACGCAATTCACGTAGCGCCGTCGCTTCAATCTCTTTTCGACTGGGCCGAGCTTCGTCAATCTGGCCAGCCGGCATTTCCCAAATTGCACAGCGAATCGGAATCCGCTCCTGCCGCACAAGCAGGAACTCGCCCGCGGTGGTCATGGCCGCCACGACCACGGCGCTCTTTCGCTGCACCGTCGTCCAGGTTTTGAATCCCGGCCGTGAGGGCGTTTTCACTTCTTCCGTCACCAGGGTCAGGTGGTCGTCTGAATAGTGCGTGAGGCAGGCGCCAGTTTCCCAGCCTTCTCTGTCTTGTCCCAAGCCACTCGAACGCACCGCGCAAGATTATGAATGAAGCAAAGAAAAGCGAATGATTAGCTGGCGCGGGACGTCCGGGAACGCGCACGCCCAGAGCACGGCAGCAGAGTGCCGTGGCTACAAGAAGAGAGCGCTGAGCCGCCTCGCTCTGTTGAGGCGTCTTCGCTTCTGGCGTGTGGACAATTCCCAGAACACGGCAATCCGGCAGTCGCCGAACCGTAACTACAGGAAGATGGGTCGAATCGACCCGCTCAATAGCCCGTCTTTTTTAAGCGATCCCACCATTGCTCGATCTGCACTTTGACATTTTGCGGAGCAGGCGAACCGATGGCAGTGCGGTTGGACAAGGAGTGCCGCGGGTCGAATACCGCATGCACATCGTTACCGAAAAGCGGCGAGACCTCCTGCAATTCCATGGGCGAAATATTGTCGAGAGACACTTTCTTCTCCAAGGCGCGCGCCACCAGACGGCCGACCACTTCGTGCGCTTCGCGAAAGGGCAGGCCTTTCTTCACCAAATACTCGGCCAGATCGGTGGCGAGAAGATGGGAATCCCGCGCGGCGGCTTCCATCCGCTCCGCATTGAATTTGATCTCAGGCAGCATGGCGGCCCAGAGTTCCAGGGCCGCGCCGACGGTGTCGACCGAATCGAACAGTGCTTCTTTATCTTCCTGCAGGTCGCGGTTGTACGATGTGGGCAACGCCTTCAAAACCGTCAACATGGCCAGAAGGTTTCCGTAGAGGCGTCCCGTCTTTCCCCGCGTCAGTTCCGCCATGTCCGGATTTTTTTTCTGCGGCATCAAACTCGATCCAGTCGAGAACGCATCGCTAAATTGCAGGAACCCGAATTCACTCGTGCTCCATAAAATAAAGTCCTCGCTTAAGCGGGAGAGATGCAGCCCGATCATGGCCAGGCAAAAGAGGAACTCACAGACGAAGTCTCGATCGCCTACTGCATCGACGCTGTTCTGACTGACCCGGGCGAAGCCGAGCTGGCGCGCGATCAACTGCCGGTCGAGCACGATGGTCGAACCGGCTAACGCGCCCGATCCAAGCGGGAGCACATCCGTCCGCGCCACACAATCGCGCACGCGCTCGGCATCGCGCTGCAAAGCTTCAATTTGAGCGAGGAGATAATGCGCCAGCGAGATCGGTTGGGCTTGCTGCAGATGTGTGTAGCCTGGAAGGAGCACATCCTGGTGATGTTCCGCTCGGTCGAGCAGGGAACGTTGCAGTGCGCTGATACTCGCTTCCATCTGCCGGCCTTCCGCTTTGACATACAGCCGCAGATCGAGCGCAACCTGGTCGTTACGGCTTCGCGCCGTGTGCAATTTGGCTCCAGCCGTTCCAATCCGCTTGGTCAACGCCGCTTCGATATTCATGTGCACGTCTTCGAGTGATTGCGTCCACTCGAACTTCCCGTCTTCGATCTCACGCTCGATCTCCCGTAACCCCGCCTCGATGCCCGCCTTTTCTTCCGCCGAGATAATCCCGCTGGCCGCCAAAGCGCCGGCGTGGGCGATGGAGCCCGCTATATCGTGTCGATAAAGTCGCCGGTCGAAGGATACCGACTCGCTAAAGGTCTGAGCCAGCTTCGCCGCCGGCGTATCTAATCTTCCTTTTCGCATCGAATCAATCGGCGGCCCTGCGCGTCACGATGACCGCCACGTATTTCGCGTCTGGCAAAACGAATTTGCGGAGCTCCAAACGCACTTTGCGGATCGCGAAGGTATGCAAAAGTTTAGCGGCCAGTTCCGCGGCCAGCGTCTCGATTAAGCGGTCCGACCGCTCCGCCGCAAAATCCCGGACCGTCACGCAAATGGCGGAATAGTTCGTTGCGTTCGCAATGTCGTCCTGAAGTTTCTCGAAGGGCTCGACTGGCCATACCGTGATGGTGAGGGTCAAACGCTGCGGCTTAGCGCGCTCGTTTTCGGTGACACCAACCCGGGCATAGACCTCGAGTTCGTCGACTTGGATTTCATCCGCGGGCCCGGAGGTTACATCCACCTCTTAGCAGTCACACGAAGCGAGAAATTCGCAAGACGCGAAACGGATCGATCCTTCCGGTCGAGGGAGCGGCGGAATAAAGGACCAAACGGTCCCGTCAGCCGGCCCTGTTGGTTAAAGTAGACTAACGACCGCTCAGAGGAGCGCGTTGTGAGGATGAATTTTAGACCGTTGAGTTTTGCAGCCTCTGGGCTACTTCGGCGCGAGGCTCGCAACTACCTTCTCGAAGCGCGGGTCGCGCCGGAGCGGATCCCAAAGTGGATCGAGCCGCAACTGACCGTAGCTGAGATATCCCGGCAGCGTAGCCGCCACCGTCAGTTGCTCCATGGCACGGTCCTTATCCCCGCAGTAGGCATAAATGAGGGCGAGGTATTTGATCAACAGAGCGCCATTGATCGAATCCTTTTTCACTGGCAGCAACTCGACCGCCCGGGCCCCTTCCCGAATGGCATCATCCTTCCGGCCCATGGCCGCATCAAAAAGGCCAAGAACGCAGAGCGCCTCGGGGTAATCCGGCTGTCGACCGATCATCTTGTCGACTTCGGCTCTACCCCGCAAAAAGATGGGCCGTGCCGCCTGCTCGTCACGCATTCCCGTCACCAGACCTTCGCACCAGGCGCGGGGAAATGGCAATCCTTCTTCCCGACAGCCATCAGACGGCAAAGTAACTAATGCCTGCGCGGCTGCATCCCGATTCCGATCATACATGGCGACGATGATCGCAACATCGGATACCGAGGGACCATTTCGCGGATCCTCCGCCATGACTTGCGCGATGGTCGTGCGCAACGGCCTCAAATCAGCTCGAGCATCCAAGTCGACCATGGCTCGACGCAGCCGCGTTTGCACGTCTCGAGGATTGAGGCTCAAGGCGCGGTCCACAATCATGCTCATGTCGTGATAGCGACGCAGGCATTCATAGCTCAAACTAAGCTGGTGAAGGATGAGAGGGTTGCGCGGATCAAGCTGGAGCGCCTCTTCAAGATTCCGCGTCGATTCCGGCCACAAACCCTGGCGCCGATCCATATATCCGGCGAGCAGCGGCGGCCATGGATCGTTAGGCAAGGCTTTACGCGCCGCGACCAACTCGGCCCGCGCCTTGTCGAAATCGAGATAGCCCCAATAATAATGCTTGGCCAAGGCCAGGTGGGCTTCACCCGATTCCGGCCGCAGTCGGACGAGCGACTGAATGGCTTGGCTGGCTAGATCAAGACGCGCCGGACTGTGATCTTCTCCGTAAAGATAGATCTGATCGTGGGCATGCGCGAGCTCGTAGTAAGCGAGGGGAAAGACCGGATCCTGGGCCACTGCCTGATTCAGTAATTGAACCGCTTCCGCCAGATTCTCTTTCGGCGCCGAGTCAAAGACCGCCTTTTCAATGAATCCTTTGCCTTTCAAATAGAGGTCGTAAGCCGCCATATCTTTCGTGGGGCGTTCTTCGATCGCCGCCTTTTCGCGGGGAGAAAGTTTACTCTTCAATTGCTCCACAATTTTTTCGGAGAGCTCACTTTCCAGTTCAAAAACATCGGCCAAACCACGGTCATAACGCTCCGCCCACAGGTGCGTATCTGTTCGGGTATCGATCAGCTGCACAGTCACGCGCACCCGTGATCCGATACATTGAACGCTTCCTTCGACGAGGTGGGCCACGCCCAGTTGCTTGCCGATCTCGCGCAGGTTGCGGTGGGCCGCGTCTTTATACTGAGCGACTGATGTGCGGCTAATCACTTTCAGGTCTGCCACCTTGGCGAGATCGGTCAGAATCTCGTCCTGCACCGCCTCGGTGATGTGCGAATTACGATTATCGTCACTGAAGTTATCGAAGGGGAGAACGGCAATACTCTTCGGTGGAGGCAGTTTGTCCTCCGGTGGCAGGGGGACGTGGCGGGAGAATAAAAAGACAGCCGCCAGGAGCAGGGTGGCCGCGAGCCCGATTGCGCAAAACAAACCCGCTTTCGTCCAGACGGGCGGACGAACGGGACGGACCGACCCCGACGGAGCCTGCTTCCATCTGCGTTGCCGTAACTTTTGCGGGACTTCGGGATTGCCCAAACCATCCTTGCATAGATTCACCAGGCCCAGCCGTAACCCGTGCTTTACCTCGCATTCGCCTAAGTCTTTTAGGCAGGGCTGCCAGTGCCGGTACTGCCCCAGATCGTCCGCCACGTGCCTGGATAACAGGATGTGCCCCGCGTCTCCGCAATCCATCACTCGCTGAGCGATATTGATGCCGGCGCCCGCGACGTTAGAACGGTCGTTCACATCGCTTACTGGTGTGACGGGCCCGCTATGAACCCCCATGCGAACTTGTATGTGTGGCTGGGCGCAGAGAGCCGCGTGAATTTGGAGAGCACAGTGGGCGGGCTCTTCCGGGCTGCGAAAAAAAACCAGAGCCATCCCGTCGCCGGTAGGAATTCGAATGAGTTTCCCGGCCGCCTCGGCAGATCGAAATGAATCCGTGCCGCGCACAATTTGCTTCAACTCCTGGAGCAGTTCAATCTGCTCATTCACGAGCAACTTCGAATACCCGACCACGTCGACCAGCAGAAGATGCCCGATTTCAAGCGAAAGATCTGACTTAGACACCTCAGACATATGGTCGGGGCCGGCAGCTCCGGCGGACCGAATGGTCGCAAGTCAGAAAGTAACGGTCGAGTGCAAACGATCCCAGGACCGCCTTTCAACGTCCGGCCGCGCTAAAACTTTCCCCCGCTTCTGATCGCCAGGTTCCCCTTCACGAAACAAACGCCGGTTGTTTGTTATCAGCCATCCGCGTCCGCTGAGCCGGCCAGCCGCGGGCGAAGGCTGCTAAATTCAGCACGATCATAATGAAGGCGAATAGATACATACCCATGGTCAAGCCGATCATCACGTGCATGACGCAGACCGCGGTCAACCAGAGGGATCGCGCTCGTCTGATCCAGATTACAACCGGGTAGCCGAGTTCGAGCACAACGACACCGATTCCGGCCAGAGGGAGGAGAGCCTTGCCGTAAGCGAGAAACCCGACCGGAATCTGATTGAATGATGGCTGCGTCAGTGCGCGCCACAGACTTTCGCCCGTCCACCAATCCGGTCCGATCGCTTTGGCAATACCGCTGAAGAAATAGATGAGGCAAAGATGAAGTTGCAGAACCCTTTTCAGAAAACACTGTCTGAACAGGGCGGCTTCGCCTGGAGGACGCCATCTGTGATCCACCGCCCATCGATCCGGCAAGGACGAAAGCATGAGATAGAAAAGCCCGATCGTCATAAAATCATCCATCCCATAGGAGAGAAGACTGCCGCTCTGCACCGCACACAAATGAAGAAACCACACTAGGATGGCGGCGGCGCGAGCGGCCAGACCAACGAGCAGGAAGAAACCGCCCGCCAGGAGCGCACTCCACATCAGGTTTAGGACTAACGATTCTCCGAGCCCTAAATGAGCGCCTATGTCGACCAGCCAGCTAACGCGCGGAATAAGGAGATTTCCGTGCGTAATGATCGCTTCCGACAACTGGCGGCTGACCAACCCACGATCAAAACCAGCAAACAACGCGTTCCAATCCAGCCGCAACGACATGCCATACGCGATTACCTGAAGGGCGAGGCCCACCCGCAAAATCGTTAACCAGGAATCCGACACCGGTGCGAAAAAAAATCCTGTCAGCCAGCTTCTCACGGATCGCTCAGCTTTCACGGAGAAGAAGATCACCTGGGCGTGGCTTCCGCGTCTACCGTATAGGTATTCAGTACCTGAAAGGAATATTTTGCTCCGCTCTCATAATCTCGCAGGGAGGGAAACCGGACCGTGCCGAAAAGAACATGAATATTCTCAAGACCCTCATGCTGACTCCAGACTGAATGCACGAGAAGCCGGATGATCCCGGCGCGAACTTCGTCGCTTTGTGATCGGCCGATCACATCCATCAGCGAAGTCATTCTGATGCCCGTGCCGATAGCATCACCGTGGGGCTCTTCATACTCCACGCGGCCATCGTTGTAGTGCAACTCCAGCACCATCTTGTAGCCATTCGGTACATGGGGAGCGAAGAAGCCATAGCCGGACTCGATGCCCGACACATTCAGATATGTCTCAACTCCTTGACGCACCAGGCTGGCAGACGTTTTCCGTCCACCAACCAAAAAACCAACGCTCGTCTCTACCTGTTTTGCCCAGGACGAGGCGCCCCCGGGTAACGAAGTGTCGCCCTCCCCGATGGCGATGAAGACATCCCGACAACTGACCAAGCCGATCAACGTCAAGTGAAGGGCGGCGCAGGCAACCAGGGCTGACGTCTTTCGAATTTTCAGCGCGCCCCAGCTGTATCGAGAAATTCCTTCAACTTGGCAGATGTCGCAAAGTCGACCTGTTGCGTGATATGACTGCTGACCTTGTTTCCCTTCGAATCATTACAGGGATGAGGATGTTGCCCGTGTGGATGCCCGTTGTACGTAAATTTATGATGCACATGCGTCGGGTCGTCGTTGTTATTTTCCACCCAGTTTACCACAACCGTTTCGCTGGATGCACAATCCATATCTTTCATTACGAGTTTAATATGGCGAACAGGTGTTGGGGGCGGTGGCGGCTTATGGCTGCCGGCCTGCACTATTGTCATGGCCGTCACGACGAGTACAAAGACGCACAGGATCAGCACATTTCGCCTAACGGAGGAAGATGCGTTCATAATTATGCTGGTTTGCGCCAAACTCATCCGGGTAGCAAGCTTAAAAATCGGGGCGGTGGACGCCTAAACCACGCCAGGGAATAACCAGCCAGCGCAGCCAATTGGGAGACAACGACCATTAAAGGCGCATAAAGTCGATCCAATCCGCGAGATTTCGAAATGGCCTGAAGCCCGACACGCCAAAGAAGAAAACCGGCGCCCCGGACAGTCCGGCCTTTCCCAGATCGGTAATACAGGGAAGCTCCACGACCGTAGCCAACGTGCTGCGCGACGAATGTGCGAAGGGTCATGACGCGGTTATGAGCCACGACCGCTTCCGACGCATAGACGAATGGGACACCTTTTTCGACAAGGCGGTCACAGAACTCCCGGTCCTCGTAAGCGGGTCGCAATCTTTTGTCGAAACCCCCGGCCTGGTCGAACGTTTCCCTGGCCAGCGCGAAGTTAGCGCTTCCGAAGAAATAGATGGTCGAGGGTTCGACTTCATAATTTGCATAAACCTTGTGCGCGAGCAGATGACTGACGCGCGCATAGACGTTGTCAGAAACCTGGTTTATCGTTAGGCCTCCAACCACGGAGGCAGGAGCGGACTCCAGGCGGACGGCGATTGTGCGCAGCCAGCCTGGCTGCGGCAGGCAATCGTCATCGGTAAAAACGAGAAAGCGGCCGCGCGCGCGCTGGACTCCCCGGTTACGGGCGGCGCCAGCGCCGGCGTTTTCCTGACGTAGAACGACGAAATTAAAGCCGGTCGGAACCTGATCGAGTGACAGACAAACCGGTTCGGGCGAGCCGTCATCCACCACAATGACTTCGAATTCATCTCTCGGAAAATCAGATTCAGACAGACTCGTTAGGCACTTTCGTAATGCGGCGGGGCGACCACAGGTGGGAATAATTACGGAAACCTTAATCATCGGGCAGTAAATGTTTATCCTGCGGGCGCAAATACAGACATCGGTGAAACTCAATGCTCACGCGCGTCCCAACGGACCTTGGGCCTCGCCCCATCAGAATTCCGGCACATGCTCCGCCGCTGAGCGAAACAGCGCCGGCCAACAAAATGCAGAACAACGAAGGCAGGCGCGCCGATGGAAAACGAGCACGACTGGCATTGCGCAAAGCGCGCTGGAATCGCAGCAGCATTAGGCCCGGCGTAGCCGCAGACCATGCGAAACACCGGAGCAAAGACCAGTGCTCGTGCTCGACGCGGGTCGCCCAGAAGAGTCGTGCGCCCCAAAACTGTTCCCACACGAACGAAGGAAATGACGAAATGTTAATGTGGGCACAGCGGGCACCGGATTGAAGAAACAGTTCGCGGCCGGAACCGACAATGTCCTTCTGCATCAACCCCTCCGCTTCGAGCATGGAACCGAGTTCGTTGCCGTAGGCGCGCAGCAAACTCGCTTTGTAGGAACTGTTATGCGTCGGGATATTACGCCTCATCCCGCTGGCCGTGCATTCGGCGACGGCCCCAAAGTTCAAAAGAAACGAAGCCCAACTCACAACGCTCTCCGGGTTTCCATTGCGCAGGGTTGGGCCCACGCCAGCCCACGGTTGTTTGTGCGCTTCGATCAACGCGGCTGCCCAGGTGGGTTCCGGCCAGCAATGGTCTTCGCCGAAGGCCACAATCGGTGCGCGAGCCGCGCGTGCGCCGACGGCACGCGGTTCTCCCGTGTTCAGAATCGGACCGGTCTCGACAAAACGAAAAGACGCGAAGTCGGAAAGATCCCTCTCATCCGCGTTCAGATTTGCGAGCGACGGCGCCGCGATCACAATTTCCAGCCGCGCGCTCACCGTTTGTTTGCGCAGATGCTGAATGGTCTCGCGCAACCGTTCGTACCGATCCGGTGTGACCAGAACGACAGAGATCGCAGGCGCGGCCGCGCCACTCAACCCTTCCCTCCTTCTCCGCATGAAACGGACTGGCCGACGTAACCCGATCGCTCCGCTGCATCAAGCACGATCTGGCAGCGCCATCCATCTTCGAAGTCGGGATATTCACCGGCCGCTTCTCCACGCATGGCCGCGACAAACTGCGCCAGCGCGGCGCCATAGGAGGGTTCGTGCCAGGGGGATCGCAGCTTTTCCCACCAGGCTGGCCTCGGCACGACACTGGCGATTTGATGGGCAAATCGCTGCAAGCGCGCGCGCTTGAAGGAGGGCGAAGTGAATTGAACATCTTCCAGGCCGTAACGATCGACCGTCAGCTTCCCGGAGTCGCCATAGATTTCGATGATGTCCTCGTCGACCGCGCCAAGGGAGAAGAACGACTGGATGACAACGCCGTTTCGCATCGTCATTTGCAACACGACGGAATCATCTTCCGTGCGTTCCGACCGGATGTGCGCCTGGACCGTTTCGATCTCTGATCCGCAGAGATAACGAAAAAGATCAATGTGGTGCGATCCGAGATCGAGCAGTGCGCCGCCGCCGGCATCACGGGCCGCCTTCCATTCCGTCAAAACTCGAGCCCGTGTCGAAAAAACGCTACGGATAATCTGGATTCGGCCGACGCACCCGGCCTGCAACTTTACGCGCATCGATTCGATCGCGCGGCTGAATCGATAGTTAAAACCCATCATACCGACCAACCCGGAGCCGCGCCACGTTTCCACCAATCGCGCCGCGTCCGTCAGGGTAGAGGCGACCGGCTTCTCCAGGTAGACGTGCTTGCCTTTCTGAATTGCACCCAGGGCGAGGTTCGCGTGCACCGCCGGGGACGCGCAAATAACCACGCCGTCGCAGACCGAGCCGACCAGCATTTCTTCCTGTGACCCATACACCTTTGCCTCCGGCCAGAGCCGATGGGCTTCCTCCCTTCGTGTCCCTTCGATGTCGGCGATCGCGATTAATCGCACTCCCGGCATTCGCCGCAGGACTGGCAGGTGCACCTCCCGGGCGAGTTGACCGAATCCGGTCAGCGCCAGGCAAGGCGGGTCAGAAATTTGCCGCATGGGATTTTTATCGTAGCGGCCGCCAGCGCGAATGTGCAATTCCGTCCTACATCCGCCGTATTCGGTGGGCGTGATCAGCCAACCCTGAAACGGACGTCGCGGATGACTTTAGAGCCGAAGCGTTGCTTAAGCTTGCGCAGGATATCGGCTTTGGAGATCTGTTCGAATTGATAGTGTAACGCCGGCTGGAGAACACGCACGTAGAGCACTCCTTCGCGCAGCGAGACCGGGGCCGAGTGAGCCGCGATAAATTCGCCTACAATCCCCGCCCACGCTTCGATGACATCGCTTTCGTGCAAGCGCTCCTTCAGCCCGAGGCGCTGCATCAGTTTCGGGAGCAGTCCGCCGGTCGATTCGAAGCGATCGGGCCTTTGTTTCGGTTCGGGCAGACCGCGCCATTCGGCAATGACAGAAGCGCGAAAGGAAGGATTCACTCCCTTTCTTTACCCACACATCGCCAAAGATGAAACCCCGATCTTCCCCTCATACTCGTAATCGTAATCGTAATCGTCCTCCTCATCCGAAAGGCGATTGAGCTCAATTCCCCTACCTTCACGGGTTGAGCCCGGCTGTCCGACGGCTCGGAGATTTGTCCCGCCTGCAAAGTCAATTGCCAGGGAAACTCGCAGGGTGGCGCGTTCCAATGAGAGAGCGAGCGAAGAGCCGAGCCGAACGGAGCGGTCAGTACTTTCGCCGCATGTTACTGGGCAGAATATTCAGCTCAGTTCGATACTTGGCCACCGTGCGCCGGGCGATCGGTATACCGCGCTTACTCAGGATTTCCACGATCTCCTTGTCACTCAGCGGCGAATTACCCTCCTCCGCCTTCACTAGATCAAGAATCGCCTCCTTCACGCTCGTGTTACTCATCGATTCGCCGGTGGCGGTTTGATAACCGGGCGTGAAGAAATATTTCATCTCAAACACGCCTTGCGGGGTGGACATGTATTTGCCGGAGATGGCGCGGCTGACGGTGGTTTCATGCACTCCGACGGCGTCGGCGATTTGCACCATCGTCATCGGTTTCAAATGAGATGAACCATGGTCGAAAAACTCGCGCTGACGGGAGACAATCTGGTGCGCGATGTTGGAAATGGTCTGCTGGCGCTGGTGAATGGATTTGATGAGGAACTTTCCACTTCGAATCTTATCGCGGATGTAATCCTTGACCTCATTCCCATTCCCATCCTGCGCCATGATGTCTTTGTAGGTATTGCTGATGCGCAGATGCGGAATCTGTTCGCCGTTTAAGATGACCTGATAGTCGCCGTTGATCTTTTCCACGGTGACATCGGGCAGGACGTAGTTTTGCGGGGCCTGGGCGAAGATGGCGCCGGGCCGCGGATCGAGTTGCGCGATGTTGTTGGCGCATTTCTGGACCTGCTCGACGCTGATGCCCATGCGACGCGCGATTTCGGGAAAGCGGCGCTTCCCCAGATCAGCCATGTGTTCGGCGATAATCTTGTACTCGAGGCCAGCGCCTCTTCCTTCGCGCTTCAGCTGAATGAGCAGACATTCGCCCAGATCACGCGCGCCCACTCCGGGCGGATAAAAACTCTGGATGAGCGTGAGGATGTGCTCGAAATCTTCCTGCGGAATCCCGGTGTTCATCGACATCTCCTGCGGGTTGGACCCGAGGAATCCGTTGTCATCGATGTTGCCAATGATGAGCTCGGCCGTCTTGCGGTCATCTCCGTTCAGCACGGTTTGGTTGAGCTGCCCCATCAAGTGCTGCTGCAAGGTTTCCTGAGTGGCGATGGAATCAAAAAAGAACTGGCGCTTATCGTCCGCTTCCTGGGAACGGCCGCTGTAACTGCTCGATTGCGCCATGTAATCGCGCCACTCATCATCCAGCTTGGCCAATTGATCGAACTCGGCCTTGAACTCCTCATCACTGGAGGCGGACGGTTTCTCTTCCGTTTTCTGCGGCTGCTGCTGTTCCTCGACCTCGTTCGCCAGTTCTTCCAAGACTGGATTGGTTTCCATTTCCTGCTGCACGAGGTTGCGCAGCTCAAGCAGGGGCGCCTGCAGGATGAGCAGACTCTGCTGGAGCTGCGGGGCCAAGACCTGTTGCAGAGACAGATTCTGCGACTGGTGCATTCCTTGGCCGGCCATGTGCGAGTTTATCGAGTGAGACGCCGAGTGGCAAGCAATTTGCGCGCCGTAGCACAAGATTTACGGGCCATCATGATCGGAAAATGAATGCGCCGGAACACGACTTGCTTGGAACTACACCTGAACCCATTTCTCGAATGAAGCGAATCATTTCATCCGTCGTGCTTGGTCTTTTGGCGATCGTGATCGCATCCGGCTCGGCCCAGACACCGTCGAACAAAGACGAACAGGCTCTCCTCGCGCTCGTCGGCGATGTGCAGGCTCAGCAGGTGCGAATCGCGGACAACCAGGGCAAAATCGACGCGAAGATGACCGAAGTGATCGAGGCCATCCGGGTCGCTCGAATCTTTGCGGGTCGGGGAGGAAGATAATGCGTCGCTCGAATCCACTTGCGCTGGTCTTCGCTCTGGCGACGCCATTTCTTATCAACGGAGCGGCCGCACAACAGCCGACCCCGGCGCAGATTGTCATTCAGGCAGCCACGACCGCGAGCACTCCCGTAGCGAGTGCGAAGACAATGGCGCAAGACAGCAACGCATCTTCGGTCCAGGCCGCTCTGAAAGCGCTGCAACAAATCAAATCGGCTAACGAAGAAACATTGAAGAGGCAGGAAGCCACCCTCCAGCAACTGGATGACCTGCAGAAGGCCGCCGAACAGTTGAAGGTTTTCGCGAAGCGCGGGTGATTGGTGGCAGCGACGGCGCGCTGCGCCGTCTCTACCTTAAAGATCGGCCAGGTCCCACTTCCTGATCGTTTCCAGGATCAGTCCGGCCATCTTGTCGTTCACTTTTGTGAAATAAGTCTTCGCCTTCGCCTCATCGAAAACCGGATAGCCTTCGCCTTCCTTGTAAAGCAGGATGCTGGAGGGAAATGGGTATGCGCTCCACGTATTCGGAGCGGGAATAGCCGTGGTCATTTCCGGCCCGGTGTACCGCGCTTGATCAACCAACGCCGGATCGATCGCCATCATGTAACCGGTCTCGGTGTTTCCGGCGTGACCTCCCTCCTCGCCGTACACTTCCTGCACCACATCGCTGCAATACGACCACCAGTTAATCGCAAGGATTCTTGTGTTCGTGGCGCGGCCGACTTCCTGGGCCAACGCGGCAAGTATGGCGGTTTGCCCGCCGCCATGCCCGTTAAGCATGATGATATTTCTGAACTTGCTGCCAGCCAGGCCAGTTAGGACCGCGCGCACGTACGCACAATAGACGTCTTCCGGAATGGTGAAGCTGCCCGGGTAAGCGTCCAGGATTCCGGTGAAGCCATAAGGAATGACCGGCGCGATCATGGCGTTGACCCTGTCTGCGATGGCATGTGCCATGGCGACGGGAGCGATGATATCGGTGCCGTTGGCGGTGACGCCATGCGGTTCCATGGTACCGAGCGGGAGCAGCACGGTGTTCAATTTTCCCGGCACGCAATCGCGGAACTCCATCCAGTTGATCCGCTCCATCTCTCGGGTGGTCGGCTGGTCTTTGCTTGAAGCCATAAGTGTCACCCTACAGACGAATGAACCGACGACCAGGCTTCCGGGGGTTTTGAATTTGGAACTTTGCTTTCAAGCTCCCTGAAACCTCTGCGCGCGAACGCTACTTTTTGTTCTTCGATTCCACCTTGCGGTAAAGGGTGGCCATGCTGATGCCGAGAACGCTCGCCGCCTTTTCGCGGGAACCGCTGCAGTGTAACAAGGTCGCTTCGATATATCCGCGCTCCTGTTGCTGAATGAATTCGTCGAGCGATTGACCTACCGGCATGGCCGCAATCGCCTTCTCCGCTTTCTCTCCTTGCGCTTCGGCCACAATATTGGGCGGCAGATCGGTCGTCAGGATCAATTCGTCCTCGCATAAGGCGCAGGCTCGCTCGATCGCATTCTCGAGCTCGCGCACGTTCCCGGGATATTCGTAGTGACACAACATATCCACCGCTTCCGGGGCGATTTTCTTCGGCTCACCCCCAGTGGCGCTGGCCTGCTTCTGCAAAAAGTGATTCACGAGTAGCGGAACGTCTTCCAATCGTTCGCGCAAGGCCGGGAGCTCAACCGGAATGACGGCGAGCCGGTAATAAAGATCTTCGCGGAACGTCCCGTCCTTTAATTTCGGCAGCAGCGCCTCATTGGTCGCTCCGACCACGCGCACGTTGACCGGCGTACTCTTGTTGTCGCCCACCCGACGCACTTCGCGCTCCTGTAACACGCGCAGCAACTTCGTCTGCAGCGGCGGCGCCATTGAGTTCACTTCGTCGAGAAAAATAGTCCCAAGGTTGGCCTCTTCAAACAGGCCGCGCTTGTCGGCGACGGCTCCTGTGAACGCGCCTTTCTTGTGACCGAATAATTCGGATTCGAGCAGATTCTCGGGCAACGCACTGCAGTTGATCGCCACGAAGGGGTGATGCTGCCGGTTGCTATTGAAATGAAGCCCGCGCGCGACCAGCTCCTTGCCTGTGCCGCTTTCGCCAATGATGAGCACGGTGCTGTCCGTGTCCGCCACCTTGTTAATCAGATTATAGACGTGCTGCATCTTTCGGCTCGTGCCGATGATGTTCTCGAAGCGATACCGGTTCTTGAGCTCTTTGCGGAGATAAACGTTTTCGCGCAAGGCAGCCTGGTAATCGAGGGCGCGCTGCACGGTCATTTGCAGCTCGTCGATCTTGAAAGGCTTCGTCACGTAATCGTACGCGCCCATCTTCATGGCTTCGACCGCCGTTTCGACCGATGCATAGGCCGTGATCAAAATGACAGCCGTTTGGCGATGATGCTCCCGCACGTGCCGCAGCACATCGAACCCCGTCATCGTTTCCATTTTGATGTCAGCGATGACCACTTGCGGCTGGATGCTGTCCAGCTGCTCGATCGCCTTCGGAGCGGAGTTGAAAGGGAAGACTTGGTGCCCTTTTTCGCGACAGAGAGTCACAATGACTTCCACCATCGCGGGTTCGTCATCGATAATTATGATTTTAGCCATGAAATCTCAGCGCGGAGAATATTTCACTTTTGAGAAAAATAAAGGCGAAATGAGAGTCTAAGGTCCGTTAATCTTTAGCCGCGTCCCGCGCGAAGCTCACCCAAGGGTCGCCTTGAAAGGCCAAAATTGCCTCAAACAGATTTTGCCGCGAGCCATCGAAGGGCACCGCGATCATATCGCTAAAGTGATTCCGGGCCAGGCGGCCAAGCTCATCCGATCTGCCTAAGGCCGCTGCTGGATTGCGCGTGGCCATGGAGAGGATTTCTTCGGGCGCCACGCTGGGGAAGTCCGTCCGGAATTGACGCATTTCGGCAAACATGCTGAGGTCGTCGTTACTGGCGAGGCTGTCCGTCCCGAGGGAGATGTGGAAGCCGAGAGAACGCAGTCTCGCGAAAGAAAAAGCGGAATGCCCAAAATATCGATGACTCCGCGGGCAGTGAACGACGTCAAGATTCGGGCGTGATCGGGACAGGGCGTCGAAATCAGTTTCTGCCAGTTCGTTCAAGTGCGCGACGAGCCAGTGTTTCGCGGGATCGGTCACCTCCAGGAAATGAGCGAGCGGTGTTTGGCGCCCGCAATCGCTCATGTCGCGTCCAATTTCCTGCATGAAATTATAAAGCGGGCCGGCCCCGTCCCGTAACATCGACATTTCATCACGCGACTCAGCCAGATGAGTGGTCAGCCGCATCCGGTGTTCTTCGCCGCAACGGCGATACATCTCGGCCGAAGCGGTATAGGGAGCGTGCGGGGATAATCCCGCATGTTTCGCCGCCTGGAGACGGTCCAACGCTCGGTCGACGATGTTGCTGCCATCGGCCGCGCGGCGAACATCGATTAATTCAGCGAACCAAGTCGTGCGGAGGAGCGGTTGCACCTGCGAAATGAGTTCGGGAAAAGCGGTAAGATTAGCGACGGCAACCGTGCCAAAGCGCTTCGCTTCCGCGAATCCCGCATTGATCGATGCGATGTAGTCGCTAGCCGACAGGCCCGCTTTGGCCGAGTTAATCGACGAAATCCAATCGGTGAACGAATTCTTCGAAGACGGAATGCGATGGCGTAGACACGTGTAATCGAGATGACAATGCGCGTTGATCAGACCGGGGAGCAAAACGCACTCTCCGAGATCGCTCACTTCGTCTGCATTCCTCGCCTTGACCTCGGCGAACCGTCCCATGTCCACGATCCGACCGTCCAAAGACGCGACGGCGCCGTCCTCGATGGGAGGACCATCCATCGTCACGATAAACCGGGCGCGCGTAATCATCAGGTAGGGACGGATCTCCGGGCCGTCCGTCGCAGTCTTACCTTACAACTCTCCGACGCGACTACAGCACGTCTTCCTGTAGTCACGGCACTCTGCTGCCGTGTTCGGGTGCTAACCCCAGAAAACCAAAACGCCGCAACAGAGTGAGGCGGCTACAGCGGAGAAACGCCCCCGGCGGACTGAACCGCTTTCCGGCATTCGCCGACCAGGAGCGTACAGGCTTCCTGGCAAAGCAACGGAACACGAGCAGCCGCAGCCGGGAAGGCAGCGAGGCTCGATGCAGTTGCCTGGCCATGTTGCGGATCAAACTTTTCGGGCGGCAATTTGCTTGATGGTTTCTCGCCCGAGGCGTCTCGCTTCCATAGAATCGTCCGTAGACAGCCGTCCGCGGATCGACAGACCTTCTCCACCACTCGCTCAATCTGGCCGTCCGATACCTTTGCCGCCACGCGATACATGCCAGTTTGGCGGGCCAGCGTTTCGCGCAACGGCGTCGTTTCAAGTCGTTGGCTGACCGAGGCAGCGAAGGCCGCCAGCCGCCCCGGGTAAAAGTAATCGAGAGCATGTCGCACATCGTCGAGCGTGGCCAAATCCAATTGCCAACCGTGCGATAAATTCGGGGCTGTCTTCAGGGCACGATATTTCCCGGCATCATCGAAGCGCGCGATCGCGCTCGCGTCCTCCGCCTTGTCGTGGAAATGCAGATCACGACGGTTCACATCCTCCCGGTGACACATCGAATACCGGGTGCCCCCGCCTGAGATTCTGATTTGTCCGACGTCGCACGATCCGCCGGTCAGCGCGCTCATCAGCGCGCGCTCCATCGCATCTGGCATCGTGCCGTCCTCTACGACAGGCAGTGTGCGATGAGTGAACCCGCGCGTTCCAGAAACCCACGATCTTCAGCGGTGAAAGCATCCAGTTTGTCGCTCTCCGCGTCCAGCATCCCGACCACTTCCTTTTCCTCGTTAATCATGGGGACGATGATTTCCGACCGCGTCGTGTGGAACGCAGGCAAACATCGCGGATCCTTGCGCACGTCGCCGAGCACGATCGGTTTGCGTGATTCGAGAACGGCGCCGCAGAGACCCTGGCAGAGCGGAAAGCGCGGATAGGCCACCGGTTCGTCCCCTGTCCAGGAGAGGGCGACGAACTCTTTTTTGGTCACTTTATAGATGCCAACCCAACGATAGCCGCGCGCCTCACGGATTAATTCAGCCACCTGTTTCATGCCGGACTTATTGCAGCCGTTGGCCAGAACGAACGCGCCGAGGTCCTGAAGTTTTGTGAGTGTCTCAGGCTTCATCTCATCAGTTGGTAGGTTCGACGGAAGCGCTTATGACGCAGTTTGCAACTTATTCGCTGCATCGAAACGGGCTACCTGCTGGAGAATCAGGTCAGCCAAGGCCGCATCCGTGCCAATAGGAGCAGCGTAAAAAAGCGATCGTCCATCCACCTGATAGGGGTTACGACGGAAAACTTCCCCGGCGTCGCCCGTAGCCGACTGCGTCGCGCCTTCTTGTGCGATGCCCAGGAGTACCGGGATGTCTTCGTAGCTGTGCAAACCATCGGAAATGAAGAAGGGAATCACCACCACGTTTGCGGTGGTCGTTAGTTTTTTCCAATCGGCGACGAACGGGGCCTCTTCCATGTAAGTGTTGAGCACCGCCGCATACTCTCCTCTTTTCCGAATCGCTTCCGCTTCACGCTTGGCCGCCGCGGCACTGTTCTCATTCAGATCCGTCCCGTGCGCGACGACGAGCAAACTGGTGTCGGCCGCCCGCACCCCCGGAGCGACCGCGCGTGCCCGGCGCAACAATATCTCCGTGACCGCCGGATTGCTTCCGACCGGTTCACAGTACTTCCAGATTTGCCCGTCAGCGCGCAACGTGACATCGCCTTGTAGCTCCAATTCCCTCGGAATGACCGTCTTCGTAAAATAGCCTTCGCTGATAAAGTTTGGCACGACGTAGACCTCCCTTATTTCCTCCGCGTCGAACAGAAAACGCGCGTCGCGCAGGCTGGGCTCTTCTTTCCAGAAGGCGCAGTGGACTCGGCCAAACAATTGCCGGCGTCGAATTTCCGAGGCATGCGCCAGCGTGGGAGTGCTCGAATCCGGATTAACGGTCGAGCCATGGCCGATAATGAGGAGTGCGGTAGCCTCGCGTGGAATCACCAGGCAACGTCCAACGCTCAACGCTCATCGTCCAACGCCCAAATTGAGATGGCCCGGCATTGAACCTTCGCGATGACCGTCTAATTTATCTGCCATGCGGTTTCGAACTTATAAGAATACCGATCTCAGAGTCAGCCAGGTCGGGTTCGGTCTCTGGACCGTCTCGACCGGTTGGTGGGGGAACTTCACGGAAGGCGAAGCCATCGCCCTCATGCACAAGGCGCTCGATCTCGGAGTGAACCTGTTCGATGCGGCCGATACCTACGGCAATGGCTTAAGCGAAGAACTGATCGCCAAAGCCTTCCCCAATCAGCGCGATGAAATTGTGATCGCGACCAAGGTCGGTTACGACTTCGTTACGCATGGCGAGACGCGCGGTCGCGGGCAACGCGAGATTCCTCAAGATTTTTCGCCGGACGCTATTGTGCGCGCAACCGACGCCGCCCTGAAGCGTCTCAAGACCGATCGGATTGATCTTTTGCAGTTGCATAACATTCGGATGGAGCAGATTTCCGACGATGCGGTTTGGACGGCGCTGGAGAAGTTGAAAAGCAGCGGCAAGATTCGCTACTTCGGCATCGCGCTGGGTCCCGCCATCGGATGGCTTTACGAAGGCATCAACTGCATTCGCCAACGCGACATCACCAGTGTGCAACACATCTACAATCTTCTGGAGCAGCATCCCGGCCGCGCCATGCAGGAGGCGGCGACCGAAGCCGGCAAGGACACCATGTTTCTTATCCGAGTGACGCATTCGTCCGGAATGCTGGAGGGTAAATACACCGTGGACACGATCTTCCCGCCGAATGACCATCGCAATCACCGGCCGCGCAGCTGGCTGCTCAACGGTGTGAAGAAAATCGATACACTTCGGTTTCTCGAAAATTCCGAACGAACGCTGGGCCAAGCCGCGTTGCAATGGCTGCTCGCGGACGAGCGTGTCGCTTCGACTTTGCCGAACATCTATAACGAGGAGCAGCTCGTGGAATTTGCGGCGGCGCCGGAATGCCCCACTTTAACCCCAGACGATTTCGGTAGAATCGAAGAGCTTTTTGCGGATAATTTCGGAGTCGAACCGGAAGAGCCAAAATATAAAGGCACAATGGAATTGCCCGCCGAGACGGCCGCTCACTGATTCTGCTCGAGCCATCGCGTTCCACCTCCACCCGCGTCTTACGGGTTGTCATCCTGACTCGCGCAGACGAGGAGGGATCTCCCATTCACGCTGGGCGTCACGCTCGCGTCCTTTGAATGACGCTCGCGCTGTCGGCGCGATCCTTCGCCGTCTTCCGCGGGCCCAGCATGACAACGCGAAAGGGCGCGTCAGACGTCCACACGAAATCAAGCCAGCGGCATCGCCGCGGCCGTCGCAGAGAGATGTCCCTACCTGACGTTAATCTGATTGATCGTCTTCGACGGGCTCGGCTCGCCGTGTGTTTTGCTCGGTCGGCCCGCGCCTTGGACGATCTTTGCTTTGCGAACCTTTGTAGACCTGTCTGAAAATCTCTCCGATCATCGGCGCCGCCGTCGTGCCGCCGTGTTCTTTACTGCCGACATCCCCTTCGTAAAGGGAAGCGAACGCGTATTGGGGTTGATTGGCCGGCAGGAATCCGGCAAACCACGCGGCCGTTCTTTCTTTCGTTTTCGGGCCCCACTGGGCTGTACCGGTTTTGCCAGCGACCTCGACATTATCGAGATTAGCCGAGTGCGCGGTGCCGGCGCCGCCGCTTACCGCGTCGACCAAACCGGTGCGCAATTGATCCATCGTCTCCGGTGAGAAGTCGAGAGTTCGCTTGGCCCGCACCTGATAGGCGCTGACAATTTCGTTGTCGAACGTTTGCACCTGATGAACGAGACGCGTCTGAAAAAACGTCCCGCCGTTGGCCACGATGGCCATGGCCTGCGCCATTTGGAGCGGCGTTACCTGCGTGTCTCCCTGTCCGATGGAAAGGTTGGCCACGTCACCGTTCAGTAACTTTCGGCCGTGCGTTGCTTTCATATACTGGTCGTTAGGGATGCGCCCCTCCACTTCTCCCCGCAAGGGGATGCCGCATTTCGCTCCGAATCCCAGCTTGAGCGCCCAATCGATAATGGCGTCGGAACCCGTCTTAATCCCGACCTGGTAGAACCAGGTATCGCAGGACTCGGTCAGGGCCTGCACGAAATTCAACGGGCCGCGGTCCGTCTTCTTCCAGTTGTGAAAGGTCAGGTTACCAATCTCGATGGAACGCGCGCATTCAAACTCGTCGTTAGGCCGAACCGCTCCGCTCTCGAGAGCCGCGATCCCGACCGCCACCTTGAAGGTCGAGCCCGGAGGATACGACGAGCGAAACGCTCTGGGCAAAAGCGGAATGTCGGGGTCGTCCTGCAAGGCTTTGAATTTCTCCGCCGAAATCGAGGGAATAAACACGTTCGGGTTGTAACTCGGGCACGATGCCATGGCTAAAATATCCCCGTTGTTCGGGTCGAGGATGACGATGGCTCCCCGTTTCGCTTTGCTCTCGAGGGCTTTCTCCGCCAGTTCCTGCAAGCGCAGATCGAGCGTAGTGACAACGCTGTAGCCGGGCACCGGTGGGGTCACGAGCTTTTCCGAGGTCTTGCGCCCATCCTTGTCGAAAGTGAGCTTGTACTCGCCGTGCTTGCCCTTGAGCATCTCATTGAAGGTTTGCTCGAGCCCTTCTCTACCCTCTGTTTCCGGCCAGAGCGTCTCGTGATTGTCGATCATCCCATCCAGGTTCCGGCCAGTCCGGCCGGTATATCCGACAATTTGCCCTCCCACCTTCCCGTTGGGGTAGGTCCGTACGTAGATGGGGCGGACCGTCACCCCGGCCGGCATCTTCTCCTTCACTTCGTCGTATTCCTTTGACGTTAAGTTTTGTGCGATCTCCAGCGGCAGAATTCCGCGGTTGTGATAGTGACGAAGAATCAGCTCGTTTGAAATTTTGATTTCCCGATCGAGCAGTTTTTCCATCCGGCCGATTTTTTCGCGGGCAAAGGCGGTCGCTTGCGGATCGGAAAAGTCGAGAGGCGTCGGAAAGCTGATAGCCAGGTTATAACTGAGCTTGTTCTGCGCGAGAGGCGCACCCGTCCGATCCGTAATCTGTCCGCGCGGCGCCGGGATATCGAGGATATATGTCCGGGCCAGCTTCTGCGTCTCGAACGTCGGCACGATGTTCTCTTCGTCCGCCGGAGGACTCGCGCTCGGCGACGGCGTGGCGGAAGGCGTCTGCGCGTGCCCCGGGCAGGGGAAAAGCGCGATGAGCACGCCCAAGGCAATCTTTCTAAGAACGTTCCTGAAAATCATCTGCACGGTCAGGCGGACTAAGTCGGCGAATTCTTCGAACAACTCAATGCCGTTGTAAAAAACGATGGACGTCTTCGGCAAGCTTTCGTCCGATCCCCTCGGTTTCCGCAATCTGCTCGACGCTCGCTTTGCGCAGGCGATTAACCGACCCGAATTGGCGCAGCAACAGACTCTTCCGGTTCTGACTCACGCCCGGGCAATCGTCCAGAATACTTTCACCGATCCGCTTTTTCATGAGCAGTTGGTGATAGGCGTTAGCGAAACGATGCGCTTCATCCCGAATCCGTTGTAAGAGGCGCAACGCTCCCGAATCTGGCGATAACTGCAACGGCAGGGCGCGGCCAGGGCGATAAATCTCCTCGTGTTCCTTGGCCAGGCCCAGAATGGGCAGATCGTGCAGCCCAAGGCGTTGCAATTCGCGGCAGGCCGACGAGAGCTGGCCTTTGCCTCCGTCGACAATGATCAGGTCAGGCAACCGGACGGCCACGAACGGAGTGCCGCCCTCCTTGTCATCTGCGGCACCAGCCGCTTCCCGCGCAAGTGCTTCCACCGGGTTCTCCTGCGAAAACTCAGCCGTGTCCGGATGAACTTCCCGTGCTTCCAGAAGCACACGCGCATATCGTCTTCGCACCACTTCCGCCATGCTGGCGAAGTCATCTTGTCCGACGACTGTGCGGACCCGGTAGCGGCGGTACGAATCCTTATCCGGAACACCGTCACGAAAACAGACCATCGAAGCGACTACGTGTGTCGTTGAAATATTCGAGATATCAAAGCACTCCATCACGGCGGGCGGTCGCGTCAGTTGCAAGGCTTCGGCCAGAGCGAGCACGTCAGCCAGGGGGTCGATTGAGCTGGGCAATGAACCGCGCGTGAAGCGACGCGTCGGCTTGGTCGTGCTGCGCAGATCCGCCACCATGTTGCGCAATTCGGCTGCCTTCTCGAATTCCATCTTGCCCGCCGCTTTCCGCATCTCGTCTTCCAATGCGGTAATCATTTCCCGCGAATGTCCCTCCAAAAAATCAACCGCTTCGCCCACGCGTTCACGATATTGCGGAGCCGAGATTTCGCTCAGACGCACGGGCACCTGATAGGTCGAAGATTTCAGTTCCCGCACCGTCGGCGAACCGCGACCGAACGTGAGAACGCCGAACTTCTTGCGCATAAAATTCAAGGTCTGGCGAAGGGCGCCAGCCTGCGCGTAGGGGCCGAAGTAGCGGGCATTATCTTCTTTCTTAAAACGAGCCAGCCGAAAGCGCGGCCATTCCTCGGCCATATCCACTTTGACCAGGAGGAAGCGTTTATCGTCCCGAAATGAAATATTATAGCGAGGCCGGTATTCCTTGATCAGCTTACCTTCGAGCAGTAACGATTCGGCTTCGCTTCGAACGGTGTGGGTCTCAAAATCCCATACACTCTCGAGCATGGCGCGGGTTTTGAGATCGGCCACGGCCATTTTTGACGGCATGAAATAGGATGAAACACGCTTGCGCAGATCCCGCGCTTTCCCCACGTAGATGACGCGATTAAAGCGATCGCGCATGAGATACACGCCCGGCTTATGCGGCACCTCGTGCACCTTCTTGCTTAAATCTGGTTTGTCTTTAGTGACGGAAGCCATGGATGCGCCTGCCCTTTAGTCTAACCCGAGACCCACAAGTGGAAAATGTGTTCTCCTGCGTTCAAGATCGGACATGACCTTTGACGTCGCGATTGTCGGCGGAGGACCGGCCGGAGCATCCTGCGCCTCCGTCTGTGCCCGAGCCGGTCTGCGCGTCGTCGTCCTCGAGCGCGAGATTTTTCCCCGGGAAAAAGTGTGCGGCGACTGTTTAAATCCAGCCTGCTGGGACGTCCTGCGACGACTCGGTGTGGCTGAGCAAGTGCGAAGCATTCCCCACGGTAGACTCGACCGCGTGGAATTTATCGCGATCGGCGGACGAACGGTCACGGTGGAACTACCGACGGGGGACGACGCCGAGATTGCGGTGAAGCGAAGTTTTCTCGATCAGCTTTTACTAAAGAGAGCGCGCGCATTGGGAGCCGAGGTTTGCCATTCCGCGATCGTGACTGCGTTAAATAAAAATAAGTCCGGCACTTGGAATCTGACAACGGCCGGGCAAACCCTCACGGCGCGCGCGGTGATTGGTGCAGACGGCCGCAACTCCACCGTGGCGCGGCTTTGCAATCTACTGCCACGTCCGCAGCGGGAACGGGTCGCGCTGCAAACACATCTTCCCTTGCCCCCGGATTTTGGAAATCGTGTGGTGCTGCAATTTGTGAAGGAAGGATACTCCGGACAAGCCCCGGTTGGAGAAGACCAGCTCAACGTCTGCCTGGTCGCCCGGCCGGTTGATATCGATGCTCTGAGGAATTGGGCGACCCACCGTTTTAATGTTCCGAGTTCTCACCCCTGGCGCACCATCACACCCCTGACCCGCGCGCCCATGAACCCAGCGCACGGCAATTTGCTCTTCATCGGTGACGCCGCGCGGGTGGTCGAACCGTTCACGGGCGAAGGAATTTACTACGCACTGCGCTCCGGTGAATTGGCCGCAGGAGCGATCATCAGATTGATTCAGAATCCGAAGGACGCCTCCGCCTTGCGCGAATTCAGAGAGGCGCATGCCGCCATGTATCGCGGGCGACTATGGATCAATCGGTTGGCCCGAGCCGCCGTGTTATCGCCGCGGATTGCCTCGGCTGTCGTGCATGCTGCGCGCGTGCAACCATCCATTCTCCGACTGCTCACCGCCAAGATCGTCAATCAGACAGCGCGTCACTAAATCCAAAAACGTTGTACGCGATCTCCGAGCGCGATGTTAAATTTCGAGCGGCAAAGCCGCTCACACTTGAGCGCCCCACGGCGCTTTGATTCTTAGCAACGCGCCCGGAGATCGCGTTCCACCATCACTGCTCCTACTTCATCGATTCTCGACAAGCCTTCAACGTATTCGACATCAACATCGCGATCGTCATGGGCCCGACGCCGCCCGGGACCGGCGTGATGGCGCCAGCTTTCGCCGCCACCTGCTCGAAATCAACATCGCCTACCAAGCGATAGCCGCGCTCGCTGCTCGCATCTTCCACCCGGTTAATCCCCACATCGATCACAACCGCGCCGTCGCGCACGTGCTCCGCTTTGACAAAGCCAGCCTGTCCGATGGCCGCGATCAGGATGTCGGCCGAGCGCGTGATCGCTGACAGGTCTTTGCTGCGCGAATGCACCACGGTCACCGTCGCATCTCCGCCAGTGCCCTTTTGCATGAGCAGAAGCGCCACCGGCTTGCCCACGATCATACTGCGGCCGAGCACCACGATATGGGCACCGGCGATTTCGACTTTACTGTCGAGCAACAGCCGCTGCACTCCAAGAGGCGTGCACGGAACAAATCCCGTGCGATCGCCCATGGCCAACTTGGCCACGTTGACGGGATGAAACCCGTCGACGTCTTTGCGCGGATCGAGCGCCCGGACGATGGCCGCTTCGTCAATCTGTTTGGGCGGCGGCGATTGCACCAGAATGCCATGCACGGCCGGATCGCGGTTCAATTCCTCGACCTTCTGCAAAAGGTCCTGCTGCGTCGTGGTCGCGGGAAGTTCCAGTTTCACCGAGTGCAAGCCCAGCGCGCGGCTCACCTTGTCCTTGGAACGGACATAGGCGCGGGAGGCGGAGTTATCACCCACCAAGACGACCGCCAGACCCGGGGTAACCCCTTGCGATTTAAGCCCACTCATGTCGTGGCGAAGCTGGACGTAGACATTCTCAGCGATGGCGCAGCCGTCGATCAGATTTGCCATGCGCGGAACGTAAATGACTCAGCGCTCTTCAACCAGCGACATCATTGCGTTTTGCAACCGAAGTCGCTCCGTCTCGAAGGCTTCATCCGTCGACGTCTCTGCGACCACGTGCGGAGGACCGAAGATGACGCGCACTTTAGAAAAAGGCCGCGGCAGGAAAAATCGGTCCCAGCTTTTGACTCGCCAATAACTCGAATACTCGAGGTGCACGGGAAAGACTGGGGCCCCCGACTTCTGGGCGAGAAAAATGATACCCTGCCCTATTTGATAGGCCGGCCCGCGCGGTCCGTCCGGGGCAATCACAACGTCGCGGCCCGAAGCGAGCACATCGGCCATCTGCAGAACGGCGGTCACCCCCTGCCGTGAACTGGAACCACGCACCGCATCAAAGCCCACCTTCTTGACCAGTTCCGCAATCCACGCGCCGTCTCGACTTGCACTGATTAGGGCGGCGCCGCGGCGCTCCGGTAGGAAGCGGCGCAACACCATCGGAAGAATGAGCAAACGATTGTGCCAGACGGCGCCGATCCCGGCTTCACGCGTGGGGCGGTTAAAAATATCCCCGCGGTCGTCTACCTCGTAACGCAGAGTGCGCTCCCACATCCGCAGCAAACGGAATCCAACTGCGATCAGCCATCGCGCGGGCCAACCTTCGATCTTCAATTGCTTTGCGACTCGGCCTGCCAGCGATAAGCGCTCGGGTTTGGCAGACCTATTTGATCAAGCACACGCCACACGACCGTATCGGCGACCGCGGCAACGGACTGTGGCCGGCTGTAAAATGAGGGAATGGCCGGCAACACGATCGCGCCCGCTTCAAGAAGCGTCACGATGTTGCGAGCGTGAATCAGGTTCCAAGGCGTCTCGCGCGGAACCACGATCAGTTTTCGCCGCTCTTTCAGAAAAACGTCAGCCGCGCGCAGCAAGGCACTGTCCCCCGTCCCCGAAGCGATCCGCCCGAGCGTAGCCATGGAACACGGGATCACGACCATTGCGTCAAAATGGGCGGATCCGCTCACGAACGGTACATTCAAATCGCTTTCCGAATGCTCCCGAATACCTGCTGGAATCTTCAACCCATCAACCTCAGTTGCCGCCACCTGTTTGGCATGAGCACTCATGACGAGATGCACCTCGTGGGCGGACGCGTCGATCTGATCGAGCAATCGCTGTAAATAAATTGTTCCGCTCGCCCCCGTGGCGGCAATGACGAGTTTCATCCAGGTAGAGACCTACAGCTATTCCGTCTGATCGACAATTCCGAGATGTGGCCAGCCGGTCAACCTTCGGGGTAGCTCGCTTTGTTTTGAAGGGTAGCCGCGGTCCGGCGGCTGCCGGATTCCCGTGTTAGGAAGAGCGCTGTAGCTACCAACGCCGACTCCCAAACTCCAATGTCCAATTTGAATTTCTTCCTCAGTGGGGCATTAAGAGAGCTGATGATTAAGAAACTGTTGCACACGCGCTATCGCGTCAGTGATCTGGAGAAGACCGTCGCCTTCTACAAAGACGTGCTCGGTTTGCAGGAAATCCGGCGGCACACATCCGGCCGCGGCTCTCAACTGGTTTTCTTCAAAGCGCCCGGCAGCGAAGAAGAGATCGAGCTCTGCAAGTTCGACGAGAGCGGCCCGGTCGTGGTTGGCCCCGATCTGACTCATCTCGCTTTTGAAGTGGAAAACATGGAGCAATTCGCCGGCAATGCCGCCGCCCAGGGATACCCGCTTTCGGATGGACCCCATCGCACGCAAAGCGGCGACTCCATTGCTTTCATCGACGCGCCGGAAGGTTACGAAATCGAGTTGATCGAACGCGGGGTCAAATAGGCTGTCTGAATCGCGGATGATGATGACCTTGCGCGCGGCAAAATTTTAGCGGTAATCTTGCGACCATGAAATTATCGCGTGCCTGGACATTGTGCCTTTGCACCTTCGTCATCGCGCTGCATGCGATCGGGCAGACGGTTCAAACCGAAGGAGTCGGTGTCCGACCCACCGGCATCGCGGCCCCGCCTCCTAAGGCGGAACCAGTCAGAGCTCGGCGGGCCGCAGCCGCGAGCGAAGATGAAGCGACACCCAAGCCGAAACGGGCTCGCACCCGTGTCGCGCGCGCACCCGAACCGCCGCGCACCACGGGCGGCGTGCCGAACACCGGCGCAAAGTCCGTCATGATGATCGACGCGAAGACGGGCCAGATTTTATACGAGAAAAACGCAGACGAATCACGCGCCGCCGCCAGCACGCAAAAGTTACTGACGTCGTTGATCGTGGCCGAGCACGGATTTCTGGACCGGCCCGTCACGGTGGAAGTCATCGACACGCTGGCCGAGCCGGTCAAGTTGAACATCAAGCCGGGAGATACCTACCAGCGAATCGATCTGCTCCGCGCGCTCCTCGTGAAGAGCCCGAACGATGTGGCCCGATGCCTGGCGCGCGACCATGCCGGCAGCATCGAAGCATTCGCCTTAATCATGAACGAGAAGGCGCGCGAACTGGGCGCCACCCATTCCCATTTCGTCAATCCAAACGGCCTGCCCGTGCCAAACCAATACTCGAGCGCGCGCGACCTCTCTCTCATCGCACGGGCGGCTTACGCCAATCCCACAATTCGATCGATCGTGTGTCTGCCCCAGCTCGTCTTTCGATTTGCCAATGGCCGCACGCGCGAGCTTGAAAACACGAACAAGGTGTTGCGACAGCTGCCTTACTGCAACGGGATGAAGACAGGCTACACCGAGGCCGCCGGCCACTGTCTCATTGCCAGCGGCGCCCGTCCCGGCGGTCGCGACGTGATCGTCGTCGTTCTCGGAGACAGCAAGGCGGGAGTATGGCGCGACGCGTCGGCCCTGCTTTCCTGGGGTTTGTGGATGTAACCCGTTACCGCGGGTGATCCATGAGCAGCAATTTATTTGGCGACCAGCTTCAGGCACTCCGGGCCCGATCTCTTTATCGCCGGATGCGCGAAATCGGCTCCGCCCAGGGCTCGTCCGTCGACCTGGTCGGCCAGCGTCTCGTTAACTTCTCGTCCAACGATTACCTGGGCTTGGCGAATGATCCGCGTTTGCGTTCCGCCGCGATCGCGACCATCAACGAATTCGGCGTCGGAGCGGGCGCGTCTCGACTGGTCAGCGGGACGCAATCCCCGCACTTGCGTCTGGAGAGCGCCCTGGCGGCGTGGAAACAGGTGGAGTCCGCCCTGACCTTCAGCAGCGGCTACGCGGCCGCCGTTGGAACCATCCCCACGTTGGTCACTCGCAAGGACGTCGTGATACTCGATAAACTCTGCCACGCTTCGTTAGTCGACGGAGCCCGGCTGAGCGGCGCGGTTCTGCGCGTATTCCCACACAACCACCTGGGAAAAATTGAAAGCCACCTCGAATGGGCTCGGCGAGAGCATCCGCAGGCTCGAATCCTGATTATCACCGAATCCGTTTTTTCCATGGATGGCGATCTGGCGCCGTTGCGCGAATTGAGCGACCTCAAGCAACGCTTTGACGCGCTCTTAATGGTCGACGAAGCGCACGCCGTCGGCGTCATCGGATCCCACGGCCGCGGTCTTGTCGCCGCTTCTGGCCTCGGTCAGAAGGTCGACGTGCAAATGGGCACGATGAGCAAAGCTCTGGGGGTGAGCGGGGGTTATATCTGCGGTTCACGCGATTTAATCGATTGGCTGATTAATCGCGCGCGATCTTTTATTTTTTCCACGGCGCAGCCGCCCGTTCTGGCGGGCGCTGCACTCGCCGCAGTCGAGTTTCTCGACTCCGCGGAAGGGGATGAGCGTTGCCAGCTTCTCACTCGCAAGATCGAGCTTCTTTCCCAACAACTTCCCGAATCCCCGCTGGGGCAACGGCCGGTCAAACCAGCCAGCGCAATCTTTCCGTGGATTGTGGGAGACGAACAAGCGGCCATCGATCTTTCGCAGGCCTTAATGAGAGAAGGCTTCCTTGTGCCGGCGATTCGCTATCCCACCGTCGCAAAAGGCTCAGCACGGTTGCGCATTACGGTGACGGCGTCACACGAAGACGCCCAGATTCAGGCTCTGGGCGAAGCCATGACGCGCTTACGACGCTGAACGTCGTTTAAGGCGTCGAAGAGGCGGCCGAAAGTCGCAGGGAAGGGCTCGGCACCAACGCAGGATTGTCTTGAACGCTGGCTGGCGCATCAGCCGGCACATCGCCCGGGCCTTCCGCCGGCGGAGCCGGTTCAGCCGTCGAGGTGTCGGTGCTCGCATATTTAGCCATCATCCTCTGCTCCAAAGTCTGATGTTCGGCAGTGGTTTGGCTGGTGGACGAGCAAGCGGAGAGCAAAGCAGCACTAAACAAACAGGCGGCGATTTCGATTTTCATGGTGCGATTTTGATTACTGGTCGGACTTTTTCCTCCCGACGTTCTTATAATTACTATAAAATCGGATCGAGAAGCAAGAACTTTTTTTGGGGGGCTGGCCATCCTTGGAGCGCACCAAACACGCCTCCGCGGGCGACCGCGGCACTCTGTTGCCGTGCCCCCCAGGGTCTTCCCGAGTTATCAGCCAATCTTTAAAGAAACCGTTTCAAAATCGGCCCCAATTTCTCAACCGTCGCGGCCGGCCATAATTTGCGGTCTGTAATCAAAGCGGAGTCCAGCGTGCGGTGTTCCGGCCAGTTGGGTTCCCGCGGGATGCGTGGAATAATTTCGAGAAGAACCTTCTTCGCGATCTCGGCGTTGGCCACGAGGTGACCGAACACGGTTTGGGCAGAGACGGGTTCCTCCTCCACCTTCCAGCAATCGTAATCGGTAATCATGGCCATGGTGGCGAGCGCGATCTCCGCCTCCCGCGCCAGCTTCGCTTCCGGCAGGTTGGTCATCCCGATCACGTCGAACCCGTGCCTGCGATTGAACTCCGATTCGGCCCGGGTCGAAAAGGCCGGCCCATCCATGTTCACGTAGGTGCCCCCGTTATGCACTTTGACGCTGAGCGTCTGGGCCGCCTGGTAAATCAAATCGCGCAGCTGGGTGCTGATCGGTTCCGCAAAAGTAATATGGGCCGCAATCCCTTCGCCAAAGAATGTGTGAACGGCACGGGCGCTCGTCCGGTCATAGAATTGCGAGGGCAAAACGATGTCGCGCGGCGCGTACTTTTCCTGAAGGCTACCGACAGCCGTGACGCAGACAATCCATCGGACATTGAGCGAGCGTAACGCGTAGATGTTGGCCCGATGATTCAACTCGTGCGGCAGAAGGCGATGGCCTCGTCCATGGCGCGGCAGGAAGTAAACCTGACGATCACCGACGAGGCCGCCAAAAATCACGTCGGAAGGCGATCCGAAGGGAGTATCGATCTTGTGCTCGGTCGCGTCTCGGACTCCATCCATTTGGTAGAGGCCACTGCCGCCGATGATTCCAATTGCCGGGATTTCCTCGTCCATGTGCGTGGCGATTAAATCGGAAAGCGCGCTGATAAGGGAAGCGTTATAATCGCGCAAGCAACGACGCGCTCGTCACGGGCCGAGGTCACTCCTTTAGCATCCCGTGGCGAACCTCGCCGGTCGGTGTATTATTTCCGCCCTGTCATGCCGAAATTCTTTATCAAGACCTACGGCTGCCAGATGAACGAGCGCGATTCGGAACAGGTCGCGCATTCATTGCTGGAACGTGGCTACGAGCGCACGGCTCACGAAGGCGAGGCTGACGTGGTCCTGCTCAACACCTGTAGCGTGCGGGATATGGCGGACCAGAAGGCCCTCGGGAAGATGGGCATGCTCGGACGGATGGCCAAAGAGCGGCCCCACGTCGTCTTCGGATTTCTTGGCTGCATGGCGCAAGCGCGCGGCGCTTCTCTGTTAGACCAATTGCCCCATGTCGATCTCGTTGTCGGTACGCAGAAGTTTCATCGCGTCGCCGACTACGTGGAAGAAGCAGTCGGCCAAAAGCAGCATCGACGGATGGACGACCCGCGATTTTCCATGGTCGACGTCGAGCCGGAGGCGGATTCCCAGGGAACGATCAGAGACCAGGCAGTGGCCCCGCAACAGGCCACCGCGTTCGTGTCGATCATGCAGGGATGCAACATGCATTGCACTTTTTGCATCGTCCCGCAGACGCGCGGAGAGGAACGCAGCCGCTCCATCTCCGAAATCGTCGCGGAAGTCCGCCGCCTCGTCGCGCACGGGGTCAAGGAGGTCACCTTGCTCGGTCAGATCGTCAATCTCTACGGACGTCGTGAGTTTCCGATCCGCGATGGAAAGAGTCCTTTCGTGCAATTGCTCGAGGCCGTGCATGAAGTGGATGGTCTGAAACGTCTCCGCTTCACCTCTCCTCACCCGATTGGTTTTCGCAGCGACCTGATCGAAGCGTTCGTCCGTCTGCCGCGACTGGTCGAACACGTGCACCTCCCGTTGCAGTCCGGTTCAAATAGGATTCTCAAGGCCATGCACCGCGCCTACACGGCCGAAAAATACGTCGAACTCGTGCGGCGCCTGCGCCAGGCGCGGCCGACCCTGGCGCTGACCACGGACGTGATCGTCGGTTTTCCGGGTGAGACGGAGGAGGACTACAAACAAACGCGGGATCTTGTCGAGCAGATCCAGTTCGATAACGCTTTCGTTTTCCGGTATTCACCCCGCCGCGATACACCGGCCGCCTCAATGGAGGGGCAGGTCGACGAAAAAGTAAAGGAGCAGCGCAACCGGGATCTGCTCTCCATCGTGGATGCAGCGGCCCGGCTTTCCGGCGAGAAGATGGTCGGCCAGTTTGTCGAAGTCTTATGTGAAGGCCCGAGCAAAACCAATGCAGCTCGGCTCACGGGACGGACGCGCACCAATAAAATCGTCGTGTTCGAGGGACCCCGTCATCTCGCGGGCGAGCTGGTCGATCTACACGTCCAGCAGGCCAATGGATTTAGCTTGTATGGAACTCCGATCACACGAACCTGAATCGCTCCAGCCGATCCTGTCATGATTTATCACTTTTCTCTGCAGAGTGTCGCCATTATCACGGGCATTATTCTGATCCTGATCGGGCTGCCCGGACTGATCCGACCAGGCGCGACCCAGGAGTGGACAAAACGCCTGCCTCGTTCCTATATCGCCGGAATCGTCCTGCTTTTTATCGCAGCGGCTTGGTGCGGTTATCTTCTCTGGACGATGGAGATGGGCGAATTTGCCTCATTTCGAAAACCGCTCCTCGTTTTACTGCCGATCGCCTTCTTTCTGGTCATTCGTTTCGTTGATGAATTCCTGGCTGTCCGTGCGCTTGGTATTTTGTGTCTGCTCGCGGCGGAACCTCTGCTCGATGCCGCGTTTTTTCGAAACGATCCGGCGCGCCTCGTCGTGACTGTCCTGGCCTATCTTCTGATCGTTGCCGGAATCATGTGGGTGACTATGCCCTACCTTCTGCGCGATCAGATAAACTGGGGGGCGCGCAATTCGCTGCGCTGGCGCTGCGTCCATGGATTCGTATTTCTTTACGGTGCAGTCGTGCTTGTGCTGGCCGTGGTGGCCTACTGAGGACACAGCGCGGATGAGGGCGCGCCTCAGGCTCGATCGATCCAGGTGAATCGGATTTTAGTCATCCGCGGCGGAGCCCTCGGCGATTTCATCCTGACTTTGCCTGTGCTCAAAGCGCTGCGTGATGCACACCCCCTCGCGCATATTGAGATTCTCGGATACGCGCACATTGCCGCCCTCGCCGATAATCGATTTTATGCCAACGCCGTCCGCTCCATTGAATACGGTGGGCTCTCGCGGTTTTTCGCCCGGGGATCGGAACTGCCCGCAGACCTGACCGAATATTTTTCCGGATTTGATCTGATCATCAGTTTTCTTTTTGATCCGGACCTGATCTTTCAAACCAACCTGGAGCGAGCCGGCGCCGGCGATATTATTACGGGTCCAGCCAAACCGAACGAGCACTCGTGTGCCGCGCGGCAACTGGCCGATCCCGTCGTGGCCGATCTGGGCCTTGCCTTGGAAAGCACGAGTGCCGCCGTCTATCCGTCATCACAGGATCGAGAAATCGCCATGGAATTTCGCAAAGGGCTGCGCACACCGATTATCGCCATTCACCCCGGGAGTGGCAGCGAAGCGAAGAACTGGCCGCTACCGAACTGGATCGAACTCGGCCACCGTCTGATCGATGCATCCGGCTTTGCTGGATCGCTTCTGTTCATTACGGGCGAGGCCGATGCAACCCAGGCGGCGCGCCTTCAGTCCACCTGGAGTGATTCGCGCGTGCGTTTCGCTCATAACCTTCCTCTCCCGCATCTGGCCGCCATTCTTGAGCAGACAGTTTTTGTCGGACACGACAGCGGAATATCGCATCTCGCGGCCGCGGCGGGCGCGAACTGCGTTTTATTATTCGGGCCGACCAACCCGCGAGTGTGGGCGCCAACTGGAAACCATGTGCAGGTCATCTCCGCTCCAGGCGAGAAAATGGAAAACATCCCCATTGATCGCGTCCACCAGGTCGTCTCTTCTGCAGCGGCGGTCTATGACCACCGAATCGTCGGATGGCAGGCGGAGGGCCCGCCCTACAACGCATAAAACGTCCATTGGTAATGGAATGTTGAACACCTCGGCGCGTGCGATCAGCTGTTATAGGGCCAGCGCGTCGCTTGCCGATCTACCGCATTCGGCGGTCATAGACCGCCGCCACAGAACAGACCAGCGATCGTCAGGCGCTGATGCGCATCGGCATCAGGACGTAGAGAAACGGGCTTTGAATCTTCACCACACCCGGGCTCATCTCGTCGATCAGATCAAGGAAGACCTCGTCCTCGGTCAAATTGCGCAGCGGCGCCATGAGGAACTCGGGATTGAAAGCGATCGAGAAATCGCGCCCCTTATAGACCACCGCCAGTGATTCTTTCGCTTCGCCGACCTCGGGCGTGTTCGCCGTGATATCGATGTTATTTTTACCGAAGCTCAGTTTGATCGAATTGGACTTGTCGCTCGCCAGGAGCGAAACCCGCCGCAGCGAATTCAAAAACGTCTCCCTCTCCAACGTCACGCGCTCCTTCGCCTCCGATGGAATGACCTGGCGATAGTTGGGATAATTTCCCTCAATCAACTTCGAGACGAGCAGCGTCTTATTTAAATCGAAGGCAATCTGGCCGGATCCTACGCTCACCTTAACATCGCCGTCATCCGTGAGCAGCCGCTGCAATTCGGTCACGGCCTTGGTCGGAACGATGATGTCGGCCTCGTGGCTGCGCGGAAACTCCAGCTCGATATCGAGCATGGCGAGGCGGCGTCCGTCCGTGGCCACCAGGGTCAGTTTGTTTTCCTTGAAGCTGAAGAGCACCCCGTTCAACACGTAACGCGTTTCGTCCGTGGAGATGGCATAGGAAGTTTTGCGCAGGCCATCGCGCAGATCCTTTTGCCGCATGGTCACGACTTTGGCGTTTTCGAATTTCGGCAGGGGCGGAAATTCTTCCTCGGGCAAGCCAAGTATTTTGAAAAAGCTTTGACCGCTCCGAATGGAGGCGGCGTTCTTGCCGTCGATATCGATCTGAATCTCACTGGAAGGCAATTCCCGGACGATGTTGAACAGACGCCGCGCCGGCAAAGTGGTGGCGCCTTCTTTCTCGACCTGCGCCTCGAAACTCCCGCGCACGCCCACGTCGAGATCCGTCGTGGTCAGGTGCACTTCGTTCCCGATCGCCTGCAGCAGCACGTTGGAAAGAATCGGAAGCGTCGTCCTCGTGCTAACGACGTTTTGGACCTGTTGCAGTCCTTCGAGCAGTTTTTCTTTGGTAACGCTAAATTTCATGGGCAGCTACGGCGCTTAAGATGTAAAGCCTTCGATTTTGTTCGGCAACCGCAAACTCGCTATCCGCCCTAGCGCTTCAACGAGCTGTCGATGAAGGAAATCGTCTGCCGGATGCTATCCTGTTCCGTCATCCTCCTCTTCACCAGCTTGCAGGCATGCAGGACGGTTCCGTGATCGCGGCCCCCAAAGGCTTCGCCTATTTCATTGAGTGACGCCTTGGTCAGCTCGCGCGCCAAATACATCGCCACCTGCCGCGGGAAGGCGATGTTGGCCGGGCGGCGTTTGCTTGTCATATCGGCCAGACGCACATCGAAGTGTTCAGCCACGCGGCGCTGGATTTGTTCGATCGTGACCAGATTACGCGCTTCCTCCTGTAAAATATCCTTGAGCAGGTGCTCGATCACTTCCTGCGTCAATTCCTTACCGCTCAACGAGGCAAAGGAAGCCACCCGCATAAGCGCGCCTTCCAGCCGGCGCACATTTGACCGAATTCGATTGGCCAGAAATTCGAAGACCTGATCCTCCAGCCTGATCTGCAGGGTGCGCGCCTTCTTCCGCAAGATGGCCATGCGGGTTTCGACGTCGGGTGGCTGCAATTCCGCGGTCAGGCCCCATTCGAACCTTGAGACGAGGCGGTGCTCCAGATTGGCAATCTCTGAAGCCGGCCGGTCGCTGGAGAGAACAATCTGCTTATGTCCGTCGAAAAGTGTGTTGAAGGTGTGGAAAAATTCCTCCTGCGACCGCTCTTTTCCGCCGAGGAACTGAATGTCGTCAATCAGGAGAAGGTCGGCCTGGCGATATCGCTTGCGGAACTTAACCAGGTTGTTGTGCTGAATGGCGTCGATGAACTCGTTGATGAACAGCTCGCTCGAGAGATACATGACCTTGCTGTTCTTCTTTTTGCTGAAGACATACTGGCCAATCGCCTGCATCAGGTGCGTCTTGCCCAGCCCGACTCCGCCATAGATGAAGAGCGGATTGTAGGTCCGGGCCGGTGATTGCGCGACGGCCAAACTGGCCGCGTGCGCAATCTCGTTATTCGGCCCGACCACGAACGTCTCGAAATTGTTGCGCGGATTTAACCCCAGCACGCTCCCCGGCGCTTTCGTGTCGCGCGCGGGTTCCGGTTCGCTCTCCACCGTCACGACGGACTTCCCGCCGAGTTCGGAAGGGCTTCCGGAAGGCGGACAAAATTTCACTTCGCGAGGCGAGCCGAGAGCGGAGTTGATGGCCGAGTGCAAGGCCGCCATGTGGTTACTCTCGATCCAAAATTGATAGATATTATTCGGAACACTGAAGGTGAGGGAATCCTCCGTCGCCTGCACCAGTTCCACGGCGGAAAACCAACGCTTAAAAGTGTCCGGGCTGACCTGCGGTTCCAAGGCAAGGGACAGTCGCTGCCAAAGCTCTTTACAGGTCTCGTCCATGTAACTTGTTAACAGCGTTACAGAATTGCCACAAAGCGCGATTCCCAGTGGGATATGGGTAGCAACGGGGAATTTCCGGCCGCACGCTCGGACCGAAAAGCAGACGCGCTTCCGGACGATTCAACGTGAAAATCGCGAAAACACGAGGGAAAAAGGGATGCGCTCGCCGCTTTCGTGTTCATCCCGCCACGGAGCGCGCCGTGTCCTGGCAGGTATTGCTTCAAAGAGCGGGTCGGTTGAGTCATTATCAGGCGGTAATTTTTAGCAAAGCTGTTCACATCTTATTCACATCACTGCCCGTCCCGCCCTGCCAGCGACTCGAAGAGTAGAAACCGTTACAAAGTCCGACAAGAAAAAATCTGAACTTTATTTTGGGAACGTGGTCAAAAAAATCTTGACTGAAAATGCGTTCGGATATGCCTGGCGTCTGCAAAAAATCTCACTGCGAGGAGCGTTGACGGAGTTAGCTACGTCGCGCATGATTTTTCACCGGGCGGGCTAACAACGTTCGTTCCTCTCCGCCCAAACATGAATTCCCCGGTTTCCGAAATCACCGTCGCAGTGCTGCACTGAATGTCCATCCGCGTTCTGATCTTTTCATTGCTTGCGAGCTGTTGCTTCGTTATGCCGGCCCGCGGAGCGGACGAACTCCTGCCGCCGTTCGGGTTTCGCTGGAATGATCCGATGCCGCGGGTCGAAGCGGTCCTCAACGGCGCCAAGGCGCGAGTGATGGCGCGGGAGAAAAAAGAGAATCGCGAAGTCTGGACGGTGGAAGGGCTCGTCCATCCCGGACTGAAGCGGACTCTCTTTACCTTCAAGCAGGGATCCCTTTTTGGGGTGGAACTGCAGTATGAATATCCCGACTGGACGATTGAGCGTTACAATCAGCGCATGGGCGAAATCCGGAAGTATTTCGATTCCAAGTACGGAACAGGGAAGTTGGTCTCACGAGGCCGCGATAGCGATAGCGATGTGATCCAAACGCTGGTCGGGTATCAATGGATGGTCGGTACCACCATGCTCGAGCTGTTCTACTTCTCGGCCGAACACGGAGAACTGCTCTTCCGCACCATCAGTGTCGACTACAAGGCGCTCTGACCGACGCGCAAGGGTTTGTTCTGGCCCTGACCTTGTTGCGTCTCCTTCTGCAAACGCTTCAGCTTGCTCGATAAACTCACTTTCAGGGCCGAACTCATTCGATCGATGAACAGAATGCCGTTCAGGTGATCGACTTCATGTTGCAAGGCGCGAGCCAGTAAGCCGGTCGCCTCGATCGTCATGGATGCCCCATCAAGCGTTTCGGCATGCACGACGACAGATTCGGATCGATCAATGTCCGCATTAATCTCGGGGAAACTTAAACAGCCTTCGATTCCAACGGTGATTTCCTCACCCAGCGTGATCTCCGGATTGACCAGGATCAGCGGCATGGCCTCTTCAACCGCAGTGGCCACCCCGTTGATCTTGAGTGTGCTCGGCCGGTCCTCAACCTGAGCTACGTCGATGACCGTCAACTGAAGCGCCTGGCCAACCTGCTGGGCAGCCAGGCCGACCCCGTTGACGGCGTGCATCGTGTCCAGCATATCCACCGCCAAATCCCGGACGCGTTGATCGACCCGGTCAATCCGGTGACCTTTGGCCCTCAGAGCCGGATCGCCGTACTGACGAATGGACAGTCTCATTTCTCTTGCTGCGTGAAGGCCGGCAAATTCTTTACCCCAGCCAGCTTCAGAGCATCCATTACTTTAATGATCGTGCCGAAGGACGCTTTTTTGTCGGCCTGCAATGCGATGGTGGACTTGCGCGTGGGAGGCAAATCACGCACCGCACCCTCCAGGGCGTCGGCTTCGAGCGTTTTGCCATCCAGTTTGATTTCATCATCCTGATCGATCGTGACCAGCGCATGGTCCTGTTCGGAAGGCGCACTGACTGCCGTCTTCGAGTCCGGGAGATTGATCTGGACCTCCGGCTGTTGCGTTCTGAAGGTGGTGGAGACCACAAAAAAGATGAGAAGAATGACGAGCACATCGACCAGCGAGACGATGATGATGGAAGGGGCCCGCTTTTTGCGCGCGGCGAATCTCATAACACGATTCTCAGGGCCGTTTCATGCCACCGGAGCACTGGCCGGCACGGTTCCGCGCGGCGGCACCGGCATTTCCCCGGCCACCCGTCCGTAATAACATTTGGAGAGCAGATCGGTCACGAGCGATTCGATTTCGATCGATAATACTTCCACTTTTTTTGAGAAATAAACGAACGCAACCAAGGTCACGACGGCGATGCCGAGGCCAAAGATCGTCGTGCTGAGCGCTTCCGAGATACCGAGCGCGATCCGCTTGGCGTCGGCCGCCCCGGCACTCAATCCGAGACTGGCAAATACGTGAATTAAACCAGAGACCGTTCCAATCAGTCCGAGCAAAGGGGCGATGCCCACAATCACTTCGAGGACAACGAGGCCGCGCTCTAAACGCACCATTTCGTAGCGGGCGCGCGTTTGCACGGCCTCCACGTTGTCCGAGCGCGGCCAACGCAAATGCGACAGGGCCACGCGGACAATTCGGGCGAGCGACGAAGTATCATGGTGGACAATGCGAGCCAGACGTTCCGCACTGGCGCCCGGCACAAGGCGTTCCATTTCGCTCTCAATCACAAGAGGCAGGACGTTCTTTTCGCGCAACGCAAAGGTCCGCAGAATAATGGTGGTGAGCGCAACGATCGAACAAATGAGCAGCGGCCACATGAAGAGGCCACCTTTGAAAAAGAAGCTGGTGAAGCTTTGCAATGCTTCGGGAATCTGCGCGAGAATCAGCGGGCTCATCTTTAGTTCGCGTACATCGTGAACGACATTTCTTCTTCTAGCCCTTCCGGCGGCAATGTGCTGGCCACGTCCGGCGGAATGACGGGCAGCTGGACTTCCTGCACGGAGCGAAGACAAACGTTGGCGAATGACTCATTGGATGTGTTTTGAATGACCTTGAGGTTCCGCACGCGACCGTTTCGGTCAACCGAAAACACGACATGAGCCGTTCCGATACTCACCAGATCCGACTGCTGCTGGACATAATTGTACCAACGCGAGCCGACCGCGTCGTACAACATCTTTTGGTACCGACCCAGCGGGGTGCCGACCGCGTTGACCGAGGCCACGCCCCGATTAGAAATGGCCCCCGACATTCGCTTTTGCTGCTTGAGCGGCTGGTAGGTGGACCTGACCTGCTGCGGCGCAGCCGAGGGCTGCACGGCCGGTTTGGGCGTAGCCCGAAGCATGGCAAGCTGGTCTGCCGGAGTGGGAGTCGGTGGCGCTGAAGGGGCGACCGACGGCGTTGGTTTTTCTTCCGCTCGAACGGTGGGCTGGGGCTCCGCGCCAGTCTGCCCGAGCGAAGCATTATGAGTTTCCAGGTCGGTCGTGGGCCGATCCCCTCCCAGTTGGGACGGCAATGGCGCACTGCCCGCGGCCGGAAGCTCGCTCGCCGCGAGGGAATTCGCATTCGACTCAAACGTTTTCTCTTTCGGCTGTTCGGCGGTTTGCTTGAGCGGGTCCGTCTCGCGGAACATCGGATTTTTTTTGGCTTGGAGAGCAGGAGTCAGCGGCGGGAGTTCGACAATGGTCAGTTCGACTGGCTTGTCTTCCAAGGGTGGAGCGGACGAAAACAACCCGTTAAAAACAGCCAGAAGAGATCCGATTACCACATGCAGAACGAGCGCGGCCAGGATGGCCCAGGCAATCTTGCGCAACTCCTGCTTTCGCTCGGTCGCATCGTCGGCCGATCGGCCGATCATGAATTCCGCCGTCGTGTTCATCGAGTGGGTATACAGACTAACGGCAAGGCCAGACTGTTCACATATTTACGCAACGTAAACTCTACCTCAGACGCGCGGCTGCGACAAATTGCCATCTTCCCCAGCGTCCGGGCAGTTCGCTGAACCACCCCTACCTGCGCTCAGGTAGGGTCGATTGACTCCAATCGCCTTCTCGCGTGGCTTCCGCATGGCCGTCTTGCGGGCATGGTGAAAAAGATACTGTTGAGCGTAGCCGCCATAAGCGCCGAAATGCCCTTGTGCAAAATCGCGCATTTGTCCCTCCGTCATTTTTCGTTTTCGCGGAAAATAGCGCTCCTGCAAGACACGCGCGATCCAGACGTCGATGGGAAAAGCCTGCAACCGCTCGTACGCGAAGAGCATCACACAATTAGCAACCTTTGCGCCCACCCCGGGCAGGCCGCACAGCTTGGATCGCAGTTCCGCGTCGGGCAGACTATTCCATTCATCGAGATCCGCCGCGCGCGAGGCGATCAATCGGGCCGTCATCAGCAGATTTTTCGCACGATAACCAAGCGCACAGCGGCGCAGTTCTTCCTCCGAGCTTTGCGCAATCGCTTCCGGAGACGGGAAAATAAATACCGTGTGGCCCGCGACCTGACGCTCGTGTCCAAAGCGGCGCCGCAAGGCCTCCGACATTTGCCGGATATGCGCCACCTGCTTCATGGAAGACGTGATGAAGCTGGCCAGGCATTCCCAGCGCGGTTGCCGCATGATGCGAAGACCGCCGCAATGAGCGCGGGCTTCATTCATGACCAGGTCATCCGGAAAGGAGGCGCAGATATCGGCGAGCAGATGATCGAGGGCGAAGTAGTCGCGCACCAATTCCGCCGAACCGCCCTCGAACGCCAGCGTGTCGTCACGTTGCTCTACAAAAACGGGCTCGTCCCCGATCGCTCCGACAAAGCCGGTTCCCTCCCTCCTCCAATAAAACACCTGACCCGAATCGAGTGTCAGTGACAGATCGAAATCGGGGGCACTGATTACCTGGAGTTTCATCAGAAGCCACAGATTAACACAGAAAAACACAGATTAGATGAAGCAGAGGGCATCGCGTGGAAAGCCATTCATCTGTGAAAATCTGTGTCCATCCGTGGCAAAACTCTTTCCGCCTTTGCAAAATTCTGTCACGTAACAGGCGTCATGGACGCGCGGCTCTCAATCGATACCGGAGTTCTGCTCGTCTATTTTGTCGTTATCATCGGCATCGGCCTGCGCATGGGCCGAAAAGAAGATAGCCTGGAAGACTTCGCGCTCGGCGGCCAACGCATCCCATGGTGGGCCGTTCTCGCCTCCATCGTCGCCGCCGAAACGAGCGCCGGCACCTTCTTCGGCACGCCCGGCGAAGGATTCGCGCTCAGAAATTACACCTACCTCCAACTCGCCTTCGGCACGATCCTGGCCCGCATTCTGGTCAGCTACATCTTCATCAAGCCGTACTACGACTATAAAGTCTTCTCGATTTATGAGTACCTGACGGCGCGATTTGGCGTAGCTACGAAGAACGCGGCCTCCGCCGTGTTCATGGTGACACGTTTGCTCGCCTCGGGAGCGCGATTGTATGTCGCGGCCATCGCGCTCGCGCTTGCCTACGAAATGATCCGCGGCGTTCGCCCCGGCCAGCGGGAAACCCTTCTGATCTACGTCGGTGCCTGCGTTGCCATTGTCATCCTGACAGCGGTCTATACCACGCTGGGCGGAATCAAGGCCGTCATTTGGACCGATTTCATCCAGGCGTCCATCATGATGGGCAGCGCGCTCGTCGCACTCGGATTGATCTATTCCGCCATCCCGGGTGGCTGGCATGAAGTGGTGGCACGCCACGGTGGATTTCACCTCTCTGATTTGATCACGACCGGACTGGATCCGGCCAAACACGGTTGGGACAGGATTAAGGGAATGTTCGAAGTTGAATACACGATCTTCGCCGGAATGATCGGCTCAACCTTCGTTACCATGGCCACCCACGGGACGGATCAGGACATGGTGCAACGCATGTTAACGGCGCCGGATATTCGGCGCAGCCGCCGCTCCCTCATCCTCTCTGGTCTGGCCGATATCCCCATCGTTCTGACGTTCCTGAGCATCGGGTTGCTCCTTTGGACATATTATCAGGTACATCCGGATCCTTCCCTGCCCAAGAGTCCGAACGAAACGTTCTGCCACTTCGTTCTTTATCAAATGCCGGTTGGCCTGCGCGGGCTCTTGATTGCAGGAATTTTCGCTACGGCCATGGGATCGCTGAGCACCGCGCTCAATGCGCTCGCTACCAGTTTTACGCGCGATTGGTATCAGCCATACATGAACCCCGGCGCGAACGATGAACAGAGTCTCCGCGCGGTCCGCTGGGCCACCGTGGCCTTTTCACTTTTGATGATCGTGGTCGCATCGAGCACTTCCTTTCTCGTCATCGTCCATCCTGAAATCCGTATCATTCCCATCGTTCTCGGAATATTCGGCTACACCTATGGTTCGCTTCTCGGGGTCTTTTTCGCCGGCATGCTGACCAAGCGCCGCGGAAACGATTTCGGCAACGTCCTGGCCATGATTCTCGGCTTCATCGTCGTGGCGATTCTGAGCGGTTTGCCTAACAACATCGCGCGCATGGTTACCGGTGCAGGTCCCGGCGCGTTTCCACTTTATCCCCAGCCCGATTGGCTGCCCGTCATGGAATTCCCCTGGTGGATTTGTTTCGGAACGATTGTCACGTTCAGTGTCGCCGTCCTCTTCCGGACCGACCACGACCGGCAGCCTCCGCCCGATTCAAGGCTGAGCGTCGAGCACTGAGCGTTGTTCTCTCTTTAGGTAGAGTATGTCCCTACCTGACGCACTCCAATCCGTTATGCCTTGTCTTTGGCCAGTTTGATTCCCAAATCCCGCAACTGCCGCGGATCGACGTCCGCGGGCGACTGACTCATCAAATCCATCCCACGGTTATTTTTCGGGAAAGCCATTACCTCACGGATGCTTTCTTCGCCGCAGACAAGCATGACAAGGCGGTCGAGACCCAGCGCAATTCCACCGTGAGGCGGCGCGCCTAGACGGAAGGCACGCAGCAGATGACCAAACTCGGTTTGTTGCGCCTCCGGCGCGATACCGAGGACTTCAAACATTCGGGCTTGCAGGTCCGGCTCGTGGATTCGAATGCTGCCGCCGCCAATCTCCACGCCGTTTAAGACCACGTCATACGCCTCAGCCCGGATCTCGCCGTATTTTTTTGCTTCCAGCAGGGGCAAATCTTCGGTCTTCGGCCGGGTAAACGGATGATGCACCGCATTCCATTTGCCTTCTCCTTCGTTCCGTTGCAGAAGCGGAAAGTCGGTCACCCAAAGAAAGTTCAGCTCTTCCGAGGCGCTGGTTAGTTTTTGTATCTCAGCCACGCGCAGGCGCAACCGGCCGAGCACCTCGCAGGCAATCTCCCACTGGTCGGCCGCAAAAAGAACCAAATCTCCCTCTTCCATGTTGAGCTTTGTCTGCAGCGCCGCTTTCTCTGCCTCGGAAAAAAATTTCACTATGGGCGACTTCCACTCGCCCCCTTCCGCCTTGATGAAGGCGAGGCCTTTGGCTCCAAAGAGTTTGGCGCGCTCGGTCAAGTCATCGATCTGCCCGATCGTAATTCCAGCGAAGCCTTTCGCATTGATCGCCTTGACCACACCGCCGCCATCCAGTGTGCCGCGAAAAACTTTAAAACCGCTGGCCCGAAAATCTTCGCTCAAATCGACCAATTCCAAACCGAAGCGCCGGTCCGGCTTATCACTGCCGTAGCGACTAATGGCCTCCTTGTAAGTCAGACGATCAAACGGCGTTTTAATCTCAATCTCACGAGCGGCCTGAAAAGCTCCGGCGAGCAAACCCTCCGTCAAAGCGAAGAGATCGTCCGGCATGACGAAGGAGGCTTCGATGTCGATCTGGGTGAATTCCGGCTGCCGATCCGCCCGTAAATCCTCGTCCCGAAAGCATTTCGCGATTTGAAAATACTTTTCCACACCGCCCACCATGAGCAGCTGCTTGTATTGCTGCGGGGCCTGCGGCAGTGCGTAAAATTTCCCGGGCGCGAGCCGACTGGGCACGAGGAAATCACGCGCGCCCTCCGGCGTGCTCTTGGACAGAATGGGCGTCTCGACTTCGTAGTAGCCCTGCGCGTCGAGATAATCGCGCGTGGCCTTCGTCACCTTGTGACGCAGGCGGAGGTTCCGCGCCAGTTGAGGACGGCGCAGGTCGAAGTAGCGATACGTCAGACGCAGGTCCTCGTTGTGGATGTCGGCGTCGAGCGGGAATGGCAGATCGTCCGCGCGATTCAACACGCGCAATTCCGCGACCACCACTTCCACCGCGCCAGTGGTGAGCTTCGGATTCTCCGTGCCGGGCTGCCGCTCCGCTACCCGTCCCATCACCTGGATGACATCTTCGCTGCGTAAAGTGTGGGATTGTTTTGCTACGTCCGCGTTTTCTTCCGGTCGAAAAACAACCTGCGTTAAGCCTTCACGATCGCGCAAATCAACGAAGATCACGCCACCGTGATCACGCGAAACATGCACCCAGCCCGCCAGGGTGACCTCCTGGCCGATGTGCTCCTTGCGCAGCTGGTTACAATGATGGGTGCGGTACATAGAAGCGGGCCGAAGGATTGTCATTCTGGGCCAAGCCGATGAACGCGCAAGTGATTAGGTGGCGATGAACTCGAGGCCGCTCTAAAGAGACCCACGCACGCGGACAAGAAGATCCTCGTTCGACACGAGCTCCTGTTCTCCCGTGGAAAGGTTCTTCAGCGCAACCTGCGGCCACTCGTCGCCGAACAGGATCGCGAGACGCGCGCCCAGCTGTTCGGCCGCCTGAAATTGCTTCGGCACTTTGGCCGGCGACAACGGATAGTCGATCCGAAGACCGTGCTCACGCAGGGCCTGGACGTGGGCCAGGGCGTCAGCGCGGCGTTCTTCCTTGGCGATAATCACGTAAGCGTCGAGGGCTTGTTCAGCGCGCAACCACTCTTCCATTTTGCTTTTGGCGTTGGCCGTTTGTCCAATCAGATCGCCCAGGACCACGTCGCCCATGGCAAAACCCAACGCCGGCAGCGAAACGGAACCATCACTCAGCTGGTGAATTAAGGTGTCATAGCGACCGCCTCCCGCAATGGCCCGAAGTTTTCCGGCACGATCGAAAACCTCGAATACGATGCCGGTGTAATAAGCCAGTCCGCGCACAATTTGGACGTCGATTTCGACGAACTTGTCCAGACCGCGCACGCGCAGGCCTTCCACGACATGCTCAAGCTTTTCGCTTTTGCCGCCGCCATCGAAGATGGCAAATACTGGCTCAGCCAGGGCTCCCAGCCTGGCCGCGGTTTTCTCCCGCGGTTCCCGCTCCGATTTGTCGATCGCCTGTAGAATCTGTTGCCATTGTTCCTCCGGGACGTTCTGCGTGCGCAGGAAGTCGGTCCAGAATTCACGATCACTGATCCGCACCACCAGATCCGCTTCGGTAAATCCAAACCCGCGCAGGATATCGATGCAAAGCGCGACCAGTTCGACATCCGCCGCCGGATTCGTTTCACCAACGATATCGCAATTTAGTTGAAAATGTTCGCGCAACCGGCCGCGCTGTTGCTTCTCATAACGAAAGAATTGGCCGATCGAAAACCATTTGAGCGGCTTCTTGAAAGCGCGCTCGTGCGTGGCGATGACGCGAGCCAGCGTCGGCGTAAGCTCAGGACGCATGGCCACCTCGCGCTCACCCTTATCCACAAAGTTAAAAAGTTGATCGACGATTTCGGGGCCACTCTTCTTCTTGTACAATTCGGTTGGCTCAAGGATGGGTCCATCCCATTCGACAAAGCCGTGCCGGCGCGCCGTGTCACGCCATGTCGAAAAAATGTAATTTCGCGCAGCGCAATCGGCCGGCAGAAAATCACGGAAACCAGGCAAAGGTTGCATGAAGCGTCAGGAAAAATCGCTCGAGCGCGCCGATAGACCCGGCCTGATACATCCACGGGCCGTTGGGGTTACGAATGAAAAAGTGCAGTCGAATAAACTTCGCCAAAGGGAGTCAAATTTAAGCACGACGGAATCATCCGTTTAACTCAAGCAAAGGACAAATATGAAACACACAAAACTAGTGAAAATGTTGGCAGCCGGAGCGGCGGGCGCAGTTGCGCTCAGCTCAGCTTTCGCGCAGGAATCATCGACCACCACAACCACCGCGGGTGGTGGCGTCAGCGCCACAACCAGCACGAGCACGAGCTCGCTCAACGGTTCGGGTACGATCACGGCCTACACGCCGGGATCGGACTACATCAGCTTCCGCTCGGAAACGAGTCAGGCGCCGGTGAAGTATTACTACACCAAGAGCACGACCGTGGTTGATCCGGAAGGCAAGGTCGTCGAATTGTCGGCTCTTCGTCCTGACATGCCGGTGACGTACACCTACGTCAAAGAAGGCGACCGCATGGTTGTCAGCAAAGTGACGCTGACCAAGCCGTTGTCTTACTACGAAAAGAAAGAAACGACGACCACGACGACGACTTCCAAGCACTAATCAGCGCTTCGAAGTTTAGTTGCAGTTCAGTTTTAAGCGCCCGCGGTTTCCGCGGGCGCTTTTCTTTTGTTAAATCCGTCAGTCTTCGTAACCGCGCGGGAATTTCTGGTGCCATTTCCATGCACTCTCAATGATGGCCGGCAGCGATTGGAATTGCGGCGTCCAGCCGAGCTCCTTTCGAATCTTATCGGAAGACGCGATGAGTCGCGGTGGATCGCCCGGCCGTCTTGGCTTTTCCACGATTTCAATTTTCTTGCCCGTTACTGCCGCAGCCGCATCGATCACTTCGCGCACACTCGATCCCCCGCCCGTGCCCAGATTATAAAAATCACTCTTCGAGGAAGTCAGCGCGAGGATATGCGCGCGCGCCAGGTCGAGAATATGAATGTAATCGCGGATACAGGTGCCATCGGGCGTTTCGTAATCGGTGCCGTAAATTTCCACGTGCGGCTTCTGTCCGAGCGCGACTTTCAACACATTCGGAATGAGATGTGTCTCGGTGCGATGATCCTCGCCGAAACGCGCGGAGGCGCCGGCCGCATTGAAGTACCGGAGCGAGACGAACTTCAATCCGTGAATCTCGCCATACCATTTAAGAACCTTTTCAAAGGCCAGTTTGGATTCCCCGTAAGGATTGATCGGCCTTTTCGGCAACTCTTCATCAATCGGCAAGCGCTCGGGCGGTCCAAAAATCGCGCAGGTCGATGAGAAGACCAGCCGCTCCGTGCCCGCTGCCACCATGGCGTCCAGCAGGTTCAGACCATGGGCCACGTTATTCCGGAAATACTTCGAAGGATTTTGCATCGATTCGCCGACCAGCGCACTGGCTGCAAAATGCATGACTGCATCCGGTCGAACGCGCGAAAGCGCGGCTTTGATTTTCTCCGCATCAGCCAGATCCGCTTCGATGAATGGCGCGCGTGCATCCAGCGCGCGACGATGACCTTCCGTCAGATTATCCAGCACCGCGACGTCGTGGCCTTCGTCAAGAAGCAGCTCCGCACAGACGCTGCCGATATACCCGGCGCCGCCGACAACGAGGATTTTCATGCGCCGAAACTTCGTCGGCACGGCCGATTAATCAATTCTGCGGCGGATTATTGGAAGAGGCGGAGGTTTTTTTCTGCAGTGCCACAATCATTTGGCGCACATACCCATGCCTGGCCCGTGGCGTGAGCACCTTCAAACTTTGTTCCTTTGAACCCCATTGCAAAATATCGATATCGACGCGACGCACTCCCCACCTTTTCATGTCCAAACGGCTCGATTTGTAGAGGTCGATCGTATTCGTTCCGATCAACGCCGTGCCGTAATCGTCGATCATGTATTCTTCGTTCGTATCGACGATACGGAAGCGCGTGCCCAAGGGAAAACGTGACCAATCGGAGGCCGCACTCTTGACCTGCCGTCCGGAAAGATAGGTTCCGACGGCGTTGTGCTTGCCGCCTTTCTCAGTATTCGAATAGGCCGTGGTCCGAACTTGCGCAATGCGGTGATTGACCGGACGTGAAACGATGGCCCGGGGGGTTTCGGCGCAACTGGCCAAAAAGCAGCCGGCCATGAAAGCGATTAGAACTCGGATATGCTTGATCATTTTGTGATACGGCGCCCTGTAAACACGGCGGCGGCGTCTGGCAAGGAATATTTTAGGTCGTTAACTAGTTCACAGAGATGAAAATCAAGACTTCGAGCCAGGTTAAAGTGACGGAGAACGTTGTGCTCGACGGCCGTCTCGCCCTCTTCAATGAGCGCGATGGCTGGCTCGCCGTCGCGGATCTTCACTTTGGATATGAACTGAGTCAGCGGGCTGCGGGAAATTTGTTTCCGCTCTGGGGAATGCGGACCGTGGAAGCGCGCTTGATCGAGTTGCTCACAGATTATGAGCCGACGCACCTGGTTCTGCTGGGCGACCTGGTCCATAACCGCGCCGGTGGTAAAGACCTGGCGCGACTCCTGCAAACGCTGCGTGCATTGTGTGACGTGGTGTTGATCGCCGGGAATCACGATCGCCACCTCCAAAATCTTGAGTTGATGCCAGCCTGGCAGAGCGATGGATTTTTGTTCCATCACGGTCATTGCGAAACCAAGCCAAGCGACTCAATTCAAATCGTCGGGCACCATCACCCGGCGGCCGTTATCCGAGACGGTGCTGGATTGCGTTTAAAACTGCCGGCCTTCGTGCAACAGAAGACCTGCTGGATATTGCCGGCCTTCTCGCCTTGGGCGGCCGGCACGGAATGGCCCGCCGATGACGAGACAGATGTCTGGCTCTGCTCGCCGCAGCGCGTGTTCAAGCTGGAAAAAAGGGAGCATTGGACGGTGAGGTGGAAGCATTCCACTACACCCTGACGCTCGGGCCGAAATCCGATGTGCAATGCGGACAACGTGTGGCCTTCACCGGAATCGACATCGTGCAGGCCGGACAATCTTTGGCCACGGGCGCGACGTTCGGCTGCGGACGCTTCATTTTGTTGAGGGCGCGAACGACCATAAATATACAGAAAGCGACAATCAGGAAGTTGATCACCAGTGTGACAAAATTGCCGTAGTTCCAGGTGATGGCCTTGGCTGCGATCGCTTCAGCCGGAGTGGCAAAGTTGGTCGCGCCGTTGGCTCCGGCTTTCAAAACCATGAACTTGTTCGAGAAATCCAAGCCACCGGCCAGCACGCTGATGGGCGGCATGATGATGTCCTTCACAAGTGAAGTGACGATGGAGCCAAACGCCGCACCAATGACCACGCCCACGGCGAGGTCCACCGCATTCCCTTTAACTGCGAACTCTTTAAATTCTTTCCACATACAATATCCTCTAGTTAGGAAACGACGATGTTCACAAGCTTTTTCGGGACGACGATTACCTTCCTTACGCTTTTCCCGTCGAGCAGAGCGTGAATCCTGGGAGACGCGAGCACCGCTTCTTTCACTTCATCGTCGGTCGCACTCATCAGCACCGTCACGCGGTCCCGCACCTTGCCGTTGATCTGCACGACGATTTCAACCTCGTCCTCCACGAGCAGCGCCTCATTGGCAGTGGGCCAGGATTGTTTTGTCATGTCGCCTTCAGCATCGGCGAATTTCCGGTTCAAGGTTTCCCACAGTTCCGACGCGATATGCGGAGCGAACGGATTTAATAGGACGAGGAACGGACGCATGGCCGCAAGGGGAATGGCCACCGCACTCGTAAACGCATTCACAAAGATCATCATCTGCGAGATGGCCGTGTTGAACGAAAGCGACTCGATATCGGCGGTCACTTTCTTGATCGTGGCATGCGTGATTTTTAGCTGAGCCTTGTCGGGTGCGGCGTTGGTTACGTTGGCCGAGAGATGCCATTCGCCCGCCTGATTTTCAGCCATGAGCAGGCGCCACACGCGCGCCAGAAACCGGGCCACGCCTTCCACGCCGCGCATGCTCCATGGCTTCATCTGCTCGAGCGGCCCCATAAACATCTCGTAAAGACGGAAGGCATCCGCACCGTAGAGCGCGATAACTTCGTCCGGATTTACGACGTTACCGCGCGACTTTGACATCTTCTGACCGTCTTCGCCCAGAATAATTCCCTGGTTAACGAGTCGCTGAAACGGCTCCGGCTTCGACAGATATCCTAGATCGAACAACACCTTGTGCCAGAAGCGCGCATACAACAGATGCAGGACGGCGTGCTCGGTCCCACCCACATAAAGATCGACGCCACCGGGCGCTTCGCCGCCCGTCCAATAGCGCTCCGCCTCTTCGCCGACAAAGCGCTCGTCATTTTGCGGGTCACAGAACCGCAAATAGTACCAGCACGAGCCTGCCCACTGCGGCATGGTGTTTGTCTCACGACGCGCCTGGTCGGAATACAGAACCCATTCCTTCGCCTTGGCCAGGGGCGGCTCGCCCGTGCCCGTCGGTTTGTAGTCATCCAGTTCGGGAGGAACAATGGGCAATTCGCTCTCCGACAACGCAGAATGTTTTCCATCTTCCCAAACAATCGGAAAAGGCTCACCCCAGTAACGCTGACGCGAGAACAGCCAGTCGCGCAGTTTGTAACGGATGTCGGCGCGGCCGTGACCATTCTCCTCGAGCCATGAAATGATTTTCTTTTTCGCGTCGGGCGTGGCCAAGCCATCCAGAATGCCCGAGTTCATCGCGACTCCGTCTTCCAGGAATCCGATCGACTCTTCCCTCGTTTTTTCCGCGGCCTGGACGACCGGCACGACCGGCAAATCGAATCGGCGCGCGAATTCCAAATCACGCTGATCGTGCCCGGGCACACCCATTATCGCGCCGGTGCCGTATCCCATGAGCACATAGTCCGCGATCCAGATTGGAACGTTTTTGCCATTCGCTGGATTGATGGCGAATGCGCCAATGAAGACGCCCGTCTTTTCTTTGGAGAGATCGGTGCGTTCGATTTCGGACTTCGACGCGACGGCGGCTCTATAGTCATTCACCGCGCTTCGGCACTCGTCGGTCGTGAGTTGATCAATGAGTGGATGCTCGGGAGAGAGGACCATATAGGTCGCCCCGTAAAGCGTGTCAGCACGCGTGGTGAACACACGAATGGCAGCGATTGACCCCAATTGCCCGGACGGTTTGGATAAACCGCCGCTGCCCGATTCGTCCTCGCGGCCGTTCACGGTCACAAACTCAATCTCCGCGCCTTCGCTTCGCCCGATCCAATTCCGTTGCAGAAGCTTGATCGATTCGGGCCAATCGAGGCCGTCGAGCTCCGCGATCAATCGATCGGCAAATGCTGTGATCCGCAACATCCATTGGCGCATCGGGCGTTTCACCACGGGAAAGCCTCCGACTTCGCTCTTCCCGTCGACCACCTCTTCGTTGGCCAGCACGGTGCCGAGTTCCTGACACCAATTTACCGGCACATCTGCGACATAGGCCAGCCTCACGCTGTCAGGATCGTCGCCTCGATACGTTGAAATCGACTCGGCTCTCGTTGTTTCCGGGTTGAACCAAGAATTGTAAATCTTGAGAAAAATCCACTGCGTCCATTTGTAATAACGCGGGTCGGTCGTGTTGACCTCGCGCTGCCAGTCGTAGGAAAATCCGATGGCTTTGAGCTGCGACTTAAACTTGGCAATGTTGTCTCGCGTCGTGACGGCGGGATGCTGACCGGTCTTGATGGCATACTGTTCGGCCGGAAGACCGAATGCATCCCAGCCCATCGGATGCAAGACATTGCAGCCACTGAGCCGCTTGTAACGAGCCATGATATCCGTCGCCGTGTAGCCCTCGGGATGCCCGACGTGCAGTCCGGCTCCACTTGGATAGGGAAACATGTCGAGCACGTAGAATTTCGGCTTCCTTGAATCGAAATCCTTCTCACCCGGATTGGGCGCGTGGAAAGATTGTTCCTTCTCCCAGAGCGCCTGCCATTTGGGCTCGAATTGATCGAAGGGATAGGGTTTACGGCGTTCGCTCATGAGTCAGAGAGAGAAGGTGGGCGGATCAGGAACGCAGGAAAGCGGGAAGTTTAGAAAAAGTGTTACCCTCTGTGTGCCCCAGCGCGGGAAACCAGGGGGGACAGTATAGGGTTCGTCCACTGCGAGGGCGTGACCACGCGAGACCAGTGTAATCGCTCGCGCGAGTTGTGAGATCCCTCCTCGTCTGCGCGAGTCGGGATGACAAACAGAAGAAATGGCGCGCTTTCAATCGGGAGTTCGCCGGCCGCCTTGTCATCCTGAGCCAGCAACGACGGCTAAGGATCTCGCCTATTCAGGCGGCGTCACGCGATGTGGCTGGTCACCAACACGCTCCGTGCCGTGTATGTGCGGAGCCGCGGACACAGTCGGCTCGACAGAATCTCGCCTCACCGGCAGGGTTGGATGTGATGTCTCTCATCGTCGCCACGCGAAACGCGCATAAGACGCGCGAGATTCAGGAGCTGTTGGGGGATTCATTCCGCGTGACCGATCTTTCCGGGCGCCCCGATATCCCCGAGATCGCGGAAGACGGCGCTACCTTTATAGAGAACGCCCGGATCAAAGCACTGACCGTCTCCCGAACCTGCGACGACCTTGTCATGGCGGACGATTCGGGACTGGAAGTGGATGCGTTGGCCGGAGCGCCCGGCGTCTTTTCTGCGCGCTACGCCGGCAACAAAGCAACGAACCAACAGAATATTCAAAAGTTACGGAATGAGTTGCAAATCAGAAGCGCGAGCGGAAACAACCTGCGCACGGCACGATTTCGATGCAGCATCGTGCTGGCCCTGGCCGGACGATTCATTCATGCGGTGGAAGGAGTCGTGGAGGGGATAATCATCGATCCTCCACGCGGCACCGGCGGGTTCGGTTACGACCCGATTTTCCAACCGTCGGGTTACGACGAGACTTTCGGAGAGTTACCGGCCGAGACGAAGAATCGGATCAGTCATCGCGCCCACGCGATCGAAGCGTTACGCGATCATTTGTCCGCCGCCTAGAATGATACCCCGGCGAGGGTGAAAATGACGGGGATGTGAACCTTCGCAGACGTACCGCTCTTAAAGCGCCAGCGCCGAAATGCGCTCACCGTTGAACGATCGAGTATCGTCTCGCCCGTGCTCTGTTCCATTTGGACATCGACCACCGCGCCGCTCGCGGGATCAACCGAAACAATGGCCAGACCAGCTCCTGTGAGATGCCGCCTTCGCGCCTCATACGGGTACTCGGGGCGTGGTGCGCTCAACATATTCGCCTTCACATTACGGAGAGCGACCGGTCCGGCGGGGCCCGGCGGCCGCAGGGGGAACGCGACCGGTCGCTTGTTGGGAGGCCGCGGCGGCGGAGTCGACTCGACAAAATCTTCGGTGGTCAGCCGCGACAATTCTGGAGCAGTGTCCTGTTCCGGAATCGGTGTGGAATCAGGCTGCGGTTCGTCGATATCAACGTCAGGAAACTCCGGACGCGGCAACGATTCCGGTGTCTCGTGATGACGCGAAGCAAAAGCGACGGCCGAAAGATGAATCACCGCAGCAATGCTGAACGCGGTAACGAACGGCCACTTCGGGCTCGCGCGGTATAATTGTGCCTGGTTCATGATAATTCCTCACAAGAGGAACAATCCAGGCGCCGAAAAATTAGGGACGAAAATACTGGCCGAAGCGGGGGAAGGCCGCATGCCATCGGTCGACGGCGTTTTGAAAACCGGGATCCGTTATTGGCCCATCTTCTGGGCCGCGCGGATCTGGTAGCCGACCTTCTTGATGCCGACGGTGCGCACTTTATCCAGAACGGAGATCACGTCGCCGTGCATGGCCATCATCTCCGCACTGATCGACACTTTGATGTCGGGGTTCTGCTGATGCAGAGCAAACAACTTGGGCATGACCTGGTCGTCCGGCGTAAAAACATTATCGAAATAGTAGACAGGGCCAGGCGCAACTCGGATCCCCACGAAGTCTTTTACAGTCGACGGCGGAACGCCCTGGGTGGAAGGCAGGTTTACCTTGATCCCTTTCATGTGCGTCTGGCTCAGGCTGACCATGATGAAACTGGCCAGCAGGAAAAACATGATGTCGATCAACGGGATGATCTCAATGCGGGCATGCTTCTTTGGAAGAGGTGAATGGACACGCATAAAACTAGTAGGAGGCGCCCGACATGGTGAACGTAATCGGAATCTTCACTTTGGAGACAGTGCCCGGCTTGAATCGCCATCTCCGGAAAGCGCTCACCGCTGAATTATCCAAAATCGGATTTCCCAAACTCTGCGCCATACTCGCATCGGTGACTGCGCCCGTGCCGACGTCGACGGAAACGACGCACACACCGCTGCCCATAATATGGCGGGACCTCGCTTCATACGGATATTCGGGCCGCGGTGAACTGATGGCCAGGGCCTTGGCGCCCGAAATGGACATGGTTCCAGCAGGACGGGCCGCGCCCACCTGTGGGGCCTTGATCGGAGCAGTTGGCTTGGTCGGTTTTTGCTGTTTAGGCGGCGGAGTGTTTTCCTCGTGAAACTCGGGAACGTCCTGCGGCATCGGAGGAGGTTCGGGGATTGGAATATCCTCCGGGGGCGGCGTCGGCTGCTCTTCCGCCTGCTCCATGGTCGCTTCGACCGTGGCAGTCGGGATATCGGCTAAATCGACCGGCGGCGCTTCGTGCTTAATCGCCGCAACCACGGCGCCCACGAATATCAGGGTCGTACAACCAAAGGCGCCCCAGACGAGGTTCTTCGAGGGCGGTCGGTAAAGAATCGGCTTGGCCATGTGTTATCGCGCTCCCGCTACCGGAGGCACTCCCTTTAGAGCCTCGCTCTTAATTTCAAAAGCAATCTTGTAGAAGCCAACCGACCTAAGGATATCAAGGACACGGATGATGTTTCCATGAACCGTGTCGCTATCACCGCGAACGAAGACTTTCGCCTCAGGATTTTCGTCATGAATCCTTTTCAGCTTGGCCGTAAGCTGGTCGTAATCCATCTGCGTCTTATCGAAATAAGGGTTGCCCGCCGCATCCACGGAGACACTGACATAATCTTTCTTGGATTGCGTTTCGCCCGACTGCCCCGTGGGCAGATGCACTTTCATGCCCTTCATGTGAACCTGGCTCAAGCTCACCATGATGAAGCTGGCCAGCAGGAAAAACATGATGTCGATCAACGGAATGATCTCGATTCGCGCTTTCTTATGCGGAATAGGCGTTCCGAGTTTCATCGTTCAGCTTTCAGCTTTCAGTCACTCCCGGGCCATTCAATTAACGATCAATACGTCGCGGGCGATCAGCGCGCGCTTGTAATTTCCACTTCATGTTTGGCCTTGGAATTCGCTTCCAGCATCACCTCCAGGTTCGTGGCAGCAGTCTGCAGCTCGAACTCCAAGTTAGACACGCGAGAAGTGAAAAAGTTAAACGGAATTAAAGCAAAGATGGCAATGCCGAGACCGCAAGCCGTGGCGATGAGCGCTTCCGCGATACCGCCGGTAACCGCCTGGATCTGGATCTCCTCGTTGCCGAGAAAGCTGAACGACCGAATCAAACCCGTGATTGTACCCAACAAACCAAGCAACGGTGCCAGGGTGACCAGCGTATCCATGACGACTAGGAATCGGCCCGCTCGTTTTATTTCGATGCCGGCCGCCACCTGCAAGGCGCCCTGCAGGGACGCGTGCTGGTGATTGAGACCATTCCACATCATTCGCAAAATCGGATCGCGCGAATCACGGGACAGGCGGGAAGCTTCCGCGACGTCACCCACTTCGATGGCGGTGAAAACCTTCTCGATCTTTTTCGGATCGCGCCGGAACCAACGGCCCGACCACCAGAAGATTCTCTCGATGACAACCGTAAGGCAGATGATCGAGACGATCAGGATCGGCCACATGATCGGTCCGCCCTTGCGGAAGTTATCAATAAAGAAGTTGCCGGTTAAGGCAGGACCGCTCGCAGCTGCTGCGGCCGGGCTGGCCGAAGCGGCCGCGGCAGGCGAAGGCGACAGACTGCCACTCAAGGTGGCATTCACGCTCGCACCTGGAAGCGCGGGGGCTCCTGGAGCGCCCGGGGCGACCGAAGCTCCCGGCGCACTGGGCGGCGGAATGGGCGCACCCGGATTGGCCGGGACGGCTGGATTCATAGCAGCGCCGGGGGCCGCCGGTGCGGCGACAGCTGGATTACCGGGCGCAGCGGGATTCGTGGGAGCGCCAGGATTAGGGGCGGTCGCGGCAGGCGCGTTTGGCGGAGGCGGCGGCGCAGCGGGCCGGTTCTGCGCAAATGCGCACAAGGCGATCAAACTGAGGCAGAGAGTAAGGAGTGTTTTCATAAGTGCGGCCATGATTCAGTTACCAGCTCATTGGCTGGGACCCATCTTTATCCCAAAGGGGCTCGCGGTGAGTCCAGCTAAAATTTTCGTTATCATCCAAAGACGCTTCATTTAGAGAAGGTCGTATAATCAATTCGAACGATCTCTGTCCGTGGGATGTAGCGGAAGCACATCAATTCCGTTTGAGTCGAAAAAAAACGAGCATTCGGCCGTTTCAGGGGACAATCAGGCAGCATTACTCACTCGCAGCTGCAAAGCCGGCCAATCGGCGATGCGGGCCTCGAGCGCATCGCCGCTCTTAATCGGCCCCACTCCGGAGGGCGTGCCTGTGAGAATCACGTCTCCCGCCAGCAGGGTCAGCGACTGGCTGGCAAACGATACGATATCCGCCACGGAGTAGATCATCTGGCTGGTCCGCGCCTGTTGCCGAATTCCGCCGTTTTGGCGAAGCTCCAAGGTGACGTCGCTCACGTCCACATCGACGTAAACGAACGGACCCATCGGAGTGTAGGTATCGAACGATTTGCAGCGCGCGAATTGCTTTTCCGACTTCTGCAGATCGCGGTCGCTGATATCCAGACCCACCGTGTACCCAAAAATATGCTCATGCGCGCGGCTGACTTCGATGTTCCGGCCGGCCGCCCCGATCACGATGGCGAGCTCCGTTTCAAAATCCGTTTGATGCTCGGGGAACGCGATTTGAATCATGCCACCGTGGGCCAGCAATGAGCTGGGCGCCTTGAACCAGAGCAGCGGTGTCCCCAGGGGAGTGCGCTTCATCTCGGCAATGTGATCGGCGTAGTTGAGCCCGACTGCGATCAGTTTGGATGGCGCCACCGGCACATCGATGTCGACCCTATCCAGCCGGACCACGTCACCGGTTGGCTCAATGTTGATCCAGTAGGGATTCTTCAAAACACGGACCTCATCCCCGATGACTTGGCCGTAAAAAAACTCATCACCCAATCTGAACCCGCCAAAGGTGCGCATAGATAAAGGATCTTACAGGCACCCGATTTCGATTCAAACAACGCCGGCTATGCCCCGGACTTTTTTCGCGGATCCCCATTCAAGCTGTGGCTCACCCAAACTTCCCTTGCGTGACGCTCGCGCTGAAGGTGAGATCCTTCGCCGTCTGCGCCGGCTCAGGATGACACACTTTGCGTATGAACTGTCGGCGAGGTGGGACCGTCGCTACAGTTCTGGCAATTAGCGCGGCGCGATGCCGATGAAGTCGCGCACGTTTTTCATTTCTGAAATCGACACGGGGCGGGCGTCAGAACGTTTGAACCAAAAGGCGCTGGAAGAACCTCCATCGAGGTTGAGCGCGCGATTGACCTTTACCCCATCAGCCAGCTGCACGGTGGACAGGATCCCGGCCACACCAGCCAATGAACTTTCCGAGCAAACGCCCAGAGCTGCGCGATCTCCCGCCACCGCGGCAAAGGTTCTTCGGGCCAGGCGCGTCCGGTCGAGGCCCGGCACGGGACGACCCCCATCGACGAGCAACGGGCCGCATTGCAGCGCGCCGGTTGCCTTGCGGCGAGCCGAATATTCACCGACGCGAAGAATCTGGGTAATCCCGGGCGCCGAGAGCAGCACGCCCGTCATTAAGCGCGCCCGGATCAATGGCCTAACGACTTTCCCATCAATTACACGCAATCCGAGCGGGGCAAAAGCAGGATCAAAATAACCGCCATTCACGCCGGCCAGACAGCCCGCCGATGGCATCGCTTCAGCCAAATCGGCCGAACCGCCCGGGTTATCAACCACGCGCAGCGACAAGTTCGACTTCACCGGAAAAACGGCGAGTTCCACTGTAGCCACCTCGCCACTGGCCGCATCCTCGAGCCGGACGGTCCGATAAAGCAGACCGGCCACCGGAGAACTGGCGCTCTGCGACGATTGCTCGACCCATTGGCCTGAGACCGACGACACGGCCAGAAGAATCGCGAAAACGATCGGACTGATCTTCATTGGCGTATGCATATTCCGTGAAGGCCAGCGTGCCGACGCGAACGGCCGTATGCAATCATCGATCCATCCGCCCATCAAGCGGAAGACAAAACGGCCGGGCCTGTAATTCGTGTAGACGCCTTCGGCTGCGTGCCTATTCGCGAAAACAACGGAGGCTGCTCGACGACGCGCGAGGTTGATCAAGCAATTTCAGGAGGGCAAGGCATGGGCCTGCCATGGACAGCTTCCGCCAAGATTTCAGAACGCTAGGGTTTCGCTCCGTACTTTTCGAGCAAGGCCGCAAAGCGCGGATCGCTCCGGATCGAATCCCAAATCGGATTTAGCTTTAACATCGCCACCGTGACGGTACTGGGCCGTTGTAAAAGCCCATCGAGAATTGGGACAGCTCCCGCCGCGTCTTTCAGGATGGCGTGAATCTCCGCCTCCGTCACTGTGATCTCGGGCCCGCCAAAAGCATCTTTGCTTTCAGGCAGCAACTCTTTGGCGAGCGTGATTTCCTTGAGGGCCGCGTCCTTTTCCGATAGCCACGCCAGCGCTTCCGCCAAACGCGCGTGCGCGGGCGCGTCGTTGGGGTCTTGTTTGATTTCATTTTCGGCAAAAGCCCTGGCCTTCACGAAAAACTGGCGCGCTCCCTCTTCATCGTGCAAGGCCTTCTTGAGGATGCCGATGCTGGTGTATTTGGAGCATAGTGCTCCGGGGAAGCCCGAAATCGCGGCGTCGGACAGGCTTCCCACTTCGCGCGCCGCTTCCTCGAATTTTCTGAGAAGCAAAAGGAGCGTGAAGCGCCCCTCCACCAACTGGGCATGAACCTCGGGGCTTTGCGGAATGGCATCGATTTCGGACAGAAGTTTCTCCGCCACGCCGAAGTCGCCTTTCTCCTCAAGGGCGAGCTTTGCCTTGATCCCCAAAAGGCTGACTCCTCTTGGGTTGACCGCGAGAGCGCGATCGATCGTTTTATTGGCGGCGTTGAAGTTTCGTTGCATCTCGTAATTGATGGCCAGGTTTTGCATGGCAAAGGTCTCTTTGGGATTCAAATCCGCCGCCTTCTCCAGACTGGCATTGGACTCGACCCATTTTCCCTGGCGGCGCTGAATCGCGCCGAGGGCCAGATAAGCCTCTGATTCGTTAGGTAAACCGCGCTGGGCAATTTCAAATTCCCGGGCGGCTTCGTCGAAATTGTTATCGATATAATAATGGACGAAGCCGAGCGCGAGGTGCGCCTCCGGTAAATCCGGCTGTAATTTTATGGCGCGCTCGGCTAGGGAACGGGCTTTTTCGCGGCGCGCCGGCGTTCGCTCAAAGGTGTGCACGATCCAGCTCTCCAACTGCGAATACCGGGCCAAGGCCAGGGCAAATCCGGGGTCCAGCTGAGTGGCCTTCTCATACATTTGCTCGCCCTGTTTTAACCGGTCCAGGTCTTCATAGGCGCTCTGCACATCGTGCGCCCGCTGATACGCTCGATAGGCTTCGTCATTCCCGGTCGGCCGCCGTTCCAAGTGATCTTTCTCACTCGGCGAAAGTTTGGCCTCAAGCGCATCGGCAATCTTATGGGCGAGGTCGGTTTGAATCTTGAACACGTCAGTCAGGTCGCCGTCGTAGTCTTCCGCCCATAGATGACGGTCGTTGGTGGCGTCGATCAGCTGCACGTTCACACGCACCTTGTTGCCAGAGCGGCGCACACTGCCCTCCAGGATGGTTGCTACTCCCAGCGCTTTGCCTATGTCGCGGACATTGCGCGTCTGCCCCCGATACGACATGACCGACGTTCGCGAAATGACCTTGAGGTCACCGATCTTCGACAAGTTGGTCAGGATATCGTCCTGCACGCCGTCCGCGAAATAAGCGTTCTCCTTGTCATCGCTCAAACTCTCAAAAGGGAGCACCGCAATCGATTTATCGACCCTGTGCGCAAAAGCGTGCGGCAATAGGAAAAATCCGGCGGCGGCCGAAACAACGATGCCGGTTGCGATCAGCATGATCAGATTGCGGCGCAAAGCCCCTCCGGTGACAACCGTTGGCGGAGTCACTTTAATGCCCGCAGGAGTGACATCGAAGGCCCAGGCGAGGATGAGGGCGATCGGAAAACCGATCAGCAAAAGTACGATGACGAGGCGCAACGCCCAGTTGGGCAATTCCCAGGCGGGGAATGCGGCGGAAGCCAGTTGGATCATGCCGCCGCCGGCGATGACGTAAGCAGCCGCCACGCGATACACTTTTCGCCGCTGCACTTCCTCGAAGAAGCCGCTCATGTGGAGAGATTTAGGTGCCAATCCAGCAATAGCTTAAGCTTGATCACAAATAGACAACCCTTCCGGGGAGGACGTTGAACTTTAAATATCCTATCGACCAGGGTGAGTCGAGCCAGGTCTCACCTCGTTCTAGCTTGCATCTCCCATGAAGTGGAGCGGCTTGGCCGCCTTTATTTCGCAACGCCCTCGGAGAGGCCGTTCCACCCCCGCGTATACTCACGCACCTAAAGCCGGTAGATCGGCTCTCCGAGCGCGATGTTAAAACAAACAGCGCCCCCGAAGGCGGTCCAAATTCCGTCGAACCGGTCCGGCTCGCCGGCTATTTCACCCCTGTGGCAAAAACGGTTTGGAAATGCGGGCTTTGTTTCTCCCGCGATACCACCCGCACATCGATGTTCCGGAATCCAGCCTCTTCCAAAAAATCGTGCAATTGCACCTCACTGAAGCCGAGCCAGTGATCGAGATAGAGGTCGCGTGCTTTTTCAAATTGGTGACTCAGCAGATCCAGAATGACGACGCGGCCGTTCTTTCTTAATATTCGATGAGCCGCGGCGACAGCTCGCTCCGGCCGGATGGCGTGGTGCAGCGCCTGGCTAAAGATGGCGAGGTCCACACTGTTCCGGGCGATGGGCGGATCCTGAATGTCCCCCACTCTATATTCCAGATTTTTAAAACCATGTTTTTTGGCGAGGCTGGAACCGAATTCCACCATTTTGGGAGAGTTGTCGATGGCGATGACCTTGCGCGCGTTCCGGGCGAGGAGCTGTGAAAGCGTTCCTTCACCCGCTCCCAGATCCGCCACCGTGACGGGCGGGAGAAGAGCGATGAGCGTGTGGGCCAGCGCCTGCCATGATCGGCCCGGCACATAACTGCGGCCGAAGCGGCCGGCCAGTTCATCGAAGTATTCACGCGCTTTGTCCTGCCGTTTACGCAGAGCCACTTTCAGAGCGGTGAGATCACGCGCCGTTTCGGGCAGCTCGCGCGCCAGCGTCCGGACGATTTCACTGACGCGAGCATGGGCTTCGTTGGGCGGTCGGCGTTTGGCTGGGCCATAATAAACGTTCTTGCCGGAACGGCGATCATCGACCACGCCGGCGCGTTTCAACTGGGCCAGATGACTGGAGATGCGGGACTGACCCATCCCCATGATCTCCTGCAACTCGGCCACGGAAATTTCCTCCTCCTCGAGCAAGAGGAGCAGGCGCAGGCGGGTCGGATCCGCCAGTAACCGCAGTAAATTAATCGTTGACGCCATCGGGACCCCAAACGATATATCGACGTATCATGATTGGTCAATATGATCCGTTCTCGGCGGGAGAGCCAGGCGGGTCGGCCAGCTAAAACCAAACTTCTTTTTCGCCTCATGCTTCGTCGTTTTATTTTTGCTTCCGAATCCGTCGGTGAAGGTCACCCGGACAAAGTTTGTGACACCATTTCTGACGCCGTCCTCGATGCGTGCCTGACGCGCGATCGTACCAGCCGCGTCGCCTGCGAAACCTACGCCAAAAGTAACGTGGTCGTGGTGGGCGGCGAAATCACTGTTCCAAATCTGCCCAAAAACGCCCACCTCGAAGACGTCATTCCGATCAACCAAATCGTGCGCCAAACGGTGCGCGAAATCGGATACGTTCACGACGACGATGTCTTTCATGCCCGCAAGATTTTCGTCAACATTCTGATCACCGATCAGTCGCACGATATCGCCCAGGGAGTCGACGCAAAGAAGGCGAAAGGGAAGAAAAGCTCCGAGCAGGGAGCGGGCGATCAGGGTCTCATGTTTGGGTTCGCTTGCGACGACACGCCCGAACTCATGCCGGCACCGATCATGTTCGCGCATCGCCTGGGGCGCGAACTGACCCGCATCCGAAAAAGCGGCAAGGCCGAGTGGCTGCGACCCGATGCCAAATCGCAGGTCTCGGTTATTTACGAAAAGGGAAAGCCCGTCGGCATTTCCAATGTCGTTATCTCAACGCAGCACACGGAGGACATCGAACACAAAGGGATTGAGAAATTCATTATTGAAAAGGTCATCCGCAAGGTCCTCCCCAAACCGATGCTGAACGGCGCCACCCGATTCCTGGTTAATCCGACGGGACGCTTCGTTATCGGCGGACCGCAGGGCGACACCGGCCTGACCGGTCGCAAGATTATCGTCGACAGTTACGGCGGCTGGGGCCGGCATGGCGGCGGCGCCTTCTCCGGCAAGGATCCGAGCAAGGTGGACCGTAGCGCCGCCTACATGGGACGCTGGGTGGCCAAGAATGTAGTGGCCGCTGGACTCGCCACCCGCTGCGAAGTGCAGTTCGCCTACGCCATCGGTTATCCCGATCCAGTCAGCATGAATATTAACACCTTTGAGACCAACACCGTCTCCGAAGAAGCGATTGAGCGAGCCGTTAACCGCACCTTTTCCTTCAAACCTGCCGACATCATCGAGCAGCTCAACCTGCTCCGCCCGATTTACCGCAAAACAACCAACTACGGGCACTTCGGCAAGATCGATGATCCCGACATCACCTGGGAGTCCACCGACAAGGCCGCGGCGCTCAAGAAGGCAGCGAAATAGGTCCGCAGATTTCAAAATGCAGAGGGATCCGGAAACGTTCGCCATAATTGGGGCTGCCATGGAAGTTCATCGCGAACTCGGACGCAATGAACTGAAAGCGACCGGCCTGCAGCGCGGGCTGTTGTTGAATTTCGGAACGACAAGTCTCAAACATAGGAGGCTCGTCTTCGGCCCCTCCGAAAATCTGTGTCAATCTGCGAAATCTGTGGATGAAATTTATCTGTAAAAACTTTATGAGCACAACAACACGCACTGAAACGAAACAAGATTACAAAGTCGCCGACATTTCGTTGGCTGAATTTGGCCGGAAAGAACTTTCCATCGCGGAAAAGGAAATGCCCGGGTTGATGGCGATCCGGGAGAAATACGCGAAGGAGAAACCGCTGCAGGGTGTCCGCGTGACAGGGTCGCTGCACATGACGATCCAGACGGCGGTCCTGATTGAAACACTGGCCGATCTCGGCGCCAGTGTGCGCTGGGCCAGTTGTAATATTTTTTCGACCCAGGATCATGCGGCCGCGGCCATCGCCGTGAGCGGCGTGCCCGTCTTCGCCTGGAAGGGCGAGAGTCTGGAAGAGTATTGGTGGTGCACCTACAAGGCGCTTTCGTTTCCCGATGGCAAAGGCCCGCAGCTCATCGTGGACGACGGCGGCGATGCCACTCTCCTCATCCACAAAGGCTACGAATTAGAGGAAGGCAACAGTGAGTGGGTTAAGAGCAAGTCGGCCAACAAGGAAGAGCAGGTCATCAAAGATTTGCTCATCGAAGTGCAGCGCGAAAATCCGTTTCGCTGGCATGAATTAGTCAAGGAATGGCGCGGCGTTTCCGAGGAAACGACCACCGGCGTGCATCGTCTCTACAAGATGCATCAGGAGAACAAGCTGCTCGTTCCGGCCATTAACGTGAATGATTCGGTCACAAAATCGAAGTTCGACAATCTCTACGGCTGCCGTCACTCGTTAGTCGACGGATTGAATCGCGCCCTCGACGTCATGATCGCGGGCAAAGTCGCGGTCGTGTGCGGCTATGGCGACGTGGGCAAAGGTTGCGCGCAATCGCTCCGCGGCCAGGGCGCGCGCGTGGTGGTCACGGAAATCGATCCGATCAACGCGTTACAAGCCGCCATGGAAGGTTACGAAGTGACCACGATCGAAGAGACCCTCGGATGGGGTAATATTTATGTCAGCACCACCGGCAACGTGGACATCATTACGCTCGAACACATGGAGCGAATGAAAGATCAGGCCATCGTGGCCAACATCGGTCACTTCGATAACGAAATTCAGGTCGATCGTTTGAACGAAGCGCGGGGAGTGAAGCGCACCAACATCAAACCGCAGGTCGACAAATACACGTTCGGCGACGGCCATGAAATCTTCATGCTCGCCGAAGGCCGCCTCATGAATCTGGGTTGTGCCACCGGACATCCCAGCTTCGTCATGTCGAACTCATTCTCTAATCAGGTCCTGGCTCAACTGGATCTCTGGAAGAACCGCGAGACCTACAAGGTCGGCGTTTACGTCCTGTCCAAGAAGCTCGACGAGGAAGTGGCGCGACTGCACCTCGAAAAAATCGGCGTGAAACTGACCAAACTCACGAAAGAGCAGGCGGAGTATCTCGGCGTCCCCGTGGAAGGGCCGTTCAAGTCAGAGCACTACCGCTACTAACTGGCTGGGTCGGGACGGCGCCCTGCGCCGTCCGTGGCACGGAAGAGAGCGCTGTAGTCTCCTCACTCTGTTGAGGCGTCTTCGCTTCTCCCGTGTGGCCAACTCCCAAAACACGGCAACAGAGTGCCGTGGCTACAGGAAGAGAGCACTGGAGCCAGTTCGTTAAGCCTTCTTTCGGCGCAACTTGATGTTAAGCATTTCCACCGCCAGGGAAAATCCCATGGCGAAGTAGGTGTACCCCTTCGGGATGTGGAACCCGAGCCCGTCGGCAATCAGGTTCATGCCGATGAGGAGCAGAAAACTAAGCGCCAGCATCTTGATCGTGGGATGCCGTTCGATAAAACTGCTCACCTTTCCCGAGAACACCATCATCACACCCACCGCCAGAACGATGGCGATAATCATCACCGCAATCTCATCGACCATGCCCACTGCGGTGATGACCGAGTCGAGCGAGAAGATGACGTCGAGCAGCAGAATCTGAACTAGCACCGAGACAAACGAAGGCGCCGACCGGGCCGCCATATTTTCATTCTCATCTTCCAGACGGTGATGAATCTCGCGCGTGCTTTTGGCCAGCAAGAACAGTCCACCCGCCACCAAAATCAGGGCGCGCCCCGTTAAACTCACACTTCCGACGACCACGAGCGGCTGGGTCAATCGCATAATCCAGGAGATGCATAAAAGCAGAAGAATTCGCGAGATCATGGCCAGGGCCAAACCACAAAGACGCGCGCGCGCCCTCGTGGCCGGCGGCAAACGGCCGGACAGAAGCGAAATAAAAACGATATTGTCGATCCCGAGAACGATCTCGAGAATCGTGAGCGTGAGCAGGCCGATCCACGCTTGCGGATATGAAAACCAATCCATGCCTTGGCTGAAACCGCTTTACGGTTGAGCGACGCTAATTACCTCGACGTAACCGCAGCCTTTCTGGCGTCCGTGCCGCCAGACCCCGGCCACGTGGACACGACGGCCGCGGCGCGACGCTTCGGTCAGTGATCTGGATTCGCGAAAGCGGGCGGCCAGCCCGACCGGACTTCGGGCGTCGCGAGGTTGAAAGTTGAACATGACCTGGGGCGCGCACGGTTGACCCTGCTGCAGGGTGACTCGGCCGACGCCATCAAAACGTGCTCCGACCGGCGCGGCCGACGCCGTTTTGACCGGCGTGCGCGCTTCCGTCTGAGCGCAACTGGCGAACCCGAAGGAAACGAGTGCGACCAGCATGGATTTGAAGATTGGTGTCATTCTTTAATCGATCCTTTGTTCAAAGAGCTGCTCTCGTGCAAAATAAACTCGGCCAAGCTTCGGCTGCCCGCGTCAGCGGACGCTTCGAGTGCTTTGACCATCTTCTCTTGATCTTCGTTCGAACGATTCTGGCCGAGCTTAAATTTCGCTTCCATCCGGGTGATCTCAATCGAAAACCCGACGATCGCCCTGGCCATCGCATCTATTTCACTGTCGGACAATGGAATCGTCCAAGGCACAGGCATCCCAGACTCATATTTATCCGTTGTTTCAAAGACGATCTGTTTGAGGGCCGCGTGATCAACGATGACGGGGCGCCCGTAGACGTGGATGGCGGCGTAGTTCCAGGTAGGCACGGTGTGCTGCATGACGTAGCACGACGGAGAGATATAGGCGTGTGGCCCCTGAAATATGCAGAGAACCTCCTCCCGCGTGGCGAAGTGTTGCCACTGCGGGTTGGCTCGCGCCATGTGACTGCGCAACCGGCCGTGTGCGCCCACTTGTTCGTCTAACAACACAGGCAGATGACTCGCGCAGGGCGCCCCTTCGGCCTGCGTGACTAACGTGGCGAAGCCGTAGGCGTGAATGAACTGGCAGATCTTTCGCCGATCGTCGACGCGATTGAACAAGGGGATGTACATCGCCCAAGGCTCAACGCGCCAGGTCGCGAAATTGGCGCGCGCCGCCCATTCCCGGCCGATCAATCATTTCGGTAACGCCGAGATTTTTTTGGCAAGGTAAGCGGAAAAATAACCGGCGTAACGCTGCTGCAAATCCGATAGCTGCCAGTCTTTGCCGGTGAGGGTGCCGCGGCAGCGCGCGGTGCCACAATGACATTCCACCGAATAATCGTCGTCATCGGTCAGGGCCCAGTCATGCGTCAGTTCTTCCCCCGCCGAGATATCGCGCAGGGCTATAAATGTAATTTCGCCGCGCAGGCCAAGGTTCGACTCACAGGAGTGATTGCTGTAAAGCATGGATGACTCGCGCTCCTCCGGCGTGACCGGGGCGATAAAAAGGTCATCGCCAATTTGAATTTCTACGGGGCCCAGCTGTGGCGTGATTTCGCGCAATTGCGCACGCGAAATGATATGCCCGCCTTTCACAACCACGACATCCCCTTTGTCTATGTCTGCGATCGCGAACAAGCCACGTCCATGAATGGGACTCTCTCGAACTTCTGTTTTTGGGGAACGATAAGAGAGCTGAGCAATCGGCATTGGGAGAGACAGGATACCTTGGCCGAGGACAGCGGACAAGAAGTTGCGAAATGCTTTTGTGAGGTGGATCGAGCTCTCCGCAGCTCGATGCTAAGATTGGCGGCGCAGTCGCCACGCGTCGTCAGGGAACGATTTTGTAAATCGATCCGTTCCCGATATCGATGATGTAGAGTTCGCCATTAGCGTCTTCGCCGAACGACGACGGGCTTTGCAGACTGAAGCCGCCCGCCCGTGTTGGGAATAGCATCGAGGTGATGTCTTGGAAGTTGGCGACGCTCGTACCGTCGTAATCCAGTGCGAAAATCTTGCCGGACAGATAATCGCCAAAGATATATTTGCCCTGCAACGCTGGAATCTGCGACCCGCGATACACATAGCCGCCGATAACCGTGCCTCCGACCGAGCGATCGTAATCCAGGATCGGTTCGACATTGCCCGGCGGCGGCCCCCCGCCGACCAGCGGATTTCCACCTGGCGTGGGAATCGTGCCTTCCCGCAAGCGCCACCCATAATTTTCGCCCCCGCCTGGATTGGTCGCCTCTTGCGCGTCCACTTCTTCGCGCGCGCTTTGACCCACATCCCCGAGATACATCCGGCCCGTCTGCCGATCAAAACTATCGCGGAACGGATTGCGCAATCCGTAAGCCCAGACTTCAGGTCGAAAAGTTCCCGACGAGACGAATGGGTTGTCCGCCGGAATTGAAACACCCGCCGTCTCCGCATTGACGTGGAGGCGCAAGATTTTGCCGAGCAGCGTCGTGTTACTCTGAGCATTTCCGCCCGGCTCAAGATGGCCATTACCCTGGTCGTTCCCGCTGCCTCCATCGCCCGTGGCAATGTAGAGATTATTGTCATCGCCCACGCGCGGACTAAAACCGATCCAACCTCCGTTGTGATTCGTCTGAGGGTGATCGTACGTAAGCAGAATTCTCTCGGTCGAAACGTTCTTCTTCTTTTTCTTTTTCTTTTTCGGAGGGGGTGGCAACTGGAACTGCGAGACATGAGTCACGCCATTGCCGAACGCGCCCCCGGGCACGGTGAAGTCGAGATAGAACTTCCCATTGCTCGGATAATTCGGATCAAAGGCCAGACCGAGCAGGCCTTGTTCGCCCGAAGTGCTGGTCAAACCCGGCACCGTGAACAAGGTGGTTTTCGCATTCGTCTGCAAATCGAGCGACAGGATCTGACCATTCTGCTGCACCACATAGATGTGATTCATATCGCCCGGCGCTGACGTCACAAACACGGGCTGGCTCAAACCGGAGGCAATGCGCTGGGCCGTGAAGCTGGCCGTAACTACTTGCGGCGCCCCGTCGGCGGACTGATCCAAATCTTGTGCCTGGACTGCCCTCACACAGGAGAAAGCGGCCAGACATACAAGAGAGAACGCCCGATTTTGTCCGGAACCCCTTGCGTCTTTACCCATAAATCTAATTACGTTTTTGCGGAAGGAACGCAAACCGCGCCTCCGTCCGGACGGGGCAATGTGAGCGCGAGCAAAGGTCATACATGCAGTTCGGAGCACACGGCGGACCCATCGCCCTGCGCTCGTATCTTTGTTTCTGCCTTTGCGCCGATTGCACCCCCGCTTTACAACTCTCCACGTGAAAATTCGTCAGGCTGCCGTCATTTTTATCTTCGTCACGGTCACCCTCGACATCCTGGCCATGGGTCTGATCATCCCCGTCCTGCCCAAGCTGATTCTCGATTTTCTGGGGGGCGACATGAAAATTGCCGCAAACTGGAGTGGCTGGTTCGCCCTCGTTTTCGCGTTGATGCAATTCTTCTTCTCGCCCGTGCTCGGAGTGTTGTCGGATCGCTTCGGTCGGCGCCCGGTCATTCTCCTGTCCAACCTCGGACTGGGCCTCGACTACGTGGTCATGGCCCTGGCCCCGTCGATCGGCTGGCTTTTCCTCGGACGTGTCATCTCGGGAATCACCACTTCGAGTATTCCCACGGCCATGGCCTATATCTCGGATGTTGTTCCGAAGGAAAAACGCGCCGCCGCTTTCGGCATGATCGGCGTGGCCTTTGGGGTCGGCTTCACCTTTGGACCGGCCCTCGGCGGGTTGCTCAGTCATTTCAACCCGCGACTGGCCTTCTGGGTAGCCGCCGGATTCAGCCTAACGAATTGGCTGTGGGGCTATTTCTTTGTGCCCGAATCGCTCCCGCCGGAGCGCCGCAAGCCCTTTGCTTTAGGCCGCGCCAATCCCGTCGGCGCCCTCCTCCTGCTCCGTTCCCATGCCGAACTATGGAGACTCGCCACCATCCAGTTTCTCGCCTACATGGCGAACAACGTCTTCAGTGTCTGGGCGCTCTACGCCATTTATCGATTTGCCTGGGACCAGCTCTCCATTGGCATATCGCTCATGGTGGTGGGCGTTTGCACGGCCGCCATTGCGGGCGGCGCCACCGGACCGATGGTGAAGCGCTTCGGCGAGAAGCGCACCCTCTACATCGGCCAATTTTTCGGCTCGGCCGGCATGATCATGGCCGGCCTGGCTCGCAGCGGAGCTTTCTTTCTCGGTTCCATTCCGGTCATCTCGGCCTGGAATATTTCGATGCCGGCGGCGCAGGGAATGATGACGCATCGCGTAAGCGAACGCGAACAGGGGGAACTACAAGGCGCGCTCGGCAGCCTGCGCTCCATCACTTTCATTATCGGTCCGTTTTTGTTTCTGCGCGTGTTCGGCTGGTTTATCGATCCGCAACGTTCCGTCAAAATCCCGGGCGCCCCTTATTATCTCGCGGCCCTCCTGCTCTTCACGGCCATGCTCATGTCGACACGGATCAAGCAGGACGAACCCTCCGCGACCGGGAGTGAGCCAGGCGGCGAACCGGTCCCTCCGGGAGGACATCCGGCCGGCATTGGGCCCGAAATCTAAGATCGTTAGGCGCGGTCCGGCCTCGTCCGCTCAGGCGCGGCTGAATCGCTCGATCAGAACATCGATAATACGGGCCAGCGAAATCATCACCACTGGGCAGAAAATGCCCTTGGCCAGGATGTACCAGCTGATGGCCTCGTTCTCAAATTTTCCCTCGAAAACCTTGTTTCCGAGGAGGAACGAATAGAGACACATCAGAAAGACGACAACGGCGGCAGCCGTGGCCAGCGGGCGTATTGATTTCATAGAGACTGATTTTTAATCGGACGCCGCCAGCCTGCCCAGCACATTGCGCGCTGCCCCCGCGGAGCAGGATGTGTCGCCTTCTCTTGCCTGATACGGCGAATTTTGCTCGCCTTACCGAACGCGCGACCGGCAAATTAGTCGGATGCAAAACGTGACAACGAGAAAGGCTGTGCTGCTCATGTCGCTCCTCCTCTCCAGCACGACGCCCCTTCTGGCCAACGGAGGTGCCTCCGTCGAAGGAGTTCCGCGCACGGGAAGCGCCAGCGCTTCCGATAAAGCACGCAAGACCGATGTCACCATCGAGAGCGAGAATTTAAAGATCGATCTTCATCCCGATGCCGCTGTCGTGGAAGTGCACTATGTGATGCATAACACCGGCGCAAAAGTGCAGCAGGATTTCTTTTTCCCGGTCGAGCGCTGGGGCAGCGTGCCCGGCGAAGAAGAAAGTCCCCGTTCGACGGGCCTTGATCACTATCAAATCACGGTCGACGGCAAAGAGGCCGCCTCCAGCGATATGCGCGGCCCCGCCACCAAGGCGGAAGAGTTCGTTTACGTGCCGCTCTGGGACGAAAAGATGCCCATCATCAAAGCCTGGAAAAAATCCGTCATTCCGTTCGAAAAGGATCAAAAACATGACGTGATCATTCGTTATTCTTCGAAGTATGCTTCGACTAACGAGTCAGTCTCGGATGACGACCACAACAGCGATGCCACCTTCGCTTATTCATTGTCGCCCGCGGCCACCTGGAAGGGCCCGATCGGTCGCGGCAAGATTGAACTTAATATCCGGCACGCCGAGCCCGAGGACGTGATCATTGAGAAACCAAAAGATCGCTTCAAAAAATTAAGCGACACTCATTACGAATGGGAATTCGAAAGTCTGAAACCTTCCCAGGCGGACGACATCCGCATCATCGCTCACTCGAAATACGACCGATACCCGACCGGCTATGCGACGGAGGACTTCGCGCGGCGCGCCTCCTATTTTCTGCGCGGTGATCACTATTTCCTCGATCACACCGACTATGAAGCCACGGCCAGTTCCACCCTGGCTCCCCAGGGCAAACACCATTACGACGTCATCAATATCAAAGGCTTCTCCCAGGAGGATGTGACGTCGCCATGGGCGGAGGGAGTCGAGGGCGACGGAGTGGGAGAAAGCATCACCCTGAACGTCACACGCGTCCTGCCACTCTATGGCCTCCTGATCCGCCCTGGTTACTACGACGGCGACGACCAGGAATCGTGGAAGAAAAACAATCGAGTGGCCGCGCTCGAAATCACACTGAACGGCGAGCACACGTTTACTGAAACCATCGCGGACGAACATTTCAACGATCCGTATCTCATTCGAGTGCGGGACTACGCGAAGCCGGTCACCAAGGTGACGATGGTAATCAAAGCAGTGCATCCCGGAACTCAGTTTCACGATACGTGCATCTCGCTCGTGCAATTGCGAGCCGCTCTGGCCCAAAAACCCGAAGTGCAGGGCGCGCGATGAAGCGGTGCGCCGTGGTGTGCGCCGCGGCCCTGCTCAGCCTGCAAGTGGCGGCGGCCGCGCCCAGCCAACTGCCCATCTATATAGAAGACAGCCACGCCGGCTCCTTCTATTGGCTGGCGCAACACCTCGATTTGGAGAAGCCATGCACGCTGCTCCATTTCGACGCCCATAGCGATGCCTCCGCCGTTTTCGATTCGGATAATATTAGGATAGCCCTGCGTCACGTCACCTCGCCCGAAGGAAGGCAGCAACTGCTCGACCAGTGGCGCCGGCAGGGAGCGATTCAATGCTTCGGCTGGATTGAGCCGTTGATGCCCGCGCCCATCGCAGACGTTATCTGGATTCCTGCCGAAACATTGCAGGACGCGCGCAAGGCCCAACAAACGGCCGCGGCGGCCGCGCAAATCGACGGTCACCTCGAGGCCGCACCACGAAAGGCGGGATCATTCCGGACGAATTACCGCGTGTGCAGCCTGGAACATCTGGAAGAAAATCCCACTCCAACCAGGCCGCTCATCGTCACGATCGATCTCGATTATTTCGCGGGACGCCCGGCCGCGGAACAAGCCATCGCATTCGCACATGTCTGGAAGGTTGTTATGCGACAGCCCGCCCTGCGCGCTGTCACGTTTGCCATCTCGCGCCCGTATCTACAGAGCGATGAAGAAGCCGATCGCCTGCTCCGCCTTGCGCTCCACGCCGCTCTCTCCCTCCCGACGGCACGCGTTCAGTTCGAGCCGTTCCGGACCGTCGAAAACGATCAATCAAACCGGGCCAGAGAATTACATGCCTCTGGACAGCCTGTTCCCAGTTTCGATATCACGAAGGCTTCTGAGGAACTCCGCGCCACCATCCTCGCGCAGAAAGACCGGATCCACCTCGAGTACGACCGGTCTCGCTGGGAAACCCTGGTGCAGCAATGGAATGACATCGCGCCTCGTCTCCATCTCGAAGTCAAGGATGCACAGCCTTCGACCGATAAGGTGTGGCGAATTCGATCGACTCAACCCGCCACCGTAAAACTTCTGGTCGAGCCATGGATGTCGAGGCTGGAGCATGTCGAATGGTTTGCACTTGTTCCGGGAAGCAAGTGTTGCAACGTGTCCGATCTTGGGCCCGCGCAGGTCGGGTTCGTTAGCGGAGCCGCTCCTCGCCCCACGTGGATTGAGCAACCTATCGTCTGTTCGGATAACGAATTGCCCATCAGCCGGCTCGATTCTCTTTTCGCCGAACCAAACCGCTGCGGTTCAATCCGATTGTTTGCACGAGCGACGGTGGACGGACGGGCCCGCGAAACAGCCGCCATCGACATCCGTCGGTATGCCGGCACCGGATTTCGTGCCGCCATCTCCGAACAGTTTGGTTTGCCATATTTATTCGGGAGCGGCCAACTCTGGGACGGGACCGATTCCGGTCCTGAGATGAATCTTGGAGCGGACTGCGCGAATTTTCTCGTCTTTGCCTTGCGCCGGCAGGGATTGCAAATTCCGTGGGCCGACCCAAAAGAGCTGCGCACGCACTTGCATCTCATAGCCGCTTCGATCGAGCCGGGGATCACTCACGTCACGGACGACGATTTGGAACAGGGACTGATCGTCCATCTTCGCAGCCATGTCGCGGCGGTCATGGAAGATTGCCCGCCAGTGGGCATCCTGGATGCGAACGATCTCGTCGCGCATCAGCTCAAAGGTGAGCCGGAGATTCTGACTCTGGGTGAACTCCTGCACCAACGCAATCGAACGAGCTTCGACCTGCTGCGAGTTCGGCCGCCCGTCGATCAGGATGAAACCCTCCTTTTCGGTGGCGACATAATGCTCGGCCGCACCTGCGCCGACAAGATCGCCCGCGGCATCGATCCTTTTGCGGGAATTCGCGATCTCCTGAGGCGCTCTGCTTTCGCGGCGGCGAACCTCGAATGCACGATTTCGCAACAGGGCGACGCGTCGTCCACCGCACGGTATTCGTTTCGCGCTCCGGCCCGGTCCGCCACCTTGCTGCACCAGGCTGGCTTTCGCGCGGTCGGCCTGGCCAACAATCACGCGCTCGATTTTGGCAGGGACGCTCTCCGACGTTGCGCGCAAATTTTGACGCAAGAAAAAATCGAACCGGTTGGGGTTATCACCACGGATGATGCTTACGCGCCCAAGATTTTCGAGTTACCCGGGAACAAGAAATTGGCATTGCTCGCCATCACCGATCTGCCGGAGGGGCAGGACTCCTCGGTAGCGAATGCCTGCAACCGCGTACGCCTCGGAAGTGCCATCGAAGGCGCTCGGACAAAAGCCAATATCGTGGCCTGTCTGGTTCATTGGGGAGCCGAAAATACCAGCTTCGTCACGGACAAACAGCGCGACCTGGCCCGCTGGCTGATCGATCAGGGTGTCAATGTGGTCGTCGGGACGCACCCGCATTGCCTGCAGCCCCTCGACTTCTATCACGGCCGTCCCATCGCATACTCGTTAGGCAATCTCGTCTTCGACGGCGCCCCCGGCGTGCCTTCTTGGAATCACGGCGCCCTCCTGCAGATTCGCCTCTCCCGCGATGCGAAAATTCAATCAGCCGAATTAATCCCGGTCACCTTGCAGGATGGATTGCCCCGGACCGCTCCCCGCGTTGTCGCAAAATAGTAGCGTTGCGAAAAAAATCCGGGGAATTCTGTCCACGGCCAGCCTTGTCATTCTCTTCTGGCTGCGTGAATCTTAGCGCGTCGCATGCCCCGGTTGCCCAAACAAAACTACCCCGACATCGAGCGAATCATCGAGTTTGATTTCGTGCGCGCGACCGAGGCGGCCGCGCTCAATTCCTTGCGCTGGCTCGGGCGAGGTGACAAGGAAAAAGCCGACGCGGCTGCCTGCGACGCAATGCGAGGCATGTTCGATTTGATGAATATTTGTGGCGAAGTCGTGATCGGTGAAGGCATCAAGGACGACGCCCCTGGAATCTTCAAAGGGGAGCAACTGGGCACGTGGCTGCCCGGCTCGCCTCAATTCGATATCGCGATCGATCCAATCGACGGCACGACCAACATCTCGAAGGGCGCGCCTAATTCGATCAGTTGTATTGCCGCCGCCAGCCCCGAAACCGGAATCAAGGTGGCACTGCGAGATGTACCCTCATTCTATATGTCGAAGCTGGCCTACGGACCGCGCGTCATTCAATACATGCAAAAGCGAGGCGACACTCTCAGCGTCGATAGTCCGATCGCAGAAACCCTGGCCATCGTGGCCCGCGCGGTCGAAAAGCGCGTGCAGGACGTGGTCGTCATGATGTTAGACCGGCCGCGCCATCAGGATATCGTCACGCAAATTCGATCGACCGGCGCGTCCCTGCGTTTGATCGGCGACGGAGACATCGCCGCCGCCATGGCGCCGTCCCTACCGGAAACCGACGTCGACCTTTACATGGGCATCGGAGGTTCTCCCGAAGCGGTCCTGGCTGCGGCAGGAGTCAAATGCCTGGGCGGAGATATGCAGTCTAAAATGTGGCCGCGCGATCAAAACGAACGCCAGAGTTTGATTGATGCTGGCCACGAGAAAGATCTGGACCGCGTTTTTTCAGCGGACGACCTGGCCAATGGAAAGAACATTATTTTTTGCGCGACCGGCATCAGCGACAGCGCGCTTCTGCGCGGCGTCAAAACGAAGGGCGCAGCCATGGCCGTGACTCACTCCATTCTGATGCGCGCCAAGAGCAAGACGGTGCGGTTCGTGCGCACGGTGCATAATCTGCACACGAAAACGATTCGGCTCCGATCGGACCAGCGCGAGCATCTATTATAGTACCGGAGCGATCAGCTATTCGCGGAGGTTGAGGGGGCGTCAAATCTCAGGGCTGGACAGCCGTATTCTCCTCTGTTCAAATCAGAGCATATTTCTCCACTTATGAGACAAATACCCAAAACAGATCTTTCGCCTACCAACGGCTGCATCATTGACACGAAATGGAAGCTCGGCACGCTCGGCTACCACGCCACCGCGGCGGGCGACGCACCGGCTTCCGGGGAGGTCATGCGCCTGCCCGAACTTGTTATCTACGATCACATCTGCTTTGGCGGAGCCTATGCTCGCACCAACCTGAGCTTTCATTTCATTGGCGACTTCTGGAACGATCGCATCAGCTCGCTCATCGTAGTCAGCGGAGTCTGGCGGTTTTATCGCGATGAATATTATAAGGGCGACCATTGGGATTTGGGACCTGGCTACTACGAAAGCTTTTTCACCGCCAAGGGCCCGGACGACGTGGTGAGTTCCTTTCAGGCGATCTCGTTAACCTAGCCCGCCTATTCCGAGAGGGCCTCTTGAGTTGGCGGCCTGGTATTGAGTCCTCCGCGTCCTGACCACGGATGCCGAGGTGGATGGCGCTCTCCGAGCGCGATGGTAAACCGAGCGCCCAAAGGCCGCTCACATAAGAACGGCTCCGCCCCTTCTCCTTGGACCAACGCCCTCGGAGAGGCCTCTACACCGTCTGCGCCGCCCGCTAAACAGACAAAGCAACGACACTTCTCGCGCAGCCCCACGACAGCGTAAAACCAGAGCCGCCGTGGCCATAGTTATGAATGACGGCACGTCCGCCGCGGCATTGATCCTTGGCAAGACGCACGCCTGATTTGCGGAAAGGGCGCAACCCCACTCGCTCGGCCACGACGGGAGGCGATTCGATTCGCAGAACGCGGCTGCATTCCGCGACGATGCGAGAGGTGTCGGCCGGATCGACTGCACGATTCTCGCTGAGATCATTCGTGCCGCCGAATAAACAATCGCCCGAACGCGGAATGGCATACATAAGCGGAGCGTCATCGCACACAATCGCGCAGGGCAAATCGATTTTCGAAACGATTGCGACCTGTCCCCGGTGCGGTTCGAGGTCCGTGTCGCCCACCAGATGGCGCGCTCCAATCCCCGCACAATTGATGATCAGATCAAAGTCCGCCGGCACTTGTTCCAGATTTTCAAGATGGGTGCGATCGCGCACGACCCCGCCGGCGGCGCGGAAACGCGCGGCCAGGTAATCGAGATAAATCGTGCTATCGGTGAGCGGGACGATCAGAGCGAAGCCGCTCGTAAAGTTCGGGGCCATCCCCGGACGACTCGTTAGGCCTAATTCTTCTTCGCCCGACAGAACAAGCGGACGGGCACCCAGTTCCAGCGCCCAGGCCGGAATCTCAATTCGGCCCGTGCGCGCGAAGGTGCGGAGTTCGAGCATGGAAACCCCGCTGGCCGGATCGCGGCTGAGCTGCGCCAGAGCCTCGTAGGTCTCAAGGGCCCATGCGATCACGGCGGCGGCCGGTTTGGCGTCGTAAGGATACCAGATGGCACCCGCTGCAGCGGAGGTCGTCCCCTGGCCGGTTTCATCGGCCAGGATGGTGGTGCGGCGCCCGCCCTCGGCCAGGAGAACCCCGCAGGTGAGACCCGATACCCCGGCCCCTATGATGGCGATATTTTCCGGCATCCTTCCACTATTACGGCAGCAGAGTGCCGTGGCTACAGGAAGAGAGCCCTGTAGTCGCCTCACTCTGTTGAGGCTTCTTGGGTGTCGAAAAAGGATGATCGGCCGCCAAGGCGCTCGTCAGCGCGAGGATGATAAGCTAAATTGCCGCAATGGTTTCACTAAACCGGGATGCGCTGAGCGAGAAAGTCATCGCAGGCCAAAGAATATCCGCTGATGACGCACTCCTTCTGGCGCGGTGGCCGCTGGAAGAGCTCGGTGTCCTAGCCACTGCTCGACGCGACCTGGCCAAGGCCGAGTCCTACGGAGGACGAGGCCGCCACATCGTCACCTATATCGTCGATCGCAACATCAATTACACAAACGTTTGCAACGTTTACTGCAAGTTTTGCGCATTCTATCGCACGGAAAAGGATTCCGACCATTACGTTCTGTCATTCGAACAGATCGACCAAAAACTTGACGAACTTTCCGCCCTTGGCGGTGTTCAAATCCTGATGCAGGGCGGGCACCATCCGAAATTGACGCTGGCCTGGTATCTCGATCTCTTGCATCACATCCGCGAAAAATATCCGCATATCAACATCCATGGATTCAGTCCACCGGAGTTCCAGCATTTTGCCGAGACGTTCGACATGCCGCTGCGCGAGGTGATCGCCGAATTCAAAAATGCCGGGCTCGGATCGATCCCGGGAGGTGGCGGCGAAATTCTGGTCGACCACGTGCGTAAAAGGATTGCGCCGCTCAAGTGCAATTCTGATCAGTGGCTCGAGGTCATGAACATCGCGCACGAGCTCGGATTAAACTCGAGTGCGACGATGATGTTCGGCCATGTCGAGACGATGGAGGATCGGATCGAACATTTACAGCGCGTGCGCGATCAGCAGGACCGCAGCGGCGGTTTCACTGCGTTTATCTGCTGGACGTTCCAGCCACAACACACGGTTTTGAAAATCGCACAGCCTGCCGGCGTGGCCGAGTACCTTCGAATGCAGGCGCTCGCCCGCATCTTTCTGGATAACATCGAGAACATTCAAAGCTCATGGGTGACGCAAGGGCCCGGCATCGGACAGGTCGCGTTGAAATATGGAGCAAATGATTTCGGCTCGGTCATGATGGAAGAAAACGTGGTCAGCAGCGCTGGCACCAGCTTCCGCCTGAATGCCCTCCAAATTGAGTCACTTATTCGCGATGCTGGGTATGAGCCGCGGCGACGCGACAATTGGTATAAACTACTGAACTAAAGGCCTCTTAGGTGTGTCTATGCCCAAGCGGCTTGACCGCTTCTAAAAAATCCCGCCTTGACGATTGCCCTCTTATTCCCCATATAGCCGCCTGTCCCGCGTGGTCTTCTCCCGCGGGACTCACCATCTTTAATCCTTTCTTATGATATTATTCTCCGGACCGAGTCGTCGCCCAGCTTTTGCCGCTTTGCTGGCATTGACTTGGGGGCTGCTTGGCTCGATCCAAGCCCAGCAGGCGCCGCAGGGGCCGCCCATCGTCCGATCGATTGACGTGGAGTACACCGGGCCGGCCACGGTGAGTAAGGAACGAATCATTGCACAATTGCGGACTGCGATTGGGCAGCCCTATTCCGACGCAGTCGTTGAACAGGATATTCGTCAGCTTTATTCCACGGGTTCGGTGCGCAACGTTCGCATCTTCGCTCAACCGGCGGGCGACGGAGTGAAAGTGATCGTGGCCGTGCAAACGCGCTCGATCATCCGCGAAATTGAAATCGACGGTGCGCAAAAAGTCAGCGCCAAACGGTTGCGTAAAGAGATCGGGGTTAAAATCAATAACACGGTAAGTGAGGAGCAACTGGAACAGGGCCGGCAAAAAATTATTGAGACCTACAAGGGCCGCGGTTTCAACGACATTACCGTGCAGTTCCGAGTCGATCCGATCGAAGAGAATCGCGGCACTTCACGCATTGTTTATACGATTAACGAAGGCGTGAAGGGTGCCGTGCGCAGCGTCCGCTTCGAAGGGAATCAGCACTTCAGCGACAAGGTTCTGCGCAAGCAGATGAAGACGAAAGGCAAATCCCTCATTGCCTTCATCGACAAGTCGGGGCGGCTCGATGAAGTGCAGTTGCAGCAGGACTTGGACAGCGTCAAAGAATTTTACCAGAACAAGGGCTACGTGGACGTTGAAGTGAAAGATGTCCGGAAAGAGCGCGAAAGCGGCCCGATTGTCATTACGATCGCAGTGGTCGAGGGCCAGCAGTATCACACCGGCAAAGTTACATTTTCCGGCTATAAAGTGACGTCCGAGGAAAAGCTGCGCGCCATTCTGAAGATGAAGGAAAACGGCGTCTACTCACCGAAGGGTTTGCATGACGACGCCAAGGCCATCGCCGACGCCTACGGCACCGGCGGTTACGTCGATCTGGTCGTTCTGCCGGAAGGTTCGCCCGCCGGGCCGGGTCGCATCGATGTTCATTATAAGATTGAAGAGGGCAACCGGTCCTTCGTGCAACGGATCAATGTCATCGGGAACACGCGCACGAAAGACAAGGTCATTCGCCGCGAGGTGCTCATCGCGCCGGGCGACGTGTTTAACACGGTGCGCGTCGATGTGACCAAGAAGCGGCTGGATAACCTCGGCTACTTCGCCAAGGTCGAGACCTACCCGGAAGACACAGGCGTGCCCGGCCGTAAAGATTTGACCGTTCAGGTCGAGGAGAAACGCACCGGATCGCTCAGCTTCGGCGGCGGTTTCAGCACGGTCGATCAACTGGTCGTCTTCGCCGAGCTCACCCAGGGCAACTTCGATCTGATGAGCTGGCCCGGATTCACGGGTGCCGGCCAAAAATTCCGCGTTCGCGCACAAGTAGGTACGCAGCGCCAGGACTTCATCCTCGCTTTGACCGAGCCTTATTTCCTCGATCGTCGTCTCTCTCTCGGCGGTCAGGCGTTTTACACCGAGGCAAACTATCTGAGCTCCGAATACAGTCAGCGGAACTACGGCATGGCCTTCGAGCTGCGCAAGCCGATTAACACCTACATGTATGCGACGCTCGGTTATCGTCTCGAAGACATCGATATCTTCAACGTATCGGCCAGTTCCTCGCAGCAGATCAAGGCGGAAGCCGGTTCGACCTTAAAGAGCGAAGTCTTGAGCAGCCTTGTTTTTGATCGGCGCGACAACCCCATCCTGAGCCGAAAGGGAACACGCGTGACCTTCTCGCCTTATGTGGCTGGTGGTCCTCTCGGTGGAGATGTTCAAATCTACGGAGGCGACCTGGAAGGCTCCCAGTATTTTCACCTGCCGCTGGACATGATCTTGTTATTCAATGCGGAGGCCGCCGTCGTCGACGTCTGGGGAGGTGGGGCCGAGACCCGCATCATAGATCAGGGCCCAACCCCGACTCCGGCGCCCGGCGGGACGCCCTTTCCGCCTAAGCCGCCGATCGTAGTCTCGAATGTCCCGATCTTTGATCGTCTCTACCTGGGCGGTTCGAACAACCTGCGCGGCTTCGCCTTCCGCGACGTGGGACCGAGAGACCGGCAGGGCGAGCCGATCGGCGGACAATCGATGGCGCGCTTCACCACGGAGCTGACTTTCCCGATTATCGAGAAGGCGCGTGGGGCGTTTTTCTACGATACCGGATTCGTTAGCGCGGACCCGTACGATTTTAGTGGAAAGAACGTCGCGTCCGACGTGGGCTTCGGCTTGCGTCTGGATTTGCCAATTGGCCCTTTACGGGTTGATTATGGCATTCCCATCCAAAAGGATGGCCGCAGTGGCAGCGGGCATTTCAACTTCAACGTGGGCTACCAATTTTGAACGAAAGTTGACAACCTCGGTCTAATGCGGTCCAACAACTGTCTATCTCCTTTATGAACAAAATCCTAACTATCGCCCTCGGTACGATCCTGGCGCTTCCAATCGCAGGCTTTGCTCAAGGCAAAGTCGGAACTGTCGACATGAATCGTGCTTTCAAAGAATTCAGCAAAACGAAAGACGCCGAAGCCAAGATTAACGAGGCTAAAAACGCGGCCAAGAAGGAGTATGATGATCGCGCCGATGCCTACAAGAAGGCCCTCGACGAAATCAACAACCTGAACAAGCAGCTCGACTCCAACGCCCTCAGCGCCGAGGCCAAGACGGCCAAGGCGAAAGAGCGCGACGACAAAATCGCGAACATTAAGAACATGGAGCGCGAGATTAACGAGTTCCGCCAGACCCGCGAACGCCAGCTGCAGGAACAGGCGCTCCGCATGCGCGAAGGTATCGTCAAGGAGATCACCGAGGTCGTTATGGACAAGGTCAAGACACAGAACCTTGATCTCGTGTTCGATAAGTCCGGCATGAGTTTAAATGGGGTGCCGCTCTTGATGTATTCACGCGATAACATCGACTTCACCTCCGACATCATCACGGTCTTAAACAAGCCAGGACGCGTCTCCAGCACCACTTCCACGGAGAAAGCGCCGGCCGCAGCCGCGACTTCGACCAGCACATCGGCCACGAGCACGAGCTCAGCCAGCCCGGCCAAGGCGACACGGCCCTGATTTAACTTTCAACAAATTGGAACACACGCGGGTCAAACACTCGCGTGTGTTTTTTTGTACGGCCATCCGTCAACCGGCGGCGCCCCCGCCAACCCTGGACTTACGCGAGGCCTGTCTCCGACCGAAGGGAATATTTCGCCTCGTGAGATCCTGCATCGCATCTGCCCTGCTCTTGGCGTCGGTCACGGTCGCGCTCGGTGGTGCGGCTTCCTGGCAATCCAGCGTGGCGAAGGATCCAGCAGGAAGCTTCGCCGAGCTCCGGCCGCTTCGTGCCACCTATAGTTTCGGCTGGTCCGGAGTCACCGCCGCCACGGCGGAGGCGCATTTCGCCAAACTGTCCGACAACCGGGTCCAGCTCGATGGAAATGGCCGCACCGTCGGATTGGCCCGCGCCCTTTGGAGGTACGACGTGAACTTCCGCGCCCTTACCGACGCGAACACGTTACATCCCGTCGAAACGGATCAGAACGAGACGGTTCGCTCGAAGAAGATGGCCAACCACCTCTCCTTCACCACCACGGGGGTGACCCGCTCCCGAACCGAAAACGGGACGCCGGCCAAGCCCAAAGAATTCCCGTTCCCGAACCTGTTCGATCTCCCTTCGGCCATGCTTTATCTGCGCAGCCAGCCGCTCAAGGATCGGGCTTCCTATCGCATCGTCGTTTTCCCAACAACCTCCGCTTACCTGGCCACCATCACCGTGACAGGACGTGAAAAAGTCAATGTGCGCGCCGGAAATTACAACGCGATCAAGATGGATCTGCAGCTGAGCAAGCTGGATAAGAACCTGGATCTGCAACCGCACCGCAAATTCCGCAAGGCCACCATCTGGATATCAGACGACCCCGACCGACTTGTTTTGCGCATCGAGGCGCAGATATTTCTCGGCACGATTTTCGCCGAGTTGCAGACCGTGAAATTCGAAGGCACGAAACCTTGATGTGCGATTGGTGGCACGTCGCGCGTTATCGGCCCCAAGGGTGATTCTCTCCCCTCTTCTTTTGTCATCCCGAGCGCACGCGAGGGACACTCACGAGCGATCGCGGATTTACGCAATCTGCCCTGTGTGTCGCCCGTTGAATCGGTGAGATCCTTCGCCGTCATCGCTGGCTCAGGATGACACACGTCGCGTATTGGATCAGTCCGACAAGAATTCTTACGCGCCTTTTTTAAGGCCGGATCCACTCGCCGCGCACCGGGGGCTCCGCGCCGGGAGGCAGGCCGCCTCGCCGCGGGGTATAGACGCGCTCGTGCGCGCCGGGCAATAATTCCAGCGCCGCCAGGGTCTCCAAATCGAGATGGCCGGTCGGCCGCAATCCGACGCGGGATTGATAGGCGCGCAGAGAAAATTCCATATCCGGTCCGAAAACTCCATCGACCTGAAACTTAAAGAGACCGCGGCGCGCCAGAATGGTTTGGGCATCAACGACAACCCTCTTTTGGACTTCCGGTGGCGCCTTGCCGTAGGGAGTACCGGCGAACATTCCGCCGTCCGACGGAACGGGACGCCCCGGGTAAACAAGACCTGGTTCACGGTCTTGGAGCGGCGCCGCGAGCGTCTGGCCCGGGGCGGGATTCTCGGGGCTACGATCCCCCATATTGTCATTCCGCTGATCGGAGGGTTCTTGTGCCGGCCTTGTCGGAACCGGAACGGCCGTGGCGGGTGACATCGAATGAACCGGCGCCGGTGTAGCCGCGGGCGCTTTGCTTAACGACTGTAGCGTCTCATCGTTTAGCTCACCCGTAATCTCCAGACCGTTCCGGATCTGATAACGTCGAATCGCCGCGCCCGTGTCGGCATTTTTCTCTCCCGTCACCGGCCCATAATAAAAACCCGCATCTTTCAAGACCTTCTGCGCGTTGGCCACAGCCGGGTCGGCCCGCGAAGTCGTGAAGAAAGCGAAGAAAAACGCCGCGATCAGAAATCTTATGGTCATGCTTCTCATTGGACGCTGCGCCTCCGAGGTTATTCGGTCTGTGGCAGACCCGTAACGGCCAGGGTGGATTGCCTCTGTCGGCAGGCATCGCGGTAACGAAAGATTCCGGCACTGATGGCGCCAGCGATGCGTTCCCGGTAATCGGGGTTAGCCAGCTTGGCCGTCTCGTCCTTGTTCGAGAGAAATCCGCCCTCCACCAAAACGGCGGGGTAACGAACGTTGGCAATTACGAAAAATTGCGCGGCCTTGGTCCCGCGATTGATCGCCTGAGTATCCGTGACCAGTGCTTCCTGCACGCAACCGGCCAGGTTCTGGCTTTCCACGTTCGGCATTCGCGTAGCGGTACGCTGCAGAAAGGGCAACCAGGAGACCATAGGGCCGCCCGGCGCAACCTGGTGGTCGGCATAATAAGTCTCGATCCCGCTCGAGACCGCCTTATTTCCTTCATTAAAATGAATACTGACCATGATGCAGTCCGGAATCCGATTCGTTAGGGCAGCGCGTTCCGCCAACGACGTATAGCCATCCCCCGTCCGTGTCATGACGGTAGCCATGCCCTGCGCTTGCAGGAGACGATCGACCCGCTGGGCGATATCGAGTGTTAAATCCTTTTCCACGATACCGCCCATGATCGCTCCGGAATCCTGCCCCCCATGGCCAGGATCGAGTACCACGATCCCGAACGGTTCGTGCCGTCCGGACGATCGAACCGAAGCCGGGTTTTCCCGCTCGGACAGCCATTGCAGCCAGGCGAAGGAAATCGCCATGAGAACAATACCTGCCCAAGCCGCGAAGCTTCTTGTGGTTCGCCTCCACCGGCCGGATCGCAAAGACATTAAATCACTCAACTATCGTTGGACCGCGGATCGAACCTGATCGTCTGAAAGAGAACGGTAACGAATCGGTGTTTTGGCCGTGCGCTCCAAAATAGCCGCCTCAATCCCCGCGGTAGCGAGTTGCTCCTGTCGGTGCCGGGCAATCGCGGCCGCTTCGGGAAGTTGCCGGGACGACTCCTCATGCAACGTCATGTGCCCCACGCTCCAGGCATCCACTCCGTTATTGAGAGCCTCTTCGAGGGAACCGTTACTTTGGTGGACTCCCTTGAGGAAAGACTCCATCAGTTCGGTCGATTCTCGCGTGGCACTGAGGGCCGCGAAGTTTTGGTGAATCTCCGGAACGCTCGACCCATTCGTCGCGATCGCGCCATCGTACTCCACGCGGAGGAACAAATCTTCTTCCGGCCGGGGGCCGACCTCGGCAAAGAGCAGGCGCGCCAGGTAGGGCGCGCCATACACCTGCTCAAAGGCCGCTTTCAGCACCGGACTCAGGGAATAATGCGCGAGGCGACGCAATGAAACATCCGCAGCTGAACGCGTAAAACCTTCTGTGCTGGCCAGCTCAATCGCAGCCATGCGCAATCTTTCAATGTCGCCCGGATGGCCGATCGCACCCATCGCGATCCGATCGTAAATCTCGAAAACCTTTTGCCGGGCGCGCCCAAGCGTGACAAATAAAATCCCGTCGGCATAACCGACCGCCGCAATCGGACTACCGGACGCAAGCTGCGTCTCGATGTACTCGCGCCGATTCGCAATCGCTTCCACCCAACGATAAGGCTCTTCAATCATGCCACGGAGCTCTGGAAGATGCCGGAAATCTTGTCGTCCGGCATCGTGCTGATGCCATCCTTGGAAACGATTTTGATGATCGGAAAAATGCGCCCGTTCCGGTCGACTCCGCCGGTCGCCGTATCGGACTCGGCCGCCGTATCCAAAGCGCGCAAGGCTATGGCCACCGCTTCGTTTTCATTCAATTTGTGCAGAGGCGTGCCACTCCACTTGTTCGCGTAATAGAGAATCCCGCGCACGGCCGGTGATCCCGAGCCAGTCGCGCAGTAATCGGCCGCTTCAAATTGCGCGCCCATCGCATCGTAGAAATAGAGACGGGCCGAGGGTTTGACCCCTTGATCGTAGGTGGCAAAGATTGGCACCACCATGCCAACGCCTTGCATAACGAATCCAAAGTTGTCGCGCAGAAGCTTGGACAAGGCGCGCACTTTTCCGTCCACACTCATCTCCTGCAGCTGCGTGCGACGGAAATATTGAAAGGAATGCTCGAGGACGCGCGCCATTTCCCAAGCCGTCGCCGGCACACCGGCAATCGCCATAATGGAATGACGGTCGATCTCTAGGACCTTGTCAGCCCGGTCATAAACGACTGTATTTCCGGCCGTGGCCCGGCGATCTCCGGCCACTAATACGCCGCCGGCGAACTTGAAGGCCAGAATGGTTGTTGCCTCAGTCTGGCCCCAGGAACCGCCGCTCCTCGCCGCATCCATCACCGTCGGAGCCGTGGCCAGAAGTCCCTGGCGCCGCAGAAGACCGGGAAAGTCCTCGCTGCCGCCGGTGAAAGACTGGTCAAGCGCCACGCGCGACGATTTCCATTTATTGGCCCGTGCGCTGCCGGTAGCGCTTGGACTGGTTTGGATCCACTTTCCGCATCTTTTTAAGGAGATCCTTCGTATCAGGCCGGGAAATATCGGGAGACCGCGGACCGCCCCCGTCTCCCTGTTGCGGTGCCCACGGCACGGGATCGATTGGCCTCTGAGTGCGCTCCGGCATATGGGAATTTACGGAAAAACACCGGCAAAGGCAAGTTGGCCCGTGCTTGCCAGAAAAAGCCTCTAATGCCACCATCTGGAACGATGAAATTGCTTGGACTCAGCGCCGTTGCTTTTTTTCTTGCCGGGATCGTGGCGCTTCCCGCCTCGGCGCAGACGCTTGCGTCAACCCCTTCCGACGCGGCCACGAGCGCGCAGTTACAAGCGCTAACCCGCAAGATCGATGAGCAAAACAGCAAGATCGACACGTTGTCGCAGCAAATTCTTAAACTCGAACAACAGATCACAACCATGCGGCCAGGCGTCATGATCGGCGAAGCAACTCCCGCTCCGCCCGTGGCGGTCGTGGCATCGGCCGCTCCGGAATCATCTGGGCGTCCGGTCGCCGCCGGGAACATCCACACCGTCGCGCGCGGTGAAACGCTGACTTCCATTGCCAAAATGCATAATGTGACAGTGAGCGACCTTCAAAAAGCGAACCACATTGAGAACGATCGAAAACTTCAGATTGGCCAGACGCTGTTGATTCCCGGTCCATCCACGCCAGCGGCATCCACGTCGCCCAGCGATTAAGCCATGGAAGACGCGACGGCTCAGCAGTGGTACCTGCGGAAACACGAAGATGGCACGATTTTCGGCCCGCTTTCGTTTGACCAACTCTCATCCTGGGCCGCCACCGCCCAAATTGCGCCGCACGATGCCCTCTCGACGGATCAAACAACCTGGATAAAAGCACCCATGCTGCCAAACCTGGGAATGGACTGGCTGGTTGAAGTCACGAGCGAGCGTTATTATGGGCCCACCACGCTGGGCGCGATTCAGGAATTTATTTATCTGCGCGAAATCGACGCAGAGACATTCATTATTAACGCGTGCGACGGCACGCGTCGCCAGATTCAGGAGCTGCCCGATTTGCAGTTACCCGCCGAACCCGAACCGGAAACTTCGGCCACGGAGGAAGATATTCCCCCCAACGAGCCCGCCGCCAGCGGCATCTCGATCGACCTGCAGGATCGCATTCGTGATCTCGAGCAAAGCCTGCGCGAAGAGCGCCGTGCCTTTGACGAGTCGGAAGATCGCTATCGCGAATTAGAGCGACGTTACGCGGAGCTCGAACAGAAACTCACTTCGTTAGGCTAATTCATCTCGGATCGAGCTGGACCTCTCCTTCGAGACCATTTGGCTTGACCGGGTCTGGCCCCACCGCTTCAGACTCGATTGCACGCGCGGCCCGTTCTTCCCGCGTCTCCAGTAGACTTTGCTGACAAAGCCGCGCGTATTTGCCGCCCCGCGCGATCAGTTCTTCGTGCCGACCCCGCTCTACGATCCGGCCATGATCCAGCACCAGGATTTGGTCCGCTCCCACAATTGTAGAGAGGCGATGCGCAATCACGATGGAAGTTCGATGGGACATCAAATGGTCGAGCGCGCCCTGGATCAGTCGTTCCGTGGCCGTATCAACGCTGGCCGTGGCCTCGTCCAGGATCAGGATCGGTGGATCTTTGAGAAGCGCGCGCGCAATGGACAGGCGCTGCTTTTCACCCACACTCAATTTCACTCCGCGTTCGCCCACCACGCTTTCCAAGCCTTTCGGCAACCGTTCGATGAAGGCTCGAGCATTGGCTGCTTCGACCGCGCGCCACAATTCCGCGTCACTCGCGGACGGTTTTCCCATGAGCAGGTTTTCCCGGATGGAGCCGTTGAAAAGAAAACTTTCCTGTGTGACCACTCCGATGGCATCGCGTAATCCGCGCAGGGCGTAGTGCCGGAGAGGTTTGCCGTCGATATAGATCTCGCCGCCCGTGAACTCATAAAATCGGGCGAGCAAGTTGACCAGAGTCGACTTCCCCGCCCCGGTCGCCCCGACCAAAGCGATGGTTTGGCCGGGCTGAACGTGCAACGAGACCTCGCTCAACGCGGAAAGACCGTCGGCATAGCTAAAACTGACGTCCTCGTAGCGAATGTCGCCCATCACCCGCGCCGTCGTCCCCTTTTCATTCCAGCCCGGCTCGACCGGTTCGTCTAGGATTTCAAAAACCCGTTCACCCGCCGCGCGCCCCGCTTGGACCAACTGATTCAGCTGATGCAATCGGCCAACTGGATCGTAAAGAAACGCTGTCAGAAGCAGAATAGCCACGAGATCGCCGATTTGCATCGCTCCCGTCAGAACAGCATGACCGCCAAAGCCGAGCACAAGAATGGCACCGAAACCTTCAATCAACGACATGGCCGGACTGTAAAAAGCCCAGACACGCATGACCACGAGCGACGCGCGCCGCAGCTGGTCGCTCACCCCGTTAAAGCGGGCATGCTGCTCCGTCTCGCGCGCGAAGCTTTTGATCTGGCGGACACCGGAGAGATTATCGTGCAGCAAAGAATTCATGGCTGAGGCGGCGCGCCGTTGCATGCGATAACGACGGTGCGCTGTCAGTGTGTAGGTCAGGGCACCCGCGATCAGAAACGGAAAGGGCGTGAGCGCGAGAAGGGCCAGCGTCGGATTCAGATAAAACATCACGGCGAGCACAATGACGATCTGCAGTACGGCGACGACGCCTTGCTCGATGCCATCGATCAGAACACGCTCAACCGCGTTCACATCCTCCAACACCCGCGTCATTAAATCGCCGGTGGCACGATTATCGAACCACTTCAGCGGCAGGAGCTGGATGTGGGAGTAGAGATCGCTGCGCAGGTCAAAAATGACTTTTTGTTCGAAAGTATTGTTCAACAGAATGCGCAGAGCGTTGAATGCGTGCTGCAGGACAAAAGCACCTGCCGCGAGCAGGACCAACGGCCACAACTTCTCGGGATGATGCGCCCGCACGACGTCATCGATGATGCGTTTAGTCACCGTCGGAAAAATAATGACCATTAAGGTCCCCGCGATGGCGCAGGAAAGCGTACCCGTCGCGAGCAACGGGTAACGCTTTAAGTAGGCAAATACGCGCCAGATTGTTTTCATGGGGTGGCCGACAAGTTAACATAGGCTGCGCCTGACACCACCGAAGCGGACCGGCTGGCGGCCATGGACGGGCCAAGTTAGATAGCGTGCGGCACTAAACTCGATCGCCGGGATCTCAATGGCGACCCTTGAAGGTCAGCTCTGCCACTCCCGACTTATCGAGTTCGCCCAGGCCTTCCGCGATCATGCGGTCGAACTGCTCGCGCGTGGCTCGCGCAAGGGGCAAATCAAGACCGGCGTGGCGCGCCAATTCCAGGGCGATGCCGGTGTCCTTGGCCGCGTGCGCTGCGGAAAAAAAGCAACTGTGCTCACGATTTTGCATGTCCTCGCCATCGGTTTGGAGCACGCGCGACGCTGCTCCCGTTTGTGAAAAAACTTCTCGTAACATCGTCAGATCCAGACCGAGGGCCGCCCCCAGGCCCAAGCCTTCAGCCAGCCCGGCCGTGTTGATATTCATCACCAGATTAACCAGAGCTTTTACCCTTGCCGCTTCGCCCGCCTTTCCCACAAAGCGTACGGTTGTTCCGAGCTCCCGCAGAACCGGCTCGGCCTTGGCAAAGGCGGATTCTTTTCCGCCGCACATCAAGTAGAGGGAACCTTCCCGCGCCTGTGTGATGCTCGAGGCCATGCACGCTTCCAGAGTCTCTGCTCCCGCCAACTGGCCCGCCTTCTCCACCTCGACGTGCACCTCCGGAGAAACCGTCGCGCAATTGATGAAGAGTTTCCCTCTCGCGTTGATCAGTAGATTATCGCCATCCCCGCGGAAGATTTGCAGCATGGCCAAGTTATCCGGCACAACCGTGACGATGACATCCGCGCTCGCCGTCACCTGCGACAAATCTTGGGTGGCCGCCGCGCCGATTTCCTGAGCCAACGAAGTCGCGACCGCACGGTTTGTATCGTAGACCGCGGTGACTTGAAACCCGCGCTCATGCAAACGCCTCGCCATGTTCGCACCCATTCGACCGACTCCGACAAAAGCAACATTCATAAACCGTGGATTAGGTTTGATCGCATTGACGACTGACGCAACCGCCTTGCCCGCATTTCATCGCGCTGGTCATCCAGAGCGGCGCTGGAGACACGCGCGGTTCGTAAACCGTCTTTAAATCTGTCCCGCGAAAAACGGATTGTGGAGTTTCTCTTCCCCGACGGTCGTCATCGGGCCATGACCGGGACAAAGAACAGTCTCATCGGGAAGCGTCAGAATTTTCTCAAGATTATTTCGAAGCGCATCTTCGTAGGAGTTGCCGCCACCGCCCATGGAACCGGCGAAAAGGGAATCGCCCACCACCGCAACGGGGCGCGACAAGCCGTTAACCACATAAGTCATTCCCCCTTTTGAGTGGCCCCAGGTCAGGCGGGTTTCGATGTTTAATTTTCCGACCCGGAAACTTTTTCCTTCCTCGATCAATTCCGCGCCCGGCACCGGCTCGCGCGACGAAACGTAGACCGGTGCGCCACTTTTCTCGCGCAGCTGCGCCAGGTCTGCCACGTGGTCCGCATGGGCGTGAGTTAGAAGGATCAACTTTATCGTAAGATCTTGTTTCGTCGCCAGACCAAGCAGCGCAGCGCAATCTCCTCCCGAATCGAATGCCACGGCCTCGCGGCCGCGACTCGAAAGCAGGTACGAGTTCACCGAAACATCGTGGAAGCGGGTCGAGAATTGAGCCAGCCCCTCCAACTCGACTTTCTCCGGGCGCCATTCTCCCAGCGCTAACTCGCACAGGGCGCGCGTCGCCAGGTTGAGAACTCCGGCAATGCGCAACAAGGCGAGTTCGTCGAATTCACCTTCCCTGAGTTTCCGGATTTTTTGGGAACTGACCCGCGCCTTCTCCGCCAATTCAGTATCCGACAAACGCAGTCCACGCTGCGCTTTTCCAATGACATCCGCAAAACCGTCTTCCAGTGCGATCATATTTTGTTGGCTAGCGTGTTTGCCGCAAGTTCCCGATCCGTGCGCAAATCTCCCAGCCGCGTCACCACCAGTTTCTCAAACTGAGCGGCCACGTCGACAACGGAAATTGGCCGGCCCATCTCCCGCTCCATCGAGGTCATGTCAACTCCGGCGATTCCGCAGGGGATGATCCGGGAAAACGGCGTAAGGTCGCCGCCTACGTTTAAGGCAAATCCATGCATGCTGATCCATTGGCGCACGCCCACTCCGATGGATGCGATTTTGCGGTTCTGCACCCAGACTCCGGTCAAGCCTACGCGCCGGACGGCCGCGATGCCATGATGATCGAGCAGATCGATCAACACGTCTTCCATCCAGCGCAGGTAGCGGTGTAAATCCTGTCCGCACTGGCGAAGATCAATGATCGGGTACCCGACCAGCTGACCCGGACCGTGGTAGGTCGCCTGACCGCCTCGGTTGATCGGGAAAAGTGGATGCGGCAGTTCCGATTCGTCGGGCAGGCTGGATCGATCGGGCGTGCGACCGATTGTGTAGACCGCGTCGTGCTCGAGCAGAAGCAATTGGTCGGCCGAGGAAGGATCTTTTCGTTTGGCCTCGACAATCTGCTCCTGCAAAGAGAGCGCGTCGGCAAAACCGATGCGCCCGAGCCACCGCACGTCCAACTCTCGATTCATATTTGCTTCGCGCCGGGGACGCCCAGCCGCGACGCCTCTTGCGCCCGGAGATGGGTCAAGCCGATGGCCAGCGCGTCCGCCGCGTCGTGATCTGGCGTTTCGCTCAAGCCCAGCAGCGCCCGCACCATGAAAGCGACCTGCGCCTTGCCGGCACCGCCGCGTCCGACCGTGGCCTGCTTGATTCGAGTGGGAGCATATTCAAAAACAGGCAGACCCCTTTCCGCCGCCGCCAGGATGGCCGCGCCCCGGGCAGCACCGAGAAGAATAGCCGTTTTGTAACTCTGCACATAAATGACCGACTCGAGCGCGCAGCTGTCTGGTTCGTGTTCGTGAATCAATTCAGCCAGCCGATCGCGAATCGCGACCAGACAGGAAGAGGAACGCAAGGCAACCTTGTTATGAATCGTGCCATAATAGACCGCGCGGTTGGTTCCGTTCCTTCCGTCTACAATGGCCACCCCGGTGTTTCGGAGTGACGCGTCGATCGCCAGGACACGCATGAATCAGTGAGTCAAAAAACCGAGCACAAGAAAAACGGAACCGACCGCGCCAAAACATAAACTGACAAACCAAAAGCGACGTTTTCTGGTCAAGGCGGAGATGGCCGCGATGGCAATCGCGATTTGAAACATGGTGACCGCGCGCGCGAAGACCTCGTGTTGATGAAAGTTCTGCTTCGCTTCGTGTTCCTTGTTCTTCGCTTCGGTTTGAATCTCAGTCTGCTCTTCCAGATAACGCTCCGCTTTGGCGTGATCCTGCTCACTGCTCGTTCCGCTCAAAGACATCTTCGCATCCAGGACGGAGGCCTTGATCCCCTTGGCCTGGTAGAAAGCCCAATGATCGGCCGCTTCGATCTGGCTCATCATTGCTTCGTTAGCATGGCTGCCCGAAAGCAACCCGGCGATGGCGGCGAAAACCGCCAGGATAGCAGTGCTCAACGCTACCCAGGAAAGCCAGGATTCGCCGCCATGTTCCGCGCTGTGTTGGATATGTTCGTTTAATTGCTCCAGGGGGACTTCGGCTTCTTCCATCCCTTTAAGATGTAGATCGTTGTCCGTCCGTTCAAGACGGAATCGACAACAGACCATATCAGAGGTTAACTCCCGCATCCGATGATCGGAAAGAAGCCAGATCCAGTCTGCTGCGTTTGCCATAAACCGAAAGCGGCGCATGACGGTCAAATTGCCGATTTGGTGCGGCCCTCCCTTCTCAACTTCATCCAAAACCGCAACCCGCAGTGCCAGGGAACAGAGTTCATTTGTTTCGAGGACTTGGGAAATGCGCGCAAGGAATACGTGAAGGAGGTTCTACAGGATGAGATTGGCGAACTCTCCAGCCTCGACGAAGAAGTGGTGGAAAGCCTTCGACAGCACGAGATTCTCTCGAGCGATTTAAGCAAGGAATTCGAAAGAAAGCTGACGTTCGGCGAACAGCTCTCGGACAACATCGCCGAGTTCGGCGGGAGCTGGAAGTTCATTATTTCTTTCGGCGCCGTCCTCGTCGTCTGGATTATCATTAATGCCGCCATTCTAATGACGCGCGCCTGGGATCCTTATCCGTTCATTCTGCTGAATCTGATTCTGTCGTGTCTGGCTGCCCTGCAGGCTCCCATCATTATGATGAGCCAGAACCGCGCCGCCATACGTGATCGTCTGCACGCGGACAACGACTATAAAATCAATTTGAAAGCGGAACTCGAAATCCGGCATCTGCACGAAAAAATCGATCACCTGCTCCGTCGGCAATACAACCGGCTCTTCGAGATTCAGCAGATTCAGATCGAGCTTCTCGAAGAACTCGGCCGAAGGCGGCCGGGTTCGACCAACCCATAAAGCGCGGCATGGAAGTGCCCGACGTTTCGCCTGTGGAGGGGCCTCATTCTTCTGGGTCTCCTCTGACTGCTTCGTCCCAACGCGCAGATCAGGTTTTCCTGGAGGGCCCTCGCTCGCGCTTTGAGGAGTTCATCATGCTCTTGCGCGTCATGGCGGATTTCCTGCGTGGCTTCCGGACCCTTCATTTTGTCGGACCCTGCGTGACGGTGTTTGGTTCGGCCCGCGTCAAACCGGATAATCCGTATTACGACCTGGCGCGTCGCATGGGCGCGGCCATCGCGCAGTTGGGATTCACGGTCATGACGGGAGGTGGCCCCGGCATCATGGAAGCGGCCAATCGCGGGGCCAGGGAAGTCGGGGGTCGCTCGGTCGGTTGTGGTATCCGTCTACCGCACGAACAGCAAAACAATGCTTACCTCGACCGTTCCGTGACGATGAACCATTTCTTCGTGCGCAAAACACTTCTCATCAAATACTCCTACGCCTTTGTCGTATTACCTGGCGGCGCCGGCACCCTGGACGAATTATTTGAGGCCCTCACGTTGATCCAGACCGGAAAGATCAAAAATTTTCCGATCGTCATCATGGGCCTGGACTACTGGCGTGAACTCGTTGGATTCATCGACAAGATGGCAACCGCCGGAATGATTAGTCCCGCCGATCTCAACTTGATTTATGCGACTGACTCGGTGGATGAAGCCATTGCGCACATTCGGAGCAGGGCCATTGCGCCGTTCGGATTGAAGATAGTCAAACGCTTGAGACGGAATTTCCCGTTGCTCGGCGAGCGCGGATTCCACTCCTCGGTGAGCGAGAAAGAAACAGTGTCGTTGTAATGCTCGTAACTAACGCGATCCAGGCTCTCCCCACTTGGCCAGAATCTCATCGACAAACGCTTTCGGATCGCGCCCACGCAACCTTGGGTCCGTCTCATAATATTCGGCCCAGTACAACACATCGCGATAATCGACGTGCGCACTGTGCACATAGCGTCTCACGTCAGCCACGCAGCCTTTGCTCAAGACGAGAATATCCCAGGACACCCGCGCAGCCTCCCGCCCGACGTAGCTTTTGAGCAACTCGGTCACGACCGGTTGCTCCTCCGCAGAGTACTCTTGCGCGATTCGTTCGGTGATGCGCCGATCTGGCTCCATGGTACTGGCCTAACAGCAAAGATCAGGCCGAGGCCGACCAGGCTCCGTGTTGCAACACCACGCGATACCCGTCCGGATCCTCGAACGTCTTGCCTTGCTTATCCCAATATGAATTGAACGCCGTCACCGACGCGAAGCCGTGTGAAAGCATCCGCTCGACCGCAGCCCGCCAGACAACTTCGTCGGGCAGATAGAATACAATAAGACTGTCCTGCGATGGGGCACGGCCGGCGAAATGGCCGCGCTTGTGAGTAAACTCAAAATGATAAGGCCACCCATGTCCGCCCATCATCACTCCATCAAAACCTTCGTGATTCTCAAAACTGGCTAAAAGATCGAGCCCGAGACCGTCGCGATAAAACGGTAGCAGCGCCTTAATGTCGTCGGTCGGACGGGCCACTCGCAGATGGGGCTGGTTAACGATCGGAGAAATATGCGATGCCTAACTATTCAGCGCAAACAGGTTTCTGCATCGGCGGGAGATGGCTCGGCTTTACTCATTGGGCGGCGCGAGCACGCAGCGAAAACCGTAGATAACGTCGCGCTCGTTGCGATCGACCACGTTGCGGTAGGAAGACTGCGCCTCGCTTCGACTGTTCGTTGCCCAGGATCCGCCGCGCAGCACCCCCCAGTCACGTCCGGCCGCTGCGCCACTGTCGCCTTTGTAACCTTCAGCACACCATTCCCAGACGTTGCCGCCCAAATCAAAAAGGCCGAGCGCGTTAGCCTTGAAGCTGCCGGCGGCCGCGGTCTGCGCAAAGCCATCGGCATAATTGTCGATCACGCCGCCGCGCGCACGTTGCGCCCCTTTGTCCGCGTAATTGCCAGCGCCGGCCGGTGGAGGCCATTGCTTACCCCACGGGAATTCATTTCGAATCTTGCCGTCGCGCGCCTCCGGTGTGCTGCCCCCTTCATTCCGAAGGCCAACCGCCGCGCTCCATTCGGCGTCCGTCGGAAGGCGATAAGACTGTCGCGTCTCCAGGACATTTTCATCGCGTTCCTTATCCGTAAGCCATTTGCAAAACGCGACTGCGTCAGACCAGTTCACTTTTACGACCGGATGGGTGGGACCCTGAGCAAAATCGGGTACATCGCGATGGCGCGCGGTGGCGGTGCAAAAAGCGTCGTAATCCTGTACGCGCGTTTCCCAAACCGAGATTTGGATGTTTCCCAAAGGCACGAATTTCATTCCGAGCGAGTTGGTCCACGGTTGGCCGGGTTCCGGGCTGAGGCTTTTCTCGAGGCGCGCGGCCAGAAAAGCCTGTTGCTGCGGATCGACCTGTCCGGTAATCGACGTCGATTTATATCCGGGGAGACGCAACTCGTAGGTGACTGCGCCAGGTTTCACTTCCTCGATGACGAGCGGCGTTTGGCCGAGTTCGCGTCCGGCTGCCACCACCTTCGCCCCACCCGGAGCACTCGTGATTTTGACACTGCCATTGGCGAAGACGAACTGCACCGCATTCTCTCCCTGCGCCTTCAGCACAACCGGCTGCCGTTCATCCGGCCAGCCGTTCAGGTGCGCAACCAATTCGTGCAGCCGGGCCGGAAGATCGATTCGTAACGGTGTATGACCGCGTGCGCTGCCGTCCACCGTGATGTCCGCACCGGACGGATCGCTCGTCACATTCAGTGATGCAGTCGCAAAAACGAATGACTTGTGCGCCATTTCCCCGCGAACAATCTCCACCGCATCCGTTATTTCCCAATCGCCGCGTCGCGCGACTAACGAATACTTACCGGTCGGTACATCGGAAATTTTCGAGGGCAAAGTCCCGGTTCGGGAAACTTTTCCGTCTTCGCTGCGCAGCGTGTATTGCGCATCCGGTGGCTGCGACAGAATCTCGATCGAGCCCCGGCCTCTCACCAATTGAAAGGTTGGCAAATCTGTAATGTTACGTCCTCTCAGGTCGAGAAAACTCTCCACCGGATCGTAGCCCGGACTCATAATGCGCACGTTGTATTTGCGCGGTTCCAGGTCCGCAAAAGTTGCCGGACTTTTGTTAGCGTGATCTCCGAGAAGAACGAGCGCGCCGGGCGGCTCCGTCCGAATGGTTGTGTGCAAGTGGAGCTCGGCCACCGTCGCCAACGGTGCATAAATCCGCCAGAGCACCGCAGCGCTGACCGTGACCAAGGCGATGGCGGCGGCCACGATGAGCCATCGACCAACATGTCTTTTCCGCCTCGGAGTCTGGCCGGCCGCGAGGCGGCAAAGATCCGTGTGCATGGCCGCGGCCGACGGATACCGTTTTCGCGCGTCGCCCGCACAGGCGTTGATCAGCACTTCATTCAAGCGCATCAACTCCTGCTTGTCCGATCGTCCCGTCAGTTGCGAATCGAGCTCGGGAAAATCGAGACGATCTTTGCCCGTACTCACTTCATAGAGAACTTTTCCAAGACTAAAGATGTCCGCCTGCGCTGTGCCCGGTCCTTCCGGCGGTACATATCCTTCCGTTCCGACAAAAGATCGCTGCCCGGTCGCGGCGACCAACCCGATATCAGCAAGCTTCGGCACTCCGTCGATGAAGATGATGTTCGACGGCTTGATATCGCGATGAGTCAGTTCGTGATCGTGCAACGCTTGCAAGGCTTGCGTCAGGGAAATGCCGAGTTGAATGGAGTCCGCGGCGGAAAGCCTCCGGTGCCGGTCGACATCCGTTTTTAACGTCCGCGGAACGTAGGTAATGATGTCGATTTTACGTCCGGCCGCATGATCGTCGGCCAGTTCCATAATGTAATACATGTACTCGTTCGTTCGGCCCACGTGCAGGATGTCGACAAATCCGGTGTGGGCGCGCGAAATCGGCTCAAAGCTCGACATCCCTTGAAACTCCCTCTGGAAAGCGCGCTCGCTTTCGAAGGTCGTGCGATGCACCACTTTGACCGCGCGTAGCGCGCCCGTCAGACCCCGGGCCAGCCAGATTTCGCCGTAAGCACCACGACCAATCACGCGCAAGACCTCGTGATCGGGAATCAATGGGATATGCGCGGAAGCGGACACTTCCGGCGGAAAATCTTTCACTTCGTCAGGAATGCGCATGATTTTACACAAGCGCACGCCCGGAGGCAATCTTGCTTGGTAGGGGACGGCGCAGCGCGCCGTCCCTACCAACTCCGCTTGCCCAGCGCTTTGTCATCCCCGAAGCAGCGAAGACGCTGAGGGATCCCACCGATTCAAACGGCGTAACCACGTTGAACTGGGTAATCCACAATTCGCACGTCTATCGATACTCGAGCCAGTTACGTCCCCTACCCCAACTTCTCTAACGCTCTAATCTCTTTCTTTAACACAGCCGTCACGCGATGACGCGCCAGATACACCTGTCCCACATTGACCCCCAGTTCCGTCGCGACCTTCTGGGCCGGCCATTCTTTTCGCACGTAGCAGTCGAAAATTTGGAACTGCTTCGCATCCACTTTCTTTTTGGCGCGCTGCATGGCCGCGGCCAGCAAATTTTCCTGCCACTCCCTTTCCCAGAACGCATCCAGGTCGGCCGCCTCCGTGTCCGGCACGCGCTCAATCGTGGCCGTCATCCGCGTGTCATCCGATAAGCGACGGTGACTGTCGCCCGGTCGGCGCTTGCGAAATTGATCGGCTATGCGCCAGCGCGTGATGTGCAATAACCAACCCTTGAAAGAACCGCGGGCCGGATCGTATTGCAATTTGCCGACCTTCTTCGCCACCGTGATCACGGTTTCCTGCACCACTTCCTGCGCTTCTATCTCGGTTAGGCCGGATTTTCGGGCCGCTGAAAAGATCAGCTTCCAGTAGGTATCGAAAAATTCCTGCCAATGCTTCTGGTCTTCCCAGTTTTGCAGCCGGTCGACCAGACTGCGCCGCGTTGCCGCTAAGCCGGAAGTTCTCATTCGCCTGCTTTTTACCCGTTGTCGCCACGGGAGGCAAAGATTGTTCCGAATCCCTGAAAGATTCGATCAACCCTGCCGTATTCCAGCCATGAAACAGCTCTTCGCGAAATTGGGCGGCAAAAGTCGGAATGTGTTCGCCGGGTGCGGGCGCGGCCTGGCCGGAATCTCTTCCTCAATCTTCGGCCGCGTCAGCTGGAACCCGCCGCATTGGTTGGCTCGCGCAGGTCACGTGGTCGCTCGTTTCTACCGGGCGCGGCCCCGCCTCACGTTCGGCCTGCTGTTGGGCGCTTTGGTCCTGTCCGGCGGCGGTGTCTGGGGCTGGCATTGGTATCAGCACCTGCCCCAGCCACATCGCGTCACCGCTTTGGTCGCTCCAATCCCGCTCACAAAACTGGAAAAGGATATGAAGTTCCCGCCCCTCAATATCTCCTTTAGTGAATCGGCCGCGGCCCTCGAAGATCTGCACAAGCCTTCCTTAATCGGCGTGCATCTCGAGCCGGCCGTGGCTGGCACGTGGCATTGGTCGGATGATCAACATCTCGTCTTTCAGCCGACGGAAGATTGGCCGGCCGAGAAGAAGCTCCGCATCGTTTTTGAGCGGACGTTTTTTCCGCGCCACGTTTTGATGGAACGCCTCACCTATGAGGCGCAGACGCCTTCCTTGTCGATCACGATCAAAGATCTGAAATTTTACCAGGATCCCACCAACCCGACGCAACGGCAGATTACGGCGACCTTCGAACTGACCCACAGCGTCGACCCGGGGCAGTTGGAGCGCCATGTTCAACTCGCCATGCTGGGAGGGTCGAGCCTTTTCCCGGCAAACGACCCCGCACCGCATTTCACCATCACCTATGGATTGCATCATCGCCTGGCCTTCCTGCGCAGTTCAGCGGTCGCTTTGCCGGAGAAAGAAGATTTCCTGAAAGTTCTGCTGGGCAAAGGAGTCCGCACCGCGCAGGGCGGAGCGATCACGCAGACAGACGCCGAGCAAAAAATACGGATCCCTTCGGTCGGTACTATGTTTCGCATCGAATCGAGCGACGGAATCATCGCGCGAAGCAAGAGCGGCGAACCGGAGCAGGTCTTCATTCTTAATACCACGGCCGATATCAACACCCGTGAGTTAGCCAAAGCGGTCGAAATCAGACTATTGCCGAAGCGGAAAGCCGAGGCGAAGCCGGCCGACGATTCAGAAACAGGCGACGAAGCCGATGAGAGCGCGGCCGGGACCGTACAAAACGACGCGGGCAGTGACGAAGAAGAGTCGTCAGACGAATCAAACGACGGTCAGTCGACGCTGCGAGAGACGGAAAAATGGCAAAGCCCGGTGGACGTCACGGATGAGATCCTGGCCCAGGCGAAACGTGTCGAATTTACCGCGCTGCCAACGGAAAAATCACAGGATCATCAGCACGCTTTCCGCATCCGCGTCGAGACCGATGGCGAACTCTACGTGCGAGTCCGCAAGGGAATTCGCGCCCCGGGCGATTATCCGCTGGCCGACGATTACAACGCGGTCGTGTCCGTTCCGGTGCTGCCACGAGAGGTTCAGATTGAAGGCGATGGGGGATTACTCGCCCTCAGTGGGGAACGCAAGATATCGGTCCGATCGCGCGGACTGGGCGCCATCGAATACGAAATTGCGCGCGTCGCCACCACTCAGATCAACCATTTGGTCAGCCAGACAGAAGGGCGCTTCCAGTCTCCGGAATTTCAAGTGCCACAGTTCTTCAACCAGGAAAATATCTCGCGCATCGCGGTGCAGCAGCAGTCGATCGCGATGGAGAACACGTGGAAGGCAAACTACTCCGCATTCGATTTTGCCGAGCACCTGCGCAAACCGTCCGATGGCGGCAGCGAACGCGGCCTCTTTTTCCTAACGGCGCGCGGCTGGGATCCGGTCAAAAAAAAGGCCCTCAAAACGATCAAGGATCGGCGGTTCCTCCTGATCACTGACATTGGGATCGTCACAAAAAAGGGAGCGGACAATAGCGAAGAGGTCTTTCTCCTTTCGATCAAAGACCAAAAGCCCCTGGCCGGCGCGACCGTCGACATCCTGGGCAAAAACGGAGTCGCTCTACAGACCGCTCAAACGGATTCTGATGGACATTGCTCCTTCGCTCCGGTCGCGAAAGAGGTGCGGGAGAAAACGCCGGTCGCATTCGTGGCCCGCAAAGGCGACGACGTTTCATTCATTCCCTATGCGCGAGAAGATCGCATCCTGAACTTTTCCCGGTTCGACGTAGAAGGCATCGACAGCGTGTTGCCGGAAAGTCTGGACGCGTTCGTTTTTACCGAGCGCGGTGTTTACCGGCCCGGCGATGAAATTCACGCCGGCCTCGTCGTGAAACAGCGGAACTGGCACGGCAACCTCAAGGGTCTGCCCGTGGAAACGGAGGTCATGGACGCGCGCGGTCTTCGTGTGCAGACGAAAAAAATGACTCTGCCGGAGACGGGCTTTACTGAGTTGACGTATCAAACAGCGAACGAATCACCGACCGGTCTTTACGCGGTCAACGTTTACCTGATCAAAAATAGCAAGCGCACCACCCTCCTCGGGTCCGCCTCCGTGCAGGTCAAGGAATTCCTGCCCGATCGGATGAAGATTGAAACCCGTCTTTCCAAGAGTGTACTGCACGGCTGGATCGATCCCAAGGAAGTGCATGGAACGGTCGTCCTGGCTAACCTATACGGCACACCCGCGACCGCTCGGCGCATCACCGGCCGAATCGAGCTGGCCCCCACCGCGTTCTCTTTCCCGGAGTTTCGCGACTTTGTTTTTTACGACTCGCTTCTGGACGACAAGAAGGAGCACAAAGAGCAGTCCATCGATCTCGGGGAAAAAAAGACCGATGATAATGGCAGCACGGAGTTCGACCTGCAGCTGGAACGTTTCGCCGACGCGACCTACGCGCTCAGCCTTATCACGGAGGGCTTCGAAGCGGACGGCGGCCGCAGTGTGACGGGCGATGCCAGCGCCCTCGTTTCAGCGCTGCCTTATGTCATCGGGTGCAAACCCTCCGGTGACCTGCGCTACGTTGAAATGAACAAGCCGCGCGCGCTCGACCTCGTGGCACTGGATCCCCGGCTCAATCGAATCGCGGTGGAAAACATCACGATGAATATCATTGCGCAGGAATATGTGTCCGTTCTTACGAAACAGGAGAATGGCAATTACGGATTCGAATCGGTTCTGAAGGAACACGTAGCCAAATCGGAAAAGATCGCGGTCTCGGCCAATGGACTGCACTACGAATTGCCGACGTCCGAGCCCGGCACTTATGTGTTTGAATTACGGGACGACCAGAATCGCCGGCTCAGCAAAATTCAATTCTGCGTGGTCGGCCACGGCACGGTCGCACGGTCGCTCGAAAAAAATGCCGAACTCGAGGTCAAGCTCGACCGCGCGCAGTACAATACGGGCGACGATATCGCCATCAGCATCACCGCGCCCTACGCCGGCAGCGGACTCATTACGATCGAGCGTGACAAGGTTTACGCGCACCAATGGTTTCAGGCGAATACGGCGAGCAGCGTTCAGCACATTCGTGTCCCGGAAGGATTCGAAGGCAGCGGCTACATTAATGTCTCTTTTGTTCGCGCGCTCGATTCGAAGGAGATCTTCGTCAGTCCGCTGAGTTATGGAGTGGTTCATTTTACCGCCAACAAGGAGAAACGGCGCCTCACCATCAATCTCGAAACGGCGGAAAAGTCGAAGCCGGGAGAGCCATTGCACATCCGCTACAAGACAGATCGGCCCGGCCAGATTGTGATCTTTGCCGTCGACCAGGGAATCCTGCAGGTGACGGATTACAAGACGCCGGATCCGCTCGGCTTCTTCTTCCGCAAATGCGCACTGGCCGTACAAACCGCCCAGATTGTGGATCAGATCATTCCGGAGTTTTCACTCCTTCGACAGGTTTCAGCCTTCGGCGGCGGGGGCGACAACCAACGATTGAATCCGTTTAAGCGAGTCACGGACAAGCCGGTTGTGTTCTGGTCGGGTGTTCTCGACGCCGACGCAAACACCCGCGAGGTCGTTTACAACGTGCCCGACTTCTTCGATGGCACGCTCAAGATCATGGCGGTCGTCGTGTCCACCACCGGGACTGGCTCGGCGGAACGCAGCGCGCTCATTCGCGGACCGTTCATCATCACGCCAAGCGTCCCCGTGCTGGTCGGTCCGGGTGATCAATTCGAAGCGGGCGTCACCGTGGCGAACAATATGGAGGGCTCCGGACCCGACGCGGAAGTCGAACTCCGGGCCGAATCCAGCGAGCACCTCTCGGTCGTCGGCCCAACTTCTCAAAAAATGCGCATCAGTGAAGGACGCGAGCAGAGCGCCACGTTGCGATTCCGCGTCAATGACCGCTTGGGCGCCGCCGAAATCAGGCTGGTCGCGGCCCACACAGGGACCGAGACGCGGCGACGCGCCACCCTGAGCGTGCGGCCCCCCGTTCCCTTCATGACAGACGTGCGTAGCGGAAATTTTAGAAAAGGCACCACTGAAATCCCGATCACGCGAACCATGTATTCGGAATTCCGAAGTTTGAATGCGGCGGTCTCGAGCGTCCCGCTTGGCCTGGCGCACGGTCTCGATGCCTATCTCAAAGGTTTTCCGCACGGCTGCAGCGAGCAGATCACGAGCGGCGCGCTCTGCCGACTCCTCCTGGTCGACGAAGCAGACTTTGGTTTGAGTCGCGCCGAGATCAACAAGCAGCTGGAATACACGTATGGCGTCTTGCGCCGCCGCCAAAACGATCAGGGGATGTTCGGCTACTGGGCCCCTGAAACGGGCGAGCACATCAGCTTTGTCTCCGTTTACGTGATGGATTTTCTCAGCGAAGCCAAGGCCGCGCGCCTTGCGCCGCCGCCGGAAATGTTCGCGAGTGGTCTGCTCTACTTACAAAAGATGGTGGCGCACGAACCGGGCAGCCTGAGCGATGCGCGAACCGTCGCCTACGCCATCTACGTGCTGACGCGGAATGGTGTCATCACGACCAACTACATCCTCAATTTGCGCGACTATCTCGACAAACATGGGCCGGACACATGGCCCAGGGATGTGACCGGTGTCTACCTGGCGGGCGCTTTGCATCTGCTGCACAAGGATGGCGACGCCGAAAAGTTGATCGTGCAATACAAGATGGGCGCAACCGCATCGCGGGAATGGAACGACTTCTGTCAGCCACTCGGTAGCGATTCTGAATACATCGCCGTGCTCTCCCGCGAATTTCCGGCGCGATTGAAAAAGATTTCCGCGGACGACCTTCAGAACGTGCTTCGTCCGATCGGCGACGGAGAGTTCAACACCCTCTCCGCGGCCTACGCCGTGCGTGCGCTCAAGGCGTACTCCAATTCCGTGGCCCAAAATCTTCCGGAACTGACCATCGCGGAAGTTCGGGCCGACAAAACTGAAACGCGGCTGGCCAGCGGAGTGAAATTATTGCAACGTCAAAAATTTTCCGACGCGGCCAGAGCGTTGCGGTTTCGCGGCACTTCGCCGATCGCAGGATCAGGTGCGTTCTTGCAGGTGATCGAGGCGGGATTCGACCGGCAGGTTCCGAGCCAGCCGGTCGCAAGCGGGATCGAGGTTTATCGGGAGTTGTTAGGGAAGGACAATCATCCGACCGCCACAACCCGGCTCGGTGAACCTATGCATGTGCGCCTGCACATCCGCAGCCTCGCCTCCAAGCCTCTCAGCAACGTGGCTATTGTTGATCTGCTCCCTGGCGGATTCGAGGTCGTGGACTCTTCCCTGCATCCCGGAGCATCCACCATCCACGGCGTCGATTACGTTGATTTGCGCGAAGACCGCGCCGTCTTCTTCGCGACCGTACCCGCTTCCGCACTCGAAATCGATTATCAGATCAAATCCTGTAATCGCGGCGAATTCGTTGTCCCGCCGGTGTTCGCCGAGTCCATGTACGATCGCAAGGTCAAAGGCCGTGGCGTCGGTGGTCACATCACAGTAACGCAGTGATTTGAATGGACCGACTACGTGAAGACGCCCGACCCCACAGATTGTCATCCTGAGCCAGCGCAGACGGCGAAGGATCCCACCTACGAGCTTGGATCACGCAATTTTCCCAGTGTGACCCAAGCTCCGTGGGGGAAGTCCCTCTCCCGTCTTTGCGGGATCGGGATGACAAGCAAGAGAGCGCGGCGTTCCAAGGCGCGCCTCGCTGCGATCACGCTTTTGGGCGGCGCGATCTTCATCATCTGGCTCGCGCTGCCCAAGCCCCCGCTACTGGATGGCGTTCCTTTCTCGCAGTGCGTTCGCGACCGGAATGGAAATCTGCTCCGTGTCACTCTCACGACCGATCAGAAGTTTAGAATTTGGACGCCGTTGCCGAACATTTCATCGGAGTTCGTCGACGCAACTCTACAGTACGAGGACAAGTATTACGCGCGGCACCCGGGCGTTAATCCGGTGGCGCTGGCGCGCTCTCTTTACACTCTGACCAGTCGCGCCGGCGCGCGCACCGGCGGATCGACCGTCACCATGCAACTGGCTCGGCTCCGGTTTCACCTCCGCACTCGGACGGGGGCGGGGAAATTGATGCAGATTGTCCGGGCCATCGAACTGGAACGGCATTATTCAAAATCCCAAATCCTCGAGGCTTATCTCAATCTGGCCCCCTACGGGCGAAATATCGAAGGGATCGGTGCCGCTACGCAGATCTATTTCGACAAAACACCCGCGCACCTGACCGGGCCCGAAGCGGTCGCGCTCAGCGTTATCCCACAAAGCCCGACGCGGCGAGCGCTCAGCACAAATTCCACCAATCGCTCCGTCGCGCTCGCGCAAAACAATTGGTACGAGCGCTCCGGGCGCGCGACCGACTCGGAGTTGTCGCCCCGTTCCTTTGAGGCGCGTGCCAGTGTTGAATCAAAGATGCTCGCCCCACATTTCGTGCAGCGGGTGTTGGAAACATCAAAATGCCAGAGCCCGATCACGACAACGCTCGACCTGGAAAAGCAGACGCAAATCGAGCGACGCGTCACTGATTACATGGCCACGAATCGCGCGCGCGGGATCGAGAATGCCGCCGTCATGCTCGTTGACACGCGCACCATGGATATTCTGGCCCAGATCGGCTCAGCCGATTTCTCGAGCACGCGGATCAACGGCCAGGTGGACGGCACGCGCAGTCCGCGCTCGCCCGGTTCCACGCTCAAGCCCTTTGTTTACGCGCTTGCGCTCGAGCAGGGACTGATTCACCCCTTCTCCATCCTGGCGGATGCGCCGCACAGTTTCGGCGATTACAATCCGGAGAATTTCGACCGCGAGTTTCTCGGACCGATCCGCGCCGCCGATGCGCTCGCCCGAAGCCGGAATGTCCCAGCCGTGGCGCTGACGGCGGGCCTTTCGCATCCCACGCTCTACGAATTCCTGAAAAAGAGCGAAGTGCGCCTGCCGCGCCCCGAATCATTTTATGGATTGGCGCTGCCGTTAGGTGGAGCGGAAGTTTCGATGGAAGATTTGGTCCGGCTTTATGCCGCTCTCGCGGCGGAAGGTGAACTGCGCCCGTTACGCCGGACTGCACAGGATCCCGTGGTGCTAAAAGGCCGCCGCATTCTTTCACGGGAAGCATGCTTCCTAACTCTTGAGATGCTGGCTAATGTTCCGAGACCCGAGCTGAATTGCGCGGACGCCACCCACGCCGCCCCCGTCTTTTGGAAAACGGGAACCTCCCACGGTTTTCATGACGCCTGGTCGTTGGCCATCTTTGATCACTATGTCCTCGCGGTCTGGATCGGAAATTTTGATGGACGCCCCAATAATACTTTTGTGGGAAGAACGGCCGCAGCGCCCCTCCTCTTTCAGATCATCGACAGTTTGAGATCGAGCTGGCCCGAGCCGAGTCACCCACACCTCCCCCCGGCCGGGGCCAACCTCAAACGCGTGGAGTTTTGCGCGGTGTCTGGCCAATTGCCTGAACCATGGTGCATGCAACGCATCGAGGGATGGTTCGTTCCGGGCGTCTCTCCCATCAAAACATGTGAAGTGCATCGTGAGGTGCTGGTCGATACGGGCACTGGGCTGCGGGTTCCGCTCGATGATGGGACGCGTGAACTGCATCGCGAAGTCTTCGAATTCTGGCCCAGCGACTTGCTCGCGCTGTTCGATCGAGCCGGCGTGCCGCGCCGATCGCCGCCGCCTTTCCTACCCGGTACCGCCACCGATCTGCTCGGAAGAAGTGGACAACCACCGCACATCATCGCGCCGGCCAGTGGCGAAAAGCGCGAGATCGCATTCCTGAGCGAGCGTTCCGAGAACACGATCCCTTTGCGTGCCAAAACCGATGGGGACGTGCGCGAGATCTACTGGTTCGCGGACAAGAGCTTTATCGGGAAGTCCAAGGCCACGGATGTCGTCTCATGGAAACCAGCCCACGGTCGCTATGAATTGACTGCCCTCGATGATCATGGACGGTCGGGCTCGTGCACTGTGACAGTGCGGTAGGACGCCCTGTGTGAAATCTTGTCATCCCGAGCGATGGGATCAAAACTGGGCGGAATACTGACCTCAATGCGCTCCGTCGATCACACTACGTACATAGCGTAACGCCGTCTGAATGGGTGAGATCCTTCGCCGTCTCCGTTGGTTCAGGATGACAAGCAGATAACCCGCGTATATCTCACAATTTCCATTGAAGAGAGGTTCGTGCCACAGCAGCGTAACGCTCCATGTCCCGCGAGTACACGCTGCAACGCGCCCCAGGCTCAGGATCGATCCACATCGATTATGCGGCTGAGCTGAATGAGCAGCAGTATGCGGCCGTGACGGCGTCGCCCGGACCGCTTCTGGTCATCGCCGGCGCGGGCAGCGGGAAGACGCGCACCCTCACTTACCGCGTCGCCTATCTCCTCGAGAACGGGATCGATCCGCGCAATATCCTGCTGCTCACGTTCACGAATAAAGCAGCCCGGCAGATGCTGGACCGCGTGGCCAACCTCCTGCCCACCGATGCGAGCGGCCTGTGGGGAGGCACCTTCCATTCGATTGGAAACCGCATGCTGCGCCGACATGGCAGCGCCCTTGGTTACACCAGCGGTTTTTCCATCATGGATCGGGAGGATCAAAAGGACCTCATCAACACGGTGGTATCCAACGCCGGGATCGACCCGAAAGAAATCCGGTTTCCCAAAGGCGACGTGCTCGCGGAAATCTTCAGCTTCGCCATCAACACGGAGCGACCCATGGAGCAACTCCTCGCCGAAAAGTTTCCGTATTTCCTCCCCTTGCTCGACAAAATCAAAGACGTCCACACGCGTTACGAAAAGAAGAAGAAAGCGACTAACTCGATGGATTTCGACGATCTGCTCGAGAAAACGCTGCGCATGCTCACGCACAATGAGGAGATCGGGGCGTTTTATCGGCGGCAGTTTCAGTTCATCCTCGTCGACGAATACCAGGATACGAACAAGATCCAGGCCGACCTGATCGACACGCTCGCGCGGGATCACAAGAACGTGATGGTCGTGGGCGACGACGCGCAGTCGATCTATTCGTGGCGCGGGGCCAACTTTCAAAACATTCTCGACTTCCCCAAGCGCTATCCGACCGCGCAAGTCTTCAAGATCGAGATGAACTATCGGAGCGTGCCGGAGATTCTGCAGGTGGCCAATGCAGCCATCTCCGCGAATGTAGACCAGTTTCGCAAGAGCCTTACACCGACGCGCGAATCAAAGTCTTTCCGGCCGGCCGTGGTCGCGCTGAATGACGGCAGTGAGCAGGCCCAGTTCGTGGCGCAACGAATTCTCGAACTGCGCGATGAAGACGTCGACCTAAGCGATATCGCGGTGCTCTATCGTGCGCATTATCACGCGATCGAGTTGCAGCTGGAGTTGTCGCGCCGCGGCATCCCATATCAAATCACGAGCGGCATCCGATTTTTCGAACAGGCGCACATTAAAGACGTGATCGCTTTCGTCCGCATCGTGGCCAACCCGCGCGATGAAGTGGCCTTCAAGCGCATGGTCAAGTTACTGCCCGGGATCGGTAACCGGAGCGCCGACAATCTTTGGAACGGTTGGGACAAGGCATTAACCGAGCAAGGCGACCCCTCCTCGTGGAGCGAGCGGTTATTGCCCATGGCGGTCGGTGCAAAATCGAAAAAATCCTGGGAGCAACTCGTCCACACGGTCGATGAGATTGCACCGGGTGGCCGGCCGAATCCTCCATCCGAGATGATCACTTCCATCGTGGAGGCGGTTTACGATGACTACGCGAAGGTCAACTTCACCAATTATGAATTACGAAAAGAGGATTTGAGTCAGCTCGCCGCCTTCGCGCGACAGTTCAAGGATGTGCAGGAGTTCTTGTCGCAGCTGGCCTTGATCAGCAACGTCGACGCGGAAGCCGCGCCGAACCAGACGGCCGACAAAGAAGCGGTCAATCTGTCCAGTGTGCATCAGGCCAAGGGATTGGAATTTCATACCGTCTTTGTCATCTGGCTGACGGACGGGATGTTTCCGAGCAGCCGCTCACTCGACACGCGTGAAGCACTCGAGGAAGAGCGGCGACTCTTCTATGTGGCAGTGACCCGCGCGCGCGATGAGCTTTATCTCTCCTATCCACACATGAGGCTGAACGCCGGTTATGGCGATGTCTTCCAACGCCCTTCCCGGTTCCTCAAAGAGATTCCAAACGCTCTCATGGAAGACTGGCAGGTTCGAAGAGGCTGATTTTTTTACCACAGATGAACACAGATTTACGTCGACCGGAATGGAAGTTGGCCTGCTGATTAACTTCGGTCGCTCCAAAGTTGAATTCAGGCGCTTCATCTTCTGAATCTGTGTCGATCTGTGTTTATCTGTGGCTAAAACCTCTTGGTCTGCGACGAAAGGAAATTGAATGGAGCTGTCTTCGGAAAAGAGAATCGCGGGAGTATTGATTCCTCTGTTTGCGCTGCGCCGGGAAGATGATCTCGGCATTGGCGACGTCGGCGCACTGCGCGACTTCATTGATTGGTCGAAAGAGAGTGGATTCCACCTTGTGCAGTTGTTGCCGATTAATGAAACAGGCGGAGACAACAGCCCTTACAACGCGATCAGCGCGATGGCGATCGAGCCGACCACTCTTCATCTCGCCCCCGGCTCGCCGGAAGATCTGAGCAGCGAAGATTTCGATTCGCTCACGGCCGAGGCAAACTTGGAACGACTACGACGCGGTCCGGTGAAATACGCGCGCGTCAAAGAGTTGAAGCGCCATTTACTGGAAAAGGCGTTCGCTCATTTTTTAATAAGCGCTTCTGATGAGCGCCGCGCAAATTTTGCCGCGTTTCGGGAAGAGGAACGGAGTTGGATGGAAGACTACACGCTCTTCCGGGTTCTGATGGAGGAGAACCGGGGGAGCGAAGCATGGGATCAGTGGGCGCTGGAATATCGCTCGATCGAAAGTGCTCGCACCTGGCTGGCAGGCTTGCGCTCGGACCGGACTACGCGCCTTGAGAATCGCCGATTGTTTTTCGCCTACGTGCAGTGGATCGCGCATCGGCAATGGCGCAGCGTCAAATCCTACGCGGAGGAACGCGGGATCGCGCTCATGGGCGATGTCCCCTACGGCGTCAGTTATTATAGCGCCGATGTGTTCGCGCAGCCGGGCGAGTTCATGCTGGACTGGTCCGGCGGAGCGCCGCCCGAACCCTACTTCAAAGACGACGCATTTACGCAAAAGTGGGGACAGAACTGGGGGATACCGATCTATCGCTGGGACGCGATGCGCTCAAATAATTTCGCGTGGTGGCGCCGCCGGGTGGGCGGAGTGAGTCGCGTCTTTCACGTGTTTCGGATTGATCACGTCCTCGGTTTTTACCGCATTTACACGTTCCCCTGGCGGCCCAAGGACAACCAGGAATTTCTATCTCTGGAATGGAATCAGATGCTGGAACGGACCGGAGGCCACGGACCCCACTTCACTCCTCGCGATGACACCCATTGGGACAATGCAGAGGCAAATCGGCGCGAAGGCGAAGATTACCTGAGATCAATCCTGCAGGAATGCGGCGCCACCCGGTTGGTCGGCGAAGATTTGGGAACCGTTCCCGATTATGTCAGGCCGAGCCTGCACTCGCTTGGAATCGCCGGATTCAAGATCCCGCAATGGGAAGTCCGGCACGGACGGCTCACCCCCGGTTCGGAATACGATTCGCTCTCCGTTGCAACTTACGCGACACACGATCACAAACCGGTGCGCGCGTTGTGGCAGGACGCATTCGAGCAGGCCACACCAACCTCCGATCAGGCCCGCCAGGACGTGTACCGAATGGCGGAATTCGCGAACTTCGCCGGGTTGAACGGGCAGACGGATTTCGACAGGGAATTTTATCCGGCCATGATGGAGGCGCTCTTCCGGTGCAACGCCTGGATCGCCGTGGTCATGATGACGGACCTGCTGGCGCAGCGCGATCGCTTCAATGTCCCTGGAACTGCTGCGGACACGAACTGGTCTCGCCGCATGCGCATGAGTGTGGCCGGATTACGCTCCAGCCGAAACGTGCGGAGCCGAATCAAATTGATTAAGCGCCTGCTCGAAACAAGCGGACGCATTTGAAAAGAGCAACGTCTTAAAGAACGAAGGCGTTGTAGAGGCGGTTGGCCAACCGCCCCGTTTATTAAGACAGGAGTTTGGTCCAAGCACCTCTACAACTCTCTGGCAGATAACTGGCTTCAAATGCCAAAACTCGGTGCAACGGTTTTGCGCAAAATGCCACGGGAAATCTTTCCGCTGAGAATCCGGTTTCATCTCGTTTGATCTGTGGCAAAGAATTAGTATGACAACTCCGATCAAAGTCGCCGTGACCGGCGCAGCCGGGCAGATTGGTTACTCGCTACTTTTCCGTATCGCCTCGGGCGAGATGTTCGGACCGGAGCAGCCGGTCTCCCTCAGTCTCATTGAAATCCCGGCAGCGCTGGGGGCGCTCGAAGGCGTCGTCATGGAATTGCACGACTGCGCCTTCCCGCTTCTGCACTCGATCGTGGCCACGGCTGATCTGAACGAAGGATTTCGCGACGCGAATTGGTCGTTGCTCGTCGGCAGTGTGCCGCGCAAGGCTGGCATGGAACGGAGCGACCTGCTCGGGATCAACGGCAAGATTTTTATCGGACAAGGTCAGGCCATTCAAAAAAACGCAGCAAACGATCTGCGCGTGCTCGTCATCGGGAATCCTTGTAACACGAATAGCCTGATCGCCATGAATAATGCGAAGGACATTCCGCGCGACCGATGGTTTGCCATGACACGATTGGACGAGAATCGGGCGCGTGCCCAGCTCGCGCAAAAGGCGGGAGTGGAAATTACGCGCGTCACGAACATGACCATCTGGGGCAATCACTCGGCCACGCAATACCCTGATTTTTATAATGCCAGGATCGATGGCCGTCCGGCCCACGAAGTGATCGCGGATGAAAACTGGCTAAAGGAAACGTTCATCCCAACCGTGCAACAGCGCGGGGCGGCCATCATCAAGGCCCGCGGGCTTTCTTCAGCAGGCTCCGCCGCGAACGCCGTCGTCGATTCTGTCCGCTGCCTGACCAAAGATACACCGGGCGATGACTGGCATAGCGTGGCCGTTTGTTCGGACGGAAGTTACAATGTGGAGGAAGGGCTGATCTCCTCGTTCCCAATTCGATCGCGGGGCGGCAAATGGGAAATCGTGCAAGGTGTGCCGATCAATGAGTTCAGTCGCGCCCGCATTGATAAATCCGTGGCGGAGTTGAAAGAAGAGAAGGGCCTCGTCAGTGCGTTACTTGGCTAGGTAAAGGCGGTTCACAGAACCGCCTGAGCGATTGGGTCAAGCGCCCTACCTCAAGCTCTTCCCGGTAATCTTCTCAAACGCTTCGATATACTTCGCCGCCGTTTTTGCGATCACCTCTGAGGGCAGCTTTGGACCCGGCGGTGTTTTATCCCACGCCAGCGTCTCCAGATAATCGCGCACAAATTGTTTATCGAAACTGGGAGGGCTTTGGCCTGCGACGTATTGATCCTTTGGCCAGAAGCGTGAGGAATCAGGCGTGAGGCATTCGTCGATCAGCAATAATTGTCTATCGATCATCCCAAACTCGAACTTCGTGTCAGCCAGGATAATTCCACGCCCGGCCGCGTGGACGCAGCCTGCCTGAAACACTTTCAGGCTGAGAGAGCGAATTTTTTCAGCCAGCTCGTCGCCCAGGAGTTGCCGACATTCAGCCATCGTGATGTTGAGATCGTGACCTTGATCATTCTTGGTCGACGGCGTGAAAATCAACCCGGGCAAAGGCGAGGCGAGCTGCAAGCCGGACGGAAGTTTTTCGCCGCAGACGCTCTGTGACTCCTGATATTCCTTCCAACCTGAACCGGCCAGATAACCCCGCACCACGCATTCCACCGGGAGCGGAGCCGTCTTCCGTACGAGCATCGAGCGACCCGCTAACTGATCCCTGAATCCGCTCAGCCGTTCCGGAAAATTGTCGAAATCGTCCGTGATGAAATGGTTGTCGATATCGGCAAATCGTTGAAACCAGAAGGCCGAAATCTGATTCAGCACCGCACCCTTCCCCGGGATCGGATCCGGTAGAATGACGTCGAAAGCCGACAACCGATCGGTCGCGACGAAGAGCAACATTTCGCCCAGATCGAACACTTCGCGGACCTTGCCGCTGCGCAGCTTCGGGATGCCTGGCAGATCGATCGAGGAGAGCGCGCTGTTAGCCATGGCAATGAAGAGAGTTTGGCGAAATGCCAGCCTGGAGCAAACACTCTAAACATGGGACCTTAGCCCGGCATGGCTGGCATCGTCATCAAACCGCGCGCTCGAATCCTGCATGGCCATGACTGGGTTTTTACGAGCGAGGTTCTTAAAGTTTTCGGCAACCCTTCCGACGGCGATGTGATTTCGCTCAAGGATGGCCGCGATCACCTCGTCGGCAGCGCCATTTATAATTCCAAATCACAAATCGTGGCGCGCCGGTTTTCCCGCCGTAAACAAGACCTCAATCTCGATTTCTTCACACGCCGGATTTCCCAGGCGATCGAGTATCGTTCACGTCGAAAGATCAATCCTCTCCTGTGTCGTCTCGTCTGGAGCGAAAGCGACGGATTGCCCGGTGTCATCATCGACCGCTACGGCGAGCACGTCGTCCTGCAAACCCTCACGTTAGCCATGGACATGCGGAAGGATTTGATCGTTCAAACGATCAAGAGCGCGCTCGGCCCTGTCACTATCATTGAGCGAAACGATGCTCCTGTTCGCAAAGCGGAAGGCATGGAAATGCGCACCGGGATTTTGGACGGCACCGCGCTGTCGGCCCCTCTTCTGGTGGAAATTAGCGGGACGCGCCCGCACGCGTCCCTCCAGTTGGAAGTCGACCTACTCCGTGGCCACAAGACCGGCCTCTATCTGGATCAGCTGCCCAACTACACCGTCGTGGCCGAGGCCGCGTCGGGCCGGCGTGTGCTCGATTGTTTTACGAGCCAGGGCGCTTTTGCCCTCGCTTGTGCCCAAGGGGGTGCGAGCGAAGTCACCGCCGTGGAGGCGAGTGCAGAAAACATGGTCGCTGCGAAAAGCAATGCCACACGCAATGCCCTTTCGGTGCAGTGGATTGAGAAGGATGTATTCCAGTTCTTGCGTGCGGCGGAGAAGGCGGAGAGCCAGTACGACCTTATTATTCTCGACCCGCCTTCCTTCGCCAAGAGCAAGGGAACCTTGCGCGATGCCCTGCGCGGCTACCGCGAACTGCATGTGCGCGCGTTCAACCTTTTGTCGAAAGACGGCTTACTGGCCACTTTTTCCTGTTCGCACCACGTGATCGAGAGTGTTTTCATGGAAACAATCGCCGCTGCCCTGGTCGATGCCCGACGCTCGGCCAGACGACTTCGGCGCTTCGAACAAGCCGCCGATCACCCTGTTCTCCCCACCATTCCGGAGACGGAATACTTCAAAGGTTTCCTGCTGGAAATGATGCCAGGGCGCTGACCTCTCTTTTTCATAAAGGTCAGGCCGGAAAAATCTGGAATTTTCGGAGCACGTACTTAATGTGGCTCACAGCGGAGATCAGACCACCCGTATCCGGCCCGCCGAATGCGAAAATTTATCATGGCAGAAAAAATTCGACCGATTGAACAGATGCTCGAACTGAACGAGGACGCGATGGATCCAGAGCACTTGGATTCCCAGGTGCAAAGAGCGCAGGAGGCGTTGGTTCAACTGAAGCGTCAGCAGGATCAGATCGAGAAACAGAAACGCGAACTGGAGGAGCTAAGCCGCCGTCAGGAAGAGGTGGAGCGCGGCCGGGCCGAGATGAGCGATAAACTGACGCGCTCTCTCGTGATTCTTGAGCGCGAAGCATACGACACGCAGCATAAATTGGAGCAGCTACGCGCGACCCGGGAAAGTTTTGGGCAGCATCTGGAGTTGATTGAGGGGATCGACCCGAAGAGCTGGAATCCTGCTGATTTACACAAAGAACTAAGCCGGGCCCTCAGCACGGTGGATGATGCGCGCACGGAGTTCGGCCAGCAGCGCAGCCGATTACAGGCGTCCGACCATGCCGATGGCGATATTTCCCTGCCAGAAGCCGCGCCGGATGTCTCCGACTTGATCGATGGGGGTGGCCGCTCTTTCAGCCAGTGGGTCAAAATCGGTTTCGCGATCACTTTGCCCCTCATCCTTTTCGGAGTGGTCGCCCTGGTCCTCTTCATGTGGCTGGCTTCCAAGCCTTGATCGTTGCTCATGTTCCGACGCTCGAGTAAACCGCCCACCACGCTCGATCACAGCAAACTGGACCTGGCCCGGCAGGAGTCCGAGCTGCGGAAAAAAATGGAGAAGCTCGAGCAAATGATTGCTGACGCTCCGCGCGTGGCTGAGGAAATAACTCGCCAGCAACGGGAGGAATTACTGACGCGGGCCAGCGAAGGACGCAGCCGGCTCGATGTGGCCATGACGGTGCAGGACAAGCGCTACGGTGACGATGTTGGCGGGGGAAGACGACCCGCCGCCCTGCGCAAACACCGGCGGGAAGGACGCATTATTTTCGTCGTCCTGTTCATTGCTTTGGCGGCAGCCATTATCTGGCTGGTCACGCACCTTCAGAAATTCTGATCGATCCTAAAATGAGCGAATCAGCCGAACTCGATGTTGGCGACGTCGCGAAACTGGCGCGTCTGAATCTGACGGCAGCAGAGACGGAGCTGTTCCAAAAACAGCTCGCCGATATTTTGCAATACGTAGCAAAGTTAAGCGAGGTGGACGTCACACGGATCGAAACCTCGACGCACGCGGTGCCGGTTTTCAATGTCTTCCGCGAAGATAAGGCGCGCGATTGGTTTACCGCCGAAGAGGCTTTGCAGAACGCGCCCCGGCAACGAGATCACCTTTTCATTGTCCCGAAGGTGATGGAATGACCGTCGGCGATTTGCCGGCGCTCAATATCGCCGATCTGCAATTGGCTCTCCGGAGCCGGCAGGTTTCACCACTTGAAGTCTTGGCCGCGTTGCGTTCCCGCATCGCGGCAATCGACCCAAAAATCGAAGCGTATCTCTCGTTCGATGACGCGGCGGCCACGCAGGAAGCCGAACGTGCGGATGTGACGCTCCCACTCGGTGGCGTTCCAATCGCCGTGAAGGACATCATTCATGTCGCCGGACAACCGTGTACGTGCGCGTCGAAAATTCTGACAAACTACCGGGCACCTTATGACGCAACCGTCATTCGCCGGTTGCGCGCAGCCGGCGCGATTCCCTTCGGCAAGACCAACATGGACGAATTCGCCATGGGCTCTTCCACGGAAAATTCGCGGATCAAGACGACGCGGAATCCGTGGGATCCAACGCGAGTTCCCGGCGGATCGAGCGGAGGTTCAGCCGCGGCCGTGGCGGCGGATGAAGCCTTCGGTGCGCTCGGCACAGACACCGGAGGATCGATTCGCCAGCCTGCCGCACTCTGTGGCGTGGTCGGACTTAAACCGAGCTACGGACGTGTTTCCCGTTTCGGCGTGGTCGCATTCGCTTCCTCCCTCGATCAAGTCGGGCCCCTCACCAAAACAGTCCGCGACTCCGCCTTGCTCATGAATGCACTGGCCGGACATGACCCGCAGGATACGACCTCGCTCGACCAACCCATGCCCGACTACACCGCTGCCCTGGGGCAGGATCTTCGCGGGATGCGAATCGGTCTGCCCAAAGAATACATGGTCGAAGGAATCGAACCGCAGGTAAAACGAGCGGTCGACTCCGCCATTCGGCAATTGCAATCGCTTCACGCAGAAATCGTGGAAATCAGTCTTCCCCACACCGAACAGGCCGTAGCCGTCTATTACATCATAGCCACGGCCGAGGCGTCGGCCAATCTGGCCAGGTTTGATGGGGTGCGTTACGGACATCGCGCCGAAAATGCTCGCGACACCAACGATTTGTACGGGCGCACCCGTGCGGAAGGATTCGGCGCGGAAGTAAAACGACGAATCATCCTGGGCACGTATGTGCTGAGTTCCGGTTATTACGATGCCTACTATCTGCGCGCGCAAAAAGTGCGCGAGCTCATCCGGCAGGATTTTTCCCGCGCCTTCGCTACGGTCGACGTTTTGGTTTCGCCCACTTCCCCGACGGCCGCCTTTCCCCTCGGGGCCAGGATGGCCGATCCATTACAAATGTATTTGGCGGATATTTTTACGATCGCGGCAAATCTCGCGGGGATCTGTGGCATCAGTGTGCCGTGCGGATTCGCTGAGGCCGGCGACAAGCGGCTGCCCATTGGTCTGCAGTTTCTCGGAAAGCCGCTCGATGAAGCGCGCCTCCTGCAAGTGGCGCACGCCTACGAGCAAAGCACCGACTGGCACAAGGCGCGTCCGTCCTTGCGTTAGCTCACAAAAATAGCGGCCAAGCCGGGAGGCCCCGTCGCGTCCTCCTTCCTTCTCGGTCATCCCGACTCGTACAGACGAGGAGGGATCTCCCGCGCGCTCCGTTGATCACACCAGGTGATTGGCGAAACGCCGTCTGAATCGGTGAGATCCTTCGCTCCGGCAGCTGCCGGACTGGCTCAGGATGACAGCTTTGGGAGGTTGTTCGCGGAATGCGCGGCGTTGTCCGTGCTGTCGGGTCCTACGCTGTAATTCGGTTTCGTATTCCTGTTCTCGTCGAGAGGGTACCGGGTGAATCGAAAATTGACACGTCGCTCCTTCGTTCGAGCGGGCACCCTCGCCTCACTCGGGCTCGCCTTGGGCCCTCAACTGCGCGGGCAGGACGCCAAACTTTCGCGCAAACCAAATCTCATCGTCTTGCTGCCCGATCAGCTCCGCGCCGACATGCTGTCTTGCTACGGCGGTCGCCATGCGGTGGCTCCGAATCTCGACAAACTGGCCTCGCAATCATTTGTCTTTCAGCAAGCCTACGTGACTCAACCTATTTGCACTCCGGCGCGGTCGTCGCTTCTGACCGGCGCATGGCCGCACACTACCGGCTGCACTCACAATGAGGCCACGCTCGATCCGCGCTTCGCCTGCCTGCCCGAAATGCTCGGCGATTCCGACTATCGCTGGGGCTATATGGGTAAGTGGCACCTCGGCGATGAATTGTTTGCGCAACACGGATTCCACGACTGGATTTCCATCATGGACGGCGAGGAAGAGACGAAACCGAGCCCGGGGCGCGATCCGAATGCCATCAGTGACTACAGTAAATTTCTCTTTGCCAAAGGGTTAAAGCCCCAAGCCAAACGCGCGCGAACCTACTTCTCGCGCGGCTACGCCACCCGCGCTCCCATCGAACTTTCGAAGCCGAAGTTTCTCGAGCTTAAGGTATGTGATTTTTTAGAGCATCACCGGGAGGATCCGTTTGTCCTTTTCGTCGCGTTCTTCGAACCGCATCCGCCCTACACCGGACCACTGAACGACTTCCACGCCTTAAGCGAAGTCGATTTGGAACCCACTTTCGGGCGTCGCTTCGGTCCGGAGATTCCACTTCGCTATCGGCTGCGACAGCACCGCAGTGAACAAGGATTCGGCACCAAGGCGGCCCAACATCTTGCTGTGAAACGGAAGTACCTCGGGCTGGTCACGGAAGTCGATCGCAGCATTGGCGCCATTCTCACGAAACTGGAGGAAGTGGGTCAGGCCGATAATACGATCGTGCTTCACACGAGCGATCATGGCGACATGATGGGAGCGCACAATCTCTTCGGCAAAGAAGTTCTTTTTCAGGAGGCGGCGCGTGTCCCATTCCTGGTGCGAATGCCGGAACAACGCCGCAGCAGCGTCATTGCCGAGCCATTCAGTCACATCGATTTCGCTCCGACCGTTCTCGACCTCCTCAGCCAGAAGACGCACGAACAATGCGCCGGTAAAAGCCGCGCTGCCGTGCTGCGGGGCGAACCGATGCCGGCCGAACTCGCTTACATGCAGTGGGCTTTCAAGCCCTACAAGGTCAAGCAATCGGACAAAAAGTGGGAAAAACCCGGGAACCAGGCCGCCATCCATGAAACAACCCGCGCGACGGTTTCACCCGATGGATGGAAACTGTGCCTGCGCGATCTCGACAAAAACGAACTCTACAATTTACGGGCCGATCCGCATGAGGAACACAATCTCTACGGGCGCGCCGATTATAAGGACATCGTGACAAAACTGAGCGGGGCGATATATGCCTGGCAGGAAACGGTCAGCGACACGGTAAAAGTCTGACCGTGTTCTGAAGCCGGGTCGCGCGAGTCAGTAAACGGCGCGTGTCCGTTTTGCGCACAAGACGCTTTTCCTGCATGAAGAATGGAGCCGACGACGAGATTCGAACTCGTGACCTACGGTTTACGAAACCGTTGCTCTACCAACTGAGCTACGTCGGCATCTGAACTGCCAAAGATTGCATCCACCGGGGCTCGGCACAAGCAGCTCTGAAATGGGTCTGAATGGGCAGGCCGAAGCCTACGACCGCCGTCTCGATACGGAGGGCAGGAGCGAATGAATGGCCGCGCAGCGAGTTGCTTCAACGTCAACTCCTTGGCACCGTCTGTGACGCCTTTCGCCATGAACCGCTTAAATCAAATCGTGCAAGTGAAGCGCGCGGAGATTGAAACACTGCGGTCGCAGCTGGATGCACTCCGCCACGAGGCGCTGCAACGGACTGATTTTCGCAGCTTCCGCGCCGCCTTACGCCGGACCGACGGCCAGATCGCAGTGATCGCCGAAGTAAAAAAAGCGTCGCCCTCCGCCGGTGTCATGGCCGCCTCGTTCGAGCCGGTCAAGATCGCGCGACAATACGAGACGTGCGGTGCCGACGGAATTTCCGTTTTAACAGATGAGCAGTTTTTCCAGGGAAAGCTCGGTCATCTCTTGGGGGTGAGGAACGCGGTGGCGCGACCGGTTTTGCGCAAGGACTTCATCCTGGAAGAGATACAGATCGTGCAATCAGTGGCCGCCGGTGCCGACGCCATTCTTTTAATCGTAGCCGCGCTGGACCAGGCCGATCTGGTCCGGCTGCGGGAAGCGGCCGCGAAGTATCAAGTAGACGCCATCGTCGAGGTGCACACGCTCGAAGAGACGGATCGCGCGCTGGACGCCGGCGCCGAAATCATCGGTATTAACAATCGCGACCTGGGAACATTCACCGTCGACCTCTCCGTCACGGAAAAACTCAGTCAGGAAGTGCCGGAGGAGATCGTCCTGATTAGCGAAAGCGGCATCAAAACGGCAGAGGACGTGAAGCGCCTGACCGACTGCGGGATTGACGCAATTCTCGTCGGTGAAGCCTTAATGCGCGGCCAGATTACGATCGAAACACTGCGGCCACTCTAGCCAGCGAGCGCGGGCCAGGCGATGCCTCAAGTGCCCGACGTCCCGAACAATCTTTTGAGCGACTGAAAGATGCTCGAAGACCCAGCGTGCGGCCCGGATCGCGCCACCAAAACGGGGCACTCAGACCGATTCAGAATGCTCCGGGTCAGGTTGCCCATGATGTAATGCCGAACAATGCCCGTGCCCTGCGACGAACCGGTCACAATTAAATCATGATCGCCTTCGCGTGCTTCCCGGAAAACCTGCTCAAGCACCATGCCGTGACGAATCCGAACTTCAACGGTCACTCCCATACTCTCCAGATCCGCTTTCTGCCGCGACAAGGTCATCCCGAGTTCTGATTTCGATTCCAGCAATCGATCGAGGTCTTCTTCCAACCTCACCAAATCGGCATACATGGCCGGAGGTTCGGCCATGACATGCAACAAGGTCACGGAAGCGCCCGCCGCGGCCGCAAGTTTTCCGGCCAACAGGACGGCATCGGCAATAAACCTCTTCCCCCCAGTACAGACGAGAAATCGTTTTAGGCTTGAACAATCTCCCAAGGCCACGAGCACGGGCGGGGGAATCGCCTTGATCACTTCGTAGGTTTTGCGCGAACGCCAGTAGAGTCCGGTGTTCCCCTTTCGCTCCGCTCCGATGACGACCAAATCGTATGCGCGGGCGGAAGTTTCATGCAGAATTTGCTGAATCGGTTCGCCCGCGCCGACTTCGATGCGGGGCGTGACGCCTTCCGCTTGCAAGGCCTGACTCGCCATTTCGAGCGCTTCCCGCAGCGGTGCGTCATCGCGTGGTTGTTCGGCAATGCCGAGCAGCGTTGTCTCGGCCCGGCTCGCTTTGGCCAAAAGCCCGCCGATCCGGGTGGCGTTATCCGCCGCCGGCATTCCGTTGCTGCAAATCAGGATATGCATGGAGTTAAAGCTTCTGCCCTGTGACCAGAGTATAAATGACAATAGCGGCGCCGATCAGTGGCAAGGGCACGAAAAAAAGCCGGATCTTGGGCCCGGCAAAATATTGAGTCGAGATGGCGCCGATTTGCGCGCCGACGGCCGCCCCGGTGTTCATGACCAGCGCGATCAGGATATCTACGTTGCCTTTCACAGCATGCGAGAACGTCCCGTAGCTGGCCGAGAGGATGATTTCAAAAAGATCGGTGCCGACCGCGAGATGCGTCGGAATTCCGAGGACGTAAACCATCGCCGGCATCCGGATATAGCCCGCCCCTCCCCCCAGAAATCCGCTGAAGATGCCGCCGATGAATGCGACAAGCAAAATGATCCAGAGTGAAATTGCCTTCACCCCCGAAACGGGCAGTTCGATCATGGGCGGCAAGTGCAGCTTTTGAATGCTGAGCGCCACATGCCCGAAGGCCGAGTGGTCGATTTTCGCTTTGAGGCGTTTCGCTTTGCGCGCCCGATTTTGCGACAGTGTCTTCCAACTTTCCCAGATCATGAAGCTGGAAATACCGACGTAGACCGCAATGGAAATGAGGCTGACCACGAGGTTCACGTTTCCGGCGCGCTTGAGCATCTGGATGAACTGTGCGCCCACCTCCGCTCCGGCGATCGTGCCGCCGGCCATGATCAGTCCCAGTTTCAAATCGACATTGCCGAGGGCGCGATGGCGCTTTGCCGCCACGACCGACTTGCCCACGATGTGAGCGAGGTCGGTGCCGATGGCGAAGTTCCAGGGCAACCCGACCGCGCGCAAAGCCGGACCGGCAATAAAGCTGCCCCCGACGCCGAAAAAACCGCCAAGCACACCAATCAGAAACCCGATGACCGCGAGATAGGCCGGGTGGATGTGGGCGTCTGAGATCGGGAAGTACATGGCTTACTCCGAACGGCCGCCAATCAGCTTTAGCAAAAATGTGGTCAACGCCTCCAGCATCACGGCCTGACCCACAATTAGAACAATGGCCAGGCCCGCGTAATAGTAGTGATGATGCAGCGCCAACTCGTGCAGCCAATCGCCCAGATAATGCAGGACAAAGAAGAAATAGGTGACGACCAGAACGGCGTAGATGGCTAGTTCAAAAAGGAAAACCCTTAACGTCTTGGCAGAGTCTATCTTCATCTTCGGAGGGATCCGGTCACACTTTCATCGGCTTTGCCGCACCGGCTGGTTGCGCCTGGAAGTGCCGCAGACGCAAATTCCGTTGCGCCGACGCGCTTTCCTTCTAACATTCCAACTCACAAAGCGGTAAATATATGGCAGACGTTGCAAACAAATACGCGGAAAATGTAGAGGGAAAGTTCTACGTCGACGATCAATGTATCGACTGCGATCTGTGCCGCGAGACGGCACCGGCTAATTTCAAGCGGAACGACGACGGGGGCCATTCCTTTGTTTATAAGCAGGCCGAGACCCCCGAGGAAGAAGGCCTTTGCAAAGAAGCGATGGAAGGCTGCCCGGTCGAGGCCATCGGAAGCGACGGCGGGTAGCGGCCATCTCTGATCGTCGCACTCTGATGAGTGAAAACAGCGACGTCCAGGCCAAAAAAAACGTCCAACCCCAGCCCGGTCGGACGACCCAGCCCGTCGCGTTGACTATTGCGGGATCGGACTGCAGTGCCGGTGCCGGCGCGCAAGCCGATCTTAAGACATTTACGTCTCTCGGCATCTACGGCCTCACCGCCATCACCTGCGTCGTGGCGGAAATACCCGGCAAAGTCACGCGCATCGAACCGGTCAGAGCGCAAATCGTGCGCGAGCAAATTGAGCTCTTACTCGATACCTTTCCGGTCGCAGCCATCAAAACGGGTCTTCTCTGCTCCGCCGAAATTATCTCCGCGGTTGTGCAGGAACTGACTAACCCGGAGAGAAAGCGCGTCCCCCTCATCGTCGATCCCGTCATGGTCGCCACGAGTGGCGACCGGCTTCTCCAGGCCGACGCGGTCGCACTCTATGAGAAGGCGCTATTTCCTCGCGCTACTTTGATTACACCGAATCTTGATGAAGCCAGTGCGCTCCTCGGTCGCGAGATCAAAGATGACAAAGCAATGAGAGAGGCAGGGCGGGGCCTGGCCGACCGGTATGGAACGTCGATCCTGCTGAAAGGAGGCCACCTGTCAGGTGACCACGCCGTGGACCTGCTTTTCCATGAACAGGCCACGACTGCTTTTACCGCTCCTTTCGTGCGCGGCGTCTCGACCCACGGAACGGGCTGCACTTATTCCGCTGCGATTGCGGCAGGCCTGGCACGTGGGCTTGGCTTGGAAGAGGCCATCGCAGCGGCCAAGAAGTTCGTCACCCAATCGATTCAAAATTATCTCGCGTGGGGTTCCATCCACGCGCTCAATCATTCCCGAATGTAACGGCCCACGGGCATTTAAAATTATCTCTAGTCCGTAGGCTGCGGCTCTTAAATCTGTGGCTTAAAATCTGATCCAATGGATCGATTAAACACACAACGGTCGACGGTCACAGAGCGCCGCTACAGAAGGGGGCCCGACCCGCTGCCCTGACTCTTCCCCTTCTCCCACAGCTTTAATTGCAAAGCCTCTTCGGCCGCGGCGGTTTCCGCCTGCTTTTTATTTCGGCCGCTTCCTTTCCCGATCACGATTCCTTCCCATTTCGCTTCCACCAGAAACGTCTTCTCATGCTCCGGACCACTTTGTGAGATGACTTCGTAGGCAGGACTGCTCGGCGAAATACTCTGCAGTAACTCCTGTAGTTCCCCTTTCGGATTAATGTCGACCGGTTCCTCGGCAATCTGCTCCAAATCGGCCCTGGCCTGTTCCAGGATAAAAATACGCGCCTCCTCCAATCCGCTATCGAGATAGATGGCGCCGATTAACGACTCGAACGCGTCCCCCAGGGTCGATGTGCGTTCACGGCCACCGCTGGAATCTTCACCCCGGCCCATGACTAAATGAGAACCGAGATCGAGGGCAATCGCGTAAGATTTGAGCGTCTCGCGCGAAACCAGGCGCGATCGCAATTTTGTGAGCCGGCCTTCCGCTTCCTCATCGAAATGCCGGAATAATCTTTCCGTCATGACCAGCTGAAGCACGGCATCCCCAAGGAACTCAAGACGCTGGTTATCGAGGTGATCGCGCTTCGTTTCGTGGCCCACGCTCGGGTGAGTCAACGCCTCCGCCAGCAAAAGAGGATTCTTGAATTGGTAGCCAATGCGTTCTTCGAGCGGAGTCACTTTCAGCGCTTCTGATAGATTTCTAACGACGTAATCAAATCCAAAGCACGCTGCACGACCGCGTCGCGCGGCACTCTTTCCTGGACGCGACCGCGGCGTTGTTCGGCCGATTCAAGTTCTGGGTTGGTTCCGGCCATGAGGGCCGCTTCGTTAAAGTGCGGACGTTCCGTTTCATAGACGAAAGGACCCATGCCTTTGTCCATGCTCATTTGGAATATTTGATGCTTATCCGCCATGGTCATATCGACCGGTAGGTCGGGCTTCACACCCTGTGGGTAAAGTGATTGTCCATCCGCCCCTGCTGCCTCAGAGACCGCGACGCGCAAAATCTTTCCGCTCGGCAAAGGCAGATCTGAATATTCCACGGCACTACCTGCCGTCGGCTGTCCGATGGTCAGCGCTTTATTGAGTCCACGGACCGCGCTCGCCACCGCTTCCGCGGCGCCGCCCGTATCACCATCGATCAGAACGAAGGTGAGTCCCTGAAAGGTTGGGTCGCGGTCGGATGCGAAGGCGCGCTCCTGTTTGCCCGCCTTGCGCAAAGTGAACAGGGTTTTTCCCTTTTGACAAAAGCGCTTGGCGAAATCCGCTGCCGCCGAGAAATCGTCGGCCGAGCTGCTGCGCAAATCGATGATCAAGCCGTCCACTTTCTTACTGGACAACTCGACCAATTTCTTGTCCATCAGTTGCAGATTGGCGTTGGTCAGCGAACCAGGGCGCAAATAACCGATATGGTTTTCGAGAATCTCTCCGTAGAAGGGTGCGTTTGGCTCGGTCGCGGCATTCGCCTTGTCCGGTAACACCATCAGACCGTGCCCCAGTCTTACCATCAGGCCCTGCAATGTCGCGCGATTCAGATCCGTCTCGCTGAGCACGTCGGGCTGTGCGAAATTCGCCTTGAGCAATGTAATAGCGGCCTGGAGATCGGCCGGTGAAAGCGAGTTAATCAGCTGTTCCGTCGAAGGAGCGTGAGCCGCGGCCGCGGGAGGCGAACCCGCCGGCGGGGTGGAAATTTTGGGTGACGGCGAAGGCGTCTGCGCGATCAGGTCGGCCGTCGCCACCAGACCCAGCGCGAGAGGGACCAAAAAAAAACGGGACATAAACAACCCAGCCTATCTATCCGGATCAGTCCCCCAGAGCAATATCGCGCCGGTACTGGCAGCCTTCGAAATGAATCCGCGACACGGCCTCATAAGCGCGCGTTCGTGCCGCTTCCAGCGAAGGACCAAGCGCTGTCACTGCCAAAACCCGGCCGCCCGCGGTGACCACTTCGTTATTCACACTGCGAGTGCCAGCGTGGAAAATCTGCACATCGGTGCACTTGGCGGCCTCCTCCAGGCCCGAGATCCATTTCCCTGTCTCCGGCTTATCCGGGTAGCCGGCCGAGGCGAGAACGACGGTGACGGCCGGACGCTCATCCCATTCGATATCGCAATTGCCGACCTGGCCATCGATGGCCGCATTCAGCAGCGGCAGAAGATCGGATTTCATTCGGGGCAGGATGGCCTGCGTTTCCGGATCGCCGAACCGGCAGTTGAATTCGAGGACGCGCGCACTCGTTCCGTCCACCATCAATCCAGGAAAGAGCAGGCCGCGGAACGTGACCCCTTCATCCCGTAGACCGGCCATCAGCGGGTCCATGATTTTTCGGTCGAGTTGCGCCTGCAACGCACTATTCCAATTATCGGCCGGACTGAAGGCGCCCATGCCCCCTGTGTTGGGGCCCTTGTCTCCATCGAAGGCGCGCTTGTAGTCCCGCGCCGTCGCGAGCAGGCAGTAATTCGTCCCGTCGACCAGCGCGTGCAACGAACACTCTGTCCCTCGTAAAAATTCCTCGATCACGATGCGCCGGCCCGCTTCGCCAAAGCGCCGTTGGTTCATCATCGCGTCGATCGTCGATGCGGCCGAAGCTGAGTCTGCGGCAATGATCACGCCCTTGCCCAGAGCCAACCCGTCCGCTTTGATCACGATTGGGAACTGGAGTTCTTCACAATACGCGAGCGCTTCATTGCTATCGGTGAACGTTTGCGCTTCCGCCGTCGGGATTCCCTTCCGGCGCATCAGTTCCTTGGCAAAAATTTTGGACGACTCGAGCTTGGCGGCGGTTTTGGAAGGACCGAAGATGCGCAAACCCTGCGCCACGAAGAGATCGACCACGCCCAGCGCCAGAGGAGCGTCCGGGCCGACGATCGTCAGATCGATCGCGTTCTGCTTGGCGAAACGGACGAGCGCGGCCAGGTCACTCGCTCCGATCGCCACGTTTTCGGCCACCTGGGCTGTCCCTGCATTTCCAGGTGCGCAAAATATCTGCTCGACCGAGGGCGATTGCTTCAGTTTCCAAGCGAGAGCGTGTTCGCGCCCCCCGCTGCCAATAACTAAAATTTTCACGTTAATCTTCCTGCGATCAGGGATATGGGGAGACGAACCGTGCGCCACCGCCTGCGGGAACGCAAGCGCTGTCGCGTTTCACGGGCGGACCGTGGTTGGCCCGTCTTACCACACGCTTTTGCAGGGACAAGCTGCGCCGGACGACCAGATCGTAACGACCGATTCGCTCAAAGACCGTAACGGGCGGGCCATTCTCGCGCCGGACCACCGAGATCAGCCGCACACGCCTTTAGCTCGTGCTCAAAAAACCGGGCCATATGTGCGCGTACCTCGTCGGTCAACTCAAGCTTTTCCAGTTTTGATTTACTGTTGTGGTCGGCCGCCAGTTCACCACTGCTCTTGTCTGGGTCACCGCCGAGGAACTCGATGATCGAGCGCCGCAGTTCCGCCGGTTTATGCTTGAGATCATCGAAAAAATAGAGGCGAAACAGGTCCTTGCTCACATGCCGCCGCCAGCGCGCCACAATCTTGGAAGGATGCGAGCGCACCAGCACCTCCGGACGCAGCAGGTTTTTCGAAATCTGTTTAACGTCGGTGACATCGAATGGCTTGATCCTTTCGTGACGAATCCACATGGATAGATGAGACCACGCTCTTTCCACGGGGTCGCGCGCCAGGAACAGGATTTTCAACCCGCCAAACTCTCCCACGATTCGCTCGATGATTTCCTCCGGCAAAGCCGAATAACCCGGAGTGATATCACCGGAGAGGAGCAAATTTTTTGGTGCGAAAAGTTTGGCGTAGCCCTCCATATCAATCTCGGGATAGGCCAGGAGATTCTCCATTTCATCCAGAAAAACCCGATCGCGTTCATCACGGGCGTTCTTGCGTGCGCTGCGCAACCGGTCTTTCGCCGACGTTCTGGGTGAGCGCCAGAGCCGATCGAAATAATGAAGCTCTTTCACCGGCGGCATCCAGAAGTCCGGATGAAAACGGAGCTGTTCGTAGAGCCAGCCCGTGCCTCCCTTCTGCGCACCGATACAGCAAAAATCAGGTCCCATCAGCAACGCATTTATATTGGATCTTACCGAACCTGACTTGTATACCGCTCAGTGCGCCCCTGACAAGCCTCGCCCAAAAAGTGTCGAGCTCCCGAGCGCTGTAGCCGCCTCACTCTGTTGAGGCGTCTTCGCTTACGGTGTGACCAACTCCCGGAACACGGCAACAGAGTGCTGTGGCTACAGGAAGAAAGCGCTGTGCCGCATCGTTCTGTTTGGCACGATCATTCCCGACCTTTACCATACGAATGGGCCGTCACTCTCTTCTTGCGCGTGGAAGACAGTGACGATAAAAAACGACATGGCCAAAGCATCATCCAACGGTTCTGTCCTCGATGCACAGTGCCCGTCGCGGCTTGTCCTGGATCGCATCGCCGACAAGTGGACGGCCCTTATTATCCAGGTCCTGGCCCATGGGACCAAGCGATATGTCGAATTGCAGCGCGAAATTGGCGGCATCTCGCAAAAAATGCTGACCCAAACTTTGCGCAGTCTGGAGCGCGACGGCCTCGTCCACCGCACCGTTCATCCGGTCGTGCCACCCAAGGTGGAGTACTCCCTCACCAAACTCGGCCGCACCCTGATCGAACCGCTGCACGGTCTCTGCCGTTGGTCGGAAAAGCATTTGCCAGAACTGCAAGCAAACCGGGCCCGGGCCAAATCGCTGGCCGCATCCGCCGCACGCACGGCGAGATTGTAGACGTCGTTTCACGGCTCCGTCGGCGAAGTCACCATGCATCAGGCCGAGATCGTTGTTCTCCTCCTCGCGCTGGTCGCGGCCCTCGTCGTGGTCGCGCAAAAGCTCGATCTTCCCTATCCGGTCGTGCTTGTTCTGGCCGGTCTCGGTCTGAGTTTCGTCCCGCGTTTGCCGGCCGTGCAATTAAATCCCGACATCGTTTTTTACTTTTTCCTGCCGGCTCTCATTTATCCAGCGGCCCTGTTTACGTCATGGCGAGATTTTCGAAGAAATTTGCGCCCCATTCTGCTCCTCGCCATCGGCCTTGTTCTCGTGACGATGGTGACGGTGGCCGGCGTCGCACATGCTATTATTCCTTCGCTGCCCTGGGCCGCCGCTTTCGCACTCGGCGCCATCGTCTCGCCGCCGGATGCGATCGCAGCCACTGCAATTATCCGCCGGCTTTCTGTGCCGCATCGAATCGAGACGATTCTGGAAGGGGAAAGCCTGGTCAACGACGCGACCGCGTTGGTGGCTTTGCAGTTCGCGGTGGTAGCCTTGATGACCGGACACTTTTCGATGGGCGCGGCGGCCGGACGTTTCATCTTCGTGGCCGCGGGCGGCATCGCCTTCGGTTTTTTCGTCGGCTTTGTCATGCGCTGGGTTCAGCGACACCTTGATGATCCTCCAGTCCAAATCACCATCTCATTGCTGACGCCCTTCGCTGCTTACCTGCCGGCGGAACGGCTGCATGTTTCCGGTGTATTAGCGACGGTCACCGCCGGGATCTACCTCGGTTGGCATTCGCCCCTGATCGTCACTGCGCGTTATCGCCTCCAGGCTTTTGCCTTTTGGCAGATGCTCGTTTTTCTCCTCAACGGCTTCGTCTTTATCACGATCGGGCTGCAACTCCCCGGCATCCTGCGGAATTTGCAGGGCGAATCCTTCGCGCGGCTTGTGCGGGAGGCAGTCCTGGTCAGCGTGGCGGTCGTGGTGGTTCGCATTGCCTGGGTTCTATTTGCCACATACCTCCCGCGCTTACTCTTCAAAACTCTGCGGGAGCGCGACCCGGTGCCGCCGTGGCAACAAGTGGCCATGATCGCGTGGTCCGGCATGCGTGGCGTCGTTTCCCTGGCGGCCGCGTTCGCCTTGCCTTTTACGCTGACTGACGGGAGCGCGTTTCCGGCCCGAAATTACATCCTCTTCCTGACGTTCTGCGTGATCCTTACCACACTCGTTTTGCAGGGGCTCACCCTGCCCATGTTGATCCGGAAATTAGGCATCAAAGACGACGGAGTAACGGACGAAGAAGAACGCTCCGCCCGCTTGGCCGCGAACAGCGCCGCGCTCAGTTTTATCGATGAACTCGCGGCTCGAAGTGGAGCCTCGTCCGCCGTCATCTCGCGGCTCCGCGCCGAATACGATGATCGCGTGCAACAACTGGAAGAGTGTTGCCACAACAGCGACAACCCGAGCGGGGAAATCGCCACGCCGCAATACCAGGAGTTACAGCAGCAAGCGCTGCGCATCGAACGCCAGACGATTATCGGATTGCGCAACGAGCAGGTAATTAACGATGAAGCGCTGCGCCGCATCCAGCGCGACCTCGACCTGGCCGAAGCGCGCCTCACCGGATTTTAGGACCGGCCTTATGCTCGTGCCCGGCTTGTAATCGTAATCGACCTAGGGGATGACAGATTTTAGCCACAGATCAGTGATTCCCGAAGAGACACCCTCTTATGTAGCGGCGGTCTATGACCGCCGAGATCGCAAGCTTCCGTCGCTGGTCATTGATCTGAATTTAACTCGAAGTTAATTTTCACGTCGTAATGTTCCCCGCTGCCAAGGCCGGCTGGCACAGGATCAACTTGTGTCACTCGCTTCGCCACCGCGGTGACCGACTCATCGACCGCCGCGTTGCCCGACGCCCTGATGATTTCAAAGCTTGAGACGCGACCATCTTTTTCGATTCTGATTTTGACCAACGCGGAAGCCTTCGCGCCGGAAGTGAGAGTGGTGTTCGGTTGGACCCACTCACTGTAAAAACGGTCGTGCAACATGCTCCCATACCAGCCGAATTGTGATTCCCCACCGGCTCCGCCAGCGTGCCCACCCGCGCCGGCGGAAGTTCCTTTACCGTTGCCGCCCTGCGCTGCCATCGTCTTCTTCAGCGCCGAATCATTTTCCGTCGCTTTTGCTTTCTCGAGTACGGCCTTCACGATCTTCATCTTTTCCTCCTCCGCGTCCGCCTGCTTTTGATCTTCCTCCGCGTCAGCCGGGGTCGGTTTCACTTTCGGCGAGGGCTTGGGCGACGCCTTTGCGATCACCAGTTTCTTTTGGGTTGGTTTCGGTTTGGGTTTTGGTTTGGGCGTCTGCTTCGGTGTGGGTTTGGGAGTCGATTTGGGCGCTGGTTTCGGCGTCATCTTCACGACCGGCGCCGGCGTCGACTTGGGCGAAGGGGTCGCCGTGGCAGTCGGGAGTTGAATGTCGCTCTTCGCCAACGTGGAAACGGGCCGATCCTCTTCCGGCTCACTCGTCGGTGCCTGGTCCGGTTCGGGAGCAGGCGTTGCCGCCCGGGTCGGTTTCAGCAACTCCGCTGGTGTCTCGACCGGTCCCGCGCTGCCGTCGCCGCCCGCGCCGCTCATCCAAACAACGCTTTGCGATGGCGCCGGTCTTGTTTCGTGGCTCCAGCGCAGCAATCCCGTCACCAACGCGATGTGGGCGAGCCCGATGAGCGCGACGTTGCGCCAAAAGCGGACGTCTTTCGGCATGTTTATTTTGACTCAGCTTTAGTGGCGATGCCCACCTTGGTGATTTCAGCGCGCTGCACTGCGTCCATCAAATTCACCAGCTTTTGCACGGGCAGGTCGCGGTCCGGTCGAATGACGACGGCCACTTCCGGATTTGCGCGCTTCAACTCAATCAACTGAGCGGTGAGCGCGTCGGCGTTCAGCACCTGGTTGTTCAGCTTGATCGTTTCCGTGCGATCGATCGAAATGGTTTGTACTTCCGCGGCCTTGATTGGCGCAGCCGGGGCGCCGCTCGATGGGATAATCAGATTCGTGCTGTTCTCCAGCAGCGGTGTGGTGAGCATGAAAATAATGAGCAACACAAACGCCAGATCGAGCAAGGGCGTGATGTTAATCTCCGAAAGCGAAGACAGATTGTTGCGTTGCGAATAACGTCTCATCCTTGCTTCATCGCCGATAAGAGGACTCGCGCGTACCGTGATCGACCAGCTTGTGCTCGAACTCGGAGGCGAGTTCGGCCGCGAAATTATCCATCTCCACGATCATGGCACGGATACTCGTGACCAGAAAATTGTAACCAAACATCGCTGGAATGGCGACGCACAGGGCCATGACGGTCGTGATGAGCGCCCCGGAAACCCCCGGCGCCATGGCGGCAAGACTGGCCGAGGATGCTTCGGCCACGCCGGTGAACGCATCCATCACTCCCCAAACCGTGCCGAGCAATCCGAGGAAGGGCGAGCCGCTCACGGCCGTGGCGAGTAAAATCATCTGCGACTCGAGACCAAGGGCCGTCTCACCGACGGCCCGTTCCATGGCTACGCTCACGGAGCCCATTTGCACTGGTGAAACCTTGTCCGCAATGTCGAGGCGAGCGCGGAATGTCTCATCCACTTCGGAAGATCCGAGGAGATGAAAGGTCATCTCCCGGCAGCCCGCGCGGTAAACATTAAAGAGAGGCGAGCCCGGGAATCGCGCGTTCTTCTCGAGCAAACGCAGCGGCTGACGATCCTGCCGAAAGGCGGCCAGGAAGCGGGCGTTTTGTTTCCGCGCGAATTGGATCACGCGCAATTTCGTGATCATGACGGACCAGCTGAAAATCGACCCGATCGCCAGAAAGAGCAGGACCATCTTGCCCGCAATCGTGGCGTGCTCAAAAGCGAAGAGCAGGCCGCCGGCCGCAATCAACGTCGAAACGAACATTTACGCGTCACCTGAATAAGTAATAACGGATTCCATCAAAAACGAAAGGCCGCTTTTCCAACATTCAACTCTGCATCGTGCTCGTGCTCGTAATCGATCTTTCCGAGACAAGAGAGTTTCTGCCCCAGATTTAAGAGCCCTTAATCCCTACAGATGAAGAAGGATCAGGAATTTTTACCGCAGATACCACGAATTGCACGGACCGGAGAAATCAGACTCAGGCATCCTTGTTCTTGTTCCTGCTCATGCTCTTAATTTTGCTCATGATCGATTTCGCAAATCCGGAGTGATTTTCAGCTTCCCGCCATCCTCTTCGGATAACTCGGCCGCATCTTCGCCATCACGACAAACGCAAGGCCGATCGCGATCAGGAAAAATGAAAAAAATTGTCCACGGGTGAAGCCTGCGATAAGTCCCGCGTCGGGTTCCCGAAAGCTTTCTACGATGATCCGAAAAACCGCGTAAAAGATGAAAAATAATCCGGTCAAAACGCCGTTGGGCTGACGCAAACGGGTGCGTGCAAACCAAAGAATGGCGAAAAGCACCAGCCCCTCAAAAAATCCTTCGTAAAGCTGAGAGGGATGTCGCGGAGTCAGAATGCCGCGGAGCGCTTCCCGCACCTGGGGCTGGTGATGAGCGGCCGCCACGATGGCCTCCGCCGAATTGAGTGATGGATCGATTGACGCACAAACCGTGATCGCCTGTTGAGTCTCACCGGGACTATCGAGCAGCTCCTTCGGGAACTGCACGGCCCAAGCCACCTGCGCGGCGCGTCCGTAAAGTTCGCCGTTGATAAAATTCGCACAGCGACCGAAAAACAACCCGATCGGCGCGGACACGACAAGATTATCGCCGAGGTTCATCCAGGAAAGACCATGACGGCGTGCGTAATAAAGACTGAAAAACAAGATCCCAAGCATGCCGCCGTGGCTGGCCATGCCCCCTTCCCAGACGCGCATGATGGACATCGGATCGCGCAACATTTCGGGCTTGTAAAAAAACACGTACCCGAGCCGGCCGCCCACGATGACGCCGAGCAATGCGCAGCCCGTGATAAAATCACCCACCTGCTCCGGGGCAAGATCGGCGTAACCACGGCGGGCCAGGACTCGCAGGAGGCCATAACTGAAGGCAAACGCGAGCACGTAAGCCATGCCATACCAACGCGGCCCTATATTTTCCGTAAGATGGAAAATGAACGGATCGAAATTGTGCAGATAATAGGAAAGCATGGCAGCTCCGATTGTTAGCGATGCGGGCGAACCCGGCAATACAAACGCACCCTCCTCCCCTATTTCTTATTCCTATTCTCCTCGTGTTCGCCAAAATTTACCCCTGCTCGTAATCGATCGGTGGCCTGACAGATTTTAGCTCCCGTTCTGGCCGCAGTTCGTGAACGCGTTGATGAAGTTGCTCGCCAAACCGGTTCCTGTAGCTAACGGCTACCCCAAACGAAAGTTGGTTCATGGTTTTTGAAATCTGCTATGGAATCGGGGGTGCGCCGTAACTCTTCTATTTTTGCGATTCTTGTCGGTGGCTCCATCGCGGGCGCGTGCGACATCACTTACGCCATCGTGTTTTCTGGCTTTCGCGGTCTTCCCGCCCGGCGCGTTCTCCAATCGGTGGCCAGTGGCCTACTCGGCGCTGAGGCCTTTAAAGGGGGTCTGCCCACGGCGGCCCTCGGCCTTTTCCTTCACTTCTTCATCGCTTTGTCAGCTGCCGCCATCTTTTACGTAGCGAGCCGGCGGGTCCATTTCCTGATCCGTCAGGCAGTCATCTCGGGTGTTCTTTATGGCCTCCTCATCTTTGCGGTGATGAACCTTGTCGTTCTCCCTTTGTCCGCCTTTCCTCGCAAAGTGACATTCCCGCCTCTCGTGCTGGCTACCGGTTTACTCGTGCACATGTTCCTGATCGGACTTCCTATCTCTCTGGCGGCACGACGGGCCTTGTCCAAAACTTGATCGTCCGATCAAATAATTTCGCGGCATTACGATTGGAACTCGTTTTCTTGCGTCGGCGTAAGCACCTCGCGTAAGAACGGCGCCGTCCGGCTCAGTCGATTTTGCGCGACTTCTTCCGGTGTGCCCACGGCCACGATCTGCCCGCCGTCGGCGCCGGCTTCCGGCCCGATATCCACGACATAGTCGGCCTCGGCGATGACACTCAGGTTGTGCTCGATCACCACGACCGTGTTGCCTTCGTCGACCAGGGCGTGAATAACGTTGAGCAACAATTCGATGTCGGCCATGTGGAGACCGATGGTGGGCTCCTCCAGAAGATACAAAGTGGAACCGGGCTTGCGCATCTTGCGGATCCGCTCGTTCTGAGCCCGGCCAATCCCGCGTTTCAATTGGGTCGTCAGTTTGAGCCGTTGCGCTTCGCCGCCGCTCAAGGTCGGACTGGGCTGTCCCAGTTTGAGATAACCGAGCCCAGTATCGACGAGCAACGACAGGGGACGCCCCACCTTCGGATGAGCGGAGAAAAACCCGGCTGCTTCTTCAATGGTCATCTCCATGACGTCGCCGATCGACTTTTCGTTGTACAAAACTTCGAGCGTCTGCGGGTTGTAACGTTTCCCTCTGCAATCTTGGCACGGGACGAGGCTGCTCGGCAGAAAACTCATCTCGAGTTTGATCGCTCCCTGACCCTTGCACGTTTCGCAGCGGCCGCCTTCGGCATTGAACGAGAACCGGCTTGAGGTGTAGCCGCGCACACGCGAAACGGGGAGTTGCGCGTAAAGATTCCGGATTTCGTCGAACACTTTAATGTAAGTGGCCGGCGTGGAGCGCGAAGTTTTTCCGATGGGCGACTGATCGACTTCGTAGGCCGCTTCAATCTTGGACATCCCGCTGACAGATTTGAACAGCTGGTTTTCGCGCTCCTGCTTTTTCTCGGTCAGCGCATCGCGCACGGCTGGCCAGAGCACCTCATGCATGAGCGTTGATTTTCCCGACCCGGAAATTCCCGTAATGACGGACAACCGCCCGATCGGAAAACGCACGTCGACGTTTTTCAAATTATTGGCGCGCGCCCCGTAAATCTCGAGCCAGTTTTCAACCGAACTTAACGAGCGACGCGACTTCCGGATGGGATGCGAAATGGGAAACTTCAGGCAACGGCCGGTCTCGGAAACCTCGGAACGCGCGATCTCCTGCAGTGTCCCCTGCGCGACGACCTCACCACCATGCAGCCCGGCGCGCGGACCGAGATCGATGATGTGATCGGCCCGGCGCATCGTTTCCTCATCGTGCTCGACAATGACGAGTGAATTTCCTTTTTTCCGCAGAGCCGCGAGCGTGTCGAGCAACCGAAGATTATCGCGCGGATGCAATCCAATGGTGGGTTCGTCCAGAACGTAAAGCACTCCGCGAAGATTTGACCCGAGCTGCGCAGCCAGACGGATGCGCTGCGATTCACCGCCACTGAGAGTCTTTGCCGAGCGACCCAAAGCCAGATAACCCAGACCCACGTTGTCCATGAAGTGCAGGCGCTGGTCTATTTCGGGCAGCAATTCAGCCGCGATCGTCTTCTGCGTTCCGCGAAAGCGCAGTTTAACGATTGCGTAGCGCGCTTCGCTCGCGGCCAGCGAAGTGAAGTGATCGATCGTGAAACCCTGCACGCGCACGTGCCGGGCGACCGCGTTCAAGCGCGACCCATGACAGCTCGGACATTCATGCGCTTCGCCTTCGTCGATGGATTCGGATTCGCGTTCGGCGGCGAGCTCGTTCTCCAGGACGGATTCGCCGGTATCGGTCTTGCCTGTTTGCAATGTGCGATTCCAAATCTCACCGAAGCCGCCGCACTCCTCGCAGGCGCCGTGCGGCGAGTTAAAGGAAAAAAGCCGTGGATCGAGTTCTTCGAAAGCGCGTCCGCACCCGGGACAACTCATCTCCGTGCTCATGACGGTGAGTCGATTTTTCGAATCGAGCAAATGAGCGGTGCCGCGGCCGATGTCGATCGCGCGTTGCGTCAGATTGCGCGCTTTCAGGATGCGTCGGGCGTCAATCACACCGACAACCACATCGATGGTGTGTTCCTTGAAGCGCTCCAGTTTGCGAAAGTGTTCGACCGGCAAGAGCACGCCATCGACATACAGTGTGTCGAATCCCTGGCGTTCCGCCCAACGAGCGACGTCGGTGTGAAAACCTTTCCGCGCCTTGACCAGTGGAGCAAGGACCTTGAGCGGGCCACGCCGGGCGGCCGCTTCCACTTGCCGGACAATGGCGGCCAGACTTTGCTTTTCCACCGGCAAATCACAATCCGGACAGAACTGCGTGCCAGTCTTGGCGAAGAGAAGTCGGAGGAAATGATAAATTTCCGTCACGGTGGCGACGGTGGATTTTCCGCCGCCGCGCGTGACACGTTGCTCGATCGCGACCGTGGCCGGCAATCCTTCGACCAGGTCGACGTCGGGTTTCTCCAACTGCTCGACAAACTGGCGGGCATAGGGCGACATGCTGTCGAGGAAACGGCGCTGCCCTTCGGCAAACAGAATATCGAACGCGAGAGTTGATTTGCCCGAACCGCTCAAACCCGTAATCACGACCATTTTGTCGCGCGGGATTTTTACCGAGATGTTTTTTAGATTGTGCTCGCGCGCGCCATAGACGGCGATGGCCGGGGCCGTGCGGGAGAGCGCGATTCCTTCGTCGGACGGATATTCGGCGGCGCGTAATGCCGTTGCTTCCTCTTCGTCGTCCGTGCGGTAGGTCGCCGACTGTCTCGCTTTCGGCGTGGCGCGCGTTCCGCCCAGAAAGGCGCGTAGAAAACTTCCGGTGTGCGATTCTTTGCATTTGGCGATTTGTTCGGGGGTTCCAGCGGCTACAATTCCCCCCCCGTCGGCACCGGCCTCAGGCCCAAGGTCTATCACCCAATCGGCGCACTTAATGACTTCAAGGTTATGCTCGATGACGAGAATGGAATGCCCGTGCTCGACCAGTCGCTGGAATAATTGGATGAGAGTCGCGACATCATCGAAGTGCAGGCCGGTGGTGGGCTCGTCGAAGATGAAGAGGCTGCGCGCGGTTTCCGATTCGCCGTTGGATTTCTCCGATGATGCTTCGCTCAGATGCCTGACTAATTTGAGGCGCTGCGATTCTCCACCGGAGAGCGTGTTGAGCGGCTGGCCCAGGCGGAGATAGCCGAGGCCCGCCTCCTCGAGTACGTCGAGCGGGTTAGCCAGCGCCTTCTCTTCACCGATCTGCATGAAGAACTGAATCGCTTCGGTGACGGTGAGGTCGAGCACGTCATGGATGGATTTGCCATGCAATTGCACGCGCAAGACGTGAGGCTGAAAGCGCCGGCCTTCGCACTCGGCGCAGCGCACATAAAGATCGCTCAAGAATTGCATCTCGATTTTCTCGAAGCCTGTGCCGGAACAACGCTCGCAACGTCCGCTCCCCGAGTTAAAGGAGAAGGCGCTGGGCGTGAGACCTTGCGACATGGATTCGGGCAGCCCCGCAAACAATTCGCGCACGCGATCGTAAAGTCCGAGGTAAAGGATGGGCGTGGAGCGCGGCGTGCGGGCGAGGGCCGATTGATCGACCATCACCACTTCCCCCACGCGATGCGCGCCCGTGACGGATTTGCATGCGCCCGGTTCCTGGTCGGAGGTCCGCCCTTTGGCCCGCATGAGATTTCGATAAAGCACGTCGTGGATGAGAGTCGACTTGCCCGATCCGGAGACACCGGTGACGCAGGTAAAAACGCCGAGTGGTATTTCTACGTCCACCTTCTTCAGATTGTGCTCGCGCGCGCCGGTGATCTTGATGAAGGAAGTCGATTTGCGGCGCGACTTTGGCATCGGAATCGATTTGCGACCGCTCAGATAGTCAGCGGTCAGTGAGTCCGATTCACCTAACAACTTGTTCAACCCTCCGCTGAAAACCAGTTCGCCGCCGCGCTCGCCGCGGCCCGGGCCGATATCGAGCAGATTATCGGCGCTGCGGATGATGGCTTCCTCGTGCTCTACGACGAGGAGAGTATTGCCCTTGTCGCGCAGGTTGTGCATGACGCGGATCAAGTGCCCGACATCGCGCGGATGCAGTCCGACGCTCGGTTCGTCCATGACGAACAGGGTGCTCACAAGGGACGCCCCGAGACAGGTGGTCAGGTTGACGCGTTGCACTTCGCCGCCGCTCAGTGTGCGCGTGGAACGATCGAGCGTGAGATAGCTCAGTCCAACTTCGCAAAGGTAATTCAAGCGCGCGCAAATTTCCTTGCGCAGCATCTCGGCAGTCGAGTCGACCGCGCGCACGTCAATCGAGTTCAGGACATCACGCGCTTGTGAAATCGAGAGGGCATCGAACTGTGGAAGTGTCAGCTGTAGCGGTGGTCTGTAACCGCCGTTGTTTTTGCTTCGGCCGTCATAGACCGCCGCTACAATTTGATAATTGAGCGTCTCCGGTTGAAAACGGCCGCCGTGACAATTGGGGCAAGTGGTATATGCGCGATACCGGCTGAGCAACACGCGCACATGCATTTTGTAGGTATTGCTCTCGAGCCACCGGAAAAATCCACGCACTCCGTACCAGCGCGTGTCGTCATCATATTCGTCGTCGGCCTCGCCTTCGCCTTTTTCGCCTTTGATGACGAAATCCCGATCGGCCTGGGGCAGTTCCTCGAAAGGAAGATTGATGTCTACCTCTTCGCGCGCACAGGCTCGCAGAAGATCTTTTTGCGATTCGCCAAATTCCTGGCCGCGAAAAACGCGCACGGCGCCCTGCGCGATGCTGAGGCTGTGGTCCGGAATGGCCTTGTCCAAATCGATCGCGATGGTCCGTCCAAATCCGCGGCAAGCCGGACAGGCTCCAAGTGGATTATTAAAAGAGAACAGCCCCGGACTGGGTGGCCGGATATCGAGATCGCAATGCGCGCAATGCCACCCCGTGGAAAACGGCAGCTCTTGGATGGATGATTTTTGATTTTTGGCTTTCGAATTTTCCAGCGGCAACGTGACTACGTTGATGCGGTCCTTACCGAAACGCAGGGCAATCTCAATCGCTTCGGTCAGACGGGAGCGGTTCTCCTCGTTGATCAGAATTCGGTCCTGGACGACCTGCACACGCGCGCCCAGTCGTTTTACATTTTCGTCGCTGTCGACCCGCACAATTTTTTGATCGATCCAGACGCGGAGATAACCCTGTTGCTGGAGGAAGCCGAAGAAATCGCACGGCTCGGTTTTGGCCGGAACCGAAACCCAGAATGTGAGCAGAATATTTTTCCCGGCGCACGCGCTCATCACTTCATCCACGATGGATGTCGCGGTCTCCGGTTTGATCTCGCGGCCGCAACCCGGACAGAAAGCGCGAGCGATGCGGGCCCAGAGCAGTTTCAGATAATCGTTGATCTCGGTCATCGTGCCGACGGTCGACCGGGAGCTTTTGACCGGATTGGCCTGCTCGATGGCGATGGCCGGTGGGATACCGCGGATCTCATCGACGCGCGGTTTATCCATGCGATCGAGAAATTGCCGCATATAGGGGCTGAAGGTTTCGACGTAGCGGCGCTGGCCTTCGGCGTAGATCGTGTCAAAGGCGAGGCTCGATTTGCCGCTGCCGCTCGGCCCCGTGATGACCGTCAATTGCCCGAGAGGCAAATCGACATCGATTCCTTTGAGGTTGTTTTGGCGAGCCCCGCGAATCTCAATGCAATCCGAAGCGGCGGACGCAGTAACGTATTCTTTTTCGACAACCTTTGAACCCACTGGAGAGTATCGGAGCTGCGGGGTCCCTTCGCAAATTTTGTGCGGGTTTTTGAAGGAAAGAACAGGACGGAATGGCCAGCGGTGCGCTTGCCCTACAAACGCTTAACTTATCGCCTGGAAACGTTCGGCCAGCTTTTCGCGCTGCTCCAATAATTCCGCCGGCACCACGCCTCCGAGTGATTCAAAAAACTTCTCGTGCGCGACCAACTCTTTCTGCCATTCCTCATGATCGACGCCGAGCAGTTCCACGATCGCCTTGTGCGGAAGATCGGACCCGGCGAGGTCGAGATCGTTCGGATGTGGCAACAGGCCGATGGGCGATTTCACCGCGGCATCACGTCCTTCGCACCGCTCGATGATCCACTTCAACACGCGCATGTTATCGCCGAAGCCGGGCCAGAGAAATTTTCCGCCCTCCCCTTTGCGGAACCAATTCACGTGAAAAATGAGCGGCGCATTGCTCAGTCGTTTGCCCGTTTTTATCCAATGCCGGAAATAATCGCCAATGTTGTATCCGCAGAACGGCAGCATGGCCATGGGATCGCGCCGCACCTGGCCGACCGCTCCCGTGGCAGCGGCGGTGGTTTCCGAAGCCATGGTCGCTCCGAGATAAACACCGTGCTCCCAGTCCAAAGCCTGTAAGACGAGCGGCATGGTGTCGCTGCGCCGTCCTCCAAAAATGATCGCGCTAATCGGGACGCCTTCGCCCTTCTCCACGTTCGGATCGAGCACTGGATTATTGCGCATGGGCGTGGCAAAACGACTGTTTGCATGCGCCGCTTTTTCCAGAGAACCGGGCTTCCAGTCCTGGCCGCGCCAGTCAATCGCATGGGCCGGCGGCGGACCATCTTTCCCTTCCCACCAAACATCGCCCTCATCCGTTAGGGCCACGTTGGTATAGAGCGTGTCGTGCTCAATCGACGTCATCGCGTTCGGGTTCGACTTGTAACTGGTTCCCGGCACCACCCCGAAGTACCCATTCTCCGGATTGACTGCGTAGAGACGTCCGTCGCGAATTTGCATCCATGCGATGTCATCGCCCACCGTAGTGATCTTCCAGCCCGCGAAATGTTTCGGCGGGATGAGCATGGCGAAGTTGGTCTTGCCGCAAGCGCTCGGGAAAGCGGCGGCCACGTAATGTTTGCGGCCTTCCGGCGATTCTACGCCCAGGATCAACATGTGCTCGGCCAGCCACCCTTGCTTGTTGGCCAGATAAGATCCGATCCGCAGAGCGAGACATTTTTTGCTCAACAAAACATTGCCGCCGTAGCCGGAACCGACCGAAATGATCGCGTTGTCCTGCGGGAAGTGGCAGATGAACCGGCGGTCCGGATTCACATCTAATAGTGAGTGCACGCCGCGATTCCATTCCGCCTTGGGATCATGGCCGAGGCGTTTGACAGCCACCTCCCCCATGCGTGTCATGATGCGCATACTGAGGACGACGTAGATCGAATCAGTGATCTCAAACCCGACCTTAGCCAAAGGCGAGGCCGGCGGGCCCATGATGTACGGAACCACGAACAAAGTCCGGCCGCGCATCGCGCCTTTGAGCAACGCGTGAAGCTTGGTGTAAGTCTCGGCCGGGTCGGACCAATTATTGGTCGGACCGGCTTCCTCCTTGGTGGGCGTGCAGATAAAAGTGAACTGCTCCACGCGCGCGACGTCGTTCGGGTTAGAACGATGCAGATAGGAGCGTGGCACTTTCTGATCATTCAACTTGATCAGGATGTTCTGACGGCGCGCTTCCTCGATTAGCCAGGAGTTCTCGGCTTCGGAACCGTCACACCAGAAAATGTTTTCCGGATGAGCCAGGCTGGCCACCTCCTCCACCCAGTCCAGCACAGCCTGGTTCTCCGGCTTGTGGTCCCCCATTCCGGCAGGCGGTTTAATGGCGGGCGCGATATCTTTCATTACCTGGTTCCCTCGGAAGGTTCGAAGGGGGTTACAGTTTTGGCCGAGTCGGGCGCTTCTCCAAGCGAATTTTCTCGCCGGTCCTGAAGTTGGCTTGCGTGTTCAGAACGGCAGCTGTTTATTCCTGGCATGTTCGGAGTCACCACCTCCGATGATTATCGCCCCGTCACTTGGGTGGGACGGTATCCCGTCGATGTCACGACCATGCTGGTAGGCATTCATGTCGCCTGCGCCGTTCTAACATGCCTGCTGGTGGCCTTCGGGGCGGGCTCTTTGCTCGAGTCGCTTCAATTCGACAGCGCGGAGGTTCTGGCCCGTGGCCAATTCTGGCGCCTTGCTACTTATGGATTCGTGCACGCTCCCTCGGGTCTTTTGTGGTTTGCCATCGAAATGTACATGCTTTTTGTGTTCGGCCGCGAAGTGGAGCGGTTCATTGGCCGGCGCGGTTACATCTGGCTCTACCTGGCCTTGCTCCTTGCGCCCACCCTCCTGCTCACTCTGTGCGGATTCTGGTATCGTTCCGGTCTCTCTGGCTCGCCCGCTTTGCACTTCGGAATTTTCGTCGCCTTCGCCGTAATCTATCCGCGGGTGGAGATGTTTCTTCGGATCATGGCAAAATGGGTCGTCGTGGTCTTGGCCGCGGTTTCCACTTTCCAACTACTGGCCGCGCACGACTGGTCGGATCTGGCGGTCGTTTGGACGAGCATCGCTACCGCATTCCTTTTCATTGAACTGCGCGGCGCCGGTCCCGAACTGGCCTGGCTTAACGCCTTGCGCGACTACGCGCGTCCCAAGCCAAAACTCTTTATCGTTCAGAAAAGCGCGGCGCGGCGCGTGGTTGAACCGGAGGACGTCTACAGCTCGATCGATCCAATCCTGGACAAGATATCCACGTCCGGGATTGGCAGTCTGACCGACGCGGAGCGGCGGCAGTTGGATCGGGCGCGCAACCGGCTTCTCAAAAAATCCGAGTAAGCCAGCCAAACCGGGGCGCGTCAGGTCGCGTCCCCGCGCACAACCTTGCGCGTGTCATCCCGAGGCAGGCGTAGCGTGCCGATGGATCTCACAAGTGGTGATAGGTCACCCGATCCACTCAGCGTGACGCCGTCTGAATAGGGAGATTCTCGCCGTCCTCGCTGGCTCGGGATGACACGCGCGGGTTAACGCAAGGCATTCGCTAAGAGAAAACGCGCGGGTTTTGTTTCTAGTCGAAGCGCGTTTCGTCCGGCGCGCGCAGGATATCCAGGAATTCCTGCGGCGTGGCCGCAAAGAGCAGCTTTTGTCGCACGTCCGCGTCCTTGAGCAGGCGGGCCAGGGCGCCCACGCAAACCAGGTACTCGTTCACGAGCCTTTGCGGCACGCCGATTAAAAAAATAAGCCGGGCACGCTCGCCTTGCGGTCCAAAAGAAACACCGGAGCGACTACGCCCGATTCCGAGCACAATTTTATCGACCAGTTCGGTGCGCGCGTGCGGAAAGGCGATATCCTTTTCCACTAAAGTTGGATTGACGCTTTCCCGCGCCAGGACCAGCTCGAGAAATTTCTCGGGCTCGCTGAGGCGTTCATCCGCCTCGAGAAGCCGCACGAGCTTACGTAACGCTGTCTCCAGCGTGCGCGTGCCCAAATCCAGATCGACGTGTTTTTCGTTGAGCAAGTCGGCAAGCGCGAGAGCCATAAGCGAGGATTTGTTGGATTCCTACGGGAAACCAGTTATCCAGTTAACCAAGTAGTCGTGGCAACTGAAAACATCACGCCCGGAACAAGCAACGAGGCAACCGTCTCGCTGCAGCACAGCGTTTACGACCCAGGATACGTCAATGCCATGTCGCATTTTTACCGGGGTGAACTGGGCCGCATCATGGTCTGGCGGCAACGGCTCGATATCACGACCAACTGGGCCATCACGAGCAGCACGGCCATCATTACGATCGCGTTCGCCAATCGCGACGTTCCTCACATCATCTTCTTTTTTAATCTGGCCATTGTTTGGGTCATGCTTTGGATCGAAGCGCGCCGCTATCGCTTCTACGATGCTTTCCGGGCCCGCGTGCGCATGTTGGAGGCCCACTTTCTCGTCCCCATGGTGATGGAAAACCGCGACATGTTGCAGGGCGAATGGAAAAAACTGGTGTGCGAAGATTTGATCCTGCCTTCCTTCAAAATCAGCAAATTCGAAGCCGTCGGGCGCCGTTTGAAACGCAATTACGTATTCATCTTCGTTCTCATCATGGTGGCATGGGTGACAAAGATTTTTCTGCACGCTCCCATGGCCATGGACAGTGTTCCGTCTTTCTACCGTGCTCTCAGCGTGGGACATATCCCGGCCTGGCTCGTCGCCTCCATCTTTGTCGGAACCCTTCTCAGTGTGATCGGTATTACGATCTACGTCGGTCAAAAGACCTCGGGCGAGATCTCCGAATTCCGCACCCATCGCTCGCTCTGGCGCATTTGAAGCGGTGGATCGTTGAGCGTTGATGGATCAGGCCGTCGTCACCATGCAAACTGACCCGCCACCAGGTTCCATGGAATTTTCGCGCTTGTGTGAGATCGTGGCCCGATTGCGTGCACCGGGCGGATGCCCGTGGGATCTCGAGCAGACTCACCTCTCCATTTTGCCCCAGCTCATCGAGGAAACCTACGAAGTGGTGGAGGCGGCTCGGGCCAACGACACGGCCAACTTTCGCGAAGAATTGGGCGACCTCCTTTTGCATATTGTCATGCATGCCGAAATGGCGCGGGAAGCCGGCACGTTCGATATCGCGGATGTCGTCAAAGAGATTATCGAGAAGCTCATTCGCCGGCATCCCCACGTTTTTGGAGACAGCGATGCGCGCGATACCGGAGCCGTCCTGAAACAATGGGAAGCGATCAAGCGCGAGGAAAAGAAAGATACCCACGCCCATTATCTGGACAGTCTGCCGGTCTCATTACCGGCTCTGATGCGCGCGCAAAAAGCGCAGAAGAAAGCGGCCCGCGTGAATTTCGACTGGGAACACCTGCCCGAGGTCATGGCCAAGGTCGACGAGGAACTGGGCGAAACGAAAGAAGCCATCGCGGCACAGGATGAGGCTTCCCTGGAGGAAGAGATCGGGGATCTCCTGTTTGCCGTCGTCAATCTCGCGCGCAAGTGCAAGCTAGACGCCGAGGGCACGCTGCAAAAGGCGACGGACAAATTTGTCGCGCGATTTAATCTGGTGGAGGAGCAGCTGAAATCGAACGGCAAGAAATTGGGGGAAGCGGATTTGGCCGAATTGGACGCAATTTGGAACAAAGTGAAAACCTTGCCGCAATAGAATTAGCGAAGCCCCTCCCCACCTCCTGACGTTCCCCGTTTGCTTCTGTTGTCTCTTCCTCCATATTGCCCGTCCCCATGTCGATTCTCATCACCTCCTTGCTGGCTATCTGGATGATTGTAGCACTGCTCATGATCCTTGTGATCCTGATGCAACGTCCTAAAAGCGAGGGTCTTGGGGCGGCCTTCGGCGGCGGCGTGACGGAGAATATCTTCGGCGCGCAAACGACCAATGTCCTGGTCAAATTCACCGGCTACCTCGCCGCTATTTTCTTCGTGATAACCTTCATCTTATCGATCCTCTATGCCCGCCAAGCCTCCGGCAAAAGCGCGCTTCGCCAGGAATTAATGAAGAATCAGGCCGTACCGCAGGCATCGGCGGCTCCCGGAGCTACGAATGCCGCACCCGGCGCCTCGTTAGCTCCGGCGGCCGAAGCCGCTGGAGTGCTGCCTCCGGTGAGCGCTCCGGTGGCACCGTCGGCTCCGCCCGCGGCCAGCGCGCCGGCGAAACGTAAACCTTAGCGGCTCCGTTTCGGAACGCAGTCGGCCGGCCGTTTCCCGCTTCGCCCATCCCCCGGAATGGCCACGTTGCTTCGCATGAGCAACGTCCGCGGAAAAAAACGAAAAAGTATTGCCAAGTCGCGGCTTCGTATCCCCAATCAGTAGGAATTCACTGATATGAGATACACTTTATTGTTTCGCGCTGTATTCGTGGCCATTCTCGGCTTCAGCAGCGTCCATCGCGCCGTCGCGCAAGATGCCAGCGCCCTGCTCGATCTGCTGGTTAAGAAAAAGATCATCACCGACCAAGAGGCCGAAGACGTCCGGGCCGAATTGGTAAAAGAGTCGGCCAGCACTTCGGCCGGCAAGTGGAAACTTTCCACTCCCATCACCGAAGTCGAACTCTACGGCGATGCGCGTGTTCGTTACGAAATTCGTAATGGCGAAACCCAGACAGACGACACGCAGCAACGAAATCGCGAACGCTATCGTCTGCGCCTCGGCTTGCGCGGCACCCTCGCGGATGATTGGTTTTTTGGAGTCCGCCTGGAAACCAGCCAGAATCCCCGTTCGACCAATGTCACTTTTGGCGATGACACCTCAAGCAGTTCGGGCGGAGGCGGCGGTCCTTTCGCCAAGGGAAGCGACGGCATCAACGTCGGTCAGGCCTATCTCGGCTACAAAGGTTTCCCAGACATCACTTTGACGGCGGGTAAAATGCCAAATCCACTGATCACCACGTTCATGGTGTGGGACCCGGACTTGAATCCGGAGGGTTTGGCGGAGCAGTGGAAGCACACATTTACCGTGACCTTGGGCGGCGAAGAGGGGACGGCGGACGCAGCCGACTACACTAAAGACGGAATGCCCCTGCCCGCGACGAAGAAAACGTCAGGCGGATCAAAGTTGAAAATCGACGTGTTCGCGAACTTCGGCCAATTCGTCTATGACGATGCGAACCCGGAAAATCCCCTCGGGCCTTCGCCGCGCCGAATCCCGAATACGGACGCCTTCCTCCTGGCGTGGCAGGTCGGCGCAAAATTCACATTTCCCAACACTCTGTATGGGCAGGTGGCGCCGACTCTTTATAACTACACGGGAAGTGGCGACACCTTTAACAGCTTCTTCCGCGGAGGCGATCCTAGCCTAACGAACAGCTCATCGATCGGACAGAACCAGACGGGCGTTAACAGCCTGCTCGTTTTCGATCTGCCGGTGGAAGTCGGCTGGAAACTTGGTGAACTGCCCATGCGATTGTTCGCCGATTTCGCAGTCAATCTCGAGGGGGACTCCCGCGCGGCCGCGGCCGCGGCCGGACACGCGGGCAAGGGGGATCAGCGGTATGCCTATCAAATCGGCGCCGCGGTGGGTCAGTTGAAAAAGAAAGGCGATTGGCAACTGAGCGTTTTCTGGCAGCGGCAGGATCAATACGCACTGGACCCGAATCTCGTCGATACCGAATTCTGGGACAGCAAACTGAACATGGAAGGAGTCGGCGTGACCTTTGGATACATGCTCAGCGACGCGGTGTGGCTAAACTTCCTCTACGGATATGCGGAACGAGCGGATAAGGCGCTCGGCACTGGCGGCAATGGCGATATCGCGGCGAATCCGCTCAAGAATCTTCAATTATTCCAAGCCGATCTGAACCTGAAGTTTTAGGCTGGGCGACAACGCTTGTGGTAGGGAGGCCTCGCCTGTTCGGCCGGCGGCATACAACCGTACCATTCGTAACAAGAAGTGCGCTTTGGGGTCCGTCGGGCTCGCTCGGGATGACAAACGCGTTTGTGCGCACCGTGTGAGAGTGTCCAACTGAGTGCGTGAAGCGCGCCGCGGCGCGGCTTCCCTACCCAATGATTCTCGCGCCGTTGAGTTCACGCAATTGTTACGCGGCCGCCATTTAATCGTAACAATCGCCTCCTAGGGTGCCGCTGTTCGCGAGGGAAAGCGGTGGGTCATGGCGCTCCACCTCGCGAGCACCCGCGACTTCAGCCTCAACCTCAAGGAGACCACATGTTTGCCAGAAGATTTCTAGTGACAGGGACCGCACTCATTTTCGCATTTAGCCCGCTGGCGACGCGCGCGCAGGACGCCGGCGCGCTGCTCGATCTGCTCGTGCGGAAGAAAATTATCAACGATCAGGAAGCGGAGGAAGTCCGCGCTGAACTGACCAAGGAAAGTGCCACCACCTCGGGTGGGAAATGGAAGCTGTCTGCGCCCATCACGGAGCTGGAGTTGTATGGCGACGTCCGCGTTCGTTACGAATATCGAGGCGGCCAAACGACAGATAATACGGCACTGCACGACGACTGGCAGGAGCGCCGGCGCGAGCGGTATCGTCTTCGACTGGGTCTGCGCGGAACGCTCGCGGATGACTGGTTTTTCGGAATCCGGTTGGAGACCAACTCTAATCCGCGATCCACCAACGTGACATTCGGCGACGACTCGTCGAGCAGCTCGGCCGGCGGCGGCGGCCCCTTCGCCAAGGGCAGCGATGGCATCGGGGTGGGGCAGGCTTACGTCGGATATCGCGGATTTCCCGACATCACACTGACGGCCGGGAAAATGCCCCAGCCTTTGGTGACGACGCTGATGGTGTGGGATGCCGACATCAATCCGGAAGGTGTGGCGGAGCAGTGGAAACACTCCTTTAATTTCAGCTTTGGTGGAGGCGAAAGCGCGGGAGCCGCTTCCTATAGCAAAGACGGGAAGAGCGTGGCGGCGGCCAGTTCCTCCGAGCCATTCAAGGTGAAGCTCGATTTGTTCGCCAATTTCGCGCAGTTCGTTTACGACGATTCGAATCCGGAAAATCCCCTGGGAGTCCGCGCGGTTTCGGGTGGAAAACTGGTACCTAATACAGACGCATTCATGCTCGCGTGGCAGGTTGGAGCAAAAGTTAATTTCCCGAAGAACTTTTATTTGCAGGTTGCGCCGACGCTCTACAACTACACAGGCAGCGGAGACACGTTTAACACCCATTTCGTAGGCGGCTCAGCCACCGCAACGAACACCATCTCTTTGGCGACTAATCAAACCGGCATTAACAGTCTCCTCGTTTTCGATGCGCCCATGGAGTTCGGCTGGAAACTGGGTGAACTGCCCATGCGAATTTTTGGAGATTTCGCGGTCAATCTCGAAGGCCAGCAGCGGGCCAACGCGGCCGGACATCCCGAAAAAGGCGATCAACGCTATGCCTATCAAATTGGCCTGGGCATCGGCCAGCTGAAGGTCAAGCACGACTGGCAGATCAACGTGTTCTGGCAACACACCGAGCAATACGCGCTCGACCCAAACCTGGTCGACTCAGACATCTTCGACAGTCGCGTCAACATGCAGGGCGTGGTCGTGCAAGCCGGCTACGCTTTGAGCGACGCTGTCGTTTTCAATCTGACTTATGGCAACGGCTCGCGCAGCGACACCGACCTCGGTACGGGCGGCGCGGCCGATATCGGCATTAACCCGCTCGACCGTTACCAGATCTTTCAAGCCGACCTGAACGTGAAGTTCTAGACAGAGCCCTAACGAACAATGAATCTTATGAAACTAAAACACCTACTCCTCCTCATGGCACTGACGTCCGCGGTCGTGGAAGCCAGAGGGGATCGCCTCGTCATCAAAGGATCGGACACACTCGGGGCCAAACTTGTCCCGCAACTGGCCGAACAGTTTAAGGCGCAACATTCCGGAACGACCTTCGATATCGCGGCGGAGGGTTCGACCACTGGCATTGCTGCCATCATCGATGGAACGGCCGACATCGGAATGGCGAGCCGGCGCGCCAAATCTTCCGAAGTGGGAGCGGCCACAGCGAAGGGCCGAAACATGAAGCCAACCATCGTCGCGTATGACGGAATTGCCGTGATCATCAATGGAGGCAATCCCATCAAGACGCTGACCAAGAAGCAGGTGGAACAGATCTTCACCGGCGAAGTGAGCGACTGGAGCGCGGTCGGCGGAACAGGTGGAAAGATTTCGATCTACACACGCAACACTTCCTCCGGCACGTATTCGGAATTCAAAGAGCTGGCCATGAAGAAGCGGGACTACGCCGGCAGTTCGCAGAAAATGGCAGGGAACGAGCAAATTGCGGCGGAAGTGAGCAAGAATGCGAACGGCATCGGTTACGTCGGCATGGCCTATACGAAAGCCTCCGGCTTAAAAGTCGTCTCGATTGAAGGAATGACGCCTTCCGTCAAATCGGTTCAGGATCATTCGTATCCTTATTGGCGCCCGACCTTCTATTATACAAATGGCGAGCCCGGCGGGCTGGCCAAACAATTTGTCGACTTCACCGTGAGTCCGGCTGGCCAGAAGATCGTCGGCCAGATCGGCTTTGTTCCGATCAAATAACGCGCAAAAACACAGGTAGAAGGCTCATCATGAAAAACATTCTTGTCACCACACTCGTTCTGATCGCAGCGACGCTGATCAGCCGAGCTGATAGCCTTGTCATCAAAGGCTCCGACACGCTCGGCGCAAAACTCGTTCCGCAGCTGGCCGAAGAATTCAAAGCGCAACATCCCGGCACTAGTTTTGACATTGCTGCGGAAGGATCGACCACCGGGTTCGCTGCGCTGATCGACAAAACCGCGGGCATCGGAATGGCCAGCCGTCCGGCCAAGCCGCAGGAAATCAGCACAGCCACAAGCAAGGGCGTAAACCTGAAACCGACCACCGTCGCCTACGACGGCATTGCCGTGATCGTTAATTCGGCGAGCCCACTGGCCGGCCTAACGAAGAAGCAGGTTGAGCAAATCTTTACGGGCGACGTGACCGATTGGAGTGCGGTGGGCGGAGCGGCCGGAAAAATCTCAACCTACACCCGCAACACCTCGTCCGGCACTTACGCGGAGTTCAAGGAACTGGCCATGAAAAAACGGGATTACGCGCAAGACTCGCAGAAACTGGCCGGTAACGAACAGATCGCGTCGGAAGTCGCGAAGAACGCCAATGGCGTGGGCTACGTTGGTCTCGCCTACACCAAGGCGACTGGGATTAAGGTGATCCCGGTCGACGGCGCAACACCTTCGAAGGAAAGCGTTCTGACCAGGAAATATCCCTACGCCCGGCCAACTTTTTTCTATACGGACGGCGAACCGAGCGGGGCGGCCAAGGCATTTATCGATTTCACGGTGGGAGATGCCGGTCAAAAAATCGTCGAACAAGTCGGCTTCGTCCCGATCAAATAGCCTGTCGTTAGGTTAAGTAAGAGCCCGTAGGGACAGCGCGGCGTGCCATCCACGCCGCGGATTCCTTCCCGGCCTTGTCATCCCGACTCGCGCAGACGAGGAGGGATCTCCCATAGATGCCTGTGTCACGCTAATGCTCCCTGGGTGACGCTCGCGCTGTAGGTGAGATCCTTCGCCGTCTTCGCTGGCTCAGGATGACAAGTCGAATCTGGCACGCGCATCTGCCGCGCGTTTGGCGTCTGCTGACGCGACGACTGTCTAGGAGAGCAACTCTTTAACGCAGTTGATCAAGCCTTCGACCGGGAATGGTTTGACCAAATATTTCACGTCATGGCCGGTCAGAAAACCGTTGACCATGGGATCGCCGGCGAAACCGGTAATAAAAATGAAATGATCCGCCAGGGCGGGACGCATCTCTCTCGCCTGCATGTAAAATTCATCACCCCGCAGACGCGGCATCATGAGGTCACAGATGACGGCATCGTACTCGTGCGCTTTGACCTTGAGCAGGGCCTCTTCGCCATCAAAGGCGATGTCGACCAGAAAGTTTTCGTCCGCCAGAATCCACTGCAAAGCGGAGGCGAGCTGCTGATCGTCGTCGACCACGAGGATGGCTTTGAGGGCGAGCGTGTTGATGGGGCAATCGCCGTTCCCGGCCGGCGGTTTTGGTTCCATGAAGCGCGTCCTCTCCTAGCAGTCATAGTGCCAACGTCAGGGGTGGCGGGGCACCCGGCCGCTGACGGCTAATACCAATCCTCCCCGCTGCCCGCCACGCAAACGTAACAATACTTCCGTTGCTGCCCCTGGCGCGCGGCTGTTGGGTCTTGGCCTACGGAATGGAGACCGCCCTCGCTCCGCGATTTTCAGTCGAATCCCCGAAACCGGTGGCGCCTTTAGTGCGGTCGGCACGGACGGCTTGGGTTTCGGATATCCACCTCGGGACACGCGGCGCGAACGTCGCTGCGTTGCTCGAGTTCCTGCGCGATTACGAGATTGAAACTCTCTATATCGTAGGCGATTTGATCGATATCTGGCAGTTGCGCCGCGCCATCTACTGGCCGCAGCAACATAACGACGTCATCCAGAAAATCCTGCGCAAGGCGCGCAAGGGGACTCGCATCATCTACATACCGGGAAACCACGATGAAATGGTGAGTCAGTTCGAAGGTAGCTATGGCAATATCACGATTGAGAAGCAGGCCATTCATGAGGCCGCCGATGGCCGGAGGATTCTCGTCATACACGGACATGAACTCGACACGGTCGTGCAAAACGTGCGGTGGCTCGCCTTCCTCGGCGATGTCGGTTACCAGTTCCTGCTTTCGCTCAATCCGGCGATCAATTTTTTCCGGCGCCGCTTCGGTCTCGGTTACTGGTCGCTCAGTGCTTACGCCAAAAAGAGAGTGAAAGACGCCGTCAGTTTCATCGGACGTTTCGAGGAAGAAGTGGTTCGTTACGCGGCTAAACACTCAGTCGACGCCGTCCTGTGCGGGCACATTCATAGTGCGGCTATCCGGCAAATTGGCCCGGTCACATATTATAACTGCGGCGACTGGGTCGAAACATGTTCCGCCCTGATTGAGCAGAAGAACGGAGATATCGAGATGATAAACTACCGTCTATTTAGGGCGACGACGGCTAACGCGGCTAAACCCGCTTCGGTTGAGCACGTTTTCGCCCAATGATTTATGTGGGATCTCGGCGCGCTGCCGGGCTGGGGGATGACAGGCTATGGGTCGTGCAGGCGTCGCGCAAACCGATCACTCGAAAGGGAGAAGATTCAAACACCGAACGCTCAGCCAGGCGCTGTTTGAGACGGGCAAACCTCTTCGCACCACTCTTCGACTTTAAGGCGGATCTCATCCCGGATCTTGCGGATTTCCATGAGCCTCGCTTCGTCGCTCCCGGTCAGCTGCGAAGGGTCACGAAACGGCCAATGCAAACGCGTGGCCACGCCGGCGAAGATCGGACATCCACTGGCCTCCGCCTCGCTGCACACCGTAACGACATACTTAAACAGGAGGCCAGACTTCCAGACATCGAAGACGGCCTGAGTCTTCTTGCTCGACAGATCGATGCCTACTTCGGACATGGCTTGCGCGACGAATGGGTTGATCGTGCCGGGTTCGAGTCCCGCGCTCTGGGCCTCGAAAAATTCACCGCAGATATAATTAAGCCAGGCTTCCGCCATTTGGCTGCGCGCGCTGTTATGCACACAGATAAAAAGAACTCTCTGTTTCATGAACGACGGATTCTACGATGAATCGAAATGACGGAAAGTGACATTTCCGTGACGACGGCCGCGTCATCATCGCGTCACATGATCTTAACTATTCGTCACCTGACATACGGTCGGCGGCAGCTTAACGAAACGCATGAATGTCATCAAGGTCATGAGGTATCCGAGAAAAAAAGCACAGGGCGAACAAATGAACGCGCTTTTCCAAGGAGCGCAGCAGCGACGGCTGAGCGACGAATGGCAATGGCAGGCCATGCTTGAGGCGCTTCTCTTTGGCCTGATGACGATCGTCTCAGTCTGGCCCGTACTGGCTGCAGCCGACGCCGTGATTCGTTACCTCTAACCTATTCACCGGGGATTTTCTGATGCGGGGCCGCGGTGGCTGGCGCGTCAGCAGCACCTTCGTCAGCGGATCGATAGACCGTCTTATTCGGTTCCTGCCGGACTTCTTCATTGGCGGAACCGGGCAACATCCCACATCCGGCGAGGAGCCCAACGAGGCCGTGCAGGACGCAGATGAGAATTTTGTTTCTCACAGGATGTTCGATTCTGACAGAGTCATCACTTCCGGGGAATGGGCGAACGACGGGAGTGATGGGCGCCCAAGCCGCCAGCGAGAGAGCGATTCAGCTCGTTTCAGCGAACGGTTGATGCCGAATATCTTCCGCGGCCGCGGCGTAGACTGCATCCTCGGCAATGTTGGTGGCATGATCGCCGACTCGTTCCATGCAACGCGCAATAAAGATCAAGTTCAAATAACCACGCAACTGATCCGGGTCCTGGGCCATGCGCTCAATCAATTGCCGCTGCACCGTGGCGTTCATTTCGTCGAGCTCTTCGTCGCGCGGGATAATGGCCATGGCAAGGGGCACGTCCTCCTTCACGTAGGCGTCGATGGCGTCCTTGAACATGGACATGCCGAGAGCATAGAGCGGTTCGATCAGTTCGGTCTCGGTCAAGGCCGGATGACGATTCAATTTGCGAGCCCGCCGGGCCACGGTCGTGGCCTGATCCCCCACCCGCTCGATGTTTGGACTGAGTTTCATGGCGGCCACAACCCGGCGCAGGTCGGAAGCAACGGGCTGGAAGCGAAGGAGCAAATCAACTCCCTCCTTGTCCACCAGCTTCTCCAATTGATCGATCTCTTCGTCGTCGGCGATGGCATTGGCGCAAAGATCGTCATCCCGCTCCAGCAAACCCTTGATGGCGCGATCAAACGTTCTCTCCGTCAGTCCAGCCATCATGAGGACATTGTTGCGCAGAGAAGAAAGGGCTTCGTCGAAAGTTCCGAGAATATGGCGCTGTGCGATCATCTAAAGTTGGATGGTTAACCGAATCTGCCGGTGATGTAATCTTCGGTTTTGCGTTCCCGCGGATTGCTGAAGATGAGGCCGGTCGGCCCGAATTCGATGAGGCGACCCAGATAGAAAAAAGCGGTGTGATCGGAGCACCGTCCGGCTTGTTGCATGTTGTGTGTGACTATCACGATGGTGTAGTCGGCTTTCAATTGGTGAATCAATTCTTCGACCTTGGCCGTGGCAATAGGATCGAGGGCAGAACACGGCTCATCCATCAGGATCACCTCCGGCTCGACCGCGAGCGCGCGCGCGATGCACAAGCGCTGCTGCTGTCCGCCCGATAATCCGAAAGCATTCGCGTCGAGACGATCTTTCACTTCGTCCCAGAGGGCAGCGGCGCGCAGGCTTTTCTCCACGGCTTCGTCCACCCGCGCCCGTTTCGTTATGCCGGCGAGGCGCAAGCCATATGAAATATTGTCGTAAATTGATTTGGGGAATGGGTTCGATTTCTGGAACACCATTCCGACGCGCCTGCGTAAATCAACTACATCGACATTGGATGCGTTGATATCCACCCCATCGAGGTGAATCGAGCCTCCCGAGATGCGAGCGTTGTCGATCAAGTCGTTCATTCGATTGATGCAACGCAACAAGGTCGTCTTGCCGCACCCGGACGGTCCGATGAAGGCGGTCACGGCACGGGCCGGAACAGGCAGCGTCACGTTATGCAGGACCTGGTGACTGCCGTAGACGAAATCGACATTCGCGATATCAATCATGGGAGCCACCTCGGACGCTGGCCCCACAGACTCGGCGATCTGTTGGACTGGCTCCGGCTGGTGTTGTGCGAGGGTGTCAGGCATTTCTTCGATCAAGCTTACCATGATAAGCGACTCCTTCTTCGTTCACGGAGCAGGATGGATGTGAGGGCGATGAGCATGACGAGGACGAGAAAAACGAAGGCGGTGCCGTATTGGACCCGTTCCGTGTATTCGTTTTGTGGAATCTTCGAGCTAACGACATAAATGTGGTAAGGCAGCGCCATGACGGCCTGAAAAAAGAAATCGGTCCAATGACTGACATGCCACGGCATTTCATCGCGCATGACGTAGGCGGCGGTAAACATAATGGGCGCGGTTTCACCGGCGACGCGTGCGATCCCGAGGATGGAGGAAGTTAAAATGCCAGGGAGCGCGTAGGGCAAAACGTTTTTTCGAATGGTTTGCCATTTGGTTGCGCCAAGGGCGAGGGATCCTTCGCGCAGGCCCTGCGGGACGGCCCGGAGGGACTCTTCGCTGGCCGTGATGATGGCAGGGAGAATCATCAGGCCGAGAGTAAACCAGCCCGACAGAAGCGAGACATTCCAACCGAAGAAAATGACGAACAATCCAAACCCGAAGAGTCCGAAGACAATCGAGGGCACTCCGGCCAGGTTCAAAATGGCAACGCGGACGAGACGAATGAATGCGCCGTTGCGGCTGTATTCACTGAGGTAAATCGCACTACTGATTCCAACGGACAAGGCCAGCGTCATCGAGCCCACGACGAGCAAGGCCGTGCCGACGATGCAGGGCCAAATCCCGCCGGCGGAGTGAGCGATACTCTCAGCGTTGACCTCTTCCTTGTGTGTCGTTTTCCAGGCTCGAAATTCCCGATCACTCAATTCCATTTTCCTGCCCTGGTAATCGAAGACGTAAAGGGTCTGGGGCGGCTGGGTCAGAAAAGGGATATTGATAAACGGCGGAGTGGATCTGAAAACGGTGCGGCCCCCTTTGATGGCAATGTCGAGAAAGATGTAGGTGGCGCAGGCTAGAACGAAATAGGTGGCCAACCGGAAGGTCCAGAAAGCAAGACCCTGGCCGATGCGCATCCGTCGTTTATTGGAAATAGTTCCAAGCATATTCAGCCGATGCTGAGGCGGTAACGAGCGACAATGCGCTGGGCTACGTAATTGATGCCAAGAGTCAGGACAAAGAGCACAAGTCCAACCATAAAGAGGGCGCGGTAATGAATACTTCCGCGGACAACCTCACCCATCTCCTGGGCAATGATTCCGGTCATGGTGTGAACCGGCTGAAAAACGGATCCGAGTCCGAGAGCCTGCGTGAAATCGGGAATGGCGATGCGATTGCCGGCGCAAAGCAACACGACCATGGTCTCTCCGATAACGCGGCCCAGTCCGAGCAAAACGGCGGAAATGATTCCGGAAAGTGACGCAGGGATGAGCACGCGCACGATGGTCTGGAGGCGATTGGCGCCGAGGGCGTAGGAAGCTTCCTTGAATCCTCGCGGCACGTTGCGCAAAGCGTCTTCCGAAAGTGTAAAGATGGTGGGGACGGCCATAAGGGCGAGGAGACAACCGGCCGTGAAAACATTGAGCCGCTCGCTAATGGGAAAGAACGACACCCATTTCATGAAAGATGCCTGGGAAAGTGCGCGCACCGCCTGACCGACAACAGCAATCCCGAAAAAACCGAGAACGACCGACGGTATGGCGGAAATGAATTCGATGTAGGGTTTGATGAGTCGCTTCTCTGTCCGCGTCGCGACTTCACTCACATAAATGGCGGCGGAAACTCCGAACGGAACGGCCAGAAGCAGGGCCACGGTCGCCACCATGATTGACCCGACGAGCAGCGGGATAATCCCGTACCAATCCTGCCAGAAGCTCGCCGTGACCCAGTTCGATCCGAAAAGAAACGAAGTGATGGCGCGGTAAACAGGGAGCGGCGTGTGCGGATTCCAGCGTCGCAGTTTCTCTGAAGCGGCCGGAAGTTCTGCGACATATTTGAGGGCATCCGCCTTCCATTGCGCAAAGGAGTTCCGCGCCTTCGGATCGGACAGAGCCAGCGGGACGGCGAGCAACGCCTCGGTTTTTATTTTCAAGGAAGCGGCCACTGCGTCGAATCGTAGGGCGGACGACCGGAGCGCGACCAACCCCTGCGCGGGATCCACTTTGCCAGGGCTAACCGCGGCCGGTGACACAGCGTTCGAAGATTCGCCGTCACCAGTAGTACGACCCACGCCGAGCAGGACATCGCGCAAGGCGAGGGCCTGATCGCTCGTTTCCGAAACGAGCGCGTTCAGATCGTCTCCGGAATCACTGAACATGCTGGCGAATTGATCGAACGCCGCCAAGGCAGGCAAAGTGGACCGTGCCCGTATCTCCTCGAGGCGGATCGTGTTGAGCTGGCGGGAAAGAGCGGAGTGGCGTTCCGCCTCCGGCCGAATGATGTCGACATATTCCAGACCGGCGCGCCGATAGATGCGCAGACTGTTCAGATTCTGACCAAAAAATCCGAAGCCTTCCCGACAAAGAAAGATCGTGATCAAAGCGAGCACGACCACGGCGACGATGGCGTTACTGCCGAAGAACGCCTTAATCGCGTACTCCGTGGTTAAACGGCGGCGGCGCACGGACTGTTTTCCGCGGAAAAGGTTAGTCGTGGGGGCGAGCGCTTCCACATCAAAACGATGCAAATGCAGGCCGAGCCCGGCAATCTAATTCGTGTTACGATTCTGTGACGTTCGGCCCAGGCGGACCGTTCATCGGAATGATGACGCGGATGGTTGTGCCCTGGTGCAGAATGCTCTCCCCTTCGACACGGCCGCCGTGCATTTGGGCGATATGTTTGACGATGGAGAGACCCAGCCCGGTCCCGCCGAGCTCCCGGCTGCGCGCCTTATCGGCGCGGTAGAAGCGTTCGAAAATGCGCGGTAAATCCGACTCGGGGATGCCCACTCCGGTGTCGCTGACGCTCAGGGCAACCTCTTCCCCTCGTCTTTCCGCGCGCAGGTGGATTCGGCCGCCGGCTTTTGTATATTTCAGAGCGTTGTCGAGAAGGTTGTAGAGGACCTCCTGCAAGCGCGTTTCGTCCGCGCGAACCAGTGGAAGATCGGACGGGATTCCAACCTCGATACTGAGTTTCTTTTCGGCAAATCTCTTTGCCCAGTCTCGCACGATGGCGGCGAACACTTCGGCGAGCCGCACGTCCGATAACTGAAGATTCGGTGCGCTCGATTCCAACTGCGCGAGCGTGAGTAAATCGTCCACGAGCAGGCCAAGCCGGTTCGAGTGCCGGTTCATGACTTCAAGAATTCGCGCCAACTCTTCCCGCGAAGTGTCCGGATCCTCCTGCAGAGTTTCAATGTAGCCACGCAGGATGGAAAGGGGCGTACGCAACTCGTGCGATACGTTGGCGACAAAGTCCCGGCGAATCTCGTCCGCTTGTTTCAGTTTCGTAACATCGTGAAAGAGAACAATCGCTCCTGTCGTTAGGCCAGCGTCGTCTTTCACGGCCACCGCGCTGAGCTGCATGCGCCGGACTGTCTGCGCGGTCGAATCAGGGACGGTCAATTCGCCGCGTTGGGGTTCGCCCCCGTCCAGCGTTTCCCCAATCAGCCGGTCGAGGGCTGGATCGCGGATTACCTCCAGAACGGTTCGACCCAGGTCGTCAGCGCGTGACCCGAACAGTTTTTCGAAACTTCGATTCACAAAGGTGAGGCGATGGCGGGGATCCACCACGAGCAAACCGTCCTGCAGGGCGGCGAAGACGGTGTTTGTTCCCGATGCGCGTTCCGCGGTTTGTTGCTCTAGTCGCGCCTGACGATCAAAAACCTGCTCGAGAGCGAGCGCGACATTTCTCGGCCTGGCCGCACCGGCCGTCAAAAAAGTGGACGGCTTCTTCCCCGACGCGATGAGCGCAATCATCTTTTCGATGCGCGGCCAGGGTGCGACCCAATTGCGCCAGAGCCAGATGAGCGCAACGATCAGGGCAAGGACCGCGCCGAAGAGAAGCCACGTCATCCCGCTCTATTTCTCGGTGAAACGGTAACCGAAACCGCGCACGGTCTCGATGGCATTACCCGCTTTGCCCAGCTTGTCGCGTAACCTGCGCACGTGAGTGTCAACCGTCCGGGTGTCGATGATGCTTTCGTAGCCCCAGACGTCGTTGAGCAAACGGTCGCGCTCCTGCACGCGCCCCCGGCGCTCGAGCAAAGTCTTCAGCAGTTTGAATTCGATACTTGTGAGATGGACCGCTTTGCCGGCGACTGATACCTGGTGCCGCGCCGGGTCGATCGAAATCAGCCCAGCCGTAAGCCCCCCCTCCGCGGATCCCGTCTCGCCGCGACGAATGATCGCCTGAATGCGCAAAATCACTTCACGCGGGCTGAAGGGTTTCGTCACATAATCGTCGGCTCCGAACTCGAGGCCGACGATGCGATCGATTTCCTCAGCCTTGGCCGTCAGCATCATAATGGGGATGTGTCGGGTGGCCGGATCGATTTTCAGAATCTTGCATACCTCGAGTCCCGGCATCTTCGGCAGCATCAAATCGAGAATGATGAATGCCGGCTTTTCGGCGCGCGCCTTTTGCAACCCGGTTGCGCCATCCGAGGCGGTGGTGACAATGAACAGGCCCGTCTTGCGAAGATTGAGCGTGAGCAGGTCCACCACATCGCGTTCGTCTTCCACGATGAGAATCGTCTTGCCGGATTTCTGCGCTGCGTCGCCCATAAGATTGGCCGAAAGAGGGTCAGCCCGGCGTAAGATGCAAGCCACGATTTTGTGACTTTGTGCGCCAAAAGGCATCCCGTTCTGCGCGGATAGCGCGACGCGTGTAAAAGTAGAGGCCAATCAAGGCTAACCCGATGGCGACGGCGAGGGCACCGAACCAATGTTCGTTCGCGGGTGACAGGATGGCGATGAATCTTCCCCGGGTTCGAAGCAGAGCGACCCGCCTTTGCAGGAGCAACGTCAGGCCGGGAGCGAAGAAGAGAAAGGCGACCGCGAGTATTTCCCACGGATTACCCTGCTCGATAGGTGGGTCCGCCGCTAAGGTCTCGCCTCTTTCTTCAGAGAGGGAGGCGGCCTTGGGGTCTGCGGCAGCCGCGCCGGGCTCGAAATCATCCGCTAAAGGTGGCCCTAGTTCAGCAAGGACCCGAGTCGCTTCTTCAAACTGATCCTCCGCAACCAGTATCCTGATGGACATGGCAAAACCGGCCCCGCCATAAAGATAGGAATTCTCGTCCGCGATGCTGCAAAATATCCCGCGATCATCCAGCCGCGTTTTATCCACGGCCGCCTCAGCGACGTTGAAATAGCGGCGAAGCGTGACCACGCCTCAAGGTAACAAGACCAGAATGGGAAACCCAGTCTCTTATACCCAAGAGTCCAGCCTCAGACGGAGGTGGAGGATCGCCCTTAGCCTGGGCCTTCCGGTCTCGGACCGGCTTTCTCGTTCAATGCCTGGGTGAATTCCTGGAGATTGGCCACAATCTGCGGCGCCTTGGTCAGGACTGTGGTGGCCAGCTTCTCCGCGTAATCCGGGCGGCGCTGCGACATTTCCGAAAGAGCCATCATGACAGCCAGCGCATTGTTTATCGAGTGTTTGATCTCGCTAAACTTCTTCTGCAATTGGCTAAGGTCTTCGGCGGTCACGATGGAGGCTGGATCACTCATGTTTCGGGCGAATTCACTGGAGAAAGAAGGGGGTTATGCTTGACTGCAAGGTTCGAGATTTTTAGTTCCCGATGCCTGCGCAAGTTATCAAGATCAGTGGTGCGCGCCAGCACAATTTGAAGAACCTCCACGTGGAGATTCCGCGGGAGAAACTTGTCGTCATGACGGGGTTGAGCGGGTCAGGAAAATCGTCGCTCGCCTTCGATACTCTGTATGCCGAAGGGCAACGCCGCTACGTAGAGAGTCTTTCCGCCTACGCTCGGCAGTTTCTCGACCAAATGGAGAAACCGGATGTCGATTTTATCGAGGGTCTCTCGCCCGCCATCGCCATCGAACAACGCAGCGCCGGGGCCAATCCGCGTTCCACCATTGCGACCACGACGGAGATTTACGATTATCTCCGAATCCTCTTTTCAGCCGTGGGCCAACCGCATGACCCGCTCACGGGCCAGCCTGTCTTTCGGCAGACGCCTCAACAAATCGTCGATCAAATCCTGACCTATCCGCCGGATACGAAAATTGTTCTGCTCGCGCCCCTCGTGCAAAACCAGAAGGGCGAATTCCGGGACGTGCTCGAAAAAGCAAAGCGCGAAGGATTCGTGCGCGTCCGGATTGACGGGGAGATCATCGAGTTGGGGCGTCCCGACCCGGTGCGGTTGAAAAAGAGTCTGAAACATACGATCGAAGCCGTGGTCGACCGGCTCGTCGTGCGCGACGGCATTCGGGTCCGACTCACCGATTCGATCGAGACAGCATTAAAATGGGGCACGGGGCGAGTGGTTGTGCTGCGACCAGTCCAGGCAGGAACGCACCCGCCGAAACAAGCAACGCCCGCCGCACCGTCGGAAGAGAGCTGGGAGGAAACGCGTTACAGCACAAACTACGGGAACGCGGAGAGTGGCTTTACGCTGGCGGAACTAACGCCGAAATATTTTTCGTTCAATAGCCATCTCGGAGCCTGCCCGGCCTGTCATGGGTTGGGGACGGAATTAGTGTGCGATCCGGAACTCATGATTTCGGACCAAGCCAAGACATTGGCGGAAGGAGCGGTCACGCCATGGCGACGAGGAACCAAGCGCATGCAGGCTTACTATCGGCATCTTCAAAGTGCGCTCGTGAAACATTTCGGGGTGAATGAAGACATGACATTCGCCGAGTTGCCGGATCCATTTAAAAAGGCGCTTTATTTCGGGACGGGCGAAGAACCGATCGAGATGAACTCGGGCACGAACGGAAAGAGCAAAAAGAGCGCGCGCCCCTTCGAGGGGTTGATCCCGCAGATGCAGCGGATGTACGTGGAGACGGAGAGCGAATTCACGCGCAACCGCATTCGCTCATTCATGCGAAAAGTGTCCTGCGCCGTCTGCAAAGGAGCGCGCTTGAAGCCGGAGATCCTCGCCGTGACGATCAAGAACGGCCGCGACACGGAATTAAACATTCACCAATTCAGCGGGCAAACCATTGAGGAGGCTGCGCACTACATCGACGACCTGGATCTGTCGGTCCAGCAACGTACGATCGTCACGGAAGTGGTGCGCGAAGTCCGGTCTCGTCTGAAGTTTCTGCTCGAAGTGGGCCTCGGATATCTGACCCTCGACCGCGAAAGCGGCACGCTTTCGGGCGGCGAAGCGCAACGCATTCGACTGGCCTCGCAGATCGGCTCGGGGTTGGCCGGCGTTCTCTATGTTCTGGACGAACCGAGCATTGGACTACATCAGCGCGATAATGCGCGTCTGCTCGGCACTCTCAAACAACTGCGCGATCTGGGAAATTCGGTGATCGTGGTGGAACACGATGAAGAAACCATCCGGGCCGCCGATCATGTGATTGATCTGGGACCGGGGGCCGGTCCGCGCGGCGGCGAGATTGTGGCACAAGGCACGATCGCAGAAGTGTTGCGGGCCAAGAATTCTTTGACCGCCGATTATTTGTCCGGCCGCGCCCGGATTGCGATTCCGCGAAAGCGGGTTCGACCAGAAAAAATCAGCCCTGCGGCGGAAGGGAAGTCGGAAGTTTCGGGCTGGCTGACCATTGTCGGAGCCTCCGAGAACAACCTGAAGGACATCACCGTCTCGTTTCCACTCGGTTGTTTCACTTGCGTGACGGGAGTCTCGGGCAGCGGAAAATCGACATTGATCGACGACATTCTGCGCCGCGCCCTGTTCCGGCACTTCTATAATTCGAAAGACAAACCGGGTAAATTTCGCGCGTTGCGGGGACTGGACCAGATCGACAAGTCCATCGTGATCGATCAAACGGCCATTGGCCGCACACCCCGGTCGAATCCCATCACCTACACGGGCGCTTTCACACCGATCCGCGAACTGTTCGCACAACTGCCGGCGGCGCGCGTGCGCGGTTACGACGCGGGACGGTTCAGTTTTAATGTCAAAGGCGGGCGCTGCGAAAACTGCGAAGGGGGTGGCTTGATCAAGATCGAGATGCACTTCCTGCCTGACGTGTACGTGGAGTGCGAAGTCTGTCACGGACAGCGCTACAATCGGGAAACACTGGAGATTACTTATAAAGGCAAAAACATTGCAGACGTGCTCAACATGACGATCGACGAGGGAGCGCGTTTTTTCCGAAATGTCCCCGGGGTGTCAGACAAACTGACGGCCCTGCTCGATGTGGGGCTCGGCTATCTCCGGTTAGGCCAGGCTGGAACAACGCTTTCTGGCGGCGAGGCGCAGCGGGTCAAACTGGCCACTGAGCTGGCCAAGAAAGCAACCGGCCGGACCGTGTATATTCTGGATGAGCCTACGACCGGTCTGCACTTTGCCGATATCGAAAAACTGCTGCAGGTCCTCATGAAACTGCGCGATGCCGGAAACACACTGGTCGTGATTGAGCACAACCTGGAGATGATTAAATGCGCCGATTGGATCATCGACCTCGGACCGGAAGGGGGGCAGCGTGGCGGAGAAGTATTAGCGACGGGATCGCCGGAAGAGGTGGCGCAACTTGCCCATAGTTTTACGGCGCAATATTTGAAGCCTTTGTTGCAACAAGAAGCATGAAGACCCATTTGGCCACTGCCATGCCCGGCAACGGCGCTCGCCTAGCCGTTGTGTTCGGAGTGCTCGGATGCTTCGCGCTCATTTCTACGGGGTCCACGGCCACTCCTACGGATGTAGACGCGGCCAAGCAGGCCGCTACGGAAGGAGTGCCCGAAGTTTCTGTGACGCGGCTCCGCGAATTATTGAAGAACGCGCCGCGCGATGAAGACTGGCGCAACACGGCGCTACAGCTGGGGCCGGCCTTGCTGGCCGCCCACGAACCGGCTGAAGCGTTCACCTTATTGAACGATCCGCGCATTCGGAATACTCCGGCCGGAACTTTCTGGCTGGGGCAATCGCTGGCCTCGCTCCGCCGCTGGGAAGAGGCGCTGCCGTTTTTCCGAGCGGCCGCCTCGGACGCCGCCTCACCGCACCGGGCTCAGGCCATTTTTGGAGCAGCCGAAATGTTACGCGCCATGGGACGTTCCGAAGAGGCCCTGCGCGATCTTACCGCCCTCGTCGATGACCCGACCTGGAGTGTCCGGGCCCGGCTCCGTTCGGTCGACCTGCTCCTCGACCGATCTGATTGGACCAGCGCGCAGCGTCTGCTCGACGACATGAATCCCGCGTCGACCGGTGAGCGGAAGGAACGCCGATTCCTGCGCGGCCGGCTCGAGTTAGTCCGGCACCGGCCCGAGCGCGCGATTAGCATTTTCGAATCCCTCGTGAAAAAACCGGAAGGCGCCGGTCATGCTCTCGTCCTGGCCGCCTTGTTCGGAGCGGCCGATGCGCACCTGCAAATGAAGACACCGGAATCGGGCGACGATTTTCTGGAGGACTTCATTGATCGCCATCCGCAAGACGAGAATCTGCCGGAATTATTTGCCAAACTGGATGAGCTCTACCGCGGCGAACGCAAGCCGGCACGAGTCGAACTCGAGAAATGGACGCGCGAACCCGAGCAGCCCCGTCGCGCCTTCGCCCAGTGGTACCGCGCGCGCATTGAAATGCGGGCGGGCCACCGCGACCGCGCCCTGCAACTTTTCGGCGAGATGCGCAAGGGTTACACCAAGACGGCGGGAACAGCGGCGGCGTTCGTCGAGTTCGCCAGGCTGACGGCGGAGGAAGGGCACTTGGACGATGCCATTGCCATCCTGGAGGAGGCGCGTGCGCTCAAACCGGAGCCGGCCATGCTTGATCGAATCAATCTGCTCGAAGGAGAGTTACAGTACCGGTCGAATCGATTCGACATGGCGACGGCACGATTCGAGGAAGCGGCGCGTCCCGGATCACCGTTCGCGGCGGCTTCAAGGTTCAACGCATCGCTAGGCTGGCTTCAGCTTGGAAATCACGAGCGTTTTCTGGCCGATTCCGCGGAGCTGCAAAAGGCCGGGCCGGACGGGGAAGCCCTGGCCGATTTGCAGCTGTCCGAAGGATTGGTTCGAGCGGCCAAAGGCGAAAAGACCGCGGCCGATTCTCTGCAGAAATTTGTGCATGACTATCCATCCAGCGCACGCGTCTCAGAGGCGTGGGTTGCGCTGGCGGAACTTGCTTTTCACGCCACTCCGCCACGAATCGACGACGCGCGTAAATTTCTGCAACGCGCCACCGCTTCCAAACCAACCGCGATAGCCCTGGAGCAAGCCGACTACCTTGCCATTTGGATCGACGACGCGGAGCCCGGCGGAGAGCCGAATGTCATCGCCCGCGCCATCCGGTTCCTGACCGAGTATGCGGCCTCGCGCTTTGCCAGCGACGTCCGGATGAAGCTGGCTGAAACGTATTATCGCCGACAGGATTTTGCCAACGCCGAAACGCAATTCGAAACACTGGCCGAACAGAATCCGTCCGGCGCCATCGCAGAAAAAGCGCTATTCTTCGCAGCCCAGTCGGCCATGTCCACGATGGCTCCGCACACGCTCGATCGCGCCATCGGGCTATTCGACCGGGTCGTCCAGATGAAGGGGGATTTACGCTGGTCCGCCCGGAATGAGCAGGCTGTCATCGAGCGAAGGTTAGGCAAACCACAGGATGCACTCTTGCTCTACGAAGAGGTATTGAAGGCGGGGGCCAAGCCTAACGAAAAACGCGAGGCGCTCTGCGGGAAGGGTGATATTTATTTCGAGATGGGATCGGAAGATCCAAAAAACCTTGATCGCGCGATCGGGGCCTACGATCAATTGGCAGCGGAGAGCACTTCTTCTCGCTACTGGCGCAATCAGGCCCTCTTCAAAAAGGGCGCCTGCCTGGAAAAGAAAGCGGACACGGAGGGCGCCCTGGCCATCTTTTACACAGTCATGGAAGAACAGGCGCGACCTGAACGGTCCCCTGAATTCTTCTGGTTTTATAAGGCGGGCTTTAACGCGGCCCGTCTTCTGGAAGACGCCGCCCGGTGGGATTCGGCAGCCAGCGTGTATGAGAAATTAGGGGCGGCGGGCGGGAGCCGCAGCGAGGAAGCGCAGGCTCGTCTAAGCCGGCTGCGACTGGAGCATTTCCTCTGGGGCAATTAGCCTAAAAATCCGGCTTTTAGTCTTTGTCTTTTGGGGTAGAAAGGCGCAGAATACAACCATGAAAAGTGCAATTAGACTAACGAGCGTTCTGATCGCGATAGCGTTCTGCGCACCCGCGTTTGCTGGTGGTTCGGACAAGCCACAGGTAAATCTGGCCAAGGCGCAAAAATCGAAAAAGGTTTGCTTTGTCATGACGAGCGCGTCGGGCATCCCGATACCTTGCGAGAGAATCCGCGGAATTCCGACGACCGGCGGACCGATGGACGTGATCGGTAACAAGTCGCCTAACTAAGGCGTAGGAAGCGGTCCGTTCCGGTGGACAGCGCTGCACGCCCGTGCAGCGCTCAGGTCACCTTTTATTTTTCGTTTTCCAGCGCATCAACCCACGCAACCGCCGTCCGGTCGCTTCGATCGGATGCTGCCCCGCCGCCTCGAGCAATTTAGTGTAACGCTTCCGGCCAGTTTTCATCTCGCGCATGAACTCCCGCGCGAATTCGCCCGTGCGAATTTTTTGCAGGACCTTCCTCATGCGAGCGCGCACCTTGGCGTCGATGATTTGTGGCCCCACGGTCAGTTCCCCCCACTCGGCCGTCTCGGAAATGAGTGAGCGCATTCCGGACAAACCCTTCTCGTGAATTAGGTCGACGATGAACTTCAGCTCGTGCAGGCATTCGAAGTAGGCCAATTCCGGCGCATACCCGGCCTCGACCAGCGTATCGAACCCCTGCCGGATCAAGGCCGAGACTCCACCGCAAAGAACGGCCTGCTCTCCAAAGAGATCCGTCTCTGTTTCGTCGCGAAAGCTGGTCTCCAAAACTCCCGCCCGACCGCAGCCGATCGCTTTGGCCCACGCCAACGCGGTTTGTCGGGCCCGGCCGGTTGCATTTTGATGCACCGCGATCAACCCGGGAACACCGCGCCCGGCCATGAATTCGCGGCGCACCATAGGCCCAAGTCCCTTCGGTGCGACCATAATGACATCGACATCCTGGGGCGGGGTCATGGTGCGGTAATAAATGGCAAAGCCATGCGCCAGAACCAGCGTTTGGCCAGGGCGCAGGTTGGGCGCAACGTCGCGCTCGAAGACTTCCGGAATCTTGGTATCGGGAAGCGCCAGAAACACGATGTCCGAAGAGCGGACGGCCTCGGCTGTGCTGGCTACTTTTAGGCCAGCTCTTTTCGCGGCCGGGCGGGATTTACTGCTGGCATAAAGACCCACCACGACTTTGACGCCGCTATCGCGCAAATTAAGAGCCTGCGCGCGGCCTTGCGAACCGAAACCGATGACGGCGCACGTTTTTCCCCGCAAGGCGCGACTACTAATTTTCGAATCGGTGTAGATGCGCGCGGCCATAACATGGCAACCGAGGCGCCGATGCTATCGCATCGACCGGCGAAGTCAAACGTGCCCCAGCCGGGCCGACTAGTTAGTGACTTTGCCGATGCTGGCCAGCGAGCGAAGGCGTGTTACCTCTGCCAGCGCAAGGCGGGCTTCGCCGGCGCGTCCCGCCTTATCCAAGAGATCTGACAACAACAAATATTGTTGAGGCTCGTCGGGCTGACGGGCCACCGCCCGGCGCTGCGTTTGCACCGCATCATCCATTCGGTTTTGGCGCATCCGAATCATGGCTAATAGATTCAGCGCATCGGTTTCGTGCATGTCGAGCCAGCTGGCGTGACGCAAAACGGTGGTTGCGGCTTCGACCTTGCCTTCCTGCGCATACAAGCGTCCCACCGCCATCCAGGCATCGTGATGCCACCAATTTCTCTGAGCAAACGGACGGATGAGTCCCATGGCGTCGTCCATCCTGCCGTCCTCGCGCAACAGTTCGGTTTCCGCCCTGACCAATTCCCATGTGTTGGGATAATCCTGTCGCGCTTTTTCGAGGATACCAATCGCTTCGACGCGATTCTTCTGATCCTCGCGCATGCGGGCCAGATTCAGCGCGGCGATCCAAGTGCGCGGATAATCTTTTCTCATTTCGTGGGCCACTTTGGTGGCTTCCGCGAAAAGGCCCTCGGCCTCCTTATCCTTTCCCTGATGGACTAACGCGGTTGCGAGGTTGTTGCGCGCGGTCGGATATTCCGGACACAGTTGCAAGGCCTTGCGAAAAAGGCGTTCTGCCTCCACGTAGTCTCCTCGATTCAGGTAAACTTGCCCAAGCAGAAGGGCGACGCGAACGGTGGTCCCGCCGGCGGCGATGGTGCGGCGAGCGAATGTCTCATTCGATTCCCAATCACTGCTTCGGATGGCGCTGCGTGATCCGAGAGCCAGAACGGCGACACTGGCCAAGCCCAGGCTAACTTGGCGCCACTTGATCGGAAGATCCATGACGCAACCGGCCACAAAAATAATAAACCCGACGCTAGGCAAATAGAGCCAGTGCTCCGCCACGGTAGCGTTCAACTCGATCAGATTGGACGTGGGAAGATAAGCCATGATGAACCAGGCCGCGCCAAAAATGCGGGTGCGTTGGCCAGGACCACGACGCGAGCAGAAGAAGATGAAGCCAGCGACGACCGCTAATCCGGCGAGAGACAAATATTCCAGTTCAATAGAATTCAGCCGGGCCGTCTCGCTGCCGAAAGCACTCGAACTAAAGACGGTCCGTTCCATGTGCAAATTCGCGGGGAAAAACATCAGCCGTCCGTAATCGCCCAGGGCGCGCAGCATTAAAACTCCGCGAAGCGGCGCCGACCAACCCGAGGATGGTCCGTCGACCGGACGGACCGAAGGCAATTGGCGCAGTCCGTAGTAGGTCGCGAACATGAAGAGACATGCGGCCACGGTGAGCCAGCGTTGCCACGGCTTAATCGAGCGCTCGAAGGCGAAGAGATAAAGAAGGAAGATCAACGGCCACAGGCAGGCACTCTCACGTGAGCAGAGCGCGAGCAGGCCGGCCATCCATGCGGCCGAGAAAGTCAGCCAGCGCAAATTGCGACTCTTCAAGGTTCTGGCCTTCAGAAATAACAGCCAACCGACACAGCCAAAGAAAGCGCCCAGGCTGTCGGCCCGGCCGGAAACGTAATCAATCGCGGCGCTGTGCACCGGATGAACCATCCAGAGGAGAGCGACAAAAAATGCAAACCACGAGACTGAACCGGAAAGTTTTCCGGGATTGTTGGACGGTTTTAAGGCGGAGACAGAGGTCAGACCCTCGAACAACTGGCGCAGCAGCAAATACAACAAAACTCCCGCCGCTATGTGGAAGAGGAGGCTTGATAGATGGAACCCGTAGAAGTTTCCATTCCACAGCATGTAATCGACGATGTACGAGATGTTTTGGACGGGCCGGTAATGGGCCGAGTACGACTCCGGAAACAAGTGATGCCTAAAAACCTCGAAGAGGAAAAGCGGGCTCTTAATGAACGGATTCGTCTTGGTCAGGTAATCGTCGTCCCAGATTGGCTGGCCCTGGAGCGCGGGCATGCGGACGGCAAAACCGACGATGGCGAGGAGCACGCACCGCAGCCACTGCTTCTCGAGATAAATCCTGAGGCGCGACGCGCGAGAAGGCACGAGGCTAACTGGCTGGGTGGAGTCAGGTTGATTCAAGGTGGGTTGACAGCAGAGAGCGGAAGAAGGGCTTGCCTTCTTCCGCTTCGATTAAATCGCGTAATTTCCCGCGTTGATATAAACGCGCGGGTGCCCATTTTAGAAGTGACCGTAGGGTGACCAAAAGGTCGTGTCGGCCACGTCGGAAAGTGTATTCCAGGCGGCATTCGAAGCTTTCGGAACCGAATCCACGGTCTGTGCACCGTAGTCATTTCCGAACAGATCCTTGCCGGAATTATACAGGACGCTGTCTTTCTTGACGTAGTTGGTCCAATCCGACACGGCGATCGGGTCGCCTGTTTTCTTGCCGGTTTCGATGGCGTATTGATCGACGGCTGAATCAATCATACGCAAATCGTTCAGAATTTTGGAGGCCTGAGAACGTTTGCGTGCGCGCAAGAATCCCGGGACCGCGATAGCCGCGAGCAATGCGATGATTGCCACGACAATCATGATTTCCACCAGCGTGAAGCCGGCGCGTTTGGTTGTAAGTTTCTTAAGCATAACTGCTATTTATCTTTCTATTTGATTGCGTTGGAGAGGCGAGACGCCGGTTTCGGCTTTTTCTCGCAGCTCATTCCCTGCCACTCCCGCGGGTGCGGGAATGACAGGCGAATGAATCGCGAAGATTCTTACTGGTAGGGAGACCAGAAGCTGGTGTCGGCTACGTCCGACAAAGCTGTCTTGGTAGTAGCCGGGACGCGCGGGAGCGAGTCGACCGTCTGAGTACCGTACGTTTGGCTGAAGAGATCGGCACCGGTGTTATAAAGCACCGAGCCCTTCTTCAGGTAATTGGTCCAGTCAACGATCGCGACCGTGTTACCACTGGCCTTGTTCGTTTCAATCGCATACTGGTCAACCGCTGAATCGATCAAGCGAAGATCGTTCAAGATACGGCTGGCTTGCGAACGTTTGCGCGCCCGGAGGAATCCAGGGACGGCAATCGCCGCTAGTAACGCGATGATCGCCACTACGATCATGATTTCCACGAGGGTGAAGCCCCCGCGGCGTTTGTTTAGTTTGTTTAACATGTTATTGCTTTCCTTTGTTTCGTTTGATTGCGGTCCGCGATAAGCTCGCGAACGTGGCTTGTGTAAAGCAGTGTTGATGCCAAGGACCGTCGTTTTTGTAATTACTAGACAGCTTGCTGCCTACTTTGGCCGAGAACTCAGGGCGCTGATGCCGGATGCACGGCGTTGCCTTGGCGTGGGATTGGCTTTCCCCGCCACCCTTATCAACGCGTGAATCTGTTCCTTCGCGTCAAACGCTACTCCCCGGGACCGGCAGCCTACCTTTTCGGCGCCGTTTTACTCCTACGCGTTTTCGCCCTACTGCACCTCACTGCTTCGCCATTTCTCCTCCCGGCCCGAGGCGACATGCATTTCTACGATGATTGGGCACAACGAATTCTGGGCGGCGGATTCACCGATCACCTCGCCTTTTATGGACTGCCGCTCTACGCCTACGTTCTGGCGCTCCTCTATAAAATCTTCGGCTACAACCCCTTTGTTCCGGGTCTGATCCAGGCTCTCTTGGAAGGCGGAACGGCGGTGCTGATCTATAAAATCGCCCGTCGCCTTCTTCAGTCGTCCAAAGGACCAGGCGTGGGTTCGGCCAAAATCGTCGCATCCGCCGCTTGGATCGCGGGAATGGCTTGGGGCTTGTTTGTGCCGGCTCAGGCCTACGCAATTATCTTAATGCCGACCACCTGGCTAATTTTCGTCTTCTGGTTCGTCGTCTGGCGAATCGTACGAACCGACGACGCGCTCAAAGCTACGGAATATCTTGTCCTGGGTCTTCTGATAGGCGTGACCGCCATGGGTGTCGCCACCATCCTGTTCCTGGCACCGTTACTCCTCGCGGCGTCGTTCCGGAAACTTCGCTCTCCGGGCCAGTTCGGCTGGCGTCGTCCGCCGATCGCCGCGGCGTTGCTCCTCGGCGGGATCGCGATGGGCTCTTCCCCTTGCTGGGTGCACAATTATTTCATCGCGCGTGATCCCGTTTTTCTGTCCGCTCACAGCGGAATCAATTTCTGGATAGGAAACAATCCGGATGCGAATGGCTACCCCCGATTTCCGCCCGGGCTTCACGCTGGCCAGGCCGCCATGCTGCAGGATTCGATCACGGTGGCAGAGGCAGCGGCCGGCCATCCCCTCAAGCGGGCGGACGTCTCGATCTTTTGGTCGAGCAAGGCTCAAAGCTACATCAGGAGCCACCCGATCGACTGGTCGCGCCTGCTGCTCGTGAAGTTCCGGAACTTTTGGAGTGCCTTTCGTTACGATGATCTGAGCATCGTTACGAGCTTGCGCGAGCAGAACGTCATCCTGCCCGGAATCTACTTCGGGTTGGTCGCCGCATTCGGCATCCCTGGAATGCTGCTGGCCTGGCGCAGGAGTCCTCCCTCCCGCTGGGTCATCGCGGCGATTCTGCTGCACATGGCCGCACTGCTGCCCGTCTTCGTAACCGAGCGCTACCGACTTCCCATCGTTCCGGGGCTGCTGGTCTGCGGGGTGTTCGGGCTGATGGCGTTTTGGCAGAGCGTGATCCAGACACGTTATTTTCGAGTGGCGATTTACCTGGCAATTCTTTGCGTTGCGACCGCCTTCGTGTCGTGGCCACAGCGTAATCCTTCCCTCTGGGCGCTCGATTCCTATAATTCGGGACTTCAGGCACTCGAGTTAGGCCGCGAATCACTCGACCGGAACAAGCACGACGTCGCGGCGGCGAATTTTGCCGCCGCGAACACAAAGCTGGAACTGGCCTTCGCTTATGTTCCTGACAATGCGGAACTGAACTTCGCGCTGGGTGAGCTGCGCCAGGTGGAAGGGCAGACGTCCGCGGCCAAGTCATTTTACGCCACCACACTACAAATTGATTCGCGCCATGACCGCGCGTTCAATAATTTGGGCGTGCTCGCATTTGAGGAACAGCGATATCCCCTGGCTGAATCCTTCTTCCGCCATTCGCTCGACGTCGACCCGCAGAATGCGAAAACTCATTTCCTCATGGCCAAAACAATGGCGGCGGCGGGCCGCCGCGAGTCGGCCCAACGGGAGATCGACGTGGCGATCGGCTTGAATCCGAACCAGCGTGAATTCCGCGAACTACGCGATCAGATTACACGCCCATCGCCACCGTAGCCGTCGCTTGTAACGGTACTGAAGCTGCTCAAGCCAGCACGATGAACCGGCTTGGGCGAATTGCGCAGACCGTTGAATTTACGGTAGCCGGATTAATCACGGCCGGAATTCTGGCGCTGCATTTGAACGTGATGCAGCACGCCGGCCCACTTTGGCGCGATGAAATCAGCAGCCTGCGGGTAGCGACCATGCCAACGATGGGCGGCCTGTGGTCGGCTCTTGTCTATGATCCAGTGCCGGCTCTTTTCTTCAGCGTGCTGCGCGTTTGGAACTGGGTATGTTCAGGGGCTTCCGACGAAAACTTGCGCCAACTCGGATTTGTCGTTGGCCTTGGTATAACCGCCGCTCTGTGGGTGACGGCCTGGAGCCTGAAAAAAGCGCCGCCGTTGTGGGCATTACTCCTCTTCGGCCTGAGCCCGGTGGCTTTGGTGTGGGGGGACTCGATGCGGGCCTACGGCGCTGGGTGCCTGTTCAATATCCTGGCGATCGGATGCATCTGGAAGATGACCTGCCATCGACCCCGCGCCTTGCCTGTGATCGCCGCCGCTATATCGGCTTTGTTGAGCGTTCACTGTCTCTTCCCAAATTCACTCCTCCTTTTCTCGGCCATCTGCGCCGCAACCGTCGTTGCTCTACGAGAGCGCTGGCGGCGCACCGCTCTTATCCTTCTCGGCATCGGCGTCACCGCTGCTCTTTCACTGCTGCCCTACGCCGGCGTTATCCACGCGACACAAAACTGGAGTGCGTTATGCAAGGTGGGCGTCAGTTTCACCTGGATATTCACCATGTTATTTCACGCGCTGCAGTCCGGTGGCCGACTGGCCGCGGGCTTATGGATCGCCGGAGCCAGCATTGCCGCCATTACCTTGCTGCTCGGCATGGTGAAGCCGCGGTTCCTGGACATGGACGAGAATGATCGGAATCTGGCCATCTACGCTGGAGTCACGCTGTTAGTGGGAACCAGCCTGACCATCTGTTTTTTTATCTGGGTCGGGTGGGCTACCAGCCTCTGGTATTATCTCCCGGTGATGGCCACGGCCGTCGTGTGTATCGACAGTGCCACCAGGATTCTGCGCAAGAGCGCGATCGCGACCATCGTCAATTCTCTTCTTGTCCTCTTCGCCGCCATGGCCCTGAGTCCATTGGCACTGCAAGCCACCAGTGTTCGGCTAACGAACGTCGATCTTACGACAACGGCCGTAGCGGAGCGCGCCGGGCCCGAGGACTTGGTCGTGGTCGATAATTATTTTTACGGTATAAGCTTCTATCGATACTACCAGGGCAAGGCACCGTGGGTATCGGTTCCGGAGGTAAACGACTTTACCCTGCACCGCTGGGATCTACTGACCGACTCGATGCGCCGGCCGCGGCCGATTCAAACCGTCCTGGATCGAATCGATCAAACGCTCAAGGCCGGCCACGACGTTTATGTTGTCGGATTTGCGCTCACCAATCGTGGGGCAGCGCCGCCTGTCGACCTCCCTGCGGCCCCCGCGCACGGCTCCGACTGGACCCTGTGGCCTTACGTCCGTCGCTGGACCATGCAAATCGCTTACACCGTTCAAACGCACGGCGTCCACGGCAAGGTTGTCCCGGTCCGCTGCGGACAATCGATCAGCGTCGCGGAAGACGTGCACGCCATCGTCGTGAGCGGCTGGAAGGACACGCAAGTCGCGGTCGCGCCTTGAAGCTGCCGGCCGGACAGCGCCGGACGCGGCGGGCCAGCAGGAGAACTAATTTCGCGCGGCGAGAGGAGTGCGACGTCGGTAAAGATCGTAGCCTTCGTATCGACCGCAGAGCTGGAATTCGCTTTGCACTACCAGCATGGGCGCCTCGGGACCAAGCTTCATTGAATCGTTAGGCTCGTTCCAGTCATCCCAATAGTGACTGAGAATCAGCCAGTCGGCCGTGGCCACATCCGCGGCCAGACGTGATTTGGGGCGGTTAGCCGACAGCGGGTTCATCTCCAGGAAATAGGTCGCGGGCTCAAGCTGTGGCATCAAATGATAGATGAAAGTGTCGTTGTAGTTCGTGCGCCGCAGATCAGCCGGACCAACGAAGAGGCGTTGCCCGGGGGTGGCCAGTGTCTCGAGGTGATTTAACATCGCATCAACGCCGACAGCGACTTGGGGCGAGCGGATCGGGAAGGCACGTCCCCGGTGCTCCACAAACACTGCGTAATGCACATCCCCGTTTACGCTGTCGGCCAGTTTGGCGAAAGTGCTGCTCGCCAGGGTTGGGGCCATGATCTGCAACAGGATGATCACAAATGCGGTAGCGAAAACTGCCTGATAAGGTCGAGCCGGCCGGGTCCGCCAATGTGAGAAGAACGCTACGATGGAGACAGGCAGAATTGTGAGTGAGAGCAAGGCCGCGCTCAACATGTGTCCGAAATCCAACCGTTGCGCTGCCTGATGGGTCACACCCAAAGCGAGAAGGCTCAGCCCCAAAAGCAACCGCGCAGAAGCGTCCGCGCGATCGCGACGAATACCAATAAGTCCAGCCACCGCGTTCAGGCCGACCGCCGCGAGATGCATGAAGAATAAGGCTATCACAGAATGCGGCGCCGAAAATATCGGGACATGCCGTCCCGCGCTACTTTGGAACACGGGAAGAAGAATAAGATTATTCAAGACCTCCTGAGGCCCGGCCAGAATTGTTATCCACGCGTAGGGAGCAATACCGAGCGCGGCTCCGGTCACGTAGTTCCATCGCCGGGCCTTGGGCATGAGAAGGAACAGGGGCAGACCGGCCGTCATCATGGCAGGACCAAAATCAGGGCGAAACAGAAGGGCAAGCCCGGCCAAGACGCCGCCGCAAAAACAGCGGCGCGTCGATTCCACTTTGACGCTAAACCAAAGGGACCAAAGCGCGCAGACCACGGCGCCGATCCACGCATAGGCCGGCAAACCGGCCGGAATCAACAACAATCCAGCTACCAGCACCGATCCGGCGGCCAGTGTCGTGCTGCGTTTCTGGACCAACGCAAAAATCGCAGCGAGAATCAGAATTCGATAGAGCAGCCCAACTGTGCGCTCGGAGAAAATACTGGGACCGCCCACGGCATACGCGGCCGACAGAAGCCATGAATTGGCCGGCCCGTAAAAAGTCTCGAAATCGCGATACGGTACCTGACCCTTTGCGATCAATTCCGGGTAAACAAGCAACGCCCCCTCATCCATGGCCAATCCGGCCCGCTCGAAGGACGGCCAAAGCGGCAGGATTACGGCGCTGATGACCAAGAGCGCGACAAGAATCTTCCGGCGTAAGTCTGGCATGACGAATGCGCGATCGCTTACGCAGTGAATGTAAAATTCTTGCGGTAATCTCCCCGGCTCAGGAATTTTTCCAGCAGAAGATACAGGCAGATAAAGAGGTAGCGGCTGCCCATCTCTTTCAGTTTGAGCTTCGATTCGCCGGTGCGGCGATTGCGCCACGTGATCGGCACGCTCACCCATGAATAGCCGCGCGTGATCGCTTTGAGCGGCATCTCCACCGTAATATTGAAATGAGGAGAAATGAGAGGACGGCAACCGTCGATCACCGTCTTACGATAAGCCTTGAAGGCATTGGTCGTGTCGTTTAACCGGAAGCCGAAAATGATTCGGACAAACAGATTAGCCAACCGATTGATAAAGAGCTTGATGGGCGGGTAATCGATCACGCCGCCGCCCCGCATAAACCGGCTTCCAAACACACATTCATAGCCTTCATTGAGCAACGTCCAATAGCGAACCACGTCACGGCAATCGTCCGATTCATCCGCCATCATGATAACGACCGCGTCGCCCGTCATGGCATCAATCCCGCGAACAACCGCGCGCCCGAACCCGTGTGGTCCCTCGTTTTTCACGACAACGAGCTGAGCGATTTTAGGCTGAAGATTCATCAACACTTTCACGGTGCTGTCGGTGCTGGCGTCGTCCACCACGATGATTTGGTGCGGGACGCTACGCATCTCCAACTCAAGGTGCAGATGCTCAACCGTCGCGGCGATGCAGCCCTCTTCATTGCGGGCCGGGATCACCACGGACAGCAGATTAAGCCCGGGTTCCGCCACCAGTTCTTTGCTGTCGATCAGCCCATCAATAGGGCGCCCTGCGTGGCCATGTTTCCGCCGGAACATCCTCCTTAAGAAGAGCTTTCTTCATGCCACCGGCAAGCCGGCCGGGCCAAGGCCAATCAGCGACTGATCTGCAGCCAATCCGGATGCTGTTCCGCGTGTCTCGCGATTTCCTCGAGAATGGTTTCCCGGCTGGTTTGAGGACGCCATTTCCATTGTTCGGCAGCGAGAGACGAATCCAAGACCAGCCAGGGGAGGTCAAACTGCCGTTTCTGTCGCCCGCGGTTTACTTTGTGAGATCCAAAGCGCGCGGCACACCATGCACTCAACTGGTGCAACGACATGCTGCTGGCGGCACCTCCTCCGAAATTACAGATCGAGGGACCTGGGCGGCCCGTCATTTGCCGAAGCAGCACAGGCACAAGATCTCGCGGATGCAGAATGTCGCGCACCTGGTGACCTTGCGCGCCGAACCCGATGTATTGCAGCGGCTTCTTCCATTTGTAGCTGTGAATCCAAAACGAAAAAATACCCTGATCGGCCTTTCCAAACTGCCCCGCTCCGGCCAGCACGCCGCATCGATTGATGTAAACGTTGAAGCCAAAGGAGTTCCCGTATTCAAGCGCCAGCTGCTCCGAAGCGCGTTTCGCCACGCCATAAAGCGAGAGCGGCGGCTCGGTTGAGAATGCTTCCGAGATACCGGCCGAGGTGAGCCCGCGAATTTTTTGCGCTGCCGGCCGATAGGCGTGGTCTTTGACGACGAGTTTTAAACTGGTCAACGCGGAGATGGAATAGACGCGGCTGGTGCTGAGCAAAATAAAGCCAGCACGATGCGTCTTGCAATATTCGAGCAGATTGATCGTCCCGACCAGATTGTGTTCGACCAGCTGGCGGCTGGTCGCACCTTCCGACACGCCTGCCAGTACGCTCGGGTTGGCCGCGGCGTCAATCACCCAGTCCGCCGTTTCGAGGGCGGAGATGTCGCTCGCACTGCGAATGTCGAGGTGCCGCAATGGAACCCCTATTTTTTGCAGAGCGATTCGATTCAGCTCACTGCCCGGCCGACTCAGGTTGTCGACCCCAATAATTTCAAGGCCTTCGCGCGTCTCCAGCAACGCTGAAGCAATCGTGCTTCCAGCAAACCCACACGCTCCGGTCAGAATGATTTTCATGCGGCGCGGCTATTAAGTGCCGGGGTTACCTTCAATGCAACGTCGATTACAACCATATGGCGAAACGCTCTTCCTTGCTTCTGGTCAGCCGGAGCGAACTCGGTAAACTACGCGCGTGCCAGCCGTGAACCGTTCCGCGCAGAGATATCTCGTCGCCCTTGCGCTGATCTTTACGGTCGGCGCGTTCTTGCGGCTGCCGCCCGCCCTGTTCGATGAATCTGGACCGCTCCGTTCCCTTGCTCTCCTGCATCCAACTTCAAAGTGGCATGTCATGCGTCTTGTCGGCGTTGATGAAGAACTGTATCGCGGCTACGTAGAGCAAGTTAGCACCAAGGGCTTGATCCATTACCCGGACATTGTCCTCGGCTACATCGAAAAGCAGATCCATCTGCCCGGCTCGATCCTCCCGCCGGTGCGCTTCCTTTATATTCTGGCCGGCTACCTCTGGCACTCTTTCTTTCGCACCGAAGAGCTCACCTCTCTCAAGAACGTCGCGTCCTTTTGCAGCATCCTCACGCTGGCCGTGGCGGCCGTGCTGGCCTGGCGAATGCGCGGACCTGTTTGGTCCGTCGCGCTGACCGCACTGGTGGCCCTGGCACCTACCCAGATCCACATGTCACAGCATGCGTTGGTCGATGGGTTTTTCACCTTTTGGGCGCTGCTCACACTTTGGATGTTGTGGGAAAACCTGCACGCCCCCCGGCATTGGGGCTGGTTGGCGGGTTACACCGCTTCGCTTGCTCTACTTGTTTTAACCAAGGAGAATTCTTTCTTTGTCTGGATCGCGATCGTGCTCGTGCTCGTGGCCAATCGCTGGCTGCGCTACGGAACAGTCAGTCCCGAGCTGCTCATTGCTACTGTTTTGGGACCAATCCTCGGAGTGGTTACCCTGGTCTTCCTCGCCGGAGGCGTTGACGTCCTTTTTGGCACATACCGTTTACTCATCACGAAAAACTTCGAACTGCCTTATGCCATCAAAACGGGGGATGGCCCGTGGCACCGCTACCTAGCCGATCTGCTTCTCGTTAGTCCGATCATCCTGCTTCTGGCCATCGGCGCTGTTTTCCGGATCGATCGAACGAAGCGGCCCGAATTATTCATGCTCGTGTTCATCGCGGGCAGCTATCTCGTCATGTGCAATTTGAAGTACGGGATGAATCTGCGCTACGCCAACATGTGGGACGTGCCCTTGCGCTTCCTCGCCCTCAGCGCTCTGGCTGGTTTAATCGCGCCCCTGCGTCAACGGCGCACCCTCGTCTTCGCCGCCGCCATTGCGTTCATCTGCGCGGTCGAGCTGCGGCAATATTCAATCCTGTTCGTGCAATACCCGCTCTACGAACTCGTCAGTGAAGGCCTGTTTCGCGCCTTGCACATTTTAAAATAATCGAGCGCCGCGCACGGACCGGAAACGAACAGATTACTTGTTCGCGAGCAGTGACTTCGCTGTCTTCAGGATGGCCGCGTCGTCATTTTCGTTGAGACCGGCCAGAAACGTGCGAATGCGGCGGAAGGATTGACGCAGGAAGAGATCCGCCGCGCGATGTTGCGTCGAAGCCGAGCCTCCGTTTCGATAGGACGACTGGATCTCGCTATCCCAGCGTGCGATCACGCAGGCCGATGCGAATAGCTCAATGGCCACGCCGGCCAGGCGTTCCTGCACCAGTTGCATGTCCATAATGGGCTCGCGGTAGGCGATGAGCGAGCGGTTCACCGCAATATTAAAGCGCCAGATCAAGCGGCCGAGTTGCGAACCGAAGGCGCGCAGTTCGGCGCTTTGGATAGGAACACTCGGCACGCGCACGGCCGCGCCTAACCGGTTCATGCCAGCGGTCCATGCCTTGCCGAGCCGGCCGCCGAGCGGTTTCATCATGGTATCGTGAATTTCCTTGAACTCCATGCCGGGGCCACGCATTCCCACCAGGGCGACGAATGAAGTCAGCACTTCGTTGCTGCCTTCGCCGATTTGATTAATGCGCGCATCGCGCAGCATTCGCTCGATCGGTTGATCGTTGAAATAGGCGGAGCCGCCGTAAATTTGAAATGTGTCATTGACCGCTTCCCACAGGCGCTCCGTCGTGAAGACCTTGAGCATGGCCGTCTCGAGCATGTAATCTTCCAGTCCACGATCAATCAGAGAAGCGGTGATCGTGGTCATCGCATCCATGGCGTAGGCGTCCGCCGCCATGCGCGCGATTTTCTTTTGGACGAGGTGAAATTCGCCGAGCGTCTTGTTGAATTGCTTGCGGCTGTTGGCATGCGCGACGGCGAGGCGCAAGCAGGTCTTGGCCGCACCGGTGCAACAGGCACCGAAAGTCGTGCGCCCGAAATCGAGCACCGTCAGCGCGACCCGTAAACCCTTGCCGAGCGGGCCCAGGACGTTTTCCTTCGGCACCTTCACGTCTCGCAAAGCGAAGCGGCCGGTGGCCGTTCCGCGGATCCCGAGTTTCGGCATGCGCGGCTCGAGCATGGTGAATCCCGGCATGTCGGGCGTGACCAGGAAAGCTGTGATCGAAGTCTTGTCCGATCCGGGAACGGGCGTGCGCGCCATCACCGTCAGCACCTGCGCGATGGCCGCGTTGGTAATGTAACGTTTTTCGCCGTTCAAAATGTAATGCGAACCATCCGCGCTCGGGCGCGCTTCCAATTGCACATTGGCCGCGTCCGATCCGGCATTCTGCTCGGTCAGCGCGAAGGCCGCCAGCTGTTCACCCGAGACCAGTTTCGGCAACCACGTTTGCTTTTGCGCGTGCGTGCCAAATAAAAGCAGCGCGCGGATCCCGATGGAGTGGTGCGCGTTAACAAAAACGGAAGTGGAAGCACAGCGGCTGCCCAGTTCCTCCAGGATGTGGCAATTCGCCATTTGCGAAAACCCATGGCCGCCAAACTCCTTCGGCGCCGTCATGCCGAGCACGCCGACCCTGCCCAAGCCGTCGATCACGCTACGAGGAATGTCCGCTGCTTGGTCGATCGCGGCCGCATCCAGGCCTTCATCCAGAAACTTGCGCACCTCGACCATCGCATTGTCGAGTTGGGTCTGCTGGGCCGCGGGAATGCGCGGGTAAGGCATCACCCAATCGGACACAAACTGGCCAAGAAAAAGTCCCTTGGCGAATCCGAGGGCCTGTGGGCCGGCAAAAAGCAGCTCTTCCGCCTGCTCGATTTCCTTTTGGCGTTGCGCTTCAGTTTCGGTCATAGAAAAAAGATTCCCTTAAAAAATTAAAGTCCCTCCGGCGTCGGAGGAACGGCCGGCCCAGAATTTAGCCACGTCCGCGCGCCTGTCCAACGCAGGCCGCGCATAACGCTCTAGAATCGGTTCTCTACGCCGGGGCGGACGTGGGTAGAGATTTTTGGCAAGGGACTAACTGCAGCCCTGGCTGGTCCCGCAATCTGTGCACAGGCCGCAGGCACCCGCGCGAATCACCTTATCGCCCCCGCAAACCGAGCACATGACATCCATGAACATGCTGCCGAGCGCTTCTTTCACCCGGTCGGCGTGGCTCTGGCCGTGGCCCGCGCCCTGCGGGGCGCCATCATTCGAAACGTGATTGGTAATGACATCGATCAGTTCCTTTTCCCCCGTGCGTGACAGATCAGAGACGGGCCGGTTGAGCGCTTTCTTCTCCATCTCTCCGATCTCCTTGAGGGGCAGCTCCGTTTGTCCGCGACTCGGTGAAGTGGCTTCCTTGTATCCTTTGATGAACTGACAGCCGAGCCAGCGGAAGACGTAATCGGTAATGCTGGTGGCGTTGCGAATATCGGGATTTTTGGTGAACCCACTTGGCTCAAACCGTTGATAGGCGAATTTTTTGACAAGGCTCTCCAGCGGAACACCGTACTGCAACGCGACAGAGGTCAAAGTACCGACCGTATCCATCAAGCCGCCGATCGTGCTCCCCTCCTTGGCCATGTGGATAAAAAGTTCACCCGGCTGGCCGTCTTCGTACAAGCCGACCGTGATATAACCTTCGTGCCCGGCGATCTCGAATTTGTGCGTCAGCGACATGCGCGTATCCGACATGCGGTGCCGAATCGGTTGATCAACGCGGCCGCGCAAGGTGGTCAGCTCTTCCTCCAGATCCAGAATCCTTTTCTGGAAATCTTCCCGGTCCATGGTCACGTCGAGCGCCACTTCCACTTCCATCTTTCCGCCCATGTCCTTCGTCTTGCGCGTATTAAGCGGCGCGGAACGTTTCGACCCTTCGCGGTAAATCGCGATCGATTTCAGACCGAGGCGCCATCCTTCCACGTAGGTGTTCACGATTTCATCGACTGAGGCCGACTCCGGCAGATTCACGGTTTTGGAAATGGCACCGCTCAGGAATGGCTGAGCCGCCGCCATCATGCGCAAGTGCGCCATGTAACTGAGAGATCGTTCGCCTTTGTGCGGCGTGAAAGCGCAATCAAAAATCGAAAGATGCTCGGGCTTCAGTCCGGATGAAATGGTCGAGCCATCCGAGTCGAGAATGTCCTCGATCGTATCGAACGCGTCGACGTGCGCGAGGATCCGTTCAATCTCATCCGAATTGTAATCGAGTCGTTCCAGGGCCGGTTTCACCGTCTGGTTCACTATCTTGAGCATGCCTCCGCCGGCCAGCAGTTTGTATTTCACGAGGGCCAGGTCGGGCTCGATCCCGGTCGTATCGCAATCCATTAAAAAACTGATCGTGCCGGTCGGCGCGAGCACCGTCACCTGCGCGTTCCGATATCCGTGGCGCCGTCCCAAACGGGCCGCTCGTTCCCAGGTGCGGGCCGCTTCCTCTTTTAAATAGGCGAATTCTTCGATGTCCGGAATTTCACTGACCGCACCGCGATGCAGGTCAATCACATCCAGCATGGAAGAAATGTTGTCCTTCGAGACGGGTTTCGGCACTCCACTGGCGCGCGCGTCGCGATATCCGGGGAACGGACCCATCTGGCGCGCCATCAACGCACTTTGCTCGTACGATTCGCCCGTCATGATCGAAGTGATCGCGCCGCAGAGGGCCCGGCCTTCCACGCTATCGTAGCCGTAACCGTAGCTCATAATGAGCGAGCCGAGATTGCTGTAGCCCAATCCGAGAGTGCGAAAGATGTGTGAATTTTCCGCGATGTCTTTGATCGGATAACTCGCGTTATCAACGATGATTTCCTGCGCCGTGATAAAGAGTCGCACGGCCGCCTTGAAGCGCTCCACGTCGAACGAGGCATCGCTCAGCTTGAACTTCATCAGGTTGAGCGAGGCGAGATTGCACGCGGTGTTGTCGAGGAACAGATATTCCGAGCAGGGATTGGTCGAATTCTGACGGTCCGTCCCCTTGCAGGTGTGCCATTTGTGAATGGTCGTATCGAACTGCATCCCGGGATCACCGCAGACGTGCGTCCCCTCCGCCACCTTGCGCAAAAGCGTGCGCGCATCTTTGCATTCACAGGGCTGGCCATTTCGCACCCGGCGCGTCCACCATTCCCGCCCCTCCACCGCCGCATCCATGAACTCGTCGCTCACGCGGACACTCAGGTTCTCATTCTGGTACATGACCGAGCCGTAGGCTTCGCCGTTGTAGCTGCCGTCGTAACCTTGTTCGATCAGCGCCCACGCTTTCCTCTCTTCCTTTTGCTTGGCGTCGATGAATTCTTCGATGTCCGGATGCCAATCTTTCAGCGTATTCATCTTGGCCGCCCGGCGCGTTTTGCCGCCGCTTTTGACCACGTTCGCCACCTGGTCGTAGACTTTCAGGAAAGAAAGCGGACCGCTCGGCTTGCCGCCGCCGCTTAATTTTTCGCGCGTCGACCTGAGGGAGGACAAATCGGAGCCGGTCCCGCTGCCATACTTAAAGAGCATGGCCTCGCTCATGGCCAGCCGCATGATGTCTTCCATCGTGTCGTCCACCGATTGGATGAAGCACGCGCTGCCCTGCGGATACTCGTATTGCGTCCGGGCTCGTTCGGCTTGTCCGGTCGCGCGATTGTAAAAATAATTTCCTTCGCCCGCGTCCTTCCCGATGCCGTACTGATGATGCAGGCCGACGTTGAACCAGACCGGTGAATTGAAGGCGCCGAATTGATTGACGCAAAGCCAGGTCAACTCGTCATAGAAGATTTCCGCGGTCTTCCGGTCCGCAAAATAGCCATCCGCGAACCCGCAATCGGTGATCGTGCGCGTGACGCGATGAATGAGCTGGCGCACCGACGTCTCGCGACCGCCCTTGTGTGGATCGGTTCCGTTCGCGATATCGCCATAAAAATATTTCGAGACCGCTATTTTGGTGGCGAGCGCGGTCCAGCTTTTCGGCACCTCCACCTCTTCCTGTTTGAAGATTACTTTGCCGCTGTCATCCGTGATCTCGGCCGTGCGGTGCTCCCATTCCGTCTGATCGAACGGCGCGACATGGGGGTCACTGAACACTCGCTCGAAAGCCAGCCCGGCACTCTTCTTCTTCCGCGACTGCGGCTTGGGGCGCGCACTGGATTTACGCGACTTGGTGAGAGAGGAGGGCGAAATGCCGGATTTCAGTTGGATCATGGCGTTGAAGGAGGTTAACAGCTGTGAATAACTTTAAATTTCGAGGCAACGAAGCGGCCAAGAACCTGTGAATACGCATCAACGGCGGTCAATAACACAAGATGTTGGGGATTAGCGCCTCCCGAAAACACAAGATGCAGGTCGAGGTCACCCCTGATCAAGCCGAAATTTGTAACATTTTTTTGCAAGGTTATCCCGAAGCAAAGCAACGACTTGGACGCCGCAGCCCCTCTCTGGGAGGACCGGAAAAGCAGCTCGCCATGGGCTTCCCAATCTGCGAAACGATTTTTCTCGTTAGCCTCGCGGTTTACAAAGTTCGCGCCTCATTTAATAGTGAGCGCGCCGGTTCGCTCATTCGAACGAACGCAAAATCACGGCAATGGAAGGGTGGCTGAGTCTGGTTGAAGGCACTCGACTCGAAAGTGAAAACGACGGTTTTGCACAAGTTTTCGGAGTCTTTCCCAGGTCTTCAGTTCTGACTTTGCATAGGGAGACAGCGGCTTTTACAACTTCACTGTCATTCACAGCAACTCGCCGTTTTTCATCAAATTTGTTTCAGACCGTAGTACTGACCGTAGAAAAGAGCTGTACCTGACGGACGGTTGTTTAATAGAAGCAAAACGCCAATGAAAAAGCGGATTATAGAGAAGCGGACTGCTCGGGCGGCCGCGTTTCCGCCGGACGAGGAGTGGGATTTCCGATTCCTTCCGCCGAAAACAGACATCCTGACGGTGATCGAGTACGAATTCCTGCGCTCAAGCCGACTGAACCAGGTGATACAGGATTGGCATTCACGCGACTTCTCTCAAACGAACATGGCCACCAACTTTGTTGTTGGCTCAGCCGGCCTCCTTAGAGAGGCTGACCTCATAAGTTTCAGCGATCGAAGTAGTCTTGGTCGCTACTGTCAGGCGCTTGAAGACCCCGAATCGGTTGGCTTTGAGGAAACCGACGCCTTGTTAGAGAAGGCCTTACGACAGCGGATCAAGGTGCGGCGGTGCACGGTAAGACAGGCCATAGGAAGGATTTTTGAAAAGGTCGGCCATCCCGCTGCTGTGGAGATGGCGCTTCTTCGCCTCCAGAAAGATCTCCCTCTCGTACTGACGAATTACCATGCAGAGAAAATCGCGATGCGATTCGATGCCTTCCCAAAGCCTTGGATCAAAATGGCTGCGGAGGAAAGCGATGAGTATATACGGAAGCGATGCCAGGAGTTTGTTTGTCCGGATGCGCCCGTCGTATTGGAGGTCGTCCATGAAATCCATAGCACGGGCACCGTCGGAGTAGAACCGCTGCACCGGCAACATTCTTTCGTCATTGATTGGTCGCGCACGCCTAAGGAAATATGCTCGGCCTTTCACACTTGGGTAAACCAGGGGCACCCAGCAGGCCGCGCAGGTGCCCGCGTGGCGGAAGGATGGTTGAGAAAACTGGCCGCGTATCGCATAACGAGCCTCGGTGGCCTCACGTACGAAAACGCCATTGAAAGCCTGAGGGAATATCGGGATAAGAGACCTGGAGGACGTTGGGATATCCTTCCGCACTCGCGAGCAGAGACGAATTGGTCGAGGGCGATTGGCGATGTTGAGCGTCTTCTCAGCGAAGACTTCATCGGAGAGATACGTTTAGACTTCGGGAAACTGACGCCAATTCATCCCCCCGATTAGGATCATTCCGCTCCTCTTCAACTCATGGCAAAAGGGAGGAATGAAACACTATGCCCCGCCAAGCAACGCTAGGGGCGCTCAAGAAAGCCGCAGTATTTGTTTTCTGTCTCCTAGCGAAAGTCGTTTGGCATTCACACCGACCGCGTTTGCCGCATTAGCGGGCCGGTCCTCCGTCTGGGGTTACAGACAGATATACAGCGGTAAGGTCCGTGTTCTTAAACTGTCATCCCGACTAATGATCCCGCGATCCGAAGTCGAAAAATTCTTCTCGCTCGTAACAACCTACGTCGGAAAAAAGGCGAAAAAATCCAACGTGCCAACCTCGGAGGACGGCTTGTCGTGAACGCGAAAGAGACTAAGTCTGCCCTGAACGGAAGAGCCGAGGAATTCGTCCAGTGGCTACTGCCCGCTGGCACAAAGATTGGTCAGCTTTGGCGAGCCGGATCAATCGGAGGCGAACCCGGCCAGTCGTTAAGCATCAACATTAGCGGGGCGAAAACCGGTGCGTTTTTTGATTTCGCGACCGGCACACAAGGCGGAAATCTCTTAGACCTATACATTCAGGTTAAACGCGTCCCTTTCAAGGATGCGCTGCATGCGTGCGCTAATTGGTTGGGTGTTTCGACAACGGGTACATTTCCGTCCACTTCTCGATTGCGCCCTGAGACCGCGCAGCCAACGCAATTTCCAGGCGACGAAGACTTACTTTCACCGGCGCAATGTCGCGACGCGATTGGAATGGTAGAGGCGCTTAAAAGCGATCGCGGAAGGTGCGAACAAATCGCGCGCGAGAGGGGCTGGAGGGTTGAAACAATTCAGAAGCTGACCAACGAGGCCAGCCTAGGCTACCACGATGAGAAACTTGTCTTCGTGTACGAGACTGGCGTCAAGTTTCGCTGGCAGGAGAACGGGGCACGGGTAATAAGATGGGCATTCGGCAAGCCGTGGATCTGGCGTGGCGGGCTTCTTCGCGATGCCGAAACTATATACCTGTGCGAGGGCGAGACGGACGCAATCAGCCTCATCGATGCGGGCATTGAAGAACGCGGGGGCACGGTCGCTGCAGCGCTGCCTTCCGCGACCACGTTCAACCCGCGATGGGCCGAATCTTTCACAGGAAAAGATGTCATTCTTCTGCTCGATGCCGACGCCGCGGGAGTTAGTGCGACTGAAAGAGTATCGAAGCTCCTAGCACCGTGCACGCGGAGTCTGGCGCAACTCGATTGGAAGGCCATTCAATATGCAGCCGCCAGCTAAAGACATAACGGACCTCCATCGCAGCATCGGGCGCGACGAACTGCTTCGGAAAATTGACGGCCACACCGTCCCACTCAGCACTGCCCAAGAGGAGGATCACCCTGTTCAAACTATTTCTTGGCCCGACGCGATCAATCTCGCTGTCGTCTCCTCCACTGAATTGGCGACAATGAGTCTTCAGGCCCGCAGACCGCTCTTAGGGACTTGGTTTTGCGAAGGCGACCTAGGAATGATGTTCTCCGGGCGGGGTATTGGCAAAACGTGGCTCGCCCTCCTGATGTCCAAGGCGTTGAGCGAAGGCGGCCGGGTTGGCGAATGGCAAGCCCACAACCCTACCCGAGTGCTCTACATCGATGGCGAAATGCCGGCCGATCTAATGCGCGCGCGCGACAAAGGCCTGGGCAATGACTGCGGAGATGTTGAGTTCCTTAATCACGAAATCCTTTTCGATCGAACGGGGCTTGTCCTCAACATCACCCGTCCGGAGGTGCAACAGGCCATCACGGAACGCTGTATTCGTGAACAAACAAAGGTAGTTGTACTCGACAACCTCTCAACGCTGGCGAGCGGCATGAAAGAGAATGACGCTTCCGAATGGGAACAGGTGAACAACTGGCTTCTCCAGTTTCGGCGGCATCGGATAGCGGTGATTTTGGTTCATCACGCGGGGCGCAACGGCCAGGCACGGGGGACCAGTAAGAGAGAAGACGCCGCTTTCTGGGTTATCGCGTTAGACGACGCCAAGCGGAGCGGAGAGGACATACGGGGGGCGCGTTTTATTTCCCGCTTCACAAAGCCGAGCCGCAACACTCAGGAAGAGGTCCCGATGTTTGAATGGCACATCATAACAGACAACGTCACCGGCAGGATCTCGGTGTCTCATAAGCGGGCACAATCAATGGACGTGCTAAGGCAGTGCATCGAAGAAGGTGTTACTGATTGCACGCAACTCGCGGCTGAAATGGGGGTGTCCCCCGGTACAATTTCGAAGCGAGCAAAGAAGGCGATCGATGAGGGTTGGCTCAGGAAAAAAGGCCGCGGATACGAGATTGTTGATGAAAGAAAAAGCCCATGAAATCGCCTGCTTCGTTTCCACCATCCAGCTTGTTCGTTTCCCCTTCGTTTCCAACTGTTACCAGGGAAAGCCTTGAGCCTCGTTTCGGGTTCCTTTTGTTTTGTTTCCTCTTTCCACGTTACACCAACGAAACCAGAAACGGAGCCTGACGCTGATGAACAAGGGAATATCCACGCTCGAAGAGTCATGCGATCGATCCTCGGGTAACACTACTTACTCATTGATAAAGCGCAGTGACCTTTGGCCATCTCCAGAGAACGCGTTTGAAATCGTCCGTTTCGGGTGGCTCTGTGACTTGGCCAAGAGACTCTCTTCGCAATACGCCATATGTCCCGTTGCCTCCGTAGCGCTTCCATTGTCAGTCGTTGGAGCGATGGCAGGGGGTAGTTACTGGCTTGCTGACGGAGAGGGGTTGTCAGTCTGTGCGCCCATCAACAATCTTTTCATTGGCGCCGGAGGTTCAATGTTTCGGAACGCGGCAGACAATCTGTGGCTCTCGCCTCGCGCTCGACTATGCGACGCCCTCTTCCAAGCTGAAGCTACTCAACCCGCTGCTCGATCCGAGACGCTTAACCAGCTTGTAACTTTGCGACAAGAATTGGCGACGCTAAACGGCCGCATTGAAAAATTGAATCACGCTCCGCAGGCACCGGAAACGGCAGGATGGGCGGGATCGCGATCCGAGAGTCTGAGCGATCTCGTCAGACTGCGCTCTGAACTCATTCTTAAAATCCGAAAGATTGTCGTACGCAGCAGACAACTCCTCCTAGTGGAAGGCAGGTCGTTAGAAGAACTTCTTCAGTCATGCGCGACATCATTTGACAACACTTCCCACCATCTCTCAACGGACGGAGCCGTTATCCCGAGGCTATCCGGTGCCCCTCACCGGCTCCTCACCGCTCTCGCGCAATTGAGTCATCGACTTTGGACTTCGCGCTTCAGTGGCGCGAATCTCGGGGGCATCCACGAGGGCATTCTCTCCCATCACGTTTTCCTACGAGTGCGGCAAGCCCAGCAATTGATCAACGATGCTAAAGTGCGCTCATCCGGGCTCATTGATTCGTTTATTTACATCAGCTTGGACGAGACTGAATCGGGAAAACATGAATTGGAGCTTAGTGTGCCGAGCCCATGGACTGAGTTCATCGACGTGATTGGGAGTCTCATCACGACACGAGAATCATTGCAAAGACGCGTTTTGAAGTTGACCGATGCTGCCGACGGGGAGCTCACCTTTTACCTACGCGAGCGACATCGGATCGCCAAGGGTTTCGGGGCTGCCTGCCCATCGATCATGGACCGAATTGGGCCTTTGGCCATGAAGTTCTCCCTCCAGTTGCACCTTGCGCGCGAGGTCCAACCAGAAGAATGCGTTGCCGTAGAAACGGTTAGAGCGGCATGCCTTCTAACAGATGCCGTTCTTTCTGGGCACCTCAAGATTCTGGATCAACTGGAGCCGTCACCGACAGGCGGCGAAGATTCTCTCGATCGAAATGGGGAGTTTGAGATCATTTTAGAACGACTTCGGGTGCGTGGAACCCTATCTCGTCGCGAACTCGCTCGAACTTTTCATGATCAAAGGGTCAGCAAATGGGAACCTAAACTGGCGAAGGCAGTCGAACTCGGAAAGGTCGTTCAGATTGCTGACGGTCGTTTTGCACTACCGGAAGGGCCGAACCACGTTGTTTAAGTCGTCTGGAGCTCTTCTTCTCCAAAGATTGCAGTTGTTTGTCAGCGTGTCAGCGTGTCAGCGCTTAGTCTCGTAGACGCCGAAGCCTCAACATCTTGCTCCTCATGATAAAAGGAATGTTACAGGAGTTAACGTGGCATTACGTGATAAACAATCCGGCGCTGGCTACACAACAGCATGGATATCGAATCGTCATCAAGGGCTTTTTAATTCGCTACTGGACGCGATTGCTGACGGGAACTGGGCGGTCTTTCCGCCAGGCGAACGCGAGTTGATAACAGAGGCTTCCCGGTCGGCCGAAAACGTTCGAACGGTCGCCGACTTCATCGCGTCAATGAGCGAGCCACAGGCCTTAGAGCTGTATCAGCGGTTGATGGGGATTTCGATGGGGTCGTTTCTGAAGAACATTGTGTAATGCTACCAAAACGGACAGCGGCAGTTCGAACGCTATGGCCAAACAGTTGGGATGTTGGTCGACATTTCTTCCCATGTTTCGTGTTCCGGTTTCGGCCATTGGAATCCCGGCTCAAACGTAGCTTTGCTCAACTGCTTCGAGAAATAGCCGTTCGAAAATGGATCAAGCTGTTCCCGAATCTTTTTTGCCCAGTTCAACCATCGGGTGCGCGCCTCTTCAGACCAGGATGCTGGCAGTTGGCGTTTAGAAACATCTTGGATCAGTGTGCCGAGTGCGATGGACCGTTCATACCAGCCCAAGTGAGCAAACAGTTCGTCCCGTAAGCGGCGCTCAGCGTTCTCTCGCTTTTGCAGCGCTTCCCGTTTCGCCTCTTCTTTTTCTCTTCGCTTTTCTTCCTCGGCCCGCTCCATGTTCAGTTGTCGCAGGGATTCTGCCGCGTCCGCAAAACCGTCAAGAATGTCCACGATTTGTTTCTCGAGCGGCCACGTTTTGGTATCCCACCAAGCCAACTCACCGCTCCTACCGACATACGTGTTGATCTCGAGCATCAACAGGCCAGTCGGGTTCAGATCGTACTGGGTCCAAGAGCTATGCGAAGACTGATTTTTTGAGCGTTTCAGTTTTTCGCGCAGCCGAATGGCCAACTCATCCTCGCCGATTTTCACAGCACACTGTCCCTTTTCCGTGTTCGGTTTTATCTTCCATCCGCGAGATTCGACCCCGGTCAGGATCGCCTGAAAAATGCGGAGAGCGCGATGCATCGCGTCTCTGCTAACTTTGACCGTCAGCACGCCCGTGCCGTGTGGCCAGACGAGTCCATTGTGATCCCATTTGCATGCTTCCAAGGCTCGCAGGGTCTTTGAAATTAACGGGTCGCAATGTTTGAGGTCAGCGGGAACGGTGATGTCACCGTGTGGTGACGACGGATCGGAACTGCCAGTATTCATACCCACACCATCTTCTTTTCACGAATGTTTGTGGAGACCCGACTGAGTTGACCGCAATGGCGCGCCCGTCGGCGTTATAAGTCTATGAGAGTGCGCGCCTGTTAGGTAAGCGTCCTCTTAGGTCAACAGAGGAGAACCAATGGCCGATGCCTATTATTCTCCTAGGTTGGACAAGTCTCTAATCTCACCGCTGTATCACGCGGCGAGGAACGAACGCATTCCGATGACCCGGCTGGCAAGCCGGCTTGTTGCAGAAGGATTGCGTAAAGTTGCCACAGCAAAAACGAGGCAAAGTCCAAGTCAGGAGCCGCCAGCTACAAGTTCCAAGCAGGCGGATTGAGCGAACGGAACATCCATCACACAAAAGCCCGGCACGTCGCCGGGCTTTTGTTTTCAGATAACCAACAAGAAAGGAGCCACAAAATGGCCATTAAATTAAATGCTGCCTACAGCAAAAAGGCAGGCTTACCGGGATATTCATCCCATCAATTCAGTGTCTCGATCGAGACCGAATTGCAGAACCTGGACAATGTCGCCAAAGAAAGCGCGCAACTTTACAAGTCGTTGCAGCAAGTCGTGGATCAACAGATCCAGAAAACCGGCTTCGTGCCGCCGAACGGTTACGGCATGGAACAGGATGCGAGTTGGAACTGTTCGCCAAAGCAACGGCAATTGATCGAAAAGATCATCACCGAAAACAAGCTTGATCAAAAGGCGGTGACAGATATCGCCAACGAGATGTTCAGCCTCAAGGTTGAGCAGCTCAATAAGCTTCAGGCCAGTGGACTTATCGACGAGCTACTGGCGAAACACGGAGGACAAACCGGGAATGGATTCCGTGGCCGGCGCCGGACCGTCGCAGCGGGAGGCCGTCAGTGACGGCCGCTGTAGGGGAGAAGTCGATTGAGCCGTCCTCCGCCCGATCGATCGAGGAACTCACCGAAACGGTTTCTGCCTCCAGGCTTTCAACCTGGCAGCAGTGTCGTTTGAGGTTCTTCTTCCGCTATATCGCCGGAGTCGAGAAAGCTCGCTCTCCGGCGCTTCATGTGGGGAGCACGGTTCACGCGGTGCTGCAGCAATGGAACAAAAGCCGTTGGCGCGGCGAACCATTCGACCTGGAAGCAACGCTAGCGTTCTTTGATCGGACTTGGGCGGAGTGGAAGGAAGGGCCGGACATCGACTGGCGAATCGATGAAGAGACAAGCAAAGCGTCGGCGTGGGGCGTTCTTGAGCACTATTTCCAGCACACTCCAATTCCCGTATCTGAGAAACCGGAAGCGGTGGAGGTGGGACTGGAGGCTGACTTGGCCTCTCAAGGCCTGCCGAAGTTGGTCGGGTTTATTGATCTCGTGCGTGCCGGTAGAATAATCGTCGACTTCAAGACGAGCAGTCGCTCCCCGGACGCTGAGATGGTGGCCCACACCACCGAGACCCAAACGACTGCCTACGGCCTTCTTTACCGAGAGGCGACCGGGAGCACGGAGAGCGCAATTGAGCTGCATCACCTGATAAAAACAAAAGCGCCTAAACTCGCTGTTAACCGGTTTGCTCCCGTCTCCGAAGCGCAGCTGACGCGTCTCTTTCACGTCATGGAAGCTTACGTGGATGGATTGGATCGCGGCGATTTTATCCCGTCACCCGGGATTCAGTGTGGCAGCTGCGAGTTCTTCAATGAGTGCCGCGCCTGGTCCGGAGGAAAGGAGAAGCCGTATGCTTCAGGCTCTTGATCTCCTCTGGAAGTTCACCGTCTTGGTGATCTTGGTCTATGCCGTTCACAAGCTCTGGCCGGTGATCGCACTTCTGCTGCGGGTCCTTAATCACATCGCACAATGGGTGGGCAGTTGAGCGGAGCCCAAACACAAACCGCTGAAGCCGGATCACCTCAAGTGTTCCGGCTTTTCCATTTCAAACCAATGACAACCAAACAACTGATTAAAATAATAATCGCCGTTCTGATCGTCGGGGTAGTGGCGGCAGTTCTGCAACATTACTGGATCGTCTTCGTCGCGGTTTCCGCCGCAGTCGGAGTACGCCAGGCAATCAAGACTGCGCTGCAATATCTCCGCTTATCGGCAGGCGATTATGAACAACAAGGCGCTCAGTCATTACTGACCGCGAAACACGAAAGGAAAAAATGGTAGAACTATTAGAAAAACAACCCCGCCGTGCGAACCTGGTTTTGCATTGCGGAGCGCATGCCGTCGCCCGAACCCGGGTAGCAGGCGTTTCAACACCCAAACCCACACCGACGTGGACTCCAATTCCTCATTCGCTCTTAATTGAGCAAGTAGAGTTGGCCCTTGGCCAAAGCGGTCTGCGGGTCGTCGGCCAGGCACATAGCCTCACGCACGACGGCGCTCGCTATTTTGGATTAATGGAGATTCAGAACGGGGCCGCACACGCCGATTACGGATGGGTGCTCGGATTACGCAACAGTCACGACAAATCCTTCCCGGCCGGCGTCGTTGTCGGTGGGCAAGTGTTTGTTTGTGATAACCTGAGCTTCAGCGGCGAAGTCAAAATCGCGCGAAAACATACGCGATTTATTCTTCGCGATTTACCCTCGCTTACGCAGCAGGCAATTGGCCGACTCATGGAACGCTGGCACCATCAGGATAACCGAATCACTGCGTATAAGAGCAAGAATGTCACTGACCGGTCGGCGCATGATCTCATCATTCGTTCAACCGATGTCGGGGCGTCGACACCGCGTCAAATCCCGGCGATCCTTAAAGAGTGGCGCTATCCCGAGCACGAAGAGTTTCGTTCTCGCACGCTCTGGAGCCTGTTCAACAGCTTCACGGAAGTGCAAAAAGGCGGACTCACCGAGTTGCCCCGGCGGACCGAAGCTTTGCACGGGCTTTTGGATTCGTTCGTTGGACTGCCGAAGTTCAGCGAGAATTGAACGACTTTGGTCGAGCTGAAGTGCGCGCCAGATCAGCTCCCGAAGAAGAGAGTTCGCCGAGCTGCGGATTCTCTTTTTTATCTTTTCGTTATCGTTAGCTAGACCTTCTCGTTTGAGAATTGCACCTAACTCATCTAGCAGATCTTCTCTAGAGCAGCGCTTTGGGCCCAAATAACGTGGCCAAGAAGGATAAGTTCCCGATTCTAGGACCGCTAAGAATCGAAAACGTATCTGTGATATCATCTCCATCGATCGGACAATATGTTTCCCAGTCCTCTGCAAGATTTGCCTCGCTCCAGCTTCCACATCCGCAAGAAGAAGCCAGATGTAGACGGCGTAGTGAACACATGCAATGCGGCGCAAAAAAGGGGCGCGGTACTGAATGTGGCAGCGGCGCGTGAAAAATTACTGAAAGTAATTCGCATCATTCCAACGACAGATTGACACATGGACCTCGACAGCTTTCGCGATCTTGTCGCGGCCATTTCCTATGGGAAGAAGCTGCCTGATGCCACCTACGTGGCTCGACCGCGGATGGACAGTGTTCCGACAGAGCTTTGGAACACGATCTGCCGAGCCGAGACCGCTGCTCAGCCGGATAAGCGCTGGAATCTGCTGAAATTCCACAGTGACCAAGTCGCGATGACATTCTTGAGTTATCCGGACTTTGAAACGCATCCGCATCCTTCTTTGGCCGAGGCGACCAAGATAAATCTAAATACCGGATCACTCACCCGGACTGACTTTCGGGCACGCGCAAATCCCCCAATCCTGCATCGCAAGGAGACATTTCTGCCTCCCGGCGATGAGAGAATTCGCTGTTATGCTGCTCTAACCCAACAGGAGGAGGAAGCTGGGCTTTATCGCGAACCGTCAAAAATCGGTCTGCGGGTACAATGGTTAACTCTTCTCAGAAGGAAGGGACTGGCTTACGAAGGACATACACTCACATCCGACGGAAAAAGTACGGAGCCCGGTCCGGTAGAAGGTGCGCCTGCGGAGATCGCTCGGCATCGGACCGCGATCAAGCGATACGACCTTTCGAAACCCGTGAAGCAGCTCTTAGAGCGCGGGCTTCTAAAAAAGAATGATACATTTTTCGACTATGGATGCGGACACGGGATGGACGTCGAGGCGCTCCACCACTTGGGTTATGAAGCATCTGGATGGGACCCAGCGTTTCGCCCTAACACGCCGAAAGCGTCTGCTGCCGTCGTCAATCTCGGTTATGTCCTGAACGTCATCGAGCAGCCAGCGGAACGGATCGCGACGCTTCGGGAGGCATATTCGCTAGCCGAACGGGTGTTGCTCGTGTCGACGATGGTGACCGGCCAAGAGACAGATTCGCACTCGCGCTCTTATCGAGACGGTTTTCTGACCAAGACAAACACGTTTCAAAAATTCTACGCCCCCGGCGAACTCGAAAACCTGATCGAACAAACGCTCGACGCCGAAGCGAACACTCTGGGCCTTGGGGTGTGCGTGGTTTTCCGAAGCGAGAACGATGCGGAGCTCTTCGAGGCCAGCCGGAATCGCCGTCGGATAGACTGGACCGAAATCAGCGCGCACTTAAAATTCTCGGCGCCGATCAGCCGCCAGCGCCGGAATGTTGATCGTTACGAGCTGCACAAGGAACTCTTCGAGCAATTCTGGCAGACTCTCTTAGAACTTGGGCGTGCGCCTGAGCCCGGCGAATTCGACCGCTTCGCGGAGGTGAAGAAAGCTGCTGGGGGTATCAATCGCGCCCTCGGTTTGGTTGTCGCGCGGAATGGCGATCAGCTCTGGCAAACGGTTCGCAAGGCGCGTGCGGAGGATGTGCTCGTCTACCTGGCCATGACGAAGTTTCGGAAGCGCTTCCTTCGCCGAGAAATTCCTCTGCGCATCAAGAACGACATACGAAGCTTCTTCGGCGATGTCGCCACTGCGCAGGCTCGGGCTCGCGACCTTCTCTTCGCAGCCGGCGACCCCGGGGAAATTGATATCGCGTGCGAAGGCGTCAATATCGGGCGGCAGGACGAGGACTCGCTGATGATCCATCGCAGCCTCCTTAGCGAACTACCGCCCGTGTTACGTATTTACGTTCACTGCGCTGCTTACCGTTATGGCGATCCGTCCCAGGCCGACGTGATTAAGATCCATAAACACTCCGGCAAGATCACGTTTCAACACTACGACGACTTTGACGGAAAGCCGCTGCCTGAACTGCAAACGCGTATCAAAGTGAACCTACGAACCCTTTTCGTCGAAGTGTTCGACCACTCAAAAGGGCCACGAATCCAACTGCTCTATTTCAAGGAGCGTTTTGTGGGGCTGGCGCACCCTGGATTGCCAGCGATGAAAAAATTCAGCGCGAAGCTTAGCAAGCTTGGTTTTGACCAAGCCACGATTGGCCTCGGCCCGGACAAACAAACTTTTCTTGCCGTGCTGGAAGCCACTGACTTGAACGAAAGTCTCAATCCAATTCGGTCCCAAAGGGTGCATGAGCTTAATCGCGGAAGCAAAGCAGCTGGTTCACTGTGACAAGGACCCAATCCGATCGTCGAGAGTCCATGAACAAGCCTAACAGAGTTAGTTCAAGCTCTATCGAAAATCGGCAATACCATGCGCGATAGAGCCGAATCAGAACACACTATCTGATGGCTGTTCCGGTTAAGCCCGCACAGCGCCCGCATTGTTACATTTGCGGCGCTACTGAGGATCTCACAAATGATCATATCCCAGCGAAGGGCTTCTTTCCGCCTGACCAGAGAACTAATCTTTTGCTGTCTGATTGCTGTAGAGATTGTCATGAACGGCTGAGTGACGACGATCTGGCTATGCGATATTGGTTTTCATGTTCCATGAATGCTTCTGCGGCGGGCAAATGGATTTTTGTTAACAAGGCGGTGCCATCGATTCAGTCACGTCCCGCTCTGCATAGACAGGTGATAGCTCACACAAAGCCACTCCGTCTGCCGGGTGTTCCTCCCCTTGCGGTGCAAGCCAATATTCCGGCTTCGAGAATTGTTCCCTATTTTCGTCGTCTCACCAAGGCGCTCTTGTACCGTCTTTATCCTGAATACGATTACTTCCTAGATTCCTTCGGCGTTACAAAGGACTCTCTGAACAATTGGAACGCGGAACTCCCTTTACTAAAACACGAGAGCAGAGGTCAGAATATTTTCGACGTGTGGCACAGTTTGGATACCGATGAAGATGGCACGACGGCGGGAACCTGGATCTACCGAATCTATGGTGATTCTGTTTTTAGTTGCAGGCACAGCAAAAAGCCGAGGTTCACTGTCGAGTATCCGAAGGGATACAAGGAGCATCCCAAACTTCCTAAATACCTCTGAATTACTGGGCGTGGCGCAGCGCGTCAACGACTGAAGAAATGAAGCTGTTTTCAACGAATGGGACCTGTCCCAACACAATCTGCTGTTCGCCTTCTAACTTTGCGGCAATATGTCCCTTACCTAGCAAGCGTTCGGCGCCTTTCTCTCCTAGTGCGATCTCTGACGTGCCCTCCCCGTCAACGCGCAATACCAACCGATTACCCAAATTCGATCGCAGCTGCATAGGCATCACGTTCGCGTCAGGCCGCTGAGCAGCGAAGACTAGGGATATGCCGGCTGCGCGCGCTTTCACGCCCAACCTGCTAACGATATTTGAAACAGCGTCAGCGTAACTCTCTGTCATCATCCACTCTGCGAATTCGTCGTGGATGATCCACAACAAAGGTAATCGCTCTGTTACGTCGGGCTTTTTGTTTAGGTCGAAGATGTTCGCGACCTTGTTTGCTTTTAGCACGCTATAGCGGCGATTCATCTCGCCGACCAATTCCTCAAGTTTCAAGACGGCCTTGTCCTGATCTTCAATGATGCCGCCTTGCAGATGCGGCAACCCCTCAAACGCGAAGTAATCGACGCCTAGCTTGGGATCGATCAGGAAGATCTTTGCTTGTTCGGGAGTGTTCGTGGAGGCGATAGCAAGCAAGATGTTTTGCATTAGCACAGACTTGCCGCTCCCGGTTGAGCCGGCGATAAGCGTGTGTGGCGCGTTCAACTTCGGCGACAGAAACATAAGGCTGCTGTCTTCTTCCTTAACTGCAATCAGCAGGCTGGAATTTCCCTGCGAACAGTCGGGCTTCCACCTCTTCCAAACGTCCGCGAGGTGAAGAATCCGCCGATTCGGCCGCGCGATCGCAATAGAGACGGCGCCGGGCTCAGCGCGCACAGAAATCACGTTCAATCCATGCGTGGTCAGGAACTCGGACCGACGCCTAAGGACTTGTTCGACGGTAAGATTGGAACCGCCTTGGAATTTTAGGAGGGCAGCGTTTGGTGTTAAAGCTTTCGTGAGAAGCTTCGATTGAAGCTGGAACTGCTGCAATGCACCCTTACAGCGCCCCTCCACGACCTTTAACCATTCGTCATCCGCGGCGTTGTCTCGAGTGCCACCGGAATAATCCGCAAGGAGCTCATCAATCTTTGGATACGCCCAGGTCGAGGCTGCCACCGGCGCCGGTCGAGCCGTTGAAGAAGACGGGACGGCGGGCCGATTAGACGCTGGCGAAGGAGGCTTCGGCGTAGGCGAGCTTGGGGTAGTATTTGGACCCGACCCTTGGCTCGATGTCCCGCCTCCATCGGATGAATCGCCGCCGTTGCTCGGACGTTGAACGATCTGGATGCGTTTGGATGGTGTTCGGTAGGTCTGCGTACTCCAAATATCGTCCCCTGCGATTGCTTTGCGAATCGCGGTGGGGCTTGTGCCTTTCCAGTAACTCGTCGCAACCTCTCGGAGTCGTGCGCGTGAGAACACTTCCTGCCAGGACTGCTCGGCCTCAGCAACAGTCACGAAGTCCGAGCACTCAGGTGCGTCGGATGGTCCCGATATAAAAACGTGCGAGTAACCACGCATGTAGATACCGCATTCGCCGTCACGCACTGCTTTCCGCCAGGCGGCTAAATCAATTGGAAAGTTCGCGGGGAATTGAATCCCGTTCAGCATCAGATCCGAGAATCGTGAGAGCCACAAATCGCGGTCGAGGCGTTTGGGATCGCCGAAGATGGCATCGTGGATCCGACGGACGGTATCTCGGAGTTGTTTTTGCGACTCCTTCCGCTTCGGGCCGAGGCTGGCCTGATCGATATACTTAGACTCAGTGATAATGACGGCAAGTTGGAGACCGCCGTCGGCTGTCTGCTCCGGCGAGAGTGCAAGGATATCGGCAATCTGTTCCTCGCGTTGGCCGAGCCACTCAGCGTAGTCGTCCAGGAAATACCAACCGAACCTGCGATTCGTGCCGAGTTCGTTACGGATGAGGTGTCGGCTCAGCACGATACCCATCAGCTCGCTTGCGTACCGCCCCCGCTTCGCGGCTCGCAGTACGATATCGCCGGAAATCTCATTTGCATCGTTGATAAACCGCTCGGTGAGTTCGCGGCATTCGTGGTCCTCCATTTCAAGATTTAAATCCCTAACACGGCGCAAGACCATTGATCGCAACAAACTCAGCGACGCCGTCGAAGAAATAAGGACGTTTCTCCCCTGCGTCACGCCCTGTTTGTAACGGATGACCTTGACGCTCTGATTCAGCAGTTGCCGGCGGTCGAGCAGCTCGTCGTAGTTAACTACCCAGTTCCCAAGGTTATGAATTTCTCGAAAAATACTGGAAGTCAGTGGATCATTAAAGTCGAGCTTGCGAGCCGGTAGCAACCGTTTGCTTGTTACTCCATCCCAATCGCCTTTGAGAAAGGTGGTCAGCGCCGTAATAAAGGACCATCCAGCAGTGGTCTGAACCGGACAGCAGAGATAGACGACCGACTTCATGTCATCGCTTGGCGCCGGCCGACGTCGCGACCATCGAGCGGGAATGAAGTCCCCCGAGTCGACTGCAACACACGTTTCCAGATACCATTCCAGGCCAGCATGGCGAGCGATGACGTCCTGCAAGAACACGATGTCCGCAGGTGGCCCATCTTTCGGATCGGGTACCGGCGCTTGGTCAGCCATGATACCAATCCGAAGTCGCGCCATAAAGTCCTTTGCTACCTCGCTGGACACAAAAGAATCTGCGTCGGTGTCCGAGGACTCGATGATCTTCTCGTAGAGTTCGCGCAGTTTGATGCCGTCCCGGTGTCGAAGAATGATCTGGCAGCGCATATCCTCCTCGTCCTCTTGAAGCTCTGTCATCCGATCTACGAGTGCATGTGGAAGCCGGGCCGAATCGCAATTGTAAAGCACAACCGAGAGATTTGTCCGCTCGTGCGGATAAAGAGAGAGAAACCGCTTCGTGAGATCGACAATGAGAACAGATGTCTCTGAAGGGCTTTCGTTTGTGTCGTCGTAGCCGTCATTACTGATCACCGGCGCTTCATGCAGGCTGTAATCGAGGTGGTTATCAGTGAGCGATAGCAGCTCTGGTTTCGTTCCAAGCCAGCCCAAAACAATCTCTGGGTAAAAGGGATGAACCAATTCCTGTTCTAGTTCTTTGAAGAACAGGGGCGAGTCGCCAAAAAAAATGTCTTCCGCTGTTAGCAAGTACCGAATGAGAGCCGAAACTTGCAGCGCCTTATTTGCCATGGCCGCCAGGCGCAATGGATGCCACGGGGTCACGATGGCAGTTACGCGTCCGCCTTCGACGGCGACGATTCCGATTTCAAGCAACGGTCGCAGAAGTCGCTCACGATTCCGGTCGCCTTTCGCGTCTGTGCAAATCGCGTGGAGAAGGGCTCCGAAATCCTCCGCTTGCTTCACCAGCAGCCTACACGCTAAGCCCTCTTCGACGAAGCCTTGAACGGCACTAAGGTAACTCTTCTGAAAAGTCTGGAAGACTGCGAGCAAGTTCGCTGCGGTCGGCGCAGACAGTAACTCCTGCTCCTGCGCTTTTATCAGGTTGGCCGGCCAAACCAGGGAGATGTCATTGTCCTTCTTGTAGATGGAAACGAATGAGCCGCGGTCCTGCCCATACGCTGGATAAAGCGTACGGACGTTTCGTAGATCAAGCGACTGATACCGGCCCTTGCCGCTTACCGGTTCTCGATTCACTCGGCATCCAACAAGCGAATGCTGCACTAGCCGCGACCAGTCTCCGGGAAACTCACTCGCAATTGCGTTCGGATCGTAGGTCCAAATGAGTTGTTTAAAAAACGTCTCCGTTGATCCAGTCGATAGTTCTACCTCCAGTTCCAAAAGAAACTTCAGTTGTAACGCCGCTTTCGCGGCTGACCGGTTAACGAATGGCTTCTGCGCGGTCTTCCAGACTTCGCTGAGCGCCTCAAAATTTAGAAGCTCTCCGTAGTCCCAAGTGACCCTCGGGCCAAATAGAGCCTTGAGCCCGCGATAGCGCCTAGCAAAATACAAACCTGCGTCCACGTTCAAGTCCTTCAGGTCCTTCTTGGTTCGGCGATCGCTGGTGATTTCCAGCTTCCGCTTTGACGACGGCATGTCCTGGTCGAATAGCCATTCAAGACAGAGAGCGATTCCTTGGATGAAGTCATCGGTCTCGATAGGCGTTCCGAAGACGAAGCGATCCCACTTTGCCTTGAGGGTGGGTTGTTCTTTCAGTTCATTGCGATGTCGTCGAAAGAAATTCTCATCTTCTTCCTGCGCGTCCGAGCGCTTGCTGTCGCTCAGTCGAGCAAGGTACTCCCGTTCGTCCTTCGTCAGTAGATCGGCCTCTCGTTCGTCGTAAAATTCAATCGTGGCTTTGCCGAGGTTGAACTTCTCCTTCTTGAGTCCGTCGAATAGCGGCTTGATTAGCTCCCACTCACATTGAGCGAGAGCGGCTGCTTCCTGGTTCCAGCCACTTCCCGCGTGGATGAAGGCGGTGATGACTGGATGGATACTCTCGGGGATTGAGTCCTTCACCTTATCGAAAGCTGCCGCGAGATCGTCTTCCAATAGTAGGGTTTGGTTTGGCGTCTGCTTGACGAGGTAACATCCCCGTTTCCTGATGGCCTGCGCATAGAGGCCCTTCCACTTCGAAAGGTGGCCAGCTGTCTTATCGTTGAGCGTATGAAAGAAAGCTGTGTCGCGCGGCACATGCAAAGCGGGGAGTGCCACGCCGAGTGCGAATAGAATTGGCTGCCCGTCTTCAATCGCCCTTCGTGTCTGCAAGATGTATTCGGCAAAACGGTCGAGCGCAAAGGAACGCACTTCGAGCAAGGCCTCGATGGCTTTGATCCACCAACCCCTGTGCTGGTCTGTAATGGGCAAACCGTTCGCCGCCAAACCAACCCAAAGGCTAGGATGCGCTTGAAGCTGGGACGCACCGATAGGGACCAATTCTTTCAGAGACTGTTCCTCGTCGTCGCCCGTATTGGCGACTAGGAGCGCAGATTTCTCACACGCGGCGTTGCGGAAATAAGTCGTACGCTCAACGGTCAGAACGTAATCGGGCAGGCTGTGATCTCCCACAAAGTGAATGGGCAACTTGATTTCGACTAGCTGGCTAAGATTGGCGTCTGCCAGAATCGCCCTAGCGATGGCTGCGGTCTGATCGGCAGTAAGACAGTCGAGCAGGTAACGGGCGACGCCGGCAGAGTCATCTTCCGTGAGTCGAACGCGGAGATATTCGGCCGCCACCTTGCCAATCAATTCGTCGCTATCCATTTTCCGTGGCGTAATAACGGTTCATCACGTATGCGCAACCGTCGGATAACCGTTTGAGCAAGCCCAGGCTGCCCAACCGTTGTTCCAATCTCCGGGAGTTCGCCTGGAACGCCTTCTTCTCGAACTCGCCTTTCGGCAGCACCTTCTCCGCCTGTTTGTCACTGAAGACGATGCCGTAGCGTGTGTGCAGGCGTTCGAGGAATTGGTGCAGCTCCGTGCGCTTCTCGACATTGGCAAACAAAAGCGTTTTCAGGAGCGCGTCGGTTGGCGCGTATCGAAGCTTCACTGTCCCCCGCTTTGATACGAGGCCGATCTCGCGGCCGTAGTTACGATGAATGTTCGCGACGTGCTGCCGATGCCGCTTCATCGCCGCTTGGCGCAAGGCCGAGATGAGTTGTTCAGGATCGCTTGGGCCTTCGTAATCTTCTCCCCAGCGGACCGCATCGCGGAGAATTTTGCGGCACTTTTCAAACGCACCATTCTCGCCGACCGCCTGCTGCCAAGCTGGTGAACTCTCGATCCGCGCGATGAACGTCTCAACGGCCTGTGTTGGCAAAAGATTATTCTCTTGATAGAGATCGCAGGAGATTTCGCGAACGAGCGTCTTCTTCGGCGCGACGACTTCACAAATGAGCTGAAGGGGCTTTTCCAGTCCGAGAACCTGCCGAGACACCCCCAGTTGATATATGAGTAGGTGAAGGCCAGCTAAGTTCACGAGATGGGGAAACACATCGAAGCTGGGAATGTTAAGCCGTAGTATCGAGAGCCAATCTTCTGCTAGGTCATCGAATGACTGGTGGTGCACGTAGGGCAGAAACGCATTGGCCCGCTCGCCGCTGACTTGGTCATCGTCCGGGGGCTGTAGGCACTTGATGATCGAATCCCAGGTTGGATCCGTTTTCGCCAAGCGCGCTTTCAGCACTGTCAGGAGCTCGTCCTTCCGCCGGGTCCTGCACAGCATGAGATAGAGCATCTCGCCGGTGCGCCCGAAGAAACGTCTATCGTTTGTGGAGGCGTCATTATTGAGGTCTTCGTAAAGACAGTCCCTTCCGTATGGAAAAACAAACTTAGACGTCCATCGCTTATTACTGTTCACCTCCAGGCTCGTTGAGCGAATGAGCGCCACGGTTTCACAGAAATCGTCGAATGAATGGAAGTGCTTCCGCAAATAATCGAACTGCGCATGGGCAATGCCGGTCGCTGCCTTCATCCGCTTGAGCCATTCATCCCAACGATTGTTGTCGTTAGGATAAGCCTGCCGCACTTCCGCGAGATGCGGATTATTGAAGAGAATATTGCGAAGGTGGAGACGATGCGCTGCCCTATATTTAAGGGTATTCAGCCCGGCAGATTCGACGAAGGCACGCCCTTTGTCGGCCTCGTGATAAAAGACATTCAGGAACTCTAAGAACACCATCCACGGCAATTGCTCGTCGTAAAGCCGATGGCCCCAGATCGCTTCATCCACCCACATTGAGGAGGATTGGTCGAAGCTGTCAGGGGGCGGAAGCGGTGAAAGCGCGGTCATGGAACGATTTCGACAAATCGCGCCTCGGGCATCCCTTGATCCGTTAGCGTAAGCAGATTCAAGCCGATGGCGGCATCACTCGGTATTTGGTCAGCGCCTTGACGCTGCCCATGAGCGGCGATGAGTCGACTCTTAAAGGCAAGTAGATCCTCGTAACATTCTTTCGAGAAGCTGGCAGGTAAGGCTCCCTCCACCGCGATGCGTGAGAGAAATTCGTACCGGATCAGCGTGAGCGACAAATCGACTGATAGCGTCGGCGTAAAGGACACCGTGAGAAGGACACGACCAGTTCTGGGATCGTGTCGCAAAACTATCCTCTCACCCTTGCTCGGATCGACTGATATTCGTTCCACTAGAATGCGACTTACCTTCGCCTGCGAGTAATTGCCGCTTGTTGCCAAATAGAGCTCCCTGTCGCTATTGATTAACATGCCGGTAAAAACGCGATTCAGTCCTTTGACCATCCGCGAGAGAAGGGGACGCTTCACCCCTCCACCGCCCCTCAACACCTCTACAACCGCACCGAGATACTCGCCCGCAAACTTGAATACGGTGAGTTCCCAAAGGTGTAGTTCCTCTTCCGCTTCCTTAGGAATTTTGAAAAAAAGACCACGTCGTTGACTGATGAGCATTTCCAAGAACTGTTGCGACTTCTCTTCGCTCTCGCTCGTACCCTCGATGTATTCCCGCTTCGCCGCGTAATAACGGGAATCCGCACCATAAAAACCGTCGGAGGCAACAAACTCTTTGAAGTAAGCGCCTAACAGTTCATCGCCTTCGCCAAAAATCAGGATATTATCGACCCGGTTTGTCGTTGCGTAGCCGATCTGAAACCGCTCGAGGAAATCAAAGATGGTGATCGATTGCCTTCGGATTTCCGAAAGATTGCCGCCAAAAACGTTGTTGTAGAGGCTCGCTTTCGAGACGTTGCCCGCAGCGATAAGTCTCGGTACGTCTGCAGGCGACATTAGATGATCTTTGGCATCGGGATGCCCTAAGACCGCGTTGGAAAGCAGTAGTAGAATTTGCCTGATTGGAACATGCAGCCCGTTGTAGTCGCAAAGTTCGAGCAATGATCGCAATCGACCTCGCACGAGCGGACTTTGTAGCAATTCGTAATTATGCCGGATCGGACAATTGAGGCCGAATAAATCGTTCTCGCCGGGTACCTCCTTCTTCAATTCTGCCCAGCCGCGATGATCAAGGAAGGCGTCCAGCGCTCGGTCGAAAAGTACCGCAGAACTTGCGCGACTGAGGTTGAAGAATTTGAGCCGCACGCCGGACTCCTCCTGGCGATCTTCGACGAGCAATTCCTCAAAAACCTGTCTAGCTCGTTTCACCGCTTCGGTTTCTTTCAATCGCCGAAATGACTCGACTAGCTGCCCGTCGTTCGCCGCAATGAGAAAGATTTCCTCGGCCTCCGGATCAAAAATTGATCGACAGAACTTCTGAAGTAATTCTTCCTTTTCCGGTTCCCACTCCGCGCCTTGTTGCGGAGCCCAGCCGCTGAGATCGCGAATGATGTGGATCTTCACCGACCGATATAAGGCGGTGTCCTCAACGTCCGGCCAATCCCTTCTATCCTTTGGATAGTGGAAACTAGCCGTTAAGAAAGGGCTGTCTGAGGCCCACGCTTCATCATCACCGTTAAGTATCTCCCAGACCTGTCGGCAAAGATGCGTTTTCCCATCGCCGGCGGTTCCCGTGAGAATAACTGAAACGGGATCCGCAGTCGCCTGACTAAAGCAGTCCACAATCTCGCGTTGCGTCGGATGTTCGAACTCGATCGGCTGTATTTTTTGACGACGAGCCGAACGCCGAATCGTCTCATCGTACATGTTATCATTACGCGGAACGGGACCGTAGTGGCGGAGAAATGTTAGCCACCTGCTCATCACACTAGATCAGGGCTAGGTCGCGCATCACCGGCTCCAGAGCCGCTGCTATCGCTTCAGCAGGCGGCCTGCGCTGCTTGCCGTACTGAAGCATTGGTTGAATGACGTTTGCTAACAGATCAGGTCGATCAAATCTAACGTCATCAGGCGAAAGATGCCCGGTCGGCACTTCGTCCTGAAGAATCAACCAGAAGACTTGCCCGAGCTGAAAAAGATCTGACCTATCATCTATCCAACAATCAAATGTGAAAGAGGGTTTATCTCGTATTCCAAGAGATTTATTAGTTGCTTCCGGGGATAGGAAGCCCACGGGGCCAATTTTTTCCCAGAAGTGGTCTCGATCTTGATCTTTTTCCCTATAGTTAATCAAACCAAGGTCACCGAATACCGGTCTGCCACCGACCATAAATATGTTTCCAGGCTTGATGTCGCGGTGGTAGATCCCTAGCGAATGCAATCCAAGCAAGTTCTTTAATAACTTGTTACAAAGATCGACTTTTTGACCAATAGCGAGATCGTTCTCTTCCAAAAACTGTCTCAAATCGGATTCGGCCTCATTCATTACAAAATATTTGAGTCTATAGTGCGAATGTTCAGACTCCATCGTCGCGATGCCATCTCCAAGCAGCGAAATAACGCAGTCGGCATAATGAGAACTTCTTGCCTTCGCCAGCGCTTGAATTTCACGGAAGAACCTTCCAATCCTCTTCCTTTCATAGGGCAGACGACTGTTCAGCGGATGCCGACAAATCTTCACGATTCTAGTTCTGTCCCCGCCCGCATCGACCGCTCGAAACACGGAAGAGTTACCGCCTTTTTGTGAAGATCCTCGGTCAAGGTTTTCAAGGAAAAAATCTTCCTTGCCTATTGCGAGGTAATTGTCCTCCCAATTTTCGTCGAGTTCGACACGCTGACTTCGCGAATTATATCTCATCTCCTCGAAACTCGAACTCGTAATGATCGGGGTCTCGAATGAGATGAGGATCAAAAGTGAGGAATTTTCCCACTTTGATCATCTGCTTCGGATCCATCGCAAAGCATCTGAGCACTGCTTCCTGAGTGGGAGTAGGGTGATCTTCCCTGTTTAGAAGTAGTTCTATTAGGATTTGATGACGAGCTAACCTAGCCGCTTTAGAATTGGACTGCGTAACGCAATGATGTGCATATTCTCGTAGCGGATCGCAATTTTCTTGAGACGGCCGGATATAGGGACCGATCTTGACGAGAACCTGGTAAAGCCGATCGAGAATAGCCTGTTCTGTCTCGCGAATGGTCAGGAACAGAAAGAACAACGAATAAAAATCATTCTTTTGCTTATAACGTGTTCGAATGATTGGCGTGATTCGATTAAAAGAGGCAAAAACGTTTACGGTTTCGGAAAAGCGAGAACGGAGCTCGTTTGCCTCGGCATGCGTGATGTCGTCTTCATAAAGCTCGTCGACTTTATCTTTCTTGTCTGTTAGGCCGAATTTGATAAGGGCCAAGAGTTCCGATACGAATTCGATATCGTTCATTCGCAACGCGCTCGTTGCAGTGAATAGCTTGAGTGATTGTAAATTTTCGTTGTCAGCGCACTCCATGACCAAAGAAAGAAAGGCGGTCGTGAAATATTCGGCCTTCTTCAGTTCCGGTCGGTTAAGACGAAGACCCGACGAATTCAAAAGAGCGTAATACTTCTCGATCGGCTCCTCGTCGGGATCTAGATCCGAAACTAAGGTGATAGTGAGGGGGTAGTTGAGAAGATCGTCAGATATTTTTTTTCGATCGACCGATCTAGCTAATCTATTCTGAAATGTCAGATTATCATGATCAACGAGTTGATCTTTGAAATACGCTAAGATACTCCGGACACGTTGCTGCCCATCAATCATTTCATAATGATCGGGATCCTTCTTTAGTAAAAAGAAGTTGGGAATTGGCTTACCGGTCAAGATGCTTTCCAGGAGCTTCTGCTGACTCTTAACCGTCCAAACGGGATTTCGTTGGTAAGGCGGAGAAAGATCCAGCTTTCCGCCTTCGTAAAGGTCGATCAAATGCTTGACTGACCAGGTCGTAGTTTTAAATTTCACGCGCTATTTTTGACAAATAAGGCAGGCTTGTGGGCCGTCATCGTCTTGCTCCAGGCCACCTAACACCTCGACGAGTCTTCGGTTGCCTCGATTTGCTCTTCGTCGGTTCTCAATTTCAGCGTATCGACGCTTTATGGTTTCCACATTCTCGGGCTTTCGTAGCTCCGACAACGGCATACCCTGGCTCCAAGTGAAAGTCTTCCCAGCTTCATCACTAAGCTTTTCGTACTTTTGGGCTTCGTCGAATTGATCGGGATGGGTCTCGAGCAGACGCACCCATTCGATTGGACGCTGAAAAAAGCAAAAAAAACACCCCGAATGAGTGCGTCCCCATTTTAAGTAAGGCGGTAATCCAATACCACTTTCTTGGAGGATCTTCATTACGCCGGCATAGTCGATCCCGTCTTCTCTAAAGGGAAAAACTGCCTTGATGTTTTCTTTCGTGCTTATGTAGCCAACGCGATCTTCATCGGATCTGATTCCGACGTAGCTAACGACTTCTTCTTCACCGACAAATTCCTCAAACGGCTTCAACTTTAGTAACTTTGTGCACCAGCGCATTTGCGGCGAAGGAAGATAGCCACCGAAGACCTCCAACCAATGGTCGAAGCCCACTTTGGCGTTGAGTCGGATAATCTTCTTCCCGAGGAACGCTTCGACTTGATTCAGATACTCATAAGTTTCCGTGAGTTCCTTTTCTGTATCGCAAAAAACATACTCCATCTCTGGAAGGCGATCGCGCATGTACAACGCGAGGGCGGTGCTGTCCTTGCCCCCGGACATGCAGAGAATGTGCCGCGTCGGTTGACTCATTGTTGAACTGCCTCCGTTTCGCGAAGCTTGCTCAAGATTGCTCGCGATGCCGCAGCGAAGCCGAGGCGACCTTCTTTCGAGAGCATAAGCTCCAGGTGGCGTTGCAGCTTCTTTAATTGTCTCTCTTCGTCGGTCGTATAGTGAAACACCTTCTCATGTTCGATGCCGTCCGACTGGGTAATGGCAAGGCGTACACCAATTGAACCGCGCGGCGACCTGTCGGCAGCAAATATAATGCTTTCGACATGGTGAAAGCGTGTAGCCCAGACGGCAAGATCGCTGTTAAAAAGCTCTTCTTCGGCATCATGCCATTTCGTCGGCGGTTTGAGGGCTAAAAAGCTGCCGATCGATTCGATCCATTCTGACTCGGGAAGATTGTCGTCGATTAGTCGAAGACAAAACGCTCGCAACTTTGGCTCGAAAATTCCGAGCAGGATCTGTTCGGCGCGGCGCGCGAGCGCACTTCTGAATTGTTGAAAATCTCCCGGCAGGTCGAAAGCCCCACGAAGCCGCATCCGGAGGCGCTCCTGCATTTCGGGATAAGCAACCCGCAAATCATCGATGGCGGCCTTCAGAGCCTTCGTGAAGGACAGGGACGGCTTTGCCTTTGTCGCCTTAGCGCCAATCACTTCAAACCCGCAAGCTTTAGGGAGATCCGAGAAAAGGAGGGTAGCCGGTTCGCGCGCATTCAAGATGGTATCGCGCACAGCCAGTGCAGCCGGCGGAAGTTTGCGCGTGTTTAAAACATAAGGTGGCAAATGTGCGACGAACGAGCACAAGGGTTTCACGACGTCGAGCAACTCGACCTTACGTCCTTTGATTGGCTTTACGTCGAGTACGGCAAGCAATCGCTCGAACACTTCAGCCCGCACCCCTTCGATCTTGCAATACTGCATATCGAACCGCTCCGGCGCCTTTGTCATTCGAAGAAATGCATCCCGCCCGACCTCGCGCAGGAAAGTGCCGTTCTCATAGAAGGCTATCTCCTGTTCCTCAACGATGGCAACGACCGCCAATAAGATTGGAAACAGGCCATCCCGAAGTCCGAATGGAGGCTTGCGCACAAGCGACACCAATTCGCTAACAGGCACGCGCGCGTCTGGGCGATCTGAAATAACCTGGCGGATTCGGTCTATTACTGGGCGCAGATTAGCGGATTGGGTTTTTGGCGGATATTCTAGCCTCCATCGCTCATGGATCTGGCGATGCAAACCGGGTGCGCGGAGAACTGACAAATACATTGATTTCTCGGGAGGCTTTCGGTCGATTGGCAACCCAAGATCGGACTTGTCAGAGTGGGAAAACATCAACTCGATCAATCGCATTCGAGCGGCGGCAGCGGCGGAGCTGAGATTCTGCCGGTTAACTAGTTCGTTCCGAATATTCGGAGCGGAATGGAAGATTGCGTCGCATAGGGTGGAAAGCCACCGCATAACCTGACGCCCGGTTTGGTGTTGAATTCGATCACCACGGTAAAACCATGAAAGGCTGACGCGCTCGCCGACACGGTTTAGTCCAATGAATTCTTGAATCTGATTTTGAAGACGGTTACGAGCCTCCTGAAGATGAAGCTGCACTTCGTTGCGGGCGTAAGGATCATTGTTCAATTCCGACGTCTTTTCCTGAACCCATTCCCAGCGTAAAGCGTCCAGTGCCGCTTGATTCAGATGATTTAACGGGCGCGGGACCGCGATGATCTGAATGAGGTCGTCACGCCCTTTGATCTTGCGGGCCATTTGCAATGACGCATTTGCTTCCTGTTTTGTCTCGCACAACGGGATCAGAATTATCCCATCGGCTCGACTAATTGGCGGCTCGGAGGCTTTTTGCTCGAGCTCGCCCGATTCGCAGTAGACAATATCAAAGTAGCGTAGATTCCCGGTCCGGATGTAATGTGCTCTGGCCACGACGGGCCGGCTATCGAGCTGCTGTCGAATAGCTTCAGCGACCCTAACGACCTCAGGAATCGCGCGTTTTGCCTCGTCTAAACGAGCATCTATATCGACGCTTGTGTAAGGCCAGAGTGAATAGCCCCGTGACTCGCCACGGAAGTGCAGGTCGCGTCCCTCGATCTTCTTAAGCAACCTAGAAACTTGACGACGGTCTTCTTCTGAGTGGCCTGCTACAGCCCAGCAAAGCGCCTCTCGAGTCGGCCGAAGATCGTCCGAATTCAGGAGATTCAAGACACCAACTGTCTTAAGGACCCGCACCTCCAGGGCGTTATCCGCGGGATAAGCGTCAATCTTTGATTCGATTACGCTCCAATGCGTTCGATAGCTTGCAACCGCGAGCCGATGTCCAAAGTTGGCGCGGATGTAGTCGTAGAAATCCGCGAGCTGATATGGGCGTGATGTCTTATTTAGCGGATTATTTGAAAAGGCCCGGAAACCAAATGGCTCGTATGAGCACAGAAAACTAAAAAGTGATCGTTCGTTTTGGCCAAATCGCTGAAAAATACGAACTAGCACGGGCAGTAGGAGGGGATCGAGCGGAAATAATCTGTGAGCCAATTGTCTAAGGGTGTCGCGACTGGCCGAAGTGCCAAACCATCCGCAAGCAATCCCTGCATCCAACGCAGCCGTTGCTTGCTTTTTCAGCGATGTCGGAATTGCGGTTTCGTCGAGCTCGATTGCGGCCGCAATTAAGAGCGCGATCTGATCGAGTGGCTGTCGAAATACGATTTCCTCAAAGCGTCCCGCAATTTTCTCCCATTCGCGTTGGCTTGAAGGCGTGAGCTGTTCTGAATAAGCGTTGAAGCCCTGATGCAGCAGACAAACGACAATCACGGGCTCGCGACCACTGCGGGCCGCCATCTCGCCCAATTGCTGCAGGAAATAAACATCCTGCTCATCCGGGTTATTGGCAGCGAATTCGAGGAATTTCCCGACTTCGTCGAGGATCAAAAGCAACCCAGATCCTCTTCCATTCTGGATGATCTTTCGATTGGTCTTCTCGATCAGCTCAACGACCTGTCTATCCGTGATTTGATCCGGGTTTAACAGAAGGTTCTCGACTTGAGTTTCAAGCTCAGACCGAACTCCCCGTCGTGAATACAGGGTGCCAAAGACCTTGAAGACGGCTCGAAGAATGGCAGGCGCCATTCGCTCGCGCGTGCCAGTCACTAGTACGGGGACAAAGCTTAGCTTCTTGGCCTCAGGGATTTCCTCAACCACCTCACGAAAGAGCGCTTTCGGAAGTCGATTTCGGGCGTCACTAGCAGAATTGGCCAGCAGTAATGCAAACGACGATTTTCCGGACCCGAAGTCACCGGTGAGGCGCCAGGCCCTCCTTCCGGACTCGGGACGGAACCCGTCTGAAATACGACCGAGGCAGGACCGGCCAAAGTCTGTGAGCCAGTAGCCGCGGAGACCTTCGGGGTCGTCGAAATCACGCACCAGATCAGTCGACCGCAGGAAGCGACTCGAATAGCTGTGCAGCGAGGCAATCGCCTGATTACGCATATTCCACCTCGCGTTGGTAAACCGTACTCAAAGGAAGCTTATCAGTAGCGTTCCGGCGGACGACGGTGGGGACCGCAGCAGACTCTTCAAAGCGAAACAATCCTTGAGAAGCTTCCTTTAAAGCTAATAAGCGTTTTCGAATATCGGCTTCGGGTATCTTGAAGACTTGCCCTGGACTGCCGTGGCCATTCGAAACCGTGTGCAAGGGGATGGTTAATTCACGCGTCTGGAGCGACCGAGATCGGTTTTGCCAAAACTCATTCAGACAGTAGACGAAGAGTGAACTCCCGATTTCGGATTTCTCCTCTCTGCGGAATGCAAATTTTGGCTCCGGCCGACCAGAGTGGAGCGAGGTCTGTGTGAACCCGGTGTGTTGCAACAAATCTAATTCGACCAACGGAGAATCGAGGTTGTCTTCCTTGACTTCTCCTTTACGACCTCGTGTCGGTACGTAGGAGTGAAGGAATACTTCGTAAAGTTGCTCCAACGAGGCTAACGAAATTGCCTTCTGCGAAACGGTAGGCAGAATTTTCTGGAACGCTCTGATAACAGCCGATGCGTACAGTTCAGGCTCGTGAAATTGATTCATTAAGAAATCCCACGCGAAAATCTGTGCGCGTGAATTCGTCGATAGTTTCCAATGGAGCAGCCAAAGTGTTTGGACGTCTTCCAAAAAAGCATCATGCGGAGCCGTCTCTTTTGTTCCGATCAGCAAGTCCCGACCAAAAGTGGTCAATCGATGGCCCTCCAAAGATGGAAGAATCACATCAGCAGTCTCCGCCCAAAAGCGAATCGAACGCACCATGTTCTTACCAACGCCAAGCGCGACCATGGCATCATCCTCGCGAGCCGCACTAAGGATGGAGGCATCCGTTGAAACTGCTTCCGCCGCCTTAGGCAACCAAGCATAACGGCAAGCAAATGTCTCGTGACCAGAAAACCGGAAGACCACGACAGGATCGGCTCCAGCGGTCACATCATCAGTCCCAATTTGTGAAAATGTTTCGCCCCCATCTGGCAAATTTGCAGAGTCATTGTGTTCGAAGAAATAAATTGATGAACGCAACCTACATCCGGGGCGGTCATTTCTATCCTGGGTTAACGCCCTCCGTCAAAGCTTACTCTCAAGCGCTTCGCTCGAGCCCTACTAATTTATCGGTTCCGGCCGATGCGAAAGACACTTTACGAATCATCTCCGCTTCGTGTTCCCGGCGAACGTGGGAATACACCTTCAATAAAAGCGCACCGTTATCCTTGTGCCCGAGCCAAGAAGCGACGGTCCGGACATCAACGCCTGCCTCGAGACAAGCAGTACCAAATAAATGGCGCAGAGCATGAGTCGTGAAGCGGCTGAGTCCCAGTTTCCGACATGCGGTGTCAATAAAGCCCTGCGCCTCCTTTACCAGAAGAACACTTTCATTTAGCGATGGTCCTCTTCTCAAATGCATCGTTTCAAGAAGCAGTTGCATCTCGCCCGTCATCGGAACGGAGCGCTCCTCTCCATTCTTGGTGACTCGGAGGCGGATCCGTTCAGCCGAAAAATCGATGTCTGACCACCGAACGTTATTAGCCTCTGTCTTCCGTGCGCCGCAAAAGGCGATAAACTGAACAAACTCTGCGGCAGCCCGGCAATCGGCGACACCGGCAGTTCGGATGGTGTCAACAATGCGCAGAAATTCTTCGCGGGTCGGGATTTTTGCAACACCGCGTTCAGCCTTTGCGCGCCGGACCGTTTTAAACATCTTCCGAGCTGTATTCGCCACGGTCGTATTACGGGCGGGATTTGCGTAGAGATGGCCGCTCTCGACTGAGACATCCAGAACGTGCCGGACCGCATCTAGTGCACACTTTATCGTGGTAATACTGGCACCTGTGGAATTGTGCGCCGGCCGCTTCGCGTTCTTTGGGATGTGCGGTTGCGCTGACGCTTTGAATTTCCGCAGCCATTCTTCGACCATTTTCGAAGTCACTTTTCTAACGTTCAGCGATCCGACTCCTTCCCATGATCGCAAAACTAGTTTCACTCCCGCATCGCGATACGCCTTTGTATTTGGTCGAACATCGGCTTCGCTCAACCGCTTGCGATAAGTCTCCAATGCCTGGCCAAACGTTAGGCTTCCCGTCGCGACCGCTCCCTCGCCCAAGCTGCGCTGCCGTTCCGCCGCATCGAGGTGCCCCTTCATACGATTCTTTGCGACCGACATCAGCTTGGTCTTGAGGCTGGTCCACTTCTCCTTGCCGCCTGTGAAGACCCGGACGTAATATCGTCTGTTGCGATGGCGATAAAGAAACTGCACCTTTGTCGGCGTCCAAACGGCGGTCTTTTTGCTTGGGGTTGCTGGCATGAAAGTCGCGATTTTGAGCCCTGACCGTAGAAAGAGACCGTAGAAAAGTCAATTAGACTGTTTTTGTTGGTATGTAAGTGATTGATCTCCAATAGGAAGGGTGGCTGAGTCCGGTTGAAGGCACTCGACTCGAAATCGAGCGTGGGGTTAAACCCACCGTGGGTTCGAATCCCACCCCTTCCGCCAGTTTTTTGTAACTGGCTGGGGATGAAGTAAGACTCTGCTAATCAATGGCACGGAATCCCGTTATGTCACACCAGGCTTTCACACTTGCCCAACCGATTCCAATGCCCCGCCATACGCATTTAATGCGTCGAGGTTCCCGCTATTACCTCAATGTGAAAGTCCCGACGGACTTGCGCCACGTCCTCAAAAAAGAAATCATTCGCAAATCGTTAGGCACTTCCGATTACGGGACAGCGATACAGCGCGTCCGCGTCGCAGTCCCTCGGTTCTCGAAAAGAGGTTTTGCCAGTTCTGCCATGCCGGTTTTTGCGTGGTAGGACCGACAGGAACTCTGAAATCCTATGCCAGAGGCCCTATTTGCGGGCAACGCTGAGGTCGAATAAAGCCATCGCGCCGCGTCTCGCTCAGTTTAACGCAGGCTCAGCCATCGAGTGCCGAGGCAAATCAATCGTAAAGACGCAGCCTGAACCAGCCACATCGCGCACGCTCAGAGTTCCCTTATTCACCTCCACGCCGCGCCGCGAGATGGAGAGGCCCAGGCCGATGCCCGTTTTGTTCACGCCACTTTGCGTGAACGGGAGAAACATTGTCTCCGCCTCGCTCGGCAGCAGACCGCCGCAGTGATCTTCCACCTCGATCTGGACACGATCCGCGACCGCGAAAGCACGCAACGTCACTTCAGTGCCGGGTTCTGTGAATTTGAAAGCATTCTGCAACACATTGCTCACCGCCGAGGAAAGGAGGTCCCGATCTACATCAATCGCGAGGCTGGAATCGACATGAGAAACAGTGAACCGGCACTGCGCCATCTTTGCCTCCAGCGAAGCGGACAGCTTCAGGTCGTCGATGAATTTCGAAAGGGGAAAGAGACGATGTTGCGCGGGCATCCCGGCCTGCATCCGCACGTCGGAGAGCGAAAGATCAATCAGCTTCCGCATCCCGATCAGGCTCCGGTCCAGGACCGCGCCAGTCGCGCCACCCAGCCCCACGTCGCCTTCCTTGATCGCGGTCAGTGCGAGCATGGCGGAATTAAGAAGATTCCGCAGCTCGTGCGCGAATGCGCCCAGGCGCTGGTTCACCGCATCCGCCTCCTTGCCCGCCGTGACGAAATCGCGCTGGTACATGAACTCCGTGACCGCATCGGCGATCACATTATCCAGGCAGCGGTTGAGCGTCTGGAACTCTTTCGTCGCGAAAGGCGTCTCCCTTTCCACCGCCATCTCCGTGACCGCTTGGCAGAGGTCGCCATAATCGTGCACCACCTGATCGACCGTGAATCCGTGCGCGGACAACTCGCGCCCATGCTTGGTCGCTCCATCCCCCATGTCCGACAGACCTGACATTGCTCCCCCAGATTGGCCGGAAATCTTTCGACTCCGCTTCATGGGATCGCTCGTCTCTTCCACGCGCAGGGTCTCAATTAGTTGATCGAGAAAAAACCCGATCCCAAAATCCAACTCCTTTTCCGTGGCTTCCGGCGCAGCCCGCTGGGCGACTTTTCCTCGGCAGCGGCGGACCAACTCGACCCGATTCGACACGAGGAATTCGTGCATCATAGCGCCGACACTCTCGCACAGTGGACTAGCTTCGCGAACAGGGTCATCTTAGTCACACATCGCGGGCTTTGACTTGACTGATTACCAAGGGTTTACGTCTCGTGAGATTCTCCCACCCCGCGTCATAACATCCTGTTCTCGGCGAACCGCAGATTCGAACGCAGTTCGACCGGCGGGCGTTACGCGCAGGAAGCAAGGTAGGGACGGTTCACCCGAACCGCCCAGGCGATTGAGGCCAATCGCCCCTACCTGCTGCCAACTCTCCGCCGTGCGCCGCTATTTCTTTTCGAACTTCATCGCCACCGAGTTCATGCAATAACGCAATCCGGTTGGCTTGGGACCGTCGTCAAAGACATGCCCAAGATGTCCACCACACCGCGCACACAACACTTCCGTGCGAGTTCCAAAAAACGTGCGGTCAGTCTCGGTGTGAACGGACGCCGGAGCGATCGGTTGAAAAAAACTCGGCCAACCCGTGCCCGACTCGAATTTGGCTTCGGAACTGAAGAGCTCCAGACCGCAGGCAGCGCACTTGAAAGTGCCATGATCGTGCAGGTTGTTATACTCGTTGGCAAAAGGCCGTTCCGTTCCTTTGCGCCGCAACACGTAGTACTGGTCTGGGGTCAGAACCTTTTTCCAATCGGCGTCCGTTTTTTCGACTTTATCACTCATGGGGGGTTGATCAGCGCCGGTCTGGGCAAAGGCCATCGCGGCCATTGCGAAGGATACGGCCACACTGCAGTTAAATAGCTTCATGTTTAGTAGGATTCGAATGTCAGAGGCGGCTCCGCCCAAATTATTCCCGTCATTTGCCCTCTTCGATGCTATCGGGTCCAGCCGCCCACCGCCTGGATCGGTTCAGACGTCCCAAGGGCCGTGACCCATGCGACGAGGGCTCCGCGGGAATCTGAACGCTCCGGAGCGGATCCCGCCGACAAATGCACTTGGGCTTTGCCGTCGACCATCTTTGCGCTGCCCAGAGCAAGCACCACAAAATCATGCCGGAGCTTACGCCCGCTGTTTTCGCCCGCCTTCACATCAGTCGTCAGGCTGAAACCGAGGCGGGCCACGTGCAACTCGAGCGTGACGTTATCCGCTTTAGCTGGAGCAAAGCTGCCCGTGACATCTTCCGCGCTGACCACGTTGATCTTCAAAACGCCCGGCGTCTCCGCGGCTTTTGTCAAAGCGTTGCGGTTACTCCACTCCGCGCCATCCAGGACGAATCCTGGTGTGTAAACACTCCCCGACTTCCAATGCGACGCGTACTGATATTGGCGCGCCGTCCACGCTTTGGCCGCGTACGGATCGCGCCAGCCCAGACGGTCCCAGTAATCGACATGAAACGCGACCGGCACAAAGACATGCCAGAGCCGCGCATCATCTTTCAGCCCACTCAACCACGCTTCGGCCGGCGGACAACTGCTGCACCCCTCTGAGGTGAACAATTCGAGAAGATGTGTTTTTACCGGCGCGCTTTGGAATTCGATGGGACCAGCGGCGATTGCGCTTCCAAAACAAACGCTCATCCCTGCGATCAGGATCAAAGGGCTTCTTGTCATGGCTGTGGGAGGGCGCCGGTCCAGAATTATTTCACGAGGAATAACCGAAGCCGACCCGCCCTCTCATATTGTGGATGAAACGTCGTTCCTTATGAAATCTCGGCGATGGCTGGACTTTTCACTCGCTTGGACCCCGACCGAGAAGTACTGGTGTCGGCGTGGGCGGCCTCAGCTTCGAAAGTGTGGTGGAAGAGTTCTACATGCCCCTTTATCGCTTCGCTCTTTCGCTCAGCCGCAATCCATCCGATGCCGGCGATTTGACCCAGCAGACCTTTTACATCTGGGCGCGCAAAGGTCATCAACTGCGCGATTCGTCCAAGACAAAGACGTGGCTTTTTACGACGCTCTATCGCGAGTTTCTGGCTCAAAAAAGGCGCGCCGATCGTTTCACCGAAACGGATGACGAAACCAAATTTGTCGAGCCACTCCATGTCCCCGCCACGGTCGTTGACACGCTTGACGGCGCGATTGTGCAGGAGGCTTTGCACGCACTGCCGGACTCCTACCGGGCCCCCGTGACTCTTTTTTACATGCAACAACATTCCTATCGCGAGATCGCCGAGATTCTGGGAATCCCCATCGGCACGGTCATGTCGAGGATCTCACGCGGCAAAGCGGAATTGCGCAAAACGTTGCTGGATTTCGCGGGGGACGCCGCGCGAAAAACAGTGCCCATGGGAGGAGTCCCGGAAAATGGATAGCCAGGAAGCACGCGCAATTCTGGGTGTTTACCGCGAGGGATGCGGAATTACCGACCAGCGTTTCGAGCAGGCGCTGAAGCAGACCGAGGTCGACCTAGAGCTGAATCGCTGGTGGACGGAAGAACAAACTCTCGATCGGATCATCTCGGCCAAGATTCAAAGCACGCACATCCCGGCCGGACTAAAAGAGCGCCTGGCCGCGGTGCCGCGCCCGGAACCCGCGCGTTCTTTTAAGTGGCAACGGGCCGCGCTGCTGGCGGCCGCCCTGTTCATCGCCCTGGCTGTGTTTTTCCGCGCGGCCCGGACTGCTCCGGCCGCCCGTGGGTCACTCGCGGATTACAGCGATGAGATGGTGAGTTTTGTCAAAGTCGACCCTTCCCTCGAACTAAAATCGAGCGAACTCCCGCGCCTAACGAACTTCCTACAGAAAGCCGGTGCCCCTTCGTCCCTGCAACTTCCCAAGCCGCTCCAAAACATGCCGCCGGTCGGCTGTCGCACCTTGCGCTTCCGCGGTCATGATGTTGCGCTTATTTGTTTTCATAGTGGCGACGGGCGTCTTTTGCACATGTTTGTGCTGAACCGGTCGGCCTTTCCCGAGATGCGTCCGGGCGACGGACCGCGGTATTCCTCCCAGGGCGAATGGACCACCGCCACGTGGGTGCAAGGGAATGAAATTTATATGGTCACCATGCAGGGTGACCGAACCCAGCTGCAAAATCATGTGTTCGACACCTGATCGAACCTTTTCGCGTGACGAGTCTGGAGCATCCCAGTGACCTCGTCCAACCGACGGGCTTGACGGCGCGATTCGTACTGACTTGACGCTGTCGCAACCGGATGCCGGAATGATTTTCGGTTGAACAAAGAGACGAAAAACGGGGAGACACTCCTGCGGATCGCGTGGTGCGTCCTCTTCGCGACCGCTCTGGCCGTGGTCATCTTCGTGCGAATTCGACTCCTTTCTTTTCCGTTGGAACGGGATGAGGGCGAGTATGCCTACGCCGGCCGGCTTCTTCTCCAAGGCATTCCTCCATACGACCTTGCCTATAATCTGAAATTCCCCGGCTCCTACTTTGCCTACGCACTCTTTATGTGGGTATTCGGGGAGACGACTCTCGGCATTCACCTTGGTTTGCTGATCATTAATTTCGTGACAATCACCGTGCTCTTCGTTCTCGGACGGGAGCTATGGGGCGCAACCGCCGGCCTGGCGGCGGCAACCGCTTTCGCAGTTCTATCACTCAGTCCTGCGGTAGCCGGCCTTGCTGCGCATGCCACGCATTTCGTTATCCTCGCAGCTATGGCCGGAGCGTTGTTGCTCCTCCAGGCCGTGCGCCGATGGTCGCCTCGTCTCTTATTTGCGAGCGGCCTGTTTTTTGGACTGGCTGTCGTGATGAAACAACCCGGCGTCTGGTTTCCCGTGTTTGCCCTTTTCTATGTGATTTACGATCAGCTCCAACAAAAGGCTGCGCTCAAGCAAATCGCACAAGGGGTGTTGGTTTTCTGCGTCGGCGTCTCGGCGCCTTTACTGGTGACGGGCTTGTTCCTTTGGCACGCCGGAGTCTTCGCCAAGTTTTGGTTCTGGACGATTCAATATGCGCGCGAGCACGGCAATTTAGTTTCGATCTCGCAAGCGGTCGGCGTGCTCCAATATCAGCTCACGGGAGTGATCGGGGTGAACTGGCCTCTGTGGGCACTTGCCCTTATCGGCCTCGTCGTTTGCCTCTCCCAGGCGGGCGCCCACGCGAGTCTTCCTTTTCTTCTATCGCTCCTCGTGGCGGCCGCTCTCGCCGTCTCCACCGGATTTTATTTTCGCGATCATTACTTCATTTTGATCCTGCCGGTCATCGCGCTTTTCGCAGCGGCGGCCGTCACCTTGCCGAAAACCCGAGCCAGCCGCATTCTGCGCACGATCGCACTCGCTGTCTTCGCGGCCGCTCTGGCCTGGCCCCTCGTGCGCGACCGTCAGTTTTTGTTCATGGTGGCTCCGCTCGATGCCTGCCGTGCCATCGCATATCCGAACCCTTTTTCTGAGTCGCTCCCCATCGCTAAGTTCATAGGAGAGCGAACCAGTCCGGCCGATCAAATCGCCGTGCTCGGATCGGAACCGCAGATTTGTTTTTACGCCAATCGGCGTTCCGCCACCGGCTACATCCACACCTACGGGTTAATGGAGCCGCAAAATTATGCCAGCCGCATGCAGCGGGAAATGATTTCCGAAATTGAAAAAACACGACCCAAAATCGTGATCCTGGTCGCGATCAATTATTCATGGCTCGCGCAACCGGATTCCGATCGCACCATATTCACCTGGGCCGACCAATATTGTCGTGAGAACTACACGCCGGTCGGCCTGGTAAAACTGTTGGAGCACGAAAGCGTCTACGATTTCTCAAGCGACCCGCCCCTGCGCGATCTGCCCCCGGATTATATTGTGATCTACCAACGCAAGACCTGATCCTTGCGTGGTGGGACGAGCGCGAGGCGATTGAGTCAATCGCCCCTACCTGTTAAAGGTCTTGCACTTGAAGGCATTCGCCGCTGAGACCGGACACAAAATCATCATGGCAGTGGCGGCGGTATTTTTCGCCCTCGTCACTTGGACCTCGTATGCGCGCTGGTCCAACTTCGAATATCGGACCTTCGATCTCGCTTACTACGTTCAGGCCGTCTGGCAGCTCATCCATGGCCGCTTCGAAGTCTCGATCGAGCACGTGCCGCTCCTCGGTAATCATGTCGAGCCGATCGTGTTTTTGTTCGCGCCGCTCTTCGCCTTGTTCCGGCATCCCATGCTTTTTGTCATCGTGCAAAATGCCGCGCTCGCGGCCATGGCTCCGGTCGGCTATCGCATCGCACGCCGGCTCGGATTTGGTCCACTGCACTCACTATTATTGGGAGCAGCCCTGCTCCTCGCGCCGGCCGCCGGTTATATCGGGCTTCATGAGTTTCACCCGGAAGCGCTGACTGCGCCGTTCCTGCTCCTGCTTCTGGATGCGCGCCTTGCCCGGTCGCTCTGGCGTCATTGGTTTTGGTTCATCGCAGTTCTCGCGTGCAAAGAGAACATGGCGCTGCTCCTCGCCGCCTACGGCGCGGTTCATCTCGTTATAGAACGCCACCGCCCCGCGCGGGAGTCGGCCCTTTGGAATCTTTGGCCACTCACGGCGGCTTTACTCTGGTTCGGGCTTTGCGGCTATGTCATTACGCCCGCTTTTAACTCCGGAAATATCGACTACGTGACTCTCTACGACCGGCTCGGACATACCAGCAGAGAGATTCTGCAGAACGCCTTCACGCAACCGCAGTTGATCGGACGCGCCCTTTTCAACTCCCTCCGGCACGGGAACCTTGTGTGGGCTCTCATATTTCCCTTTCTCGGCCTGCCTTTGTTGCGGCCGCGCTGGCTCGTTATTTCCGCGCCGATTCTGCTGCAGCACCTGCTTTCCTGGCGCTCCTCCGAGTGGACCGTCTATTTTCATTACGCAGCGCCTTTATTGCCTCTATTCTGGATGGCGACGGTCGAGGCCGGCGCCAGGCTTTGCCTAACGACTTCGAGCACGCCGCCCGCCGCGCCCACCGGCCCAACCCGCTTCGCCCTCCGCTGGCCCTTCCCGACGTGGTGGATTCCGGAGGCATTGTTGATCGCGTGCGTGATCGGGCAGGCTTGGTTCGGACCGGCTGCGGCCATTGCGGAAGAATCTGCCGGCTGGGCCGCAAAAGGGCCGGATCGCGTTCGGAAAAGCGCATTCATCGACCAGGTTCCGGGCCAGGCCAGCGTGGTGGCGCCCTTGCCCTATCTCTCTCATCTGGCTATGCGCGAGAAGTTGTATTCGCTGCACTACATCTTGAAAGGGTTGAAGACACTGAGCCACGCAAACTACGAGCCGCCCGCGCCGACCGATTATGTTCTGGTTGATTACAACGACGCGGCCACCTTTGATGCTGGTGCCGGTTATTATCATCCGGCCATGCTGACGAAGGATGGCCGGATCGTACCATCGAGTGATCGGTTGCTCCATGATTTCCTCAAACAAAGCCGATGGACGGTCGACACGACGGATGAACTAACCTCTTTCAAGAAAAATAACCGTATCATCGTCCCGGGAACCGGCTCGCCCCCACCCGATGTTCCGGGTCGCGTCGTTGCCACACTGGATTCTCACACACAGCTCGCGGAGATCGACAAGACTTCCGCGAATGAACGGGAGGATCACATTGTCGAATTTCAATCGGCCTGGTTTTTGCAAGGCGAGCGCGACGTTTTCCCATGGATGGTACTGCGCCTGAAGCGCGATGGCGAAGTGATGGCAACCTTGACGCGCGGATTGTGCGTCCCGGAAGCGAACGACAAATGGGCCTTTGAGAGATGGCATGTCGCCTCGCCTCCGGCCCTCCTCGCCGCGACCTATGAGGTCGATGCGGTCTTCGTTAATAATGCGCAGCGTGCATGGATGAGCGCCAATGGGCAGACCGATCTGCGATCGACCGTGTTGTGGCGACCAATTCCTCTCGGAAATATCACGATCAAGTAGGGCATCCCCGAGGCCGGAGAAGGCGCCAAGGCACAGGATCCAAGCGTATCGCCGCCTGAATGGGAGAGATCCCTCGCCGTCTTCGCTGGCTCGGGATGACCCACTTTGTGCTCATGCTCGTGCTCGATACCGAGACCGAGGCGATTGAGGTCAACCCCTACCTTGGGACGGCATAGCCTGCGAAACGGACGCCGCAGCGCCGCGTCCCTCCCAATGGCAAAGCTTGCTTATGGCACATGCGCTGCTCATACTTGGATTCCGATGGTCAGGGCGAATTGTCGGGAGAGGTTCACGGCGGCGGATTTCGATTTCGTTGTGCGAACCCTTTCGCGCTCCATCACCGATCACGTTTCGCTGGTCGACCTTCTGAGCGACGCCGAAACACGCGACTCCGTGCTGGATAACCCCCGCCTGGTCGACGCCATTCTCTCGCACGGCGGACAGCTGCGAATTTCTTCACAGTTTTATTTCTACGTGCTGGCCCGTCACGTTTTGCAGCGGGGCGGAATCAACGACCGGAAGTTGTGCGATTACATTGCGTCTCTCCTGGAAGCCTTTTCCCGCTCCAGCGTCCTCCGCGCGCCGCATACGGCCGATTCAGTGCATCAATACATCTCGGACATGCTCATCGCGCTGCAACGCGTCACGCCTGAGCAGGCCTTCCTGCTCCGCGCACATGTCGGCAATTACTCTCTCTTCGTTAGCGGAATTTTTCACGAGAACACGCAACGGCGCAGCTTGCGCGGCGGACCCGATGTTAGATTTTACGAGCAGGTCGGTCGTTCCAATTTCCAACTGGTCGCGGCCCACGCGGTCGCGCGCCGATGCGAACTGGACGATGTCTTTGAGGGATTAGCCGAGCGGTTTCGCGAGATTCGCTGTGCCTTGAACCAGCTCTCCGATCAGCTGCTCAACCTGGATGACGACATGCGCTCGTCCATCACCCTGTGAACGAGACGCTCTTCAGCCAGATCCAGCGCGTCTTTGAACGAACCTACGCACAGGTTGGGATTAACCTGGAAGATTGCCTGATCGATCGGCAGCGCTGCACGCAATTTTCGGCCCTGGCCGGCGCTTCGACCCGCGAACTGAGCGAACTCGCCCGCACCTTTCTGCGCCGGGCTGACGATCAGCTTTACGTCGGCATTTATTATTCGCGCTGGCTCATCGAACAACTGGAGCGGCACGATCCGCGTGCCGGGTTGAGCGATCGCAATATCCGTTCGCTCATCATGTTCGTGGAAGAGATCAATCACGCTCTGCATGCCGCCCTCGAGTTTAAAAACGGCCGGCGTGAAATCGCGGAGGAAGATTTTGCGCGCAGTCTCGAGCTGCAGGCGCAGATCGACACATACCTTGTGCTTCTCCTTTTCGTCGCATTCTTTCGTAAAACTCAGCGCGTTTCAAAAACCGATCGGCGCTGGTTGCGCTTTCATCTCTTCGCCCGGCAATGCCCGACCGCGTTTCACGACCGGAACCTGCGCAGCCGCTATCTCGAAACGACCGAACTCGCCTCCAGTTACACCCATTATCTCGACACATTGAACGGAATGCGGCGGCTCGAAGAAATCCGCCGTTTTCGTTCGCTTGATTACGACGGCAAGAAGCAGCACATCTTTGCGTTAATGGACGCGGTCGCTCCGAAGGCGGGGCCCGCGAATTAAGCGGAGATACGTCGCGTCAGGTAGGGGCATCTCTCCGAGATGTCCGCCCATCCCCGCGAAATCGACTGGGCGTGGTGCCAAAAATCCGTGAGCCTCGGCATTTCTGTTTGTGAACAGGACACGCTTCGTTTAATCATGCGGCGTGTTCAGCTTGACCATGCTCGGCAGCGGCAGCGCCGGGAATAGTGCGCTCCTCGCCACGGAACATTGCCGGATTCTGATCGACGGCGGATTGAGCGCGCGCCAGCTCGTTTTGCGGCTGGAGCAATGCGGCGTCGCGCCGGAACAACTCGACGGCGTCCTCCTTACGCACGAACACGGTGATCATGTGTGCGGCTTGGAAGTCTTGTGTCGGAAATTCGCTGTTCCGATTTATTGCAACGCGCTCACGGCCGAGGCCATTCGGTGCGACAGCCTGCTCGATCAGCACCGGAACTGGCGCCTCTTCCACACCGGCGCGGAGTTTTCCATTTGTGATATCACGGTGCAGACGTTTCCTGTTCCGCACGACGCGGTCGAGCCGGTCGGATTCGCCTTTCACGCCGGCCGGCACGGGCTTGGTTTCATTACCGATCTCGGTTATGCCACGAAAATGCTGACCGAGCGCCTGCGCGAAGTGCACACGCTCGTGATCGAAACCAATCACGATGAAAAGTTATTGCAGAACGATACGCACCGCCCCTGGCCGGTGAAGCAGCGAATTCAATCGCGCCACGGTCATCTCTCCAATACGGCAGCCGCCGCGGTCATTGAGCAGTTACTCCCGGCCGGTCGGATCGAGCGCGTCGTGCTCGGTCATCTCAGTCGCGACTGCAACACGCCGGAGCTGGCCTCCGGCGCGATCGAAGCGCTGCTCGAGAAGTGCGGTCGGCGCGATGCCACCGAAGTCTTTTGCGCGGGTCAGGCTCAAATCAGTCCCCGTTTCAAGATCGGCGAAACCCAGTCCGGTCCATTCCAGCCCACCTTCGAAGATTTATTCTTTCAACCGGCGGCAGCCGTCTAGCGGTGGTCCATGAAAGCGGAGCGGTCACATCAAATAGCCGAAGAGTTGTCTTCACCGGTTCTTCGGGCATGAGGATTCGCGACGCCGTCGCCGCTGATCTTCCAGCGATCGTCGACATCTACAACGCCGCCATCGCGACGCGCACGGCGACCGCGCAATTGGAGCCGGTCACGCTGGAAAGCCGCAAGGATTGGCTGAGCGAACATTCTCCTGATCAGTATCCATTTTGGGTTTTGCAAATGGATGGGCCGATCGTCGGATGGTTGACCTTCAAGAGTTTTTTACCGCGTTGCGCTTATCGCGGCACCGCGGAACTCAGCGTTTATGTGCATGAAGAGTTCCGGCGGCGCGGCGTTGCCCGCCGCTTGCTCGAAGAAGCGATCAGTCGTTCGCCCACTCTCCAGATCAATGCGCTGGTCGGACTGATTTTCGCTCACAACGAGGCAAGCGTGCGCTTATTTCTACAGCTCGGTTTTACGCGCTGGGGATTGTTGCCGCGCGTGGCCAAGGTGGAAGAGGTCGAACGCGATCTCACCATCATGGGACGGCACGTTTAGAAGAACCGGGATTAATCCCGTCTGTTTATTCTTTCAGGGCCGTCGGCGTCTACGCTTCTTCGTGTCCGATCACCAAATGGACCACGCCGTTCGGTGCCGACACAAAAAAACCGTCGAAGTCTTCGCGCAGCTGTTCTACTTCGTCCCGGCGCGCAACTCCATTCACCTTGAGGAAGGAAGCGGCCGCCTCCGTGTCGTTCGTCTCCAACTCGAGCCAGATGTCGGGATGACTGAGATTTGGAACTTTATCCAGCCAAAGCCGATTCGGTCCGAATTGAAAAATACAGCCATCCGTTTCCTCCTCGATCAGGGGCAGGCCGAGCGTGTCGCGATAAAAAGCGACCGTCTGATCGTAGGTGTGCGCGGGACACTTGATTGCGATATTGGCGCCGCCGGAAAATTGGGGACCGTTAACGTTGGCAACCATGGTCGGGAAGGTCGTGCGACTTAATGAATTTGCGTCACAATTTTTTGCGCCAGCCGTTTTGTTTTTTCCACGGCTGTCTCTTCATCGAGGCCGGACATTCCAACCGTGACTAACGAATTGTTTTTGATCACGTAAAGCATCACGACGTTGACGGGCAGACCGCTCTCCGGCCCGTTGTAGATTTGGGCTTTGTCCCCGAGGCCCGAAACTGATTTGGGTGTGCCCGTGCTGGCCTTGACCGAATCGAGCTCCTTTTTTGCATCAAAGCCGGCCGCCGCCTGATAACAGCGCAGGATTAAAGCTTTGTTCGAGGTCGCGCTGTAATAATTGCATTTCGAATAGTAGCCATCTCCGCCCTCGAGATTGCGCGGCGCCGCAACCTTGACCGGCTCGCCCATGGCGGACTCGGCCGCCGCCTTGTCTATAATCAGGGAAACATCCAGGCGATCTTCGGCCGCCCATACGGAAGCTGCGGTCAGGACCAGAGATCCGATCAGGGCAAGGCGGACATTGAAATTTCGCAACGAGCCGTTCATCCGCCGGCTGACCCTTCGCCGCCCGGCTCAGTCATTCCGATGGGATCGAGCACGCGTTTCAGTTCGGCTTCGGGCAGCACTTTCTTTTCGAGACAAATTTCACGCACCGTTTTGCCTGTCCGGGCGCTTTCCTTCGCGATCTCAGCGGCTCGATCGTATCCGATCTTCGGGGCCAGACTGGTTACCATTGCCATCGACAACTCAACCAACTCGGCGCAGCGCTCCTTGTTCGCGGCAATTCCGGTAACGCATTTCTCAGAAAACGCCTCGACCACGTTGGACAACAGCCGGATGGACTCGAGAAGATCGTGCGCCATCACCGGCATCATGACGTTCAGTTCGAAGTTACCGTTTGCGCCCGCCCAGGTGATACAGCTGTCATTCCCAAACACCTGCGCACAAACCATCATGATTGATTCGCACATGACCGGGTTCACTTTGCCCGGCATGATCGAGCTGCCCGGCTGCGTAGCCGGCAATTGAATCTCACCGATACCACAGCGCGGGCCGCTCCCCAGCCAGCGCAGATCATTGGCGATCTTGAACAGACTGGTCGCAATCGTCTTCAGCTGTCCGCTGGCCTCGACCACGGCGTCTTTCGCGCCCTGTGCTTCGAAATGATTCGCCGCTTCGAAAAAAGCGATTCCGGTCCGGTGCCTAAGGTGCTGCATGACCTTTTTGGGGAAATCAGGATGCCGGTTTAACCCGGTACCGACGGCGGTGCCGCCCAAAGCCAGTTCTTTCAGCACTTCGATCGCTTTTTGCGCACGTTCCCTCGCATAGTGAATCTGTTGCGCGTACCCGGAAAATTCCTGGCCGAGCCGCACCGGCGTCGCATCCATCAGATGGGTCCGGCCGATTTTGATCACGTCCCAGAATTCTTTTGCCTTCGCCGCGAGCACGCCGTGCAACTTATCCAGGGCCGGCACCAGCCGATTCGTCAGCTCCTCGGCCGCACTGATGTGAAGGGCCGATGGAATCACATCGTTGCTCGATTGGCCCATGTTGACGTGATCGTTCGGGTGCACCGATTCGCGCGGGCCGGCCGTCGACCCCGCCAGTTGCGCACAACGATTCGCGATGACTTCGTTGGCGTTCGTATTCGTGCTCGTGCCGGATCCGGTTTGAAAAATATCGAGCGGAAAATGCTCATCGACTTTGCCCTCCACCACTTCCTCGGCCGCCTGCACGATCAAAGCGCTGCGCGACGCATCGAGCAATCCGAGATCGTGGTTGGCTTGGGCCGCCGCCCATTTGATCAACCCGAGTGCGCGAATAAATGCCCGGGAAAAGCGATAACCGCTGACTGGGAAATTCAGGACCGCGCGTTGCGTCGACGCGCCATAGAGCGCGGCGGCGGGGACGGACATTTCCCCCATCGAATCTTTTTCGATCCGGGCGCCGTCTCCGGTCATCGCACGGAATTGCGGGAAACTTCCCGGGATGGCGGGATGACCGCGCGGGCATGCCCATTACGCTGCTGCGCCTTGCGAAAGACGGTAATGAACATGGGAGGAATATTTTGCAGGCAGTACTCCGAGGCAGCGTGCTCGAAAATGGTGGCGTGCTGTTTTAGTTCGTTTGTCACCTGATAGATAATGAAGCTGCCGTCGTCGGCCAGAACGTCATGCGTCTTTTGCAGAAGCGCGCGTTTCTTGTCGATATTCAAAATGCTGAAGGGAATGCCGGAAAGAATGTAATCGCACCGGGCGATCCCCCGCTTCTTCAATTCATCCGGCAAGGCAGCCGCGTCGCGATTGAGGACATGCACGCGGGGGTCGTCCGAAAACTGCCGCTCGAGATCGCGCGAGAAGGCCGCGTCCAATTCAAAGATCATCAACTGCGCATCAGGCCGCATGCGGCGCACGATTTCGCGCGTATGCACGCCCTCGCCCGGACCGTATTCAGCGATGACCGCCGCTTTCTCAAAATCAATCTTGTCGGAAACGCGTTCGACGAGGGCGCGCGAGCTGGGCATGATGGAGGCGACCTGAAATGGCCTCTGCAAAAAGCGTTTGAAGAATAACGCGCTCATTTGGAGTTCGAACAGTCAACCGCCCCCCTCCGCTTGTCCAGCCTCGAAGTGGCCACGCCTCAGAAGGCCGGGCCGATGGGTTCGATGACCCATTGTCCAGAGATGCCTTGGAAGAACAGATTGACAGCGATTATTAAATTTATAATGCTAGCTCCAGCGAAATTGCTTGCCCACCGCTGTTTTATTGATGTCTATCAGCCATGCATAACCTCCTGACCGTCAAGGAAACGGCCAAATACCTCCGGATCCCGTTACCCACCGTTTATTATCTGGTGCAACGCGGACAGCTTCCGGCAATCCAAATCGGCGGCCGTTGGAGAATCAAAAAATCCTCGCTCGATAAGGATATTCTGAAAGAGGATAAATCCGGCCAGCCCACTGTGCTCGTGGTGGATGACGACGAGAGTTTGCAAAATCTTTTTAAACTTTTCCTCAAAAAAATTGGCTTCAGTCGCGTGGTGGTGGGCACGGTGAAGGAAGCTCTCGTCGCGCTCGAAAAACAGAAGTTCGATCTCATTTTTCTCGACTTGAAACTGCCGGACGGCTCGGCTGACGAAGTCTACGACCTGGCCAAGACGGCTCAGCCGGAGTGTCCCATTATTATAATTACGGGCTATCCGGACAGCGAGATGCTCGATCGCATCTTATCTAAAGGCCCGATCACGGTCCTGAAAAAGCCGCTCAAGGTGGAGCAGCTGAAAGAGACTGTCCGAATTCTCGGTCACAAGGACGCGGTCAAGCTCGCTGCCTAAGCGACGCGGGCCGGAACGATTCCCCCAGCCCAGCAGCTGCCGGAGCGAAGATCTCGCCCAGCAGGGCTATCGTCACCCGAATGACGATCGGTGATCACCAGCGTGAAGCGCGGTCCATCCTCGTCGCCGTAAGTCGCGAGAAGGAACGCCCTGACCTATCGCATACCCCTCAACTTGCTAATCCCGCGGGCGCATCGCATAATTCCGCCCTGATCCCAAATGCGCGGTTAGCTCAGTGGTAGAGCACTACCTTGACACGGTAGGGGTCACAGGTTCGAACCCTGTATCGCGCACCATTTTGCACCACCGCGGCCATGCGCGACTCATCTGAAATTCTTCGCCACGCCATGGCCGACGCCCATCGGGTGATCGAGGCCGTGGCCGATCTCGAAACAGCCGTCGGCCAGGCGGCAGAAGTGATTGCAAGTTGCCTAACGAGTGGCCATAAACTGCTCGTCTGCGGGAACGGCGGCAGCGCGGCCGATGCGGCCGATTTCTGCACCGAGTTTGCCTGTCGCTTTGTGGCGGACCGGCGGCCCTACCCGGCCATGAACTTGTCGCAAGGCGGAAGCCTGCTCACGGCCACCGGCAACGACTACGGATTCGACGCCATCTTTGCCCGGCAAATTACCGCATTCGCCCAGGCCGGGGACGTTTTGATCGTGATTTCGACGAGCGGAAAATCGGCTAATATTCGGTGCGCATTGGAAGAAGGGAAATCTCGTAAACTGAAGACCATTGCGCTGCTCGGGCGCGATGGTGGTTCCAGCAAAGGGCTCGCAGAGATCGAACTGATTGTGCAAGCGGAGTCGACGGCGCGCATTCAAGAGGCGCATAAATTCCTACTGCATGTGCTTTGCGAAATCTGCGAAGCGCGTCTTCCCAAATAATTCGGCGCCGGTCGTCGCTTCACTCGGCGAAGCGACGGCTACAAGGAACAACAGCCTAGACCGGCACAGTTCCGCTTTCGACCTCAGGCGTGAGGCGCGCGCTTCGTCGACTTACGCGGTAACGCCCGATGGCGAAACCAACGAATAACAGATCGAGAATGACAAATGTGGCGACATAGGTTTCACCGCCGATACCGAAGCCATAGCTGTGCAATCCCTTACCCAGCACGAAATTGACTCCGTACCACGCCATTAGGACGGCCAGGAAACAAACGACACTGGCTACGACCAGGCCAAATTGAGTCCACCATCCGGCGAGGCGGCCGTGCAGAGTGGTGATGTAACAAAGCAAGGCGATGAGCGCCCAGGTCTCCTTCGGATCCCATCCCCAGAAACGGCCCCACGAATAATTGGCCCACACGCCGCCCAGAATCGTTCCGGCCGCGAGCAAAAGGACTCCGAGCTGGAGCACGCGATACAACCAAAAATGCATGGGAGCGTCGGCCCGCGCCTCGGTCGGGTTGCGCACATAGCGCCAGAGCAGCATATGCCCAAAACCCATGGCCAGCGCGAACGCCGCGTAGCTCAGAGTGATGGTTAGGACATGAATGGTTAGCCAAAAATTATCGCGCAAGACAGGCACGAGCGGATCGATGCTGGAAGGCATGGCGATGGGCATCTGGTGCACGAGGAGGAGAGCCAGCAACGTCACCGGCAGAGCCGCCAGCAGGTAAACCGTCGTGCGATAGCGCGTGAAAAAAATCATCCCGAAAAACGAGACGGCAAACGAAACCCAGATGATCGACTCATACATGTTCGTCACGGGCGGACGGCCCGCAATCATGCAGCGCAACACGATTCCGGAAGCCTGCAGAATGAGGCCGATGATGGCCATGACCACGCCGGTGTTGCGCCAGATTCCGCCTTGATTACGCAAATGCGTGATCAGCAAAATGAGAAAGGCCAGTCCGTAGAACCAGATGGCGCGATAGAAACCTTGGAAATGATTGTATCCGTTCTCCAGCTGTAACTGCCTTTCGGAGGGGTAAATGGCGGGGCTGAGGGCGCTTAAAGCCTCGCGCAAACGACGTGACGCGCTGCTGAATTGAAATCCGTCGCCTTCCGTGTAGGCCGTCGCGACCGCTTGCAGTTCCTTCTGGGCCGAAGCGAACTGCGCTTCCTTGTAATACCTGGCAAATTCCGGCGGCACCACCCAGGGATCGGTATCGTTCGTCGAGGCAGGGACAATCAGGAACGCACTGCCATCCATGACGTGGGCAAAAAGGGCGAGCCGTTCGCTCACGCTCATGACCTCCTGTTGCAGGCGCTCGAGCGGTTTCTCAGCTTTTCGCAAGGCGTGGGCCTCGTTGGCCAGGCGGTTCAGCTCGGGCAGGGCCGTTAATTGCGCGAAAGAAAATCGCCGTTGCGTCCGCTCCAGCCCAAGTTGCTCTTTCAATTTTCCGAATGAGACGAGAACCATCGGCTCGCTCCGCCAATCGTGCGTTTCCAGTAAGGCCGACAAGACAAAATCGCGTGCTTCCCACTTCCGGCCGCCTTTGTCCGTATAAGACGAGCGGCCCGTCACACGGGTCAGCGTCTCCGCGGCAAAGGTATCGATCGGTTTGCGGCGACCGCCGTCCTGAATGGCCAGGAGGCCGAATTGCTTAAAATCGAGCGTGCTTGTATCGGCAGCCGGCTTAGCGCCAGGCGATCGCTCCTGCGACCACGCGGTGGTGCCGAGCAGGATAAAAGCAAGAGCGCAAGAAACCCGGTATCTTTTCACAAGACAGACAACCTACTCGGGCCTTCCACCTGCCACAAGATTGCTTCGGATCTCGAGGAGGACGGCTTTGCAGCAGGCTTCTCAGACCCGGTCGGTTTTGCTATTCTGCTGGCCGAACTTATGAAGAAGATTCTTTTGTATGCTCTCCTGTTTGCTTTCGCTCTCGCCCTCAGCGCCCGGGCCGGAACCCGGATTGAGGCCAAGGCGTGGAGCAAAGTGCAAACCTATGACGCGCGGACACTCGCTCCCAGCCTGGAAGGGCATATCAGCGAGCTGGCCGCTGTTAAATTCACTTTCCGAGGGAAGGATATCCACCATCTCAAACCGAACTGGTACGAAGGCTCAATCTGGCAGCCCGACCCGAAAGGCCGGAAAGGATTTTCCGATGTGCGCGTTATGGTAGCCCGGAAAGACCTGGCAGCTTTCAAATCGATCACGACCGATTCCTCGGCCGGCGTCGAAATGACCGTTTACGGCCGGGTCCTCCGCGATTTCGACGCACATTTCATCTTTGTGCAACTGATCGGCCGCAACACCGTGGTCGATCCGAGTGGTAACGCCACGATCAGCTGGTAGTTACACCGGGGTGTGGAGCCGGTTCGGGGCGGGGACCTCCTGGGAGACCCCCTGTGAATCGAGGTTGTGTTTCGCCGGAAATAGGCGACAATGGCCGCCTATTGGATTAGTTCTGTTCTGTTCGTTGCTTGGTAGATCGTCGGCTGAGATTTCCTCAGTGGTGATTTGAAACCCGATTCCCGGGAACGGCTTTGTAGCTGGCAGTTTTTCCAAACTCAAATCAATGAAACTGTACGTAGGAAATCTTTCCTTCCAAACAACTGAGAACGATCTGCAAGATTTGTTCGAACAACACGGTCAGGTCAAAGAGGTGACTCTTATCACTGACAAAATGACCGGCCAATCCCGCGGCTTCGCTTTCGTCACCATGGCGGGAGCAACCGAAGGCAATGCCGCCATGACAGCCCTGAACGGTAAAGAGCACGCTGGCCGTGCCTTGACTGTGAACGAGGCGAAAGCCCGCGAAGAGCGCCCCCGTGGCGGCTCTGGCGGTGGTGGTGGTGGTCGCCAGTTCGCTGGCGGCAATAATCGCCGGTAGGTAATTTCAGCAGCCGGCGCTCCACTGGGGCGCCGGCTCGCTGCCCTAATAATTGATGAATTCAGAAAAAGCCATTGAGGTCGAAGGAACGATCCTGACGGTTTTGCCGGGTACGATGTTTCGCGTCGCCCTCGCCAACCAGCATCAGGTCCTCGCCCATATCTCTGGCAAAATGCGAAAACGCTTCATCCGCCTCACCATTGGTGACCGTGTCAAAATGGAGATGTCTCCATACGACGTTGATAAAGCTCGCATCGTCTACCGTCTCGGTTAAATTTTTATGATCGCAACTCCAGCCAAAGCAAACGGACCCATTATCAAGCGCCTCTTAGTGAGATGCCCTTCCACCTCCAAACTCACCCCGACCGGTCAGACAATTGAGGAACAATTGTGGGCTGATGCCAAGGTGAAGGACCAGAAGTTCGACTGCCCGCATTGCGATCAGATCCATACTTGGAATAAAAAAGACGTCGTGCTCGCGCGCTAAGGCGCGGCCCGCTGTCTAATAAAACCATGGGCGAACCGCGGCCGTGGCACGGTTGAGGGAGCAAGCTCCCTTCCCGCCAAAATCCTGGCAAACGTCAGGACACGTCGACGTGCAGTGTGCCGTCCAGATAGGTGAGAGCATTCCCACCGATCCCGACGCATGCTCCCCGATCCTCGCACCACAAGTCACACCTTCCCCCGGTGAGATTTGGCGCGCCCGCATCTTACGTTTCCCGAGGCGCTTCGACCAATAGGGGATCAGGACACAATGGGTCGACCCGGTCACCGGATCTTCCGGGATGCCCGCACCTGGAACAAAATAGCGCGAGACGAAATCGGACTTTTCCCAAGGTCCGGTGATGATCACGCCTTGCGCAACGAGCCCGGCGATGACGGCGAAATCCGGCTGGATCGCCGCCACCTCTTTTTCGCTTTCGAAGACTGCGAAATAATCGCGCCCTTTGAGCACGCGGCTCGTAAAGGCAAGCACTTCGTAGTACGGAATGTTCATGCCGGACCTTCGCCGATTTGACGGCAGCAATCCTGCGTAGAAACGGTAGATAGTGGAACGCAGCAATTCATTCACTGCCAAAGCCGGGCGTTGGGCGACCGAGCTCATTCTGGTCTTCGCCGGAGTGTATGGCGCCTTCTGGCTGAATAGTTATCAGGAGCATCAGCGCGACGCAAAACGGCGCGATCAGATTCTCGCGTCTCTGCAGGAGAATGTTCAGGAGGAGATCGTGAACGCAGAGCACGAGGGCACTGACATGCAAAAGAAGGCGGATGAATTTCGTCGCGCTCTGGATGCCGGCGAGATGCCGCCCGTCCACACCTTCAACTGGACCTCGACGCACAGCGCTAACGATTACGCCGCCTTTCTTCAGGCGGGCGGGCTCGAGTTACTCGACATCAAAACGATTTCCGCGCTACATAAAGCCGAGGGGGTTCTGCGCGCCGGCCTGAGCGAACTGGCCCATTTTCAGAAACTGAGCGACGAACTGGTCATGCCCAACCTCGACCAGGACATTTTTTTCTTCTACGATCCCGCCACGAAAAAATTGCGGAAGCGGTTCGCGGCCTATCCCTCCGTGCTGGAGGCAACGGCGGAATATTTTCGTCAAATGGCGGCCGCGGATAAGGCACTCCTCGCCCAGATTGAAGGCGAGCGGAAAAAAAGATAGCGTAGCAGACCCCGCGAGTTGGTTAGGCGACGCGGATCTGACGCGTTTTGGCTACAGCTCAGCAGAAACGAAGCGCGTTCGCAACAACTCGACTCGACCATCGCGTTTGCCCCCACAACCCGGAAATGTCTGACAGCTCCAGAACGGGCGTCCCTGGAATCCTCGTTTTAACTTCATGGACCGGTTGCAAAAGGGGCATGCCGGATCCACCACCGACACGGAGGAAGCAAAACCTTCCATCCATTGGCCGAGGTCGAAGAGATTTTCGCCCGGCTTCGCGACCTCGCGGATGAACTGTTCGAGCTCAACCCGGTCGACCAGACGAATCGGCTTTCCTTCAGCGAGCGCGCGCGCGTCCCGCGTGTAGCGTCCACTCGTTACGAAAATTCCGTGGGTCGCGCCGGCCGCCATGATCGTTCCGTAAAATTCCTGCACGGACGGCGCGCTCACTTTCCACGTGCTCCAGTGCCGACATTGTACCAGAACCATTTCGTTGGCTTTGCGCAAGGTGAGATCATTGCCTCCGTCCGAGCCGATTCCTCCGGACATTTCCACGGCGTAACCCTGCCGGCGGAAAATCTCCCCAATCAACAATTCAAATGCCTCGGGCTCCAGCCCGTCCAGGGTCGGCTCAGCCGCCTCGGTGGCCATGGCATCATTCGCTACGCGCGGAGTGACGATTCGGCGCGGCGGGAGGGCCGGCTCGGCTGGCGTCTTGATAACGCGCTTGAACAGCCATGCGAGCAGCAGAAGAAGGGAAGGGATGATGAAGACCAAAGGATGGCTGTCGGCAAAAATCCCGAAGATTGTGACAAGGCCTGGGGAAGACACCGGCGGCGGCGAGGAAATCTTCGCCGGCTGCTCCATCGCGTAAACGGTTGGAGAAGACGATTCTGCCGGGATTGATGCAGACTGTGCTTCAACCATGGCTGACGTCGGCGATGTTTCCTGCTCCGGTCGCGCCTGAACGAAGGTAATGGAACGAGGACTGATACGGTCGCATTCGGCGGTCGCAAAATCGGTCCGCTGCCAACTTCGCCGGGGGCCTTCCGTGGCAACTTCGTGCCACTCCGTTCCGCTGGCGTTTTGCGCCAGAACGGATTGTATTTCCGTTTCGCTGAGCTGGCCGATTCTCGTAAACGTCAGCTTACAAGCGATGTTATCCCGATATTCGAGATCTACTTTCCAGGCGCCGGCCCGATAAACCGCGGTATTTTTACTGTGATTCTCCTCCGTAGCGGACCCATGCTGCGCCAGGATCGAATCCTTGGTCTGCCCCAACTCCATGGCCGGGCTGCCCATAGCAATCAGGCAAAAAAAGACTGAGACGAAGGCAACGCGCACGCTCCGCATCGAGCAAGCTGTACACCAGACGGCACCTGGGGGTCAGAACAAGACCGGAATCAGGCGGCCCATCGGCAAGGAATTGGAGTGACTACGACCCGGTCTCTGACGCGCAGCCGAACGTTGCTCTGCCCTCGCCGATCTGTGATGATCAGTGTTCATCTGTGGCTATTTTTTTAACGCGCACGGCGAAGTTCACGTCACTTCTTTCCATCCTGGCAGCCGCAGCGCTGGCTCACGCCGCCGATTATCCAGCGCCGATCGAGGCGGACTGCGTCATCCATGAATTTCAGTTCGCCTCTGGCGACAGTCTGCCCGAACTCCGCATTCACTATCGCACTCTGGGAAAACCGGAGAAAGACGCGCAAGGCCGCACGCGCAATGCCATTCTCATCACGCACGGAACCACCGGGAGTGGTGCGCAATTTATTCGGCCGGAATTCGCGGGCGAGTTGTTCGGTCCGGGTCAGCCGCTCGATGTGACGAAATATTTTATTGTTCTGCCCGACGGAATTGGGCACGGCAAATCGAGCAAGCCGAGCGACGGGATGCGCGCCAAATTTCCGCGCTACGGCTACGTCGACATGGTAGAGGCGCAGTACCGCCTACTGACGGGAGCGCTGGATGTTCATCACGCCCGCCTTGTCATGGGAACATCGATGGGCGGGATGCACACCTGGCTATGGGGCGAAGCGCATCCCGAGTTCATGGATGCGCTCATGCCGCTGGCCAGTCTGCCAGCGCAAATCTCGGGACGCAATCGCGCCTGGCGCCGCGTCATTATTGATTCAATCCGGAATGATGCGGCCTGGAAATTGGGGGATTACACGGATCAACCGCCGAGCCTGCGCACCGCCGCGGAAATGCTTTGGTTAATGAGCAGCAATCCTATTTTGCGACAGAAAGAAGCGCCTTCCCTGGGTGGAGCGGATGAGGTCCTAAACAAGTTCGTCGAGCAGATCACGAAGACGGACGATGCCAACGATGTCCTCTATGCCTTGGAAGCTTCGCATGACTACGATCCCGGCCCGAACCTGGAGAAAATTCAGGCACCCTTGCTCGCGATTAATTTTGCCGACGACCTGATCAATCCTCCGGAGCTCGGGCTTCTGGAGCGAGAGATCAAACGCGTGCCGCACGGTCGCGCCGTGGTCATTCCGTTCAGTGACAAGACGCGTGGGCATGGAAGCCACACGATCGCTGCATTGTGGAAAGATGAGCTCGCGCGGTTGCTGAAAGAGTCAGAAAAATAAGAAGGGAGACGCGTAGTGATGGAGCGCGATCTCCGAGCGCGATGTTATGCATGAGCGGCATCGCCGCTTTGGTTTTTGCCCACGCCGTCGGAGAGGCCGTTCCACCTTATATCCCCATTGGCGGCCAGGGTGGCCGCAGTTACGTTTCTGCCGATGAGTAAGGCGTTTACCCGGGAAGAGAATGAAGGACCCGAACTGCCCGACCTTCAGCCGACCCTGTCCGCCCTGCCGCCCGGAACACGAAACTACATGAGCCGCGCCGGCGCAGATCGCCTCCGTGGCGAACTTGAACGCCTGGTCCAGACAGAGCGACCAAAATTACGCAACGCTCCCGAGGATCCGGATGCCAAACGCCGTCTTGGATTGATCGACCAGCGAATTTTCCAGCTCGAGCAAAGCTTGCAGTCCGCGGAAGTCGTTTCGCCACCAGAACTTCCCGCCAACTCTGTGACATTTGGCGCCACCGTGACGGTGCGCGGACCAGACGGCGAAGAGGAGTTTAAGATCGTCGGTGTGGACGAAACCGACCACGAACGCGGCTGGGTCAGTTGGCTATCGCCCGTCGCACGCGCTCTGATAAATGCGAAAGTCGGGCAACGCGTGCGCTTCAAGTATCCCTGCGGGGAGGAAAATCTGGAAGTGATCGCGATCCGCTATGACTGACGGGAATTTCGTGACGCGCGCCGCCGCCATGGGCAAACTCAGCGCATGCGCATTTCCCCAAGTTTGGCTGGAGTCGTCGCCGTCCTTACTCTCAGCCTGTTCAGCACTCGAATATTGCCTAACGACAGTGCGATTTCATTCGATGTCATTATCAAAAACGGCACGGTTTACGATGGGACGGGGGGCGACGGCCGGAAGGCGGATGTCGCCATTCGCGGTGATCGTATCGCCGGAGTCGGCGATTTCGGACAGGCCGCGGCGAAGATTGTAGTCGACGCCAGAGGCCTGGCGATCGCGCCGGGCTTCATCAACATGCTCTCATGGTCGACGGAGTCGCTCATCCTGGACGGCCGTTCGCAGAGCGAAGTACGGCAGGGCGTCACCACTGAAATCATGGGCGAAGGAGAATCGATGGGTCCGTTGAATGATGAAATGAAGAAGCGAAGACGGACGCAGCAGAAGGATTTCAAATACGACATGCCGTGGACAACCCTGGCGGAATACCTGCGTTATCTCGAGAAGCGTGGAGTTTCCTGCAACGTCGCGTCGTTCATCGGGGCGACCACCATTCGGGAATATGCGGTTGGATTGGAAGACAAACCACCAACCCCGCCGCAGCTCGAACAGATGCGTGAGCTGGTGCGAAAGGAAATGGAAGAAGGCGCGCTCGGCATCGGCACGTCTCTGATTTATCCCCCCGCCTTTTACGCGCGCACGGAGGAGTTGATCGAGCTGTGCAAGGTGGCCGCAAAATATAAGGGCAAGTATATCTCGCACATGCGCAGTGAGGGAAACCGGCTGCTCGAAGCCTTTGACGAACTGGTCCGGATCAGTCGCGAAGCCGGCCTGCCCGCCGAGCTCTACCACATCAAAGCAGCGGGTGAGAAAAATTGGACGAAGCTCGACACTCTTCTCTCACGCATTGAAGCGGCGCAGAAAGAAGGACTACAGATCCGCGCCAATATGTATACCTACACCGCAGCTGGAACCGGTCTCGACGCCTGTCTGCCGCCCTGGACCGAAGATGGCGGCTATCCTGCCTTGTACCAGCGCCTGCGCGACCCGGCCATGCGCGCCAGGATTGCCGCAGAAGTGAACACGCCGACCGACGCGTGGGAAAATCTTTATCTGGCGGCCGGCTCGCCCGATCGCATTCTGCTGGTGGGCTTCAAGTCGGACAAATTAAAACCACTCACGGGCAAGTCGTTAGCCGAGGTGGCGAAAACGCGCGGGAAAGACACGATTGAGACCATCATGGATCTCATCGCGGAGGACGAATCGCGCATCGATACCATTTATTTTCTGATGTCAGAGGAGAACGTGAAAAAGGAAATGGCCAAATCGTGGATCTCCTTCGGGTCGGACGAGGCCTCCCAGGCGCCCGAAGGGGCTTTTTTGAAATCCAATCCGCATCCGCGCGCCTACGGCAATTTCGCGCGCGTGCTTGGTAAATATGTGCGCGACGAAAAAGTGATCTCGTTGGGAGAAGCGGTGCGCCGGCTCAGCGCTCAACCGGCCACCAATCTAGGACTGGATCATCGGGGGCTTGTCAAAGAGGGAATGTTCGCGGACCTCGCCGTGTTTGATCCCGCCACAATTTCAGACCGAGCCACTTTCGATAAGCCGCACCAATATGCCGTCGGCATGCGGCATGTTTTCGTAAATGGCGTGCAGGTTCTGAAAGAGGGCGAACATACCGGCGCAAAACCGGGCCACGCGCTCTGGGGCCCGGGTAAACTTTGAGGGCGGTTGGGAGTGTAACGGTGCCTTATCGACAAGGACCGGAATCGAGCATGCACAAAAACGGTCATCCCGAGCCAGCGAAGACGGCGATGGACCTCACCGACAGCGTGCGTACCACACAAACACTACTGGCGTAATCAACGGCCGTTTCGGCGGTCACAGACCGCCGTTACAGAAGACATGCCCGCAGAGCGGACGGCGCAGCGCGCCGTCCCTACCTTTCGCCGTTGGCGCGCTGCTGGATTTGCTCCACGCTCGGCTCGGCGCTTTGAATCCAATTGCGCGTGGCGTTGACTTCGCTGGCATTCACCGAAATGGCCCGTGGAAATTGTTCTCTGTCGGCCGGTTCTTGTGAGCCTTTCACCGGCTTCGCTTTTTTCACTGCGTAATCCCAGTGCCGGCCGAATTTATAGAGCGAATAATACATGGTACCGGCTTCGACTGCCCCCACACCGCTACAGCGCATGGCGTTGTAGAACATGAGGTCGCACTCCTGCCAGGGCCGGTTGTGCTGATCATACGAGACGTCGTGCAGGACGGAGGCGTTCCGGTATCTTCCTTCGAAAGGACCGCCCATGATGGACCAGAGCGACTTCGGAATGGACGCGCCGTCCACTTTTGACCCGGCCGGTGCGATCCAGACGTTCCCTTCCGGATCCGTGTAGCGCAACTCGTTCAGCAAGGTCATCGATCGGCCATCCGGATCCCAGCGAGTCTCCGGAAAACCGCTGTAATAACCCCACTTATGAGATTGCGCTGCACCTGTCGTCCAAAGCCGCTTCTGCCCGGAGGAGCAGCTCGTCAAAATCAACGCGGTCGTGACTAATCGGAAAAAATTCATGCTTCGAAACGCTGGTCGGATGGCATCACGGACTCACTGTGACCGGCTCCTCACTTGAGGTCCTGTTTTCTTTCGGTGCCTGGCCCGTCGGAGTGATGGGCTGTCCAACCATTTGTCTTCGATATGGACGCAGGTAAAACATCATAAAAACACCGCTCACAATCAGCAACGATCCAATCCATTTAAAGAACCAGCCGGGATCGCGCAGTATCTGCACCGTGCTCTGCGAAAGGTTTTCCGGATTCCAGGAAGCCTGCGAAATCTTGTAGGTCAGACCGGTCCACGTCCGCCACCAGGCTCCCGGAAAGCTAAAAGGATTGTTCATCCAGCATTGACCGTTGGCGCTCTCGCCCTCTGCCGTGGATACGTGCAAGGTGCTCTTGAAGCCGGCCGGACTATCGCTGCCTTCATTCCGTTTCACTTCAAACTCGGTCAATTCCAAACCGATCGGCAGGGCAATCGTTTTCCAACCGTAAGATATCTGAGTTTCCTGAGGAGAGGTGGGGACCGTGATCTGCCAGCCAGCCGGTACCCATTGTTCAAACGTCTCACCATTTTGCTGAAGACGAACGCGCAGGCCATCCGGCAGTTCGCGTGTCATGGAACTCTCACTCGATGGCATGGGCGTAAAATCCATCCATTGCTCGGAGTGAGCCATGGACTTGTCCGCGACCAGTTGCCAATCCGCCCAGCCAGTCGCGAGTGGTTGGTTCATGGCAATTTTGCCGGTTGATTTTCCGTTCTTCCGGGAAACCAATTCGTAGGTCATGGCTCCGGCCTTATCGACAAAGAGGGTGAGATGATTCGGTGCTTCGCCGCCCGACGCAGGCATGGAGGGCGGTCCGCCGTTCGTATTGAAATCCGCGCCGGCCCCGTGGGGATTGGGAGCGGCGGTGGCAGCGACCGGAATGCCTTTGCCGTGGAGCGTCACAAGCATGGCGGGATTATTCGACTGCTCACTCAGGGTACCCGGTTTGCCGTCCTGGATTCGAAAGTCGGGCCAGTAATTTTCCATTTTCAGAGTGAATGGCGTGCCCGTTACAGAAACCTCTTTTCCCAGATTTTCCGCCACATCGAAGGCCTCTTCGTGACCACCGATCGAAACCGTGACTCGACCCTTGTTTCCATTCTCCGGCATGAGCAAACGCACCTTTGCACCCGTGCTGCCGCCTGTCTGGACGCGGCCTATCTGTTCCTCCGGCGCTTTGCTGAAGGCAAAGATTGACTCCACGAGATCAATGGCCTCGTCCGTCTTATTTGTAATCTTGTTCTTATTCGGATTCGCCTCCGAGCGATTCGATGAATCGTCTGCTCCTTCGGGCGCGATGCCGCGCTTCAGTTCAATGTTAGCCAGCCCCATCGAGAATGTGCCGTGTTGAGGATCATCGGCCAAAAGCCAGCTCTCCAATCGTTGCCCCATCTTGGCCGTACTGATGCTGAAATGGAGGGCTGGCGCTCCTCCTTCGGTCAACGGTTTCGGATTCAATTTCCCCTCCAAGGCAGGCGCGTAGTTTACCACGCTGAGCCGCGCGCCGGTCGCGAGAACGCCAAGATCGCGCGGATGATCGGGGTTCGGTGGATGATGGAGGAATTCGGCCGGATACCCTTTCACGATCCCGTCGACGTCGCGCACCCGGAGTTGGTGTTCGTCCACGAGCAAACGGTTGGTCGGTAGTTCGCCTTTAAAAAGCGTGACCGTTCCCTCGATACCGAGGATTCGGCCGATGAGCGAACCGATTAGCAATGTGATAATTCCAAGATGGGTGACCAGAAATGCGACGTGATGCTTTTTCCAGGGCCAGCGCGACAAGGCGGAAACGGCGAGGTTCGTGGCGAGCAGGACCAGCCAGAAATTGAACCAGGGCGCACCGTAAATGTAAGCGCGCGCCACCTTCGCATCGAAACTCGATTCGTAGATCGTTCCGGCGATGGCTCCCACGATCAGAACCGCCAGGAGGATGACGGCCAGCTTGACCGAGGCAAAGAAACGGAAGAAGGCGTTTCGTTGCCAGCGAGGGCGTGCGGTTGAAGTGCTAGCCATTCGTGGATCGCTATTTTCCACGAGGGAAGTCGGGGAAGCAAACTGCTTCCCTTACAGCTTGCTGCGGAACACGCGCAAATGTTCGGCAAAGGCTTTGGCGTTAAGATCGCCATGCGCCGAGGTAATGTCCTTGCGCAAAGCGTTCAATTCGTTCTCCAGTTTGAGCGGAACGTCGCGGTTGGCATTGAGAGCAGCGGTTAATCGATCGAGGGCAAGAATGAGTCGGCGACCCCGGTAGAAAAGCGCTTCCATTGAACGTTCTTTGCTTACGGCAAATTCGGAGTCGGTCTCGGCCAATCCACGCAGTAAGGAAAGGATGCCGTCTGTCGTCGGGGTCCATTTCGCCGCTCCTCGCGCGAGGTTGTCGCTTTCTTTTTGTAATGGCTCAAGGTCGGCCGTAGCGGGCTCAACGACCTGCGGCAAATTCGGATCGGTTCTTGTCACTTTGGACAGGAGCCAGGCCAACGCGATTGAAGTTTCCTGCATATCGGCGGCCGGATCGGCCTCCGTGTGGGCACGCCAGGCAGCTTCCCGCAGCGCCGTCGCCTGACCGGTCAACCAGGCGCGCGCGCCACTCCACGAATCGTTTTCTTTCCAGTGTCTGGGTTCGTTCATCGACTGGCTATCGAGCTCAAATACCAGCGTTGGATGGCCCGCTTTTAAGATGTCGTGATCAACATTCTGATGACAGGCCACGCAGGTATTCGCGCGCATCGACAGATTCCGCAGGTCGTGCAGGCCTGCGCTAACACGCATGGAGTATGTCCAATCCGGTCGCGTATGTCCGCGTAACCAGCCCCCGGCCGCGCCGTGACAAGACTCGCACGATACACCTTGGTCAGGGTGAACCACGGCCGGTCCCATCGCTTGCATGGGTGAGTGGCACACGGTGCAACGCGCATTGGAAGGTGCGTCGCCGATTCCGACCGCCTCGGCAATCCGGGTAGAACGCGCATCGAGCAGAATGGCGTAGGCGCGTGTGTGAAAATCCTGCTGGCTCCACGTAATGTATTGGCTGCGCTTTTCGCCCGCGCCGCCGTGGCAGCTGGACGACTTGCAGCCGACGGAGCCGACGAATTGCCCGGAGTCCTGACGCGCTTGTTTTATCTCGCCCGCGGCGGCACCGGCCGGCTGGGCGGCGATCAGCAGATAGACGGGAACCAGGCGCAGCCAGATCACACGGTGAGACTAACATCCGCCGCACCAAAAATTCCACGCTAAAGGGATGCGCAACCGGCACCCATCAGGGCGACGTCCGTGATCAGTCCGTCCAGTTCTTCCAGCGTTTGCGGATCGGCTTGGTGTAGCGCTTCACGTCGATTTCTCGCAAACGGTCCACGCTATCCTTCACGGTCTCAGCAGAATCGTCGTACTTATCCTTCACTGATTTGAGAAAAGGCCAGAGGAACGGCAGCGACAGAAAACTCCAGTTCACCCGGGCGAGAGGCGATTCTATCTCGACCTCTTTTTCATCTTCGGCGGTGGCGTAGCGCAAAGCCCAGCCCACGGCCAGGCCCAGAGCAAGGGCCCCAATAATCGTCGGGACCGGATTTTCGCGCAGAAAAAATTCAGTGCGTTCGCGGGCGGCACTCGCTTTGTCCTTGGTTTGTTGCCATTTGTCGCTCGTGGAGGTCGAAGCCGCAGAGGCGTTGCGGCGCGCGCGCACAGCGTTTTCTGAATTGTAGTCGTCGTTGGGTTGCATTGAGGCTAGTGGATCGTCTTGCATAAAATCGCTTTCACTCTGGTTGTCCATACTACTGAATTCGTAATTCGAGCGGCGTCTGCGTCTCTTCTGCACATCCAGCGCCGCCGGTATTCTTGAGACACTAAGGAAGCGAAAGGGAGGATATGCAAGAACGGCCTCTCCGCGGCCGCTCCAAACTACGGCGCCAACCGTTCAACCGCCCAGGCGCCTTCTGGGTCCCGGCGGTAGCGAAAACGATCGTGTAACCGATTCGGGCGTCCCTGCCAGAACTCCATCATTTCGGGATGGACGCGAAATCCTCCCCAGTGTGGCGGCAGAGGAATCACCTGACCGGCGAAGCGTTCTGTCATCTGAGCGAGGCGCGCTTCCAGAACGGGGCGCCCATCGATCACCTGACTTTGATGTGACGCCCAGGCACCCAACTGGCTCGCCGCTGGGCGCGAGTGAAAATATCGCTCAGATTCTTCGCGAGACGCCTTTTCCACCGGACCACTGATTCGAATCTGGCGGTCCAGTTCGATCCAATAGAAAGCGAGGGCCGCATAAGGATTCGCCTCCAATTGTTCCCCCTTCTGACTTTCGTAATTGGTAAAAAACATGAATCCATCCTGATCGAACCCTTTCAACAAGACGATCCGGACAAAGGGCCTGCCATCTGCCGTTGCCGTAGCCAGACTCATGGCATTCACATCACGAATTCCTGCTTCAATCGCCGCCGTAAACCAGTTGGCGAATTGTTTGACCGGATCGGGATCGAGGTCACGACGACGCAGGCCGCGTGCAGCGTGGTCGTAGGGGGGAGAGGCAGGATCGAACGATGTGGTCATGGGCGCCGCCGTAGCACCGCAAGGTATTCGCCGATCAGAATTTGTCGAACTTGCTGCCGCGGTTCGAAGCGGACAAGTCGACTATCGCGGGAGGCAGCTACGCAGCGTTGGCGTGCAACGCATCCGATGCGGCCATTCGAGGTGACAGTTCCCAGCCGATCATGGCGCGCTTGCGAATTCGGTCCCACCGGTAATCGCCGAGCACGCCGGTTTCTCGAATCACCCGGTGACATGGAATGATAAACGCGACAGGATTGGCGCCCACGGCCGTGCCGACGGCGCGCGCTGCTCGCGGCTGGGCAATGGCCGACGAGAGTCGGCCATAAGTCACCAGCGAACCTGTTGGCACCCGCAACAACGCCCGCCAGACACGCAACTGAAACGGCGTGGCGCGCACAAACGCTCGCAACGCCCGTCGCGAATCATTCTCGCCGGGCCGGGCGAAAATGGCCGACGCCAATTTCACGGCCCGGTCGTCCGAGCGATGGAACTTTGCTACAGACCACTCCCTTTGCAGATCCTCCGTCGCGCGCTCTCGATCCTCGTCGCCCACAAAGGAAAGATGACAAATGCCGCGGCTTGTCTCTCCGATGAGGGCGTCGCCAAAAGGTGACGCAGCAAATCCATAAGTGATCTTCAGGCCAGCCCCCTTCGCCTTCATTTCTCCGGGCGATGCAGCCTCAAGCGTCACGCAGAGGTCGTGGATTCTGCCCGGCCCGGAAAGCCCCGGGTCCAAAGCTGCGCTCAGGACGCTCTCGCCTTCGCGCAGGAGAGTTTTCACATGCTCGAGCGTCAGACATTGCAGAAAATCTTTCGGTGTCACACCGGCCCACGTGGAGAAAAGTCGATGGAAATGAAACGGGCTCAATCCGGCCCGGCGCGCTAACTCGGCCAGATCGGGCTGGTCGACATGATGTTGATCCAGGTGCCGGATCGTCGTGGCCACTCGCTCGTAATCATTCATGTCATGACGATGAAGGTGTTTCGTCTCTCCACCCACCCGCTTCTTGCTATGATTTTCGCGACCCGCAAGATCGATGCAAGCCTAACCGGCGCCGACAATTTGTCCGAGCTCATGCTGCAAGGCCGCGTTCGCTTCCGCGTCATTCTCATATCCCCAGACGACCAGCTCGAGCATTTGCGCACCGATTTCGCGCCGTCCGCGCAGGGCGGCGCGAAGGCGTCCCCGCGCGGTCCAATCTTCCTCATTAGCGGCTTGAGTATTCTCGTAGGAAGATCGCGCATCCCAGTAACAGTAGAACACGTGCAACGGCGTTCCGCGCGCATCAAAACGATAGGAGCGAATGGGGAGCTTAACACCGTTGACGTCGAGCAGTTGAATTCCGTTGTCGCTAATCAGCGTCATTCCACTGGCCGGCAGGCAGACGTCCGGCCGGTGGGTTTTCACGAAGAGTGCCGCAGTGCGACCGGGCAGCCAGCGAAAGAAATACATTAACCAGGGCCGCCCATCAGACGCTTTCCAGGAACCGCCGCCTCCTTCGTTGTAACCCAGCAAACCTTCCGCCTCCGAGGCAATCGGAACCGTCTTGTAAGACTGCTGCGCGACCGGCCATTGCACCTTCCAGCGTGAATTTGCGAAGAGCGATGTGTGCGCCCTGTACCAAATCTGCACGCCCACTTCGGTGAACATCAAACAAAGAATCATCGACACGAGCAAGGCGTGCGGCAGACGAAAGCCAGTTCCTGAGATGCCCGCCTCCGCCAACGACATCTCCTCTGGCCGACCTCGCCGCATGATCAGGCTAATCCACCATAGGCCGAACAGGCAAAATAACAGAATCGTTAGGCCAGCCGGATCGTGCCACGTATGGATGGCTTCGGCACCATGCTGCGTTCCGACCCAGACGAGAAGAGCGGTACGCACAAGATTACAAAGAAAGGCCAGGATAGCACCAGCTAGGAAGAGAATAATCCGCCGGCGAGCGGAGAAGGAATACAGCTCGCCCAGAAAAAGGGAAATCATGAAGGTGGCCTGTAGCGAACGAACGCCACTGCATGCCTCTTCAATGCCAATCAACCCCGTTCCAACTTCAATCACGTTGCCGTGTTGCAGTGCGGGCACCCCGGCGAGATTAAGGCCGAACACATTAATGGCGGTGACGGCACGCATGAGAGTTTGGGTAACGAATTGTTCCAGGTGAGTCGGCCAAGGAACCGCAACCAGCACGAAGAGAAAAGGAAACACAAAATGGCGCAACCAGGATCGCCCGCCCATCAGATAGACGAGGCCTAACGAGATGCCGATGGCCACTACCGCACCGGACCAACTGAGCAGGCGCCAGTCAGGGTTGGCCCCGGAAAGAAAACGGATAGGAAACAATAGAACCGCGCCGACCAGGATGAGGAGCCCGGCGAAAAAAGGGGCGGAAGGTCGCGCCGGGCAGGGTCGAGTCGGCCATCGTTTCCAAAGTAAGAAAATCGCCAGAAAGGGAACGCTCCAGCCGTAACTGTATTGCGGATTAAACGACCATTCGCCGCGGAGATGACGGATCACTTCAAACCAGACCAGAGAGAGAGAAGCGAGCAGGAGGATGATCGACGCCGGGTTCGTTTTCGAGTGGTCCGCCACCACAAGTTGAGGGGTCGCAAGCGTCGCCTTCATCAACCCCATATCGTATCCCGCTCCGAGCAACTTGCGAGCCCCTGTCCGAGCTTCACATCGGCATGTACTCTGCTAGCTAGGCGGCGGAGCGCGTTTCCCGCTCAGATATGTCTACGTTCCGTCGCAACCCCTTCCCAGCACGGTCTGCGTTTCCGTTTTCAGATCAAACGGAAATTGGATCGAGCCCTCGCAGGACGCGACTCGATATCTGAGCGAAAGTAGCCGCTCACTTCACAATTGTGGAAAAATCAGTCGAACGAACACAGCGCACCTTTCTCCGATTAACCTTCGGATCCTTCGCCGTCATCGTGGTGTTGGTGGCGCTGATCTGGGGTGGATACGATATTTACGCGCGATGGCAGGAGCGGCGACTGGTGCAACGCGCCGCCTCCGCCTTTGAGCATGGTGATTATCGCACGGCCAGCCTGGCCGCGCGGACGGCTTTGAACCTTAAGGCAACCAGCGTCGGCGCGGCACGGATCATGGCGCAAATCGGCGAGCGCGCAGGCGATCGAGGTGCTCTCGATTGGCGCCGGAAGATTGTCCAGCTTCAGCCGCAATCGGCCGAAGACATCCTGGAGTGGGCAAGGTCCGCCGTGTTTTTCAACGATTTAGCCGCGGCGGAGCGCGCACTGGGGCAGCTTCCTGACAATGCCAGGCAAAGCGCCGGCTATCACGCTGTGGCGGCCCTCGTCGCCCAAGGCCGCCATCAAGAAGCGAAGGCAGAAACCGAATGGGGCGAGGCGGTGCGTCTCGCACCAGGCGAGAAAGCGTACCTGCTTCAGCTTGGGATGCTCCAGCTTCGATCGTCCGATTCGGCCCAGCACATAGCCGGGGAAAAGACGCTGCAGGAGCTTCGTCAAGAACCGCGGCAGCGAATCGCGGCCAGTCGCGCCTTGATCACAGAAGGCGTGGCGCGACGCCAGGATGGAGTCGAGCTTGTCGTTCTGGCGCGCGAACTCCAGGCGTATCCCGAGGCCACATTGTCGGATAAGATCCTCTACTTGGATTTCATGCATCAAGTCCAGGATCCTGGGTTCAGCACATATCTCACGGAGTTGGAGAAAACGACCTCAGGGAACGCGGCTGCCCTGACGCAGCTCCTCTCTTGGATGAGCATCAAGAACTTGAATCTGGTGGCGGTCGATTTTCTAAAAACGCTGCCACCGGAGACGCTCGCCAAGTGGCCCGTGCAACTCGCGGTGGCGGACATCTACCTTCATCTCAAAGACTGGCCGCAGTTGATCGCGGCAGCGAAGGATGCGATCTGGAAACAAGATTTTCTGCGGCACGCGTTTCTGACGCACGCTTTGCGCGCCCAGGACAAACCCGCCTTAGCCGAACGGGAATGGGCGGCCGCGGTCAAGGATGCTTCGAACGAGAGTAGTAGCCTCGTTTCGCTCATCAGCCTGGCTTCGCAGTGGCGTTGGGAGGCCGAAACGGTTGATTTGCTCTGGGCATTAACCAAGCATCCGGAAAAGCAAAACGAGGCGATCGCGACGCTCTATCGGCATTACGCAAAAAGTAACGACACCCAGGGCTTATATCGAGTGCTACTCCGATTAGCAGAGTCCGATCCTTCCAACTTGGATGTGCAGAACAACCTTGCCCAGATTTCTCTTTTGCTTAATGCGCAGCCAGAGGAGGCCCGGCGCACCGCGGCCGATATTTATCAGAAGAAACCGTCGAACCCAGCCTACGCCACCACCTACGCCTACGCTTTGCTGACAAAAGGAAACGTACGTGAAGCGGAAAAGATCATGAACTCCCTGAGTGAAGAGCAATTGCGCGACCCGGCCGTGAGCGCGTATTACGGCATTTGCCTGGCGGCGGTCAAAGATCCGAGAGCCCATGAGTTTCTCGAAGCAGGCAGAAGGGCAACCCTGCTGCCGGAAGAGAAAATACTGGTCGAGAAGGCTCTTGGCCGGCTTCAGCCATAATTTCCCTAACGACGTCGCATGGACGACGCGATGGCGCTCTCCGCCTCCCGAGACGCGCGCGCGAGTGCACGGTTTGCTTCGCAAGTGTGCGAATTCTTGCCGAATGACGATCGACATCGTGATGCACTGGCCGGTCCCGGAGCCGACCACCGCTGATTGGCCCGATCTTAGCTTTAGAGAGGGACTGAATGAGGCAGTTCCTTACGATGCCAGGCAGGACTGGTCCGGTTATTGCCGTTGCCGGCGCGCTTTTCTTGTGTCTTGGTCGGGTCTTTGGGGGCGAAGCCTCCGAGACTGACGGGGCCGCAAATCGCGCGAAGAACCTCGCGCGGCTGAATTGCGGCGCGCACATCGATCGGATCCTTCCGGGAGGGCGCGTTGTTACGGTGCCGGTGGCGAGCGATGCTAATGATAACCCCGTAGCCCTTGTCCTGGACGACAACACCCTGAGTTGTCTCCTCCCTCTGGGAGAAAGCACTTTTATTATCACCCTGCCACGCATCGCAGTGCTGGAGCGGTTTGCATTCATTAATCAAAATGCCGTAGGGCAAGGCGATTTTGATCTCGCTGTATCGAACTACCGGCTCGGCTCAAACGATCCGAAATGGGTGCCGGTCCAGCCCACCATGCGCTTCGACGGAAAGCGCCTTCTTAACCTGCCAGTTTTGGGAGTGGAGGCGAAATACGTGAAGCTTTCCTTCCACGTGCAAAAGGAAGGCCGGCTCGCCGGGGTGGCCCTTTACGGAAGCCGCACCTTGGAGAGTTTTGCCGAGCGCCACGTTTTGAGAGCTCAAACCTCTTACAGTCTGGGAGCGATGAAGTTGGTTACTCACCGTGAAGACACGTTGAATTTTAATTTCGCAAATCAATACGCCCGCGCGCGCATCGCTTATGTCAGTTCCGGCGGATCTCCGGCGGCCCTTCGAATGATCGACGATGACGTTTCGACCTCGTTTTGTTTCGCCCCCCAGGACGACCATCCCACCGTGATCCTGGCCCTGGCTAATCGTCAGAGTCTTCACCGCATCAGCGCCGTTTATCAGATGAAGCAAGGGAAGCTCGATGTTTATCTGCTCGACGAGCTTGGAAGCACGCCGGAAGACCTGGCCGGAGCGAAACTCATTGCTTCTGTGACGGACCAGTCGGGCAACGGAAAAGCCGCCGTCGACTTTGATCCGCGCGGGGCACGTTACGTCGCCTTGCGATGGACTCCGAAGAATCCGCGAAGCCAGACGGTCGAAGTCGCGGAAATTGCGGCGTTCGGCGCCGTGCCTCTTTCCGTGTTGGACCTCGAGGAAGTTCCGAACGCCTTCGCCGAAACGATGAAACCCGGAGAAGGCGGCCAGGATTTCAGTAACACCCTCGGAACGCTGGCCGACCCCCCTTCGCTGGGCACGGTTAGCCCCTAACGGGCTCCGGAATGATGGATCGTGCCACCGTAGATGCGCTCTTGTCCGGGATGGTGCAGAGCGCGGAACAGGTCTCTGACCTCATTTTCATCCACGGCAAACCTCCTCTGGTCGAAAGCCAGGGTCGCTTGCAAGATTTTCCGATCGATACACCCGGCTCTTTATTGACCAACGAACTGATCGACCAGATTGCCGCGCAAGTCATCAATGGGAACGAGCGCTTGCTCGACATGTACGCGACGACCGGTTCATGTGATACGAGCTACGAAGTGCCAGGCGTCGCACGGTTGCGCGTAAATATTTACAAGCAGAACGCCGGACGGGGTATCGTCATGCGAAAATTTCCGTCGGAGATTCCAACCCTGGAAAAACTCGGCCTTCCGCCGGTCTTTCGCGAAATTATCAAGGAACGGAACGGAATCATCCTGGTCACGGGCGCGGCAGGCAGCGGAAAGACGACCACGCTCGCGGCCATGTTGAATCATCTCAACCAAACCGAGCCGATTCACATTCTCACGCTCGAAGATCCGATCGAATTCTTACATCCGCCCGGGCGAGCCGCCATCAGTCAGCGCGAACTGGGTCGGGATTTTGAGAGTTTCGCCCATGGTTTGCGGGTGGCGCTGCGTCAGGCCCCGAAGGGAATCCTGCTCGGCGAGATTCGAGATCGCGAGACAATGGAGATTGCGATGACGGCTTCGGAAACGGGCCATATCGTTTTCAGTACTCTTCACACGATCAATGCCGGCCAGACCATCAACCGCATTCTTGGCTTCTTCAGTCGCGAAGAAGAAGAGCAAATCCGGTATCGTCTGTCTGACACATTGCGCTACGTAGTCAGCCAGCGCCTCGTGGCAAACACGGTGGGGACGCGACTTCTCCTCACTGAAGTGATCGGCAACAGCTTGAGAACGCGGGAATCGATTCGATACGGTGAATCGGAAGGCAAGACTTTCCATGAAATCATCGAAGCGGCATCCACGCTCGGGTGGCACACGTTCGACCAGTGCCTGATACAGGCTTGTGAGTCAGGCGTTGTCACAGAAGAGAACGCGCTTTTGTATTGCACAAACAAAGGCAAGATGCGGCGCGACTTGGATCTCTTGCAGAAGCGTCGGGGGGCGTCCGGGGCGGAGAGCCTGTCCGGGCTCAAGCTGGACATGGTGGCTCCCCCGAAGCTGGCACTGGCCCAAGCCAACGCGGCGCAGACCCCGGTTTCGGCACCCGTTAAATAGCGGCACGCCAGCGTTCGCGACCCGGGGCCTATGCCTTGAGGCATAGTAATTGCTATAATTATCATAGATGAAGTTTCCAATCTCAAAGGTCCGCCTCGCGGGCAGCACCTTGATCGAGACCGTCATCGCCGCCGCCCTGATCGCCGGCTTTTTCGGCACGATCTACGAGGTCAACGCCGTCTGTTTCAGATATATCGACGCGAGCAAGGAAACCGTGGCCGCGTTGCAAGGCGTGCAGGACCGCGTCGAAGGCGTCCGTGGTTTGAGCTTCACCAATCTGACCAGCACGACCTATCTCAAAACAATGCTGACCGCACCCTCCAACACCTCTGATTTCGTTCAGAAAGTCCAGGAAGTGATCACGATCAGTGGCTATCCCAGCGGCAGTCCAACAGTCACCTACACCCGCCCGCCGGGCGCCGCTTCCACGGTCACATCCCTCCCCAGCGGCGGCGCCGATTTCAGCAGTTCCACGCTCGTGAAGGTCAACGTGACCTACACGTGGACGATGACCTTGGGAGGCAGGCAAATGAGTGAGCAAACCGAAACGATCATCTCGGCCGGAAACAAAAAAGCATGAAACGCTCCGTCCCACGAAACTCCGCTTTTACTCTCACTGAAATGTCCGTGGCCGTCGCCATCGGCGGATTCATGCTGGCCGCGGTCCTCATCACATCTGTGAGTCTCCAAAAAAGCTTTAATGCGGTGGATAATTATTTCGCTACGCACATGCAGCAGATCCGAATCGTCGATTACATCAGCCGCGATGCGAAACGATCGTATGTGGTGACGTCCGCGACCGGTCCGCAGTCGGTCACCTGCACCATTCCGAATTACATCATCGCCACAGGCGATAAGGACGCCGGCGGCAGCAATCAATGGGTGGGAAAACGTCGGACTCCCACGGTTTCCTCAAACGCCAACGGGTACACCGTCAACTACGGATCGAGGACCGTAAACGATGCCGCCACCACGAGTGGCGCTTCCACGCTCACATCGACGTCCGGCGCGTTCACCGCATCGGATGTAGGCCTGTCCGTGAACGGTTCGGGCATTCCGACGGGCACGACCATCTCCGCTTACACAAACGCCACGACTGTAACCTTGTCTAAAAATGCCACCGGCACCGGGACCGGGGCGACAGTCACTTTCGGGGCCGCCTCCACGGTTACCTACACCATCAGTGGACAATCGATCCTGCGCACCGAGAACGGTGTTGTGACCACGATCGCTTCCAGTACGGATAACCTGTTGCCAGACTTCAGCGACGTTCAACTCGCCTTGGCCAATACCGAATATCTCAACACGAGCATTACTTTCCTTCCGATTTTTGCGACGAATCTCAATTCGACGCAGCAGACCACGGAACGCACCGGGACCACGCTTTATTCCACTGCCTACCTCCGCAACAAACGGCGCGGCTAATTCGAAAACCCGCTCGCCCATGAAGGTCCAACAAAAACAGGCAAACGCTGGCAGCACGATCATCTGTGCACTTTCTACCATTCTCATTATCTCGTTGATCGGCGCGAACGTCCTCCTGAACTGCGCCACACGCTACAACGCTTCATCCAAACAAGTGAAAGGATGGAAGGAAGCCTTGTATGCAGCCGAAGCAGGCGGAGATATAGGGTTTAACGAAGTCCGCAAGATTTGCAGCAGCCCAGGCACAGCGTTTTCCACGAGCGGCTCGGGAAGCGCACCGGGTTGGACACCTTCGCCAGGATTTTCCCCGGTGCCCACTCCGAACCCGGCCGGCGCCACGACGACGGCAGTCGCGTATAGCAGTGGCCCGTACTACTTGGGTCAGTCGAACAGCCTGCAAACCATGGTAACTGTCGATAAGTTCTATACCGACCCGGCTGACGCGCAGGACTTTTACCGCATTCGAGCAACGGGAACCGCCAGGTTGTTCGGCATCCCGCGAGTTGGAATGGATGACAGAATGGACGGTTCGACCCGCGGAGATGCCTGGCTACGCCGGATCGACTTTGCCTACAACCGGTATAAAACCACCTTCGGTGACGGCGACAATAATGCGCTCGATCCTACCGATCCCAAGACGGTCAGCGCTCCGCAAATGACACGGCGGATTGAATTGATCACTGTTCCTATCACGGCCTTCACGGGCGCGCTCAAGGCAACGGGTACCTTTAATGGTCCCGGATCGGCCGGCCTGATTGATAGTTACGATTCTAAAAATGGCGCCTATACCTTCGTAGCCAACAACCCCGCCTCTCCGTATTACTCTGATTCGCGCAATGGGGACGTCTCTGTTGGGACTTCCAACTTTCTGGAGGGCGGACCGATCTATGGCAATCTCACCACGAATGGCGGCACCGTATCCAAGTCCGGCACCAGCATTAGCGGGACGATTGATAACAACGTCCCGTTTACAATTCCTCCGTTAGTGAAACCTGCGAATCCCTCGGGATACACGACCCTAAGCAGCGGTTCGAACTCCATCACGCCGGTTACCGCCACTGGCACATCGCTGGTTCCTAATTGGTACGTTGTCTCAGGGAACTCGAGCTCTCTGACAGTTAACTCCGTAGGCGGCGCCGATACTCTCGTTACCATTGTCGTAAACGGTGACCTCGGAAAGATCACAATCGCCAACCACGTCAAAGCGAAGATTTATTTCACAGGCAACATGAGCGTAAAGGCCAGTAATGTGGTGAATAACAATGTCGACGGCACCTCTCCTTACCTCAGCCGGGCCGGTCAGCTACAGATTTACGGCATCAGCCCAACCGATGGATCAACCCAAACAATTGACATATCGCCCCCCGGCAATGTGTGGGCCACTATCTATGCGCCCAACGCGGATATGAGTCTTACCGGTAATCCCGATTGGTTCGGCGCGATCGTGGTCCATAATTTTAGTGGGAACGGCAACACCGGTTTCCACTACGACAAAGAAATCGCCGCGATTAAAGGCATCGCCATTGATTATCAGCTGGCCAGTTACGTCGAAGACGTTCGCTAGCCAGTCGGCGGCTCGGCGATTCTGCCCGCGCCATTAATCTCGCAGGAAGGCAATCTTGAAAACCGTTCTCTCGTTCGCGGCGATGGTGGCCGGAGGCATCATCGTCCAGAGCGAGGTCTGGGATTTTGGCCAGTTGAGCTATCAAAATATCTCGGGAAACATCCTGGTCGGGACGGCCCTGATTTTCGGCGGCCTCTCCCAGATATTTCGCCACTGACGAATCAGCGTGTGCCGCCGCGGGGCAAGCAAATCCCACTGGCCCTATCATGGTTTGAACCGCCTGCCATCTTGTGGTCTGCCACAGATTCCTAAGCCCGGCTAACATCCTCATTGATCCCCCTCTCAGGCCTCACAGGTTTATCAGTACAAACAAAAACGGCGCTGGCTAGTGGGCCAACGCCGTTTCTGCTTAACCAAACGATGGGATTGAGAATTACTTTCCGATACGGGCCAGAGCGCGCACGCGACCGCTGAGGGCCCGGCGCGAGCTCACGGCTACAACCAAACCAAGGAAACCAAAGATCACTGAGCTCGGAGCGACTTCCGGAACCGGAACGATGCCCTGCGCTATGGCGGTTTCTTCGAAACCACCCTCACTGTTATCGGCGCTGCCCCAAGCCTGATACATATAGACGTAGTCAGTCGGCTTGACGCCAGCGAAGTCGGACACTGGGATGAAAATGTTTATGTCGCCGGATCCGCTTCCATGCTGCTGATCGTCGTATCTCACGCTATTACCAGCGCCGAGGTCGAAAGCTAAGTTACCCAGCGATCCATTAAAGTTGCCGTTGGCGTCCGTGGAAGTGCTGGTCTGAATAGTGGACGACGTCCACAGTTTCAGGCTGTCCAATGAGATGAGAGCCTTTGAACCGCCGGGCTCGTTGACGTCGACGACGAAGCCGAAATACTGAGTGCCGTTGATGGTCTGCGCACGGAGGTCGGAGAACAAGATCTCATGGTTCCACTGCGGGACGCGTTTGGTATCAAAATTCCCGTTGGATCCATTATAGCCCTGCTCGGTGGGGGAGTTTTGGATCGTGAGAAACGGATCAAACACACCGGTGCCCGTCGGCTGGATGCTTGTGGTGGAGAAGTAAGCCCCGCCGACTGAGCCGCTACCGGAGGACCCTAGGTCGAGCACGGTGGCTTGACTGGCGCTAACGGTGAGGGCGAGAGCCGCGCAGGCGAGGGTGAATTTGAAGGATTTAGTCGATTTCATTGGTTATTTCGTAGGTTATTAGAAGTTGGCACTAACTATGTTTTCCATATTTCTCATAATTGTGTCGCACCGTCAATAACAATTTCTATACCCTGTGAAAACTTATTTGGACGGTTGTAGCCAGGAGGCCCACAAAACACAAGAAGAAAATCGGTCGCCCCGTCAAAAACCGCCATCCAACGCAAGCTACCTCTGTCGCGACGCTTACTAAGTGCTTTTGCTCCTTTAGCGCCCTTCGGGTGGCGCCATTCTTAGGTAAAGCGCCCGTCCGCCGCTTATGCTCCACCGCAAAAAACCGCATTTTCTGCTTGAACTCGCCCCTCGAAGTCGCTTTTAATGGCAATTCCCATCATTTACACGGTCAATAGGCAAAGGTTATGAAAATCGTACACACCGCTTCGGGCGGCATTAAAAACATCGTTCTGGGTTTGATCTGCCTGTCGGCCATGCGACAGGGCGCGTTCGCCTCGGTCGATTTAACGATCAACAATTCCGGCACCGCCAACGGCGGTGTCTTCACTTTTACCGATCAACAGCCCACTGGCACTGGGGTGATCAAGCCGTTCCTGCGTGAACAAGCCAATGGAACCGAACAAGGCTACAACACATCCGGTGGAACACCGTTCGACGACAAGGGCGGGCCTTGGACACACGATATTCAACTTTCGGATCTCGCCGCTTCGACCGTTCTGATGAACGGAGTTTTATACTATAAGCTTCTACTGGACGCGAATGAGCCCGGCGGCACCAAGTCTCTCATTTCCCTGGATCGACTCGAGTTCTACACCTCGCCTCTTGCCAGCCAGACGACCACGAATGTCAGTTCGCTCGGAGCTTTGCGCTACAGCCTGGACGGCGCCGGAGATACTTTCGTCCTGCTCGATGCGAGCCGGAATCATGGCAGCGGTTCCGGTGACATGTATGCCTATATTCCAGCGGCCGACTTCTCTGGCGCCGCGCCGACGGATTACGTTTATATGTTCGCCCGTTTCGGCGACCAGGCGGCCGCTGATGGTTCGACCGAAGGCGGTTTTGAGGAGTGGGCTATTGTGCAATCCGCGGCCCCTGTGCCGGAACCGAACGTGACGGCCCTGATCGTTCTCTCCTGCGGCGCCTTCACCTTACTGCGCCGTCGCGCTCCGCGACCTTAACGGATCGGCGTCAACTGATCGATCGGCGACTGCAGTTTTCGCAGTTTGTCGATCACGCTTGGAACTAGGTCGCAGGCTTTTTCCAGATCCGCCTCGGAATTCAGTCGACTGAAAGAGAAGCGAAGAGTCGACCGCGCCCGCTCGTCACTTAAATGCATCGCTTTGAGGACATGCGAGGCATCCGCAGAACCCGTCCGACAGGCGGAACCGGCCGAACAGCAAAGGCCGTAGCGATCCAGCAACATCAGGGCCGCCTGCGACTCGACGCGGTCGAAGGAGACACTCGTGGTGCTCGACAGGCGGGTCCCCCCGGCACCGTTGATGGTCGTGTCGGGAATCCGCTTCAAAAGGGTGGTCTCGAATCGATCGCGCATCGCGCCGATTCGCTTTTGCTCCTCCAATATCTTGGCGCCCGCGCTTTCGGCTGCTTTCCCGAGCCCGACAATAGACGCGACATTCTCGGTCCCAGCACGCCGGCCGCTCTCGTGCGATCCGCCAATGAGCGACGGCTGGAACCTTGCTCCTTTGTTAATATAGAGAGCGCCAACCCCTTTCGGTCCGTGGAATTTGTGTGCCGACAGCGACAGAAAACTGACGGCCGCCGCCTCCATGCGCAGCGCAATCTTCCCTATCACCTGTACCGCGTCCGTGTGAAACAAGACGTTCTTCCGGCGACAAATCTCAGCGATCCTCTCCACCGGAAACACCACCCCTGTCTCATTGTTTGCCCACATGACGGACACCACCGCGGTCTCGGGCCGAATGGCTTTCTCCAAATCCGCTTCATCCACGTTGCCGTTCACGTCCACTCCGAGGTAAGTCACTGCGCAGCCGCGTTTGGCCAGCTCCTGGCAATGTCGGCGAACCGCGCTGTGTTCCACCGCAGTGGTGACGATATGTTTTCCGCGCGGCTCGAATTGCAGCGCTGAGTTGATCGCGGTGTTATTTGATTCCGTTCCTCCGCTCGTAAAGACAATTTCCGAAGGATTACATCCGAGAGTCACCGCTAACCTTTCCCGCGCCCGTTCCATCGCTCGCCGCACCTGCATGGCGCACTGGTAGCCGCTCGAAGGATTCGCGTATGACGTTGTCAGAAATGGCAGCATCTCCTCGACGGCTGCCGGATCAATCTGCGTCGTCGCGTTGTTATCCAGGTAAATCATGAGGCCTGAGGGCCATGCTTAGATTACGACTTTCCGAGCGGCACGTAAATCTACTCTTCCGCTCGCGGCGCCGCCCCGGGATGGGTGGCCTCGTGATGCGTGTAGCGGAAGTAAAGATTCCGCAGGTAGATTGGGAGAGGCAGCAGGCTTTGCAAAACGCCGACCGAATCGTGCCGGTAAATGGAAAAGTAGGCCAGCAAGAGGAATGACCCAATGGCACTGCATTCCCAAAAGCCCACCGGGATGACGCTGGTGCGCGCACGTTCCGATGCGATCCACTGGATGAGGAAGCGCAAACCGAAGATCAGGCTGCCGCTCCAGCCGATGATTTTCCAAAAATTGAACGCGATGCCGAATAATTTGACGTCAGCAAGAAAATGAAAGCTGTCCATAACGCCGCAAACGTTCCGCCAGAACCTCTGTCGTGAACAGCTTTTTCGGGCGACCACAGCATCCGCCGGCGCTGGCTTTCGGCGAACTCTCCGGCCGCGCGGAGATGCTGTTCTTCGCGCGATTTTCGCATAAGTTCGCCACGATGGAATCGATTTGGGATCTGGCCAACCCGCAGTTGCGTGATCTCGCTGTTTACGAGCCGGGCAAACCGATTGAAGAAACCGCCCGTGAACTGGGCGTCGAGGCGCACGACATCATTAAGTTGGCTTCGAACGAAAATCCTCTGGGCCCGTCGCCCGCTGCCATAACTGCCATCCGCGATGCCATCAATACGGCACAGCTTTATCCCGATGGCGGGGCTTTCTATCTACGAGAGGCACTGGCCGCCCGCCTTGGCCTGGCGCGCGAAAACATCATCCTGGGAACCGGTTCCAACGAAATCATCGAGTTTCTTGGACACGGATTTCTCCGTCCCGGCGATCATGTCATTACTTCGGAGCATGCTTTCATCGCATACAAACTGATCGCCCGGTTGTTTGGGGCAGACACGGTTGAGACGCCTAGCCCGGACTACCAGCATCATTTGGAGGCCATGCTCGAGGCGATCACCCCGAAGACACGACTGATTTTCATCGCCAACCCGAACAACCCCACCGGCACACTGGTGTCGCAAAAGGCGATCGATCTTTTCATGTCGCGGGTTCCGGAAAATGTCGTCACCGTTTTCGATGAAGCTTATTTCGAATTCCTCGATGATCCGCCGGACACGCTTCGTTATGTGCGGGACGGTCGAAACACGATTGTCCTGCGAACTTTTTCCAAAATTCATGGATTGGCCGGCTTGCGTGTCGGCTACGGACTCGCGCCGCGCGACCTTATCGCCGTCCTGCAAAAAACGCGGCAGCCGTTTAACGTGAATGGCATCGGCCAGCTAGCCGCACTGGCCGCGCTGAAAGATGAAGAGCACCAGTCACGGAGCAAAAGGCTCGTCGACGAAGGTCGCGCTTATTTCGAAAAACAATTCGTTGAAATGGGTCTTCGGTTTGTGCCCAGTCGCGGAAATTTCGTGATGGTTGAAGTAGGTGATGGACAGGTTGTGTTTAAGCAACTCCTCGCCCGCAAAATGATCGTGCGGCCTCTCAAAGGCTACCAACTTGCTTCCTGGATCCGCGTTTCGGTTGGAACGATGGAACAAAACGAAAAATGCATCGCGGCTATGAGGGAAGTTCTGCCCAAGGACCTGCCGAGTTGACGGCGAAAGGACATTCGCCCGCGGCTGGGGATACCATCGTCGCGATTTCCACCCCTCCGGGGGAAGGAGCCATTGCGATTGTGCGCCTGAGCGGTTCCGGAGCCGTGGCCGTCGCCGATACCTTTTTTCGCGGCGCGATTAAACCGTCCGAATTTCCACCGCGCCTCCAGCATTTTGGAGTCATCGTGGATGACGCCACGCTGATTGACGAAGTTCTGCTGAGTGTCCACCGCGCCCCGGCCAGTTACACCGGCGAAGACCTGGTCGAGATTAGCTGCCACGGTGGGACGCTCGTGCCGGCCCGGATCCTGGAACTCTGCCTGCGCGCCGGCGCGCGCCCAGCGCAACCCGGGGAGTTCACCGAGCGCGCCTTCCTTCATGGCAAGATGGACCTGACCCAGGCCGAGGCGGTCATCGATTTGATTCGCGCCAAAACCGATCTCGCGTTGCGCTCGGCCACCGAACAACTGCAGGGACGTCTGGGCCGCAGCATTTCCGCCCTTCGCGATGAGTTGGTTGCTTTGCTTGCGCATGTGGAAGCTTCCATGGATTTCGCGGACGAGGACATCCTTCCCGATGAAGGAGACAAGTTGCGCGCGCGCCTGAAATCGATTGTCGACAAGATTTCGGATCTGCTCGCCACGGCCGACCGTGGGCGAATCCTGCGCGAGGGAGTCCGCGTCGTCATCTATGGCCCGACCAACGCAGGGAAGTCCAGTCTGCTCAATCGCCTGCTCGGATACGATCGCGCCATCGTCAGTGAATCGCATGGCACAACCCGGGATACGGTCGAAGAAGCCATCAACCTCCAGGGAGTGTCCGTCCGTCTTCTCGATACGGCCGGGTTACGGGAACCCGGCGATGCCGTCGAACGGGAAGGAATGGCGCGAACAGAACGATCGCTGGAGCAGGCCGATCTCAGCCTTTACGTGACCGATCGGAGCATCCCGAAACCCGTGCCCTTCGATGGACCCCGCAACGGGTGCGTTGCAATGATCGTCTTAAACAAATGCGATCTGCCGGAACATGCCGACTGGGCAGCCACAGACGCTGTCCGAATCTCATGCGTCACCGGGGCCGGTATGCACGAGCTGGAAAATGAAATGATCGCGCGAATGACGAGCGGAAACTTGCAGCCCGAAAACGCGGTCGCCATCAACGCTCGGCATCGCGATTGCCTGCGGCGCGCTTTGGAATCCTGCGCGCGGGTCGAGCAGGCGTTCACGATGGGACTCACGCCGGATTGCTATGCCGTCGACATTAGAGAGGCACTTCGAGCCATTGGCCAAATCATTGGCGCGGTCGATCACGAGCAAATTCTGGATTCTGTCTTCGGGCAGTTTTGCATCGGAAAATGAGCACCGACGCCTTTTACGAGCGAGTCGTTAGGCCTTTGCTTTTTTTGCTCGATCCGGAAACCGCCCACAACCTAGCGCTCGGTTCGCTGCGACGGGCGTCCTCCCTCGACCCGGTCCTCGCTCTGCTGCGCCGTTTTCGCCCGAACGAAAATCCGCGCACGGTTTTTGGAGTCACTTTTTCCAACCCCATCGGCCTCGCTGCCGGATTCGACAAGAATGGCCTGGCTCTGCCTGCCTGGGCCGCCCTCGGTTTCGGGTTCATCGAGATCGGCACCGTTACCGCCAGGGCCCAGCCCGGTTCTACACGGCCGCGCCTGTTCCGCTTTTCTCAGTCGCAGGCTCTGATCAATCGCCTTGGTTTCAATAATGATGGCGCTGATATGGTGGCTAACCGGCTGCGCCAGTTACGCGAGAGCGGACGCTGGCCCGGCGTTCCGGTTGGCATCAATATCGGCAAATCGAAGGTCACGCCGCTGGACCAGGCGCCGGCCGACTATCTGCATTCCTTCCGACGCCTTCGCAATTTTGCCGACTACATCGTTTTGAATGTGAGTTCGCCTAACACCCCCGGTTTGCGGTCGTTGCAGGCGAGCGAGTCGCTTTCCATTCTCTTGCGCGCTGTGCAGGAAGAGAATCGGTCAGCCAAGCCCATCGTGGTCAAGATCTCACCCGACCTGTCACCCGGCGAACTCGATGAGGTCGTGGCGGCCTGCGAGGCTCATCAGGTCGCCGCCATCATCGCCACCAATACCACGCTCGATCATTCGGTTATTGCGCCGGAACGTGATCAAGCCGGCGGCCTCAGTGGCGCTCCTTTACGGCAAAAATCGACTGCGTTGATCGGCGCGATCGTCGCCAAATCGTCGATCCCGGTGATCGGTTGCGGAGGAATTTCCGACGCACCGTCCGCTCGCGAGAAAATCGAGGCCGGAGCCTCTCTCCTCCAGGTTTACACGGGCTACGTTTTCCGCGGTCCGGGCTTGCTTCGCGAAATCGCGCAAGCGTTCGAAGAGCCCGTGCAATCATAGAGACGCGCAGACACGCCGTTCCATGAAGCTTTCGCACAAGATCGCAAAACTTATTTCGCGGGAAACGTATCGCCGGAGCTGGCGGGCCCTACGTCGCCGGGCTTCTCCCATTCCCATTGAGCCGCTTCTCGCGTGCATCGACCAGAATCGATTGCGCGAGATGCAACAGCGGTATGCGTCTTCTCCTCTCAATTACGCCAAGTATGCCGACGTCGCGCGGTGGTTAAAACGACATGTCGCCAAGGTTCACGACCTCCAGTTGCATCGCGTCCCGCCCAGGGAAATTCTCGACCTCGGATGCGGCGGCGGATTCTTTCTGTTCATCGCCCGGCAATACGGCCATTCCGGTGTCGGATTGGATGTCGACGAATTCCCTCTCTTCCAGGAACTGACAAGCCTTCTCGACGTGCCCCGTGTCGTTTGCACGATCGAGCCTTTTCGATCACTTCCCGCCTTCGATAGAAAATTCGATCTCATCACCGCGTTCTCCACCCGCTTCAACCGCGACCGCGCCGACCAACAGGTCTGGGGAGTGCGGGAATGGAATTTCTTCCTCGACGACATTAGCGGACGTCTGAAACCCGGCGGTCAGGTCTTCTTCGAAATCAACTCAGGGAAAGTGACTCGATATTACCCCAATGAAGTTCGAGATCTCTTTCGCGGCCGCGGTGCCACGCTCGAGCGGGATTACGTTTTCTTCGAGAATGGAATCTTCCGGTAGGGGGATGTCGCGCTACGTCGTCCCTCCACCGCAATCTCTGTCATCCTGAGCCAGCGCAGACGGCGAAGGATCTCACCCACAGCGCCAAGGTCACACAAGTTGAAAGAGCGTGATCATCAACGCGAATGGGAGATCCCTCTTCGCCTGCGCGATCGAGATGACAAATAGGAGAGCCGGGCTAACGAGTTCTGTGGCCTAAGGCAGCATCTCCCCTGGCGGCGGGCCATGGCCTCCGTGCAGAATATGGAACGCATGATGGCGCTCTTCCATTTGCTGTAATTTCTTGCGCTGCTCCTCCGTCACATTCGCGGCCATGTCACGGTGCGCGTCCATGAATGTTTGATGAACGCGGCGGCCCGTCTCTATCCTGATCTGTTCGAGCTGCGCGGCCATTTTGTCCACGATCGGAGATATTTTCGCTTCTTGCTCGGGGGTCAGTTTCAACTCTGCTCTTAACCGGTCTTTCATCCGCGAGGCCACTAAATCCGGCTGATGAGATCCAATAAAGATATGGCGCGCGTGCATGGCAGCAAAAAACACTCCGGTCATCGCCCCGGCCAGAAAGACCAGAATGAAGCCCGCGATCAGCTTTCCTTGCAACGAGCGGTTCACTTCAAACATTCTTTCTGAATTGCGGAATCGGCGATCGCGTACTCGTTCGTCACCAGATCTCCGATCTCGCGGTTTTGCCGAAGTTCACGCACGGCCGCAATAGTCGACAACACCATGATCACGGCCGATACGAGCGCCACCCGTCGCAGCAGGCCGCTTAAGCCGTTGGCCGAATTCGTTCCGGAACGCCACAGCGCCACGACGCGCGTTTCGAAGCCAAACGGCGGAACAGCGGGGATCTCCTCGCTGGCCTCCGCGGCGGAGCGGAACAATCGATCAAGATCTTTGCCCCGATCACTCATGCCGTCGTTTTGATCCTTCCAAGTTGCTGCTTCATTTTCTGTCGCGCTCGAAAGGCCCGCACTTTGACCAGCGCCCCGCTCCATCCGGTTATCTTTCGTATTTCTTCGACCGAACGACCTTCCAGATACAGTAGATTAATGACCAGGCGTTCGGCCGGTTTTAGCACCGTCAAAAGATGCTCAACCAGCTGTCGTGACGCAAACTTCTTGTCCGGCGCCAGTTCTTCCGAAGTCACGGCCAACGCCTCAACCATGGCCACCTGTTCTTCGCTCAGATCGGCGTGGCGTAACTCGGGCCGCACGCGTTCCGATTCGATCTGATTGAGGCAGGTATTGACCGCAATGCGCGAGACCCAGTGTTCCAGCGGCACTTTGCCGGAAAATTGAGACAGTTTTTGAAACATCTTAATAAAAATCATCTGGCAAAGATCCTCCTCCGCCGTCCGGCGCGGCCGATGCGACCGAACCACCTTTGCCACCAGTGGATAGAGCTTCTGCACCAAAGCGCGAGCGGCCGCGTCGTCATGCAAGAGCGCAGCTCGAACCAGCGCGCCTGCATCAGAATCATCCATGTCGTCGAAAATGCATCCACACCAGCCGAAATGACCGGGCGCGGTGCCTTCTGGTTACAACTTTATTCGCCCTAAATCGAGAGCAAGCTCTATCCGACAAACGAACGCGGCGGTAGCAAGGGATGCCTCGCACAAAGGCCGCAAAGGACACGACGGAAGACCACTGTTCTCTTCAATTGAGCGTTGGGCGTTTGCTTCTACCCCTTAAAGGCGCAAGACAGATTCTTGTAACCGGCCTACGTCTTTATCGGTCACCACCATTACAACGGGTGCAGAGACAGGCATCCGAACACCAAACAAAATCAAAAAATGAAACGAAACCTACTTACATTCATAGCAATTAGCGCGATCGCCGTGGGCAGCTCGGCTTGGGCCGAACCAGAGCACGGTCCTCACGGGCCCGGCGGGCCTGGTGGCGAATTCCATGGCCACGGCGGCCCGCTCGACCACGTCGCTGAAACCTTAAACCTGACGCCCGACCAAAAGGCGAAAGTTCAACCGATCCTCGATCAGGCCAAACCACAGATGATGGCGATTCATCAGGAGGCCATGCAGAAGGCGAAGGCCGTCATGGAGAGTACCATGTCACAGATCCGTCCTCTGCTGACTCCGGAACAGCAAAAGAAAGCGGATGACATGAAAAAAGCTCATGAGGACATGCACAACGCGATGAAAGAAATGCACGACGTGCAGAGTAAATAATCGTTGGTCAACAGCGGCGACGGTCCACGAATCGTCGCCGCTTTCCTTTCCTTCTTCTGTAGCGGCGGTCTATGACCGCTGACCTCTTCCAATTGTCGGGCGGGCGCTCCGCCTGCCATCCAGCCGTTTTTGAATCCGTGACATCCGCGGCATCCGCGGTTAGCAATTCGGCACGGGTGAATCTCGCGCATAAAATCGTAAAACTCTTCCGGGGCGAGTCTCACCTCCGGGCTAAGCGCAGGTTCCGGCGCAAGCTTCATCCGATTCCCCTTCGCCCGTTGCTCGATCGCCTCGATCAAGCGCGCATCCGGGATATCCAGACGCGTTATGCTTCTTCTCCCGTCCAGGTCTCCAAATACGCGGACGTGGAGAAATGGATGAAGACGAACATCGAACGCGTGCAGGATTTGCATCTGCAGCGATCGGCCCCCCGGGACATCCTGGACCTTGGATGCGGCGGCGGCTTCTTCCTTTATATATCGCAACAGCTCGGACATCGCTGCCTTGGTCTCGACATCGACGGCTTCCCGCTTTTCCGTGAACTGGTCGACCTGTTCGGGGTAGAGCGACGGACCTGGGAAATCAAAGCGTTCGAACCGCTGCCTGATCTCGGGCACAAGTTCCATTTGATCACGGCGTTCTCGACTGGCTTCAATCGCAATGTCGACAAATCCCTGTGGGGTCCGCCCCAATGGGATTTTTTTTTAAAGGACTTGTCACGCCATCTCGCACCCGAGGGTGACGTCTTTTTCGGACTGAATCCGGGGCAGAATGGCGGGTACTACACCCACGAGTTGCGCGATTTCTTCGTGAGTCGCGGCGCGGAAATTGAGCGGGAGCGAGTTTACTTCAAAGCCCTCAGAGTCTAACCGCCACGCTCAGCTCGTTTTTCTTTGCTGAATTAACTTGGTACGTCCTGTCATCCCGAGCGCGCGCGAGGGATCCCACCTATTCAAACGGCGTCACGCGATGTAATTTGCGTGATCGTCAGCGCGCCTGCGAGATCCTTCGCCGTCTCCGCTGGCTCAGGATGACAATGCCGGGGATGATCGCGGCACTGCGCTAATGCGCTCCCGCCGCCTGCGCGACCGTCTTGAGATCGCTAATGCTGCCATCCGTAAAGATAATTAGATTTCCATTGCCGTGGACATCTCCGACTTCGGCAAACCACGGCTGGCGTGGCCACTGATGCGGCGTCGTCGGTTTGTCGTCGAATGCCGTCGCGATAAAATCCACCCGCACATTTTCCGGTTTGGAGAGATCAGGATTCTGCAGGAGTGACTGGATGGTGGGACAGATCCAGGTTTTCTGGGTCGGGCCAAAAGGACTCAGCGCGTTGATCCAGTTTTTGGCGTAGAGCTGTTCGGCCGCATCCGAGTCGTCGGCCGTCGGAATCTGCGGCCAGCTTCCGTTTTGTTGCACATACAATTCGGCCGCGGCATAGAGATTACGCAGATTAGCCATGCACTGCACTCTCTGGCCCCGGGCGCGCATATGGGAAAACACCGGGACCAGGAGGGTCGCCAGAATCGCGATGATGACAATGACGATAAAGAGTTCGAGGACGGAGAATCCCGAACCTCTGCGCCCCGCGGATTGATTAGGTAGGGCGCGCAGAAGAGTTAGTTAAAAATTAACTCGTTGCCTGAGACTGTTTGAAGCCACGAATCTTGTATTGGATCGGACCGCCACTGTCGCCTCTCAAGGAATCAGTCGCATTGGCTCCAAGGGCATAGGTGATGGAGGCCTTTCCTCTGATTCGAGCGGGAGCGGCCTTGGAGGTAGTCTGATCGGATGTGATTTTAGCGTTGGTAAACTGACCGTTCGCTTCGTAGTGCTCGGTTACAGTGGTAGTCCCTGTCTGTCTGTCTTGATTGAATTCTGCATTAACCAGACCTGTCAATCTGGCCGAATCGGGGTCCGCCGAGCCCAGGATTTGCCCTGAATAAAAAAATCCGTTGCGGAAAACTGCCGAGGTTCCGGTGGCCAGCCCATTTTGCGGAATAATCAGAGTAAAAAGCGCGAGAGAATTGTCCGTTGAAGTAACCGGGGGGGGGCCCGGGGCTAAAACGGTGGGAAGCGGCACCAGCACCCCGGCATACGTACCCGTGACAGTCACTTGACCGCCGGTACCTCCCCATGGTCCGCCATCGATCGCAAAACATTGGGTGGCATTGAGAACCATGCACATCAGGCAGGCCAGGAGGATTTTCATCAAGAATAGTTAAGAAGGATTAGCCGTCCCGGTCAATGCGAAACTAGGGGGAGATTCTTGCAACGAGGCCGCAAAGGTCACGAAGGCTGCGAGGAGAATTCGCGCTCCTCTGTGACCTTTGTGCCCTCCGTGCGAGCGATTTGTCCGACCTGCAGCCCAAGCTCCCGCAAGAGCGCCACGTCTGCGTCGGCTGCCGGATTCTTCGCCGTCAGCAGTTTGTCGCCATAAAAGATCGAATTCGCGCCGGCAAAAAAACAAAGGGCCTGCCCCTCGCGCGAGAGACGGGTCCGGCCGGCGGCCAACCGAACACGCGCGCCCGGCAAAGAAATCCGCGTCACCGCGATCAGCCTAACGAGTTGAAAAACATCGACCGTCGCTTCCTCGGCCAGCGGTGTTCCTGGCATGGCCATCAGGCAGTTGATCGGCACGCTCTCCGGGGGCGGGTCCAGATTGCACAAGACTTCCAGCATGCGCAGACGGTCTTCCTCTGTTTCCCCCATGCCAATAATGCCGCCGCAACAAACCGACATCCCGCTCCCCTGTACGGCCGCAATCGTATCAAGACGGTCCTGAAAGGTATGGGTGCTCACGATTTCCGGGTAAAACTCCGGCGAGGTATCGATATTGTGATTGTAGGCCGTCACTCCAGCCTCTTTCAATTTGCGCGCTTCGGTCGGTCCGATCTGGCCGAGAGTCACGCAAACTTCCATCCCAAGTTCGCTCACCTCACGGATCGTTTCCAAAACCTGCTCGAACTTGGCCGTGCCGTCTCGTACTCCTCTCCACGCTGCTCCCATGCAAAAGCGGGTCGCCCCCTGACGCCTGGCTTGCCGCGCCGCATCCATGATCGCGTCGACCGGCATCAGTTCTTCGCGCTCCAGCCCGGTGGAATGATGCGCACTCTGCGCGCAATACGCGCAATCTTCGCTGCATCCGCCCGTCTTGATGCTGAGCAGGGTGCATCTCTGCACTTCTTCCCCGCGCCAATGCTCCAGATGCACGGCACGACTCTGCGACATCAAGTCGAAGAGGGGCTGATGATAAAGTCGTGAAAGTTCAGTCAGGGTCATCGCATCCCTGCGATGTTAATCTGAAATCTGAAATCCCAAATCCGAAATTAATTTACCCAGCGCCCGTCCTGAGAACTGAGAATGGGCAGTTCTTCCATCATGAACTGCGTCTTGCCCATGGCCCCAATCAAATGTGTCCCGGTCGCAGCGTACCATTTTTTCGACATCTCCTCGCCCGTGTGGCAACCCCAGCTTTTCGCATAGACGCCGTGCGCAAAAATACGGCGGTCGATCTTCGTTAAGTCAGATTCGTGCAGCCACGACTTGGATGCGCTGTCCAGATTGCTCGAGTAGTCGAACATGAAACAGGCCTTGTTCGAATGACCGAAATACTCGAACCCCGCGACTTTCACCCGCTCCCGGTTTTGGCCGCCGTTGAGGTAATTGATCACTTCCGGGCCGCGGTTAAACCAGACGAGGTTGAGATGGGATTTATCGCGGACCGATTCGATATGGCTGAGCAAATCCTGATGTTCCTGGGAGGCGCGATCGATATACCCTTGTTTATAGACTAGCCAGGTAATCTTGGCATCGGGACCCAGTTCCAGCCGCAGCTGATCCGTGCGTAAACGGGCGGCGTGCACGAAGTTAGCCCACCAATGGTCGTGCGGCTGAGCCTTATATTGCTCCCACTGGTGGATGGAAGGCCCCCCCACAAGCAGGATCCACTCGTTGTTGTTCGTGACGGCGTGGGCACGGGCGGAAAACGCCAGTAAAAGGACGAATATCAGTAAAATACGGGGAAAACGCATGGCAATTATGACAGCAGCATTAATTATGCAGAAACCGAAAATCTGCAAGGGGCAGGGTGAATTTCACCCCGCTTCGCCACGGCCTTTGGTCTGGGCCGATTCCGCGCTCGGAGATCGCGTTCCACCGTCCGTGCCAAGGGTGGATCGGCCTCTCCGAGGGCGACGTTAAGATCACAGATTGACACGGATTCCGGAATTTAGATCGGTCCCTTCTTATCCGTGTTGATCCGTGTAAGTCCGTGGCAAATTCTTCCGGATCGATTTTCAGCATTCCACCTCGAAGATTCACCAATCCGCTTCCACCTCATCGCGCGCCAGTTCCTCCAGCCCCTGCCGTTTTCGAATCAGGGCGAACTTGTCTCCCCGCACCAGCACCTCGGCCGGCAGCGGACGCGAATTGTAGTTCGACGCCATGACAAATCCGTACGCGCCCGCGCTCATGATGGCCAGCAGGTCCCCCTCACGCACTTGCGGCATCTCCCGATCGAGCGCAAAAAAATCTCCGCTCTCGCACACCGGACCGACCACATCGACCTTTTCCAGCAGGGCTCCTGAAGCCGCTTCCTTCACCGGCACAATCTCGTGATAGCTGTGATAAAGCGCCGGCCGGATCAGATCGTTCATGCCCGCATCCACAATAGTGAACTTCTTCTGGCCGGCCGTCTTAATGTATCGGACCCGCGTGAGCAGGACCCCGGCATTGCCGACGAGCAAACGGCCGGGCTCCAGAAAGATCTTTAATTGCAATTCGCTAAGCGGCTTCAGCAACGCATCGACGTAATCCTGGATGGAGAGCTGCGCATGGGTCCGCGCCGACTGCGCGTCCCACCAGTCGCCGCTGCCACTGGCGATGGATGCCTGATAAACAATGCCCAGTCCTCCACCGATGCTGAAAAACTCGATGCCATAGCGAGATCTCAGATCACGCACGATGGGTGAAATCTTGCGCACGGCATCGGCGAACGGCCCAGCCTCGGTAATTTGGGAGCCGATATGCATTTGCACGCCGACAATCTCGATGTGCCGCATCTTCGCGGCCGCTTCGTAGGTTGCTCCCAGCCGATCGAGCGCGATGCCGAATTTGTTATCGCGCGAACCCGTCGAGATATATTCGTGTGTATGCGCGTCGACGTCCGGATTGGCCCGGAGGGCGATCCGCGCGCGCAGATTCTTCGCAGCCGCAATCTGATCGATGTAGGCCAATTCGGCTTCACTCTCGACGTTGAAGCTGTGCACACGCTGATCCAGCGCATATTCGATTTCTTCGCGCGATTTCCCGACACCGGCAAAAGTGCATTTGGACGCATCGCCCCCTGCGGCAATGACCCGGAACAGTTCGCCTCCCGAAACAATGTCGAATCCGGCGCCGGCCTGGGCCAACGATTTTAGAATTGCGCCGTTGGAATTCGCTTTGACCGCATAACAAATCAAATGTTCGATCGGCCCGAGCGCAGCATCGAGCCGGTGATAGTGATCCAGGATCGTCCCTTCGCTATATATATAGAGCGGCGTGCCGAACTTCTCCACGGCATGGCGCAGATCCACCCCCTCGCAGAAGAGCGTTCCGTCGCGATAGTGAAACGAGTGCACGGAAAAATATTACACTACATTTCGCCGACGACTCGTAACTTCTGGGGGGCGCATGCGTCTCGCGTGCGGGCGACGACGCCGAAACCAGCACGCGAGACGCGGCCGCTACCCGGAAGGGACGCGCCTTCGCAGCACAGTGGCAAATGATGTGAGCACGAGGAGCGCGCCAAACGTGCAAACAATGGCCGCGCCGGAGGGCAGATCCCACCAGAAGGAGGCGAACAAACCGCCGACGCCGCCGGCCAGCGCGATGATCCATCCAATGAGCAGGCGATTTCCCATTCGACTGGCCAGGTTGATGCCGCAAACCGCCGGCACAATCAGGTAACTAAACACGAGCAGGACGCCGGCGATGCGGACAAAGATCGTCACGACCAGGCCAAACAGCGCATAGAAAAGAAAGTCCCACCAACGCACGCGTAATCCGGCCTGTTCCGCCCCGGCCCGATCAAAGGAGACGCGGAGGAAATTGCGGCGCATCGCAAAATGAAAGACACCCACCGCGAGGAAGACCGCGAAACAGGTCCACACATCCGAGAGCGAGACGAGAAGGATGTTTCCCACCAGCATCTGCTTGATCTCTTCGTCTCCTTCGGCGGCGCGGCTCAAAAGCAGGACGGCGGCGGCCGCCGCCACCACGTAGGCGATTCCGATGATGGCCTCCTGCGGAACCTGACTGGTACGTTTACCGGTTAAGGAAAAGATCGCTGCGCCCACGAGCGTAAAGCCCAGAGCAATGACAAACGTGATCCAGCTGTGGAGATCGACATGGAACAACAAGGCAACGCAAATGCCTAACGACGCCATCTGCGCCATGGCAATATCGATGAAGATAATGCCGCGCTGCACAACGTGCAGCCCCAGGTACACCAACAACCACGGCAAAAGAACGCAGGCCACGATCGGCCAAAACATGACATCCCACATAATTTTTTTTAACTCTCTTAGAAGACCGTGCTGGGGCGCCCGCTCCGCCTGCGATCGAATTCCACCATCTTCATTTCATAGCCGCGCTCAGTCGCGCAACCAGCGCGTCCATTAATTTTATATAAGAATCCGTGTTGGGCAGGGCCCCCGGATATTGCGCAAAGTCGACCACCTTCGCGCCCGTCGCGCTGGCCGCGCGCTCCGCGATTTTTCGATCGTGAAACGGCTCCACGATGATCGCTTTCATCTTTTGCGCCTTGATCTGGGCAATCACCTCGGCCAGATGCGACGGCGATGGCGGAATACCCGGTTTCGGTTCGAGGAAGGTTTCGATACCAAGGCCGAAGCGATGCGCGAAATAAGGCCAGGAATCGTGATAGGCCACGATGTTTTGTCCCTTGAACGGCAACATGGCTGTTCCCCATTCCTGTAGCTTCGCGTTAATGGCCGCTTCGAATTTTTTGTAATTGCCTTGGTAAGTCGCGGCATTGGCCGCGTCGATCGCCGAGAAGGCCTGCGCGATATGTTGCGCGACCGCTTTGGCGATGATCGGATCGGTCATGAAATGCGGGTTACCCAAGGAATGCACGTCACCGGCCGCGCGCGTCGCGCTGGCCGGAATATTCATCAGGCGAATGCCCTGCGCAGCCACGATGCGCCCGGGTTTGCCCGCTTCGATTTTTGGATTACGCGCATTTTGGAGGAGGGGAGGCAGCCAGCCGATCTCAAGTTCTGCGCCCCCTTCCACGAGCACATCCGCCGTGCGCAATTGCACGACGAAGCTCGGGCGGGCGTCCACGAAGTGCGGATCTTCAGTCGGTTTAGCCATGACGCTGACCGTGACCAGGTCGCCGCCGACGTCGCGTGCGAGCGAGCCGTAATCGGGGAGGGTGGCCACGACGTTTAGCTTGGCGTATGTCGAAGGGACCAGCGCGGCCAGTAGCGTCAGAAAGGTAATGATGTGTTTCTTCATGTGAATTGTTGGTTAAAATTTGTGGGCGCCGTGCGCGCCCAGGATGAATTCGAATTGCAGAAAGACGGAATCAACGTCCCGACCGCGCAGGTAAAAGTTTTCCTCAAAGAAATCGTGATTATATTGCAGACGGAGCTTGGAGAATTCCGTCGGATACCAGGTCAGATTCGCGCTAACGCGGGATCGGGTCTGGCGTTCGCTGTCCACCGTAAACTCCGAGTCGGTCATGTGCAGATAATCGCCGCGCACGCCGGCGACCCAACCCTTCTTGAATCCCCAGAGCACCTGCGAATACATACCCCAATCATGAAACGTCTCCGAAACCGGAAAGGTGTTATCGATTCCGCGACCCGCCTCGAATCGGCGATACATCGCTTCCGTCTGCCATTTCACAAAGGGAAACCCTCCTTCCGCATTCGAGCTCTTCCATTTATACAGGAAATCGGCCCCATAAATCTGGGTGCGCGTGTTCGCGCCCGTGTCGTTCGAACCAAAGGCGCCGGACACCCCCGCCAAAACCACCTGAGTAGGGGATAGGTCGAAGGAGTTTTCCCAGCGCGGGATCCAGACAAAGTCCTGCAGCCCGCGCGCCTCGCGATCGGTTGTGCGCCGATCGAAGAAAAGGCCGTCACTTCCCGGATTACGAAAAGAGAATCCAGTCCCACCGCGCCCATTCTGTACGCCTAACAATAATTGCGAATACCAGGAGACGGGCAGGGTCCAGGAAACCTGCGCGCCGACTCCGCGCAAACCATCCGGACCGAGGAGCCGGCCGTGCACGAGCGGGGCGTCGGCGAAATCCCATGTGTGCGGATGCGTTGGATTGATGCGCCCGAAGGCAGCGAAGAATTGCCCAGCCTTGAGCTGGAGATTGAATGGCAAATTCGTGGTTTGCAAGAATGCTTCCTCCGCTTCGACCTCCGTGGCGTTGTCGTTATCAAGCTTGAAAACGATATTGGCGAATCCCTCAAAGTACGGGTCGACCGCGCCGTCGAAGGCGAGCTCGATGTTTCTCGCGTTGAAGCCGCGCTGTTGTGGATCGTGATCGCCCACCTCCACGCGATCAAGGTGCGGATCGCGTGAGTAAGCGAGGGCGAACTGTCCATCGAACGAGATGTTCATATAGTTCTTGCCCCCACCGATCGTAATCGGCGCCGTTAGCGATGAGCCGGGCGAAGAAATTGTCGACGCCTCCGTCGCAGCGACCACGGCGTTATCGTCCGTTGGAAACGCTCCCGGTAAGGCTGCGCCGTTGGCATCGATGCCCGGTCCCGCTCCTGCTGGAGCACCCCTGGCCGCACCGGACGATGTCACGACCGACGCGTCTTCCGTCGGAATGAGCGAAGGCGCCGCCACTTTGGTTTCCGCAGGAGGCGGCGAGCCAGCCGTTGCGGGATTTGCCGGCAGAACCGGGGCTCCCGCGATGTTGGCCCGCTCCAGCGTGGCCTGCTGATCCTTCACCTGTTGCTGCAGAGACTTCACTGTGTCGGTAAGCAACTGCACTTGTTGCCGGAGCAACTCGACATCGCTCGCGGCCGCCGCCGGGGAGCTTGGTTGGGCTGAGGCAACGGGCGACGTGGACTCCGCTGCCAGACCCTGCGCAACGGCTGCGCTCATCGGACAAATGGCCAATGTGATGAAAATAAATTTATTCACAGATACTCCTGAAAAAACCTGGGCAACTTCTGCCCATTGATCGGAAGCGCGTTCGCGCGCGTTAGCAGCGGCTTTAAGAACGCGGTTGCAGCCGCCGCCCGCCGTAGCGGGATGGCTTAACGCGTCAGGAGAAAACAGGCGGCGCGTGTTCCAGAACACAGGCCTCGAGGAACGGCGACTCTACCCACTGGGGTCTGAGCGTTACGATCGTCGGTGAAAGAACAAGCGGCGCTGTTCCAATGAGAAGCGGTGCGGGCGCAACATGATGGCAGTTACCCGAAGCGATCAGCGTCGCTGCGCAACGATGCTCAGCTTGTCCAGCATCCGCGTGAAAGCGCGCGTGTAACTGAGGCGAAACGCTCAACGCGAGCGTCCAAAGAAACGCGAGCGACAGAATTGCCGCCACCAAGGTTCGTGAAGCGTTGAACCGGGAACGCGTATCCGCGCCTGCCATATCGGCGATCTTCTGGCTGTCACGTTGTTTACGCAAGCGAAATTAGGCGGTCCGGGATGGCGACGTCGTTTGGGTAGACGCGCCAAGCTGGACAGTGCCCGACAGTTGGATTACCAATGCGACCAGTCGCATGATGGGTCCCGCAAAAATCTATTTCATCGTCTTCGGCGTCCTGACCATCGTCGGAGGGCTGATCGGCTATCTCAAGGCGGGCAGCAGTATTTCGCTCGTCTCCGGCGCCATTGCCGGCATTTTGCTACTCACCGCCGCCTTCCTTTTACCGGGGAATCCAGCCGTTGCTCTCGCGATCGCCCTGGTTGTTTCTCTTTTGCTGGCGGGCCGGTTCATCCCGAACTTCATCGCCACGGGCAAAGTCATGCCCGCCGGAATGATGTCGATCCTCAGTGTCATCGGCATGGTCATGGCCGTGCTCGCCTGGTTGAAAAAGTAAACCCGTGCAAAAGCTCCGTGTCAGGACGTGGCGGCGTCTCGTTCTGCTTTGCGCCATCCTGATCTTCGCCGCCATCGTTTATCGGTGGATCTCACTCGAACGCTTGCAGCGCATCGCGCCGCCGGACGTGACTGTGACTGACACCCCTTCGCCCGGACCCTCGGCGACGAGGCAGCCCGTTCTCCCGACCAAAATCGATACGGCGAAATTGTTCAACGGCATCACCCTGCATGCCACGGTCGACACGCCACCTGGAGCTGACGCCTCGACCGAAAGAGCGGATCCGCAAAGTTACATGGTTGAACTGCAACTGAGGGCGCGCCTGCCTGCGCCTAACAAGTCGATGGAAGAACTTTCCCGGGTCAGTCCGCAATTACCCATGGTCCTCCCGGGTCTGGCGGCCATGCTCAACCCCGAAACCGTCTCGCCGCTCTTTGGTTCTCTCTACACAAATAAGACCAGGATTTTGCGCGAAAATCTCGGCCATCTCGATCAATTGCTTTCGCGACACAATTTCTACGACTGCCAGACTGTTCTTGAACTGAGTCACGGGCAAAGCCATCGCAAGGCTCTTTTGCTTCAAGCCGATATGGACGTCGACGCGGATGGTTCGGATGGCGACCGCGTTCCAGGTGGCCATGGCGTGAGCACGAATTTCAAACCTTTCACCAGTTATCGCTGGGCCAAGAAGACGCCCGCCCTCAATCCGTACCTTCCGGCTACGGAAAGCAAGTTGAGTAAATATGAGGATGAGGCCGCAGCCAAAACAACTACGGCGGAGCGAAAACGGGAGTTGAGCTTCGCGATCAAGCAGCTTCGCGATGAAGTGGGATCGCTTAAGAAATTTAGCTTTTTGATTGGCGCGACCGACCCCTACATCGTCATCCCCAGCATTTTCGCGCACGCCAAGGAAGGGCCCAGAGTGGGGGACTACGCCGTCGTCATTTTTGGCGATGCCATTTATCCATCCCTCGTGGGAGATACCGGGCCTAACGACAAAGTCGGCGAAGCGTCACTCCGTATCGCCAAGGAAATCAATGGCCTGGCCACGCCGTATAATCGTCCGGTCAACGACTTGAAGGTCACCTACCTGATCTTTCCCGGAACAGCCGAACAGCCCTTTGGTCCTCCCGATTTGGACAAGATTCAAGCGCGTTGCCAGGCGCTCGTCGACGAAATCGGCGGTGCCGGCGCTCCGCTCCATCATTGGGATAACATCATCCCGCCGCCTCCAACTCCCACGCCGAGTCCGACGGCGACGCCCACCCCGGTCGTGTCGGCTACGGCTGCGGCGCCCGCCAATACGGCTTCGCCCTCCGCCACGTTTGCGTTCCCGGTGGAGTCCCCTTCCGCTTCGCCGCACTGATCCTGCGCCGCGCCCGCCGCGGAGATTCGCTATAGTAATCCCGCTCTGCGGCGTTTTTCTTTGGCGTGACGAACGCACCCATTACACCTCAACGGAGTGAGGTGGCTACAGTAAGAACGGGGCAGCGTCCTTTATGCGTCGGGCGGGATAAAGGGCAGGAACGGCTGTGAAGGCGCCACCGTCGTGCGTCTTTCGATCATGACACGGCGCGGCCGACGCATGCGAAGTTGAGACGGAACATATTCACCGGGAGGCGGCGGCACGATGGCCGTCTCTCCATTCGGCAAGCGCAGGATAAGACTTCCATCCGGTGTCATGCCGGCGAAGCGGGCCCGAACCGATCCGCGGATAACCGGATGGGTTGAGCGCGGTGCATTGGCCGAATAATTCTGTGACGGACGGGCTCGTTCGCTCAGAGAACCGCGTGCTCTTGTTGTCGCGTTGGCTGTTCTGGTTCTGCTATCCGGCGAATTGAGCGGCGCGTGGGATTCTAAAGTTTTTGCCGGCTTTGAGTCGTTAGGCTGATCGACTTCCGGCGCAGCGGTTTCGCCCGTATTTGTGTCTGTGCCTGCCTCATTTTGTTGCGCGATGCGCGGGTGTGCGCCGCTCCCGGCAGCGCGTTCCCAGACCGTCTGCGGCCCCTCCCTCAGGGGAGCTGGCTGTGCGGCAGAATCGTTCACCGTTCCTTCGCTAATCGGGGAGGACGCGGGCTTCGGCACCTTCGCCTCCGTAAGCACAGTAGGGTTGGAGGAAGCGTTATCGGTCGCCTCCTCTGACGGAGATACCGGCTTGGTGTTTGATGCAACTTGCTGAGGCTGGCTCACTTCCGAATCCTCCGTCGCGGCCGCAATGGCCGCATGAGGCGCGTTGTAAACAACTGCTTGGTCTGTATCGGTCTGCGCCGCCGGATTCGTTGACGCAGCCTGAGCCGGGGAGCTCTGCGCGACTCCCACCGGAACACCGATTGCCGCGGCGTCACGATTGCCGCGCAAGATCATGCTGACCGGAGCGGGCAACAGCATCGCTGCGACCGTCGCGGCGGCTAATAGCACGGCCGCCATGGCCAGGCCTCTGCGCAACCAGACACGGCGCGGACGCACCGCGGGTTCGATGTCCGCCACTGGTTCGGGAGGCCGTGCTATGGCGGCCGCCAGAATGGATTGGGGCTGAGCGGCACTCCGTCGTTTCGGCATGGGCCGCGCGCTTACGGGAACGAAGGGAATACCAAACCGCTGGGACAAAACTTGGCGCCTTTCCACTCGTTGCAGACAGGAATGAAGCTCTTCCGTGATCCGCGTCGGATCCTGCGGCCGTTCCTCCGGGTTCTGACGCAGCATCGGCGTAATCAGTTTGCGCAAGGATCCGGCGAACCTTCTGGTTTGCAGCGAACGCGGCTCGGCCGCGTAGAAAGCGCCGGTCAGAAGGAAGCAGATCGTCGCGCCCAGCGAATACATTTCCGATCGAAAATCGACTGTCCCATCGCGTAACTGCTCCGGACTCGCGAACTCCGCTGCCCCATTTTCCGCGCCGCCGCGTATCTGGCCGGCCACAGGAAAGTTCATTAACTTCACGGAAGGCCAGCCGCCCTCGATCGTTTGACCGGACATTATTTGAATGTTGGAGGGCTCGATGGCCCGGTGCACAATTCCATGGAAGCTGGCGGCGCCCAGAGCGCTCACGATCTGAAGAGCAACGCGCAGGACCGCATCGGGCGGCATCGGCCCGTTCTCTGCCACCCATGCGGCAAGGGTCTCGCCGTGCGGATATTCCGACACAAACGCGAAGTCCTCCCCTTCGCGACCGAATTCAACCGTCCGCACTATATTAGTATGATCCAGCAGGAGAGCCGCACGGGCCTGCTCTTCAAATTTTTCACGTTGCTCGGCGTCAACGCTTCTGGCCGGCAGTAGCGTCAGCGCGACTGGTGCCCCGGAACGTAGGTCGGAGGCCTTGTAGACTGTGGCCGCCCCGAGGCGGGAAATTTCCACTGGAGCGCCATCGTATTCCTTAGCCAGGCGGTAGTGATCGAAAAAGACTGTTTGTTCCATATGAATTGCGACTTGGGGAGGGGCATTATCTCCACCCGAGCGACGGAGATTAGACCGATCCAGGGACCCATTCATTCAACTCCGTAAAATGTTATTTGTTGCGCTTCATTCACTCACAGGTGGCGTCGTCCCAGGGTTTTAGCGTCGGATCAAACGGCGCCGGTTTTCACGAGGAAACTTTTGATCGCTTCCAGAACTCCATGATCGATCGCCTCTTGCGTTGTTCCCTGCGCTTGAAGTTCTCTCTTTCCAACGAGCAAAGAGTGATCTCCCCCTTTGACAACGTGCAGTACGGTGGAAGTTCTCATGGCTTGGCGGACCTCCTCGAGCAGATCGAGAGGACAAAGCGCGTCACGCGTTCCCTGCACAAAAAGGATGGGGGTCGTCAACGCCCGCAGAACCTGGTCGCGCAGTTTCGTCCGATCGCCCGCCCCGCACAGCGGATATCCCAAACAGACAAGCGCATCCACCTTCTCCTCATTCGCTACATGACATCCGATCCGCGATCCCATGCTTTTCCCGATCAAGATCAAAGACCCAGAGGTCTGCCGGCGCGCCTCCACCGCTGCCTCGCGATGAGCACGAATCAATAGCGGCAGCGGATCCGGCCGTCTTCGCCCGGTCCGCATATAGGGATAATCAAGCAGCGAGACCTCGCCAATCGAAGCCAGCTGTTGCTGCCAGTGTTGCATCCACGGGTGCGACGAATTGGCTCCCGCTCCCGGCGCAAAAAGAAAAAATGGTTTCGATTCCATCGGCCTCGAAATTATTTGGCGGGTGCCTTGGCCATGGCGCGGGCGTATCGCAGGTTGTTTTGCGCCAATTCAAAATCCGGTCTGTAGCGTAAGGCCTGCTCGCAAGCGGTGGCCCCTTCCTCGAACCGACCGAGCTTGTTGTAGGCCGCCCCGATGTTATTCCACGCTTCCGCGTAGCCAGGTCGAAGCGAAAGAGCCAACCGGCTGGCCGCGATGGACTCGACATAACGCTCTTCGCGATACCGCTGGAGACTGAGGTTCAGATAAGACTCGGGCGTCGGCCTGGTCGACTGACCCGCGATCTGGCCGCCGGCCTGGGCCAGAAGATCGCGCGCCATCATATCCGTTGGACTGAGTTCCAAGGCACGGCGCAACAACGTGCCTGCCTCCTGAGCGCGTGCGTGGGACAACAGAAAACGTGCATAATATGTGCAGGCATCGGGCGAGGAAGGCGCCAGTCGCAGCGCTTCTTTGAAGTGTTGCTCAGCGACGGCCTCCTCTTTCGTGGCATCCTCCGCAATTGCGAGATTGATCAAGAGCACGGGATACTGCGGCACCAGAAGCTGCGCCCGATGGAAGTAATCGAGCGCTCCTGCGTAATCGCCATCCGCCATCAGCGTGTTGCCGTAGTTCATGAGCCCTCTTCCATTGCGCGGACTCTTGCTCACCACGTCACGCCAGAGCGTCCTCTCGCTTTTCCAAGCCTTGTTCCGCTGAAACGTCGCGTATCCTAATCCGCCCAGAAACAGAGCGACCGCGCAACCGGCCACCATCTTCGCCCGAACGCTGCTGGTAGCTCCGCCAGGAATCAGCAGCGAGGCCGCACCGGCCATGGCCATGACAAGACCCACGTAGGCAAGGAACGTTCGATGATCATTCATCACCTCGGCGAGCGGAAGCAGCGAGGTCGGCAGAAGCGCGATCAGGAACCAGAGCAGACCGAAGCCGATCACACGTGTCTTCCGGAAGACGATCGCCATGATCGCGCCCGTGAGAAATAGAGCGGCAAATACGAGACCCGCCCAGAAACGCGCGTCACTCGTCGTAGAAAAAGGATTGAGATCGTAATCGGCTGAGAGACTGCCTGGCCAAAAGAACGTCTTCGCGTACAGCAGCGCTACGAAGGGCTGCGTGATCAAGTAGTTGTGAACATTGGCCGCGCCCGCCACCCAGGTGGGCGGCGTCATGTGTTGCACCACCATTAGCGTCGCGCCGCAAATCACGGCCGGAGGAATGATATCCGTAAAATAATTGCGCATCCCCTTCGCGCGCGGAATTGCCAGCCCTGCGTCATTGCGAAATAACAAACGATAAATCGCGAACAACACCGCGAAGATCGCGGCGGGCGGTTTGGCCAGGATCGCGATCGCGGCCGGCAGAACGTAAAGACAAGAGGGGCGGAGACGCGGGAAGGCGAAGTAGATCGCAAACGACGCGACCACGCCGAGCGTCGACATCACTTCGGATGACGCGATGACGTAATTGACCGTGTCCGCGTTGGCCGGGTGCAGCCCATAGCAGGCCGCTGCGATCAGCGCGATGACGCCGTTTCGTGTAGAAGGGGTCCCCTGTTCAAGCAGACGATGAAGAAGGAAGGCGACGAGCAATGTCAACGCCACGAAGAGCGCAAATATGGAAAAGTGAAACCAGAAGGGGTGCAGTCCACCGCTGATCCAATAATCGATCGCAAGCAACGTCGAAACGAGGGGCCGATAAGATTGATTGCTCGGAAGCGAGCTGAACGTTGTGGCGTCGCGGAAAAAAAGAGGAATGTTCCGTAGCTCCCGGATGGGCGCGTTATTTTCGACCGCGTGCGCGTCGTCGAAATGGAAGCTGTTATGAAAATGGTTCGCGTAAGCCGCGAGCAGGACGATCGCCAATAGCACACTGCTCCAAGCCGCAAGAGCCTGCGCCCGCTTCATGTTCACCTTGCCGTCAGCCATCAACACAGTGTGCCGCAGCCCGTCGCAGGGGTGCAATCCCGCGCTCCCAGGTCTTTCTTACGCGCGCTACCCCGCATGGATTTGAACCATGAATAACGCCTCCAAAGGGCGCTGTGTTACCGTTACACCACGGGGTATCGCAACCGCTGCGACGTCAATCGGTACGCAGACAGACAATTAAAGTCGCAAACCTCAAATCGCAAATCGCCGCCTACGAACGGGATGGCTATCCGCTCAAGAGCAGCTCAATTTGAGCGTCCCAGACATTCGCGCCCGGAGGTTGCGACGAACCTTACCGGTCGGTCAGATCGCGATCGGAACCACCTGCTGATTGGGACCAGTCGAATATCTTACGCTGGCCAGGGTCGATCGCACGAAAGCGATGATCTCGTTGGGAGCAATCGGCTTCCGCATGAACGCAGCCAAACCGGCAGTCATCAATCTATCCAACCGTTCCTGCTGGATGAATCCGGTGCAAATAATCACCGGCATATCTGCGCGTATCTCCTGCAATCGGCTAAACGTTTCCTCCCCGTCCATGAACGGCATGGTCAAATCGAGGAGGATCAGATCAAAGCTATGTGGGCGGCGCCGAAAGGCATCGAGACATTCAAAGCCGGACTGAGCCGTGGTGACTTCGAATCCCGCCGAGGTTAAAACTCGCTTCACCAGCGTGAGCGCCATTTGCTCGTCGTCGACCAGCAGGATCGAGTGCTTCCTCGCGCCCGCGCGGGCGGGCACCTTTCCCAAGCCGGCCAGGTCCGACCGGAGCGCCGTTTTTTCCGTGGCTCCGCCGGCTCCCACGGCCAGTTCAGCAGCCACTTTCTCCGCCCGTTCGATGCTGGCCCGCAAGGTCACCAGATATTTCTCCGTATCTTCGTCCTTGGACCCTCCCTCCATCAAAGCGCTCGTCGTCGAGATGATATGCAGTAAATTATTCAGCTCACTCGTCGCTTTCGAGACCGAGTCGGGCGTCTGGGTTGGTTCAAGCGGGGTATTCATGTCTTTGTCTCCCGTTGGCCACGCTCGCTATCTGGCCGCCGATGTGTGGGAAGCGCCTCAGTTAAAGCATCCGGGATGCCCCGTAGCTGTTGTCGCCTAAAAAGGGCCTCGTTTTGTGCCAAATCGACACAGAACGACGTTTCTGGAAGCCCGTTCCGGACGGGGGCTGTGTTCCGAAATCCCGATTCGCAAAATCAACCATAATGCCCTATCTTTTGGGTCCGCGATTTATGAATCAACTAAGCGTCGAGAACCTGCATGTAAACATCGCCGGCAAAGAGATTGTCCGGGGCCTAACCCTGCACGTTCCCCGGGGAGAGGTACACGCCATTATGGGCCCGAACGGCTCGGGCAAAAGCACCTTGGCGAAGGTTCTGGCCGGTCATCCCGATTACCAGGTCACCCAGGGCAAAGTCACCATGGATGGCGAAGACATTTTGGCCCTCGAGCCAGACGACCGGGCGCGTCGCGGTCTTTTTCTGGCCTTCCAATACCCAAGCGAAATTCCCGGAGTCACCATCGCCAATTTCCTGCGCGCCGCGGTTCAGGCCCGGATGCCGGAAGGCGAAGAGCTGGAAGCGACCGACTATTACGCGAGGCTCTACGAGAAGATGGAATTACTTGGCATGGATCGGTCCTTCACTTCACGAGCGGTGAACGAAGGCTTCTCCGGCGGCGAGAAAAAGCGCAACGAGATTCTGCAAATGGCCATGCTCGAGCCGAAATACGCGGTCCTGGATGAAACGGATAGCGGCCTTGATATCGACGCGCTCAAAACTGTCTCGCACGGCGTCAATTCTTTGCGCGGCCCGAATCTTGGAATACTCTTAATTACGCATTACCAGCGCCTCCTGAATTACATCGTGCCGGACCACGTCCATGTCATGGTAGCGGGACGCGTGGTGCGCAGCGGGCGCAAGGAACTTGCGCTCGAATTAGAGGAGCGGGGTTATGATTGGGCCCGCGAGGAAGAAGCGGTCCTGGCAAGGTAAGAGACAATGAAAACGGAAAACTCAGCAGTCGATATCAACCGAAGCATCGGCGACTTCGCCTATCCGGAAGTGCATGTGCGTGATGCCGGTACGGGCCTGACCGAGAAAACGATCCACTACATCTCCGATGTGAAGGAAGACCCGGACTGGGTGCGCGAGTTTCGCCTGCGCGGTCTCAAGACTTTTTTGGAGAAACCAATGCCGACGCACTGGGCGAGCAGGGATCTCGAGGCCATTCACTTCGACAAAATCCGTTATTACCTGGCCGCGGGCGGTGCGACCAAGCGCAGCTGGGATGAAGTGCCAGAGGATATCAAACGCACTTTCGAGAGGTTGGGTATTCCGGAGCAGGAGAGAAAATTTCTCGCGGGAGTGGAAGCCCAATTCGATAGCGAGGCTGTTTATTCCAACATCAAGAAGGCCGTGGGCGAACAGGGCGTGATTTTTGTCGGATCGACCGAAGGACTAAAAGAGCACCCGGAGATTTTCCGGAAATGGTTCGGCAAAGTAATCCCGACAGGTGACAATAAGTTCAGCGCACTCAATTCCGCTGTCTTCAGCGGCGGTTCGTTCATTTACGTGCCACCGGGCGTTAAGGTGAAGCACCCGCTGCAAGCTTACTTCCGCATCAATGCCGAAAACTTCGGCCAGTTCGAACGGACCCTCATCATCGTCGATGAAGGCGCAGAGCTAACCTACATGGAGGGCTGCACTGCGCCCAAGTTCAACACGGCCACATTACATAGCGCGGTGGTTGAGCTCGTCGCCATGAAAGGCGCCAAGATCCAATACATCACGGTGCAGAACTGGTCGGCCAATGTCTTCAATCTTGTGACCAAACGTGGCCTCGCGCACGAGGATGCCGAGATCAAATGGATCGATTGCAACATCGGTTCACGGCTGACCATGAAATATCCCGGTGTCATCATGAAAGGCCGGAAGGCACGCGGCGAAGTGTTGTCGATCGCTTTGGCCAACGACGGCCAGCATCAGGATACCGGCGCGAAAATGGTGCATGCCGCTGATGAGACTACGTCGAATATCATTTCCAAATCCATCTCCATCGGAACTGGGCGCGCCACTTATCGCGGCCTTGTCCACGTGCCGAAGCATCTCAAAAACTGCAAGAACAACACCGAGTGCGACGCGCTGCTCATCAATTCGAGCAGCCGGACTGACACTTATCCGGCTATCACCGTCCGCGGCACCGCCAATTCTGTGCAGCACGAAGCCAGCGTCAGCCAGGTCAGCGCCGAGCAAATCTTTTACATGCAGCAGCGCGGCTTGAGCGAAGCGCAGGCCATGAGCCTGAGCGTGAACGGGTTCGTCAATGACCTCGTCCGCCAGTTCCCCATGGAATACAGCGTCGAACTCAAACGCCTGATCGAGCTTGAGATGGAAGGCTCGGTCGGATAATTTTTGCCCTAACGAAAATCAGCGACGGCGGTCCCGCGACCGCCGTTTGCGTCTGGAATCGAATGTCTAATCACTCAGCTGTCCTGGATGCGGGAACGGAAGCCGGCCACATCGCCGCGCTCCCGCTTCTTTCCGGCCCGGCCGAGACATCGACTTTTCCGGCCTGGTTTCGGGAGCAGCAGCGCAGCGCCTGGCAGCAGTTCGAAAGCATGCCCATGCCTGCGCGCAAGGATCAGCCCTGGCGCTTTTCCAGTGTCGACCGTCTCGATCTCGCTCCGTTTCGGAGGCCCGCGGTCCTGACGGAAACGCAACGCGCCGAAGTTTTGGAGAGATCGCGTGCGCTCGATAAAGTCTCGGCCCGGCTCGTCTTTGCCGACGACCAATTACTGCATCGCGACGCCCTCCCGGATAAGCTCCGCGAACGCGGTGTCATCTTCCAGCCGCTCGAGCGCGCCATGGTCGAGCACACCGAGCTATTCCGAAAACATTTCATGTCGCAGCCGGCCACCCTCGGTTCGGCCAAGTTTTCCGCGCTGCATCAGGCACTCGTCACGTCCGGCACGTTTCTCTTCGTGCCGCGCGGGGTCGAAATCAGCGAGCCGATTGAAATCTTCCATTGGTTATGCGGCGAGAACTCGGCCGTCTTCCCGCACTTGTTACTCGTCACGGACGAGCTTTCCAAGGTGACTGTAATCGAACATTTCGGATCACTGACGTCTTCTGCGCCTGGTTTTGCCTGCGGGGTGAACGATCTCAACGCCGGGCCTGGCGCCAAGGTCACTTATGTTTGCGCGCAGAATTGGGGCGAACGCGTGCGCGCCCTCCAGATGAACACAACGCTGGTCGATCACGACGCCTCCGCCCTCAGCTTGAACATGCATCTCGGTGCAGATTATTCGCGCTTTGAAAGCCTGAGCCGTCTTACCGGCGAAGGCGCCCGCAGCGATTTACTCGCTGTGTCCATCGCGGATGGTGATCAGGAATTCGATGCACGCACGTTGCAGGATCACGCTTCACCTCATACGAAGAGCGATTTGCTCTACAAGAATGCGTTAGACGGCCGGGCCCGCAGTATTTTTGGGGGATTAATCCGGGTTGAGCCGGAAGCTCATTTTACCGATGCCTACCAAAAGGTGCGTAACCTTCTGCTGAGCGATGAGGCTGAGGCGGATTCCATGCCCGGTTTGGAAATCCTGGCCGACAACGTGAAGTGCAGCCATGGAGCCACCACCGGCCAGATCGACAAGGATGAAATGTTCTATTTGCGCAGTCGCGGAATTCCGCCAGCTGTAGCACGACGACTCGTCGTCACAGGATTTTTGAACGAGGTCATCCGCCGGCTCGAGCATGCCTCGATTCCAGAGCATCTGCATCGTCTTATCGAGCAGAAGTTCGCCAAGAAATAGTCATGCCGGCGGCCCGACTCTGGACGCAGGGTCGGAAAAATCCGATTCAGCCGAGTCTACGTTTCCTTGAGGTGAGTTTCCTTGCATGATCAGCGGCCGAGGGTCTAAGATGAATGTGAAATTGTCTCATTGATTCTCTGTTCATGGACGTAAGCGGAAACATCGGGGCCATCCTGGGCCAAAAAACCGGCGACATCTTCTCCGTCTCGCCCGACCACACCGTCTTTGAAGCGATTCAAATGCTCGACCAGAAAAACGTCGGCGCCTTGCTTGTCATGGAGGGAGATAAATTGGTCGGCATGTTTTCGGAGCGCGACTACACACGCAAGGTGGTCCTGCATGGCCGGCGCTCACGCGAAACAAAAGTTTCCGAAATTATGTCCACCGATGTGAAGTTGGCCCAGCCTCAGGATGGGGTGGAATCGTGTTTGCGATTGATGACCGACAAGCGCATCCGCCATCTGCCGGTGACGGACGGCCACAGAATCATCGGGATCATATCGATCGGGGATTTGGTGAAATGGGTGATCGCCAGCCAAAGCGCCGCCATCGCCCATCTCGAGAACTACATCAGCGGCGGCTACTCCGGCTAACCCGCGACGCCGATCGGGTCATCGCTTCGACTCGGCTACACACGCCCCACCGATCGGATTCTTACAGCTTCCACACCGTTTTCCCGTCCACGATCGTTCGCACGGCTCGTCCTTTCAGCGGCCAGCCGTCAAACGGCGTATTGCGTGAGGTCGACTGAAAGTCGGTCGCTCGAACAGTCCACTCCAAACTGGGATCGATGAGTGTGATGTCCGCTTTGGCTCCGACCGACAAGGTCCCCGCTTTGAGTTTAAGTAATTTGGCAGGTTCAACTGTGTACATTTGCACCAGGCGCGCGACATCGATCGTTTGATGTTTGTGCACCAACAGATCCAGAAACAAGCCAAGCTCCGTCTCGAGCCCGATGATTCCAAAAGGTGCGGCGTCGAATTCGACCTCTTTCTCAAAGTCGGCGTGCGGTGCGTGATCCGACGCCAAAATGGAAAGGGTCCCATCCGCGATGCCGGCAAGCAGCGCCTCCACATCCGCCTGTGATCGCAATGGCGGATTCATTTTGTAGTTCGTATCGAAGCCTTGAATCGCCTCATCCGTCAGAGCGATATGGTGCGGGCAGACTTCACCACTGATTTTTATGCCGCGGCCGCGGGCTTCACGCAATAATCGCACGCTCCCGGCGGCGCTAATGTGCTGGCAATGAATGTGATGATCGCAAAGCTCGGCTAAAAGAATATTTCGCATCACAATCGCTTCTTCCCCAGCGGCCGGCCAGCCAGGGAGTCCAAGGAGCGTGCTCCAATAGCCTTCATTGACGAGGCCGTTGCCTACCAGGGTGTAGTCCTGGCAGTGATCGAGAATCGGCAGATCGAACATGCGCGCGTACTCAAGAGCCCGTCGCATCAGTTCGTGACTCTGCACGCAATGACCGTCGTCCGTAATCGCGACCACTCCGGCTTGGGCGAGCGATCCAATCGGCGCTAGTTCCTGTCCTTCCAAGTCCTTTGAAATTGCGCCCGTCGCCAGAATATTGACGCACGCGGTCTCGGCCGCGCGGCCCTTGATCCACGCAATTGTGCTCGGGTTGTCTGCCGCGGGCGCCGTATTCGGCATGCAAACAATCGTCGTAAATCCGCCGGCGGCGGCGGCACGAGCACCGGATGAAATGGTTTCCTTGTGCGCAAACCCCGGCTCACGCAGATGCACGTGCATGTCGATCAGGCCCGGCGCGATGATCAGGCCGCTTCCATCGATCTCTTCAATCTTCGAATCTCGTTCCTTCGGAGGCGGGTATGCGGCAATGACTCCGTCGACCACCATGAGGTCACCAACGCTATCACGTTGATTGGCCGGATCGATGACGCGGCCGCCGCGGATAAGCGTGACCGCACTCATGTCGAGATTCCTCCGCACAAATAGAGGACCGCCATGCGCACGGCCAGACCATTGGTCACCTGATCGAGAATGACACTTTGATTTCCATCCGCCACCTCGCTGTCAATTTCCACGCCGCGGTTGATTGGCCCCGGATGCATGATCAGGCAATCCGGCTTCAATAATCGTGCCCGTTCTTTAGTTAGGCCAAAAAGACTCCGGTATTCACCAATGCTTGGAAAATACTCTTTGCGTTGCCGTTCGTGTTGAATCCGCAGGAGGTTCACCACGTCAGCTTCGGGCAGGACCTCGTCCACTTTATGAGAGACAGTCACGCCCAGCTTCTCGAACTCGCGCGGGACCAGCGTACTCGGACCCACCAGTGTGACGCGCGCGCCGAGCTTGGTTAGGCCGAAGATATTCGAACGCGCCACCCGGCTAAACAGAATGTCACCAATGATGACTACATGAAGACCGGACATATCCGGGCGCCTCTCACGGATGGTATAGAGATCGAGCAGCGCCTGGGTTGGATGCTCATGCGCGCCGTCGCCGGCATTGATCACGCTGGTCTTCAGTCTTTGCGCGAGAAACTGGGCGGAACCCGCCGAGCTGTGGCGCAAAACCAGGATATCGGCGTGCAAGGCTTCGAGGTTTCTCGCCGTATCCTTGAGCGTCTCGCCTTTGGTCAGGCTGGACGCGCTGGCTGATATGTTGATGACGTCGGCGCTCAGACGAAACGCGGCCAACTCGAAAGAAGTGCGCGTCCGAGTACTCGGTTCGATAAAAAAATTAACCAGCGTTTTCCCCCGCAGAGCCGGCACCTTTTTGATCTCGCGCGTCCCGACTTGTTTGAATGCATCGGCTGTTTCGAGGATGAAGTTGATCTCTTCGCGGCTGAGTTCGCGCAGCCCGAGCAAATCTTTCCGTGTCCAGCGCATGGTCACTCTTTGATCACCCATACACCCTCCTCCTCCCCGGCTGTTCCAAGCCGGACCCGCACCTTGTCGGCCGCGGCCGTGGGCAGGTTTTTCCCGACGTAATCCGGCCGGATGGGCAACTCGCGATGGCCGCGATCGATTAGCGTGGCTAACTGAATCCGGGCGGGGCGGCCAAACGAGCCGATCGCATCCATGGCTGCACGGACCGTTCGACCGGTGTACAAGACGTCGTCCACGATGATCACGGTACGGCCTTCCAGGGGAAGCGGAAGCTGGGACGCCCGGACCACCGGGAGCTCGGCGCGGGTGCCGACGTCGTCCCGATGCATGGCGACATCGATGACCCCCGTGGCGATCTTCCTCTTCTCAATCCCCGCCATGAACCCTGCAATACGCTGGGCAATCTCGTTGCCTCGCGAGGGGATTCCGGCCAGGACCACCGAGTCGAGGTCCGGGTTACGCTCAATCACCTCGTGCGCGATGCGCCGGAGTGCGCGCTCCATGCCCGGTCCGTCCATGACTGGGACGGTGACGCTTTGCGTTTGGTTGGGATCGTTCATTGCATTCCTTGGCGACCTCGCAGGATCGCATTAAAGGAACAAAAAATTAGGAGGTTGCCTTCGCTACCTCCTTTAATCTCTTGTCTCGCCAGTTCGACCGGTGTTTTACAATCCAGTCGAGGAGTGCCTTTTCAAAGCCAATGTCGGAGCCGAGCTTCTCGCTTTCGATCCACTTATGCTTCAAAATCTCCTCGCGCTCGGCCAGGAACTCTTTGTAGAGAACAGAGTTCTTAACGAATTGGGTTCGATCCTCTTGGGTGGAGGGCATTGGGCGACCTTTTTCCATGAAATTCAGAATGGGTCAATAGTTATATGACGAAGCATCGCCCATACCTATTTAATGAAACGTTCCGCAAAGTAGCTGCTCCTGTCCTAGGATAGCATTCCGAGGTGATTGCGGGAAGGCTTCAAAATGGTATGTTTGTCAGGTGATCGCGCAGATCGTCAGGCTGCTCTTGGCTGTCTCTCTTAGCCTGGCCCTCATTACGATGATTTATCCGGTCCGCGCGGAACGGATGCCGCCGGCTCTGGCCCGTTGTTGCTCGGTCCTGGCGCAGTCAGCTCATCACGCCGGTGGCCAAGTCCCGCGGAAATGCCCTCTCGATCCCGCTCGGCAAAGCCAGAACTGTGCGGCCTGCGCTCTCTCCCTGAGTATCATCTCCGGTGGAACCGCTCCCTTTGTCTTTTCTATTTCGGGCCAACAGACCCTTTTCGATAAGGCCGTTCAGGCATCCCTCCGGGCTGATCAGCCGCCTGTCCCGCCGCCGCGATTCTCGCTGGTTTAACGCGTTGGCCCCGCCTGCCCAAACGAGGTGGGGAAAACTGATAAAACTCAAAACAGGAGAATATAATGAAATACTTCCTATTGATCATTGCCGCCGTGGCTTCGTTAGGCCTGACGCCCGCGCGGAGCGCGCCGTCCAAGGCGAGCGATTGCTGCTGCTGCACCGCTAAGAAAGCGTGCAGCCACCATGTCGCGAAATAGCGGCTAGAGTTAGTTAAGCAAACCCCCGCTGACCGAAAGTTGGCGGGGGTTTTGCATTTTTGGCAAACACGCCGACAATGCGCCATGGCGCTGATGAAGAAGGAGCTGTTCATCTGCGATCGCTGCGGTTTACGCAAGCGGTTGCCGAGTGCGGCGCGCCATTGGTGCGATAACTGCGACTACGGTGGACATTTCGAGATGAGACCGGCGCGCGATAAGAGGCTGGTCATCACCAATCGCGCCAAAGAACCGGAAGCCGTAACGCCGCCGCCGCCCGAATCGCAGAGTCGGCGGCTCACTTTCTAAGGGCGTCCGCTTGGTTACCCAGCGTCTCGCGCAAATGTCGCGCGATGCGTTCGAACTCCGCCGTGACCGGAGAATTTCTATCTTCGCCCACAATGGGCATCCCGCGATCGCCCGCCTCTCGCGTAGCAATGTCGATCGGGATCTGACCGAGCAATGGAACCCGCAGACGTTTCGCTTCCCGCTCGCCGCCTCCGCTGCCGAAGATGTCGTACCTTTTCCCGTCGCCCGGGCAAAGAAAGTAACTCATGTTCTCGATCAGACCCAGAACCGGCACATTCACTTTTTCAAACATGGTGGCTGCTTTGCGCGCGTCGATAAGCGCCACCTCTTGCGGGGTCGTCACGATGATCACTCCATCCAGCGCCACCGTCTGCACAATGGTGAGTTGAATGTCTCCGGTCCCCGGCGGGAGATCGAGCACGAGAAAATCGAGCTCACCCCATTCGACCTGACGGAGAAACTGCTGGGTGTAGCGCGTCACCATCGGTCCGCGCAGGATGGCTGGTGATGTATCGTCAAGCAGGAAGCCCATCGACATCAGCTTCAGACCATATTGCTCGATCGGGACAATCTTGTTCTCTTCCGTCGCCATGGGCCGTTCCCGCGATCCGAACATTAGGGGGATGCTCGGTCCGTAAATGTCGCAGTCGCACAACCCAACCCGCGCTTGTGTTTTTTCCAATGCGACGGCGATATTCGCTGCCACGGTCGACTTACCCACTCCTCCTTTGCCGCTGGCCACCGCGATGACGTGCTTAATACCGGGCAGATGAGTCGCCCCAACCCCCGTTCCGGTTCCGGCTGGCGGAGCCTGGATGTCGATCAGCACCCTGGCCGATTGCACACCGTCGATTTCTTGTAACGCGCTTTCCGCATCGCGTTTGATCGTAGCCGGAATATTCGGGTCGTTCGTGGCGATGGCGAGTTGGACGCGCACCTCGCCATCGATGATGCTGATTGCTTTCACCAAACCGAACGACACGATGTCGCGGCTAAAGCCCGGATACCTGACTCGGCCTAAAACCTCTTTAACCTGATCTTCCGTGACCGCCATGCTGGGCGGCAAAGCTACGCAGCGCAGCGATTCGGTAAAGAGAAGTGCGATGTCTCAATCGGTTCCATCGAGTCTCATTGGTTCGTCATTTCTGCTCCGTCGCGTTTTCCCTTGGCAGTGGCTGCTCGCTGTTGGCCACGGCGTAGGCCGCCACCGCCACGACGGCAGAATTCTCGGCCAGCTCTCTCGGCACAATCTTGTCCAACGTGTCCGCGGCCGTGTGATGATAATTAAAATAATAGCGGCTGTCTTGAATGGGACTGAACGCAGGCACTCCCGCCTTCTCCATTGGCTCGATATCCGCCCCGCAGTGATCGACAAAGTTTAAGGCACCCGCGCCCGCTTCCTGCAAAATGGCCACGATCGGTGCGAGGATCGCTCTCAACTCCGGTTTCCCTTTGACGTTGAGTCCGAGAGGATGGCCCGCCCCGCCGTCCGTTTCCATGACGCCAAAATGATTCGCCATCTCCCTGGCGTGATCGTTCGCATAACCCTTCGAGCCCGCCAGTCCGTTTTCCTCGTTCATCCAGGCGATCACGCGAATGGTGCGTTTGGGACGCAGGCGCAACTTCTGCACAAGATTGGCCGTCTCCATCGAAACCGCCACGCCCGCTCCATCGTCGATCGCTCCTGTGCCCAGGTCCCATGAGTCGAGGTGACCGGACACGATCACCACTTGCTCGGGATGTTCACTCCCTTTCACGTCTCCGATGACATTGTAGCTCTCCACATCCGGCAGAGTTTGCGGGGTCAGCGTCATTTTCATTTTGACCGGACCCTGTCGCGCGAGATCCGCGATCGTCTCCGCGTCTTCCGCCGTGACTGCACCCGCCGGAATCTTCGGCGCGTCATCGGCGTATTTCGTCTGGCCGGTGTGTGGGATGCGATAGTCAGCTCCGCCGACCGAACGAATCAGGCACGCCACTGCTCCCTGTCGCGCCGCCGCACTCGGTCCGTCGCCGCGATAAGCCACGGCCTCACTATAGGCGTCGCCACCGCGCCCCTCTGCGGCCATTTGCTTATCAAAGGAGTAGGTAAAAAGCACAATCTTGCCGGCGACTTTTTCGCGAGGTAGCGATTTGAGTTCATCGAAAGTTTTTACTGTGATGACCTCCGCCGTCAGCCCGTCCGCGGGTGTCGCCACGCTTTTGCCGAGCGCGCACAGCACCACCTTCTGGGTCGTGTTCTCCGCCTGGCCATGGTATTGTACGAGCGTGGCGGTTTCTTCGCCGCGCACCCAATGCGGGACCATTACTTTTTCGAGTTGAATATCACAGCCGACGTTTTTTAATTCAGCCGCCACGTATTCGACCGCCTTGGCCGCCTGAGCTGATCCGCTTAAGCGCGGCCCGATGTTGTTCGCCAGGTGCGCCACCTGCCGATAGGCGTAATCGCTTGAGAGCGCCGATTCGCGCAAACGTTTCAGATCAAGCAGCGTCTGCGGCGAAAAGACAGCCGGAGTTGCGCTGGGCGAGGGACTGGCCGCCAGTCCCGGCTCGGGTTTGACCTGCTCCGCGCTAACTCCGAGGTCAAATTGCAGAATGACGATGGCGGCCATCGAAAAAACATAAAATCTTCGCTTCAGCATTCTCGATTGTGCCAGCAAATGCCGCCGTGACAATCGGGCGAAGCTAGAATTCGTCAGCGCGGGGCGCCATGCTGCCCGAGCGAGGGAAGGCCATGGACACCGTGCACGACCGTGATCAGAATGCGGTTCATGAGATCTCTCCGCGTTCTTGCCTGCGGTTTGCTGGCCGGCAGTTGTATCATAACCACATTCGGCGATGACAAAGTCTCCGGAACATTCACGGTCAAAGGAAAGGCGACGGAGCTTCACCACGTCTACGCTTTCTGGAAGCCACGCCTCATGGACGAAGCGAAGGTTGACCTGTACATCTTGCTCTCGGACGAAGCGATTGCACCCGGCGCTCTTCCCAAAAACGACGACGGCGTGTCAAAAATCGCGGCGCTCGTTCGGGAGAACAGAATCCACGCGATCGAGTTGCACTTCGACGGCGATAGCGACCGGCTTTTTAACGGCGAACAAGGCGCCGTCTACCACGGCGCCATTGCCATGGCCCGGCAAGGCGAAACCGGAATGATTCACTATCAACCGGACAAAAGCGGTCCTGGCGCAAAAGGTGGCAAACTATTCCTGGACCGGGAAATGGCAGAACAACTCGAGTGGAATGTTACCGCTGCTTTCGAGGTCCCGGTTCCAGCGAAGCCTTAAAGCAGCACGTCGAATATTCTCTCATTAAATTCCGGGTTCACCTTGACCGATCGAACGGTCGTGCGCTCGAGGACTCTGCCCGACTTCAAGTCGACTTCCACGTTGGCAAATGAAAACATGACTCCGGCGACTCTTCGGAAATCCGAACTCTGCGTCTCGATCGTCGTCGGGGTCGGATCGATTTCCACGTGCAAGGCGCGAACCTCGCGACGACGGGTGATCAAACCGCTTTTCGTATCGACGTAGAGCGAAGTGGAGTAGCCGTCCGCAAAGGCGAGACGAAGAACATGGTAATCGTTTCCTTCAATCTCTTGGTTCGCCCGTAACTCAACCCCATGGCCGCGCGCCTGCATCTCGTGCAGACCAAAGAGTTTTCCGGGAAGTTCAACGCCGTGTCGCAGCGCGGCCGTCGCCGCCGGCGAACAGTCCACCGCCTCGCCTTTCCCCCTCCATTCCCAGCCGCGCGTCCCATTACAGGCCTCCGTGAAGACATGTTCGCTACCCATCATGATGTCGATCCGCATCTTACCCGTTCGGGTTGCTCGATAAATTCCATCAGCGGCAAAGCCGGGATCGACGATGTGAAGGTCTACTTCGATCGATTTGATGGCCTCGATCGCTTCGCGACCACCCGTGGCGTTCGCATTCTTGTTCACCACTCGATCCAGGCTCGGTAATCGCTGTTCGCAACCCAGCAGGGCAAGGCCAGCCAGCACCATGCAGTTCGTTCTCCAGAGAGAGGCATACGGAAGAACAACAAACGGCATACGTGGTAAGACGCCGCCGTATTCGGGTTTTGTCTATCCCGTGCTTGCCGAACGGGGTCGATAAATGAGCGCGACCGCGATCCCTAACAAAATCGCCTGAGCCAGACCGCTCACGTACCACTTGGCTGCCAAAGAGCCGGGCATTGGCATGACCACATACATCACCAAAGCCCAGACTTGCTGAAACACTCCCATGACGAGGCCGAACAGGATCCCGGTCGACACGGGCCGGCCTGCGAAACCCATCGCCCACACCACGGTAAATGTGGCGGCGCAAAGGAACTGGGCCAAAAACATCCATTGGATATGCGACGTCATCTCTGGATCAGAACGCCATAACGATTTGGTTGCGTTGTAATCCGGCATCAGCCAGACCCCATGAATGAGCATGTCTGTCCCGAATATTATGACAAACCCGACAATCACGGCGAGGAGGAGGCGCGGTATATTCATAGGAAACGCAGGCTAACTGAGCAACGTCGCGCTGGCGAGTCTGACCTACAGATCAATTCGGGCGTCTTTCACGGCTGCCGTTCGTAGAAACCGAGAAACTCCGTATTCCATGTCTGGCCACCGTCTTTGGAGGTCATCCACTCTTGTTTTACCTTGTCTGGCGGCAGGGGCGTCCATGTCACCCGATTGATTGTTCGAGCTTGCGGTCCTTGATCTGCCCCGGTCAGGACGATCACACCGTTCAGAAGTCCTCCGCCCAAGTGCAGAATTTGACCATCGCTCCCTACCCAATCCTGATGCCACTTCTTGTCCAACAAATCGAAATAGGTCACACTGGTGCCAGTGATTCCGCTACTTCCTTTCCAGGATTCGAGCATCGCGCAACCCCCTGATATTCTCGTCAGTTCGTTCGTGCCAACCTGTTTTCCTTCGCGATTTTTCACCAGCCATTTTCCCATCCAAAAATCGAACTGACGAAATTCGGGCGCCGCGCAGGCGGTGGCCGAAGCGAGCGTCCCACTGGCAGCGCCTGTCGACGGAATGGGTGATTGCGCCAAGGCGATCATGGCGGGCAGGAGAAGTAAAACGAGGGCTTTCATGACGTGGCCGTTATTCATCGAACTCCCGGCCGAAGCAAAATCAATTCGCGTGGCGCGCCGGACAAAAATCCGGAAAAATCAGCCTTCGGCCTCCCTGTCATCTCCTGGCAGACGATTTACTCTGCGCATTCCTCCGAGGGGGCGTGCAGCCGGATTTTATCGAGCATCCGTCCGAAATATCTGAGTCCGCCCACCATCTCGGTCGGACTCTTCGGATAAGTGCTCATGCCATCACAGCATGGATCGGCGCGGACGAGCCTATTTCGTGGTGGCCAATTCGCGCACGAATGCGTCCAGCATCGCCTGGAGTTTCGTCGTGAGCGGACTAATCCGCTCCTGCATGAGGCTGTTCGCCTTCTGCATCGCCGCCGGATACTTTTCCGTGATCGCTTTACCGGCGGGCGATTTGTAGAACGCGGTAATCGCATTGACCTCTTCTTGTGAGAAAGTTTCCCGGTACGATTGCAGGTAGATGTCCTGTACTTTGCTGAAGGCAAGCTCCTCTTTGACGGTCTGGTCGACCTTTTTGCGGAATTTTTCGACCGCGGCTTTTTGCGGAGCGGTCAGCTCCTTGCCCTGAATTGATTTCTGCAGGCCTTGCTCCATTCCCTTGGCCATTCCTTCATTCATTTGTGTCAGAGCCTGATTGAGGAGCGTCTCCAACTGCATGGCGCGCATCAACTCGTTAATCGACGCATCAGACGGTGCGGCCGCTTGCGCCATGGGGGTGCAGGCCAGAATCAGGAGAAAGGGTATTACGTAACGCATAAGGTGGCGACGCTACAGCGGGGTTCTGTGGAAGCCAAATGCGAAACCGCGGCCCGCAGCATTAGAGCGGCACGAGTTGCTCCCGGGCAGGCGGGCGCTTCGTCGATTCGGAACGGGCCCAGATGCCGCTCTTCCCGAAGCCCACGGCAAACTGAACCCGGGCCCATCCCAAAACCAACGTCTCCATAAGAATCGCGAGCATGATCGTTCCTCCGCTGATGCGAGAATTGCGACCCACTTCACGAAGGGCTCGCACTCGCTCCCTCATGCTCTGCGTTGCCACGAAATGTCGATGGTTTCGCCGCAGGCGCAGATATCCCAATGTAATGGCGGAACGCCGTTTGAAATAATCAGCCAGGCGAAGTGGACTCGGGCTAAAGATGAGAGCTTCTGGAATGTAACGCGTGACCAGCCCTTTTTCGTTGAGCCGCGCCTCCAACTCCGCTTCGTCAACCAGGGAGGTTTCATCGATATGATCGATCACATTCCGGAATGCAGTAATCTCGGTCGTTTTGGGAAATCTGGTCGCGATGACATGATGCAAATTCCAGAGCAGGCGCGTAATTTCGAAGGCGGAGTTGCCCTCGGCCCCGAATGGAACAACCCGGCCCCCAGCCACGCCGACCGAGTCGTCGGCAAAGGCCTCCACCAGACGCCGGATGCAGTCTGCCTGCGGTCGCACGTCTGCGGACACGAGAACGATCACGTCGACGTCACGCAAGGCACGGATGCAGCGGTTGACCGCCCGTGCTTTTCCGAGACGTTTCTCGTTCGCCATCAATTCGACAGGTGTGACTGTGTTCTGCGCAAACTCCAGCACGATCTCGTCCGTTCCATCGCGTGAGGCATCGCTCACCACCGCGAATTGCCGCGCCGTCTGGTCGCCGATTTTAATGCGATCCAGGATGGGGAGTAAATCGGACAGGTTTTGCGCTTCGTTAAAGCACGGGATGGCAAACCCAAAACTCGGCTTCATAACACGAAATGCGCGAGAAATATCACCGCGCGGTGGTGCTCATGTCTGCGGATCTGTTCCATCATCTCTGCCCTTCTAATACAACCTTGGCGCTAACGACAAAGCGCTGTCCAGCGAATACGCCAAACTGAATTGGCGACGGCGCGCGGGCGCTCTCAAACCAGACCCTGGTCCATCATGGCATTCGCCACTTTAAGGAACCCGGCAATGTTGGCCCCGTTCACGTAATTGCCGGGCGTCCCGTATTTCTCGGCCGTGCGATGGCAGACTTCGTGGATTGTCTTCATGATATTATAGAGACGGTTATCCACTTCCTCGCGCGTCCAGGAGATGCGCATGCTGTTCTGCGCCATCTCCAAACCGGACGTCGCAACACCACCGGCGTTCGCCGCTTTGCCAGGGCCAAAGAGGATTTTGGCTTCGAGGAACTGATGGATCCCCTCAATCGTGGTCGGCATGTTCGCCCCTTCCGACACCACATAAACCCCGTTCCGCACCAGGTTGGCGGCATCCTTTCCGTTCAGCTCGTTCTGGGTCGCGCTGGGAAAGGCGCATTGCGCCTTGTGATCCCAAAGTGGATTATGATCGAGCGCCGGATCCAACTGGGTGTAGGTCGCGCCCTGAAACTTATCCGCATATTCCGATATGCGGCCGCGTCGAAGGTTTTTCAGTTCCATGATGAAGGTCAGCTTTTCCCGTGTAATCCCACTCTCATCATAGATATATCCGCTTGAATCCGAAACGGTCACCGGTCGCGCTCCCAACGTGATGAGCTTCTCAATCGTGTACTGGGCTACGTTGCCGCTCCCGGAAACGAGGCAGACCTTGCCCGTCAGTTCTTCCTTCCGCGTCTTCAGCATCTCCGCCGCGAAATAAACGGCGCCATAGCCGGTCGCCTCCGGACGAATCACGGAGCCACCCCAAGTGAGGCCCTTGCCCGTCATGACCCCGGTGAACTCGTTGCGCAGTCTCTTGTACATTCCGAACAGGAAACCGATCTCACGCGCGCCTACGCCGATATCACCCGCCGGAACATCCGTGTCCGGTCCGATGTGCCGAAACAACTCCGACATCAGGGCCTGACAGAAACGCATCACTTCCATGTCGCTCTTTCCTTTTGGGTCGAAGTCAGCCCCACCCTTGGCGCCACCCATCGGAAGAGTCGTGAGCGCGTTTTTGAACACCTGTTCGAAGGCAAGGAATTTCAGAACGCCCAGGTTGACCGTCGGGTGAAACCGCAACCCGCCTTTGTACGGGCCGATGGCGCTGTTCATCTGCACCCGGAATCCGCGGTTCACATGAAGCGTGCCGGCATCATCACGCCACGGCACACGGAACATGATGACCCGCTCCGGCTCGATGATGCGCTCCAGAATCTTGTGTTGCCTATATTCGGGGTGACGCTCGAGCACGAGAGCCAACGACTCGACCACCTCCTGCACAGCCTGATGGAATTCCGGCTCGGCCGGGTTCTTGGCCTTCACCTCGGCCATTAATCCCGACACGTAATCCTTGTTGAGCGCCATCTCCTGTCAGGGTATGTCCGGGGGTAACGGAAACAGAAGCACAATTTTTGAAACCCAGCGGCCGGAGATCGCGAGAAAATTCCTCAAAAAATCTACGTCGGGCGTTGTAATTTTTCGTGCAGAAACCGTCCGGGAAATTTCGCACCCGCACCGAGGCAGAGAACGCCGATCGCGACTTTTGCAGGAGGCTGAGCGGGATCGAACCATTGCCATACTGGTTGAGTTGCTGAAGCTTGCGCCTGAACAGCGACTTGAGAGACTTTCTCGCCTTACTAAACTCTCGCGCGCCGTCGGTCGACCGCAGGATCTCGCGGATATTGAAGGATTGCAGAGGCCAACCGACTGTCTACATCTCCCCGCCGAAAACAAAACAGCCGGACCCTTGCGAGCCCGGCTGTTCGTTAATTGTTTAGGTGAGTCGGTTTAGTAATCCATGCCGCCCATGCCACCCATCCCGCCGCCGCCACCTGGCATCGCAGGAGTCTTATCCTTTTCCGGAAGCTCAGTGATGATGGCTTCGGTCGTGAGCAACAGGCCTGAGATGGACGCGGCGTTTTGCAACGCACTGCGTGTCACCTTGGTCGGATCGACTACTCCGGCCTTCACGAGGTCGACGTATTCGCCGGTCACCACGTTGTAGCCTTCGTTGCCTTTGCGCTTTTTCACTTCCTGCACGATGAGCGCACCTTCCTGCCCCGCGTTATCCGCGAGGGTCCGGAGAGGCTCTTCGATGGCACGACGCACAATCTGGACACCGACGGCTTCGTCGCCTTCGAGATCCTTCATGTTATCGAGTGCTTTCTGCGCACGGATCAAGGCTACACCGCCACCGGGGACGATGCCTTCCTCAACCGCTGCGCGAGTCGCATGCAACGCGTCTTCCACGCGCGCCTTCTTCTCTTTCATCTCGGTCTCGGTGGCTGCGCCAACGTTCACCACAGCCACACCGCCGGCCAGCTTGGCCAGGCGTTCCTGCAGCTTCTCGCGATCGTAATCGCTCGTGGTCTCTTCAATCTGGCGGCGAATCTGCGCGACCCGACCCTGAATGTCGTTCTTCTTGCCTTCGCCTTCCACGATCGTCGTGTTCTCCTTGTCAATCGTGACGCGTTTTGCACGCCCTAAATCTTCAAGCTTTACGTTTTCAAGTTTGATTCCGAGGTCTTCGGTGATGCACTGGCCGCCGGTCAGAACAGCGAGATCTTCCAGCATCGCCTTGCGACGATCGCCGAATCCCGGAGCCTTCACCGCAGCGACCTGCAAGGTGCCGCGCAGCTTGTTCACGACCAGAGTCGCGAGAGCTTCGCCTTCCACGTCTTCCGCAATAATCAGAAGCGGACGACCAGCCTTGGCCACTTTCTCAAGCAGCGGAAGCATGTCCTTCAAGCTCGAGATTTTCTTCTCGTGGATGAGGATGTAAGCGTTTTCCAGGATGGCTTCCATCGCCTCTGCGTTGGTCACGAAGTAGGGCGAAAGATATCCTTTGTCGAACTGCATGCCTTCGACCACGTCGAGCGTTGTCTCTATCGACTTCGCCTCTTCGACGGTGATCGTTCCGTCCTTGCCCACTTTGTCCATGGCGTCGGCAATGATTTCGCCGATCGTCTTATCCCAGTTAGCCGAAACGGTCGCAACCTGCGCGATTTCCGTGCGGTCACTAACTTTCTTGGAGATTTTCGCCAGCTCCTTCACGACTGCTTCAACAGCTTTATTAATGCCGCGTTGCAGGGATGTAGGATTGGCCCCAGCCGTGACGTTGCGCAGTCCCTCTTTATAGATGGACTCCGCCAACACGGTGGCCGTGGTGGTGCCGTCCCCGGCGATATCCGAAGTCTTGGAAGCGACTTCGCGAACAAGCTGCGCGCCCATATTTTCATATGGATCTTCGAGCTCGATTTCTTTCGCGACGGTCACACCGTCTTTCGTAATCGTGGGACTACCGAATTTCTTATCGAGAATGACATTGCGCCCGCTCGGTCCGAGCGTGGCCTTAACGGCCCGGGCAAGTTTCTCGACGCCGCGCAACAATGCGTGCCGCGCGTTTTCATCGAATTGTAATTGTTTAGCTGCCATAATGTTTTGGAATTTCTAAGTTGAGAATTGAAGGGAGCGTTAGCCGAGGATGCCGAGAATGTCGTCCTCGCGCATAATCAGGAAGCTGTCGCCGTCGATCTTGATTTCGGTGCCGCCGTATTTTGAGATCAGCACTTTGTCGCCTTTCTTCACGGTGAACTCCACTTTTTTGCCGTTGTCGTCCACCTTGCCTGTGCCGAGAGCGACGACTTTGCCCTCCTGCGGTTTTTCTTTTGCCGTATCGGGAATGATGATCCCGCCTTTTTTTACTTCCGTCTCTTCGATCGGTTGCACGAGCACCCGGTCTCCAAGCGGCCTGACATTAACTGCTGCCATATGTTTCTTTTCTTTCCTTTTTTTGGTTGAACCGGCTACCGCTCGTAAAAGAACGATGGTCGGCAAATTGTTGCGTTACTTCTTCTTATCTTCGTCAACGACTTCGAACTCCGCGTCGACGACATCGCCGTTTCCAGCACGGCTGCCCGCCTCTTGTTCCGGGCCAGGGCGGGATTGCGCTTCGGGCCCTGCCTGAGGACCACCGCCGGCCGCACCCTGCCCCGCCGAAGCTTGTTTGTAAAGCTCGGCACTCACGTCTTGGAATTTGTTCTGCAGGTCGTCGTATGTCTTTTTGATCGCATCGGTGTCGTTGCGATTGAGGGCATCGCGCACTGCTGCGATCGCCTCTTCCACCTGCTTCTTCTTGTCGGCCGGAATTTTGTCGCCCAGATCCTTCAACTGCTTCTCGCTCTGATAAGCCAGCATGTCGGCGTTGTTCTTGATCTCGATCGCTTCCTTGGCTTTCTTGTCTTCCTCGGCGTGCGATTCGGCCTCGCGCTGCATCTTTTCCACTTCTTCCTTGGAGAGACCCGAGCTGCCGGTGATGGAAATTTTCTGTTCCTTGCCCGTGCCAAGATCTTTCGCCGAAACGTGCAGAATGCCGTTCGCGTCGATATCGAAAGTCACTTCGATCTGCGGAACGCCACGCGGCGCTGGCGGGATTCCGTCGAGATGGAACGTGCCAAGATTCTTATTATCGCGGGAGAGCGGTCGCTCGCCTTGTAACACCTTGATCTCCACCCCAGGCTGATTGTCGCTATAGGTCGAGAAGATCTGCGATTTGCGCGTCGGGATGGTCGTATTGCGCGGGATCATGGGCGTCGCCACGCCACCCGCGGTTTCAATCGCCAGCGTTAACGGAGTCACATCGAGCAGAAGCACGTCTTTGACGTCGCCCTTAAGCACGCCGCCTTGGATGCCGGCGCCAATCGCCACCACTTCATCCGGGTTCACGCCTTTGTGCGGCTCCTTACCCACAATACCGCGGGCAATATCGACCACTTTCGGCATGCGCGTCATGCCACCGACCAGAACCAGTTCGTTGATCTCTTTTTCCGAAAGTTTGGCGTCGGCCAGACAGGCTTTCACCGGCGGAACCGTCCGCTGAAAAAGGTCGTCACAAAGCTGCTCAAGCTTGGCTCGCGTCAGCTTTTTCTGAACATGCTTTGGCCCACTCGCATCCGCCGTCACAAACGGCAGATTGATTTCAAATTCCTGCGTCGACGAGAGCGCGATTTTCGCCTTTTCCGCCTCTTCCTTGATGCGTTGGATGGCATCAGGCTGTTTCGTTAGATCGATGCCGCTGTCCTTCTTAAACTCGTTCACGATCCAATCCATGATGCGCGCATCCCAGTCGTCACCGCCCAGGTGCGTATCACCGTTGGTCGCTTTCACTTCAAAAACGCCGTCGCCTATTTCCAAAACAGAAATATCGAAAGTGCCGCCTCCGAGGTCATAGACCGCGATCTTCTCGTCTTTCTTTTTGTCGAGACCGTAGGCGAGCGAGGCCGCGGTCGGTTCGTTGATGATTCGCAGAACTTCCAGGCCTGCAATCTTACCCGCATCTTTCGTGGCGTTGCGCTGTGAGTCGTTGAAGTAGGCCGGCACCGTGATGACAGCCTGCGTAATTTTTTCGCCCAGCTTCGCTTCCGCGTCCGCTTTCAGCTTCGACAAAATCATCGCCGAAATTTCCTGCGGCGAGAATGTTTTGCGTTCGCCGTTCACTTCGACCTGCACATGCGCGTCGCCGTTGGCCGCTTTCACGAGTGTGTACGGAACCCGGCTCTGTTCATCGCGGACTTCATCGAACTTCCGTCCCATGAAACGCTTGATCGAAAAAATTGTGTTTGACGGGTTTGTCACCGCCTGCCGTTTGGCGGCTTGGCCCACTAAGCGCTCACCGGTCTTCGTAAATGCGACGACTGAAGGCGTCGTTCTCGCGCCCTCGCTATTTTCCAAAACTGCCGGGTCTCCACCCTCCATGACGGCCATGCAGGAGTTGGTTGTTCCCAGATCGATACCTAAAACTTTTGCCATTTGATAAAATCCTCCGTGCCTTTGTTTAGCAGGGCATGTTCCATCGATCGTGTCTGGCATAAGAACCTCTTTAACAGATAGTTACATAAATGATCGACGCTGTTGTTAGCGACGATATGTCTCTATCCTAGGACTAAAAGCGAGACACTGTGTTACGGCTTCCTGAACCCTGTTCTTTCACTTTCAACTCCACCCCTTAAAGCGTAAGAGAAAATGAATAGGCACCATGCTTGATGTCCGGACTGAGGCCCGGGCGAAGCCGGGGGTATGTCTTCTGCTTTTCACATTGAACCAATGGAAACTGCCGCGCCTCCAATTTCGCCAGGTCCGCCCGACATTACCTTCGCCTGTGTTCATTGTTCCTCGGCCCTCGTCGTGGACGCCGCCGCCGAAGGAATGACGTTGGACTGCCAGAAGTGCGGCAAACCAACCCCTGTGCCGTCGGTTCCAATGCGCGCAACGGTCGACACCAAGGAGGATGCTCACCTCGCCGACCTGAAGCGCCAGGTTAAAGAGAACGAGTCGCAACGCACCGAGATCACCGGTTATATCAATCAGCTCAGCATCCAGTTGCACCGTTGGCAGCTTCGTCTGCAAACGCTCAACGAACGGAAAGCGCAACTCGAGAAAGAGCTGCGCAGCGCGGATTAAACTGTAGCGGCGTCTATGACCGCCGAAACGTTTGCGGTGGCGATCGATGCTCTGGCCCTCTAAGGCCTCTATCACAAATCACGTCACTTCCACATGGGGGGGGCGACCGCTCGACCTGTCGTAATCGGATTCGGCCGTCATAGACTGCCGATACAAAAGAGAGCCTTCTGGCGCGGCCACAATGTTTTCATTTTCGCATCGGACTGATCGCGGTACGTTCTCGCGTGCGTCAATATCACGATCTCCTTGAGCTTGTTTTAGAGAGAGGTCAGGAACGCACGGACCGAACCGGCGTCGGAACCATTTCGGTTTTTGGCGCGCAAGCCCGCTACGATCTGCGCGAAACGTTTCCGCTGCTCACGACTAAAAAGATCCATCTCAAGTCGATTATCTACGAGCTCCTTTGGTTTTTGCGCGGCGACACGAACATCCGCTATTTGAATGAGCATGGGGTCACGATTTGGGATGAGTGGGCCAACGAACAGGGAGACCTCGGTCGCGTTTATGGTGCGCAATGGCGCGACTGGCGCGGCGAAAACGGGGCACGCGTCGATCAGATCGATCATGTGATCGGTCAGATCAAAGCCAACCCGGCCAGCCGCCGGTTGGTCGTCAGTGCATGGAACGCCGCCGAGGTCGATCAAATGGCATTACCTCCGTGTCATGTGCTCTTCCAATTTTACGTCCAGAATGGAGAGCTCAGTTGCCAGCTCTATCAACGCAGCGCTGACTTGTTTCTCGGGGTGCCGTTCAACATCGCCTCTTATGCCCTCCTCACTTTTATGGTGGCGCAGGTCACTGGTCTTCGCCCGGGCGATTTTGTTCACACTTTTGGCGATCTTCATCTTTACAAAAACCATCTCGACCAGGCCCGCCAACAACTGGCGCGCGATTTCCGGCCCCTTCCCCGGATGCAGTTAAATCCGGCGGTGAGAAATATTCACGATTTCACGTTTGAGAGTTTCGAACTCCTCGAATACGACCCTCACCCACTGATCAAGGCACCCATCGCAGTTTAGGATCCGCGAATCCGGGAAGCGCAGGCGGCTCGCCTGTGTGTTTTGGCGTCTCGCCGAAACGTTCTTGAGAAAAAGGTCATGCCGGCGGGCCGCATCCACAGGCCAGAGACCTGTGCTCCCCGGAAACAGAAGGATGCCGCGATGTTCCTGAAACATGTCCTGTCGATGCCACGATTTGAGACTTTTCCTCTTGGGTCGGGTTGAAGTAAGCGTGAGAAACGTTTGCCAGGCTGTCATTTTCGCTGCGGGAGTTTTTCTCGCGACCGGTTTTTCGTTCGGACAAAGTCCTTATTCGGTCGAGATCGATCTGCAGCAGCAGAGGGCATTTTTGATTCGCGGACGCCAGGTGGTCATGGAAAGCCCGATATCAACCGGGCGCTCCGGCCATCTCACTGAGACAGGTTCGTTCAAAATTATTGAGAAAGAGCGAAATCATTTTTCCACGATGTACGGCAAGATTGTGGATGCGGCCGGACGCACGGTCGTGATCGATGCCGACGCCGATATGCGTGTACCGCACGATGGTAAATTTGTGGCCGCACCCATGCGATATTTCATGCGCTTCCATGGGGCAACGGGAATGCACGCCGGTTATCTGCCGGGTTACGCGGCGTCCCATGGCTGCGTCCGGATGCCGGAGGAATTTGCTATCGCTTTCTTCGACCAAGTCCAGATCGGAACACCGGTCCGCGTCTTCGGGCACACGCCACGCACACGCGAGTATTTTCGATACGGGCCACAGCCGATTCGTCGCGGGGCGCCATGGTTCGGACGACCGGGCGATCCCCAGATGGATCCACGATACAACCCGAGGTTTGACCCGCGATACGACCCTTGGTGGCGGTGAGCAACCAATGGCGTGCGGGAGTAGGGGTAGTGCCGCTGCGCGTCGCAACGCAACACTTCAGAACTCCATTACTCCATTTTTGTGCTGTGGCTCAGGGTTTGCCACTGGCCGTCATCGTGTCCTTCGCCTTCTCCGCTTTCCAGACCGGGCCGCTCTTGGCAAAGACCGGCGCTTCGCTTCCGGGATGGGCGACCGTACTGTCACTCAATTTGAAAATCGGCAGGATCGGATTGCCCTTCGCGTCTTTTTCATATTGCACGCCTTCCTTCTCGATCATCAACCAGGCTTTAAAGTCGCCGCCCGGCCATTCCCCAATCAACACCTCCATCGGATAACTTTCGCCGCCCGTGACCTGAACCGGATCCCCGCGGCCGAGTCCTTTGTACCAGCCCATCTTCGGATCAAGCTGGAGTCCGGCGCTCGCATAAAAGCTCTGTGAGGAGTGCCCGGTCGGAGTCATGGATCCGCAATCGAGCACCACTCGTCCATTAAAGCGGACGACCAGAAAGTCATCTCCCATTCCCACAAAGCGGAAGGTCCCGCTTTCGGTTGGAACCACGTTGCCTTTGTAATGAACCGCCCACATTTTCGGCTGCACGCGACCGCCCAAGCCGAAGGCGAGCGGTCCCTGATCCGCGCTGATCTTTGGGATGAACACCTGAGTCGTATAAAGCGAATTCGGCCCAACAAAGTATTTCTCGAAAGTGGATTCATTCCAACCATTTACGAATTTCGAAATTTCCCCGGAGAAACCATTCTGCTCGTCCAGCTTCGACGGCGTCCCGTTCTTTAGCTGTTTCAGATCGTAAAATTTGCCGACGAGCGATCCGCCGCCTTTCGATTCACGAAATCCGAAAAAGGGCACGGCCGCTCCACCGGCCCCGCTTCCGCCGCCGGTCGTCATGCCACCGGCATTGAAGCTCACGTCGGCGCCGCCCGCCCCGGCCATTTTCACGGGGGGCGCAGCCAGCTTTGGCATGGCCGGCATCTCCGGCAGCGATACCTTGGAAAGACCGGTGCTGGTGATTCGCTTGGCCATGGAAGGCGCGCTCATGGTGGTTTGCTTTTTCGCCATCTGCACCTTGTGCTCGAGCGCGCGCGTGGAGGGATTGGGCGAGGGCGGGCCACCCTTGAAGGTCAATTTGCGCGCTGCCTGATAACGATTCACCACTACGTAGGCCGCGATGCAGCCGAACAAAAGATGGACCCCTATGCTAACGACGAGAAATTTACTGCTAAGGATTTTCTTGCGCCATCCGCGTTTAGGAACGGACGCCGCCGAAACCATGCCACCGGTCGCGTCACTCATTCTTCCTCGCTCACGGTGAAAGTGACGTTATCAATTTTGGCGACGGCCAGCGCATCGAGCACGTCGATGGTACGGCTGTATTTGGCCTGTTCGTCACTGATAATCGTGACCACGGCCGGTGTTTTGGCCGCATCGGCATTCTGTTTCAACCGCATCAGGGTGGCTTTAAGCTGCGGTAATTCGCTGCTCTTGGCCGAATCGAACGGCTCCTCATTCAGACTCACCTCGCCCGTATCCGAAATAGTGATGATCTGTTCGTCGACGAAGTCCGTGCTCTTGGAAGTGGAGGCCGTCCCGGGCAATTGCGTGTTCAATTCGTTTTCTACTTTCACCGCCCCGGCCATGACCATGAAGAAGAGCATGATGACAAAGACGACGTCGATCATCGGCGCGATCTGAAAGCCGAAAGTCCTCTCGTTCAAATTCTGCTCGAGACGCATGGTTAGTCCTTGTTCACAGCGGAAAACGAAATGTCAGTGATACCGGCTTCCGCGCATGCGTTCATGGCCTGCGAGACAGAAACGGCCGGCACTTCCCGATCTCCGCGAATGACTGCACGAAATGTCGGATTGGCCGACCCCGTCACCTTCTTCTCGCCGGTGGCCCGAGCCGTCTTGAGCAGGTCCACCATGCTGGAGGCCTGAGGGAAGACGCGGTCGTCGAAAACAAACTGCGCTTTCTTCTCTTTCCAACGCACGTTCACAATCGCTTCGGCGCGCGAGTTATCTTTTTTCTGCGCATCTTTGGCGATGGGCAGTGTGATCGTCTTGTCCACTTTCAATACCTGGGCCGAAGTGATGGTCATGAAAAAGACGAGGATCGTCAGCAACACGTCGATCATCGGTGCAACCTGGAATTCAGGTTCGCCCGATTCAGTCCCTCCTGCTCCTGACGCCATATACCCAGGCTACTTCGATGGGTCGGCCGCAGTCATGATCCGTCCGGTCTGACCTGAGCCGGAGGGTTGCACGAGCCAGTTGGGAATGGCGGCATACAGTTCGTCGTCGCCCAGATGAACCCCGGCGAGCGACTCGTACGGCATCTTGCGGAAGAGACTATTAATCACGTCCTGAATGTGATGGAGCGAAGCGGCGGCGCGGTTGCGCAAAAAGTAGAACGACATGAACGCGGGAATCGCGATGATCAAACCGCTCGCTGTGGCCACGAGCACTTCGCCAATGGCCGCGGAGAGACCGGAGGGATCGCCGATCCCGGCAGCTCCCAGTCTTCCGAATGCTTTGATCATGCCTGTGACCGTTCCCAAAAGACCGATCATGGGAGCGCAAACACCAATAACCGATAGGTAACTGATGTAGGTTTGCATGCTCGAATTTTCCTTCCCCAGCTCCCCGAGCATTCCTTCTTCGACAATTTCCTTCCCTTCGCCGAGCAACCCGATGCCAATGCGCAGGACATTGTCGAGCGGTGACGGATTATCCTTGGTGAATTTATACGCGCCGACGTAATCACCCTGCCGAAAAAGTTCCTTCACTTTTTGCTCATGCTCCGGCGGAGCGACTTTGTTAGGCGATGTGCGAAGGACGCCATCGCCTATGAGATAGAGCGTGGCGATCGAGCAAAGGCCGATCGGCACCATGACCCACCCGCCTTCCTTAATTTGCTCCCACAATGTTTTGCCATGCGCGCTTTCGGCCGATGCCGGAGAAGGCGATTGGGCAAAGACGGGAGAGGCCAGGAGGCACAAGCCAAGTAAGACCAATGGTGCGAGGTAACGGGGTTTTAGTTTCATAAAGGGTTCAGGCTTCGCTACGGATTTTGCAGCTTTTGCAATTCGGTTTGGGCGGCGGCTGCTTCAGCCGAGTTGGGATAAGTCGCCAGCAGTTCGCTCAAAGATTTTTTGGCGCGGGCCGCATCATCCAGTCGTCCATAGGCGCGGCCGCTACCGAGCAGCGCAGCCGGGAGAAAAGCGGCCTGATCGCCGTAAAAAACCGGGATGTGCAAATAAGCCAGTAACGCTTCCTCCCATTCTTTCAGCCCCGACAATGCATCCCCTTTATGAACCCAGGCGTCGGCCAGAACGTCCGGATCGGTGCTCTCCTTAATCGCCGCATCGCAGATGACGATCGCCTTCTCGAACTCTTTTTTTCGAATCAGACCACTCGATAGTCGCACCTGCATGGCGCGCGCCGTGTTAGGATCGGTCACGGATTTCTGAATTTGCTCGGCCAGCCCTTCGGCGGCGCTTTCGCGTTTCAACGCGACCAGGATAGAAACCTTGATCAAGGCCGCTTGCGACCACCATGAACCCGGCACCTCCTTGAACGAATCGTAGTACGCAACGACCGGCTCAATCTCAGCCAGCGCCTTGTCCGGTTGCCGTTGCGCCAACAGGTCGGACGCCATTTTTAATCCACGCGGTTCGGGAAAGTCGATCTTTGCGATTTGGGCGACCGTATATCCGACCTCTCCGTTGCCCGTCCCAACCTGAACCTTGGCCATGACCATTTCCCGGTCACGCCGGACCCCGAGGGTTTCGACCTTCTGTCCTGTTTTTAAAACGATCGATTGCGCGTGGATTGGACAAACGATTACGAGCACGAGCACAATAATGAGCCCGACCGACCATCGGACCGCTGACGGGTGACCTCTGACTTCTGATCTTCTCATCCCGCTTGTCCCATGGCTTCGAGGCGCTTCCGTGCTTCCTGCGCCTCGTTGAAACTGGCCAATTTCTCGTTGCGCAATAATTCGCGGTAGGTGTTGGCCGCTTCCTGCGCTTTGCCCAGTTTCTCAAAACTCTCGGCGCTGCGCATGTATGCCTTGGCCACCCAGGGCAGGAACTTCTGATAGCCGACGTAAACGCGCTGGAAATAGGCGTTCGCCTCCGCCCAGTGGCCGCGCCTCGCTTCAATATCGCCTAACGAATAAACACTGAATGCGGTCGATTCCCCGCGCCATTCCCGGACCGATGCCACCTGCTCAAACACTTTTTTGGCCTCGTCCAGCCGGTTCAAGGCCAAGAGGGTTTTACCGCGACCCACCGTCAGATCCTTCAGCTTCTGCGACGCGGCAATTTTCTCGGTGCCATCGGTGAAATATCGCAGGGCCTTCGGAAGATCATTTTTTTGGAAGGCGATTTCACCCAGCCCGTTGTAAGCAAAGTCCAGATTGTCGCTTTTTGGATATTCGTCCAGCAGCCGCTGATAAAATGCGGTCGCTTGATCCGCCTTTTGTTTGCTCAACATGTAATCGCCCGCGCGACCCAGCAGGAGCGGACTGAGATCGTCCGGATTGAACGCCGCGATCAGGGCGATGTTTTTCTCTTCTTCGACCGGCTGCCGGCGCAGCCGCGCCAGTTCGGCTTTGGCGAACAAGACACGCGCCTGGGCCGTCCCATTCTGCTCTTTCCCGGCCGGACCCAACAAGAGGTCCAACTCCGCGCCGGGATCGACTTCGACGGCCGGCGTCGGACGCGGTGGCGCTGCCACCGTCACCACGGGAGTGGCCTCGACGGGCGACGGATTTCCGCCAGCGCTCGTCGTGATATGGCTCTCGGGCACTTCAATCTTCTTTTTCTTCACACACATTTGCGCCATCTGTGTCAGCAGGAGTTCGAGCGCCTCCCGCTTGGGCTCGCCGATATACTTTTTGATCGTGTCAGCCGTGATTCGTTTTGCCTCTTCTGTTTTGCCCTCATGCGCCTTGGCCTTGCCGATCCAATAGAGAGCCGAAATGATGGTGGAATTGTCCGGTTTGTCCTGAATGAATTCGTTGAAGAGATTGGCGACCTTGTCCCATTCTCCGCGCTTTTGCAGAAGCTTGCTCGCGGCAAAGAGCGAGTAGTTCATCACTTCGTCGGTCGACGCTATTTTGTAGGAGCGAATGTAAATCGGAATGGCCTCGCTCTCGCGCTCGCTCGCGCCGTAGGCATCCGCCAATAAGGCGAGAACTTCGCCGAGCTGCTGATTTTTCGGGAACGCGCTCTCCCACTCTTTGCAATCCTTGATCACGTCGCTGTAGAGAGAAGCGGCGTACTTGCAGACGGCGAGGCGATACTTTCCATCGCTCACGTATTCGCCCTTCGGATACTTCTGCAGGTAAGCCTGCAACAGATTCATGGCGTCTTGATATTTTCCGGAAAAGAGAGCGGTCAATCCGAGCCGGTAATTGACATCTTCGACGCTTTGCCCTTTGGGGAACTCGCCCAGATATTTTTTGTATTCGGCCGTGGCATCCTCGTATTTGCCTTCCATGAATTTGGCGTTGCCTAGGAGGTAGCGCATCTGATCGCGGAAGGCGCTTTTCGGCTGGGTTTCGAGCATTCGTCCTAAATGCGCCTCGGCCGCGTGTGGGTCGTTCGCTTGTAAAGCGACTGCGCCGAGCATGTACCCAACCGTCTCGACATTTGGGCCAGTCTTAAATTCCCGCAGATAATCTTCGCAACGCCCTTCGGCTTTCTTGGCTTGGTTTACCTCGGCCAGTGAGACGATCAACCCGAAGAGGGCTGGCTCCCGCTCTGCCACCTGAGGAAAGCGATCCACAATCTCCTGGTAAACGAGGACCGACTCCCATTTACGATCGACTTCGTAGAAGCAGCGGCCCATTCGAATGTAAATGGCCGGTGTAATGGAGGGTAGCTTTTGAAACTGCTCGAGTAATTGCTGGATCCGCGCGATGTCGGCCTTGAGCTGGCCATTGCTGGCCGCGATCTGTCCGAATTGGGAGGGATCAATGCGCGCCGCCACCAAATTCGCGTCCACCGTACGTTGCATGGAGTTAATACGGTCGGTTTGTAGCCTAACGATCTGCGCCTGCGGATAAGCCGCTCGATAACATTCCAGCGCGTCGCCAAAAGCTCTCTTCGAAAAAAGCTTGTCCCCCAGTTCCACCGTCATCGAATTCAGCTCCACGATATCGTCGACCAGCGCGATCTTCTCGTGCAGCTTTTTCATCAGGCCGATCGTTTTGATCGAATCGTTTTTCTGGGAATAAACCTGGGCCAGCATCATGGCCCCGCGCACGGCCAGCTGGCTTTTTAATTCGCCTCCCGAAAGCTTTTCCAGAATCGCGATGGCCGGGTCGATCTTGCCCCCTTGCTTACTGGCCGTCGCACCGAAGAAAAGGGCTCGCTCGCGAAACTTTGGATCTTTTTCGAGGGCGGCGAATTGAGCGACTGCTTCCGTATAATTTTTCGAGAGAAGATGAGCCTGTCCGACGGCGTAAGCGACCTCTCCCGCATGCGGCCCGTTCGGGAACTTCGCCTGGTAATTCTTGAAGGCGGCAATCGCCTTCTTGTAATCCGGGATATTGAAGTAGGCCGAGCCGGCTGTAAAAAACGCCGGCTCCAGCTGCGGACTGAATTCTGCCTTGGTCAGCATCGCGTCGAGATCTGCCGCCGCTTTGGCGTAATCGCCCGCTTGAAATGCGGCCATGCCTTGCGTGTAAAGTTGGGCGAGATCGCCGGAGCCACCGCTACTGCCCGCTGGCTGCTGCGCAAAAACGTCGCGCACGATTAGAAGCAAGGCTGCGCATAGCACCCGTTTCAACAGGAACAGCCGGCGACTGCAACAAACCATCCCAAAATCTTACCCAGCCGCGCTCAAATTGAAAAGCGCCGCCTCCCCCAAACTGCCTTTATTTAGGCTATGGGTGAACGCTGGCCGTTTTAGGACCGCGCGAAAGGTCCACCAGGTCGTTCAGGATGTTGAGCGCCTCATCCCGTTCAGGATCAATCGCCGGCTCCTTCGTATCGTCTGCGCCTGCAGCGCCATCCGAATCTCCGTCGCCGGCTGCTTCCGGTGCCACCTTCGGAGTCACGCCCTTGGTTTTGGCCTGGGCCAGTTTACCGGGGAACATGATGAGTTGAAGATTCGGCTTATCTACCGTGTCGAGGGTCAGCCGGTAAACGCGCGGCTCTTCGTCGTGCCGGGCCAGGCGCTCCTTGCCCCGCGTCTCCTTACGCAGCTTGTCCGCATCGAGTTCGTGCTTTCGCGTGTCCTCATTGAGTGTAATGCGATTCTCGTCAATCTTGTGGCGCAAACGCTCCATATCTTCCATGACGTAATGGAATTCGGGACTGTTCTGCACGCGTTCGGATGACCGGTGTTTCAGTTCATCGACGAAGAGAGAGTGACTGTCCGACCACTTGGTGAAACGCGCTTTCGGCACTTCGTCGTAGGCCAGGCAATTCTTGAGCGCGCCTTCGCCGTATTCCGGCAGGTCAGTCAGCGTGGGCAGCACGACATCCGAGGCCACGCCATGCAGCTGAGTGGAACCACCGGCCACGCGGTAAAATTTTTGGATCGTGAGCTTCAGTGCCCCGTCGTCCTGCGATCGACTGCCCAGCAGCGAGGTGAACCGCCCAATCTCGAGAATGGTTTGGACCGTTCCCTTGCCGAAGGTGTTCTTGTCGCCCACGATGACGGCGCGGCCATAATCCTGCAGCGCGGCCGCGAAAATTTCGCTGGCCGAAGCGCTCTGCCGGCTGGTCAAAACGAGAAGTGGTCCGGCATAAGCGATACCGGGATCAGGATCGCTCGAGACAACGATATTACCGTTAGAACCCTTCGTCTGAACGATCGGCCCTGATTTTAAAAACAATCCGGTCAGCGAAATCGCTTCTTCCAGTGAGCCGCCTCCGTTGCGCCGGAGATCGACGACCAGACCCCCGATGTTTTCTTTCTTCAACCGCTTGAGCAGCGCCAGCACGTCCCGCGTCGTGCTCTTCTGGTGCTTGTCCATGTCGGCATAAAAGGATGGCAGAGTGATCCAACCGAGCTTGATCGGATTCCCGTCCGCGTCCTTCTTTATAATGATGTCGGCGCGAGCTTCCTGGTCCTTCAGCTTGATCTCGTCGCGCACAATTTCGACGCTCTTGCGCTTCGAAGGGTCCGCCGCGTCCGAGGGAATGACGAGGAGATGCACATGCGTGCCTTTTTTCCCGCGGATCATGTCGACGACTTTGTCGAGGCGCATATCCCGGCAATCCACCAGTTCCGATTGGCCTTGGCCTACGGCCGTGATCCGATCGCCCACCTTTAACCGGCCATCCGTCTGGGCTGGTCCGCCCGCCACCAGACTCTCAATCTTGGCGTAGCCGTCTTCCGTTCGAAGCATTGCTCCGATACCGACGAGCGACAGCCCCATATTGATGCTGAAGTTCTTCAGATCCGCCTTGCTCAAGTATTCCGAGTGCGGGTCGTAGGTCTGAGCCAGAGCGTCGAGGAAAAGCTTCACCTGCTCGTCTCTGTCCTCTTCATGCACATTGCGCGCGAGGCGCTCGTAGCGGCGAGCCACCAGCTGCGGTCCCGGCTCGATCGGATGTTCGCTGAGTTTTTCCCCGAGGACCTCGCTGGCAACGCGTCCCCGCCACAGTTGGTCGGCCTCGGCTTCGTCCTTCGGCCACGGCGCTTTTTGTCGGGTCAGTTCAATGGTCGCGTCCGACTTAAAATCCATCGGCTCCTTAAGCGATTCCTTAATCTTGGCCAGGCGCGCGTCGACTCGCTTGGTATAAAGATCATATATCTCGTAGGCGGGCTTGAGATTGCCCAGCAGAACATCGTCGTCGATCGAAGCGCCGTACTTCGCGGTCAAGGCGTCCACATCCTGTTGCGTAAAGAAAAGGTGACTGAAATCGAGCAGTTCCAGGTAGGTGCGAAGGAACTTGCGCGACATCTCGTCATTGAGCGCCTGATGCGTGTAGTGCCCCTCTTCGAGAAGGCGGCCTACCGAGACGCAAATCTGTTCGGTATCCGATTTTGCCTGAAGCGAATGCGGCGGAACCGCGATGGTGAAAAGGACGGCGGGAAGCGCCAGCAACGTAGCGAAGCGATATTTCATGAAAAAAGCGGTTTTACACTGTCGCAGATACCGTTCCTGAAAGCAACATAAGCGGGTGACGGAGCCACATGGTAGGGAGGTGAGACAACCGCCGCGTCGCAACATTCAAAAAACCATAAATATTTGTGGGCCGGGGGGGTGCAGCAGTGAATCGCGATCTCGGGGAGCAATGTTCAAATCAAAGTGCGGGCGGACCAGCACTTGAAGCGCCTTCGCCTTGTCCTTCCAAGTTTCGTGGTAACGTCCCTGCCACGCGCCCAATGACCTACAAGACTTTCACCGGCGGCCTTTTTGACACGAATTGCTACTTACTGGAGGCACCCGGCGGCGCGATTTTATTCGATGCCCCAGAAGGCGCGACCGCGTGGCTGACGTCGAACAAGATCGAACCCAGGCTCCTTCTCCTGACCCACGGCCACATCGATCACGTCCAGGATGTGGCCTCAATCAAACAAGCGTTTGATTGCCCGATCGGTTGCCATCCCGAAACTGCGCCCATGATCTCCGAACCCGGCTTCTTCCGAAAGTTCGGCTTCGGATTCGACATCGAGCCCACCAAACATGATTTCCTGATCACCGAAAATCTTGCGCAAGATTTCCTCGGTCTAAAAATGCAGGTGCTCGAGGTCCCGGGACATTGCCCGGGCAGTCTCTGTTTTTTTGACCGGACGGCCGAACTCATCGTCGGCGGGGACGTGCTCTTCGCCGGTGGCGTCGGACGCTGGGATTTGCCGGGGGGAGATAGCGAGGTTCTGTTCGCCGGCATCAAGAAAAAGCTTTTCCCATTGGGCGACAACGTGACCGTGCTGCCGGGTCACGGGCCTCCCACCACGATTGGGATGGAGCGCGAGACGAATCCTTTTCTGCGAGAGCGCGTTTAGCGCCACGGATAGTAGTCGGTCGCACGGACATGCAACCGCTCTTCCAATTGATGTAACCGCCCGTGCAGGCGATCGATTCCCTGCTTCATCTGCCGGCGATCATAATGGCCGCTCCTGAACCGCACGTTCACCTGATCGACCTCGCGGCGGATTTGTGCGAAATCACGGCGGACTGAAGAGTCCGGGTGATAGCGGGTGAGTTGCCAGCGCACGTGGCCAACCATCCGGTTCAGATGGTTGATAGGCCCATCGAGATTGCCCCATCGCATCCATAAATACGTGGTCCGTTCGTCGCCCCTGTTCTCACGTGCCTGGGTTGATACACCGCCCATCACCACACTCGAGGCAATCAGCAGGATAAATAGAATTCTTCTCATTTTAGTTCCCTCTGTTTGCTGGATTCGACGGATCCGGCCCCATCGCATTCGATTAGAGTTTGGAATCCAAGGGCAGATCGGCCAGGACCGAGCGCAACAAATCCAGGCCCGGGATGTCATTGATAATCCCGCGCAGCGCACTCAAAGCACCCGGGATATGCGCGATGAAAGCCTTGTGCTGTTTCACTAAGCCCAGAAAACCGTAGGCGCCGAGTGCTTGCATGAGTCGCTGCATCCCGCAGAACCGCAGGGTCACATCGAAAGCCGCGTCGGCCGGCGCCCCATTCCGCAGTTGCTGTTCCCGGTAATACTCAACCAGCTCGATTCGCTCAGACGCCGACAGTGAGACATACGGATCATGCAGCAATGAGGCCAGGTCATATTGGGCCAGGCCCGGCCGCATCCCTTGGAAATCAATCAAACAAGCCTGCCCGTCACGGATGATGATGTTCTGGGATTGGAAATCGCGGTGCACCAGAACTCGTGGCCGGGCCTCCAGTCGCGATGAGATTTCGCGCAAGGCCGGTAAGGCCGCCAGTTCATCCAGGGTTGTTTGATCCACGTGAAAATATCGACCGAGGCAATTCTCGAGAAAGTATTGTTGTTCCCACAGATACAGGGCCGCGTTGAATTCGGCCGGTAGACTTGCCCTGATTGAATCCGCCTTTTTTTCGGGCAGACGATGCAACTTCGCTACCTCATCGAGGGCCGATTCGTAGAAGGCGCGGCGCACCAGCCAGCTCTCATCGCGGAAACTAAAAAGGTCCCGCTCACCCAGATCTTCAATCCAGATCAACCCTTCAACGGCGTCGTGAAAGTAGATCTTGGGCGCCCGGATCCCGTTGTCTTCGAGAAAGCGCGCAATCTCGACGTAGTGCCGATTTTCTTCCCGCTCGAGATTATATTTCACCAGGATCAGCGTCTGCTCAGCCGAACAGCGCACCCGGTAAAACTTCCGGTCGGATCCTCCCTTCTCGATCGGAGAAATGTCCACTTCTTCCGCGTCGAAGCGGGGAAAATGCATCCTCGTTTGGCGAAGAAGCAGGTCAGTTTTCATGGTCAGATGTCCGCATTACGATGGGTGCCGTTTACTTTTTTCCGGCGGCGGACAATACAACCATGCAAGTCGCTTCGTGAAGCAATTTGTGCACCGGGCCAGACGATCGTGTCCTCCAGCAAAGCCTCCGCTTCAACCCGGCAATCTTCCCCAATCACGGAACAACCTTCGACGCGCGCGGTCGGGTCGACCGTCGCGCTTCTGGCCCGCGCCTGCGGCCAATCATCATCGGCCACATAGTCCGGTTTCCATTGCGTCTTTGCGATCGTGCGGTGGACCTCCAGGTATTCGGTGCGGGAACCAATGTTGAACCATTGGCCCTCCTCCAGGGCAATCCCGCCGATCCGGCCTCCCGCGCGAATCCATTCTACGAGAATGGGAATGAAAGAGATTTTTTGCGCCGCCGGAATTTTTTGAAAGATGCCCGGATCCCAGATCGAGACGTTGGCGTAATCGAAATTACCAGCACGCCCGGCTCCGCTGATGATATCAACAATGCGGTGACCCTCCAGAATGACGCCCGAAGCCAGCCCGGTCCGTCGCAACCCCAGTGTGACGTCGTTTCCCTGATGCGCATGTTCCTCGACTAATTTTTTTATATTCAGATCGGTCAGGATATCCCCACTGTAGACAATGAAGGGTTCATCGCGCAGCCATCGTTCGGCATTCTTGATGCCACCGCCTGTCTCGAGCAAATCCGGCTCATGCACCAGTTGCACCGGATGATCGCGATAAGATCCTTGCGCGAATAAGGTTTCCACCTGCGTGGAAAGATGATGAGTGTTGATCACGAAACGCTGGACGCCGGCCGCGATCAGATGATCGAGCGCAAACGTGATCAGTGGTTTTTGGAAAATCGGCATTAACGGTTTCGGCAGCTCGTCGGTTAAAGGACGCAGCCGTGTGCCCAGCCCGGCGCCCAGGACAAAGGCTTGCGTAATCATGAGAGGCGAAAGGCCGGTGCGGCCGACCACAGGCCACGGCGCACGTCCGAGGAATTTGCCGATCCGGCGCGATGATCTTGTGCTCGAAGAGCCTCTGCTTCAGGATTTGGCATGAGCGAAGAAACCATTTGGCGCGGGAGTTCTTCACAGTGGAAAAATTTTGGCCGATATTGCTTATGCGCTCTTCTTGGCGCCGTCATCGTGGCGATCTTCCTGTTCGTCACAAAGCTATCGTCCCTGGAACTCGCTCGATTCAGCCCATTCATCTTATTAATACTGGTCGCGCCGATCTTTATGGCGCTCGCCCGATATCTCCAAACGAAAAGTAGAACTTATGAGCTGACGACGGAGCGACTGAAAACGACGCAGGGCATGTTTAACAAGGTCACCGAGACACTTGAGCTGTATCGCGTAAAGGATATCGAGACGCGCCAGCCGTTTCTTCACCGACTGGTTGGACTGGAGAACGTGCAGTTAAACACATCCGACGCGTCGTCATCGGTGGTCCTCATTGAGGCAGTGCCTTCCGGCTTGGGGCTGGCGGACAAGGTTCGGAACCAAGTCGAGGCCGTTCGAACACAGAAAGGCGTACGCGAGGTTGACCTCGAGTAGCCGGGGAGGTCCTTCTCGGGCCGTATTCCTGCGGGGCACCAACGTGGGCGACAGGTCCTGCCACCCTTGATCACAGGCTCCGCGGCCGGTGCTCGTCGAGTGCCCTTTTCAGATCTAGAAATGCCCTCAAGCGTGCTTCCTCATATTTGCTGATCCACCGTTCTGAAATTTGGTAGAGCGGCACCGGATTCAGGTAGTGAAGCTTCTCGCGGCCTCTCCATAAGGGAATGACGAGGTCGGCTCTATTTAATATGACCAGGTGCTTGGTCACGGCCTGGCGACTCATGACCGCTCCGCGGCAAAGTTGTTTCAACGTCTGGCCATTATTCAGGTGCAATCGGTCGAGCAATTTCCTCCGATTTGGATCGGCCAGCGCCTTGAAGACAAAATCCACAAATAAGCATGCAACTAAATGGTTGCATGTCAATGTGGACCCTTTTTATCGGGTATAAAAAACCTTTTCCGGCGAAACCAAAGATGCCAATACGTGTCATCCTGAGCAGCGCAGACGGCGAAGGATCTCACCCATTGAGGCGGCGGCACCCCGTGACTTGCGGAATGCGACAGCGCGTGAGGGATCCTTCACTGCGCTCAGGATGAGAATCGGAACCAAGCCCTGCCTTGCCCTGCAAACGAAATGGTTACTTTTTCAGGTAAAGCGTCCGGGTCCCGAAATCGATGATTCCGTGATTGCGATTCAAGATCTCCGCCCCTAAGAGGCCCGCCACCGGCGGCGTCCCGCGAAGAAGCTGGTCATGAATCAAGCCCTGCAGATCGATCACTCCAACCTCTTTCCCCATGATCACGGTCGAACCGACCGAAATCTTGCGAATCTTCGCCATTTGCACTCCACGTTGTCTAAGATTGACAGCCGCCGAACTAAACGGCGTCTCCCGCATCGGGATCCTCATCTGCCGAACGAACGAACGATGCAATAAAGTCGCAAACGCTCCTGTATCGACCATTAATTTCGCCGGTGTTCCATTGATCACCGCGTTCACGTAAAGATTGAATCCGTCGCTCACTTGGATGGGAATCGCGTTCAACCCCCGATAATCGATGCCAGGGACCGAACCCGGCAGCTGAGGATCGAGTTTCAGAATCAAAAGCTGTCGCTGGCAATCCAGAATGGCCTTGGTTGGAAACAGGATATCGGCACCCAGAATTCCGTCGATTTGTTGCTCGTCAATGAGGCGCGCCGCCCTCGCCGAGCTGCCCAGGTCAATGGTCACGACCGGCTCGTCCAGCAGGTCAAGGCCGCCCAACCGGAAGTGATGGACGATGGCGACGCTATTGAAGGATCCATTGATCTGGAGGCGCGCCGGCAGATTCGAGGTGGTCGGGATGCTGGTTAGGCGAAAGTGCTGACGACGATTGACCGCTATCGCGCTCACGGGTGCGCCACTGTCCACCCCCAGCCACGCTTCTTTGCCATTAATGGAAGCGCGCACGAGCAGGTGATTCTGCTTGGAACGGACCAATGGCAGGGCTTCAAACTGCGACGTGGTCTGGGGCTTCTTCCCGGTTGGGTCGCCCGGATGAGCGGCCGAGCTATGGGCCGCCAGGAGAACAACGGCCAGAAAGGAAACACCTCGCCGCATGGAAGCGAAGATGGTGGGGAGCGTCACGCCGCGGAGGATAGCATGGGTTTTCAGCCGCGAAAGCGGTGTTTGCCTTGCTTCTGCCAAGGCTTGTAAACTCGAAGCTCTTTTCACCACCGCGCGGGCGAGTGTCTTTTGACATTGCTCCTGCGAGCCGAGGAGTGTTTAACTCTTCGGGAACTCCGCGCGGCTCGAAATCACAAGCTCCATGTCACAGACGCCTCCAGCCGACGACGGCAAGTTCGCGAGGGAGCTCGGTTTGCTCGACTCAACCATGCTCGTGGCCGGCTCGATGATTGGCTCTGGCATCTTCATTGTCTCGGCCGATATCGCCCGCCTGGTCGGCTCCGCCGGCTGGCTTCTCGTGGTGTGGGGCGTGACTGGTGCGCTCACCATGGTGGCTGCGTTGAGCTACGGGGAGTTGGCCGCCATGATGCCGCGTGCCGGGGGCCAATATGTTTATCTTCGCGAAGCCTACGGGCCTCTTTGGGGTTTTCTCTACGGTTGGACGTTGTTCCTGGTCATTCAGACCGGCACGATTGCGGCCGTCTCCGTCGCCTTCGCGCGCTTCCTCGGCATCCTCGCCCCGATGGTTTCGCCTACGCAGTGGGTCGTACCGCCGATCAACCTCTCGACCAACTACGCGGTTAGTCTTTCCACGCAACAGTTCGTGGCCATCCTCGTGATCGTCTTCCTAACGATTCTGAATACGCGCGGACTCCGTCTCGGCAAGCTCATCCAAAATGTATTCACTTCGGCCAAGACTTTGTCCTTGCTTGCTCTCATCCTCCTCGGTCTCTTTGTCGGCCGCAACGCCGAAGCGCTCGTCGCGAATTTCACTCACCTTTGGACCCCCGTCGGACTCTCACCGATTAAGTCCGATCTCTCATTCGTGGCGTCGGTTTCCGCCTCGTCCGGCGCCGTCGCCATGTTAATTGCCGTTTGCGTGGCACAGGTCGGGTCTCTTTTCTCGTCCGACGCCTGGAACAATATTACGTTCACCGCCGCCGAGGTGAAAGAGCCTCGCCGAAACCTCCCGCTCTCCCTTGCGCTCGGCACAGGTCTGGTCATCACGCTCTACCTTCTTGCAAACGTGGCTTACCTGAACGTGCTGCCTCTGGAGAAAATTCAGCATGCCGCGGATGACCGGGTGGGCACGGCCGCAATGGCCGTGATGTTTGGCGGCGCGGGCGCAGCCATCATGGCTGTTGCCATCATGATCTCCACTTTTGGATGCAGTAATGGACTGATCCTGGCCGGGGCCCGGGTTTATTACGCGATGGCGCAGGACCGCCTCTTCTTCAAATCCACCGGGCGGCTGAACGACCGTCGCGTTCCGGCGATGGCCCTGGTTTTGCAGGGCATCTGGACCTCTTTGCTTGTCCTGCCCAGAACGCGATTACGCGACCACGTCACCGCCGCACCGGTCCTGGACGCTTCCGGTGCCGAGCAGTACGGAAATCTCTATGGCATGTTGCTCGATTACGTGGTCTTCGCCGTGCTCATTTTCTACGTGCTGACGATTGCCGGAATTTTTGTCCTCCGCCGCACCCAGCCCGACGCCGACAGACCCTATCGGGCATTCGGTTATCCGGTGCTGCCGGTCTTGTACATCATCGCTGCCACTGTCATCCTGCTCGTCCTGGCGATTTACCGGACCCAGACCTCCTGGCCCGGCTTGCTCATCGTGCTGGCGGGCGTTCCCGTTTACTTCCTCTGGAGAAAGCGAGAACCGGCAGCGGATTGAAGCTTGCCAGGTTTGCCGCGTCCAGTTAGCAAAGCAAAACCGAATCGCAGAACAGCCACATAGTTAACAAAGAAACCACGTATGGGAAATCTATTCGCGACAAAGCCGATCGACAGACTGATGGAAGAGTCTCGAGATGTCGGCGAACACAGCCTGAAGCGTTCGCTCGGGCCCATGAATCTTGTCGCGCTGGGCATCGGTGCGATCATCGGCGCCGGTCTTTTTGTGCGGACGGCTGCTGCGATTGCCGATCGCGCGGGCCCGTCGGTTGTCCTTGCCTTCATGGTCGCAGGCATCGGGTGCACGTTCGCGGGTCTGTGCTACGCGGAATTTGCGTCCATGATTCCGCTCGCCGGAAGCGCCTACACCTACTCCTACGCGACGATGGGTGAACTTGTCGCATGGATCATCGGCTGGGATTTGATCCTCGAATATGCGGTGGCCTCCGCAACGGTTGCAATCGCATGGAGCGAATACGCCAATCGGGTACTTGAGTGGTTTGGGATGCGCATCCCTTTCCAGTGGGCGCATTCACCTTTCGAAACGGAGGCTGGAACAAGTCTCCACGGCATCATGAACGTCCCGTCCGTCCTGATCCTGTTGGTGCTGACCGCCCTGCTCATCCGCGGCACAAAAGAATCAGCCATGGTCAACGGTATCATCGTGGTCCTGAAAACGGCCATCGTGCTGCTCTTCATCGGGATTGGCTGGGGATTCATGAATCCCGCGAACCATACCCCGTTGATCCCGGCGGCCGCGACGTATGTAACTCCACAAGGAATCCACCACGCCTACGGAGGGATTCTCGGTATTCTTGGCGCGGCCGGCGTTGTCTTCTTCGCCTATATCGGCTTCGATGCAGTCTCAACCGCCGCGCAAGAAGCCAGAAACCCGAAACGGGACATGCCGATCGGAATTCTGGGATCACTGGGCCTCTGCACAATTCTCTACGTGTTATTCTCCTACGTGCTGAGCGGTGTTGCGACGGTGCAGGATTTTCGCACGGCCGGCCGGGAAGCGTCGGTTGCGTTTGCCATCACAAAATACATGACCGGCTATGAGTGGCTCTCAAAGTCGGTGACGGTCGCGATCCTGGCTGGATTTTCGTCGGTCATCCTCGTCTTGTTGCTCGGCCAGTCGCGCGTTTTCTTTTCGATGAGCCGCGATGGACTTGTTCCGAGGGTTTTTTCCGATGTGCATCGGCGGTTCCGGACCCCCTACAAATCGAACATGCTGTTCTTCGTGTTTACCGGCCTCATCGCGGCGTTCGTTCCGGCGGACGTCACGGGCGAGATGACCAGCATTGGAACGCTCTTCGCTTTCATTCTCGTCTGCGCGGGTGTGTGGATTATGCGACGTCGGCGCCCCGATCTCGAACGCGGGTTCCGCGTGCCAGCGCTGCCGGTTGTTGCGACGCTGGGTATTATCGTGTGCGGCGCCATGATCTACGGCCTCGGGTGGACCAATTGGATGCGGCTGATCGTCTGGCTGCTGATCGGGCTGGTCTTCTATTTTTGCTACGGGAAGAACCATAGCCGCCTGAATGCCCCCCCGCCTGAGTCGCCGGGGAAGGGATGAAGTTGAATCGGTCGCAGACGTGAGGCGAGCGCAGTATTGAGACGGCGGCCGGAGTCGTTAGGGGGGCATCCAAATGGAGGATGCCAACGATTTCGGAGGCTTCTACGAGCGACTTGAACCGGGACTGCTCTCGCCAAAAGGGCGGGCTGGACTGGTCGCGCCGAAGCCAAGCACGGCCTCGGTTTTCTTGCGCAAGCCATCGGCGTTCCTGCCGAATGGCTCGCGTGAAGCATCGAGATCCGCCACGGAAACATCCATCGCGCGAAAAACTTCCCATTCTTCAGCTGTTAAGTCCCCTTTCGATTCATTGACGGCCCGCTTCTGCAGCCGGGCCAGAATGGCGCTGATCGCATTTCCGTTGGAGGCACGGAAGAGATCTATCAATCGCTGGAAGCTGAGATGAAAGGGTAAGGTCGCCAAGTCCAGTTCCGCATTTTGAGAGGCGCTATCCGGCGGCATGGTCACAGTGTCGGAAGTCACCACCGCGGACCATGCGCCGGCGGCTCCATAGTAACCCAACTCGGTGTGATAGTTCCCGCCCGGTTGTGCCACTCCCGCATAATGGCTGCCCAGCATCGGCTCAACAATCGCTTCCGATTCGTCCGTGCCATCGTCCTTTTTCACCCGCAAATAAACCTGCCGGTCCATGGGTTCGCTTCTCGAAAAAACGTCGGCCCAGTCCACGCTCCAGTACGTGAAAAGAGTGTGCGGATCACGCGGGATGGAAAAGAGCAGGGGAGGCCCGGAGACACGAGGCAGATCAGCCAGTTCTGAAGACGCCCCGGTATCAAAAGCGCGACGCGGCATAACCAGCCCGTCCGAGATACGAAATCCGGAAGGAGCCGCATTGCTTTTCTCGCTCGGATGATCAGGCGCAGCCATAGTAATTCGCGGCTACAAATTGGCCAAAACCGACAAAACGCAACCTGATTCTCCAAGGCGCCGGTGACGCACAAGAAATTTTCCGCATGGACCTCTAACCATCTTGCGTCAACCACAACTGCACAGAGGTTAGGACCCTTGCATGTGAAGACGGCTGTTATCATCAATCCCAAGGCCGGCTCAGTAGGCGACCTGGCCGCTTTTCTAAAACGAATCGACCGGCTCAAGCCCGCCCTCCGCTACATCACGCAAAAGTCTGGCCATGCCAAAAAGTTCGCGGCCGAAGCGATCCGGAAGGGGTGTGATTACATCATTGCCGCAGGCGGGGACGGCACTCTGAATGAAGTGGTGAACGGGATGGCGCGGCGCACGAAAAATGTCCGCCTCGGGCTCCTCCCGCTGGGGACCGGGAATGACTTCGCCCGCTGTTTGAATTTATCCGCGGACTTGGAGGAGAATATCGACATCCTGCGCGCGGGCCAGACAAGGCCCATCGACATTGTGCGCGTGAAAAGCGACCGGTCACGATATTTCATCAACGTTTCGGCCGGGGGTTTCAGCGGACTGGTCAACGAAAAACTGACGCCATCGATCAAGAAAACGTGGGGGCCTCTCGCCTATGTGCGCGGCGCCGCCGCCGCGATTCCGGACCTGCGGGCCTACCGGACGAAGATTCGCTTTGGCCCGAAGGAGATATTGGCTCTCGATCTTTATAATGTAGTCATCGCGAACGGCCGATATGTCGCCGGAGGCCTACCCATCGCTCCGGAGGCAGACCCTGGTGATGGACTTCTCGATGTCGTTTTGATTCCGCAGCTACCGGCGGCTGAGATCGCATTCCTGACCGCCCGGATCCTGCTCGGCCAGCATTTGGGCAGCGATTCAATTGTCTTTCGGCAAGTGCCAAAAATTTCCATCCGGTCAAAACCCGGCATGTGGTTCAATGTCGATGGAGAATTGGTGGGAAATGAACCTGCCGTATTTGAGGTGATTCCCCGTGCCCTGCAATTTGTGGTGGGAAAGAAATGAACGAAAAGATTATCGACGTTCAGAATCTGGCGGATCGCGCTAGGGAGTTTCGCGAAACGGGCAAAAAATTGGTGTTCACCAATGGCTGTTTCGATTTACTGCACGTCGGCCATGTGCGGTATCTGGCGGATGCCCGCGCCTGGGGCGACGTTCTGGCAGTGGGTGTGAACGGTGACGAATCGGTGCGAACGCTGAAAGGCGCCAACCGCCCGATCAACAGTGAGCACGATCGCGCTGAAGTTTTGGCCGCCCTCGCATCAGTTGATCTTGTCACGGTGTTTCCGGATGTGCGCGTGACGCGGCTGCTCGCGACGGTTCGTCCGGACGTCTACGTGAAAGGCGGTGACTACACGCCGGAGACGCTCAATCCGGAGGAACGCGCCATCCTGGATGAAATCGGCGCCGAGATCCGCATCATCCCTTTCCAGCCCGGATATTCGACTTCACGAATCATCGGCCAGCTCAGGCCGGCTCGTCCATGAGTCGCCTCGCGCTCGGGATTCTGGGGTCCGGACGAGGAACAAATTGTCGTGCTATCCTGGAAAGGATTCGCCGGGGCTCTCTCGCGGCGGATGCGCGCGTCGTCATATCGGACGTGATCGACGCCCCTATCCTCGACATCGCTCGCGAATTCTCCGTCCCGAATGCTTATCTGCCACCCGGGCATTTTCGGACCCGGCTGGAACCAAATTCGGAAGCGGAGATGGTGCGCATGTTGCGCGATGCCGGGGTCGAGATGGTGGTGCTGGCCGGCTTCATGCGCGTTCTGAAGTCGCCCACCCTGGAGGCTTTTCCACGCCGAGTTCTGAATATTCATCCATCGCTTTTGCCCCTGTTTCCTGGCTTGATGGCCTGGAAGCAGGCGCTCCTGGCCGGCCACAAGGTCACGGGCTGTACCGTCCATTACGTGGATGAACAAGTTGATCACGGCGATATCCTCGCGCAGCGCGAGGTTCCCATTCTGCCTAACGACACTCCAGAAACGCTGCACGAGCGAATCCAGGTGGAGGAGCGCACGCTCTACCCTGAAGTAATCGGCCGCTTCTGCGCCTGATCAGACCTGCTCGGCCTTCTGGTCGCGCTGCAATAATTCCTGCAAACCCTGCAAAGGGGGCTTGCCCTCGTAAAGCAGGGCGTAGACCTGATCGATGATCGGGGTTTCAATATCGAGCTTGCGCGCACAGTCGTACGCGCTCTTCGTGGTCGGAATTCCTTCCGCCACCATCTGCATGGACGAAGTGATTTGGACGAGCGACTCGCCGCGACCCAATCGTTCTCCTACTTTGCGGTTGCGACTATGCTGACTGAAACAAGTCGCGATCAAATCGCCGGCGCCGCTCAGGCCGTAAAATGTTCCAGCGTCACCTCCCATGGCTGTCCCAATTCGAAGCAGCTCCGCCAAAGAACGAGTCACCAGTGCGGCCTTCGAATTGTCACCTAACCCGAGCCCGTCGCTCACGCCGGCGGGGAGGGCAAAGACGTTTTTGAGAGCGCCGCCCAGTTCGATGCCGACGACTTCGGCGCTGCGGTAGATTCGAAACCGCGCACTGCCGAGGTAGCTTTGCAACGCGGCCGCGCAATCCGTATCGCTACAGCCCAGCACGGTGGCGGTGGGAAGCTGCCTCGCCACTTCGACCGCGAGGTTCGGCCCGGACAAGACCGCGGTGATGTGGCCCGGCAATAATTCGGCCAGGATCTGACTCATGCGCAGGCCCGTGCCATGCTCGATGCCTTTCGTACAACTGAGCAGGACGGAATCCTTGTTCATCACGACTTTGGCAAAGGTCCCGGCAATCGATCGAAAGGCCGTGGACGGAACGACAAAGACGGTCAGCGCACTCGCTGCGCATTCCGACATGTCACTCGTTAGGCGGACATTACCAGGAAGCTTTACTCCGGGAAGGTAGTCATGATTCTCGCGCGTTTCCTTCAACCTCTCGATGCGCTCCGCGCAATGCCCCCAGAGGACGATGTCGCGGCCATCTTTGGCCCAGAGCGCGGCCAGCGCGGTACCCCAGCCACCGGCTCCCAGAATGGAGGTCGTTTCAATCTTCACGTTTTTGAAGGCGTTGTTCCGTTCCGCGCATCAGGCGCGAAAGGTTTGATCGATGCCGCAAAATCACAATGGCGGCCAGCGCAATCGACACATAGAGGATGAGAGGGCGATCCACTCCGGTCAGGTGCTTGATGATAAAAACCGTCACCGGCAAAGCGAGCGCCGCTATGACCGAGGCTAACGAGACGTATCGCGTCGTGTAAAACGCAACGACCCACACGACAACATCAATCACGGCGACGATCGGTGTTAATCCGAATAGGAGGCCGGCGGAAGTGGCCACGCCTTTGCCACCTCGAAACCGCAACCAAACCGGAAAAGCATTGCCAACCACGACAAAAATTCCAGCCACTATTTCGAACAGGTCGGGCGCATGCGACAGGGCAAAGAAGCGCGCTAAGAGCGGTGCTAAAAGGACTGCAACCAATCCCTTCGAAAAGTCGGCGAGAAACACCGGATAACCGTATTTCTTTCCCAGGACGCGAGTCACGTTGGTCGCGCCGATGTTTCCGCTGCCTTGTTTGCGAATATCCAGTCCTGCCAGCCTTCCCGCCAAATACCCGGAGGGGATGGACCCGATCAAATAGCTGACGAGGATAATGACCAAGAATCCCATCATGCTAATTGGTTCGCTTTGGATAAAGGCATATCATTCTCAGATACAGATTGTAACGTTGTTTTATGTAGCCAAATGCTGATAATGGCAATATCGGCAGGAGTAATTCCAGAGATCCTGGCTGCCTGGCCCAGCGTCCTTGGCCCGACGGCCGCCAGCTTCTGTTGTGTTTCGGAACGCAGCCCTCCTATTTGGGAAAAGTCGAAATCAAGGGGAATCTTTTCTTCCCCTCGTCGTGAGACAGCGTGATTCTGTTCCGATTGCCGCACTACATACCCCTCGTACTTGAAGTCGGTTTCGACCAAATCCCAGATATGGGCGTCGGCGATGGCCTGAAGCTCTTTCGGAAGCGCTGCCACAAGGAAGTTAGGCCGCTTGATCAGCTGGCTTAACGAAACGCCGCCAATTCTCGTCTCGAGCACAGCCGATCTCGTTGCCTGGAGAGAGACCAATTTCCTCTCAAAGCTTTGCCAGCGCAGCGACGAAATGAGACCCGCCTCAAAGGCGCGCGGAGTCAGGCGCTGATCCGCCGTGTCCTGGCGGAGCCGGAGCCGATCTTCAGCTCGACTCGTAAACATTCGATACGGTTCCTCGGTGCCTTGGGTCACCAAATCATCAATCAAAACGCCAATGTAGCCTTCCCCTCGCTGAATGATCAGCGGGTCTCGCGTCAAACAGCGCAAACCGGCGTTGGCGCCAGCCACCAGGCCCTGCGCGGCAGCTTCCTCGTAACCGGACGTTCCGTTGACTTGGCCGGCAAAATAGAGTCCGGCAATCCGCTTTGTCTCCAAGGTGTGATGCAGCTGTGTTGGAGGAAAATAATCATATTCTACGGCGTATCCGGGGCGTAGAATCTCGGCAGACTCCAAGGCGGGTATGGATCGGACAAATTGAAGTTGCACGTCGAACGGGAGGCTAGTGGATATCCCGTTGACGTAGAATTCCTCCGTATGGCGTCCCTCGGGTTCCAGGAACAACTGGTGAGCCGTCCGATCGGCGAACTTAACCACCTTGTCTTCAATGGAGGGACAATACCGGGGTCCGGTTCCTTTAATGTTGCCGGCGTAAAGTGGCGATCGATGAAGATTGGCCCGGATGATTTCGTGGGTTTCAGGCGTGGTATGGGTAATCCAACAGGGCAATTGTTCCACGTGGAACGTGCCAGTTGAATCGTCGTTCAACGTAAAAATATCGTCGCGAGTCCGTTTTAGCGCCCCTTCCTCAAAGGAAAACCGCGGTGGCGGCTCCTCACCCATTTGAATTTCACACCGCGAAAAATCGATCGACCGACGATTAATGCGACAAGGCGTGCCCGTCTTAAACCGGCCGACCTCAAATCCGAGCGCCCGCAGATTGTCGCTCAACGAAGAACTCGCATCCGCCATCCTGCCCCCAGGTCGTTGCGTTTCGCCCACGTGCAACAGCCCCCTCAAAAACGTGCCCGAAGTGATGATGACGGTGTGACCTCGGATTCTGGCCCCCACGTCGGTCACCACTCCTTCAACAGCTCCGCGCGCAAGCACTACCTCGGAGACGGTCGCCTGCTGAATGTCCAGGTGATCCGTCCGTTCCAAAATCGCCTTCATCCGAAATTGATACGCTTTTTTGTCGCATTGCGCACGGGGCGCACGGACCGACGGGCCCTTCGCCCTGTTCAACATCCGGAACTGAATCCCGGTAGCATCGGCATTGAGGCCCATCGCGCCCCCCATTGCATCGATCTCACGGACCATGTGTCCCTTCGCCAAACCCCCAATGGCAGGATTACAAGACATCTGTCCAATCGTATCCAGGTTTTGCGTCAGCATCAGCGTTCGGCATCCAAGACGCGCCGCCGCCAGGGCCGCTTCAATCCCGGCATGGCCGCTCCCGACCACAATGACATCGTACTCTGTGGGCCAATTAAACATCCTGCATCCGTTCCAATATTCCCTGAGCTGGGCGAGGCAACAACTCGCTTAACAGGACAGTCTCCTGAACGCCGTGTAGGGTCGACATGATCACTTCTAGGGCAGGATTGAATTCCGCGAGGAGTTGACGACATCCCCCACACGGAACGACCGGGTTGCTCGTGTCCGCCACCACTGCGATCGATGTGAATTCCCGTTCGCCATTTGCGATGGCTGCGGCCACGGCCCCTTGCTCAGCACACATGGTGAGCCGGAATGAAATATTCTCGACATTACACCCGGTGAAAACCCGACCGGATTTCGTAAGGAGGGCAGCACCCACGGCGAATCTGGAGTAAGGCGAGTGCGACCGCAATCTCACTTTTATCGCTTCGGCTATCAGCTCATTTTTATTCATAACTTACTTTCTATGACATATTTATAATGCTTCATAAAGGCGATCATAGGGCGCTCTGAGACCGCTGAATCGCACGGAATGCCATTCGGCTCATTAAGAAAAAAAGCAACGCCGTCGCAACGAAGGCCCCGCCCCATGTCCAGTACTCCACAATCCGCGGATGCGTCTTTCCCCGCGCCAGATTCAGGCCGAGTTGTCCAAGGGTGCCCACGTAAACATACAGGAATAATCCCGGAGCCCTACCGACCGACGTCCACAACATGAATGTTCTGAATCGAATCCTCGTTAGTCCATAGAAGTAGTTGATCAAGCTGGTTGGAAACAAGGGATGCAACTGCGTCAGCACAATAATTTTCCAACCTTCGCGTTCCACCACCGGCTCGAGCGCGCGCAGCATCCTGTTGCGCGAGAGCCACTGGCGAAACCAGTATTGCCCAACCCATCGACTGAGCGCGAAAGAGATGGCCGCCCCGATGCTGTTGCCGGCCAGCACGATGAAAAAGCCCCACCAGAGGCCGAAGAAAAATCCACTGCCCACACAGAGTATCCCTCCCGGAAGGAGCAACACGTTGCAGATTGCGAACAGGAAGGGATAACAAATTCCGCTCCACTTTCCCCAATTCATGACGCTCTGTTGCGCCGCCGCCATCACCTCAAGGACGTTGAAGAAACGGGACAGCAAGAGCAGAGCTGCGATGAGCGCAGCCACCGCCCCTAACTGAGCAAAGAACGCGCGCCGAGTGTCCAACATGCGAGACATTCCGCGCTTCGCACGGCGCACGCAAATCTCGCCAGATCAACGGTCATCTCGTAACGGAGAAAGGGAGTGATCACACATACTCTTGGGATCCTCTTCGATCGCGGCGGCCTCCGCCCGTCTGCCAGGCGCTCACCAGGATGGGACCCCGGTGACGGCGAGTTGTATCGCTCGACTAAGCCGTCGGGGCCTGTGCGTTCCGCCGGCGGGGAATGCCGAGGCTGTCAAAAATTAGCCGCGTGGCGTCGGACCGATTGAGCGTGTAGAAGTGAATGCCCTCAACATTGTTATCCAAAAGATCGTGACATTGTTCCAAGGCGAAGTGAACACCGACACGGCTGACCATTTCAGGATCGTCTTCGCATCGCTCCAGCGCGCGCAAAAGCTTGGCCGGAAAGCGCGTGCCGCCGGCGAGTTCGGCGATGCGCTTGAACCCGCTGATCGAGGTAATCGGCATGATGCCGGCGATGATGGGGATTTGGATCTCGGCAAGCGCACAGCGTTCGCGGAAATCAAAGAAGTCCCGATTATCGAAAAATAGTTGTGTAACGATGTAGTCGGCGCCGGCGTCGACTTTTGCTTTGAGGTGATCCATTTCGACTAATCGATTGGGCGTCGCGGGATGGCCTTCGGGAAAACCGGCCACACCGATCCCGAAACCGCGGCGATCCGGATGCCCGCCCGATTCGTTGAACCTGCGAATAAACTTCACTAAGTCGACCGCGTGTTGGAAGGCATCGCCAGACTTGTCATAGTTGCATCCCCGCGGCGGATCGCCGCCGAGCGCAAGAATATTTCCAATACAAGTTTTCGCATATCGAATCAGAATCGATTCTATCTCGTCTTTCTTGTGACAGACGCACGTTAGGTGTGGGATCGGATCCAGTTTTGTCGTGGTTTGAATGCGCTCGACCAGATCATGGGTCAAATCTCGCGTTGAGCCCCCGGCTCCATAAGTAACGCTGACGAAGTGCGGCATGTAGGATTCGAGGTCGCGAATTGTTTGATATAGAATCTCGGCTGCCGCGGGCGTTTTCGGAGGAAAGAACTCGAACGAAAACGTCGGAGAATCACCCTGCATGATGTCCGTGATGTGCATGATCAGATCCTATATTCGTTCGTGCCGTGACTTTGGGTCAACTTGACCAAGCACGTTTTCGACCAGGGAGAGGCAGCCGCGACATACTTCTTCGTCAATGGTCTTCGGGGAATCCAGGCGCACGGGCCAAAACGGGTCCGTGTCATCGCCTGAACACGCGCGCCCGCGACAACGCCAGCAACACTTTCATTATTTTGGTGTTAGCGGAACGAACAGCAATAATCCAACAACTTCGAACAACTCGGTACAAGTCGGGTCGTTGCTTACCCACGAAGCTTTGTTGATTCCAGGTCTCCTCCTTATTCACACCGATTTAAAATCCTTCTACGCGTGGCGAAGCAACACGGCATCGCTACTTATTACCGCGCAGAAGATTAAGAATCTTTGCCCTAAAAAAGAAATCATTCTATTCAGGGTGACCAACAAGTTCCGGGACAGATGTCGTTGCATACAATTCTAGACTCAACCAAATCAGCACCAGTGCCGCCCCATCTGTGTGCGCTCGGGATTATGACCAAGGCCCCTGAACCGGGCAAAGTAAAGACGCGATTAACTCCGCCGCTTGCGCCGGAAGAAGCAGCCGAAATCAACAAGTGCTTTCTAAGAGATATAGCGCATTCGATTTCAGCGGCCGGTCAGCAATCATCCGGTCGTGGCGTGGGTGTATATACGCCGGTCGGAGCTGAGTTGGCCTACGAAGGAATTCTGCCGAGCGACTTCTTCCTCGTTCCGCAACGTGGCAGCGCTTTCGGCGAGAGGTTAATCTGTGCGGCCGAAGACCTGTTCAATCTTGGCTTCGCGTCTGTGTGCCTAATCAATTCAGACAGTCCCACTGTGCCGGCAACGAGTTTTGCGGCGGCCGCGGATGAATTGGCCAAGCCTGGCGAACGCATCGTGCTGGGTCCGTCCGATGACGGCGGATACTATCTGATCGGATTAAAAAATCTGCCGCGCCGGGTCTTCGAGGAAATAGACTGGAGCACGGAGCGAGTGTTTGAGCAGACCATGCGCCGGGCCGAGGAACTGGGCTTACCGGTTCACCTTCTGCCCACCGCATTCGACGTGGACGATCGCACGACATTGCATCGCCTCTGGCGGGAGCTTGTCCAAAACGCGCCGGATAATGCCGACATAGCTCTAAATACGGCAAGGTATTTGAAGCAGCTTGTCGAAAAGAAAGGGCCTGAAATTTTCGGAAGACAGAATTGAAGAAGCGACCGCGGATTTGTTCCTACCGTCGCTTGGCACAACCGCTTGTCCAACTTACGGTGCGCTCACATGGCAAAACATGGAAAGTACGCATTGGTCACAGGTGGAGCGGGCCTGATCGGCTCGCACCTGACTGACCTCCTCCTGGCGGAGGGATGGACAGTTCGTGTCCTCGATAACCTGGAGCCGCAAACGCACCGGCGCGGCAAGCCCGAATGGGTTTCGGCCAAGGCAGAGTTCCGCGAGGGCGACGTGCGCGATCGCGATACCATGGATAACGCCTTAACCGACATAGACGTTGTGTTTCATCAGGCCGCCTACGGGGGTTACATGCCGGATATCGCCAAATATGTTCACGTAAATTCTTTCGGCACGGCCCTCCTCCTCGAAGTAATCCGGGAGAAGAACCTGCCCATCCGAAAAATAGTGGTGGCCAGTTCCCAGGCGGTCTACAGCGAGGGCGCGGGAACTTGTCCGCAGCATGGCCTGGTTTTCCCGGAGGTCCGTCCGGTGGAACAACTGCGTCAGGGCGACTGGTCAGTGCATTGTCCGCTCTGCGACGCGATCACTACGGCCACACCAACTCCGGAAAATGCCCCCGTCGGAGGAGAAACCGTTTATGGCCTAACGAAGGTGGACCAGGAAAAGCTGGTCCTGTTGTGGGGGAAACAGATGGGCATCCCAACGGTGGCTCTGCGTTACTCCTGTACCTACGGACCGCGCCAATCGATTTTCAACCCCTACACGGGTGTGATCGCCATTTTTTGCACCCGGTTGCTCAATGATCTTCCACCCGTCCTCTACGAAGATGGTGAACAGACGCGCGACTTTTCCTTTGTGGAAGATATCGCGCGCGCCAATCTGCTCGCCGCTGAGTCGGACGCGCTTGATGGATTACCGGTGAATGTGGGCAGCGGCCGCGGAGTTCCGATCCGCCAGATCGCTGAACAAATCTCGGAGGCCCTGAACATTCGCATTGCGCCTGAGGCCAAAGGAGAATTTCGGCCCGGCGAGATGCGCCATCTAACCAGTGACACCACCCGGATTCGCGGGGTTGGGTACGCGCCGCAGGTGGACCTTGCCTCTGGGATAGGGCGTTATCTCGATTGGATCCGTAGTCAAACCGACGTGCGCGATTACTTCAGCGAGGCGGCGACGATTCTCAAGAACAAGGGGATAGTACACCAAGTTCGAGCGGGGTAGGGCGACACGACCTGTCGCGCCGGCAAAATGGCCCTCGTTTCCGTTATCATTCCCGCGCTCAACGAAGAAGAGCCGATCTTCGCCGTCGTTAGCGAAATCCATGAGACCTGCATACCGAGCGAAGTCATCGTAGTCGACAATGGGAGTAGCGATGGCACGGCAGAGCGAGCGCAGGCCGCCGGCGCGAGGGTGGTGGTCGAGCCGCATCGCGGCTACGGACGCGCTTGTCAGGCTGGCGTGAACGCCATCTCGAATGACTGCGAAGTCATTGTGTTCCTCGACGGAGATGGCAGCGATTGTCCTGAGTTTATGAGCCAGCTCGTCCAGCCGATCCTGGCGAACACCCAGGATTTTGTGATTGGCTCGCGCACGCGCGGTCAGCGTGAACCGGGTAGCATGAACTTCCCGCAAATCGCTTCCGGCTATATGGCCGGTTTCATCCTGCGAATCTTATACGGCGTCCGCTTTACCGACATGTCCCCGTTTCGTGCAATCAGGCCAGAGGTTTTGCGGCAACTGGGGATGCGGGAGCAAACTTATGGATGGAATTTGGAGATGCAGATGCGTGTAGCTCGGGCAGGGTTGCGCGTCCTTGAAATACCGGTGAGCCATCGTTGCCGAACCGGCGGGCAATCGAAAGTTTCGGGCACCGTTCGCGGCACATTCGTGGCTGGAAGCAGAATCATCGCGACCTTCCTCCGCATCGTCTTCGGACGAAGATAGGTCGTCCGGGAATTTAATTCCCGTTGCCTCCTCGTATTTGTAAGATGTCCCGGCCATGAGCAAAACCAAGGCGCTATTCATCGGATTGCTGGCGGGGCTTATCGCAGCCATCGCGATGACAGTGATGATGCTCCTCCTTGCCCTCCTTGGCATTGCCACGCCGCTGGCCATCATTGGTGATCGGTTATCGGTGTTTATTCCACCCGGTCCGTTTCTCGCCGTCATGGGCCGGGTTGGCGGGTATAATCATTTAAAGGAACTGGGGGTCGGCTCGACCATGGCCGGACAGCTCGTGGTGGGAGCGTTGGCCGGCGGAATCTTCGGGCTGGTCATGCGCGGCCGCGCTGCGCAACGCGTCACTTTTGCCAGCGTTGGAATTTTTATCCTCCTCCCACTCGTGGCTGTGGCCATTGTCTTGTGGCCAGTCCTCGGAACGAGCTACCGCGGGCTGCCCATCAACGCGGCGAGCCTTGTCACACTGGTCGGCTTCGCTTTGAGCGTAGTCGTGTTCGAACGAACGTTAGTCGGTTGCTTCGAAGTGTTGACGCGCCGGCGCGGCCCAAGTGGTGGCTCTGATGAATTTACCCCGGTGATCGGGCGGCGCGCTTTAATCCTGGGCGGGCTCGGCCTTGTTTTGGCGGGGGGCGGGGCCGCATTGATGCGCCGGCTCTACGGCCTGGCCACATTCAGTTACGACGGGACGCAGTACAAAGGGCGCGACGTGCAGCCGATTACGCCTAACGACCTGTTCTATTGCGTGACGAAGAATGTGGTTGATCCAAAGGTTGATGTTTCCCTCTGGCACCTTGAAATCGATGGCCTTGTGCAAAATCCACGCACCTACCGCTTCCAGGATTTGAAAGCGATGACACCAGTTGAGCAGGAAACCACTTTGATGTGCATCAGCAACGGGCTCGATGCCGGACTTATGAGCAACGCGGTCTGGAAAGGGATTCCCATGCGCGATCTCCTCGACCAGACCGGCCCCCTTTCCAATGCGATGAAAGTCCGCCTGCACGGGGTGGACAATTACACCGACACGATTCCTCTCGAAAAGGCAATGGAGGCGACAACATTGGTCGCCTACGAAATGAACGGAGTCAGCCTGCCCCACCGGCATGGCTATCCCGTCCGCGTGATCGTGCCTGGATACTTCGGTGAGAAACACGTGAAGTGGCTGACTCGAATCGAACTCACTCCGGTTGAGGCCAAAGGATTCTATGAGGCACAAGGCTGGGGTCCTGACTTCATCACGCCGACGCGCTCGCGCATTGATATGCCCGACGCTTACGCCACCATTTCCCTTGGCAAAATGAGTGGTCCAATCGAGGTCAAAGGCGTTGCTTATGGCGGTGACCGCGGAATCTCGCGTGTGGAAATCAGTTTTGATGACGGCGAAAGCTGGGATGACTCAGAGATCTATTATTCCGGCCGCGATCTGGCGTGGTCGCTCTGGAGTGCGCACGGGGGATGGAGACCGGAAGGTCCGGGTGAGTACACGATCGTCGTCCGCGCCACCGATGGGGAAGGCGCTGTCCAGGAGTTTGAAGACGATCGCAGCCCGTTCTCGGGTGCAACTGGGCTCCACAAGATCACGGTCTACGTAACGGCTTGAGTTTGGTAGGGACCGCGCTGCAGCGTCCGCGCGCGCGTCCTAGTCATTTGTGGGAGGGTTGTCGCCATTGTGACAACCATACCTAACGCGTGTCATCCCGAGCGAAGCGAGGAGCCCCGCAAAGGCTGCGTCGATCACGCAATCTACGCTTGAGTATTGCCGTCTGAATAGGTGAGATCCTTCGCCGTCTTCGCTGGCTCAGGATGACAGCCGTCAACGCGGTAGTTGCGCTACGTAATTCGGTTGTCCAATTTAGCGCTGGCACATTGAGCACCACGCCGTCGTGCGCCCGCCAATGGTCGCCCGTCGCAAGAGCGTCCGATGTTTTGGACACACGCCTCTCGGGCTCCAACGTTCGTGAATGAGCCAGCTGTCCGGCGGATCTGAATAGTCGCGACCGAGACTCGCCAGAGAGCGCCTGGCCACAAATCTTGTCTCACGCAGGAGCGAGGCGCGTTGCGACGCAGTGAGCTTCCCCGCGGCTTTGCTCGGAAGAATTTTTGCACGCCACAAAATTTCGTCGGCCATCCAGTTTCCGATCCCGGAGAAGCCGTCTTGCAAAAGTAAGACCGCCTTGACCGGGGATTTCTTGTGCCGATCCAGAAAAATGTCGAGGAAAGTGGAATCGAAGCGCTTCGATCCGATCTCAGGCGCGTCGCTCTGCCACCAGTCTGGCTGGTTCGAGCCGTGATGAAAGCGGACGCGTCCAAATTGCCGGTAGTCGCGGAAAACCAGTGTGCGTGCCGATTGCCGAAGGACCAGATGATCATGATTGTCCGGCGTAAATCTCACCGGCTCCACGCGGAGGCTGCCGGTCATTCCCAGATGAACGCCGAGCCAATTCTCATCGGAAAATTGGAAGAGCATCCGTTTACCAAGCGCGACGGACCGCACAAACTTTTGCCCAACGAGACACTCCCTCAGTCGTCGCGTGTCAGTGTCTCGAAAAACGCGCTTCCGGGCATGCACGTCCACGCCTGCGACCCGGCTACCCAGCCCAGGATCCCACTGTTTGCGATACCATTCCACCTCGGCCAGCTCGGGCATGCCGCAGGGTAGATACGGACCGGAGGCGCGGCAATCGGCTTTGCGCACTTGCCGCGCGTGCTACGTTTATAGATGGAGAAGGTGATCATCGTCGGGAGCGGTTGCGCCGGGTTGACCGCGGCAATTTACGCGGCGCGCGCGAACCTGAGCCCGCTCGTGCTGGAGGGTCCTCAGCCCGGCGGACAGCTTTCCACCACCACCCTGGTGGAAAATTACCCGGGATTTCCCGACGGCATCGAAGGTCCGCAATTGATCATGAACATGCACCAGCAGGCCGAGAAGTTTGGCGCCCGCTTCTCCTACGCGGCCGTCGAAGATTTCGAGATGAGCGGTCCAAACGTGCGCATCAAGGCCGACGACGAATGGCTGGAGACGCAGTCTTTGATCGTGGCGAGCGGCGCGGCCGCGCGTTGGTTAAAGTTGAATGACGAGCAGAAGCTGATCGGTCACGGGCTGACTTCATGCGCCACCTGCGACGGAGCATTCTACAGGAATGTGCCGGTCTGCGTGGTCGGGGGAGGAGATTCGGCCGCGGAGGAAGCGCTTTTTCTGACTCGGTTCGCCTCCAAAGTTTACCTGATCCATCGGCGCGACAAGTTGCGTGCGTCCAAGATTATGGCCGACCGCGTGGCGGCCCATTCAAAAATCGAGCCGATCTGGAATACGGTTGTGACGAGATATATCCCCGATGAAAAAGGCGAGATGCGCGCCGTCGCTTTGCGCGATGTCAAAACGAACGAAGAACGGGAACTCCCGGTCGGCTGCGTCTTTGTCGCCATCGGGCATGATCCGAACACGAAAGCTTTTCAAGGCAAGCTGGAGACGGACCCAGAGGGCTACTTGCTGGCCAATCATCTGGTCGAGAGCAAGCATCCAGGTGTTTTTATCGCGGGGGATGTTTCCGATCGCGTTTACAAGCAGGCCATCACGGCGGCCGGCACCGGTTGCGCCGCCGCCATGGAAGCGGAACGCTACTTAAGCGGCCTGGAGCACTGATTCCTGCACGAATACGCCATTCTTTGCACGAGACTATACTTGGAGGGGTCGCTTGCGACTCTGCGTCAGTGACGAGTTAGACCCGTGAAGATTTGCGATCTCACGCAATTTTACTCTCCGCTCAGCGGCGGAGTGAAACGTTACGTGCACGAGAAGATCGCGTTCATCGAACAACATTCGCCCGCCGACGAGCACATCCTGATTGTTCCCGGAGCGAAAACGGAACGGACGATCAACGGGAGGTCGCACGTCTATTCCATCCATTCGCCGTTGCTCTCGCGACGTTCGCGCTATCGCGCTCTCCTCAATCTGCGATTCGTGGAAGAAATTCTGGAACGCGAGCGACCCGATATCATCGAGTCGAGCGACCCGTATCAGATTGCGTGGAAATCGATCGCGTCGGGGGCTGCTTTAAAAATCCCGGTCGTGGGATTTTATCATTCGCACTTTGCCGAGGCCTACCTGCGCAGCACCGCAAAATATGTTGGCCGGATCGCGACCGAAGCAGTCATGGATTTGGCGCAACGATATGTCCGGAATCTCTATAACCGTTTCGAGAAGACATTGGTTCCGTCTCAGCCTTTAGCCGAACTGTTGACCGGATGGGGCGTCGCCAATGTGCAGCTGGTGAGCCTTGGTGTTAATACAGAAATATTCAGGCCTGAGCCGAATGATCGATGGACCACGCGCGAATCGCTTGGGATTGCCGATGGTAAGAAACTCCTGTTGTACGTAGGCCGACTGTCGAAGGACAAGAATACCCAAACCCTGTTCGAAGCTTTCGATGTTCTGGAACGGCGCCGGCCCGGTCAGTTTCATCTTCTGATTGTGGGCGATGGTTCGCAACGCGACGGCCTGATAAAGTTGCAAGGGCAAGGGGCCAGTGTGTCTTGGATTCAATATTGCACCGACTCCCTCGAATTGGCGCGTTACTACCGCGCCGCCGATCTATTCGTTCATCCGGGGGTGCAGGAGACGTTCGGGCTGGTCGCTTTGGAGAGTCAGGCTTGCGGAACTCCCGTGGTCGGCATCCGCGGCAGCTACATGGATAGAATCATTTTACACGCCCAAGAGCTGTGGGCGCGCGAGAACTCCGTAGAATCCCTGACCGAGGCCATCGAGCGCTTCAGTCTCGATATCCTGTCCGTTTCCGGCAAAAGCGTGTCGGATTCGGCTTCGCGCTTATACAGCTGGCCGAGTGTTTTTGAGCAACTGTTTTGCATTTATCGTGAGGTCTGCGCAAACTACGAACCGACCTGATGGAAACCGCGCCGCCATTTATCATTCGAAGCTACAGACAGTCTGACCGCGCCGCCGTGCGAAGGCTCTGTTGTGAGACCGGTTTTCTGGGCGAACCGATCGATCCCGTTTATGGCGATCGCGAACTGTTCGCGGATTTTCTCACGACCTATTACACGGACTGGGAGCCGGAATCGTCGTTCGTAATCGAATCAGAGGGCGAGCTCTGTGGGTATCTGCTTGGCTCGCGTAAACCGCTGCGCAACCAGCTCTATTCCTTTTGGCAGAACGTTTCGCTCTTCTGCAGGGTGATCTTCCGCTATCCAGGCTACAACGAGCGCTCACGTCGATTCATTCGCTGGACCGTTACCCATGGCTGGCGCGAAGTGCCGGCCCGGCCGCGGCGCGTTCCGCATTTCCACATCAATCTCCTGCCCGAAGCGCGCAAGATGTCCACGACGCGCGCTTTGATGAGTGCGTATCTCAGTTACCTGTATCGGCGTGGAGAGAAGCGGGTCTACGGACAGATCGTCACATTCGATAGCCGGCGCGGGGAGAAGATGTTCGAGCGCTACGGCTTCAATGTCCTGAACCGGGCCGAAATCACGAAATACAAGACGCTCTACCCAGAGTCGGTTTACCTAAGCACCGTGGTCAAGAACCTCGAGACCGCCGAGCCACTATCAGTCACCTCTCGATCCCGCCCGTAACTGTGTCGCCGTCCGCGCACGGGCCTATGCTATAGTAAATGGCGTGATTGCAACGAAGGCCACGAATCCTTCCTGGACGGAACTGCGTTCCTGCCAGCTTGATGGAATTAGAGTGTCTGAGACAATCGTTGCGGCCGGAGTGGAACTACAGGACCACTCGCATGAAACCGGGCAGATTTGTTTCCTTCTTGAAGGCGAAATGCGTGAATGCGCCGACGGATGGGATGTTTCTCAACAACCCGGTGCGTTGCGATCTCTCGCTCCGGGGTTCCATCATACCGTCATAGCATCTCCGGAATCGGACGTTCTTGCCCTTTTGCTCTTTATTGATTCCGATCGCTGGATTCCGGTCACCGCGACGCGCCCCGCGCGGGCGGACGCGCGCCTGTGGAATTACGCGAATCAGATCCGGCGCGAATTTAATCAGCTCGATGACGCGCGCCATGCCGCGCTCGAAGGCTGGGCCATGCTGGCGCTTTCGGCGAATGCACGACTGCAGCATATTTCTCGAGCGACGCCACCGCTGTGGTTAGACGATGCGGTCTCGATGATCGAACAGCGCGCCTGCGAGTCTATTTCGCTCAGCTTCGTGGCCGACAGCATAGGAATACATCGTGCCACGCTGGCCGCTGCATTTCGCCGCTATCGGGATACGTCGGTGGGCGAATCGATTCGGGCGGTCCGCCTCCGGCAGGCAATACGCTCCCTCGTGAGCAGCAAAATGCCCTTGTGTGAGATCGCCACCGCCTGCGGGTTCCATGACCAGGCGCACATGGGTCGGGTTTTTCGCGAGGCTACGGGAATCTCTCCCGGGGCTTATCGCCGATCACGTCGTTAGACTACAGGCAATTTCACGGCATGGCCGTTCTCATCTTGCTCTTCATTCGCAACGAAGCGCGACCATCGGATCGACTTTCGTCGCACGCCGTGCGGGCAGGTAGCAGGCCAGCATGGCAACGAGCGCCAGGAAAACCGAGACACCGGCAAATGTGCTCGGATCGTTCGGCCCGACCCCAAAAAGCAAACTGGCCAGCAACCGCGTGAGGCCCAACGCGCCCGCGAGTCCGATAAGTAAGCCCAACGCGACCATGGACGACCCTTCGCGGAGGATCATCTTCAGCACGTCGGCCGTGCTGGCGCCCAATGCCATGCGGATTCCAATTTCGCTGGTGCGCTGCGTCACCGAGTAAGCCATCACGCTGTAAAGCCCGATCCCGGCCAGGACGACGGCGAGGACAGAGAAAAGCCCGACGAGCAAAGCGCGAAAGCGAGGCTGCGCGACGGAATCTGTCAGTCCTTGTTCCATGGTGATTACTTTTGCTACCGGCAATTCCGTATCCATGAGTCTGACTTGAGCACGCGCGGCAGAGGCGAGGCTGGCCGCGTTCGAGGTTGCGCGGATTACCAAAGTCATTTCCGGCCAGGGCGTCTGTCGATGCGGCACATACGCCTGTGGTTCCTCGGCCGCGGCGAGACCAAAATGCTGGACGTTCGCGACGACACCGACAATCTCGCGCATGACCGGTTCGCCGGGCAGGAGAACGAGTCCTTGTTTGAGCTGCTGACCGATGGGGTTTCCGTTAGGCCATGAGCGTCGCGCCATGGCTTCGTTGATGATGATGACGCCGGGCGCCGTGCGATCATCTCGCTCGGTAAACATTCGGCCTCGCCGCAACGGGATGGTCATGGCGCGGAAATACTCCGGCGTCACGACGTGCAGCCGCGCGCCTGGTTCCTCACCGGGAGCGGGAACCGGCCCACCTTGGATGATGAATGTGCTCTTATCGACATCCAGACCGATAAGCGGTGCTTGCAAGGTCGCTGCGGCCGCTTCCGCGCCAGGCAACTTTTCCAATCGTCTTATTAATTCCGCATAAAAGTCGGCGCGACGATTGTCGTCCGGATATCTCGAGCGCGGTAAAGCTACTTCCATCGTCAGGAGGTTCTTGGCCGTAAAACCAGGATCGACTCCTTGCAGATGAATGAAGCTTTCGATCAACAAACCGGCGCCGGCCAGAAGCATCATGGCCAGCGCGAGCTCGATGACCACGAGCGCGGTGCGCAGGCGGCGCTCATTTCTTCCCGCGCTGCTGCCGCGGCCGCGGTCTTTGAGGGAGGCGTTCGGATTTTGTCCTGTCATTCGCAGCGCTGGGACCAAACCGAAAATCACCCCGGTCAAGAGCGTTACCCCGATTGAAAAAATCACCACTGTCGCGTCAATATGCACTTCGGCGAGCCGCGGCAGGTCCGCCGGAAGCAGGCTCTTCAACGCGCTCGTGGCCCAAAGCGTGACAAGAAAGCCAAGAGCGCCTCCGATGGTCGCGAGAAGGAGACCTTCGGTCGCGAGTTGCCTCATTAACCTCGACCGGCTCGCCCCCAGCGCGGAGCGGATGGCGATTTCCTTTTCGCGCGAGACGGCGCGCACCAGCAACAAATTCGCGACGTTCGCGCAAGCGATGAAAAGGACGAGGGAAACTGCGCCAAGGAGGACAAAGAGCGCGGTGCGAAGGTCGCCCACGATAAAGTCGCGGAGCGGAAGAATGTGCAGCCCGAATCCGGCGTTCGTTTGCGGATACTGCTGAGCCAACCGCGCGGCCAGAGCGCCCATTTCCGATTGCGCTTGCGCGATACGCAGGCCCGATTTTGCCCGACCGATGAGACTGAATATTCGATAATCGCGCAGTGTGGCACCGCTTGCGCTGTGCGTCGGCGTCCAGATGTCATGCGCTGTTTGCGCGACCCGGAATCCAGGCGGCATGATCCCGACGACGACGTACGCGACGTCATTGATCGATATCGGCTTCCCGATTAACCCGGGATCGGAGCCAAAGCGCCGTTGCCATAGCTCATGGCTGACAATCGCGACGCGTTCTCCGGAAAGAGCATCTTCTTCAGGCAAAAAGCCCCGGCCAATGCTCGGGGTGACTCCGAGCAGGAAAAAAAGATTATGGGAAACAACGCCAAGTTGGATCCGTTCCGGCTCCCCCATTCCGGTCAGATCGGAGGTGATCGATGTGTATACCGCAAGTTGATCGAACGCCGCGGACTGCTCTTTGAAATCGAGATAATCGGGTATCGAAACCAGCCCGCCTTCCAGTTCGCGCGATTGGTGGACAGCCATCAGCATCCACAGATGGGCAGGATCCTTGTAGGGCAGGGGTCGAAGCAAGACACTGTTGACCACGCTAAAAATGGCGGCGTTCGCTCCAATGCCGAGCGCGAGCGTAATCACGGCCGCCGCCGTGAACCCAGGGGATTTAAGAAGTTGGCGAAAGGCGAATCTGAGATCGTGTATCATCGTGGCAGGGAGACAAGTTGACCTAACGATCTCCGGGACGTGCCGCCCTTAAGAACAGGTTTGATCATGCGGCCATCGTGCTCGAAAACAGCTCGCACGTCTCCCTGCACGGTATAGGACATTCGACGGGCGATGGTATTTCCGTCGCGGCAGATGGTCGTGCCCGGTCTTCCCGGCGAGCTTGCCGCCCGCTTTGAACCGTGCGAAGTACGAGCCGGATGGTTGAGGGTAGTCTGGATTGCCATTCCTCCCAGGGAAACGCCGGTATAGCTCAGCTGGTAGAGCAGCTGATTTGTAATCAGCAGGTCAGGAGTTCGAGCCTCCTAGCCGGCTTTAGCTATCGTTAGCAGTCTTTGCAAATCAAGGACTTACGACGATTCGGTTGAATTGAGCTTTGACTCTCATTAGCCGCGATTAGCTCGGTTTCCGACGTGCCGTATCAAAAAGGCGTATACAATGTAGGCCTGGCTTCGAGTTCAGAGCCGCGCATCAAAATCGCGTGGTCTCCAACTTTTCCATGAAGTCATGAATGCGATTTCCTGGCGTTCGCGGCGGGAATAGTTCTTGCACCTGCACTCTCAGCACTTCCGCGAGATAGAGGAGCGTCTTGTCGTCGACGTAAGAGAGCCGCGCCTCTATTTTTGATACGCCGCTGCGGCTGGTATCGAAACCAGCGAGTTGCAGTTTCGTCGCGAGATCGGATTGAGACCAGCCGAGCGCATAACGTCGACGGCGCACCTGCGGACCTACGTTGTTTTTGTAACGCATTCGGTGATTCCTCCTGGGCGTTACGAGGTTTTCGACGGGGCCGTTTCAAAGCTTACGCGCGGCGACGATGTCGTTTGGCAGAGCTCGATCAGCTTGTCGGCATCTTGCTTTGGCAGAGCCATGAACACTTCTTCACGAAAATCGGGAAGCGGCCGGATGTAGTAGATCGATGCGAAAAGCCGGTCCAAGGACTCGCCAGCGAGACCGAGCACGTGATCGAAGGTCTCACTTTCCGATTCGATGTGCGATACGAGCGCGGGAGCCGGGAAGTTCACACGAGCGATGCAGCCGTTGTTGCCGGTCACCGACCAGCGGGAGCCGCCGTTTTCGGTGGGAGTGAATTCGTGTTCGTGACGCCGCGCCTCGCGGACGAGGTCGGCTTTGAGGGTTTTCAGACGATCTGTTCGGATGGCAATGTCGCGGTGGAGGAGAACGGCTTCGTTTACGAGTCTCTTTACTTGGATTTCGGTCATGGGAATGAAAGCAGGGTTGAGGTTTCTTGCCGCGCTCGCTCCGGCGCACTTGCTCCAGAACTCGCGCGACACGAAGGCTCTACACCCCGTTTTTTGCCGGCCTGATTCGAGGCCAGTCACTCTTTCCTCAGTGTTCTGGGACTGGCGCGGGACGTTCTCTCCCGATCTGCGAATTTTTTTGACAGGTTTTTAGGGCTCCACTGCTCGCGCACGCCTGGTAAGCCCGCAGAAGGAGCCCTTATCCGGTCTCCTTCGACGAAGTGGCCATGACCAAAGGATTGTCGAGGTGTTCATCTGAACGTATTCTTGGCCATGTAACAAAAATGGGACCAAACAATGATCAAACAAGCCTCCACAGACCACCTCGAAGCCGCAGGGAGCGGCTCCTTCTCCTCCGCAACGACCATCGCAGCGCTGCTTTTTCTGGCAGCGAAGTTTCCGCACCGTCAGTTCAACAGCGCGGAGCTATCCGTTCTCTCCGGTGTCGGCCGCACGGCAATGTCGCAAATCAAGAACGCGTCTGACACGCCGTTCTCTCTCGGCAAATGCACCCTCCAGCGACTCGACGCCTGGCTTGCCAAACATCCCGGGTACAAGCAAGATTGAATGCTCATTCGGAAAGGGCGCGGGTTATGCCAAAGGGAGTTCGCAAAAGCATCACGATTCCGGGCCTGCTTGCGCCGGCCGTGAAGCGGCGCAGCGGCGAATTCGGCCACAGCATCTTCGCACCGTATGCCGTGGAGCTGGTCTGCTACGATCTGCGTTCCGACGCGAAGCACGAGATCACGGTCGCAATAGCTCGTGACACCCAAGCCGCGCAAGACGCCGTGGACCGCGAGCTGGACTCGCGTTATCGCCCGGGACAGAAACGTGAGGGGCTACTCGTGCAGCTCGTCGAGCGTATTCACCGCTTGCAGAATGTCGCGACGCGTAGCCGGCACGATTTACCGGTGCAGCTCAGCGCAGTCCCGGAACGTGCCACTTTCCCGTTCGATATCTGGAGGCTCGTTGACGTGCGATGGCAGGAACTTGGCTATCCCTCGTTTTCCGCCTACGTCACGGGGCTCATTCGCTACGACCTGCTCGTGGGCGGACCGCATTCCTCCATCACCGCAGACCCGAGATCGAAGCTGCAACGGAAGCTCACGCGCAAGACGCTTGCGGCCCAGCGCAGAGGAGGCCGCCGCAAGATTCTGTTGGATCACTTAATCGAAGAAGCCGAAGGACACCCGGTGCTCCAGGAAGAGATGCAACGAGTGAAAGCGCGAATCGCAAAGGCGCTGCGCGACATCTCGTTTACGCGCTGAGCCGTAACCTTATTTTCGGGACGAGCAATAGCTCCTCGAACGCAGCCGATAAAGACCTCCCTCCACGCGGAGCGAGCACAGTCAAGGTGGAGCGCAGCGCAGCGAGCAATACCTTTACGGCGCGCAGCGAGCGATAAAATCGACGGCTCGGTGATGTTGTTGCGCGCGTCTATTTATAGGGAACACCCCAAAGATATCCTTGCCCTTGAATTCCCCAAATCGAGGCCGGATACAGACCGATGGCTGTTACCTCGCCATATCCTTCAATCGATGAGTGATCTGAGATCCAGACCTCGATGAAACCAGAGTCGCTGAACTCATCGGACATCGATGAATCCTCCGGCCAATCTTCGAACCGGTAACCTTCGGGCAGATCTAGGACCAGAATTGTTGCATCGGGATATTTCCAGTGTGGCTTCCGGCGCTTACGCTCCTTGTTTGCCAGGCTGCGTGCCGCAGCCCAAAACACGGCAAAATTGTCCAGCTCGCCGTCATAGGCGCGGCACGCTTGGAGAATCTCTGTCCGTTCCGGATTGTATTCTATTCTTGTGTGCTCAACGCCTACCAACTCGCCGCTGGCGCGCTTACAAACAAAGTCGGGCGCTTCGGAATCAGCGACGAGACTCAACTCCTCTCCCGTGGCGTATCTTCTCGCGGAGAGGAAGTAATCCAGGTGCTCTCGTTCCGAATCTTTGTCGAAAAGCGGCATTGGTTGTTGCAGAGCAGAAGATGAGCTGGGTCGGCCAGACCGCAACTGCGGCGAACTGCAGAGAAGCGTTCGGGAAACGTCCTCGATCAAGCGCTTTGATCGCGCACGGATGCGGCTGGGCAGCAGTGGCATCATGAACTCAGAAAGCCCGCGAAGTCTCCGGGCGTGCGGGACTGTCCGCACGGAGTAGCCCGGAGTCTTCGCGTTTGGCAGCGCGTTATCTAAACTCGCGCGCCTTGGCTCTGCTGCTGCTGACGCGGCGTGATGGTACGCAGTGTCCGCGCGGCGATGGAAGTCATCGCTTTCTCCTGCTGCTCGGCAGGGAGATTCTTCACGAGCTTGCGATACGCTTCCTTTAGCTCGGGATTTGCATCGAGCTGTTTCATCACGCTGGTGCGAACGCGTTCGCGGCGCTCGACTTTGTTGACCTTCTGTAACACCATCATTCGTTCCAGCCGGTCCCGCGGAAGGCCTTGGATGTAATTCCATTCCTTCGGGTTGGCCTTGATGTAGGCATCGATCTTGGCGTTGATCTCCACGTTGTCGCGGAGTTTCGGCGAGTCGCCGCCGGCATCGGCGGATGCGCCGTTGCCGTTCGTATTTTTATCGGATCGTTTCAGACTCATAGTTTGTTAATGGGCAGCGGCAGTGGTTTGACGAAGGCGTCCTCGTGCTCGATCGCCAAACTCATGAGGAACTCGGGGCCGGGCGAAGCGCCGAGCGTCTGCTCGACTTGTTCGCTCGCTTCCAAGTACCGCGAGACGGTGGCTGGCGGCACGGTGACGATGACAGGTTGGTTATCGATGGGCGTGGTTTTCATATTGAAGGTGCGGAGTGTCACCATTTGTCCTCTGGTGACGGAGACGGTGCTGATGCAGGCGATTTGCGTTCGTGGAGCTGCGTATCGAGCTTGTCCAGGTGCTCTCGCAAAGCGGCCACGTCTCGTTTCAACTCGAGGTTTTGCTTTGCGACCTCCTGGGTTTGCCCGACGACTTCGCCTAACGAGTTGAGTTTCTGATTGAGCGTCGCTGTCTGCTCTGTGAACGCGCGAGTAGCAGCGCGCTGCTTATTTACTTCTGCGACGACGGCATCGTTTGCAGAAACGTTCGGCGTCTGAACAACGTCCCGCCGCGGAAGCGACGAGCTGTTGTTCGGCCGCAGATCCCAACGCGCACTGCTTTCGATTCGATAAACCGGATGGCCTTCATGCATTACGAGTGGATCGCGCCGATCCACGTAACGGCCGAGCCGATACTCACTGAGCTGGTCGGCGGTCCGCAATCCATTTGAACTGACCGGCCTTCCCGCTGGCGGAGCCAAGGTGACGGTTTTGTTGTGCGGATGAGCGGCGCACGAGGTGAACAAGAGAAGTGGAAGTAAGAGCAGTTGTTTCATGGAACGTCAGTTGATGAAGGGTTTGAAGGCGTGGCGTCGGGAAGGACAGGTGCGAAGAGGGGTCGTTGAGTGGCCGGAGGAGGCGTCGGCGAGGTAGCATCCGCTCCGTGAAGCGCTGCGGTCAGAGTGCCGCCAATTTTCGCGTCGTCTTCATCGACCGTCTGCGTGATATAGAGGTAAAATTGTTTGCCGGCTGGCACGCGCACGTAAAAGCCATCACGTTCGATTGCTTGCAGAATCTGCTGTGCGTACCGATCGAGGACGGCTTGCGCACCTTGAAGCGGCGCATTTTGCAGACTCGGCAAAGCGAAGGAACCAAAAGCCGAGACCTGCCTATCCGTGAACGCTGCAGCGGCACCGGAGAGTAGCGATGCGATGTAGAGTTTTACCTCGGCGAGGTTGTCGGTCTTCAAGAGTTTGCCGCGAAGTCCGGCGCTTCCATCAGTGATCCCCCACATCCCCGTCTCGGCATCACGCTCGTGATCCAAAGCGAAGCCGGATACATTCAGTTCCTGGCCGTTCTGCCATACAAGTGTCCAGCGTCCGTTACTCGCGATGCGCTCCCGAGCCCGGTCTACTTGCGCCGACCCGTGCACTTCGGTGCCCGCGGGAATGATCAACTGTCCGTGGTGGAAGATGTCTTCCGTCACGAGGCCGATGATCGGCGTCTGAATCGAAGACGAGTCGACTGTGATAACCAGCTCACACGGAATCAGGCGGCCAAATGGCGCAAAGTCAGCGCTGAACTTCTTTCCTTCCTTGCTGGGCGACACGGGCGTTTCCGCGATAAGGCTGAGCACCGGGAGTTGCGGTGTGCCTTCCGGTTTCGGTGCCGGAGGCGCAGGAGTTGGTTCGACCTTCTGTTCTGCGTTGCTCGGGTCGAAAGGAACCATGTTGCGCCGCACCGTCTCTGGCAATTGCGGCGTGATAGGACCCGCCTTCGCCGAAGATTTCTGCGGAATGAGAGAGATTCGATTTTGTGACGGACGCCTGCTGTTCACCAACAGGAGAACAATGACAAGGCCAATCAGGAACAGTGCGAGCGCGCCTGTGGGCGAACGGAAGAAATTCAGGAAGCGACGTGGGTTCATTGCGGGAGTGGAGCGGGTTCGATGTCTTTCGAGTCCGGCGTATTGATTTCGACCGCCGGGCCACCGCGCGAGAGCACGAAGGTGAAGTCGTTCTTCAGCGATAGATCATTGCGGCCATTAGGTCCGGCGCTTACGACCACGTAGCCAATCGTTGATTCGTGCGGCGCGATCGCGCTGACGAGATCGGTGAGCGACGGATTAAAGACACGATCGCCGATGCGCACCTCCAGCCGCTCCGGCGTGTGTTCGAGTGCAGCGTCGCCGCGATTCGCGATTACGATATGAAAGACGACCGTGTCGCTATCTGGGAATCGAAACGCTTCCGTGAGCCGCACTTCGTAGTCACCGCAATTGCTCACGAGCGGTTGCTCGCGCAAATCACGATACTCCACGCCAGCGATAGCATCTGGCTCCTGAGTACGTAGAAGTGCGAATGCCTTGGCTTTGTCGAGTAAGCCAAGCAGCCGCGGCGGGGTAAGCGGACCCACCATTCTGTTTGTCTTCTCCGGTTTGCTCTGGAGCACGACGGAATACCAGGGCTCCGCACTCTCATGCAGCTCAAACGCGTACGTGCGATTATTCCATCGCACGTTCAAGTTCGTGGCCGCGTCTTTCGCCAGCGCACGCAATGAGAGATAAGCGGTCCCTTTAGTGTGTGCGATTTGAAAGAGCCCTGGCGTCTTGCCGTCCAGCGTAACCAGGGCGCCGTCGATTGCCGTAATCGGAGATGGGAAGCTGATCGTCGTGACGCGTGCGCCGGAAACTGGCACGGCGTAAACGGTGTGATCGTCGAGGACGAAATCCTGCACGCGTTGCTCGGTCGCGTGCCCGTTCGTTGCTCTTAATAGTACAACGAGCAGGAGCAGCCTAATGAGTCGGTTCATATTTGAAATCCTGGATTGCAGTCGGGAACCGACCGTTCTCGACCATGTTTGGATTGCGCCGCATTTTCAGTTTGAGCGTGAACGGCACGGCTTCGCTGAACGCGCGCTCTTGGAAAATGCCGCTGCGGATTAGTTGCCCGCTCACCTGCGTAAGCACGGCGTCGCTGCGCGTTTCGAGGAAGTCGATCTTCGCGATCTCAGCTTTCTGGTGCAGTTGCTTGGCCTTGAATTCAGGCTCTTCCAGCGTCCACTCCGAGTGCGCCTTTTCTTGCGCCTGCTTGAGAAACATTTGCTTCAGCAATTCGGGGTGATCGAAGCCTTTCGGGTTTCGTTCCAGAAACGCGACGGCGGCGAGCATGCTTTGTTGTGCGTGGAGATCGCGCGCTTCCTGGAATTGAAGGAGCGGAGAGACAAAGAACGTTCCGGCCGGATCGACGATGACGACGCGCTCGCGTTCCTTCAGCGTCCTGGCGAGATGAATGCGCTCGACCGCTGCGCCGATGAGCACTGCGACCGCGACGAGAAACCAGAATCGTGCGAGACGATCTTTATCTACGAATACCCGAACCGGGTCTGCGTCTCGGCGACGGATGTTTTTTGGCCGGGGTGTCGGCGCGGTGTTTCTTAACTCAGAAGAGATTGTTTCCATAATTAGTTTCGGGAGCGGAGCAGGAGGTCACGGACGGCGTTGTCGCCGGTTGGATCGTTCTTCTTTGGCCGTCGGCGAGAAGCTCCCCGGGCACTTGCGAGGGAGCTGATACTGCTTCCCAACATCGAATAGGAGCTGCCGCTGATTGAAGCTTCGGCTGCTCCGATAGTGGCTGCGGCGCCGCCGCCCGCTATAGCGGCAGCCGCTCCGGCCACGCCTCCAGCAGCACCGAGCGAGGCGACAGCTCCAGCACCAGCAGCAACACCGGCAATGCCTGCGGTTGTCGCCGTTGACGCGAGTCCTTGTCCAACTTGAGCGCCGGTCGCGATCGCCTTCTGAATGATAATCGGCGCCGCAATTGTGGTGGAAATGAGCCAGATCGCGAGTGCGGCCAGGCCCATGAGATTTTGCAATCCGTAGCCAGCCGCCCCGCCAATTCCGCCTGAGGTGAGAAAGCTCTGATCGGACATGAAATCGATCAGGCCTGCGGTTAACAGGGAAGCCGCGCCCCAGCCGATCGGCCAGCAAAGGACGCCCGCGTAGCCGAGCAGAAATCCGACACCAATTGAATGCAGCGTCCGCACCGCGAGAAAGCCGATGAAGATCGGCGCGAGTGCGAATCCGACGTAGAGAATGAATTTCTGAACTAGATATGCGTAGAAGACAATGACGCTCGCGAGAAATCCGAGCAGCCACATGACGCCCGAAATGAACATCTCAAAGAGCGCTTGGGCATCGAGCAAATCCCACCAGGACTTGGAACCTCCGGAGCTGGTGTTGCCTTTCTTTAGCGCTAGAGCTTTCTGATACTGATCGTAGACGGCGGCGGGATCAGCTCGCAGCGTTTCCCTGACGGTCGTGTCAATCGTGGTGCTGATCTCGTTGCTCCAGGTCGGGAGATAAGACAGCACCGCTGCAAAGGCGAAGGTGCGACCAATCGTGCGCAAGTATGCGCTTGGACTGCGCCGACCGGTCACCGTCGAAGACACGATCCCGATAGCTAGCAGCACGAATGCAATCGGCGTCAGGACGCGATTCATCTCTGTGCACTGATTGAGAAAGTTCGGGAAAAGTGTGTTGAAGTCATTCATCTGCGAGGCAGTCTTTGCTCGTTAGGCGGTTTGTTATCGTCCGGTTGGAAAGCTGGGCGGCGTTGTCTCCAGTCGGAAGACTTCGCCATATCGGCGGGAGCTTTCCTCCATCTGAGCCTGTCGCTCTTCGCGACGTGCCTGTTCCTCGCGTTCGCGATCGGCACGATTCTCCGCGTCCTGCGTTACGACTTGTCCGGTCGCGTTGTCGATTTCGTGATCGACCGTCGCGAGCTCCGCGTTGTAACCGACAAGAACGCCCGTCAGTTTCTGCGTTTCTGCATCGGTTGTTGATGCCTGAAGCTTCGTCGTTGTGCTGGCGATATTGTTGCGCAGGGTCTGGCGACGCCTCAACACATCATCGCTGACTGACTGGAAGTTTCGGGAGTCTTGCTGGATGGCGCCATACTTCCGATAGAGCTGGTCGAGCCGCGGCACCTGCACTCCACCCGGCGTGGTGAATGTTTGACCCAGGCTGGTGTAAAGTCCGTTGCCGGTGTAACGCAACGCCTCGATTCCATTCGCAGTTCGCTGCAGCTGACCAATCGTTTGACCAATGCCGCTCTGTTGCAGGCTGCCCACAAGTTGGTTGGCGCCGACGATGTTTAAAAGCTGCTCGGGATTTCCGAATGCTTTCACGTACGCTTGGATCTGCTGAAGCTGTTGCGTCAGCGTGTTGATCTGCGTCACTTGGTTGTTGACCATCTGGACGTACTTGGCGAGGTCCACGACGTGGTTTGCCTGCGCACGCGCAATAGCCGTCGGATCGATCACGACGACTTGCGCGCACAAGAGCGACGCGCTGACGAACAGACTGGCGAGTGAGAGGATGAATTTCATAGGTATCATTGTGTTATTCCTGAATGCGGATGGTTGCGGTGCTCGGCGCGAGAATGACGCCGTTCTCCTGCCGTTCCGGCAGCGGGACTTCGAGTAGGCGCACATTTGCGCGGTCATCGAGTTGCGGCCCCAGACGCTGCCGGTCGTTAAGCGTTTGAAACTGCTGCTTGGCCGAATCACTGCGTGCTTTGTCATAACCGGCATCGTAGGACTTCCTCGCGGAGGCGTTGCTCTGGGCCTGGAGCGTTTCGCTGAGGAGCACTCCACCGCCTGCGGCGGCAGTAGTGATTAGAGGATTGCCGTTGCTCAGCTTGTTGCCGATGAATGCGCCGCCAGCCGCGGCGACAGTGTTGCCGATGATGCGGGTCGGACTAACGCCCGCGCAGCTTGTGAGCATTGCGCTGGCGAGAAGGGAAAGAAGAAGAGTCGCGTTTTTCATTACGCGACCAGTGATAACGGATCAGCCGAGCCGAGCTGCTCCAGCGCGAGAGCGACGTAATGCCATCAACAATTTTCACCGCCCGCAGCTAAGCGCGTCGTTCTAGGTTTTCATGTAATCTCACGCAAGGCCATGCGCGATAACGACGACGGCAACCGGCTTGCGCCGGGAACCCCGTCGAGCGCGCCAAAGGGCGGAGCTAGAACCTCATTTGCGAAACTGCTGCATTTGTCGGCTAATACGCTGGATAACCGTCCAAATTGTCGACATAATCACATGGTTAAGCCTATGAGCGGACAGGGCGACAAATTGCCAGATGTAGGCACTCTTGCGGCATCCGCCCTCCTCATTCTGGTTCGTTTGGCGCTGGCCATTGCCTTCGCGTATTTCTTAGCATTCATGATCTTCGATCCCCCATTACAGCCGACGCGCCTCTTCGCTGGCGCACTGGTTTCAGTAGTCGGCATATTGGCGGCAGGCGCTCTATTAAGACAGTATCGGTTCTTGCCTGCGGTCGTGCTGAACGCATTCTGTATTGCGACGCTTCTCTTTCTCGCGATCGCTTGGTATTGCCAGACATCGCATATTCCGCCGCGTTCACCATTCGCAGAAGCGAGTGCAGTCATTATTTGCGTTCTCGTATCGGCGGGTGTTGTGATATACCCCTTTCATTCCAAGCGAAGACGAAAGGCCTAACCCCGACACAGGGAGTCAAGCATGATTGCGGGTGTTCTTAGCTTATTGCGTTAGATTGGTTTTGGTAGGTGTTTTCTTTTGGGCGCTTCCCCGCCTCCGGGGGCTCCAATAATCGGACGCCTCGCGACGGTGATTCTTGCGACCAGCGTTGTGCTGGGTGACGATGAAAAGAAAGTGAACGCCAAGCCCAAACGGAGGCGGAAAAGTGTTGTGCGGCGATTCTTTTCCGCCTTGGGACCGGGCCTGATCACGGGAGCGGCGGATGATGATCCTTCCGGCATCGCGACCTATTCCATCGCCGGAGCGCAACTGGGAACTTCGCTCTTATGGACAGCCTTTATCACCTGGCCCTTAATGGCTCCGGTACAGATGATGTGTGCGCGCATCGGCATGGTCACGGGCAAGGGGTTGGCCGGCGCTTTGCGTGAGAAATTTCCGAAACCCGTTATCGCCGTGGCCGCGGTCGCGTTGTTGATTGCGAACACCATCAACGTCGGGGCGGATCTTACCGGGATGGCCGACGCGGCTAAAACGCTGACGGGCCTTAACTCACACTGGTTCGTGGTCCTTTTCGGCGTCGCGATCGCCTTCGCTACCGTCTGGTTTCGCTATCACCAAATCGCCAACGTTTTGAAATGGCTTGCGCTCACCTTGTTTGCGTATGTCATCACCGCCATCGTCCTCCGGCCGGACTGGACGACGATCCTGCACGACACCTTCGTGCCAAGCTGGCCGAAGGGTCATGAAGCGTGGGCAACCCTGGTTGCCATCCTTGGCACTACGATCAGCCCCTATCTGTTTTTCTGGCAGGCGTCGCAGGAAGTAGAAGAAGAGAAAGCAATGGGACGCCGGATGCTGGTTCAACGCGAAGGCGCGACAGACAAAGAAATCAAAAATCGCAAGCTGGATGTCGGCGTCGGCACCTTCTTTTCCAACATCGTCATGTATTTCATTATTCTCACGACGGCATTGACCCTGCATCAACATGGCGTCACTCACATCGAGACATCCAGTCAGGCCGCCCAGGCGCTTGCCCCGCTGGCCGGGAAGTTCGCTTCCACGCTTTTTACTCTCGGCATTCTTGGGGTGGGCTTGCTGGCCATTCCCACGCTGACAGGTTCGGCCGCCTATGCCTTTGTTGAGACGTTTCACTGGAAGCAGGGTCTCGACCAGAAATTAAAATCGGCCCGGGCTTTCTACGCCATCATCATTCTCTCGACGCTCGTCGGCATCGTCCTCGATTTCGTCAACATTAACCCCGTTAAGGCTCTCTTTTGGACGGCCGTCATCAACGGCGTGCTCGCGCCGTTCCTTCTCATCGGCATTCTTCTGGTCGCATCGGACGAGAAGATCATGAATCAGCAGCCCAGCTCGCTTCTTGGCCGCACGGTGGTCGGCCTTACTACGCTGCTTATGTTTGGGGCAGCGGTAGGAATGTTTGTCTTTTAGTCGCAGTCGCTCGAATGGCTGGCCATGTGGCAATCTGAGTCGTACGAGTGCGTGGCCTGCGCGGCAGAGCCGCCGCTGCGTTTTCTAGATTCGCGGGCCCGTGACCAGAAGACAGTCTGCGGGCCAAAATACCATTTGGTAATCGGCATTGGCGGCTGTAATTTGATTGTGCAGCAATCGTTGCAGTGGCAATCGACCGCATGTGCGGCCTCTTCCCTCTGCACCAAATACGGAGCTAATTATTATGATGCACGAGTTCCTGACGGAGAACCGGCGTGAATTGATCGAGCGATGCCGGGAAAAAGTCGCTAAAAGGGCCGCGCCCGAAGCGTTCGGCGAGGAGTTGGAACACGGCATCGCGATGTTCCTCGACCAGATCATTAAGACGCTCCGCGTGGAGGAAACGGCGGAGCCGATGGCAAGCCGCAAGGTGTCGGGTGAAGATAATGGGGTCGGGGCGGTTTTCTCCGAGATGGGTGCGGCGGCGAAGGAGCACGGTCGCGAGTTGTTGCAGCACGGATTTACGATCGAGCAGGTTGTTCACGACTACGGCGACCTCTGCCAATCAGTCACCGATCTGGCGGTTAAGCTTAGTGCCCCGATCTCGAACGATGAATTTCGTACTCTCAACCGTTGTCTTGACAACGCGATCGCCGTCGCCGTCACGGAATTTCACGCACAGCGCGATTTCATCGTGGCGGACGAACAGTCCCACGCGAACGAGCGGCTGGGATTCTTCGCGCACGAGTTGCGCAATCATCTCAACAGCGCCACGCTCGCGCTGACCGCCATCAAATCTGGCGCTGTCGGATCGGGCGGCGCGACAAGCGCCATTTTAGATCGGAGTCTGGTGGGAATGCGCGAGGTCATTGACCGCTCACTTTCCGAGGTTCGAACGACAGCCGGAATGCCCGTGCAACACCGGCTATTTTCCTTGGCTGACTTCATCGCTGAAATTAAACTTTCAGCGTCGTTGGAGGCGCAGCTTAAAGAATGCACATTAACTGTCTCCCCTGTGGACTCGCAACTTGCTGTTAACGCTGACCGGCACCTGCTTTTCTCGGCGGTTGGAAATTTGTTACAAAACGCGTTCAAGTTCACGAACCACGGCACTGAGGTCACATTGAACGCCTATGCGGCGGCCGATCGCATCCTGATCGAGGTCGAGGATAACTGTGGGGGCCTCGCACCGGGCGTTGCGGAAAAAATGTTTCTGCCATTCACGCACGGCGGAGCCAATAAAACCGACCTCGGACTCGGACTATCAATCTCTCGGCGCAGCGTGGAGGCAAATGAGGGAGTTCTTAGCGTCAGCGACACACCCGGTTCAGGCTGCGTCTTCACTATTGACCTGCCTCGCCACGCAATGCCTAAGCTTTTTTCTGTAGTAGCCCGCGCGGTAGCATAGGAGCCTGCTCGGTCTCATCTGGAGCGTTCGGCAACACTTGCCAACCGCCGCGACGAACCTTTTCGATTCTAGCCGTGGAGCGTGCTCGATCTGCTCATGCGTTTGTGACGACACTCTCAGATTCAGAGTCGCGCATAATCGATCATCCGCAGGGTCGATTCGAACGCGACGATGGTGCCCGATTCGACATGTGCGTCATGGAGCTGAAGGGCGACCCTTCGCTCGGGACGTCGCTAGCTCGGGAGGTGGCCGGGTACCTCCATTCTTCCTTCGAAGGCGATGATCGAGATATGGAGCAGGGTAGTGGTACTCAAACTGTACCACTACCGATTACGGCACCACATTTGGTGTTTCTTGATATTTCTCTTATTGCGGCTCACCATTTTCGATGGCGCCACATAAACCGCCACCGGCCGTTCTGTCTCTATGGAGTTCGGAAAAACGGGGAAAAAGCTTGGCGAGAAGATGAACCACTGGATAAATAGGCCGACGAAAGGTTAGCTCAACCGAAAGGAATACCCATGCTCTGGACCATAATTGTCATCCTGATCGTGCTCTGGCTTCTTGGCTTCATCGGCCACTTTGGCGGCGGTTTGATCCATCTCCTGCTCGTAATTGCCGTCGTCATCCTGATCATTAACCTGATTCAAGGCAGACGAGGGCTCTAAGCGACCACTTTTTCTTTTTAATATGCCGGGCTAAGCGCGGCCCGAGTCGGAAACATCGTCTCAAAAACGGAACGTTTCTGATTTCAATCGGCGCGACTGACGCATGGATGCACAACTGAAAGTTAGCCCAGGGTTGCCTGCAGACCCCGTGAATCGCGGGTCGGTAATGGGATGGGGCGTTTACCGTTTCGATCCGTGGTATTTGTTTGGCGTGTGCGCTTCCGAGCCAGAAGCGGAAATCATGAAAGGCCAAGCTGGCGAGGATTGCTTCACTGCCTACGGCTCTCACAAGCTTGGAAGCGACGATTTTGTTCCAAGTAGCAACCAGGTTGGAGGTTGACGCCGCGTCGCTTACGCCTCTTTGAAATCTCCCGGCTAATTTTCGACGGCAATAGGCGTGACGGTGACGGGGCGGATTTCCCTTCGCGCCTTCAAAGATCACCCGATCCCAGCGAAACTCTGCGTAACTCAACCATCCCCGTACTGGCCGATCCACGCCGATTATCTAGGCTATTTAGAGCGACGTTACTTAGCGGTTTCAGATTCATAACCCCGCAATCTCAAGAATGCGTTGCCGCGGCTGCCACTTCTATCGCCGAGATCACGTCGTCAGTTTCGCGGAGTTTTTCTGCTCGTTCGTCGAATTGTGCGCCGCTGCTACCGCTGACGTAGAGCATTTCCGGTGAGGCGACGTTATGCGCAGTCCCGCAGATTGGATTCTGTGCGTCGGAATGCAAATAGGTGAAGGCGGCGAACTTCTCGCCGCTTTGCTGGTCTGGTAGCGGGTAAGAGAGAATTGCATGTTTGGTCAATTCGGTGAGACCGATGTCGCGCGCCATGTCGTCGAGATCGGCACGATCATTTTGGCGCATGAGGAAGAATTGGCGCGAGTTGCCGAAGACGGCGGAGCGGATATGGCTTTCTTTAAAGCGGCCATATTGCTGGACGATTGAAATGTTCCAGCAATTGAATTTCCGCATCTGCGCGTAACTCTCCTTCACAATCTGTTCGCCGCCTGGAATGTCGAGCAGGCGCGCAACTTCTTCGTAGACGTTTCGCTTCCGCAGTCGGCGTGGCATCGTGATGATGTGTTGACGCGTGTAGTTGGTAATTAGGAATCCCGCGACAGCGCGTAGAAGTTTCGCGGCTTCGGGAATGTAACCGAGTTCGAAGTGCGCGATCTTACCCGTGAGCGAAATGTTGCTGGTTCCGTCGAGCAGACAGCCGTAGTTGCCATCGGCGCACCACGGAACCAGGCGCGTCGCAAGATCACCAGCTGTTGGATCAGAGCTATCGAGCTGGATCAACTCCTGCAACATGCGATGCGTCGGATATTCCGCGGGCGTGAAATAGGAGAAGGCGAGATTGCGAACTTCGCGCCGGGTGTTCGACTCTTTCAAGAAACGCAGTGCTTCGTCTTCACTGATTTGGGTCAGGTGCTCGTTAACCGAGTTGGCGTCGGTGCGCTGCTGGTCCCGAAGATCGACAAACACATCAAGCGTTGTCGCACCCGGCCGCGCGCGTTTTAGCTTGGCGAGCAAGCATGCATGCCGCGCGATGTCGAGAAGTCGATCGGTGTTGCGGCGGCTCCACTCTTCGAACACATCTTCGTAGAGCAGCATGATGTACCGCGCTATCTGCGCTTCACGCGACAGCTGTTTGTCTTCATCGCTGCTCACGCCGGCAATCTTGGCCACGAGCGCCATGGCTGACGCGAGATGCTCGGCGGTGAGCGGGAGACCGTGAGTATCGAGATAATTGATCGTGAGATCGCCGTCCGGCTGGATGATGATCGGACGCGCATTTGGTTCAACCGTGCGCGTGTAGATCTCATATGAGAGACCTTCCTCGATGATGACCGTGTAATCATAGAACGCTTCAGTTTGAGAGAGCAGGTCGCAGACAGTCACGCTCTTGCCCGCGCCGCTCATGCCGAGCAAGACAGCGTGTTGCGGCGTTTCATTTCCGCCGGAGCCCGAGAAGGTCGTCACGCCAACAAGGTTCCTTTGCGTGCCTTCATAGAGCGCTTCCGCGTGTTCGAGGTGTCCAGTGAAAGTCGCGCTGAACGGCAGGACATCGGCGAGATATCGAGTTTCCGCGTAGAGCTTCCGATGCGGGTATCGACCCCACGGGCAACCTGGCCAACTTTGGTAGAATAGTTTCCTCGCGGTCGTGGGCAGAGCGCAGGCGAGATATTGCGCGCCATTCATTCCGTTGATCGCGTTCTTGATCGCAGCGGTTTTCGCGGCAAGGCCTTCGCGCGTTTGGTCCCATGCGCGAATGATGTATTCGACGTTGAACGGCAACGTGTGCCCCTGCGTCAGCGCTGCGATCTTCTTCTGCTTCTTGTCCATCGCGGTGAGAAGCGAAAGGCGCTTCTCGCTTGCGAAATCGCCAGCTAAACGGTCATGCGCCTTCTCCTCGCGGCCGATCTCCGTGCGCGCCGAGAGCGACTCAATGTTGACGGTGATGTTGTAGTCGAGCAGCGGCAGCGCGGTGAGACGCTGAACCAAGCCGGGATGCGTCATTTTCGGCCAGCGGCTCAGCACGAGCACCGAATGGTAGAAGCCGTCCATCCAAAAGCCCGAGCTGTCTCGCAGACCTTGTGCTTCGCTGTGCCAGCAGTTCTCCTGAATCGAAAGCTCCGATTCGAATGTCTCGAGTGTGTCGTAATCGAAATGCGAACCGAGCGACGGATTGAGAAAGGACGTGCAATGGCGGTAGTGATCGGCGTCGTTCATTGCCGTCACGCGCGCGCCGGGAAAGACATTCGCGAGCAACTGCTGGAGCTGTGCGAATTCTGTCGCCATCTCTTCTAGCAGGGCGTTGTAATGCGCGTGTTGTCGCGAGGCGCTCGCGATCAACGCTGGCGACGTATCGATCGCGCGCGAAAAGTAGAGCACGAGTCGCTGGCGCCGGAGACGCCGGTCAACCATCGCCTGCCAATAGCGGGTGAAGCGCTCATTCCGGCAACGCCGCGTCCACACATTCGTCGCGCGCTCTGTCCTCTCGTTGTAGCGCAATAGGTCCGCGCGATAATCGGAATCGCAAAACCATTGCACTTGGAGGCGCAGCTTCTCGTGCAGGCACGCAAGCAGCAACGCGAGCTGATCCTGGAACGCGTTGAGGTGTTCTGGCGCAGCCGCGCTCAGGTCGGCCGGCTCGATGATAAAACCTTTGGAGACGTGACAGCCTTTGCGTAGACCGTGAAAGACGAGGAGATCGCGGACAAAATAGCCGTTGGGAGCAGATTCAAACATGATTCGCAGGAGTGGATGGCCGCGCCGGATCGCGCGGAAGTTCGGGACCGAAGCCGGGGCCTTTAAGCCACAGTTCGAAAAGGTCGATGTCGTATCCGGGCGGCTTTCCTTGCCGGAAAGCGAGCGCGTAGAGGAGCGCGAGCCCGAGTGGAATCAACGCAGGGACCAACGCGCTGAGCAGACTCCAGTGCCACACGCTGAAGAGCAGAAGCAGCGTCACCACCGCCGCGAACGCTCCGCCAGCAACGAACCAGAAAAGATTACCTTCCAGTCCCCACGTTTTGCCGGCGGAGTCGTCCGCGCTGTTCGTTTCCGTGAAGCGCAGCTCTTGTTTCAAGCCGGTACTCATTGGAACGGGCCGACATCGACGGTCGAGCTGTCGATGCCGAAGGCAGTGAAGAGTGCCTTCACGATTACCGGCGCTCCGGCGATGATCAGTCCGCCGATGATCGATAGCTTACCGGCGTCCGTGTCACCGCGCCGGATGGCGAAGCCGCCGCCGACCACGCAGATGGTGCCGAAGATGAAGCCGATGAGCATCACGATTCCCATCGCCTTGCTCGCGCCTTGGGCGAGACCGCCCGCTTGAGCGAGGATGGGAAGGAACTGTTTCGCGAGAAGTGTTTTCATGTGGCCACGTTTTACCGCGCCACGAAACGCACGCTGCTCCAGCGGCAGAGCGACCTCGTTCTGATTGTACTGGCACGCTGCAATGAATGAATGCACTCAACATTTCAGCCGAGCGGCTCGAACATCTTCGCCATCTCGAAGCGCATCTTTGCGAACAGATCCGCGGGCAGGATCATGTGATCCCGCGCATTGTCGCTGCGCTTCATCGCGGCGAACTTGGGCTGACACGTCCGACGCGACCACGCGGCAGCTTCCTTTTGCTAGGCCCGACAGGCGTCGGCAAAACCGAAACGACGATTGCGTTTACTGGTTACCTGTTCGAAGACGACAAGCTCTTCCGTTTCGACATGTCGGAGTATCAAACGCAAGAGAGTCTCGCCGTGCTGCTCGGCGGCCGTGTCGGTGAGATTGGCTTGCTTGGCCTGGCGCGCGCGAAATCTGCAACTGGCACGCTGCTTTTTGACGAGATAGAGAAAGCACATCCGCGCGTGCTCGATGTGTTTCTGCAAATCCTCGACGCAGCACGCGTGACAATGGCCAGCGGCGAAACGCTGGACCTCAGCGGCTTTTACGTCGTCTTCACGTCAAACATCGCCGCGTCGGAAATTCTCGGCCTTCAGCATTCGTCATTCACAACCATGGAACGTCACGTCCTTGCGAAAGCGCAACGATGCCTCCGTCCGGAGCTGTACGCGCGCATTGCAGAGAAGTTGGTTTTCAACCGGTTGAGCTACGACGTGCAAATGGAGATCGCGCGCTTTCACATTGACCGCGAACTTTCCTTCCTGCGCGATAAAGGCTTTCACCTCACTGCGAGCAAGGAGCTCGTCGCATTCGTTATGCAACGCGGTTTTCATCCGCGCCTGGGTGCGCGGCCATTACGCGATGCGATCGAAAAACATCTGCGCGGCGCGGTAGTCGATGCGACGCTCGCGGAAGTCCATTCCCGTCATTTTGAATTCGCAATCTGCGCGAACGAACTATTGCTGCGGCCGATTGAGCCGCACTCGCCATCAGCAACCTACCCGTGATGATCGGCGCACCCGCAGCGGAGCGGCCCGAGCTTCCGTAGGGGATGAGGGGCGGAAGGCCGAGAGCGACGTGAGGACAGCGCCGATGATCACCCACTCGGGAACCGCAAACTCGGAGTCTGTGCTGGGGGAGTTTACGGAGGAAGCACAGTCTCCCCGCAGCGTAGCCGCATCAAAAGCGGCGCGATGCGCGCCCGGACTTTAGCCGGAGTTGCCTGATGAAAGCGGGCGAGACCCAACACGCGAGTCCCGCCCGCCTGTTCCCCCCAGAACAATGCAAAATCTAGCACTCTGGTCCGATTCGCAAAGAACGAATTATGTCTTTTGCGCATTTAATTGCATTGCATTCACGGCGGGCGGTGTTGCTCAATTGGCTATGCAGCGGCGGTATTCTTCCGGCGGACAAAACCACGTACCACCTTTTGCTTTGTCGGAATGAAGCGCCTCGCTCCATACATCCTGGCCACGCTATTTACAGCGGGCTTGGTCTTGGCAATGACAAAATCGGTTCTTACGGCTGGCTCGGTGCTCCTCGCTGGTTTTGTTTTGATCGTAGGATTATCAGGTTCGAAGTAGAATTTTGGTGAGCGGACTCGTTTGCTCAATCGGACGCGCCTGAATCGTCCGCCAGATTAACGGCCGCGGTAGCGCTTCCATTGAGCGCCTGTCGGGAAAACATCCGCCAACCCGCAATTTAGGCGGGCCATAATTTGTTGTAGTCGTCCCAAGGTGACGCTCTGCTCGCAGCGTTCCAGCCGATATAACGTGGCTGGTGACAGCCCAAGCTTGCGTGAGAATTCGGCGAACGTTTGTTCGCCACGCCGTTGACGCAGAAAATCCGCAAGCAGCTTGTCCAATGAGCTCGGCACGCAAACGGTTTTCCGCATCCGTCATTTCGTATGCGAAATATCTTTCGTATGCGGAACAGAAGCTGCATAGTCAGATGACAGTAATTATGAACCTTCTCGTCATCGACGACGAACCCAGCGTCCGCCGATCCCTCCAGTTGATTGCGTCAATCGATGGGTGGAAGACATTTTCGTGCGATCAATTCGCCGATATTGAAGGCATGATCAGGGACAACGCAATCGATGTACTGTTTTGCGATTATCGGATGCCGCCGACGACCGGACTTGAGGTCCTTCGACCGCTCCGCGATGCGGGCCTGCGGCTGCCCGTCGTTATGATCACGGCCAATCCCGGCAACGTTGATCCTGGTATCGCTCGCGAGCTGGAAGTTCGGACAATCCTGGGCAAACCCACAAATGTGAAAGATGTAAGGAAAGCTCTGGCCGATGCGGCGGAAGCGCTATGCGCCGCATCAATTATTGGAAATAGTTAGGTCAATCAAATGATCAATCTGTCGGATGAAGCTGATGTTTCTGCGATGGTCGTGCCGTCATTTCCGATCGGGGCATTTCCTCTCTTAGAGGCACTGTATCCTCGCGACAGCAGTGCCAGCGAAAAGGCGGCAGTAATTGTGGCGTTATTGCAAATGGGCCTGCGATCGGAAGAGGATCTCTGAGTCGGCCTCGCTCAGAAACTTTCGACTCGGATGCTGGCTGCCTTTAATGTTGTCCAGAGTGAAAACAATTATTCTACTGACCGTTTCCAACCTCTTCATGAATTTGGCTTGGTATGGCCACTTGAAGTGGAAAAACGAGCCCCTTTGGTTGGTGATTCTGGCGAGTTGGGGACTCGCACTTTTCGAATATGCCTTTCAGGTGCCGGCAAACCGGATTGGGTCAAACCAGTGGACCGTGCCCCAGCTCAAAATCTTGCAGGAGTGCATCACTCTTGTCGTCTTCACTCTGGTTGCATTCGTGCTGTTTCGCTCTCCTCTAAAGTGAAATTACTGTGTGTCCTACGCGTTGATTATCGGCGCGGTATTTTTCGCGTTTAAATTTTAGCTGCCCGCAGCCTAGGCCAGACAACTCCACAGTGGCTCTCGGTGTCTGGACCTATGGACGATACTGAGTGGAAACATTCACGCATGTGTTGCGCCAAACTTGCGATCAGCTCCTTTCCCGTGATGGTCTGCGCACCGCAGCGGAGCGGCCGGCTTCCGTAAGGGGAAAGGGCGGAAAGCCGCGAGCGACGTGAGGACGGCGCAGATGATCACAACCCGCAAAGGCAAACTCGGAGTCTGTGCCGTGGGTTCTTTAGGGCAGGCACAGTCTCCCCGCGGCGAAGCCGCATGAGGAGGGTTTGTGGGAACCTCGGTTACCGAATGACATCGCGAAGAAACTCCGAGCGTGCCGCAGTGATCGCGAGTTGACGGAATGAGGTGCGACGCGGGCCACAGGGTGGCGGAGCCGAAGGGAAACAAATCGCGATGACTGCTCCGAGCGGGAAGAGCAAAGTCTTTGGGCTTTCGGAGGGAGGAGCCGCGGAGCGGAAGACCGGAAGGAGAAAGCACAACGTCTTTGCGAAAGGGTGAAGCGCTTGGCGCTTCTGTGATTTCTGCTGTCGAAGCTGGCAGACACTAATACTCGACGCTGCGGTTTCGATCTTCGATCATCGCTGCGATCCGACGAATTTCGTTCGAAGTCAGAGGCGTGCCGTCGAGCTTTGGTACCTGAACAGTGACTTCGCGACCACTGAGAACGGTAATAGGCAATTTGCAGCGCCGCTCGATGAACCAACCGGGAAGCGCAAGAATGGCCCCGACATTGATGGGAGCGTCGGAGGTTTTCGACAACCAATCGCTCAACCAGGCCGCGTTATCGCGCGCTTGATCAAGCCCGCATCGATCTGTGCCCCATGGATACTCCAAGCAGCCTTCGCCCATCGTGACCTTGGCGCCATCGAGCGCCTTCACCTTGCGGCGTGTTTTAGTTTCAACGGCAAATACTCCGTTAGTACCGATCACAATGTGGTCGATGTTCCGAGTGACGCCGGGTTTGTCCGTGATGAGAAAATCGTGGAAGACACGGTAGCCAGCCAGCATCAACTGATTAAGCGCCTCACCGACATGCCGCTCGCCTTCATATCCAAGACGGCAACGGCGGCGAAGCCCGAGCAGCGTCCAAAGCGCATAGCCGGACCAAGTCGAGGCGACAATCGCCGTTACCGCAAAGAAGATCCAAGCTCCGACGCCGAGACGGACACCCTGAAGTGCCGCGAGGCCCGCGATCAGGAGCGGGGAATACGCAACCAGCAGAAGCTGAACGAGACGATCATTCGTTTTCTCGTCGAGTTCGGCCAGGCGGACCCGCAGCGATTCGCCCGGCGGTCGCAGAATCTTCTGTGTGAATGGCAGACGCTTCTTTCGATCCTTCCAGTGGATCAGTCCGAGGACGCCGAAGATAACGCCCGCAAGCAGCGCGGTCTCAAGCACGATCGCCCAAAGTAGCATACGTTTTGGGAAGCACGTCGCGGGCCGACAGATTGCGATTGGCGGTCCCTTGTGCAGAGATGATTGACCCGAGCAAGAATGTCGCGTTCCGCTATGGTTAAACCACCAATGACAGTACCCGCTACTGAGGCTTTCATTGAACGCTGGCAGAAGTCCGGCGCGGCTGAACGCGCGAACTACCAACTATTCCTCTCGGAGCTGTGCGATTTGTTAGGGGTTTCGCGTCCGAACCCATCTGGGCCGCACGATGCAGAGAACGCCTACGTATTCGAGCGTTCAGTCATATTCCATCATCCTGACGGTTCGACGAGCACGGGGCGCGTCGATCTGTACAAGCGCGGGTGCTTCATTTTGGAAGCGAAGCAGGGAGTCGAGCAGCGGGAAAAAGAAGTGGCGCTTTCCGAGGCTGCGCAAACCAAGCTGCAACGCGCGAAAAAAGGCACAGCCGTTCGGGGCAGCGCGGCTTGGGACGACGCGATGCTCAAGGCGCGTGGCCAAGCGGAGCAATACGCTCGCGCTTTGCCGGCCGACGAAGGCCGTCCGCCCTTCCTCGTGGTGATCGATGTCGGGCACTCGATTGAGTTGTATTCCGAGTTCACTCGCACTGGGGGCAGCTATGTACCGTTTCCTGATCCCCGCAGCCATCGCCTGCTGTTGGAGAATCTCAGAGACGAAAAAGTGCGCGAGAAACTGCGCCTCGTTTGGACTGATCCGCTCGCGCTTGATCCCGCGCGTCGCAGCGCGCGCGTAACCCGCGAGATTGCGCTGAAGCTCGGGCGGCTAGCTCAGCTGCTCGAAGCGAGTGGCCACAGTGCAGGAACAGTCGCCGCGTTTTTGATGCGAGCGCTCTTCACCATGTTTGCCGAAGACGTGGAGCTGTTGCCAAAAGATAGCTTCATCAATTTGTTGAAGTCTCTTCAGGGCCACACGGTGGATTTCGTACCAATGATTGAGGAGCTTTGGAGCCGCATGAAAAGCGGCGGTTTCTCGACCGTGTTGCGCGAGAAGGTGCTGCGTTTCAATGGTGGCCTGTTTGAAGACGCCACCGCGCTCCCGGTCACGGATGATCAATTCGAGCTGCTCTTGGAAGCGTCACGTGCCGACTGGCGTGATGTCGAGCCTGCCATCTTCGGCACACTGTTGGAGCGCGCACTCGATCCCGTCGAACGCCACAAGCTTGGTGCGCATTACACGCCGCGGGCTTACGTCGAACGGCTCGTCATCCCCACAATCGTGGAGCCATTGCGCGCCGAGTGGGATGCGGTCAAAGCCGCAGCGGTGACTCTCGATCGGCAGGGCAAACAAAAGGATGCTGCGGCTGAGGTGCAAAAGTTTCACCGCCGCTTGTGCGAAGTGCGCGTGCTCGATCCCGCATGCGGTTCCGGCAACTTTCTTTATGTCACGCTCGAACACTTGAAGCGGCTTGAAGGCGAAGTGTTAAACGCTCTCGACCGGCTTGGGCACGAACAAGCGGCTCTTGAAATGGCAGGCTTCACCGTCGATCCGCATCAGCTGCTTGGCATCGAAGTGAATCCTCGTGCCGCCGCCATCGCTGAGTTGGTGCTGTGGATCGGTTATCTCCAATGGCATTTCCGCACCCGTGGCCGCGTGATGCCGCCAGAGCCAATCATCAAGAACTTCCAGAACATTGAGTGCCGTGACGCCGTGCTCGCTTGGGATCGCACGGAGCCGGTGTTGGATCAGCAAGGTCAACCCGTTACCCGCTGGGATGGACGCACAACGAAGCCCCATCCGGTGACGGGGGAAGAAGTCCCTGATGAACGCGCCCGCGTTCCCCTCGTGCGCTACGTAAACCCGCGCACAACCGAGTGGCCGGAGACGGAGTTCGTCGTGGGAAACCCGCCGTTTCTCGGGAAGGGCGAGCGGATGCGTGAAGCCCTCGGCGATGGCTACGTTGAGGCACTGCGGGCCACGCATACCGACGTTCCCGACTCCGCAGATTTCGTCATGTATTGGTGGAATACCGCGGCGCATCTTGTTCGCGGCGGCGCCGTGCGAAGGTTCGGCCTCATCACTACGAACAGCATTCGCCAGCCTTTCAATCGCCGTGTGCTGGAACCGCATTTGGCAGCAAAGAATCCGCTCTCACTGGGCTTCGCTATTCCTGATCATCCGTGGGTCGATTCAACCGACGGCGCGGCGGTACGGATTGCTGTGACTGTCGCGGATGCGGGCGTCCACGACGGCATTCTCGCAAGAGTCGTGAAAGAGGTATCGGGCGACGAAGAGGGCATCACTGTCGAGCTGTTGCAGCAAAGAGGAATGATCCACGCGGACCTCTCCGTCGGCGCGAATGTCTCCAGTGCTGAATCGCTGACATTCGGTTCCGGTCTGACATCCAACGGAGTGATGATCCGGGGCGGCGGCTTCATCGTAACACCGGAGGAGGCGAAGCAGCTCGGCTTAGGCTCGGTGCCAGACTTGGCAAAGCACATCCGCAAATATCGAAATGGACGTGATCTCACGCAGAACTCCCGCGGCATGTTGATCGTCGACTTCTTCGGCCTGACGGAGGTCGAAGCGCGAACGCGCTTTCCCGCCGCTTACCAATGGATTCTCGATCGCGTGAAGCCCGAACGGGACGTCAGTCGTGATGATGGCTTCCGTGAGAACTGGTGGATTTTCGGGCGACCACGCCCCGCCTTGCGCGCAGCGTTGAAAGGGCTTGCCCGTTACATCGCGACGATCGAAACTTCGAAACACCGATTCTTTGTTTTCCTTGATACAGACGTTCTCCCTGATCATAAGCTCGTCTGCTTCGCACTTGATGATGCCTATCACCTCGGTGTGCTATCGAGCCGCGTTCATCTCACTTGGGCGCTCGCCGCGGGGAGTTGGCTCGGAGTAGGAAACGACCCGGTTTACGCGAAGACCCGCTGCTTCGAGACATTCGCGTTCCCTGACGCCACGGAAGCACAAAAGGCGCGCATCCGCGAGCTGGCCGAGGCACTCGACGTCCACCGCAAACGCCAGCAAGCGCTCCATCCAAAGCTGACGCTGACCGACGCTTACAACGTTCTCGAAAAACTCGGTGCCGACGAAGCGCTCAGCCCGAAAGAACAAGCCGTTCACGAGGAGGGTTTGGTCTCTGTCCTTCAGCAGATCCACGGCGACCTCGATCGCGCCGTAATGGATGCCTACGGTTGGAGCGATCTTGTGGATTACCAGAAGGAAGCCAAAGGAGGTGGTCTGTATGACTTCAAGACCGGGACTATGGCCCAGCTTGATTGCACCCCAGAGGGCTTCGCGGCAGCGCTTTCGGAATGGGAACAAAGTTTGGACCAGGAAATTCTCACCCGGCTTGTGGCGCTCAACGCCAGGCGCGCCTCGGAAGAGCGTGCAGGGAAAATCCGCTACCTTCGCTCGTCCTTTCAAGACGCCTCTGGCACCGCCACACAAGGCACTCTTACAACGGACATCGAACAATCGGCGGTCGTCGTTGCTGGGACAACGAAACGCCCGTGGCCGAAGACGCTGGCAGAACAAGCTCAAGCGGTTAGATCAGTTTTAACACAGGTCGGGACTTCGGCTAAACCAGAGCTGATCGCTGCACAATTTAAGCGGGCACCGACCGAGCGTGTCGCCGATCTACTCGCGACTTTAGCGAGCCTCGGTCAGGCTCGTAGGATCGATGCCGGTCACTACGTCGCATCGTAATATGGGCAAAGCCCGAATTACTGCGGATGAATTCGCCGAACTCATAAGAAAACGGGACTTAAGACTTCGCGTCGACCGAGTCGTGGTCAGAGCAGGAAAGTTACACTTCCGCGGTAGCGGCACCCTCCGAATCGTCGGGGGAGAAGTTCGAGATGGATGTTGCTCTTTCGAGGACCTCCAAGGCGGCTCCCCACGGCGAAGCGGTATGGAGAGAAGCCGACTTTTGGAAGTTGAAGGCGATCGTGGAACACGCGCTGCCCATAACGGCGACGCACGTCTCGCCGCACAATCATTCTTCATCCGGCAACCTGACTGTAGTGACACTCGGCTTCAGAGCGCTGCGCATTCCTGGATCGCGCCGGATGAGTGCAAAGAAGCGAAAAGAAACCCTTCGTTTGCTTGATGAACTCTGCAGAAAACATGGTCGTTCACATCCACCGTCTGTCATAGAAGCAGGTAAACCAGAGTTGAAGCCTACGCTCGCGCGCTCCGTGGCAGTCGTAGCGAACTACAAACTGCCAGCCAGCAATGCCGCGACTACGACCGTGCGGAAAAACCCGTTCTTCAAGAAGAATGCCGAAAGCTGGGCGGCGGATACTCTTCTGATGCGAGGAAGTAATTATGAGGTCGCGCTCATCCAGCGTGGCGAGGATCTGCAAGTTCATTTCCGATCCAAAGGAATGTACAAATCGAAGAGCGCCGCCGAAGACGCAGTCCTTTTTCAAGCGGTGCTCGACGCTATCGGATTTTGTTATGGGTTCAATCCATGGCCTCAGCGGCGTCAACAATGGAGGGAAGAGCGGCAAGTGCTCGATCTGGTCTCAGTGCCGCAGCGGTTGCCGCGCACGATTTACGCGCCGTTCGATGAAGGTCTCGGTCAATCAGGTCCGCCGCCGATTTTGCTCGTAACTCGCTTCTTCAACAAGCGGTCCGCCTTGTCTCGGAAGATCAGCGAGTTCTTGTTCCTTTTTCGGCAGGCAGGAGACGAGCCTGTTCACTTTCAGGTGCAAACGCTTGCCTTCTGCTCGCTGTTCGAAGGCTTCGTGCATCTGCTTTTCGATGAGTTGAACCTCGAAGATAAAATTCATCGCAATGACGCCAGTTTCGGAGCGTTCGTAGCCGAGCGGAACCGGCTCGTTTCGGACTTAAGAGCGCGGGGGAAGGCGGGAGATACGGCAAGCACCCGGCTCGCGGGCCTCGTTTCTAACGCGGATGCATTTCGAGTGAAGGATAAGTTCAAGGCACTTTGTGAAGTGTTCGGTCTGGATTACATCAAAATGCAGCCGCATTTCGATGCCTGGTACGAGGAGAGGAACCCCTTGATGCACGGAACATGGAGCTCAAGTCGCGACAACGATTTCGCGAATCAGGCAAGCATTGCGGGCGCGATTAACATTCTGCTCCTAAAGGTGATGGGGTATCGTGGCCGCGTGGTGGCGGCGCTATTCGGCCCCGAAAAATATCGCGACATCTAGCTGCGACCGTGGAGATACGTTTTTCGCGCAACAGCACGCCGATCATCCTGAGAGAGCGTTGGATTGGGAGCTTCTCCAGCAAGTCACGTCGGACACGAATCTTTGGTCCGCTCGCGCTGTCGCTGCCGAAAAAGCAGCTCGTGACGAACGAGTGCGCGGTAGAGGTTCACTCCGGGGTTGAGCGCGTCGGCATACGCCGGTGATGGCGGTGCCTTCCGCAACCGCTCAGAGCTGTTGCATCATGCGATAGAATCTCTCGAGCTTCTGTTCGCCTAAATCTTCAAGCGCAACGGCACGGTTTGCGTTCCATTTCCCTGTTCGTCTGGAATGCCCAAAGGCAGCAATGTCGCGCCGCTCACCAGCACGTGGTGATCGTCCTCTACTCTGGCCAGGCCGCCCTTCGAGATGACCACCGAACATTCGCGCCATTCCGGTTGATGTTGTATCGGTTTAGTCTCCGACCAGTTCAACAGCACCACTTGGTCAAAGCCAGATATGGTCGGAACCTGGGAATCTAGGTAAGCTTTTCCAAATTCTGGGGGGCCACTGCTATCCGCGATTGGAATCCATTTGCCGGGGTAGCGCCGGTGATCCGGAATCGCATCCCAGTAATGGTCGAAGATTTGGGAAACCCCTGTGGTCTTGTTCCCGGGAACGGGTTCCCAAATCAAAAGACGCCAGATGGGGCGCTGCGCCACGTGAGGTTTCGCGGGTTCGATCTCGAGTCCTATGAGTCCGACCCATCGGCTGCGACTCCGCAATCCGACCATCGGCGCAAACCACTTTTCTGAGATCGCGGCCGTGCCGATGCTCTCAAGCTTTGGTCCGGCTTTCGGCTGCCGACGAGTCTTGGCTGACAACGCCGGCCCACCGCTCGCTGTAGAGTTAGGAGGTGATGTCGCCCGCTTGGCGCGCTTCTTGGAGCTCGGTCTCGGCGACGGTTGTTTCTTTGTCATACGATCCAGATAAACTCGCGAGCGAACTCTTGAGCTCTTATTGGCATTCGCGGCCTCTCTTGAAGGCATAGAACGTATGGGACACGTATCGGCCGATCTTCTCTTGCCTTTGAGGATTTGGCGGTGAATCGGTAGCTTGGTTGAATTGGAGGGGCTCGCGGCCTAGTTCAGCGTACGTGACTGGTGGATTCGACGGATAAACTCGGTTTACTGAATCCACAGTGCGTTTCAGGTGGTCCACGTCGGGTGGCGTTAGTGCCGCTTCGAGTTCCGCTCTTGGTTTCAGGCGGTCCCCATTCATTATCATTTCCATCGCGCCTTGCCGTAAGCGCCGATAGTCTTCCGGACTGCATCAATGATCGTCCCGTCGCCAAAGCTGCTGTTGTAACAGGTCTTGCCCTCATGTATCGTCCATGTGGCGTAGTACGCAGCGTTGATTACTGCTAGGCCAATGCAATCCTTCTCTTTGTCGTAATCCCCAGCCGATGCCGCACCCGTGCTCTCCGCGAAGATTGTACCGGTCAATGCCTCCGGATCCTGTCCAGACGGCAGCGGAAAGTCGATCGGCGTGCGCATGAAAGAGGAGGGACCAGATTTTTCCGTGTTCATCTCGGAAGCAACAGCTCGGTGCCTGGTTATCTGTTAAACGGCTATTATTCGTCAAGGATATCGGGCAGAATATTTTCTTTTCAGTGAGAGTCGTTCAACAACTCGGACTGTTTAATTTCCGCCGAATGTTGTGGGAGGCCGGCTCAAGAGCGATTCCGGTCGGCGCGGCTTTCGCAGTTGGCACCGTTTTTATTTAAATCGCATCTTCCGCGATCTTGGAAATGGCCGCGACGCAACGCCGTTGTCCGCGTCTTTCGTCGATTTCCGGTACGTTTCTACTGCACGTATCGACATCACTAGACTGTCTCCGCTGGAGGCAAAACCGCTCCGCTAAGGGAGCGGCGAGCCGACAGCGGGCGCGTATGGTCGGCGTTGATTGCATGCAAACGCTCGCTCCATCGTCCCAAGCGCCCGCTCCTGAACAGGAGCGGCTTGCCTATTCGGTCCAAGAAGCTGCCGATCTTCTTGGTGTTGATTATTTCAGTGTCTATCGCCTTATCCAGCGGGGAAAACTTCGCGCTTGTCGTGCGTTGCGAGGCAAACTGCTCGTCCCGCGATCGGAACTGATGCGCCTGCTCAAGGTCTAAATCGTCGGCGATTTTGTTCACGCCGCGACACCAAAGCTGACCCGGCGCGCCTGCGCGAAACTGTGGTCCTGCCGCAAATGACCGTAGGTTTTCATGCATAACGCGCCGCCGTCCTTGTGTCCGAGCCAGCGTGAAACGGTGGGAATGTCCACGCCACTCTCGATGCAGATCGTCGCGAAAAGATGACGAAGGTCGTGATGGGTAATTCGCTTCATTCCGATCTTCTCCGCCGCGTGCGTCATGCTGTTCTGACATTCGAAGACTCGCATCACGGTCACGTCTGCCGTTTCAGTCGAACGCTCCCTCCGCAGTTCCTTGAGCATCTGTTCAAGTTCTGGGATCATCGGGACATAGCGCGTTTCGCCGTTTTTGGTTGCCGTGTCGGGATCGCCTCGCACATGCAACTGGCTGCGAACGAAATTGGCGTCCGCCCAGGTGACAAATCTTGCCTCGCCGATTCGCACACCGCTATATGCGAGAAACCGGACAAGGTTCGCGCAATCCTTCGACTGTCTGGCGCCGGCTGTCCGGATTTCCTCAACGAATCGCAGGAACTCTTCCCGCGAAGGGAGCTGCAGCTGTTTTTGCCGCACTTTAACGCGCGAGAGTTCCCCAGCGGGATTGTTGAATCGGGCTCCGGTGCTGATCGCTTCATCGAAGACTCCTCTCAGGGTACCGATGCTGTTATTAACGACCGTCGGCGCGTATTGTTGCTGGTAGCGCGCAAGCCAATTCTCGCAATCGCGGTCACTCACTTTGCGGACATCCGTTTCCATCAGCCCGGGCCATGAACGCGAGATGAAATCGATTATCATCTCGCGATAATCCTTCGATCGCGGCTTGAGTGATACGCTGGCGCGGACCTTACGAAGATAAACCTCTGCTGCGTCACCGACCGTCATCTTTCCATGCGCGAATGCCTTCACCGACTCGTTCCGCGATCGATAATCGCGCATCATGTCCGGCAATCGCTGTTTCGCCACCGAGAAGACGGCCGTGTCGAGACTCTGACGAATCAATTTACCGCCGGCTCTAAACCGCGCGAAATAAGTCCCCGAAGGGCGGTATCGCATCAGATTTTGAACAGTCGTCGTTTCCCAAGGTTCTTGTGTGTCGGACATGGCGCACCGCGTGAGACGATGTTCCCAGAAGTTCTCGGCGAGGCTGTTCTACCGGCGGAGCAAAAGTGATCGGGCGAGCTCCGCACGTCCGATATTTGGCCGAGCAGAAAGGACGGATGGGCATGCGTGCCAGCGAGACCATCGGAATCAGCTTGCCTGCAAAATTGAATCGCGCACAGTGCGGGCGACCGAATCCGATTTCCGTCCTCATGTACAAGTCATTTGGCACGCCGTATACAAATGGCGTATACAATGGCGGGGGAGGGCGACCATCAGAACGGTTGTTTTCCCTCGTAAATGCCGGCATAGCTCAGTTGGTAGAGCAGCTGATTTGTAATCAGCAGGTC